>CAXBLB010000003.1:0-349537 GCA_963976655.1 uncultured Halieaceae bacterium
AATTGTGTAACCTATCCGCCCGGAATAAAGTGGAACCTATCCGCCGATAAGCTCAAAAAAGCCCCCGCCCAGCGGGGGTTTTGCGTTTTGGCGGTTTGGGTTGGTGCGCGAAGCTCCGCAGGTTCGACAAATCGCGCCAGCGATTTGCACCGAGCCGCGCAGTGGCGAAGCCCCGAAGGGGCCGGAACAGGCCCAAGCCTGTTCCGGGTCATCCTCTCACACTTGTCGATTACCCATGCTGCATATACGACACGTTGGTCGCACTTTATACCGAAGACATGGGTAACACTTTTGTGACGAATGGGTTGTCCGCGGGTTCGACACTGATTTCACCCTCTACGTGGCATAAATCTTAGCCCATAAAGCTGGGGTCCGCCTCCTGGCTAGCCAGATTTCATCGTAAATCTCTCTCATGCCTGCACACTGTTCTGCAAACACCGTGCTGAAGTTCACCTTTCGCCGCCCAATGCAGATCCTGCCGCACTGCGTCACCTAGATGGTCCGGTCATGGAAGGGATACTCAGGTGACTCTGGATGGAAGTATTCTCGAGCCGAAGGTGTATACACTTCACCAAGATAGCGCCCCTGCAGTGATCTGGGGACGGTCATTGTTGTAACCCTCGATGAACTCATCGAAGCGAGATTGTTGTTGCAGGAAATTGTAGCTGGGCGGTTTCGTCGCCTCTTTCTTGAGCGTCAGGTGCATGCGTTCATGACGGCCATTCTGCTGTGGGCGACCAGGCTTGATCCGCTCAATGCTAATACCCAGGCGCAGCCACCAGACAGACTGCCGAGCTCGGGCGTACCAAAGCCGAGATCGCATAATCCGAACGCTATATCGGGCTCTTCCGGGTCCAGCTCGGTTAGGAGCCAGGTACAATTGGCATCCGCGGTAAAGATATTTACCACCGGAATGAAATCAGCGTCGCTATCGCCTTGCTCCAGTCGTTCGGCCTGCAAGCGGCCATTCCGCAAGAACTTCTCGTTGATTGATTTGGTTAGTAGTTGCATGTCTCTTTTTCTTTCTTTTTCGGTTTCCTTAAGACTCGAAAGGATAAAGACGGGCGTACAAGACGAGAGATCACCGCAAGGGCACGGTCAACACGGTCACTCGAAACAACGTGGAGAGGGATGGTGCGGGCAGACCGTTGATCTATCGGCGCGCTCGGCTAGAGTTTGCGTATAAACTTAAGAAACCGGCGAAGGAAGGTGAAATGAATTTACGTGCCTTTAATATCAAGACCGGCGGCGCGGAACATTTGCAGCATGCGTCCGACTTCGGTTGACGCAAGGGTTGTACCGAGCTCCTGATAAATGTCGGTGACCATCTCGGCAAAGGTGATGAGCCTGACTGGATTACCGTGCATGGCATCCATGAAGGGCTGGTGGTTTTCCCAGACGGACTTGTCGCCAAGGACTTTGGCTACAGCGAGGACATAGGTAAATTCAGTCGTGCCGGTGCCGCTGCATACGGCGTCGATAAAGGCCTCGGACCATTTGGGGACGCAGAGCTCTCGAAAGCTTTGCCAGGCTTTGCGCCCCCGGCGAGTTTTGTCCCCTTCAATGGCGGCAATTTCCGAAGCAGGATTGAAACCGCTTTGCCAGCTTTTGCAGCTGACTGCCATAACGCGGGCAGAACCGTCGATACGGGGATTAAACGCCAGAACATCAATATCGCTGTGATTGGAATCCTGGTTGAGGATGAAATCAGGGTGATCTTTGCGGGGAAGAAACTTGATATTGTGCTGAACAAAATAGCCCTTGTGGACGAGGTATTCTTCCACGATCTGTTCCAGTATGTCTTCTTTGGTCGCCATCGTGCTTTCACTGCATTCGGTAATTCGAGCTTCTCTAATATCAGAATTCTTGAAACCCTGCTATCGAATTGATGGCACAGCGCGAGGGATCGTCACCGCCCGGCGGAGACTTGATATCAATACTCCGGGCGCTCGCGCCTAGAGCCCGGTCCGGCATAGCCGGACGCGCCCCGGGACTTATCTCTCCAGTAGAATCTCCTGGGCAAGCTCCAGATAACGGCAATGCGCGTTCGCCAGCTTCATCTGCCTGGGCGTCCGGCAGTCCGCTTCAAAAACCGCCGGTGAACCGATGAGAATGGAAAGGCATTTGGCACGGGAAATGGCGACATTCAAACGATTGCTACTGTAAAGAAATTCCATGCCTCTCGGTGCGTCCACGTGACTGGACGTGGCCATTGAATAAATTGTGATCGGGGCTTCCTGTCCCTGAAATTTATCCACTGTGCCTACATGGGCACCGGGAAGCAGCTGCTGCATTTCAAAGACTTGTGCGTTATAGGGCGTGATTATCAAGATGTCTTCGAGCGTCAGAAGCTTGACCTCACCTGATCTATCCGTCCACTCACTGGTCTGCCCGAGTATGTGATCGACAATGAATTTGACAGCCCGCGCCTCTTCAAGCGATGAGCTGGTATTTCCCGAATGAACGACCGGAACGTATCGAAGTCCAGAGCCGCTAAACAAGCCTTGTGAGCGTATCTGCTGGAGTTCACAACCGGCAATCGAACTGAGTTTTCCTTCATAGAACAGCTCTGACGTAAAATCGCATATATCAGGATGAAGCCGCCAGGTATGCTCCAGAAACAGTCCCTTGTCCTCCGGGATAATGGGATGGCCGCCAAGAATATGATCCAGCGAGGATACGCCGGTTCCATCCGGATGCGACCCTTGCGATGGTTGCTCAAGTTGCTGGGGGTCACCGAGCAAAATAAGCACCGGCGCTGCTTGCCCTACAGCCAGGACATTGGCCAGCGCCATCTGTGCCGCTTCATCAACCACGAGCACATCAACGGATTCAAACGCCTCTTCCCGCGACCAGAAAAAGTGCGTAGCGCCCGCTACCTGTGCTACGCCCCGTGATAGCGCGTTGATTACATCGCCGTTATTTTTCACAAAAGACAACTGATCCTGATCCGGCTCCATGATCCCCGGCTTCTGGACGCAATGAAGGGCAATACCCATCTCCTCGCTGGCTTCATTTACTTTGTCAATGAGATTGCGGATTACCTTGTGGCTATTCGCCGTAATCCCTACTTTTTTACCCTGACTCACAAACGCGCAGATCATACGAGCACCGGTATAGGATTTACCGGTCCCCGGCGGCCCCTGGACAGGGAGAACACCGCCAATCAGCATCGAACTCAGTCTTAATGCGGCAGAAAGCGTATCCTCGCCTTCATTGCGAAATAACTCTCCACTTACGTCCGGAGGCAGGCGCAGCAACAGATCACGCGCACTCTTGTAGGCCCCCTCCCCCTCAATACCATGATCGGCAACATATTCCCCCAGCCGGAAGAGTGATGACGCCTGCTCCTTTGCCGGAATGATTTTATGCGCAAAGACGGCTTCGGGATGAATCTCAGCGGTCGCACGGGATTTTTTGATATCGACCGTCCGCTCTTCCGCATTCACGGCCACAACACTGCCTATCTTGTCTCCTCCAACCTGTCTCAACTCATCATCAATGCGAATATCCGTATCCTGTTGCGCGAACCGGTAGCGGTGAGTAGGAATGCCCGTTGTCGTAGCGTCTACTTGCCCGACTAACGTCAGATAAGCGAGCGCCGACTTTTCGCTTACCAGCTCATCCGGTATCAGCGCACTTAACCGGAAATACTCCCACCAGACCGCTTTGTCTTCCCGGCGATGCCATTCAAGCAAGTAGGCCAGAACCCACCTGGCCTGTTGCTCCGGACTTCTCTCATTGATATCGACGGGGACATCATGGGTCAGCCGCGCAATCAGTTCCTGCACACGCTGGGACTGTTCATCCAATTCTTCGCTAGGGCCTTCCTGTCCCGGTTCTGGCCTTGGCACTTCCACACCACCCGAAAGAAGGCCGTCCCTCAACGTTTCAAGCCAATCCCTGAGTAAGCCTGTAGAAAAGCAATCATCAGCGTTATACCGCCGGACAATATCTTTCGTGTCATCTGTAATGGATGGAATATCATTCAGCTCAAGCCCGGCGGATAGTTTCGTCAGTGCGACGTTAGCCTCATGTAACGACACCTGACGTTCAAACTCGAAAAACGGCTCAAGCTTCTTCAGGGAATAGCTTTCAACACTGGCTCTCAGCGCATTTCTCACGACACTATAAAGATCGACAAACACTTTTCCCCGCAGCAGGTTATCGATTTCATTCTCGCGCGTCGCATAGCGGCCCATCAGCCGTTTTAGTGCGGCAGGTTCGTAAGGCGCAAAATGATAAATGTGCAGCTCGGGATACAATTCCCGTCGCGCAGAAAAAAAATCGACAAAGCGCTCGAAACCTGCCTTTTCAGCTTCACGATCAAAGGCCCACGCCGCTTCATAGTGCAGTTCTCCGCTGTCATCGGCATAGGCGTAGCCAAACAAATATTCGATACCGTGCTCGCCGACAAATTGATCGCTTTCAATATCAAAAAATATGTCTCCGGGAGACGGTTCCGGAAGGGCTGCCAGGCCTGTCTCGGCAATAATATCCAGAAGCTCGTACTGGAGCGCCTCCAGTTCCAGGGCCCTGACCTGAATGGCGGCCTGGTCTCGCGCCTTTTCCAAAGAAAGCGGAGAACCCTTTTTCGGCGTAAACGGAAGCGGAGATGGCAGAGCAGCCAGGGCATGTCTGGTCTGTATGCCATGCTCGCACAATTCATTGATCTGACTTTTTGAAATATTCGCTACAAGACAAAGATGGTCGTCATCGCGTCTTCGTTGGTCGCAATCATTCTGCCAGCGGCAGATATCACAATGGGATTTGGGATCAGGGTAGGTCTCTACATCCTGTTCTTCATCTACGGCACATTCCGCCGATTGTTTGACCCGCCGGAAATAGGCTGCATATTCCGGATACCTGAACTGCTGCGGCTCGAAATCCGTCCATGGCGATATGATATAGACATTTT
The DNA here is from genome assembly GCA_963976655.1 of uncultured Halieaceae bacterium. Taxonomy (GTDB): domain Bacteria; phylum Pseudomonadota; class Gammaproteobacteria; order Pseudomonadales; family Halieaceae; genus Marimicrobium. Next base: position 4,919 of record CAXBLB010000003.1, read on the forward strand.
CAGGCGCAAGGCCCTGCATGTGGGACAGAAGATCGGCATAGAGGCAGAGCTGGAGCACACTGCTCCCTTTAGTCTCTCGCGCCAGCTTCGTGTCGATGATTTCATAAGACCAGCTACCCAGATCAGACGGGAGCTCGACTCGCTTTAAGATATCCGCGCGTCCGCTCCACCGGCCATGGCGCAGTGCGCCCTGGACTATAATTTCCGGGCCGTCACGCATAGCCTTTAACGTGGCGTTCACGGCCTCATCATAGATATCGACACCTTCAATGGCAGTTATTTCATGCCCCGCTTCTTCAAGGTGTGCGATGAACTCTTGTTCATGCCTGAACCCTCGCTCCCGCAGTATTTCAAGCAAGGGATCATAATGATCAGGCTTAGACAGGCTTCCCGACGCGACTTGAAGGTCAAGTGAGCTCAAATGTGAACAATTTAGGTGCCCGACAAGATCAGAGGCACTGAGCTGGATCACTCCATCTATTTTTTTCATGGCGCGGACTCACTTTCATTAGGCATCCAATTTAGGCGCAAGGGGTCGAAGTCGGAGAGCCAGAATTCAGCAAAGAGGTTCGATTCACGAGAGCCCAGCACCGTCAATGACTGTGCATTCCCCCCAATACGGGATTTCGGTATCACTCTCATCGACGAAATCGTGGCGTCCAGGATTCTTGAAGCTCCTCCTCTTCATCAATCTCCTCCTGGTCTGGGAGGTCATCAATACTCAGCACCGTCAAGGTCTTACCATAGTTACCGAGGCCTTTGACCTCCTCATAAAGTTCGTAGGGCAGATCGCAACCAAACCAGTCCGTCAAACCTGAATTATTTTCAGCGGTCGCACCGGTCAATACATTATTTTTAACTTGGTTAAACCTGTGAGTGACAGTATCACGCGGAACTGGCGTTTCTTTCCTGATCCAGTTCAGCCCCTTTATCCCCTTCATTTCATCGGACATAAAAGTATAGTGAACACGGCCCCCTTCACTGATGATTACTGCCACGGCATCGGGGGTTTTCTGCGCATAGCGTATGGCCGTTGCAGTCAGCGAAGTCTGGCATTGAGAAGCCAACGTCTCGATAGCCTTAAGCCCGCTCTGAACCTTGTTCATCACAGGATCAAATAGGAAGGACGGCATCAAGAGACCGGCAGCAAAGTGATCGGCCTCCTGCTCGCACCGATCTGAAGACGAAAAGCCCGCATGGGATTGATGAAATCCGCCGGATAGTAATTTTTCAGGATGCTCAGGGAGAAAATAGTGCCCCAACTCATGAGCGACACAAAAATTCTGAAATCCAGGGCTGTCTATGTAAGTGGCGTACTGGATTCCGAATGCAGTGCCCGCTTGAACGAGAATACCCGAGACGGTCTTCTTGTCTGGCGGAAGCGGTTCCACCTCGATACCCAACTTGCGGGCAAGCGCGACGGGATCAACCGGTAAAGATGTGCAGTGTTCCTCTGCTGTCTGTTCACCCAGCTTGGTCGCAGTCCATTGCCATATTTCGCTCACCGGTGAAAAACTCCTTGTTATTTGTCCTTATTCCGTTTCGCCAAGGTCGCCATGAATATGCGAGCCGCTTCCCGATCATCCTCTGTCAGATTTTCGTAATCTCGGAAGATTTCTGCCTCAGCTAATACATGGCCGCTTATCTCGTCGGTGCGGCCCATGAGGTAGTCAATCGACACCTCCAGGGCATCGGCCAGCTTCCGGAGGTTGTCAAAGGACGGTTTTCGTCCACCTGATTCGAAATGAGATATGGCCGTCGCGGGCAACCCCGCCATTTTGGCCAGGCCTTCCTGGCTCAGTTCGCGCCGCTTCCGCGTATCGACCAACCTCTTCTTGAATAATTCTCCATCCGGCATTGACATTAACTTGACGCTTCCGTATAGTTTTAATTGACGTTTTAATTGTAGGCTATTCCGGCCTTTATTTTTGGCCAGAAACTTGACGAATCCGTCAAATAATAGATGACTATTTAGGGGTGGTCAAGAAAAAACGAGTTACAGGGACCGCACATGGAACAACGAACACTACATAGAAGTAATGGAAGTTAAGACAATAAATTCGTTGCGGAACATAGGGTTACAGCTCGATCGCGACCAGTATCCGTGCGTTTACAATGGCGGGGTTGTACAGCCCGGCGACGCTGCCATTGTTACTGAAATACCGGGTGAGGACATGAACAATGTCGAAGAAAGACAGAACCGATCCGCAACCGGGTCACGGCAAGGGACCACCAGACGGCAAGGGGCGCCCATGCGACCCAGGCCGCCCGGTCAAGCCCCACAGCTCATCCGCTCAGGTCTTCGTGCCACATACGAAGCCGAGCTAGATGCGCTACGGGATGCCTACCCCGGGACGAAAGTCTGGCAACAGGCGGAAGGGATGTGGCTGCTCACAGAAAGTACGGTGCTACCCGGACTGGAAAAGACAGCCACATTCCTGACCGCCATCCCCTTTTCAGGAGAGTGCACACAAAAAAGCTGGGGCTTTTGGACAACACCAGTCTATTGGGACTGGATAGGCCCTCGCCACACCAATTTTCCAGACGGGTCGATCTGTGCTTTCGACCCAAGCGACGACACCTGGAATGCCGGGGGTAGCCTGATCACTCTAATCGACCTCTACACGTTGTGGGCGCTGCGTCACGAACACCTGAAAATGCTGGGAAGGTGGCCCGGTCGTCAGTCAGTCCCCTATGCTTACGAGCGGATGTCAGAATCAGGTGCTAACGAACTATGCGGCTGCGATCAGTACGGAAAGCGCTACGCTGACTGCTGCCATAATCACGACATTTCCCGCCCTTTAGGCGAAAGTTTCTTCCGATTTTTTAAATTCACACAGGGCCAACTGGAACGCTCGCCACCTTGGGCCATCTGTGATTTCATGAAACATCGCCACATTCCCCCGCCCCTTCAGGACGTTCTTCAACCTCCTTTGGCCGGGCATTAGACCACTCCCACACAAACCCAGGAACCAACCTTAAAACGCAATAAACTAGCTCTAGAACTACACAATAAACTAGAATTAAATAGACACAATAAACTAAATAGTGTAATACTTAATAAACTATTAATAGATCAGCACAATAAACTAGATTTAATGTGCTGGTTAGAAGGAAGAAAGGGCAATCGCCATGGCTACACCATCGGAAAAACTGGCAGAGTCCCTTGAGACGCTTAAAGCGCTGCAAGAACAAGGAACTGTTGCCATTAGATCACGCGATTTGAGCCGCACACACCGCGAGCGGCTAATCAAGAATGGGTTTTTGCAGGAGGTCATCAAGGGCTGGTACATCCCCGCCCGACCGGACGAACCGGCAGGAGAAAGTACATCGTGGTACGCCTCCTTCTGGGACTTCTGTGCTTCCTATCTTGAAACTAGATTTGGCAAAGACTGGTGCCTATCACCAGAGCAATCGCTGGCCCTCCATACAGGGAATACGACTGTCCCCAAACAGCTCCTCGTGAGGACGAAGAAAGAAACGAATAATGTCACCAACCTGCCCCATGACACATCACTGCTTGATGTCCGCGCTGACCTTCCCGACAAAAAGGCCACAATTATCACAGAAGGCCTGCGGTTGTTTTCGTTACCGGCGGCATTGATTGCCAGCGCTCCCGCGAGCTACAGACAAAAGCCTACCGATATGCGCACGGCCCTAGCCATGATCTCCGATGCTTCCGAAGTCCTGGAGCGTCTGCTTGAAGGAGGCCACAGCACCATAGCGGGTAGGCTAGCCGGGGCCTTCCGCAATATCGGCAGGGACAATCTTGCAGACGACATCGTGAATACCATGAAAGCAGCTGGCTACGAGATCAGGGAGAACGACCCTTTCGAGACCGCAAGCCCGCTGATATTCTCCAAACGAGAAAAATCACCTTATGTGGGCCGCATAAATTTGATGTGGCAAAACATGCGGGAAATTATTCTTGAAGAATTTCCGGAAGCACCGGGCATTCCGAAAGAGAAACACACCTATCTCAAAAAAATCGAAGAGCTATATACTTCGGATGCCTATCACTCACTGTCCATCGAAGGATACCGCGTAAGCCCTGAACTAATTGAGCGAGTCAAATCAGGAACCTGGAACCCTGAAGAGGATGAAGGTGATCGCGACCATCGAAATGCGATGGCAGCGCGTGGATACTGGCAAGCTTTCCAGGAGGCCAAGCAAAGCATTGAGAAAATCCTGGACGGCAGTAACCCTGGTGTCACCGTTTATAAGGAACATGGCACATGGTACCGTGAACTCTTCGCGCCCAGTGTTACGACAGGCCTGCTAAAAGCTGGCGATCTTGCCGGTTACAGAAACGGCCCGGTCTATATCAGACGCTCGATGCATGTTCCCCCTAACAAGGAGGCCGTGCGCGATCTTATGCCTGCCTTTTTTGACCTACTGGAGGAAGAAAAGGAAGCGGCCGTCCGTGTTGTACTCGGACATTTTGTCTTTGTGTATATACATCCCTACATCGATGGTAATGGCAGGATGGGAAGGTTTTTAATGAACACCATGATGGCATCAGGCGGCTATCCGTGGACCATAATCCCAGTTGAAGAACGAACGGCCTACATGGCAGCCCTAGAATCAGCTAGCGTCGATCAGGATATAAGACCTTTTGCGAGGTTCCTGAAAGTCCTTTTGAAAGAAAATTAGAGGTAAAAACTTGCAGACACCGCAATTTTCAGCGTTCAGCAATATCATTGCCAATTACCGCTCGGTATCAGGCCAGCTGCCCGAAGCGCTGCTCATCTCAACCGGACCTAAAGGCCTTAGTACTTGGTACGCTCCGTTTGAACATATCAATCAACAAGCCAAGCTGGTGATATGCGGTATTACACCAGGATGGCAGCAAGCAGATAAAGCACTCTGCGCGGCCCGCGATGCGTTGCGGGGCGATAAGCCAGAGGAGGAAACTCTCCAAATTGCCAAGAACACTGGTAGCTTTGCGGGAGTCATGCGTAACAACCTGACCAAGATGCTTAACTATATTGGCATGGATCGCTATCTAGGATTGAATTCTTGCACCGAGCTTTTTGGTTCCCGCAGCGATTTGGTCCACTACACTTCCGCGCTACGCTATCCCGTATTCAAAGATGGCATTAACTACAGCGGAAGTAGTGCCATGGTCTCCATGCCCTACTTATGGAACCAATCCAAATTTTATCTTGGCGCAGAAATCCGCGCGATTCCTGAAGCACTTTGGCTACCTCTGGGGGCATCCGCCATCAAGGTGTTCGAACGCCTAGTGAGGGAAAACATCATCGCTGACCAGCAAGTACTTTTTGGAATGCCACATGCCTCTGGAGCGAACGCGGAGCGAATAAAGTATTTCATCGGTGAGAAGCCGAAAGATCAGCTTTCAAGCAAGGTTAATCCAGATATTATTGAGCGGGGACGATCCGCACTCCGAGACAAATTAAGACCATCGATGGCGTCGTAGACCAAGCGACTCAATGCAGTGGGTTAAATCCACCGCATTGGGTGGAGTCAGAAACCTCACTGGTAAAACGGGTTTTCTATTGTTCGCTCCCCAATATTCCCCTATTCTCTCAAGCAGTTTAGTTGCCGGATAACAACATGACCGACGACATATTGACCCTGAAAGAGGTCGCTGCGTACTTGAAACTGGCTGAAAAGACTGCCTACCGCTTAGCGGCAGAAGGGAAACTGCCGGGGTTCAAGGTGGGCGGCAGTTGGCGGTTTAGAGGCAAAGACATAGAAACGTGGATAACAGAACAAAAACTAGAATCGGTTAGAAAATAGTCAGTCAGGCCAATCCGAAACTCGCCTGATCAAGGGATAAAAAGAAGAGCAAAAAATGAGCGATGAGTTTTACAAAAAGCCGATCCTGAATTCTCCCTATGAGTACCCTGCCAAGCATTGGGAGCTAGTCGGTGGATTACCCACACAAAAGGTTGTGGACAACCGACGCCGGGCAGAATTCGTAACGCCCATACCCAAGCCCAAGAAACAAAAGTCCAAAAGCGTCGATATGTTCGATGAGAGCATGGGGCTGGGCGACGGGAACCAGAAATATGACCCGATCTCCATCATTAATGAGGTCCGTAGCTGGATATGCGAAGACTATCGTGGCGTACATGGCAAGCCTGAACCAGGCTGCCCTGGGTGCAACGGGTCTGGTTTCAAGAAAGAGAAGTAACAGGCCAGGCGATACTTGCAGCCCATGTGTCTCAATCACCGCACAACTGGAGCACTCCGATCAAGGTGTGATGCCCATGGCTACTTTCAATCGTCCTATCCAATGGTTGCCACATATTCCCCGAGGATCTGAAAATCAGAAGTCTCAGCGTCAGTGATCACAATTGGCAGATAATCTGGCCGGTCGCTGTCGGGTGAGAGGATGATGCGAGTGTGCTTCCAGCCATCCTCGGTCTCCTGTTTTTCGCTGGAATAGCGTTTGATCGTAAAGCGCCCGCAGTCGGGGTCCTGAATGTCCTTGCATTGAACAAGGACGATTCTTCCTTCACGGCTTCCTGCCCCGGGCGGGCGGAAGAGGCACCAGGAACCACTGGGGATGCGGCGATTCATGGATTCCCCGACGACTTGAGCGACGAAGAAGCCTTCTGTGGCGGCGAAGCCCTCTGGAAGTTCCGCCCATTGGCTTTCTGTATGCCATTGCTCGGGGCTGAAGCCGCCGGCCGCGATTTTTAAATCGAGAAGGGGAACGGCATTGGAGGCGGTGTGTATTTCTTCACTGGTAATTATGCGGAAGGGAAATTCGGCTGGTTGCGAGGTCGGGTGTGGCTCCGGTATATCCGGGATTAAAGAGCCAACGCTGTGTTCGCGAAGGTAGTCGTTTGTCTCAGGATCAACGGAATACACGTAGCAGCCCTTCATTCCCCGAGTCATCAGGGTGCGATAGGTATTCTTGATTATGAGATCGGCCTTTTGTCGGGCTGCATCAGGATCTTCCTTAAGCATTTTCTTGTAGCCCTTGATGGAGGCGTCGTTTTTGGAGCGCTTGGCGCCATCGGTGAGAATTCTGCCATCGCGAACGATGAGATCGGGGCCAATGAGGACGCCAATATAGGTTAGCTCGAGCCCCTGGCAGGTGTGAATGCAACCGATCTCTGAAACGGAGTCGGGCGAGACGAGCCAGAGGGGGCCGTCTTTGGTCAGGTTCCAGCGGGCGTTGAAGTTTTCTTCAGGGAGTTTAATGTCGAAGGCGGTAGGGTTCTTTTTCGATGCCCAGTCCCAGCAGTAGCCTGCCACCATCCGCGCGCGGTTGGAGATATTATTTCGCTCGTAGATCAGTTGGCGAAGTTCCGAGGCGCTTGCGCACACTTTGAATTCGTAATTGGTCCCTTCCAGAGTTCGATTGGCAGTCTGACGAATCTGTAGGACGTCATCAATCCAGGCAAGATAACCATTGGATCCGTTGCAACGGAATTGGGATTCCAACTCCAACTCGGTAACCGTTGCTCCGGCGTGGGCCGCCCACTTCCGGAGTTGGGTGGCCTCGCCGATGTCTTTCCAGTGAATCCGCTGATCTTCGTCGAGGAAGAAGACGGTGCAGGTTGAGGCTTCAATCAGTTCCTTAATCTGGTTCTCGCCAAGATTGCCGTAGAGGCCAGATTTTTCGTTCAGGCGGTGGGCTTCATCAACAATGAGCGCATTGAAGGTGTTCCGTGGGGTGGTGGAAAATCCACCGGAGCCAACGAAGAGGTTGGAGATTCGCGTTTTCTTGAAGGTGCCAGTGAGTTTGCTTTCGTAAACTGCCCGCGGAGCGCCGTTCTTGGTAACGTACTGGGCGACCAGACCGCGGTTGGTGAGTTCCACCAGCAGGTTGATGGCGACGACGGTCTTTCCCGTGCCAGGTCCACCTTTGATGATGAGGACATTCTTGTTTTGCGCGTCGGACTGATTCGTCAAATCGAGAGCGGTTTCGTATACGACCTTCTGGTCATCGATCATGGTGAATTCCCGGTTTCCCAGCATGAGAGCGGCCAGGTGTTCAGCGAGGCCTTTAGATGGGCGGATTTTGCCGTCCCGGATACGGTACATCGTCTCGCAGCTGTCGCCTTGCCTGACGTGGGTTTTGATGAACTCGCGCAGCAGAAGGGCGTCGTCTCTAAGAAACGCGGGAGCGGCCTTGGTATGTTCGGCGTAGAATGGGGCGTGGATCACCTCATGCGACTCACAGTTGTGGAGATAGGCGCAAGGCTTTAGGTGAATGGGGTCGCGGCGGACGGTTTCGTTGTAGTCTTCGATCAGCATGGCGTAGGACCACGCCTGATAGGACGGATGGCTTACCTCCCGTTCCCGCCCGCCGAGGAAGGTGGATACGATGGCGTCCCGCTGGGTAGCCTTGGCAGTCTGCCATTGCTTTAGCTCGACGATCACAGCGGTGCGCTGGCCGTCGTCCCGGCGGCCGGTCAGGATGAAGTCGATGCGTTTTCCTGTGTTGGGTATATTGAACTCGATGGCGACGCCGGTATCGTGGGGGATGGCGGAGTCGGCGAGGACGGTGTCCATCTGCCGTAGTGAGTTTTTCCAGGAGGTGAGTTCGCTGCCGCCCACGGATCTTCCGGTCGCTGCCCTCATCGCATCTTGAATCTTCTCCTCAATCCGGTTGGAAAGGATGTCAGCTTGAAATTTGGCCTTGTTCTCAAGATAAACGATCATTGTTCACTTCCATTGTTATTGGTGTGTTCTGAGCATTTTTTGGATGTAGTTTCTAAACCGGTGCGCACCCTTCACTTTTCGGATGAAACTGGCGGCGCACTAGACTCTCACTTCAAGTGATCTTCCCTACAATTCGTCACGGGCTTCTTTCTTCTTCTGTGCCATGCGTCTATTCCAATAACGACAGGTATCGCTTGTAGCGGTAAATGCGATCCCGCTTGCGAGCACCTATCTCACTCAGGATACCGTCATTCAGTAGCAGCGCAATCAGCAGTTCCACCACCTGCTTGGGTGGCGGCGGCACGAACACCGCATTGCCGGGGCGGCTGCCGCCTATCCAGTTCTGCGACCGGCGCAGCTTGCTGGGCCGCCTGTTGGCGCCGCGCACCTCCTGCATAAGCATGCGGTGGCAGTCATTCAATAGGCGCACGGACACGGGCGCGCCCTTACAGGATTGAGCGCCAGCTCGCCTTGCCCCCGCCCCCCATCCCTTTACACTGGCAGGCCTCCTCTCCGGCAAAGACACTTCAATAATGAAAATACGCTACGCCCTGCTCTTGCTGCTTCCCCTCTTCTACGCCTGCGCCGACAGCAACGACGGGGTGTCCGATCTACAGGCCCAGGCCAGCGCATTGGCCGAGACACTATCGGCGCCGCACACTCCCGCCAACGAGGCCTTCCTGGTGTCACTGCTGCGCAATGAATTGGGCAGCGAACCGTTCTATCTCATCGAGTACCGCGAACTCAGGGACGATGAAGACGATACGCGGGCGCTGCTGGCCTCCTACGAGCGGGTTCTCTCGGAGCAGTTGCGACTCGTTGGCGCCTATACCGCGTTCGACAACGTCGTGCTGCAACAGATTACGAACCCGGAGGGCCGCGCGTGGCACCAGGTACGCGGCATTTACTTTCCCAGCCCGCAGGCGCTGCTCGATGTCTTGCAGGCGCCCGCCTATCAACAGGCGCTGGAGGGTGAACACGCCGCCACGCGGCAACTGCATGCATTCTGGCTGACCCCGGAAGTTCTGAGGCAGCCGGTAGACCTGCAGCCCGACAAAGACGAGTTTTATATGGCGAACCTCAACCAGCACCGTGAGCAGGCACTGTATCCGGACGGCACCAGCCGCGGTTTGACAGGCGCCGAAGCTGACGCCCTGTACACCGATACGATGCTGGCTGAAGTACTGCCGGGTATTGGCGCGTATCCCGTCCTGGGAGGAACCTACACTCACCTGATTCTGGGTTCAGATGCCGCCTGGGACACCTTTGCGCTGGTCCGTTACCCCAGCCTGCCCGAGTTCCTGGGTATGGTTACCAGCCCGCGGTTCCAGGAACTCGTGGTCAACAAGGGCGCGGGGCTGGCGCGCAGTTCGGCCATGAGAACCGCCGCGGTGAAAGCGCTTTCACTGGCGCCGTAAGCGTAATCGCAGCACCCAATTCGGGGTTGGCAGGAACAGGATCCAGGGGGATGGGAGAGCTCGCGATCTTTCTGTACTGCAGGCCTATTTGGAATAGGGTCGGGGTTCCGGGCTAGGGATTCGAAACTCCATAGTGCCCACGCCTGCCACCTCTCATCAAAACCAACTTAACTATTTGTTTTATATTGATTTATCCATTTAATACTGTATATTTAACCAGTATCAAACCAATACCAAAAAGGGCTTCCGCCATGAGCCAATTCCCCGTTCCCTGCAGTCAGCCAGATGCCCGCGAACTTGCGGTACTGGAAGACGAAATCACCGAACTCGCCGCGCATCTCAACGCCGCAACCTACCGGCTGCTCACCCTGGTCCGCGAATTCGACGAGCGTCACGGCTGGAGCGGTGCGGGCATGAAGTCCTGCGCCCACTGGCTGAACTGGAAATGCGGTATCGCCCTGGGCTCGGCGCGGGAGAAAGTGCGCGTGGCCCATGCGCTGCAAAGCCTGCCGCAGATCAGTTCGGCCCTGCGCGGTGGCCGCATCAGCTATTCCAAAGTGCGCGCGATGACCCGCGTAGCTACCGAACAGAACGAGGAGTACCTATTGATGATCGCGGACCACGGCACCGCCTCCCACGTAGAGCGTCTGGTGCGCAATTACCGCAAGGTGAAACGCAGCGAGGCGCTGAAAAGGGACAACCAGCGTCACGCACTGCGGGAACTCAACTGGTACATCGACGACGATGGCAGCTATGTGCTGAAGGCGCGCCTCGGCCCGGAGCAGGGCGGGCGCATTACACAGGCGCTCGAGCTGGCGATGGCAGCAATCCACGAAGAGCAGCGCAATGCGGCGGAAGACGTTTCCGCGGAAACGTCCAGCCACTCTGAAACAGCGATGTACAGTGAAGCCCCCATCGCCGCGCGCCGCGCCGATGCACTGGAGCGCGTGGCGGATGGCTACCTCGCAGGTGAACTCAAGGGCGAACTCAAGGGCGAACTCAATGGTGAACTCAAGGGCGCGAAAGGCTCCCTCAGCGGCGGCGACCGCTGCACTATCCACCTGCATACCGACATCAACACACTGGAAGAAGATGGCGATGGTGCTGAAGCAGCGCTGGCATCCGGCGGTAGCGTTTCCGCGGAAACGTCCCGTCGCCTCGCCTGCGACTGCGGCGTGGTGCACTGGCTGGAAGATGCAACCGGCCATGCTCGCGGCAACACACTGGACATCGGCCGTCGCTCCCGCAGTATTCCGCCCGCTATCCGCCGCGCGCTGGAACACCGCGACGGCGGCTGTCGTTTCCCCGGCTGCACGGCACGGCATTACGTAGACGCGCACCATATCCGCCATTGGGCCGATGGCGGCGAAACCCGCCTCGACAACCTGCTGCTACTGTGCCGCCACCATCATCGCCTGGTGCATGAAGGGGGTTACAGCCTCACTCTGCACGAAAATGCCGAGCCGGTATTTGCCACACCGAAAGGCCGACTGATCCCCAGCGGGCCGGATACACGTTTCCGCGGGAACGTGTTTGCGCTGACTATGGCTAACCGGCGTGATCGGGCTGATATCGGGCCGCGCACCCTGGTGCCGCGGTGGTATGGCGACAGGATGGACGACGGGATGGCGGTGGAGGGATTGTTGAGCAGGGAGTGCTGAGTACGGAGTGTTGACCAGGGAGTAGGCAGTGAGGTTCTCGCTAAACCACTGCGTACTCGCTAACTGGCTCTTTCTCCCGCCGCGTAGCCAGCATCAACACCGTCAGCCCCACCAGAATACCCGGCAACCCCTCATACGCTATCGCGTGCCAGCCCAGGTAGCGCCACAGCAGGGCGGTCGCGAGCCCGGCGGTGAGCGCTGCCAGGCTCAGCGCCTGCCCCGGGCGCCTGCCGAGGCACTGCGCTATCAGCAGTGGCGCGAAGGCGCTGGCCAGTGCAGACCACGAGAGAATCACCAGGTTGAATACGCTCTGGTTGTTCATCAGCGCAAGGCCAAGTGCGAGGGCCGTGATCAGCGCGGTCGCGAGTTTAATCAACATGCCGTTTTCAATGCGGTGCGGCAGCAGGTCATGCGTGAGCGCGGCGGAACAGCTCAGTACCAGCGAATCTGCGGTAGACATGGTGGCGGCGAAGATGCCCGCCAAAATCAGGCCCACCATCATCGGCGGCATGAGTTCCATCGCCATGGTCGGCAGGGCGAGTTCCGCGTCGAAGCTCGCGGTGTCGCCGAGGTGAATGCGCGCCAGCAGGCCCACGCTGGTGGCCATGGCGTAGAAGGCGATAAACCACAGGTAGTACCAGGCCCGCGCCACGTGCATGTTGTCGCTGTTGTCGAGGGCCATGAAGCGCACCATCACGTGCGGCTGGCCGATAACGGAAAGGCCCGCGAACCCCCAGCTCACCGCAAACAGTATCGGCCCCCAGATGCCCGGCAGCGGCAGGTCGCGCGGGAACCACTCGGTGAAACCGTCAATCTGTTGCATGGCATTCAGCGCTGAGTTCATTCCGCCCAGCGCATCCACCGCCACTACAAGTAGCGCGCCCATGGCGAAGATCATCACGAAGGATTGCGCGGCGTCGGTCCAGATGGAGGCGCGTATGCCGCCGGCAATGCAGTAGGCCACCACTATCACCGCGCCGATCACCGAGCCCGCCCACAGCGGCCAGTCGAACAGTACGTGCAGGGCCTTGGAGCCGGCCACCAGTTGCGCGCTGGCGTAGGTGAGCAGAAAGAGCAGCGAAATGGCGCCGATGGTGCGTTGCAGTGCGCCGTTGTTGCGCCCGTACCAGGCGCTGAGCACGCCGGCGTAGCTTACTTCCCCGGTGCGCACGGTGGCTTCACGCAGGCGCCGGTGCACAAACATGGAGCCGAGGAAGTCACCGGCTATCCAGCCGGCCATCAGCCAGAACGCGGGAAAACCGGTGGCGTAGGTGTAACCGATCACACCGATAAACATGTAGCCACTGTTGTTGGTGGCCACGGCAGACAAGCCCACCAGCCAGGGTTTTACCGTATTGTCGGCGAGGTAGTAGTCGTGTCGGGTGCGGCGGCTCAGGCGAGCGGACGAGAGCCCAATCAGCACGAAAAGCAGAAGAAAAACGCTAAAGGCAATGGTCATGCGGGAGCTCGCTGTATCGGTGGGTGCGCACTACTGGGCGCGTGTAACGGCGGGTGCAACGGGTGTGTGCAACGGCGCGTGCAACGGCGTGTGCCACAGGCACGCGCAGCTAAAGCGCGCAGCCATCAGGTATTCGCGAGACGAATAGCGGAACCGTGGTCGTGCACCTCTACCATGCAGGCATGCAGGGCCCGGATGGCGTGCTCGAAGTCACTCTCCTGCACCACAAACTGAATGTCCACCTGGCGCATGGACTGGTGCACAGCCTGTACGCCGATATCGGCCGCTGTCAGCGCGGCTACCGCCTGGGAGAGTAACCCGGTAATGCGCAGGTCGCTGCCGATTGCCGAAACGATCGAGACCTTGGTCTGTTTGATCTCCGCGTCGGGATAGCGCTTCTGCAGTTCGCTGATGATGCGCTTGATGGTTTTCAGGTTCCCCGACAGGTAGTGGGTAATGGTGTTGGCGTTGATATCCTTGGCGATGATGTGCGCCCGGAAGCGCCGGATCAGTTCCATAATCTGGCTGTCGTGCAAATCGATCTGCCCCACCATGTCCTGGTCGAACAGCTCCAGGGCATACACCTGCTTGTTGCCGGCGATAATTTCGGCGCAGGGCGTGTCGCTGATGTATTCCGGCGTGATGAGCGTGCCGCCGTGTGCGGGTTCGAAGGTGTTCTTCACGCGCAATGGAATGCCCGACTGGCGCAAACCCTTGGCAGCGCGCGGATGAATGGCTTCCATGCCCAGATTGGCGAGCTGGTCGGCAACATCGTAGTTGGTGCGGCCGATGGGAATGGCACGCTCTTCGCCGACAATGCGCGGGTCGGCGCTGGAAAGGTGGAATTCCTTGTGGATGATCGCTTCCAGCGCGCCGGTCAGCACCGCGGTGCGGCTGAAGATCATCTCGCTGTAGCCGCGGTCAAAATTTGCCATCAGGCCGGTTTTACTGTGCGCGTAGCCGGTGACAACGGGCAGGGTGGTCGCCAGATCGATGTCGGCAAACGCCGTGCGAATGCGTTCATCCAGCTCCACGTGTTCCGTGCTTTGCCAGCCTGTGAGGTCGATAAAGCGCGTGTCGATGCCGTCGCGCTTGAGCAGCTCGGCGGTATTCCAGGCACTCTGCGCCTCGCCGACACTGGCGAGCATCTCGCGCACCGTTTGCAGGTGCTCGCTCAGGGAAAAGTGCCCGTGGTTGCAAATCTGCTGCAGGCTGTCGAGGCAGGCCTCGGCGGAATCCAGGCGCTCGTCAACAAAGCGGTTGGCGCGTTCCGTGCCCACCGCGTCCTTGAAAAACTGCCCGTTGAGCTGGTACATGCGGGCGCGCAGCCGGGCGAGTTCATCGCGCCAGCCTTCGTCGCTTTGAGCGGCGGCAAACAGGCCGAATACGCCCGGCCGGCCGGATTTCTTGTGCTCCAGCAGTTGATCGGTAATGCCGCCGTACGCCGAAACAACCAGGATGCGCTGATACGGATTGCCGCCGGTTGCCGGGTCCAGCACGATGTTGTCGCGCACCGCATCGTACTCAAGCATGGATGTTCCGCCAATCTTGTGTACTGTGTGTTTCGCGCTCACGTCTCCTCCTGTAGGTGGGCTGTTGTCTGTTTTCCTGGTAGTTACCATTAGCTGGTGGTTACCGTTAAATGGTGGTTACCGTTAAATGGTGCTGCCGTTTCAGTCCGAGTCGTCGAGTTCGTAGGCGCCCGCGGCGTTGTGTACTTCCTTTCCGCTCACGGGCGGGTTAAATACGCAGGCCATTGTCATCTCGCTACGTGCGCGCAGGATGTGTTCATCGTGCTGGTCGAGAATGTACAGCGTGCCCGGTTTGATGGGGTACACTTTGTTGTCGGCCAGCGTTTCCACTTCGCCCTCGCCGCTCATGCAGTACACGGATTCCAGGTGATTCTGGTAGTGCATGCGGAAGTCGGCGCCGGCGTAAATGGTGGTGATGTGGAAAGAGAACCCCATTTTGTCTGCCTTAAGCAGCATGCGGGTGCTTTCCCAGTTGCCGTCTGGCGATACTACGCGGCGTTCTGTTTGCTTTGCTTCGTCAAGTTGTCTAACGATCATAAGTTTTTCTCTCAAATCCGGGTTCTGCGTGAATGGACGGCCGCCTATCGGCTGCGGCCGGTGCGCGCCTCAGGCGATCTGGCGCTGGTCCTCAAGGATTTCCTGCTCGTCGTCGAGTATATTGCGCTCGTCGTCGAAATAGTCCACTTCCTCCGGAACGCTGTCGCTGCCGGCGCAGATCTCGCGGATCGACGCCTCCAGGATATCGATGCCCCTGGCCAGGTCTTCATCGCTGATCACCAGCGGGCAGAGCAGTTTTACTACCTGGTCGTCCGCGCCGCTGGTTTCAATGATCATGCCCTTGGTGAAGGCGCGCTGGGTTATTTTCCCGGCGAGTTCACCGCTGACGCAGTTGATCCCCTGGAACATGCCGCGCCCGCGGGTTGTGAAGTTGCCGTCGCCATAGGTCTGCACAATCGCTTCGAGACGCTTCGATACATAGCGGCCCTTGCGCAGGATGTCGAGCGAGAAGCGGTCATCTGTCCAGTAGTTGTCGATCGCCGCCTTGGCGGTAATGAAGGCGAAATTATTGCCGCGGAATGTGCCGTTGTGTTCGCCGGGCTTCCACTGGTCCAGTTCCGGCTTGATCAGTACAACCGCGAAGGGCAGGCCGTAGCCCCCGAGGGATTTCGACAGCGTGACGATATCCGGCTTGAGGCCCGCCTCCTCGAAGCTGAAAAAGGTGCCGGTGCGGCCGCAGCCGGCCTGGATGTCGTCCACGATCAGCAGTACGTCGTGTTTGCGGCACACCTGCTCAAGGTTCTGCAGCCAGCCGATGGAGGCCGCGTTGATGCCGCCCTCGCCCTGTACTGTCTCTACGATCACCGCAGCGGGCAGATCAATGCCGCTGGAGGAGTCAGACAGCACCTTGTCGAGGTAGCCGGTGGTGTCGATGTCATCACCGAGGTAGCCGTCATAGGGCACGCGGGAGACGCCGCTCAGGCTGACGCCGGATGCGCCCCGGTGGTGCGAGTTGCCCGTGGCGGCGAGTGCGCCCAGGCTCACGCCGTGAAAGCCGTTGGTGAAGGAAATGATGTTTTCGCGGCCGGTGATGTTGCGCGCCAGTTTCAGCGCGGCTTCCACCGCGTTGGTGCCTGTGGGGCCGGTGAACTGCACCATGTAACTCATGTCGCGCGGCTTGAGAATTTTTTCGTTGAACGCTTCCAGGAATTCACCCTTGGCGCGCGTGTGCAGATCAAGGCCGTGGGTGATGCCGTCGTTCTCGATGTACTCGAGCAGTTTTTTCTTGAACAGCGGGTTGTTGTGCCCGTAGTTCAATGTGCCCGCGCCGGCGAGAAAATCCAGGTACTCGTTTTCTTCTTCATCGTACAGGTAAGCGCCCTGCGCGCGATTGAAAATGCGCGGAAACGAGCGCGCGTAGCTCTGCACTTCCGATTCGATCTCATCGAAAATTTTCATGCTGTGTTTCCTTTTGTTGCGGTACTTTTTTGTGATTCTTCGGGGGCCGCCGGGGCGCGTGATATCGGCCCGATACGCAGCAGGTGCTCCGACGGGTGCTGGTCGGCAAAGTGCGCAGTGCGTTCGAACAGCACGTGATGCTCAAGCGCTGCTTCCCGGTCGCTGGCGAAGCGTTCGAACAGCGACCACGAAGGCTGGTTGTCCCCGGTGATCGTGGTTTCCATGTAGTTGATATCGGCGCTGCCCTCGCGGTCGACCAGGTGTGCGAGCATGCGGCTCGCCAGACCTTCGCCGCGGGCGGCTTCGCCAACCGCCACCTGCCACACGAACAGCGTGTCGGGGCGCTCGGGCACCCGGTAACCGCTGATGGCGCCAACCAGCTCGCCGTGCTTTTCAGCGACAACCGAGGTGCTGGCGAAATGAGTGCATTGCAGGAGATTGCAGTAGACGGAGTTCTGGTCAAGCGGCGGGCAGGCGGCGATAAGTGCGTGTAGGGCAACGCCATCGCGGGATTCCGGCTCCCGGAGCCGTGCCGTGCCACCGGCAGAGGTTGTGTTCATGTCTATTGGTTAGACCACTAAGTTAAATTCGGCAAAAGATTATACGTTATCGCGCCTTAATAGGCAATTATCGCGCCAATTATTGGGCGCCCGCAGCAGTATTATACTTTTATTACTAAGTATAAAAGATGCTGCATCGGCTGCGCCTGAGAACTCGCACCGTGCAATAAAAGTAGCAGATATGAAGTGGTTGCGCCCGACGCGTCGGCCTTGCGCGCCGCGGGCTTCCACCGGACAATATTGGCGCAGGCCAGCCAGATCGAAAGCCCCTTCCGGAGCCCTTCAGCCAGGAGCCCTTCAACATTTCCCTGCGGCGGATATTCAGTCACTTCTTCTATTACTGTCTGCTGTATGCGGCGGCGGTGCTGTGCGTGTGGCTTCCGGGCCGCTACCTCGTGGCGCAGGCCTATCAGGTGCAGCCGCTCGAGCAACGCGACTACGGCATGCTGCGCTGCATAACGGGAACCCCTGCGGCCCCGGCGCTGCGAATTCTGGATGCCGTGTACGTGGAAGACCTGCAGCTTGCGCCCGCCTGGTGCCAGTCGCCGCCCCTGGCCCGGCATTTTGGCGAGATTAACCTGCGCGGCACGCACCGCGACCACCTGGATTTGCGCGAGCTGTTCGAAGCGCGCTACCAGCTCATTCTCGCCAAGCCGGAATTATTGCAGGAAGGCCAGCGCTCCATCCGGCGCGGGGTGGATTACGTACCCCTGGCGCGTTATCCAGACTATGGCGCGCAACTGGTTTCACTGGCGGGCACGCCCGAACTCAGTGAGCAGTGGTTGCGGGGGAAACGCCTTGGGCTGATCGATGATCCCAACAGTGTTTCCGCCTTCCAGATTCCGCAGGCTGCGCTGAAGAACAACGGCCTGGAGGCGGTGCCGGAGATTGTCTATTTTCGTACCTATCGCCAGCTGTACGGCGCGCTGTTCGATGGGCGTGTGGATGTTATCCCTGCGCTGCTTTTCGATGAAGGCCCCGATAGCGCGTTGCAGTTACCGCCGGGGCTGGTGCTGGAGGAAACCATACCCGGCCCCTCCTGGTACCTGCACAGCGAACTGCTCGACACGCCGGTTCACTGCGATTTGCTGGCAGCGCTGGCCAACCTGGCGATCGTTGCCCAGGTGGATTTTTTCCGCCATTTCTCCGTAGTGCGGCCCTGCCATGTCCGTTAAGCGCGCCCTCTGGCTGGCCCTGGCATGGCTGCTGGCCACGCTGCTGCTGTTGGGAATTCTCTCGCGGGCGAGTGATCGCGCCCTCGGGAACAGCATCGAGCGGCGTGTGCAGGAGCACCTGCAGCAGAGTCTGGACGAATCCTGGTTCAGCGCCTCCCAGTCACGCTCCAACGACCGGCGCCTGTTGCTTCGCGCCGGCGAGGCGATTAACCAGCAGTTGGCGCGGCTTGTAGACAGTGCCTGGTTTGCGCCTCACCAGGCCTGCCGTGTGCAGCTTCTGCAGGTGGACGGCATCGTTCTGGCCGATGCGCTGCCGGGGCTCAGGCAGCGTCATTTCGGTCTGTTCAGAAACCAGATCGAACGCGAGGTCGTGTTCGGCTACCAGTGTCAGCCCGGGCTCTGGTTTGCCCTGGGCGTTGCCGGGCTGCTCGGCCTGCTGTTTTTGCTGATCGCGCTGCTCGTGCCGCCGCCGCTGTCGGTGACCCACCGGCGCTGGATCAATTTACTGCTGGAGCAGGGGTACACGGGTCAGGAGGCGTTCGACAGCATGCGCGGGTATCGCGCTGGCGCGCTTGAGCTCAACGCGTCGCAGCAGCGTTGCCTGGAGCATTTGCATGCCCCCGACTCGCGCAATATGGCCGCGGTGCTCGGTGTAGTCACCGACCCGCGCGTGGCGGCGCTGGCGCCGGAGCAGGTGCAATGGTTCCTGCTGGGGCTCGACACGGCGCGGCGCGGGGAAGAACCGCTGGAGCACTTGCTGGAACCGGCGCTGGTGATCGCCAACACCCCGAATAGCGTGCACATCGATCTCCCCCGCATGCAGCTTGCGCTGCGCGGCATTCCGGTGCCCGTTGGCGGCACGCCGCTATTTTATTACGCGTGGTACGCGCTGGCGCGGCTGCAGGACGATGGCTGGATCACCAACCCGCCGAGCAATCGCCCGGACAAGGACGCGGGCGCCCGGTTGGCGGAATTGATGGAGCAACACCAGGGTCACGCGCGCGCCATCAATGATCTGCAGCAGGCCGGTTTGCGTGCGCGGTCGCTGGACCAGAATCGCAGCAAGATCAAGGAAGACATTGTGGCCGCACTCGGCGAAGCCTGCGCCGATGCCTTTCTGTTCGACTCCAGCAGGCATCCCGATGGGGTGCAACTGCGCTAT
Source organism: uncultured Halieaceae bacterium (assembly GCA_963976655.1). Classification (GTDB taxonomy): domain Bacteria; phylum Pseudomonadota; class Gammaproteobacteria; order Pseudomonadales; family Halieaceae; genus Marimicrobium. The sequence goes on from CAXBLB010000003.1 coordinate 24,488, forward strand.
CGACTGCGGATCGAGCCCTCTGGGATTCGCGTGGTTACCGCAGAAGGCGAATCCCAAGTCTCTGAAAAATAAGGCTTTAGCTTTTTAAAACATCTCTAACTGCCAAAAGACGTCTATTCCCGCGAGATGCCGCCCGGGTTGTTCTAGACTCTCATTGTCGGCGGCAGTCTGCGCCCGGGGGTTAGCCCCGGGGTGGTGCAACCCGGCCGACGCGACAGCTATTGATCGACCGATTCCGTGGCATCTGGCCCGGAAGCCAACGAGGTGTTTGAGCATGAATAAAAAAAGGATTCTGGCGGCTACGCCAGGTGTGCATGGCGGCACGCGCATGGCGTTGTTGCTGGTGGTTTTCAGCCTCTTCCTGAGCGGGTGCTACTACAGCACGGCTTTGCGTTTCACCGAACGTACCGGCACGGTGCCCTGGTGGTGCCAGGGGGCTCCGGATCTGGCTATCCAGGAGTGTCTGTCGTTTTCCGTTTTCATGGATCTCTCAGTGAGCCTGGCGCAGCAATACTGGACCGTGGCGGATCTGCCCGCGGGCGCGACCGCTTATGGCGCGAGCAACCTGGGCGGCTACGCGTATTTGCTGCCGGGCGACAACACGAAGTTTGATCGGATCAGGCCCAACCTGCTGGTGTACGAGACCGCGAACACGCCGGATTCACGGCTGGTGGGCTTTGGCTGGCTGATCCAGTCTGCGTCCGGCGCGCCGGAGGGCTTCGCGGGTGAGCGCGATCAATGGACGTTCACCGGCCTGGACGACAACTGGATTCTCGGCGCCTGGGTGATTCGTGGCTACGAGAACCACCCGGATGTATTCGCCCCGGGCGGACACCCGTGTTTGCAGCCCGGCGTTACCTTGAGCAGCACGGCTGATGCCTGCTACCTCGCCTCCCACACGGTACCGCTGGAAGTACTGGTCACCAACGACGATGGTTACGATTCCGCCGGCATTGACGCCCTGGTGGAGGGGCTCGTGGATGATCCGAACGATCCGGCGGACGGTTTTGTAGCCGGCATCAATGTACAGGTGGTCGCGCCGCTGACCCCGCAATCAGGGCAGGGCGACAATCTCACTCCCGGTGGAGCACCGGCGGCGAGCACCGGGCTTACTACCCTCAGCGGCTTTCCGGTGCTGGCGGCAGTGCACGGCACGCCGGGAGATGCGGCCATCTGGGCACTGCAGACTCTGCAGCTTTCGCCCGACGTTGTTCTCAGCGGCATTAACGATGGCCAGAATCTCGCCAATGTCGGCAGTAATTTCTCCGGCACCATAGGCGCCGCGCGCACGGCCCTGCGCCGTGGCGCCAGCGCCGCCATCGCCAGCAGCGCCGAACTGGGCGCGCCGGATTGGCCCGCCAGTACCGCGGCCACGCTGGCTGTGCTGGAGCAGTGGCGTCTCGGGGAGGCCGGCATGCCGTTGATGACACTGCCGAACATCAACATTCCTTCCTGTTCGGCGGGCGGTACGTTGCGCGGTACGGTGGTAACGCCGGTGGCTGTCGATCTGCTGGGCCGCAGTTATGTCGCGCAGACGGACTGCAACTCGAGCAAGCCCGCAGGTGATATCTTCGACGATCTGGACGCCTTCCAGAACGGCTTCGTCAGTATTGCGGACATGGGCAAGGAGAAACCGCCGAACTACCCCTGAGCAGGTACTGCATCCGACCCGATGGCCCCGCGAAGGGGCCATTTTTTTGTCTGCGAAAACTTGCCAGTGAGAACCTCGCAAACTATTATGGCAGTGTTAATGCCATAATATACCGACCTTCAATTCACCGTCTTTTGCAGGAAATACCGATGTCTGACGTTCCCGTGTACATGGTGGTCAATCTGGCCATCACCGATGCTGATCCGTACCGCACTTACGAGAAGGGATTCTTCAAATTCCTCAAGCAGTACGGCGGCGAGTTTGTGACCTTCGACGACAACCCCCTGACGCTGGAGGGTGAAGCGCCGCGTTCTGGCCGGATGATTATTTTCCGCTTTCCCTCGGAACAGGCCGCGCTCGATTGGTACGCAGACGAGGAGTACCAGGCATTGAGCGAACACCGCCGGGCCGGCACGCAGCTCGAATTCCTCACCCTGGTGCACGGGCTGCCGCCGCGCAACTGAGCGCGCTTCAGCCGCGCGCCAACACGTCCACCTTCGCGTTCGCGCCGGCAACCTCCCGCACCAGGCGCGGCACGAGATAACCGGGCAGCCTGGCGCGAAGCGCCGCGTGCAATTGCACGGCGGTGTCCTCGGGCACATCGAAATGTGCAGCGCCCGCCACCTTGTCCAGCAGGTGCAGGTAGTAGGGCAGTACGCCCACCTTGAACAGCCGTTCATTCAACGCCACCTGGGCCGCAACGCTGTCGTTCACACCGCCGAGCAGCACGGCCTGATTGAGTGTGGTAATCCCGTGGTTGCGCAGCGCGCCAGCCGCGGCGCCCACCTCGCGGTCGATTTCATTCGCATGGTTGCTGTGCAGCACCATCACGCTACTCAGGCGCGGATGGCTGATGGCGTCCAGTAGCTGCGGCGTAACACGCGCGGGGATAACAACAGGTAAACGGCTATGCACGCGCAGGCGTTGCACCTGGGGTATATCACCGAGCATGCCCACCAGCTCGCTGAGCTGTTCATCGCCCGCCAGCAGCGGGTCGCCGCCACTCAGTATCACTTCCGTGATGCCCGCATCCGCCCGTATGTAGTCGAGCGCTGCACGCCATTCGTCGCGGCTGATGCGGTTCTCGCCGTAGGGAAAATGCCGCCGGAAACAGTAGCGGCAGTTCACGGCGCAGCCGCCGGCGACAATCAGCAGCACCCTGCCCTGGTATTTGTGGATGATGCCCGCGCGCGGATTGGCGCTATCCTGTTCGCCCACAGGGTCGGTGCCGAAGCCCGCTGGGCTGGTCAGTTCCTGCCGGCTCGCCAGTACCTGGCGCAGCAACGGGTCCCGCGGGTTCCGCGGCTGCATCCGGGCGACAAAACTGCGCGGCACCTTGAGCGGAAAATCGGCACAGGCCGCCTCGCTCGCCCCCACCTGGCCGGGCTTCAGTTCCAGCACGCTGAGCAGTTCGGCGGTAGAGGTGATGACATCGCGCAGTTGCTGGCGCCAGTCTTGCGTGGCGGCGATGCGCGGCAGCTTGTCTGGCATGTGGCCGGTCTGACTCTGGTAACGCAGGAGCGCCATTCTAGCGCGCGCCCGGCTGCGGCGGCTAGCGGCCCAGGCGGTCGCGCAGGCTGTAGAACAACATGCCGGCCACCAGGCCGGGCCAGCGCAGCAGCGTGCCGCCAGGGAAGCGTGGCGTGGGCACCGAGGCCATCACGTCGAAGCGCTCCGCCGTGCCGCTGATAACTTCGGCCAGCAGCTTGCCAGCGAGAGTTGCCGTTGGCACACCGTGGCCCGAGTAGCCCTGCGCGTAGAAAATATTCGGCCCGAGCCGGCCGAAGTCGGGCATTCTGTTCATGGTGATCGCCAGCGTGCCGCCCCAGCCGTAGTCGATGCGTGTGGCCGCGAGCTCGGGATAAACGCGCAGCATCGTCTTGCGCACGAAAGCGCGAATATCGCGCGGAAAGCGCCGGGTGTAGGTTTCGCCGCCGCCGAACAGCAGGCGGCGGTCGGCCGAGAGGTTCCAGTAATTGATGACGAACAGGCTGTCGGACATTGAGTTGTCATGGCTAATCAGCCTCTCGGCCAGCGCCCGGGAAAGCGGTTGCGTGGCCAGCATGAAGTTGTTGATGGGCATGATGCGCCCGGCGGCGCGTCGGTCGAGATTATTCAGGTAGCCGTTGCAGGCCAGTATCACGAAGCGGGCGCGAACCTCCCCTTCAGCCGTGCGCACGCGCACCGTCGCGCCTTCATCAAAACCCGTGACGCGGCTGTTTTCATAAACTGTCGCGCCCGCCTCGCGGGTCGCACGCGCAAGACCCAGTGCATAATTCAGAGGGTGCAGGTGGCGCGCCCCGGCATCGAGTACGCCGGCGTGATAGCCCTGGGCCGAAGTGAGCTCCGCCAGTTCCTCTGGCGGCACAAAGCGCAGCTTGTCGTAAGCGTAATCCCGCGCAAGATGCTCCACCTCCCGCTGCAGCGCCGGTATTTCGCTGGCCCTGGCTGCCACATGCAGATTGCCGTGGCGCAGGTCGCAGGCGATGGCGTGCTTGCGTACGAGCTCTTCTACTGTCTCCACCGACTCCAGGCCCAGCCGCCACAGCGCGTGGGCGTGTTCACTGCCCACCAGCTTTTCCAGCCCGGCCTGGTCGACGCGCTGGCCGGTGGCGACATGCCCGCCATTGCGTCCCGAAGCCCCCCAGCCGATGTGTTCCGCCTCGAGCAGGGCGACGCTGTAGCCGCGCTCGCGCAGGTGCAGGGCACTCGACAGCCCGGTGTAGCCGCCGCCGATAATGCACACATCGGCCTCCACCGCGCCTCGCAGCGTCGGAAAGCCGATGCTGGTGTTGGCGCTGGCGGCGTACCAGGAATCTACCCGGGGTGGTGTTCGCATACACGCATTGTAGTCAGACATGGCCCGAGCTTGTCACCCTGTATTTACTCGCGGAGATTGGCCTTGAGGGGTTTGCGCATGACTGCGATACTCCGCCTATTGTCCCGGCGACCCCCTATGCACACTGATACCCGTATTATTCAGGACTGGCTGAAAGAGCACCGCATCTCCGAAGTGGAGTGTCTGGTGCCCGACATGGCAGGCAACGCGCGCGGTAAATTCATTCCGGCGCACCAGTTTCTGTCCCGGGGTGAGCCGCGCCTGCCCGAGAGTATTCTCGTGCAGACCCTGACGGGGGAATATTGCGACGAGCACTGGACGTTCGTGGAGCCCACCGATACCGACATGCTGTTGCGGCCGGATGTGAATACGCTGCGGGTGGTTCCCTGGGCCCGCGAACCCACGGCGCAGATCATTCACGATTGCTACACCCGGGGGAACGTGCTGCATCCGCTGTCTACGCGCAACGTGTTGCGCAAGGTACTGGAGCTTTACGCCGAGGCGGGTCTGCAAGCGGTGGTAGCGCCCGAGGTGGAATTTTTTCTGGTGCGCCGCAACACCGATCCCGATTACGAGCTGATGCCGCCGAAGGGACGCTCGGGCCGGGCGGAATCCTCACGCCAGTCCTATAGCATCGATGCGGTGGCGGAATTCGAGGATTTCGTGGAGGACATGTACGATTTCGCGGAGGCGCAGAAGCTGCAGGTGGACACGCTGATCCATGAAAACGGCGCGGCGCAGATGGAGATCAACTTCGAGCACGGCGACCCGATGAGCCTTGCCGATCAGGTGTTCGTGTTCAAACGCACCGTGCGCGAAACAGCCCACCGGCACGACATGTATGCCACGTTCATGGCCAAGCCCATGCAGCGGGAGGTGGGCAGTGCCATGCACATTCACCAGAGCGTACTGAGCGCGGCCACCGGCAAGAACCTGTTCAGCGATGGCAACGGCGGCTACAGCGACGCGCTGATGCACTACATAGGCGGTCTGCAGCATTACACGCCCGATCTGATCAGCCTGTATGCGCCCAACGTCAATTCCTACCGTCGGCTGGCGCCGGACATTGCCGCGCCCATCAACCTCAACTGGGGCGTCGACAACCGCACCACCGCGTTTCGCGTGCCGCGCTCTGACGCCGCGTCAACGCGGGTCGAAAACCGCTTCCCCGGTGCGGATGTCAACCCGTACCTCGCTTTTGCCGCCACGCTTGCCAGCGGCTTCCTGGGCATGCAGCGCCGGATTGCACCCACCGCACCGCACGAGGGAACCGCCAACGAGGAGGACGTGGAAGTGGCGCGCACCCTGGAGGAGGGTTTGCGGCATCTGGGCTCCTCCCCGGAAATGGTGGATATTTTCGGCGACCTCTTTGTGCGCGCCTACACGGCCGTCAAACTGGATGAGTTTGAGGAATTCAACCGTGTCATCAGCTCCTGGGAACGCGAACACCTGCTGCTGCAGGTATAAGGGAGCCGCCGATGTTCAGCAATGACGATTTATCCAGCCTGCGCTGGAACGAACGGGAGCACAGGGCCGAGGTTATCGACCAGACGCTGCTGCCGCATGTGTCGGTGTGGCTGCCGCTCGATGCGCTCCCGGACTACTGTCACGCCATCAGCAGCATGCAGGTACGCGGCGCGCCGCTGATCGGCATCACCGCCGCCTTTGGCGTGGCGCAGGCCCTGGCTGACGATCCTTCCGATGAAAGTCTGCAGCATTCGCAGGCGACACTGCTTGCCACCCGGCCCACCGCGGTCAACTTGCGCTGGGCGCTGCAGCAGATGGCCGACGTGGTCACCGCGCTGCCGCCGGCGCAGCGTGCTGCCGCTGCGCTGCAGAAAGCCCAGGCGCTGCGCGCCGATGAGATCGCCAGTTGTGAGCAGATTGGCGAGCAGGGTTTAAGCCTGCTGCGCGGGTGTTTAAACGGCGGCCGTCTGAACGTGATGACACACTGCAACGCCGGCTGGCTGGCGGCCGTGCAGTGGGGTACGGCGCTGGCCGCTATCTACAAAGCGCATGCTGCGGGGCTGGATGTGCACGTGTGGGTATCCGAAACGCGGCCGCGCAACCAGGGCATGAATCTCACGGCCTGGGAGTTGCAGCGTGCCGGCGTACCCTGCACGGTGGTGGTAGACAACAGCTGCGGGCCGCTCCTGCGCAACGGGGAGGTGGACTGCGTGATTGTCGGCTCGGATCGCACCGCCGCCAATGGTGACGTCTGCAACAAGGTCGGCACCTATCTAAAGGCGCTCGCGGCACACGCCAACGGGGTTCCGTTCTACGTCGCGTTGCCGGCGTCCACGATCGACTGGAGCAGTGCCTGCGGCGACGACATACCCATCGAGGAACGCGACCCGTCGGAGGTGCTGAGCATCGGCGGGCTGGACAACGCGAACAATGTGCGTCACGTGAGCCTGGCGGGCGCCCATACCGCTGCACACAACCCGGCCTTCGATATTACTCCCGCTGAACTGGTCACCGCACTGGTGACCGAGCACGGTGTGTTCACCGCCAGCGCGGAGGGACTGCAAAAGTTGCGAACATTGACCGGGCCCGCCTGAAGGCGGTGCGCACCAGTCAGGCAAGCGCCACGAATTGTACGTCCGTGTCGGCTGCACTAGCGTCCTGTATGACGCCACGCAGCCAGCTGCCGCCATCTGCCACTTTGAGAATGTCGCCCACGCCGCCGGGGTGTCGAATGCTCACGTCGGTGGGAGGTGTGGCCGACAGTGTGGGTAGTTCCATCGCAGCGAGTGCCGAGTAGGCGGCGCGCGGGTCGAAGCTGAACGTCTGCCGCAGCACTGTTTCGCCCCCCGTGCGTGGGCACAGGGCCTGGTCGAGTTCGAGTATCTGCAGGGCGGCGCGCGGATCTTCGCCGTAGGCGATGTGGTGTTCCTCGATTGTGGCTTCCAGCGACGCGTAGATTGCTTCCCGGCGCGACAGTGCGGCCAGGTAGATCGCGTTGCGCGCCTCGTATACCGCCATGCGGTCGCTCGCGTCCAGCGCTTGCAGCTCATGCTCAAGCAGGCGGATGATATTGCGCAGCAGTTCACGGAACAGCGGCGACACCGGCACCTTGCCCGCAACTGCCAGCAGCCGGGTAGTGAGCGGCATGATATGCCCGTGCACCAGAAGAATGTGGGCACTGATGAGGAAGTAACCCTCTTCCCCCTCGTCACGGCTGAAACTGTGGCAGCCTACAACGTACTCACCCTTCGCCTTGCCGTAGCCCGCCACCGGGATTGCCTCAATGCGGTACTCTTCGCGGCGTCGGTAGAATTCAGTGCCCGGCAGCAGGGTGTAGCCGAAGATATTGATGTTGGGAAATGAAGCGAGCAATTCGTCGAGATTGCGCTCGAACTCGGCCAGGGTATCGCCGGGCAGACCCCAGATCAGCTCCGCCGCGATGGGCACGCCCTGTTCCGACATACTCTTGGCAATGGGTTTGTACTCGTTGGAACTCATGTTCTGGCGGTTGCTGAGGCGCAGCGCTTCCGGGGTGAGTGTTTGCAGCGCGAGTTGATAGTGCGGCAGCAGTTTGTGCTCGTGCAGCAGCAGGGCGATCTCCTGTACCTGGCGGCTGTGTTTCTTGGACCAGGAGGTGGCGAAGGAAACGGGCAGCCCGGTGCGGGCTTTCAGCTCCACCAGCATGCGCGCCTTGTCCAGATCCTGTTTCAGTGCGCCGAAGTTGGAATCCGCCAGCCAGATGTCCTTGATCCCGGCTGCCACGATGGTCTCCCAGTCACTCTGAATGCGCTCCAGCGGCCACTGGTACATCTTGCTGCCGATGGCTCCGGTACCCCACTCGCAGAACGCGCACTTGAAAGGACAGCCGCGGCTGGTCTCATAAGCGATGGATTCATACAGCGCTTTGCCGTTTTCATCGGTCAGTGCGAGCACGGACAGCGGCGAGGGCAGCGCCTCAAGATTCTGGCAGCGTTCGCGCGCCGGCGTCTTGAAAATTTCCCCATCGTTCAGGTACGCGAGACCGTTGACGTTGTGCCAGTTGTGCCGATCGCGGCAGTCGAGGAACTCCTGGAAAGTGATTTCCGCCTCACCGAGGAATATGACATCAATGGGGTCGATGCCGAGATAGTCCTCGGCCTGTTGCACATGTGGCCCGCCGGCGATCATCAGCAGCTCTGGCATCAATGCGCGAAGCTGCGCGGCGAGCAGCAGAAATTCCGCCGCATTCCAGGTGTAAAAGCTGAAGCCGATGACGGGCTCAAGGCCCGCGGCGATCGCTGCCTGCGCTGTAGGCAGTTGCTGTTGCCGCCAGTTCTGCAGCCAGGGGTCGATTTCATCCGGCCCCTGGAAGTGCACCAGTTCTATGTGCGTATCGGGCGCGGTGTGACCGTACCGGGCAAAGTACGCGTGCAGCGATGCCGTGGTTGTGGGCGGTGCGTGGAATGCTTCCGAATCCATGCTCAGAAGCCAGACGGGACGTTGCAAGGCAGTGGCTCCGCTAGCGGGTTACAGCCTGCAATGTATCGGATTGCCCGACATTTTCACAGGCCTGCGGTACTGCCGGGTGATCGGTTCAGGCGGAGAACGTGGCGCCGGTTGGAGCGGTTGCGCCGCTCCTAGTAGTCACCCAACTCCAGATCGTAGCAGCCGAGCTCGTCGCGCAAGCGCTTTTCTTCCAGACGCTGCTCGGCCAGACGGCGCTTCTGCACGAGGCGCTGTTTCTCCGTGGACAATGGCTCCATGGTTTCCATGAGCTCATCCGACAGGTCGCCGAGGGCTGGCTCGAACAGATCGTCCAGCGGCTCCACTGCGGAGTGTTCCTGATTTCGTTCTCCCATAAATCACCTCCCGATGACTTATTCGCGGGTCTTTAGCCGCCAGCATCTGGCACGCTATTTCGCGGGTCTGTAGCCGCCAGTTTTTGGCCTGCCATCAAAGCGGAGTTAAGCAAAATTAGGGGGGCTGAACAATAGGCGTGAAATGTCAGTTTTGCGCAAATAAAACAGGCAATATGACCGGCGACCCGCGGACCCTCGCCGCGCTCCCTGCGCCCTCACAGTACATCCCTGTCGCTGCTGTATCCGGTGGGTTGAGATGACGCGCGGGCCGCCACCGGTTATAGAGCAACTTTGGTGCCAGTTCTGGTGCTCCCGTTTTGCCTGCTTTTCCCGGCTGCTTGAACGGTTGCCGGCGTGTCCCGGGGTTACACGAACGTGTCCGCTTTGCGTCCGGACACTCCCTCTACGCACAACGAGACAGGCTATTCTTTCCCGCACAGGACGGGTAGCGCATGTTGCACGCAACACTGCCCGGGTGCCTTGCGTGCTTATTGGCCTGTGGTTAGAGTGGCAGCCTTTCGTCGCACGCGCAGGGAACCCGATGACGTTGCTACACACACCGCTGGATGCGCTCCACCGCGAACTCGGGGCGCGCATGGTTCCATTTGCCGGCTACGACATGCCACTGCAGTACAGCGGTGGAATTATTCATGAACACCTGCACACGCGTTCGAAGGCCGGCCTGTTCGATGTCTCGCACATGGGGCAACTGGTGCTCGCGGGTGAAGGCAGCGCCGCGTTGCTGGAATCGCTGGTGCCGGCGGACGTGTGCGGGCTGGGCCTGCACTGCCAGACCTATGCCCTGCTCACCAACGAAGAGGGCGGCGTGCTGGACGACCTCATCATTACGCGCTGGGACGAGGAGTGTTTTTTCCTGGTGGTGAATGCCGCCTGCAAGGCGGACGATATTGCACACATCGAAGCCCATCTGGCGGGACAACAGCTCAGCGTGCTGCAAGCGCAGGCGCTGCTGGCGCTGCAGGGTCCGGCGGCGCGCGAGCTGATGCGCGGCATTGCTCCCGAGGCGGCAGAGCTCACTTTTATGCACGGATGCAAGACAGCCATTGATGGCGTGGCGGTCTACATCAGCTGCTCCGGTTACACGGGAGAGGATGGTTTCGAGCTGTCGGTGCCGGCGGAGGCTGCAGAGCAAATTGCGCGGCGCCTGCTGGCGCATGCGCAAGTAGAGCCCGTGGGTCTCGGCGCGCGGGACTCACTCAGGCTGGAAGCGGGGCTGTGTCTCTACGGCCATGAACTTTCTCCGGAAATCGGCCCGGTGCAGGCCCGGCTCACCTGGTCGGTGGCCAAGGCGCGGCGTAGCGGTGGTGCGCGCGCCGGTGGCTTCCCTGGAGCAGAGGTGATCCTGGCGAATATGCCCGATCAGTCGCCAATGTGCCGGGTTGGCCTGAAGGGCGAGAGCAAGCGGCCCCTGCGCGATGCGCAAGCGGTGTTTGATGTTGACGGCCGCGAGGTGGGCGAGATTTCTTCAGCGGCCTACGGCGCCAGCGTCGGCGGCCCGATCGCCATGGCGTTCGTTGAGCGCGGGGTGGCGGCGCCCGGTACGCAGCTCTCGGTTGCCTCGCGTGACAAACGCATTCCGGCAACGGTCGTTGCGTTGCCCTTTATTCCCCCTCGTTACCACCGGGGTTGAGCCGCTCGGGTAGCGCGGGTTTACGCAGCGTTGTCCAGGCCTGCTTGAGCGCGAGCATGGCGCGTTGCAGTTCTCGCCATGAAAGCCGGAGATACCGCCGGCACATCCAGAGTATTGTGCCAGCCAAAAGCATCAGTGCCGCGGCCCCCAGAGGCCACTGCCGCATGGCGGAGAGGGAGCCTGTGGCGGGCGTTGCCTGCACTGCGCCGCGCACCAGGATGCGCGTCTCTTGCAGCGAGAGCACTTCCAGCGTTGAGTCCGTTGTGTTCCACCAGTAGTAGTGCCGCGCGGGAAGCAGGTACTCGCCGGGCTGTTCGGCCACGTAGCTGATACGTTCACTGCGCCTTGCGCTCGCTGCGCCGCGATTGCTGTTCTGGTCGAGTTTCGCCGGGGCCGGGTAGGCGCTCAGCCCCGCAATGTGTTGCGGCTGGAATTCCGGCAGCATCATCGCCAGCAGATCGGTGGCCGCGAATTCAATGCGACGTTCGAAGGCATCCCCCACGACCAGCGCATCCAGTGGCCGGCTAAAGGACTGGCTGACGGAGAAGCGCGGCGCGGCGACCCAGAAGTCTGCCTTCTGCAGTGGTGCGGGCAAGCGCGCCCGGATACTGGTGGCGCCGGTGTGGAGCGTACCTGCAAGGCTGTTGCCCGCACCGCCCGCCACGCTCACCTCAAGTGCAATGGGCGGAATGACGAAATTGCCAGCGCGTTGCGGGTAGACGTCCAGGGACCAGCGCTGCACTACCCAGGTCACCCCGTTGCGCAGTTCACTGGCGTTGCTGGCGAACTGCTCCGTCTGCAGAAGCACCAGCCCGGCAACTTCCGGCAGCCGAATGCGAACGCCACCGGTGAACCAGGTGTCGGTGGCGATCTCGATAACCAGACGCGCGCGCTGGCCGGGTACGAGCTGCGTGTCCGGTTCCACGGTCGTCGCAACACTCAGGTGGCCACCGGCCAGAAGCGTCTCGATCGGGTCGGTAGTGGCGTGCGCTGCGCCGACGATTGTCTGCAACAGCCACAGGCTAACCAGCAGAATTCTTCTCATTGCGCGCTTTGCCCGCTGTGTTCACGGCGCTGCAGTTGCATGCTGAATTTGCTGGCAAGAAAATTCGATGGATCGGTCTGCACGCCACGCAACCACATCTCCCGGGTCGCGGGATTCCCGAGAATCTCTTCGGCGCTGTACCGCGAGGGCTGCGCGGTATCCCACGCCAGTTCATCGGCACCCAGGGCGGGAACGGCCTCCTCCTTGCCCAATTCGCGATCGGCACTGCTGGTGCCGGGCTCCTGTCGCTGACTCTCGCTCAGGCGATTGCTGTCATCGATAATGCGTTGCGCAATGGCACGGTTCTGCGCCGCGCCCGGATAATCGGGACTGCGCTTTAGAAGGCGGTCGTAGCGCAAAACCGCGCGCACGTAGTCGCGCGCCTGAGCCCGTGCGTTCGCCTCGTTGAACAGCGCATCGTCGCTGTCGCTGCGCGAAAAATACTCCGCCGCCAGCATGAACTGTTCATTGTAGTAGTAGGCGAGGCCTTTCCAGTCCGGATTATCGAATTGCTGCGCCGCAGCCCGGTAGTGCCCCAGTTGCAGCAGTAATCGGCCCTGCTGGTCGGGCGTTAGCCACAGGTCCGCGAACCACTCGAGGGCCGGGTGTTGAGTTGCCCCGGTGTTAGCCTCCAGCGTTTGCGCCTGCACCTGGGCAGGGCCTGAATGCAGTGCCAGCGGCAACAGCAGCCAGCCCCAGGTGAGTGTCCAGCCCTTGCGGAACCAGAGCAGGAACAAAGCCAGCGCGGGGAAGATCAGCGGGTAGCCGCTGTCCAGCCACGGTAGCGCGGAATCCTCGACAATCACGAAGTGATCGTCAATGAGGCGACTCACTCGCTGCATATCGCTGTCATCTACACTGAGGTTTATGTAGCGTCCGCCTGCGGCGTCGGCGAGGGCCTCGAGTTGCTCCCGCTCCAGGGGCGCCAGGTCGTCAGTTGCCTGTTCGCTGCCCACGCCCACGACCACCAACTGGTGGGGGCGCTGCGCGAACCACTGCCGGAAGCTGTGCAGGCTGTCTGCCCCGAGCCCGTCGCTGAACAGCACCAGCGTCGATGGCGCCGTGGTATCGCGCAGAATGTCATCTGCCAGGGGCAGGGTATATTCCGGAAACTTGCCGGAGCGAGGCATGATGCCCGGCTCAACGGCGGCGAGATACTGCTGCAGGATGTCGCGGTCGCCCGTCAGCGAGAGCACCGTGTGCGCGGAGCCCGAGTACACCACCAGCGCCCCTTGCTTGCCGGGCCGCAGCGCCAGCAGATCGGAAATTTTCTGCCGCGCGCGCTGCAGGCGGCTCGGCTGTATATCCGTCTGTTGCATCGACGCGGATACATCCAGCAGCAGTACCAGGGTAGCCTCGTCCTCTATCAGCGGCGATGGTTGCTGACGCCACGTTGGCCCCATCAGCACCAGCAGCAGGGTGAGCATGAGCATGGGTGCAACGCTGGCGGGATTGAAGCGGCGGGTGTCCGCCGGCTGCAGGCGCAGGTGTTCCAGAAGATGTGGCGCGATGATGCCGCCGAAGCGGTCCCGCTGCGCCCGCCTGCGCCGGTGCACCCAGATCATCATCAACCAGGGAATCAGCAGCAGCGCCCAGGCCGGTCGCAGGAAGTGGAAATGTTCCAGGGTGGCAAGCTCAAACCCCACCGCGTCGCTCCCCGCCGGCCGACGCCCGCCATGCGGCCACGCTGTGATACACGGTATACAGCAGCAGCGCGATTCCCACCGGTACCCAGTGCAGGCTCCGTTTCGGGCGATAGCTGAGTGTCTCGTACAGTTCGGGCTCGAGCTCGCCGATCGTCGCGTAGGCGGCCTTGAGTTGCGCCTGATCCAGCGCCTCGAATTCCGCACCGCCGCTGACGCTCGAAACGCGCCTGATCGTCTGCATGTCCAGGGCTTCCTCGCCTACCGATGCCGGGTCGCCTATGGCGATGGTGTAGATGCGAATACCGTCGGCTGCCGCGACCCTGGCGGCATCCACGGGCGGCACCGTGCTGCCCGTATCGTTGCCATCGGTGAGCATGATCAGCACGCGATTGTCTGAATCACTCTCGCGGAACAGCTTGATCGCGAGGCCGATGGCATCGCCGAATACCGTACTCTGGCCTGCCATTCCGATCTCGGTTTCCTCCAGCAGTTGGGCCCACACGCGGTGATCGTCGGTGAATGGTGTTTGCAGATAGGCGGCGGTGCCAAACACGATCAGACCCAGGCGATCCGCGGCGCGCTCGGCGGCAAGTTCTGTCAGCACGCGCTTCACTGCCGTGAGCCGATCTATATGGGTGCCGTCCGCCAGACTGAAATCGCGTGTTTGCATGGAGCCCGAGAGGTCTACCGCGATCATCAGGTCGCGGCCGGATTTCTGCTGCTGCACGGGTGCGCCCACCCACTGTGGCTGCGCCGCGCCGAGTACCAGGCAACACCACATGAAGGTGACGAGAATGCGCTGCAGGCGATCGCGCCTGAGAATCCTCGCGCCGCTCTGCGGACGCTCTTCGCTGAGTTGCAACAGCGTGTCGAAAAAGGGCACCTTCACGGAATCCCTGCGCTCGCGGTAGGCAGGCAGCAGGCGCATGATCGCCGGCAGCACCAGCAGGCCCAGCGCCCAGGGTTGCGCCAGCTCAAACATCGGCCGGCCCCCGGTGCGTTTCCACCCAGCGCTGGCTGGCCGCCAGCAGGCTGTGCCTGACGCTCTGTTCCGGCACCTGCAGCAGGTAGGGACCAGAGGCCAGGAGCGCCACGTGCTGTTCGGAAAATGGCGGCTCAGTGCATTGTGCGTTGAGAAAGGCGACCCAGTCTTCGCCGGAGAGCCCCGCCACCTGCGGGCGTGGAAACGCCGCCAGCGCGGTGAGTTTCAAAAGCTGGTTCAGCTCGCCCAGCCAGGCCGGCCCGGCGTCGACGTGGTGCATTGCGCGCAGCCTGGCACTCGCCTCGCGGCGGTAGCGATTTGCATACCATGTACGCAGCCGGCGGTTGCCCCGGTACGCGGCGAACAGCAGCAGGACAACCGCCAGCCACCCCCAACCCGACGTCTGCGGCAGCCAGCTCACAGCCGCGGGCGCAACCACCTCGTGAAAGCCGTCGCCCAGCGCATAGTTGCCAAAACTGGCGGGCAGCCCGGGTGCGCTCACCGCGGCGCTCCCGCGCCTCCCAGTTTCTCGCGCAACTGGTCGCTGACGGAAGACGCGGTATCGACCGGGATTACGGGAATCTGGTGACGCTTCAACTCGGCCTGCACACGACTCATCGTGTGCAGGAAGTTCGCTGCGAATTTTTCTCCCAGCGCCTGCTTCGAAGGGTCTATCTCGAGCTGGAAGCGTCCGTCGCTGACCACCAGATTGCTGGCGTTGGAGATGTCTTTTTCCAGCGGATCGAAGATCAGCGGGCAGATGACGTCGTTGTGCCGGCTGATGCGCCGGATCGCATCCAGGCTGGCGGCATTCCAGCCGTAAAAATCGGAAATCAGCACCACAAGATAATCGTGGCCCACGAGTCGTTCCACGGCCTGCAGCGCGGATGTCAGGGCACCGGGGTTGCTGATATTGCCCGGCGCCACCGACAGCCGGTTGTTCATCCCGGCCAGGTCGCCAAGCCAGGCCACCACGTGTTGCGGATTGCGCGTCGGCCGCACCTCAATCCGCTCCTCGTCATTGAATAGCAGGGCGCCGATGCGATCGCCCACGGATAGCACCCGCCAGGCGGTAATTGCCGCCACTTCGGCGGCTGCCACCGATTTCATCCTGTAACGACTGCCAAAGAACATGGCCAGGCGCTGATCCACCACCGCGATCACCGGCCGGTCTCGCTCCTCGGTGTAAACCCGCACATGCGGTTTGCCGGTGCGATTGGTCACTCGCCAGTCCATGTTGCGAATGTCGTCCCCGGGGCGATAGTGCCGCAACTCGTCGAAATCCAGACCGCGGCCGCGCAGCCTGGAACGCTTGCGCCCACTGAGCAGCGAACGCAGCGGCTGGCGTGGCAGGTAATCAAAACCGCGGGCGGTGTAGCGCAGACGTACCAGCGAGCGCAGGCTGGTGTAAACGCCCTCGTTGCGGCTGGCGTTCACCGCGCTCAGCCCACCGCAACCTGGGTCAGCAACTCATCGACGATCTCGTCGGGCGTTACCTTGTCCGCCAGTGCGTCGTAGCTCATGATCATGCGGTGGCGCAGCACGGCGTGCACGACCGAACGCACATCCTCCGGCAGTACATGCTCACGGTCGTCCAGCCATGCGCTGGCGCGGCTCGCGCGATGCAGGGCGATGCTGGCGCGGGGACTGGAACCAATATCGATCCACTGCGCGAGCTTCGCCCCGAACCGGGAGGGGTTGCGCGTTGCCAGTACCAGATCGACGATGTACTGCTCGATGGCGGGCGCGACCTGCATGCCCTGGATGGCATCGCGTGCGGCAAAAATGTGTGTCTGCAAAATGGGTTCGAAGATTGGCGCCTGCTCGGCCTCTTCCGCCTGCAGCATGCGCACAATGGCGAGCTCGGCGTCGGCGGCCGGATAACCCACGGCGATCTTCATGAGGAAACGATCCATCTGCGCTTCCGGCAGGGGATAGGTGCCTTCCTGTTCAATGGGGTTCTGTGTTGCCAGCACCATGAACAATCGGGGCAGGTGGTAGGTCTTGCCGGCAACCGTTACCTGGCGTTCCTCCATGGCCTCCAGCAGTGCCGATTGCACTTTGGCTGGCGCGCGATTGATTTCGTCCGCCAGCACCAGCTCATTGAACAGCGGGCCCGGCTGAAAGCTGAGTTCCGGCGTGCCCTGCTTATCCTGGTAGATTTCATTCCCGGTTACATCCGAGGGCAACAGGTCGGGAGTGAACTGTATACGGCCGAGGCCCGCCTGCAACACCTGCGCGAGGATTTTGATCGAGCGGGTTTTGGCGGTGCCCGGCAGGCCTTCGAGAAGTACGTTGCCATTGCACAACAGCGCCAGGGTCAGGGTGCGAACCACTTCCTCCTGGCCGAGTACCGATTGCGACATCTGGCGGCGCATGGAATTGATGGCAATCAGGTGTTCACTGGGCACGGGTGTTCTCTCGGCTGGTGGCGCGCGGGGGAGTCGATCAACGCCCTCAGTATAGCGGTAGCGCACGGTGGCGGAAAACAGGCTATTCCCGTCGCCACAGGGGGAGCGTGGCGGGTTATCGGGGTATCAGGCTGCCCAGGCGCGCTCGGCGCGAAACTGCTGTGACAGGTAGTCCATCTGGTCCGCCAGAATGCGTTCTTTGGCGAGGAAATGCCACTCCCAGGAATTGGGACGGAAGGGTACCGCCAGCAATGGCATGCGCGCCTCTTCCGGTGTGCGGTTGTCTTTCTGCCAGTTGCAGCGCTTGCAGGCTGCGACCACGTTTTCCCAGCGATCCGTGCCCCCGCGCGAGGTGGGCAGCACATGATCGCGGGTAAGTTCGCTCCGCGCATGCTGGTGCCCGCAATACAGGCAGCGATGGTCGTCACGGCGGAACAGCGTGCGGTTGCACAGTGGCGGCGAGAAGCCCTGGGTGACCTTGCCGGCGATGGCGACAATGGGTTGCAGATCGATGCGCGAGCGCAGACCGCTGCGTTGCGTGCCGCCAAAAACCGTTGGCAGATTCTCGCCGATGCCATAGACGACATCGCCTTTGGCGTAAGCGGTGATAGCCTCGTGCAGTGTGATCCAGCCGCGGGGCTGGCCAGCGAGGTCAAGGCGCAGGATGGTTTGCATCGTCCTCCACTCGAAAACTACCGGTAAGCTACTGCAAAAGCATGCCAAGTACAATCGTGAAAGAAGCGCTAGGTTACCCGCGGATCAGAGGTGGTATTGTCGCTCGAAGACTTCCACGGGCAACGGCCGCTCTATGGCGTAGCCCTGCAAAATGTCACAGCGCATCTCGGTCAGGCGTTGCACCAGTTCCCGGGTTTCCACGCCTTCGGCAACCACCTTCAGCGAGAAGTTGTGCGCGAGGTCTATCACCGCCTTGACGATCGCGTGATCCTT
Organism: uncultured Halieaceae bacterium; assembly: GCA_963976655.1. Taxonomy (GTDB): domain Bacteria; phylum Pseudomonadota; class Gammaproteobacteria; order Pseudomonadales; family Halieaceae; genus Marimicrobium. The sequence continues at coordinate 42,466 of CAXBLB010000003.1, forward strand.
CTCCGAGTGCAGCATCGCTCGCACGAAGCTCTGGTCGATTTTTATTTCGTCCACCGGAAGGTCGCGAAAATAGGAGAGCGAGGAGAAGCCCGTACCGAAATCGTCGATGGAGATCTTCACCCCGATATCGCGCAGGCCGTGAAGTTGCTGCAGCATGAACTCCTGATTATCGACCATGATGCGCTCGGTGACCTCGAGGTTCAGCCGCGAGGCGTCTACGCCGTGAATGTCCAGTGCATCGTATACCACCGATTGTATGTCGTCCTGCAACAGCAGTGGTGGCGGCACGTTAACGGCGATGGAAAGCTCCTTTGGCCAGCGCGCCAGTCGCGCGGCGGCCGACTTGATCACCCACCAGGTGAGCGGCTTGATGATTTCGTTCTTCTCCGCCACGTCGATAAATGCGGCGGGTGTGAGTACCTCCCTGTCGCTCGTATGCCAACGCAGCAGTGCCTCTGCACCCATGAGTGTGTTGAAGCCGGCGTGCACCTGCGGCTGGAAATAGAGTTGGAACTCGCCGTTCTCCAGTGCTTCTTCCATCTTGTGCAACAGCACCGTTTCAGCGTGCTGATTGCCGGTGCGCTGGGGTGAATACACTTCGTAGATCTGCGGTGAAGTACGCGCCTGATTCAACGCTATGCCAGCCTGGCGCATTGCCAGGCTCACGTCGTCGTTGGCACTGGAGAACAGCGAGAAGCCGGCCCTGACGGCGAAGTGCAGGTTGGCTCCGAGGTGGTGGTGCGGCTCCTTGAATATGCGCTGCAGCTTGGCTGCTGCGAGATGTAGTTCACCTTCGCTACCGATATCCTTGAGCAGCACGCACACCCGGTTGTGGCTCATCGAGCGGCATTCATCCTTCACCCGTACCCAGTGTTGCAGGCGATCGTAGAATGCGCTGCGCAAGCCGTTGAAGGCCTCGCTGGCTCGCTGGTCCGATGCGTCGTATTCATCGGTCAGTTCGATGATGCCGATCACATTGTTGCCGGTCTGCGCCATCAGATGAAGTACTCTTCGCTGTTGATACCGAAGCTGCCCGGTTGCAGTTCCTTCGCTATCCAGCGTTCACCTTCCGCTGCAATGCGCTGGTTGGTGAGGTCGATCAGGCGCGGTGCGTGTAGTCGCGCTTTGTTGCCATCCAGAACAATGACGATTTCCGGTTTCAGCCGGCGCGTGGTGCTCTGGCTGACCACGATAGCCACTTCGCCGGTGTTGAGTTCCACCAGCGTGCCGGTGGGGAACAGGCCGATTGCCTGTACAAACTGCTCCACCAGCGATTCCTGGAACGTCGTGCCTTTGCAGTCCAGCAGTTCCTGCGTGGCCTCGTGCGAGGTGCGGGCACTGGCGTAGGGCCGCGGTGTAATCATGGCGTCGTAGGTGTCGACCAGCCCGGCGATACGCGCCAGTAGCGGAATGGAAGCGCCTTCAATCCTGCGCGGATAGCCCGAGCCGTCCATGCGCTCGTGGTGGTTCTCGATGATCGAGATGATTTCAAGATCAACATTTTTGGATTTGGATGCCAGGTCTGCGCCCATGATTGGATGCGCGCGGATGATTTGCCGCTGTTTGTCGGAGAGATTCTCGGCCTGGTCCAGCAGTTCGGGCGGCAGTTGGGTCATGCCCACATCGCACATGGCGCAGCCGACTGCGAGTTTCTCCAGTTCATCCCGGTGCAGACCGATGTGACGCCCGAGGATGGCGCCCCACACTGCCATGGAAACGCCGTGATGATAGCGGTAATCGCCGCACTGCTTCAGCCGCACCAGCGCGGCCACCGCTTCCTGGTTGCGGAACACGCCCTCGATCAGCGGGTTGATCGCCTCCTTGACGGCGTTGATGTCCTGGGATTGTCCCTTGCGCAGTGAATCAAACACCTTGTCCAGCGTTTCGGTCGCGCTGGCGAAAGACAGTTTGCTGCGTTCGAACTCATCGCGCAGACGCAGACGTTTCTTGGGGCGAATGGCTGTGGGCTTCATCGCCAGCTCGAGATTCTGCCGGCGACCTTTATACTCGGCGTCTACATACACGTGATCGACGTAATCGGACACGTAGAGAATCTCTTCCGTGTCGCGAATCACGAAGCCCTGCAACGCGAAGGGCGTTTTCAGCCACGGCCGATCCAGCTCGGCAACAAACATGCCGGGCTTGAGGTTCATCGCTGGTATTTTAACTAATCGCACCCTGGTCCCTCACGGAACGTGTTGAATCCGGCTTAGCCTAGGCAGGGGCGTATTCGAAGTCGAATGAATACTGAACAAAAGTGCAGAAAATCAACGTGATGCGTGCAGGAAGTGTGACCCAGTTCCGGAATTGCCGCGCGGGGATGCATTTTGGCCGTGACCGGGCCGCTGCGCGAGTCGTGAGGCGTGTGCAGCATGCCCGCCCTTCTTGGCCGCGCGGTGCGGGCTAATGCTCAATTGCAGGTGGCGTCATCGCTCAGGTCACAATCGGCAGTCTCGCCGCTCGCAAGGTTGATCCTGTAGAGCTGGCTCGCCGGTAGCGGGATTTGCAGGTCGTCCCAGTCCAGCGGGTCATCCTCGGTCGTATCGCAGGCGAAGGCGAGTGTGTAATCGTCGGGCGGCAGGAAGCCGAATTCGTAGCGCCATTCCTGATCCAGGCCCGCAGGTGGCAATACAGCGGCCACCGCGTAGGGTGCGATCGCGCCCTCGGGCGCGCCGCCGCCCGTGCGGAATACGTCTGCCAGGTCTTCATCCGCAAGGTCGCTGCCGCGATACAGATAGACCCGATTGCCCGCCAGTGGGTCGGTTTTCGCATCGCAGGGCGACACGCTGTCGAACAGCGTGTTATCCACGGTGCCGCGCAGGCGCGCACTGCCCGCATTATTGACGATGCGAATACCCTCGGTGCCCAGGCGGTATTCGTCGCCGCGCGCTTCCAGTGCTCTGGCGAGTTCAAATTCCACGGTAAAGGTACTGCTGCCGGCGGGTACGCGAATGCCGCCGAGCCGAAGCACGGAACCTGCCACAGTCAACGGTAGCTGCTCGCCGCTGCTTTCCAGTACATGCGAACCAGCGGGATCCACGACAATTTCCACACTACTGTATTCGCCGGCGGCTACGGCGAGGTCTTCAATCACCAAAAGCTGCTTTGAACCGGGATACTCGAGCAGGTCGACCGGCAGCGTCTCAGCGTTCGCCACGCTCAGGGCATCGACGGTGAAATCGGTGATCTCTACATCCTCCACCCCGGAGCCGCGCAGCGTGATGCTGTCGATCACGACCTCTACCTCGTCGAGTTCCTCTGGCAACGCATCGGAGACACCCAGGCTGAGAAGCGCCGGGCCATTGTCGTCCTCATCGCTGGAGCAGTCGAAGCCGCAGGTACAGCCGCCGAGTGACAGCAGCAGTGCCACCGCGATTGCCGGGGTGAGCTTTGCAGGAGTAGTGGACATGCGAAAAAAAGCCTCCGATAGCTGGCGCTGGCCTTTCATTATGCGCGAGACAGTCGCCGGGGAATAGCCGCAGCGCAGCGCGGATCTGCAGTTGGGTGAAAGATTTGTGGGCCTTCCTGCCGGGCTGAGCGCCAGTTTGCATACTCAGCAGCAGGGGTTCCAGACAGCCTTTTTATTCTCGCGGGCTATGCTAGCTTCAGCTCAAGTGACCCTGAAATATAATAAGGTGTAAATAGAATCATGTTGAATCTCAAGCGCTTGGGCGCCACGCCCCTGAAAACGCTGTGCGTTGCACTACTGGCAATCTCCGTCCTTTCGGGCTGCCGTCTGGAGGTGGCCAACACCGGCGATACCGGCGGTAATGTAGTCAGTAGCCTGATAGTTGGTAATGCTCCGCTGATCGATTGTGGCGCCGGCGGCGGTGTCTGTGCGAGAGACTACCCAAACCCCGGCATTGAAACCCTGACGGCAACACCTGCCGCCGGCTATGTGTTCAGCGGCTGGCTGGGAGCCTGCGCGGGGCAGGCAGCGGTGTGTACGCTCGAGGTAACCCGCAGTAGCTGGCATGAGACACAGGCGGTGTTCGATTTTGCGCAGGTGAGCGTGGAGCCTATTGCCGATCAACAGCTCGGTCAGAATTTCAGCGCCTTCTCGCTCACCGCAACGGGCGCCTCCGCTGCCGGGGCCATCACCTGGAGCGTCGCCAACAGCCGTCCCGATGCGGTGGACGTGAGTATTGATGCCTCCACCGGTGAGCTGTCGATTGCGCCACTGGCGGATCAGTTTGGCAATGCCGACATAGAGGTGTTCGCCAACGTACCCGGCGGCCATGCCTCCAGCACCCGGTTTTCGCTGGTGGTGAGCATGCCGCAGAACCCGGTGTTCGCCTGCGGCACCGGCGTGGAGAGCGAAACCGGCGATACCCTCCCGGGCAGTTACACGCTGTTTGAATTTGGCCAGAGCCGCCCGCTGGCGATATCACCCAACGGGCGTTACCTGTTCGTGGCCAATACGCCGGCCAACTGTCTGGAAATCTACAATGTCGAAACCGATGTGCCCGAGCTGATCAGTTCAGTGGCGGTGGGTATCGAGCCCGTCGCGGTGGCCGCGCGCACCGATACGGAAATCTGGGTGGTCAACGGGCTTTCCGATTCGGTGAGTATCGTCGATATTCGCGACCGCCCGCATGTGAAGCAAACGCTGCTGGTGGGTGACGAACCCCGCGACATCGTTTTCGACGGCTCCGGCCGCGCCTACATCACGGCGGCCTTTCGCGGCCAGAACCACCCGTTGTTCGATATCGACGACCTGCTTACGCAGGGCCTCGGCCGCGCTGACGTGTGGGTGTTCGACGGCGCCAATCCGGGCGCGGCGCTGGGCGGCTCGCCGCTCACCATCCTCAATCTGTTTAGCGATGCGCCCCGCGCGCTGGCGGTCAGCCCCGACGGCAATACCGTTTACGCTGCCGGCTTCATGACAGGTAACCAGACCACCACCATTGACCAGGTCAGCACCCAGCAGGGTGGCGGCGCACCGCCTCCGGCCACCAATGTCGACGGCGTAAACGCGCCGGATACCGGCCTGATCGTGAAGTTTGACGGCAACAACTGGGTCGACGAACTCAACCGCAACTGGAACTCCCAGGTCAACTTCAGCCTGCCGGATCTGGATGTATTCGAAATAGACGCCAGCCTGCCGGTGCCGGCGGTGGTCAACAGCATCAGCGGCGTTGGCACCACGCTGTTCAACATGACGACCTCGCCGGACGGCAAACTGTTTGTGTCCAATACCGATGCGCGCAACCATGTGCGCTTCGAGGGGCCGGGCGACGTCGCCACCACGGTGCGCGGCAATATTGCCAAGAATCGTGTGACTATCATCGACGGTGGCAGCGTCGTGCCGTTTGAACTCAACCAGCATATCCATTTTGATCTGCCCTTCGGGCAACAGGTGAGTGGGCCGGACAAACTGCGTGCCATCGCCCAGCCCGGCGCGATGGAGTACATCAACGGCGAGCTGTGGGTGCTCCCCTTCGGTTCCAGCAAGATCCAGGTCTACGCCGACCCGGCGGTGAGCGGGAGTGGCGGCTGGTTCGACAACCCCTGGTCCAGCTGGATAGGCCTGCTACTACCCGATGGCGGCCCGGCGGGTATCGCCGTGCAGGACTACCGCGGACGGGCCTACGTGTATACGCGCTTCGGCCACAAGCTGCATGTACTGAGCACCGCGAAGAAATTCGTGATCAACAGCATTGATCTGTTCACACCGGAACCGGCGACCGTGCAGGAAGGCCGCAAGTTTCTCTACGACGCGCAGCTCACCTCGGGCAATGGCACGGCATCCTGTGCGTCCTGTCACATTTTCGCCGACTTCGACCAACTCGCCTGGGATCTCGGTGAGCCCGAGGGGCATGTGGCTGTAAACACCAATCCATTCACCGCTGGACGGCCCGGCAACCCGATATTCCATCCGCTGAAAGGACCGATGACCACACAGACCCTGCGTGGCATTGCCGATAGCGGCCCGATGCACTGGCGGGGCGACCGCACCGGCCGCGACGCACAGGGCAACCCGGTACCCGGAGAAACCATCGAGTCGATGGCCTTCAAGCAGTTCAACCCGGCCTTCGTCGGGCTGGTGGGGCGGCCCAATGAGCTCAACGAGCCGCAGTTGCAGGCGTTCACGGATTTTGCGCTTGCGCTGATGCCTCCTCCGAACCCGGTGCGCAACCTCGACAACAGTCTCACTGCCGATCAGGCAGAAGGCAGCGCAATCTATTTCAACGACATCACCGATGGGCGCACCTGCAACGGTTGCCACACGCTGGATCCGTCGCAGAACTTCTTCGGCACCGACGGCGGTTCCACCAGCGAAGGCCCGTTCATCTCCCAGGAGTTCAAGGTACCGCACCTGCGCAACCTGTATCAGAAGGTGGGTATGTTCGGCACGTCGTTCAATAACACCTTCGAGACTTACGGCGGCGGCCCGCAGATCAAGGGCTTTGGCTACCTGCACGATGGCGCGATCGACACGCTGATCAATTTCTTTGGCAGTGGCGTGTTCAACTTCAATGATCCGGCCAACGATATCCGCCGCGTGTCCGAGTTCAACCTGGTGATGGACAGCAACTTCAAGCCCGTCGTCGGCCAGCAGGTTACCCTCAACCAGGACAACCCTGGCACTGCCGGCCCGCGCATCGACCTGCTGATCGCGCGCGGCCTGGCGGGCGATTGCGACCTGGTATTGTGGAGCAGTACCGCCGCCAACGGCGTGGTCAGCGCGCGGCAACTGGGCGACGGCAGTTTTCGCCTGTCGACGCCGGGCAACCCCACGGTTACCGACACCTTCGTGCGCAACCGCGTGGCCACCACGGGCGAGCCGGTTACCTACACCTGCGTGCCGCCCGGCAACGGTGTGCGCCTGAGCCGGGTGCCCTAGCCTCGCGCCGGGGAATAGGCCCTGGCGTATTCAATACTGTCGCGATTGTCTATCAGCGTGCCGTTGGGGAGTTCCCCGACGCGTGCGCTGATCTCCAGCATTGCCTGGCCCAGCTCGCGGGCGCTGATCACCAGGTAACCGGGCTGCAGCAGCGCCTCTGCCAGATACACCAGGGCGTTTGACTGTTCCGAGGTCGGCCGGATGAAAGCAGAGCGATAACTGTAGGTGCGCAGATCGCTGGCGGCGGCCATCTGCGCCAACATCTGTTCGGCGCGCCCTTTTTCCCGCGCCCAGTGCTGGCCGCCCTCGGGGTCGGTGCCCATGCCGGTAACGTAGTGAAAGGCCATGGGTCCGCGGGTTCTCTGTGCCAGCCACGCACGTACAAACGCGAGTGGGAAGTCCACATGAATGCGTGTGTAGGTGGCGTCATCTACATTGAGAGAGGAGGTGCCAAGGCCCCAGAGCACGGTGTTCACCTCGCCCAGTACGCCCGCAAGCGCGCTGTAGTCGGTGAAATCTTCCTGCATGTGTACCTGCAGGCGGCCCGCCGCAAGGCCCGCCTCAATGCGCGGTGAGGAGCGACGCGTGACCACATGTATGCTTGCCACCGACGGGTCTTGCATGGCGGCTTTCAGCAAACCGTCGCCGACTGAGCCGGTGGCGCCAAACACCATCACCACGGCGTTGGCGTCAGGGTCGCGTTCCGGGTTGGTGGCAGGCGTTACCGTACCCAGGGTCAGCCTGCCCCAGAGGTTGAATACAATCAGCAGCAGGACGAGGGCGAGCAGCAGTGCCAGAAGCACTTTTATCAGAAGTTTCATGTAAGCAGGTTACTCCGTTTGCCTGTGATTGCGCGACAGCCGCGCTAGTCCGGCTCTTTGGGCTGATCCGTAGGGGTGTCGCTGGACAGCCGGGGAGCCGGGTCCTGACCGAGTGCGGCCTGCCGGGTGGATGACAACTGCGCGGGGTTTTCCGGCGGATACATATGCACACCCGATAAAGTGACGTACGCAGGTCGTTGGCGGGGGCCGAGAAAGCCGTACAGCCACACGCCGAGAATCGCCAGGAGCAGGGCGCCCAGGGCCGTGCCGCCAAGCCACAGGCGGTAGTCGGGGCCGATGCGAATGGCTTCGGCTGCGGGACGGTCGATCACCGCAACCTGCGGGTAGCGGTCCAGCGGATTCACCTGCACCTCAACCAGCCGCGACTGCGCACTGCGGTTCAGCTCTTCCAGGCGGGCGAGATCCTCCTCGAGCGCGTCGTGGGTGGCATAAATGGTGGTGAACTCCGCGGCTTCGCGCGACTGCGCATCAAGCTGCGCCTGTAATTCCTCCACGGTTTGCTGTGCCGCTTCGTAGTCGCGACGCGCCATGGCAAGCTGCAGTGCCTGGCCTTCCTGGTAGACGCTTGCCAGCTCTGCCTCAAGTTCCTCTATGCGCGTCGGAATGTCGCGGAAGCGCGGCTGCTTGCGCACATATTCCATGGTGTAATTCTTGGTCAGATTTTTTAGCTGCGATTTGAGCTGACGCAACTCGGTTTCCATGTCGGCGACGCTGTCGCGCTCGCTCACCGGGACGACCTTCCTGCCCTTGGCTATCGCGTTCTCCAGAGAATGCAGCTGGGCGCCAGCCTTCACGGCATTTTCTGTCGCTGTGTTGAGCGCCTCGTTGAGACCCTGAAGGCGTGCCATCACCGCGTTGTCGCTGCTCTGCGCGGAACTGATCTGGTGTTGCTCACGGTAATCCGCCAGGGATTGCCTGGCTTCTGCAAGTTTGATTTCAAGGCTCGCCAGTTGATCGCGCACCAGGGCCAGCGTTTGTTTCTGGCTCTGTTTTACGTCCTCCGCGCGAATGGCCAGGTACTCGTCGATCCAGCTGTTTACCAGTTCGGGCAGCAGCTCGGGGTTGTCGCCCTCGGCAATCATTTCCACCAGATTGGTATCAGCCACTGCCTCCACGCGCAGTGTGCGTGTGAGGTACTGCACATCGACCTCGGGGTAGTCGAACTCATCCAGCGCCTGTGCCAGGCGCGCCGTCACTTCGCCGCCCAGCAGAATACGACGCTGGATCGCCACGCTTTGTACATCGGCAGCCTGCGCTTCATCATCGATAGCCGCGGGCGCTGTCATGAGCACGGTGGCGCTTGCCTGGTAGAGCGAAGGCTGCAGGGCGGTAACCAGCAACCCCCCCAGCAAGGCGACAACAAACACCCAAAGGAAGAGTTTCGCGCGGGGCGACTCGCGCCACCGGCGGTGGGAGCCATCGTCCCAGTGTTGCGTCATGCCGGGCATGGCTTCCAGTGTGGGCGATTTGCGTTGCACATGCGTGTCCTGTGCCGGCGTCGCTCAGGCAGAGCCTTTCGCCAGCGTAGGCGCGGCGCGCCCGGCAATCATTGGCAGGTCGAGATAGGTTTTTATGCCGGGAGAGGCGGCGCACACATAGGGTATGGCGCTCACGCAGTGGTTGGCGGTGGCCACAATGCCCGGATTGCGCTCGAGCCCGGCGGCAATTGATTCCGGGTGCCAGCCGTGAAATGTGAGGTGGGAAGACGGATCGCCGCTGACTTCCACCTCAAAGCGCTCGCCCTCGGGGCCGAAATCCCAGCCGGGATCCAGATGCTCCTCGCCCATGAACCAGTTTACGCGCACCGTGATCACGGGTTCACCGCGCACCGTGTACTGCCAGGTGAAACGCTGGGCAGCCACGTGTCCCGGCTGGATGGGTCCGATAGGCGAATCGATCGACCGGGTGGCAACCGCGACTTCGTGGCGGGTGACAGGCTCGGGGTCGATATCGAACTGTAGTTCGCTTGCCAGCATGTCCATGGATTGTCGAAAACCGTTGCCCAGCAACTCCACCATCGGGCTTTTGGCGGCTTCTTCGGGCGTTTTGCCAAACAGCATGATATCGCTGACCACCCCGGCGGCGCCGTAGGTGCGAATGTCAGAGAATTCTTCTGCTCTGACGTGCGTGATCGAGCCGGACAGCGCCGACACCATCAGCGGAAAGCGCTCGGTAACTCCGCCGGGATGAATGCCGGTGCCGTGCAAGGTGCTGTTGCCCGCGATGCACGCCTGTTCCAGTTCCGCTACATTGCGCGTCCCGGGGAAGAACCAGCCTAGCGGTGTGACCACGTTCTTGCCCGATGTGAGCATGCGCGCTACCAGAGCCGGGTCCGGCATGATGGGGCTGTACAACACGCAGTCGGCCTCTAACGCCAGCAGTGCATCCACATCGCCGGTAGCCTGCACGCCGAGCGGCCCGAGCCCGCAGAGCTCGCCCACATCGCGTCCGACCTTGTCGGCACTGTGCACCCAGCAACCTGCCAGTTCCAGTTCGGGGTGGGCTGCGATGCCCTCGATGGCGGCGCGTCCCACGCCGCCGGTTGCCCACTGAATAATGCGCAAAGCCATGTTGTACTCCTATTTTTTATTGCCCAGTGCGTTGTCGAGAATCTGCAGTGAGGCCATGCCGCCGCGCGGTTGCACGAACAGGGCTTCGGCACTAGCTGTCATGTTGCCATCGGCGAACATCTCTCCCCGGATGAAGTTTTTTCGCCCCTCCGTGCGCGTGTACTTGCCCGTCAGCGTCAGTTCGGTATTCAGCGGGGTTCGCTGGTGAAAATTCACGTGCAGGTAGGCAGTCATGCCGGGCCGCTTGCCCATGAGCTGCGCCATCCCCAGGAACTGGTCGAAGATGGCTGCGACGATGCCGCCGTGCACGCTGCCCGGCGGACCTTCGTAGGCCCAGCCGCACTCGCAGTTACCGTAGGCGACATTGTCTTCAATGCGCATGTTCACCGGCGGCGCAATGGGGTTGCTCAGGCCCGCCATGGGGTTCAGCTCATGAGATATTTGTCCGTAGCTGCCGTGTTCGCCGTTCTCGGCCCACGCCCTGCGGCCGTAAATGCGCGCTGCCTGCTGAAAATCCTCAGCCGTGGATTCCAGCTGTTGGGCAATCGCGTGCATCTTGCCGGTATCCGGCGTACTGGTTACCAGCACTTCCGTGAGCTGCCGGATGGCATCGGCCACGCGGCGCTTGGCCACCCACTCGTCGTTGAAAGGTGGGGTAATCTCTTCCGAGGCGAAGGGATTGTGCAGGAGGGATTTCTCCAATTCGTCGTCTGTCATGCGTGCTGGTTGTCTGTAATCGGGAGTTGGCGTCCAGTGTACCTCAAACCCGGTGCCTGCTGCGTGCGCTTGATCGGGCCGGTTTCCTGCCGCTGGCGAAGCGGTATTTGTACACTGATCGGCGAGCGCCTGCGCTGCGTAACAAGAGTATTGTACTAAAAGGACAGACGATGATTCGTATTCTACTTGCCATCCTGTGGCTCGGGTTGCTCGGAGCTTGCGCCAGCGTCACGGTAGAGGATTACCGGGATGCGGAGCCTACGCTGCGGCTGGAAACGTTTTTTCAGGGGGCGCTGAGCGCGCACGGCGTGGTCAAAAATCGTTCTGGACGCGTGATACGCACCTTTAATGCGGAGATCGAGGCGAGCTGGAAAGGCGACACGGGCACTCTGGTAGAAGACTTTGTCTTTGACGACGGCGAGGAGCAGCGCCGCGTATGGACGCTCCGGCGCAACGGTGAGGGCAGCTATTCGGGCACGGCGGGCGATGTGGTGGGAGAGGCTGAGCTGGCGCTGGCCGGCAACAGCCTGTTCCTGGATTACGTGCTGCGCGTACCGTATGGCGATAGCAGTATCGATCTGCGAGTGGACGACAGGATGTATCTTGTGAGCCCGTCGGTGCTCATCAACGAATCGGTTATGAGCAAGTTTGGCGTGCAGGTTGGCTCGCTGTTGCTGGTCATTCAACGGCATGCACCCGATGCAAGCTGAAAGTGACGGCGCAAGCGAGCAGCGCTCGGCACAAATAATTTCCCGGAGGAAGTAATGAGTCAGGCATTAACGCTGGATGAGACGATCGTGGTGGACCGGCCCCTGCAGGAAGTGTTCGCCTACGTGTCGGAGTTCTCCCGCATCGAGGAATGGGACCCGGCAGTGAAGCGCGGGGTGAAACTGAGCCCGGGCAAACCGGCCATTGGCAGCGAGTACCGCATCGAAATGAAAGCGGGCTTTTCGCTGCACTACAGCGTACGTGAGCTGGAGCAGAACCGGCGTATGCTGATGGACGTGACGTCGAAGCTGTTCTCGGCGCGGGAGGAAATACTCTTCAGTGAACACCCCGAGGGTGGCTCGGTGGTGCGTTACATCGCCACGTTTGAATTTATTGCGCCGCTGGCAGCGGCCAGCAAGGTTTACCCGGCGGCGATGGACAAAGTTGGCAAGGAAACCATGGAGGGGCTCAAGCGGGCGCTGGAAGATGAGTTTGCCGCGCCCGAGCCATCCACGCTCACGGCGATAGCCGACAAGCTGGTGTTACCGGGTATCTGGCGCTTCACGCGGCTGGGATACAAGGCCTCGCGCAAACACTGGAAGCCCGTATCAGCCTACCTCGGTGAGCGTCACGCGGTGGTGACGGGCGCCACGTCCGGTGTCGGTCTGGCCACCGCGCACGCCCTGGCGGCACTGGGGGCGACGCTGACGCTGGTGGCGCGCGATGCCGATAAGGCACGCGCGGCGGCCGATGACATTATCGCGCAGACGGGGAACACCGCGGTGCGCGTGGAGCTGTGTGACATGAGCGTGATGTCACAGGTGCACGCACTGGCAGACCGTCTGCTCGCGCGCGGCGAGCCCGTGCATATGTTGGTGAACAATGCCGGCGCGCTGTTCAATACGCGACAGGAGAGCGCCGATGGCCTGGAAAAAAGCTTTGCGCTGCTGTTGCTTGCGCCCTATATCCTCACAGAACGGCTGCATCCCCTGTTGACCGCCGCGGATGACGCGCGCGTGGTGAATGTGTCTTCCGGAGGCATGTATTCGCAGAAGATTCAGGTGGATGATCTGCAGTTTGAGCACGGAGAGTACTCTGGCACTGTGGCCTATGCGCGCGCCAAACGCGGTTTGATGATTCTCACCGAAGTGTGGAGCGAGCGCTGGGAAGCGGATGGTATCGCGGTGAACGCAATGCACCCCGGCTGGGCGGACACGCCCGGCGTCGAAAGTTCGCTGCCGGGCTTCTACCGGCTTACCCGCAAACTCCTGCGCAGTCCCGAGGAGGGCGCCGATACCGCCGTGTGGCTCGCCGCCGCAACCGAGGCGGGCCGAGTCTCTGGCGAGTTCTGGCTGGACCGGGCCATACACCCCAGTCATCTGTCGTCACGCACCCGTGAATCGAGCGGGGAAAGGGCGCAGTTGCTACAGCGGCTGCAGGAAATGGCGATGGGCAATCAGAGCGGCGGTTGAGAGGGGGCAATCGGGTCGAGGTGGTGCTGCAATAACGGTTGCTCCAGCGCTGCGGCCAGGGCGGGTTGCGCGGGCGAGGAAAGGCGCAGGGAGGCGGCGAGGCCGGTGGCGAGAATACGTCGATAATAGGGGAGGTGGGCAATAAAATAGGGGAGTTCTGCAGTGGCGTCGTCCTGCTGCTGCAGGGTGGTAGAGAAAGCGTCGACGAAGCGAGCGAGTTTTTCACGCGCCTGTGTGGCTTCCGCCAGATCGGCGAAGTTGACATCCCAGGTCATATCGCTGCGCAGGGTGCAGGCGGCGACAAAGGGGCCGGGTTGGGATGCACCCCATTCATCGGGTGAAATGAGCGACAGCAGCCAGTGGTCTGCGCGTGAATAGAGAAAATAGGGCTTGCCCACCACGGGCTTGAATTGGAAACGGGCGGCCAGCACGAGTGAGGAGACACAGTAGTCACGAAGGAATTCCAGTGGCGTTTTGCGACGCACCGACCCCGGATTGAACAGGGCGAGATCGTGCAGGGTCGGTACCAGGCCCTTGCCCTGCGGGTTGGGATTTTTCGCGGTGTTAGCTGAGCTGACAGGCATGCCGGGAGCCTACAACAAGCGTGAGGGTGGAATAAAATGGCGGGCGCGGGGAAGCATCAGATTGTCTACAACACGCTATCGATGGCTGCACGCAATGCGGCGCTGTCCGGCGAGGTGCTGCTGCCGAAATGGGCTACGACCCTGCCGCTCGCGTCCACCACGTATTTGTTGAAATTCCAGCCCGGCGGTTCTGTCTGCTGCCCGAGTTCTGCGAATACGGGGTTGGCGGAAGGACCTTTCACGGCTGTCGGTGCAAACATGGTGAAGGTCACGCCGTAGTTCACGTAACACACCGTGGCGGCGGTCGCCTCATCCTTCGCCGCCTGGCGGAAGTCATCACTGGCGAAGCCTACCACCTGCAGCCCCTTCTCCCGGTACTGTTGATACAGGGCCTCCAGACCCTTGAACTGCGGCGTAAATCCACAATGGCTGGCGGTATTCACCACAAGCAGCGGTTTGCCCCGAGCGATGTCACACAGATTGACGGTGTCACTCGAGTGCAGCTTGCGCAGCTCCTGGTTGAGGTATTCCGGGCAATCCTCCGCGGCACCGGCCAGCGACACAGTTGCGGCAAGCAGGCCTGCCAGTGGGGCGTAAACGCTCTGCAGAAAGGGCATGTGCGTCTCCTTGCGACGGGGGTATGGCTTCAGCAGGCCGTGGTGGACCGCTGTGCCGGCTGTTTGCGTCGCGTATCCACGTCCCACAGATACCAGAGGTAGCAGCGCGAAAACACGCCGTTCAATATCAGCGCGATTGAAATCAACACTACAAACCACTCGATACCGTGCATTTCGGGGCGGCTGAATGCCCAGCCCGCAAATGCGATACCGAAAATGAGTCGAAGGACACGCTCCAGATTGCCAAGATTGGATTCGATCACGTTACACCTGCCTGATGAGTGGGTTCAAGATGCAAGTAATACGGCCGCCGGGCCCAACCGGATGAGTGCCCGGGAAGGGTGGCACGGCCCGCGCGGATTTACCCGCGGCCTAGCGGGCGCGATGCTCGGCGATCACCTCGTTGAACAGTGTCATATACTCCTGCGCCACGCGCGGCAGGTGATAGGCTTCGGCCGCCTCGGCCGCCGCCGCGCCCAGCGCCAGTCTGCGGTTGTCATCCGCCAGCAGTTCAAGAATATCCTTCGCCCAGACTTCGGGCCGGTCGTCGCTGACTAACAGGCCGTTCACGCCGTGCTGGATAAACTCCGGCATGTAGCAGCGCGCGGCGGCTATCACCGGACGCCCGCGAATGAGCAGTTCGATCAGGCCCCAGTTGCCGCTGCCGAACAGCACGGGGTACATGAACAGGTCTATTTGGTGAAGCAGATCGGAAAACTGTTTGTAGGGTAGCTTGCCGGTCAGCGTGAAGCGGCTGCGGTCGACCTTGTAGCGCCGCATCAGGTGCTCCAGGAAGCTTACACTGTTGTCCTTGCCGTACTTGCGATCCAGGAACAGCTGCTCGTAGCCATAGGTGGTGGCGTCCGGATCGCCGATGACGACAAACTGGAGGTCATCCTTCTGCTTGCTGAGATACGCGGCGGTGGCGATAAAACTCTCCAGGCCCTTGGCCGAACTCAGGTCGCGCGCGGCGAAGCCCAGAGTCTGCTTGCCCTCTGGCAGTGCAACACCGGCCGGTTCCCGCATGGCGACTTTGTCCGGATCCATGCCTTCAAAGCGGGCGACGATCTTGTGCTGCAGGAATTCTGGAAACATGCCGCGCGCGTATTCCGTGGGCACGAGCGTGCGCGGGCTTTTGATCACTTCGTAATACGACAGCATCTGCATGTTCTTGTCGATCAGGCGCTGGGGCTCCGTGGGTGGAAAGCGCGAGTCCCAGCCGTGATCGGCGTACGAGGGGAACTCGATATAGGGGATAACCGGAATATCAAATTCATCGAACAGGAAATGCGGCGAGCCGAGGCTGCCGTGTGCCACAATCAGATCCAGCTTGCGTTTTGCAAGGAACTCCTTGAGTGCGCGAAACAGGCCGAGGCCCACGCGACCGGCGCGCTCTACCTTGCCGGAGTAGTAGTAGCTGTTGGCCGCCATCATGTTGCCGTCGGGAGTCAGGGGCAGCAGGTTGCGATAGCGCGTCAGGTTTTTCTTCATGTTGCCCGGTGTGGTCATGTACCAGGCATCGGCCATGCCGGAGACGTTCAGGTATTCGCACAAATCGCTGAACTGCGAGGGGCAGACTGTGTGGACAAAGAGAATTTTTGGCGGCATGACGGAACCCGATCTGTTTCCCTGTGGTCTGTGTTGAGGGTGTTGCATTGGACAAGCCAGTGAAGATACCCTCTAGTCGCAAAAAGGCAACCGACCAACCCTATGCGCCCGCCGTGGCCAGGCTCCGAAGAATGAAGACTAAGCTGTTCACTATGCCCGCAGCCAGAGCGCTGCTAGCGGGCCTGATTACCACAGGCTGCCTGTTGGCAGTTGGCGCGCAGGCCCACGATGGACCGGAGATGGAAGCGGTTACGCATGATGGCCGCGTTGTGGTGTTGCGCAAGGATCACACTTGGGAATTTGTCGAAGTCGAGCGGGGAGATCCCGCCAACAGCGCCGTGCTCACCGTCACCGAGGTGAAAGAGATGCACGAGGCCTGTGGCCTGCAGATTCGACTGCAGAACAACCTGACACACCGAATCCGCAGCATCGTGCCGCGCTTTTCGGTGTACAACGACAAGAATATCGAGTTTGACTCCAAGTCGCAGTCGTTTACCGCCGTCAAGCCCACGCGCAGCCAGTACAAGCGTATCCAGTTCAACGGCATCGGATGCCACGAGATAACGTGGGTACGCGTGCATGATGCGGCGCGTTGCACCATTGGCGACGTGGTGGATATGTTCAACGAAGTCGATGGGCAGTGCCTGTCATACATTTACGTTGAGCCGAGTGATCTGATTAATATTTCCAAGTAGCGGCGTCCCCGGCGCGCACACAGGGATTGCCCATTATGAAATTCGTACTTTCGACCTCTTTCAGTAGTGTCGCGCATCTCACGCGACTGGCCCCGGTGGCCGACAGTCACGGCTGGCACTCCATGTCATTTTCCGATCACGTGGTGAACCCCGAGCAGATCAGTACACCCTATCCCTACACGGAAGATGGCAGCCGGCGCTGGCAGCCGTTTACCGACTGGCCGGACCCCTGGGTGATGATTGGCGCGCTAGCCACCATCACCGAACGGCTGCGTTTTACTAACAATATCTTTGTGTTGCCCATGCGTAATCCGTTTCTGGTGGCCAAGGCCATCAGTACCGCGGCCATCGTATCCAACAACCGCGTGACGCCCGCGATTGGCGTCGGCTGGTCCGCGGATGAATTCGCGCTGATGGACGCCGATTTCAAAACCCGCGGCAAGCGTACTGACGAGATGCTGGAAATTCTCCGGTTGCTGTGGAGTGGCGAGCTGGTTGAGTATCGGGGCGAGCACTACCAGTTTGACGCACTGGAGATGAACCCGGCGCCCACGGCCTATATCCCAATCTGGGTCGGCGGTATTTCCGCTCCGGCGATGCGCCGCGCCGCCCGCCTTGGCGATGGCTGGGTAACGGATTTGCAAAGCAGTGCCGAGATCATCGAGAGCATCGAGCGCATCAATGTGTGGCGCAACGAGTACGGGCGGGCGGATCAGCCTTTCGAGATAATGGCCACGCCCTCGGATGCCTGGGACGTCGATGGCTACAAACGTCTCGCAGACGCCGGGGTAACGCACATTCTCACCATGCCGTGGCCGTTCTATCACGGCGAGACCGACGATCTTGATAAAAAGATAGACGCGGTAAAGCGCTACTCCGACGATATCATCAGCAAATTCGCATGAGACACGAAGCCTAGCCCATGCCGCCCCAGGCGCGCGGCATCTGCATGTTCAGCCGCTCCAGGCCGCCGTTTACGCCGAGTATGTCCCCGGTAACGTAGCTGGCCGCGGGGGAGCACAGATAGAGCGCCCCGAGTGCGATATCCTCCACCTCACCCAGGCGCCCCATGGGCGTCAGCTCGACCATCGTCTGTTCCACCTCCGGCGTCAACACGGTGTTCAGGGCATCGGTTTTGGTGGAGCCCACGGCAATGGCATTCACCCGCACCTTGGGCGCGAATTCCTGCGCCAGTTCCTGTGTCAGTAGAGACAGCGCGCCTTTGGCGGTGCCATAGGCGGCGAAACATGGCGTGGGTTTGTGGCCTGCGATGGAAGAGATATTGAGAATGGCGCCACTGCCTGCCGTATCCACCATGATCGGCGCGCAGATGCGTGACAGCTCGAACGCGCTGGCCACGTTAAAACGGAAGGCGCCGATGAATTCCTTCGATGTGGTTTGCGACACAGGCTTGGGCGGAAAGCCGCCGGCATTGTTCACCAGGATGTCGATACGGCCGAACTCGGCGACCGCGCGGTCTGCGAGGTTCTGCAGTTGCTCGTCTTCCATCACATCGGTTGGCACAATCAGCGCGCGCTGCCCCAGCGCTGCGATACCGGCAGCCACCTGCTTGAGATCGGATTCGGTGCGCGCTCCGATCACTACATCGGCACCGGCTTCGGCGAATGCGTGCGCAATAGCCGCGCCGATCCCTTTGCCTGCGCCGGTAATAACAGCGACCTTGCCGTTCAGTCTGAACTGATCCATGAGTGCCATGTGCTTCTCCCTGTAGTGTTAGCAATGTGTGTTGGCAGGTATGCGAGAGTGGCTGATTCTGTGCGTGAGTCAACCCCGCAGGGACTCTGATATGCTGCGGGTATACCCTGTTACACGCTCTTACGCCCACCGAATGGAAACCCGCTCATGGAACTCTGCCTGACCTATGACATGCGTGCGCCGGACTTCGGCGCCCCACGCCGCGCGCTGTATGACTGCGCACTGGATCAGGTGGCCTGGGCAGACGAATTGGGCTTTGACGTGGTGGGCCTCGGCGAGCATCACTGCGCGGAGGATGGCTACAACCCTTCACCGCTGATACTCGCCAGTGCCATGGCGGCGCGCACCCGGCGCATCAAGCTGCGCACCTCGGTGTTGCTGGCGCCGCTTTACAGCCTTCCCAAGCTGGCAGAAGACGCGGCCGTTGCGCAGATCATCAGCAACGGGCGCCTGCTGCTGGGCATCGGTGCGGGCTATCGCCCCGTTGAGTTTGCCGCTTTTGGTCGCTCCCTGTCGGAACGCTGGCGTGTGATGGGAGAGGTCTGTGAATTTCTGCGCCATGCCTGGCGCGGCGAGACCTTCAACTGGGAGGGCAGGGCGGTGACGATCACCCCGCGGCCGGAACCCTTTGCCCCGCCCATCCTGCTCGGCGGCAGCTCCCCCGCGGCGGCGCGGCGGGCAGCGCATATCGCCGACGGCTGGTTTCCGCCGCTGGATGCGCGTCTCTGGCAACCGTACCGGCAAGAGTGTTTGAAGCTGGGCATGCCGGACCCTGGCGAATACCCGCGCCAGGGTCCGATATTTCTCTGGATCGCCGAGGATGTGGAGGCCGCCTGGGAGCTGGTGATGCCACATGTGCTGCACCAGTTGCGCTCCTACAGCGCCTGGACGCAGGAAGCCTTTGGCGCCCCCGCCGGGCCCTATGCAGCGCAGATGACTCCCGAGACGATCAAGGCCAGCGGTGCCTACCGGGTGCTGACACCGGAACAGGCGCTGGCGCTGGCGGAGGAACTCAGCGGGCATTCGGTGCTGTATCTCAACCCGCTGCTGGCGGGCATGGATCCCGCGGAGTCATGGAGCATGCTGCGCCTGTTTGAGCGCGCAGTGTTGCCGTACCTTCCCGGCAGTGAGGCCCGCGCACGGCCCGACAACAGCGCCGCACCGTAGCGATGCAGGCGCGAAGGCAGTCACTCTCGCCCCGAAATCGCGTAGTCATCCGCGCTATCCGGGCGCACCGGGCAACGTAGCCAGCACACTAAAGCTGCACTACACTGGGGCCAGAGACGCACAAAAAGAATAAGGGAGTCCCATGTCTGGAAAGCATAGTGCCGCGCTTTGCGCACTCACCCTGGTTGCGCTGACCGGCTGCACTGATGGCAGCGACGGCGCCAGCTTCAATGGCCAGCCTGTGCCGACAGATTTCAGCGCGGCGGATGCCAGCCTGGAAGCCTTTGTTGCGGAGCATCCCGGCTTCAGTGGCGCTTCCTACATCGTGGTGGACAGGACGCGCGGGGTGGTCCACCAGCATGTCGTGGGCGATCACCGCGAAGATACCGTGGTCATGCTGGCCTCGACCAGCAAGGTGCCGTCCTCCATGTTGCTCATGGCGCTGGCGGAAGACGACGACAACATCGACTTCGAGATCGACCGCAACATCGACGATT
The DNA here is from genome assembly GCA_963976655.1 of uncultured Halieaceae bacterium. Classification (GTDB taxonomy): domain Bacteria; phylum Pseudomonadota; class Gammaproteobacteria; order Pseudomonadales; family Halieaceae; genus Marimicrobium. Next base: position 62,506 of record CAXBLB010000003.1, read on the forward strand.
ACCTGCCGTGGATTGGCGTGTGGCCGGGACGCACCGCCGAGCAGCTGGTATCGAACACTTCCGGCATGCCGGGGCTGGGCCAGATCGGCAATTACGGCGCCCATCTCTGCCAGTACGTGCCCTCCGGGCAGCTGCGCGACTGCGGGCAAACCATTTACCAGACGCCGCTGGATGAGCTCAGGAGCTTTCCTCCCGGTACCAACTTCGACTACGGCGGCAGTCCCTGGCAGCTCGCCGGCACCGTGGCCGAGGTAGTCGGCGGCGCGAGCTGGAACCAGCTCTTCGATCAGTACATCGGCCAGCCCTGCGATCTGGAGGTGTTTACCTACGGCAATAACTTGGGGACCTTTGCCGACTGGACCGGCGACCCCGACAGCCTGCTGGGCAGGGACAACCCCAATATCGAGGGCGGCGCCATCAGCGATCTGGCCGATTACGCGAAGCTGATTGCCCTGCATCTCAACGAGGGTCGCTGCGGCGACAATCAGGTGCTCAGCCCGGAGGGCGTGGCGTTCATGCAGCGCGATCGTGCCTGGGCGACCGGCTCGGTGTCGCGGGATGTCGCGGGTTACGGCATGGGCTGGTGGATCGTTCCACCCGCCGACGATGCGGCGGCGCCCACGCTGTTTCATGATCCCGGTGCTTTTGGTGCACTGTCCTGGATCGATACCGAGCGCGGCTTTGGTGGCTTCATGGCCGTTCAGTCGAAAACGCTTGAAGATGGCTCGGCGGGTAGCGGCTATGGCCTGGGCGAACTGGTTCCGCTGTTGCAGGCCGCCTACGATAGCGTGGCACGCTAGGGGCGCCAACAGAGGCGAACACATGAAGCGCAGAGCATTTTTGCAGTACAGCGGCCTCGGTGCGGCAGGCGCGGCCACGGCGGCAACGCTCGGCGGTTGTAGCGACGACGGGCCGGCTGTGAAGTTCTGGCAACAGGGCAACTTCAGGCCGGTTTCCGAAGAGGTCAGGGTCACTGATCTGACCGTTGAAGGGGCGATACCGCCCGAACTCAGTGGCCTGTATGTGCGCAATGGCACCAACGCGTCCAGTGGTGTCGCCGAACATTTCTTCGGCGGCGACGGCATGCTGCACGGGGTGCGCCTGGAGGCAGGTCGCGCGCTCTGGTATCGCAACCGCTATGTGGATACGCCCGTGTACCGCAAGGAGTCGGGCGGTTTTGGCGCACCGAAGGCCGAAGACACCACCAGCGCGGTATCCCTCATCTACCACGCTGGCAAGCTGATGTCGCTCGGGGAGTTTGGCTATCCCTACCTGATCAATCTAGATGATCTATCCACGCAGGGGGTCTACAACTACGAGGGCAAGCTGAGCGGCAACATGACAGCGCACCCGCGCATCGACCCCGACACCGGCGAGATGCTGTTCTTCGGTTATAACGTCATTGAACCCTACCTGACCTACATGCGCGCGGACGCGGCGGGCAATATGCTGCAGGTGGAAGCGGTGGATTTGACGGGGCCGAGCATGCTGCATGATTTCGCCGTGACCGGGAATCACGTGGTCTTCATGGAGATGCCGGTGCGCTTTTCCTGGTGGCAGGCTCTCACCGGCAGTGCGTTGCCCTTCAAGTGGGATGACAGCGCGCCCTGCCGCGTGGGCGTGATGCCGCGCACGGGCAGCAATGCCGATGTCAGGTGGTTTGATATTCCGCCGTGCTTCGTGTTCCACATCATGAACTCCTTCGAGCGCGGGGATGAGGTCATTGTGGACGCCGCGCGCTACGACCATCTCTGGGTGAAAAACTCGCACGATTTTTTCCACCCGGCGCGGCTGTCGCGTTTCCGCATGAACCTGAAAACCGGCAGCGCTACTGTCGAGCGTATGTTTGACGGTGCGATGGAGTTTCCGCAGGTGAATCGCGGGCAGTGGACAAAGCCCTATCGCTACGGTTACAGCCTGATCGTAGACGAGGCGAATGACGCGCCGGAGCGCATTGAGCGCGCGCAGGGCGGTATCCGCAAATACGATCTCGAAACCGGGCGCAATGAGGATTGGGCCTCGGGTGTGAACCAGGTACCTGGAGAGGCGATTTTCATTCCTTCGACGGAGTCTGGCGGTGGGGAAGACGACGGCTACCTGGCCAGCTTCGTCTACGACAGGCATCGCGACGCCAGCAGTTTTTGTCTCTTCGATGCCACCCGCTTGGCGGCCGGGCCGATTGCGAAAGTGCTGCTGCCGGTGCGTGTGCCGGTGGGTTTTCACGGCCTGTGGGTGCCTGATTCGGCGCTGGGATAGTTCCCTGGCGGACGGTTGCCACAAAAACGGAACGAAAAAAAAGGGGCGGCCACTTGCGGTGGCCGCCCCTCTTTGTCTTTAACGCAGTGCCTAGAAGCGGGCGCTGACCTGGAACACGTAGGAATCGGTTTCGAAGTCTGTGTCTTCCACTTCGGCTTCCGTGTAGGCGAGCCCGACTGAAACGCTATCGGTAATGAAGTACTCGGCATATGCGATGTATTGCTCAAGTTCTTCACCGGCGTCTTCCGTGTTGCTGTAGCCGGCGCCGATGCCGAAGTTCTTGCAGATATACCAGGTGGCGTCGAGTTCATAGACATCCACGTCGTCGTTGTCGCTGAACTCTTCGTCGTCATCGATATCGGTCACGCCGTAGGCGCCATGCAGCTTCAGGCCGCCGCCGTTTTCGAAGATCCACAGGTGATCGAGGTCCAGACGGTAGCTGTCTACATCGCCGCCCACATCCGCGTCACTGTTGCCGTAGCTGAACACCAGTGTCGTGGTATCCCACAGGTACTTACCCACGCCGATGGAGTAGTTGTCGACTTCGAAGCCGCCTGGCTCATCGCGCTGGTAGGCCAGATCGACAATCCAGCCACCGCTCTCCTTGGTCACGTAGCGGCCACCGATGCCGTAGCTTTCCAGCTCGATGTCATTGGCGCTGTCCACGTCGGTTTCGCCGTCGGCGTAAAACACCGACAGTGAAGACGCCTGATCAATGAAGGCAGCTTCACCGAGCGGGCCTTTGGTGTCATCAACCGGCATCAGGTATGCGGTGCCGCCGAGCGTGATTGAGCTGATGTCGCCGCCCGAGATACCGGCGTCGGCCTCAAAGCGGTAGTCAGCCTGGGCAGTTGCGGAAAGCGCGAGACCGATACCGGCCGCGAGTGCTGTTTTCTTGAACATTGTATTCTCCTTGCGGGTTATATATTGGTGTTTTTCCCAGTCGTTTTATTTATCGGGGTTGGCGATATCCTAAGCGGCCTTATACGCCCTCTCCTAGTGAAAATTAGGGGCACTATTTACTTCTTTTTGGCTGAAAAAAGTACACAAACCGGCCCTCACGGAGCCCAGCTCCGAGTGGCTGAAAACTTTGTGATGCCACGTCGCGTTGCAAAAGCCTCCGGCGGCAATTATGTTGGGCGCTGCCGGGAGCGGGAGGATGTATGCGAACAACAGTGGCTTGCGCGCCAGACCGGGCAATTGGCGGCTGTTGCCAGAACGCCGCGATGCGCCGGTAGCGTGAGCAGGGTAGCCGTAGTCACCGGCGGGGCGCGCAGAATCGGGGCGGTGGTGGTGCGGCACCTGCACGCGCGCGGTTTTGACATCGCCCTGCACTATCGCTCTTCATCTGCGGATGCCCGGCACCTGCGGGATGAGCTCTGCGCCCTGCGCGCGGATTCCTGCGAGCTGTTTGCGGCGGATCTCGCGAACACTGCTGAAGTCGACGCACTGGCGCGGGCATTGCTCGGGCGCTACGCGGTGATCGATCTGCTGGTAAACAACGCCTCCACCTTTGAACCGACGCCTGTCGACAGCTGCACCCCGGCGCAGTTCGACGCCATGCTCGGCGCCAACCTGCGGGGGCCGTATTTCCTGATACAGGGGCTGCTGCGCGGCCTGGAGCACGGTGGCAGCATCGTGAACCTGCTGGATGTACATATTGAGCGGCCCCTGCGGCACTTCAATGCCTATGGGGCGGCGAAAGCCGGCCTTGCATCCCTCACCCGCAGTCTGGCGCTGGAGCTGGGTCCGGCGATTCGGGTGAACGGCGTGGCGCCGGGCGCCATTCTCTGGCCCGAAGACGACGCGGCCTACGACGCGGCGATGCGTGAGCGCACCATTGCTCAGACGCCGCTGGCGCGGCTCGGCGAGCCGGAAGATATTGCCCGCACGGTAGCTTTTCTCGCGTGCGATGCGCCCTTCATTACCGGGGAGGTGATCACCGTGGACGGCGGCAGGGGGCTGGCCTTTTGAAGGCGCGGCCCGAGTTCGCGATAGCCGGGCAGCAGCGCGAACAACGCGATGCTGGCTATTGAGGCAGGTTGGATCATTCCGCGGGCGCCAGTGCTCGGGGCATTGCGTGGGGTAACGCTTGCTCCGTGTTACCAGACCAATAGCGCGGCGCGCACGATCAGTGCTATCAGCACCAGCGACGACAGGGAAAACAACAGGAAGCGCACCTCGATCTTGTTCCACAGCGATTGTTGCAGGCTGTGCACCACGCGCAGCCCCACATAGGCCCATGCCAGCGTAAGGTTCATGCCGCTGCCGGCGCCGAGTAGCGCCAGCGTCAGGGCAACGGCGTAGAACAGGGTAGGTTGCTCAAGCAGGTGATTGTAGTTGTCTGCCTTCCAGCGCACCCGTGCGGGCAGCTCCGCCAACTGTTCGCCCTTGGCTCTGTTCGGGTCCAGCTGCATGCCGGCTTTCTGGATGGCGGGGATGCGGGTGACGTACATCCAGGCCCACATGATGCAGGTCCACAGCAGGAGGGCGACGACAGGCGCGAGAATCTCATGGGATACGGGCATGGCTTTGTACTCACTGGTAGTTTTGTAATGGTTCGCTGCAGGTTATTGACTGCTCTGGTGGACCTGGCCGATGTTGCTCGACGGTGGCGCGATGGCGCGCAGCGAGTTCTATCATGCGCCCGCCACTTGGCTGTTACAAGCGGGCGAGCAAAAGCCGCCTAAGTCGACGCGAGCTGGTCATGACAATTCCGCGCGCCGCGTCTATGCTTGAGTAACCTAAATCCCGCATGGATCAGAATAATGACGCAGTCTTCCCACCTCAAACGCCGCACCCTGATCAAGGGCATGGCCGCCAGCACCCTCCTGCCGCTACTTGGCGCAAACCTGGTTGGCTGCTCCGACGGCTCGGATGATTTTTTCGATAGCGTACCCGCGGATTTCCGCCACGGTGTTGCCTCCGGGGATCCGCTCACCGACCGTGTGATTCTCTGGACCCGGCTGACGCCGGAACGCGACGGCCTCGTCAGGGTTTTTTGGGAAGTCAGCACCGATGCCGGCTTCAACGATATCGTGGCGAGTGGCGATGGCACCACATCGGCGGAGGTGGATTACACCGTGAAAGTGGATGCCGCGGGCCTGCAACCCGGGGCGAGCTACTATTACCGCTTTACCAGTGACGACAGGGTGTCGCCGGTGGGTCGCACCCGCACACTGCCGGCGGGCAGCGTGATGGCCGCGAGCTTTGCGGTGGTTTCCTGCAGCAACTACCCGGCGGGGTTCTTTAACGTTTACCGGGAAGTCGCGCAGCAGGAACTCGATGCTGTGCTGCACCTCGGGGACTACCTCTACGAGTACGCCCCCGGCGGCTATGCCAGCGCCAACGCCGAGGCCTATGGCCGCGTGGTGCAACCGGCAAACGAACTGTTTTCTCTCGCCGATTACCGCACGCGCTACGCGCAGTATCGTACCGACGAGGATCTGCAGGCGGCGCACGGCAGACACCCGTTCATCACGGTGTGGGATGATCATGAAATTGCCAACGATGCCTGGCGGGAGGGCGCGGAGAATCACAATCCCGCCACCGAAGGAGATTACGCAACGCGCAAGATGGCGGCGATCCAGGCCTGGTACGAGTGGCAGCCGGTGCGCCCGCCCGGCGATATCAACGAGATGATATACCGGCGGTTCCAGTACGCCGACCTGCTCGATCTGCTGATGCTCGACACGCGCATCATCGGCCGCGATCAACAGTTTGTGTATCCCGACTTCACTACCGGCGGCATGATCGACGTGGCCGCTGCGCGAGCGGCCTTTGGCGATAGCAATCGCACCCTGCTCGGAGAGGAACAGCTCGGCTGGCTGCGTGAACAGCTTGCGCAAAGCGGCGCCCGCTGGCAGGTGTTGGGGCAGCAGGTACTTAGCGGTCGCTATCACCTGCCCGCGCCGATTCTGGAGGCGCTTGACCCCAGCCTCTCCGGCGACGATCCGCTCGCCGAGGGCACTGCCGCGGTGCTCGCCGCGGTAGGGGCCAAGAACACGCCGGCGGAGTCGCGCACGCCCGAGCAACAGGCCCTGCTGGATTCCGCCATTCCCTACAACCTCGATGCCTGGGACGGCTACGAGTACGAACGCGATCAGTTGCTCGCCTACGCGATTGATGTAGACGCCAAACTGGTGATGCTCGCCGGCGATACCCACAATGCCTGGAGCAGCCAGCTCACCACGCCGGATGGACGCATCGCCGGCGTGGAGTTCGGCTGCGCGAGCGTGAGTTCGCCGGGCTTTGATTCGGTGCTCGGGCTGGAAGCGTCCGCCCTGTTCAGCCCGCTGGTAGTCACCCTGGTGGACGACCTCAAGCGGGTCAACCTGGTCGACCGGGGTTACCTGCACCTGCGTTTCACCCCCGATACGGTGGAGGCGAACCACCGCTTCATCAACACCATTGCCTCGCGCGATTACATGCTGGAGCCGTCCAAAACCATTGCCCAGACCATCAACCGCGATGACATGTTAATGAGCTGACGCGCCGCCATTTATACGGCGGAGGGGGCCAGGGTGCGAGTGCGACTGATTGCCCGCACGGGGCCGCCCGAGGTCGGCTAGGGCCTGCCCGCGTGCAGCGGAGGGCGGCGCTCGTGCCAGGGTGCCTCGCGCTCCAGTTGCCCTGCCAGGCTCAGCAGCAGGGCGTCGTTGCCGTAGGCCGCGCTGAACATCATGCCCATGGGCAGGCCCGAGTCACTCCATGCCAGAGGCAGTGAAATGGACGGTTGCCCGGTCTGGTTGTACAGGCCGGTGTCACCCATGAAGCTGAACAGGCGTTCGCCGTATTCTTCTGCAGGTGCCTCGCCGATAAAACCGGTGAGTACCGGCGGGCACGACAACGTTGGCGCCAGTATTAGATCGTAGTTTTCCATGAATTGTCCGATCTGGCGGCCGACCCGCTGGTTGGTGCGAATCGCTTGCAGATAGTCGACGCCACTGATGCCCTCCCCGAGCGCCAGTGTCAGGCGCGTGCCTTCCTCGATATCCAGTTCATCAATGCTCTTGCCGAGTTCCGCGGCACGCTGGCGCAGCATGTGCAGGCTGTTGACACAGATAACGCTGAACATGGCGGATGCCGCCGCCTCGCCATCGAAATCCGGGCGCGCCTCCTCCACGTTGTGGCCCAGGCTTTCCAGCAGTTCGATGCTGCGTTGAAGCCCCTGCAACACCTGCGCATCGAACTCGCCGGGTCCGAGCTTCGAGTGGCACACTGCAATACGCAGTTTTCCGGGCGTGGCGCCAACGGCATCGAGAAAGCGCCCCGGGTAGTGCGGTGCCGTATAGTAATCGCCGATATCCGGGCCCGCCGTGGCGTCCAGCATCGCCGCGCTATCGCGCACGCTGCGGCTGACAACATGGCTGGTGTTTTGTCCGGCCCAACCCTCCGAGAGCTCGGGGCCCAGGGGAACCCGGCCGCGGCTGGGTTTGAGCCCCACCAGGCCGCAACAGGATGCGGGCATGCGGATGGAACCACCGCCGTCGGAAGCGTGGGCCATGGGCACAACGCCCGCGGCCACCGCCGCCGCGGAACCGCCACTGGAACCCCCCGGAGTTCTGCGTGTATCCCAGGGGTTGCAGGTGGGGCCGAAAAGCGTGGGCTCGGTGACAGGATTGAGGCCCAGTTCCGGCGAGTTGGTGCGCCCGAACATCACCAGCCCGGCGTTTCTGTAGCGTCGCGCGAGGGTGCTGTAGCGCTCACAGACATGCTCGCGCCACGCGCCGCTGCCATTGCTCATGGGTGTGCCGGCCATCTCGATGTCGAGGTTCTTGAGCAAAAAAGGTACGCCGCTAAAGGGTCCATGCGGCAGTCCCGCAGCAACGCTGGCGCGTGCGTTGTCGTACCAGCGATACACCACGGCATTGAGCTGGCCGTTCACTTGTTCGGTGCGCGCAATGGCTTCTTCAAGCAGTTCACCGGCGCTGACTTCACCTGCGCGCACCAGCGCGGCAAGACCCAGTCCATCGTAGTCATCGTATTCTGCAAATCCCGTCATGCGAGGCTCCTTTCAAGCTGCGCTTACTTTACAGCGACTTGCACAGGGTCACCAAGGCGCGGGCGCGCTGGCGTTTCATGCCTGATCTGCTATTTTGGGGCGCTGTTTTAATCACGATAAGAAGAGGTACACCCGCATGCGAGAAACTCTCCTGTTGCTGCTGGTCACGCTTACCCTGGGCTGCAGCGGCGCGTCGGAACCCCTGACTGCGCCGCCAGTGGAGGACGGCCTGGCAGAGCCGGAGCCACTGGCCTGGTGGAGCCGCGCGGCGATCGATGCCTACATTCGTTTCTCATCCTGGCGGGGCGAGCGCTCCGGTTACATCGTGCTGCTGGCGCGCGATGGTGTCCCGGTGTACGCCAACGCGGCGGGCTGGCGCAATATCGAAGCGGGCGAACCAATGACGCTGGATACCGAGGTACGCATCGCGTCCATGACCAAACCCGTGACTGCCGTTGCGGCCATGTTGTTGGTGGAGGAGGGAGTGCTGGGGCTGGACGACCCGGTGGCGGATTACCTCCCGGCGTTTCGCACTATGCGCGTAGCTACTTCGGAATCCGCTGGCGCCGACGGCAGCTTTGCCTCCCGGCCGGCGCAGGCCGCAATCACCGTCAGGCACCTGTTGATGTTTGCCTCCGGCATCGGGCCGGGAATGGGCGAAGCGTCCGATCTCGCCGCGCTCTGGGAAGCGCAGGGCCTGCATGCGCAGACCAGCGGCGACCTCCGTGCGCGGGTTGATCGTCTCGCCGCATTGCCGTTGTTCGAGGAGCCGGGAACGCGCTGGCGCTATGGCGCTTCCGCCGATGTGCTCGCCGCGATAGTGCAGGAAGCCAGTGGCCGGAACATCGGCGATTTCATGCGCGAGCGTATTTTCACGCCACTCGGCATGGCGAACACCCGCTACGAACCGCCGGTGGAGGCACGCGAACGCATGGCAACGGTGTACACGCAAAATGCCGAGGGTGATCTCGTGGAGGCGGATATACATTATTCCCCCGAGTGGCAGCCGGGCGGCGGCGGGCTGGTGTCCACCGTCTCCGATTACCTGCGCTTCGCACTGATGCTCTACAACGGCGGGGAGTACCGCGGCGTGCGCATACTCGAACGGCAATCGGTAGACAACATGCAGCGCCTGCACGTGCCGGACGGCGTGCTTGCCGGGCAGGGAATCGAGGGTGTTGGCTGGGGTCTGGGCATGGCGGTGGTGGCCGATGCGGAGGCCTCGCGCACACCGGATCGCAACGGGGATTTCTGGTGGTCCGGCTTTTATGGCACACAATTTTTTGTCAGCCCGGAAACCGGGCTGGTTGGCGTGATCATGACGCAGAACAAACCGGGAGAGTTCTCGGGCATCAACCACCAGCCCTACATCGTTCAGGGCCTGGCGTTTGCGGGCCTGTAACAGGGCTCTGTTGTACTTTCCGCTATGAGCGATGTGGCCCTGCGAAGTAATCGCGTCGCCCGCCTCGCGGCCTGTTACGAATTCGATGCGCGAGACTTTTTCACCAGTGATGGCGCGTCGCCGGGTGTTGCGGACCAACGCCGGGCAGCGCCGGACTCACCTGGTCGGTGATTGCGGCCATGCGCCTGATGGGCTTTCGCTAGGGCGGGCTGCCGGCTGTACGCCCGCTCAGGCTTGCGACACCCGTTGGTCGAGGTAGCTACGAATTGCCCGCCAGGCAGCGAGCGCTTCGGGTACCTCCGCCGTTACCAGCCCGTGCCAGCCGTGGATGGCCCCCGGCCAGCTCTCCATGGTGACATCCACGCCCGCGCGTATCGCGTTGCAGCCAAGTTGCAGCGCCCCTTCGCGCAGAGTGTCGTGTTCGCCAACCTGCAGGTACAGGGGTGGAAAGCCTGTGGGGTCGGCGTAGGCCGCAGACACCATTGGATCGTCCAGCGCCAGTGTGCCGGCGAGGTAGTCCAGGCCCCGATTGCGCACCCACTGTGGGGTGAGAAACGGGTCGCGACCCTCGGAGCCCGCAATGGCCACGGATAGATCAAACCATCCGGTGAGGGAAATAAACGCGGCGGGCATGGGCAGGTTTGCATCTCTCAGGCGTTGCACCACCCCCAGCGCCAGGCTGCCACCGCAGGACTCGCCGAACAGCACGCAACGGGCGGGATCGACCCCGCTGTCGATCAGCCCGCACCAGGCCTGGTAGCAATTGTCGTGTGCTGCGGGGTAGGGATTTTCCGGCGCCAGCCGGTAGTCCGGCATCACCACCCGGCAGCCGGTTTGTTCGGCTATGATCCCGGCGTAAAAGTGGTATTCGTCCAGGGGCGTGGAAACGAACGCGCCGCCGTGGCAGTGAAACGCCGTCCACTGTGCGCTGTTGCCAGCGAAATCGTACACACCACAGCGCACGCCGCCGAAACTGGCGATTCGCAGGCGCAGCTCTTCGCTTACCGGGTGACCGTGAAAGGGCGCGAACATTGCGCGTACCGCGCGATAGTCCGCCTCCGGATCGGCGAAACCCTCGGGGATGGCGTTGATCAGTGCTGCAAGCTGCTCGCTGTGTTGTGGTTTCATCGCGCGCTCTCCGGCTGGATTTCCGGCAGTATACGCGGGTGCGATGGGGGAATGCTGCCGCTTGGTGGGGGGTGTGTCTTCGGCTATATTGACGTGTCTGCCCTGGTATCCGGGGCTGCGATAACTAATTCACCCGGACGTGGGGACAGGATCAATGATTGAATACGGCAGCGTCTTTTTGCGCGAGCTGAGACGACGCAAGGTGCTGCGCACCGGCCTGTACTATCTCATCGCCTGCTTGCTGGTGCTGTTTCTGGCACAGAATTTTTTCCTGCCCGGCATGGGTCCCGACGGCGAGCAGGTGTACAGGCTGTTACTCGGCGCCGCGGTTCTGGGGTTTCCGCTAGTCTGCCTGTTGTCATGGTCGCTGCAGGTCACCCCGCGAGGCATAGTCAGAACCACCTCTTTCGTTGAGCGCCGGGTGTTGCGCAACATGGCGCCAATCAATGACCAGCGACACGGGAGCCGTTCGGGTGACGACGCACCGCACGGCGCGCGGACCAGCATCCGCTGGATCATCACCGCCGAGACGGGTCCGTTGCAGGGTTTGCAGTACGGCGTGGCGCAGGCAATTGAGATGGGTCGATCCATCGACTGCGCGATCGCGATTGTCAGTCAACACGTCGCGCCGCGGCATGCACGCCTGGATATCGACGCTGGGCAACTGGTGGTCGAGGATCTCGGCTCCACAACCGGCACCTACGTCAACGGCAAGCCCATTGAGGGTCGCCATATTCTCGGACCAGGGGACGAACTGCGGTTGTACGATGTGATTTTCAGGGTGTCGGAGAACACCCCTGGGTGAGATCCGGTGCGCCAGGCGCACGCTCCACGGCGACTCGAAGTGTGAACCAGTTCACGTCGGCTTTTTTTACAGAAGCGCCGGAAAGAGTGCCCCATAAGCAGCAGGGCTAACAGTATAGGTATGTAAAACAATAGGATACGGTCGTTGGCGCAATAGTTGCTTCATATCTGCCTCTGAGTGAGAAAAGCAACGACAAGCAATAATTCGCGGCCACCGTTGTGGCGGAGCCGCTTGTAAGGAACGGGGAAAGATGAAACTCATCAATACAAGGAAGGCGGCGTGTCTGGCCGCAATAGCAATTGGTGCAGCGTTGCATGCCGCGCCGGGCGTGGCTGCGATTCAGACGTGGAATTTCGACAGCGGAAGCCAGAATTTCAGTGGGTCCGGCTTTGGCAATACCCTGAATCTCACCTCGTCTGACGGTATTAACCTCACAGTGTCCGGCTGGTCTGACACCAACGACAGCAGTGGTCCCGATGAAATCGAGACAGCGCGCCTGATCTGGGCGCAGAACACTGCACTGGGTATCCAGAATCGGGACGAAGACACTTACTCCCCGAATCACTCGATCGACAGTATTACTTCAGACGGCGACGGTGAATTCGATATGCTGCTGCTGCAGTTTGATACCGCCGTCAAGTTGAGCGGTATAGACCTCGACTGGGCCGTGGGCGGCAACAGCTCCAACCGGGCCGACGTCTCCATTCTTGCCTACGACGGCAGTGGTTCCAGCTCAATCGGCAACAGCACCTGGGGCAATGTGCTGTCCAGCAATGGTGGCAACTACGATTCCGTGGGCAATTACAGTAACGTGGGTTTGAGCTATTACGCCGTGAACCCATCTGAAGTCGAATCCACCACCTGGTTGGTGGGTGTCTACAACCCGGTGTTTGGCAGTGGTGGCGATGGCGGTGACGATGGTTTCAAACTCGGCCTGATCACTACCGAAACCGACGATCCCCAGGATGATCCGCCCGGCGAAGTGCCGGTTCCAGGCAGCATTCCCCTGATGCTGCTCGGGTTGGCGCTACTGCGCGCCCGGATCTCCGCCCTCGGAGGAAAGGCCTAGCCCCAGGCCTTTCCTCCACCCTCTCTGAAAAGCGGAATTTGCAAATTCCGCTTTTTTTTTGCCTGCGTTACCATGCCCTGTCACCCAGGGCTCGGTTGCATTTTCCCGGAGGTTCAAACCGTTGAACAGAATTATCAGTCGTCTCCTGTTGCTGGCGCTTATGGGCAGCGCCCCGGTGCTCGCGCAGTCGCAAAGCGCCTACTACGAGGAGGGCGTGCAGGCCTATGCCCAGGGGGAGTACGCAGAAGCCTACATACACCTCAAGAATGCGCTGCAGGCAGACCCCAATATGGTGCCGGCGCGAGTATTGCTGGCGAAAGTCCACTTCAACGCCGGCAACGTGCACGGCGCTGTGAAGGAGTCTGAAGAAGCGCTGCTGCTGGGTGCGGACATCAACCTCATTCTCCCGGTGTACGGCCCCGCGCTGGTGGTTCTGAGGCAAACCGACAAGCTGTTCGCACTGGAGAAGGTGGCGGACGAGTTCACGCCGGAGAGCCAGTTTGAGTGGGCCCTGCTCAAAGGCCAGGGTCACCTGCAACGCTCCGAGCCGGATCTCGCCCGCCGCGAGTTTGAGCGCGCCGCCAGACTATTCCCCAACGACGTGCGCTCCAACAATACGCTGGCTGCGCTGTATATCGACAACGGCATGTTGGCGGAGGCGGCCGCGCTGCTGGAAAAATCGCTGCTGCTGGACGCTGACAATATTAAAACGCTGGAGCTTTCCGCAGAGCTGGCAATCGCCGAAGAGCACTATGATAAGGCGCTGCGACTGCTGGCGCGCGCCCACGAGCAGGACAGCGCGGATTTGCGCGTGCTGCGCAGTCTTGCCCGCGTGCACCTGTTGCTGGGTAATACACAGGAGATGGAAAATTATCTGGAATTGATACTGGAGCAGTCGCCGGACGATCCCGCGGCCACCCTGCTCACTGCAATTACTTCCATTGATCGTGGCGACACTGAAATAGGCGACGCCATGCTCAGCGAGCTCAGCCAGAAGCTGTCGCGGGTTGACGCGCTGCGCCTGCAGTCTACCGACGGCATGCTGTTCATTCAGGCCGCGTCGGATTACGTGCGCGGCAGTGATCGCAGCGCCATCGACCTGTTCAATACCTACCTGGCGCGCAACCCCTCCGATCTGGCAGCCATCAGCATGCTGGTGGATCTCTACCTGCGCAACAATGAGAGCCGCCGCGCCAATACCCTGTTGAGCGATTCCCGAGAGTTCATTACTGATGATCTTGCCCTGTCGCTGCAACTGCTGCACCTGTACATCCAGAACGGCAGTGTGCTGAATGCCCGCGAGCTGCTGGAGGACCTGCGCGAAAGCACGGGGAACAATCCTTTCGTCACGATTCTCGAGGCCGAACTGGAGCGCAGCCAGGGTAAATCCGAGGAGGCTCTCGCCGTACTGGAGCAGCGCGATTTCAGTGTGGATCCACCGCTGTCCTACGGCTTGTTGCGCGGTGCATTACTGCTGGATATCGGGCGTCTGGATGAAGCCGAGCGAGTGGCCAAACAGTTGCAGTCCAGTAATCCCGACGCACTCCGTGTGCAGAACTTCGCCGCGGTCATCTACCTGCGCGCCGGCCGACTCAAGGATGCCGAACGCGCCATAGACGCTGCCTTGAAGTTGTCTGGCAGTGATGTTGAAGCCCGTTTCAACCAGGCCATGCTGTTGAAGCAGCGCGGCAAGCGCGATGATGCGGCGCGGCTGCTGAACGAAATCCTGGCAGGCCGTCCCAGCCATACCAAATCCATTCTGCTCATGGCACAGATTCTCTACGAGCAGGGCAGATCGGACGAGGCAATAGACTGGAGCGAGAAAGTCTATGTCTACGATAAAACTTCAACCCTGCCGGACGAGTTCCGGCTCGGCGTGTATGCGCAGCAGGGCGACTGGGAGGACGCGCTGAGCGCGGCGCTCGCACTGAGCAAGGCCGACCCGCTGAGCGAGGTTTATCTGGTGCAGTTGGCGGAAATCTATCTGAAGCTGGGAGACATGGAGGTGGCGCAGCGTCCGCTGCGTCGGCTGTTCGTTTTGTGGAAGGACGACGCCGCCAAGCTGCGACGCCTCGCGGACATGCAGATCAGCGCGCAGAATCCAGCGGAGGCGCGCATGACCCTCGAAGCCGCACTGAAGCTCGAACCGGAATCCTTCGATACGCGTCTTTCACTGGTGCGGCTCGACCTGGCGCAGTCGCGTTATGCGCCAGCGAGGGAGCGGCTGGATGGGCTATCCGAGCTGATCGGCGACAACGCGGACGTGTCGTTCCTGTATGGTGACCTGGCGTTGGCGGAAGGCGACAAGGAGACGGCGCGCGAACACTATTTGCAATCGCTGACGCTGAATCCCGCGCAGTCTGCGGCTGTCCTGCGGCTCTACGAGCTTAGCCTGGAAGGTGTGGGCGCGGAGGCGTTTACCGCTACCCTGGAGAAGATCCTGCAGCAGGCATCGCTGCCCCCGTGGCAGGTACGGCTGCTGGCTGACAGCTATCTCGTGCAGGGCAAACCGGAGCGCGCGCAGCGCTACTACGAATCGCTGCTGGAACATCCCGATTACGGCAGCGATGCGGGCGTGTTGAACAATCTGGCAAACATCTATGCGGAGGAAGATCTCGACAAGGCGCTGGCGACTGCGATGCAGGCGTTGGAGAGCGGCGGCGAGAAGAATTACGCGTTGCTCGATACGGTGGGATGGATACTGACCCGGTTGGGCAGGGAGGAGCAGGCGCTGCCTTATTTGCGCAAGGCCTACAGCATCAACTCACGCAACCCCGAAATTCGCTATCACACCGGCGTGGCGCTGCTCGGCCTCAAGCGTGAGGCCGAGGCCCTCAGCGAGTTGCGCGCGGCGCTCGCTTCCGATGCAGAGTATCCGGGTCGGGATGACGCCGAGACATTGCTGAATTCGCTGGCGCAGTAAAGGGCTCGACCTGCCCGCCGGGGAACCCGGTGGCAGTGCCTCACGGAGCAGTGCTGGCGGGCTCCACATTCCAGCCATCTCCCTGCGCGTCGAGCAGCACGGGGTTGGCAAAAGCGAAGGGGATGGCACCCGGAACAATCGCCTGGTAAATCGCCGATGCGGGCCCCAGGGCTTCCACAAAGACAAAGCCGTCCCCGGCGATCTGCAATGTTTCCGCAACCGGTACGCCGCGCTCCACGGGCAGCGTCTTGTAAAGGGCTCCGTTGAGCCAGATGCGCAAGGTGTCGACTTCGACCCAGGGCGCGGAATCGACGCGCACGCTAAGGGTGCCGCTTGTGCCCCGGTGGATGCCACCCGGGCCGGTACCATCAACGTCAATCTGCAGTAGCGGGCCGGTTGAGCCGTAGAGTTGGCCCGCGCGAACGGCGCGCATGATCTGCCCGCTGCTGACCGTGGCCGGATCATCCTCTTGCATCACCAGCATATTGCGCGGATAGGCGACGATGTGGTGGCTCTTGTGTGAGTCGCTGTTGGCGGTCGCGACTTTGTAAACGCCCGCTTTCAGCAGCGCGAACCAGTCTTCACGTACCTGTTCATAGAGCGGCATGTCGGTGCCGTTCAGCAGTTCGATCGCGTCGAAATCAATATCGCGGTAAGCGCTGCCCGGATGCTGTTCCAGCAGCAGACTGTTGGGCTGCTCGGACAGGGCAAGCTGCGGCTGGAAGGATGCTCCCTGAGAGAGGTGGTCGAAGAAGGCGCCGTCATCATCCCCCACTGTGGAACGCGGGTGATTGAGCTGGAACAGGCTCTGGGGGAAGCGCGCCTTGTACGCCGCGATCGCCTCTCCGAGGCGCATACCCTCGAAATGCACATTGCCACCCATGAACTCACCGGGCTGCGGTGTTACCGGGAAGACATTGCTGTGGCCGATCGTTCTGGGCGTGCGGGCACTCGGCGCCATGCCCGTGACCTCGACACCGGGAAAACTGAACAGCGCATCTTGCAGACCCATGGCCGCGATGGTTGGCCCGAGGTCGTAAAGCACGTTGTGCTCCGTGGGCACCAGCACCTCGCAGCCCTGCGCGATAAAATCCGTCACCCGCTGGCGGGCGCTCAATCCGGAATCGAAACTGATTCCGCTGTGCACGTGAAAATCGGCGCTGAGCAGCCCATCGCTTTCCAGCACTCGCTGCGGCGGATCGATCGACAGGCGCGAGCGTGTTCCCGCTACGAGTTCGACCTCTGCCTCGGTAACGCTGAACTCCGGCCCCCGCGTGGCCAGCACGCGATAGCGTCCCGCCGGCAGGGCTATTTCACGCGGGTCGCCGGCGGTGCCCGAGAGGCTGAGGCGGTAGCTTTCCGCGGCCACGAGCTGGCGTTCGCCGGCCACCTGCGCCTGGGTCAATTCATTGTGGAAAACCACCGGCTGTTCGCCACCGCTGAACACCAGGCTCATTGCATCGCCTTGCGGCAGTTCGAGTACCGCGGGTGCGCCGGTTTCGAGCATGCCCAGCTCGTTGCTGCCAGCCTTGAGAATTACTGGCCGTTCGATGTTGCTCCAGGGTGTGACGACCCGCAGCGTCACTTCGGTGACACCCTCTGGCAGACGGAGGCTGAAGTTGCCGGCGGCATCCGGGCGGCCAAAGTTTAAATCCCTGCCTTCGCTATCGCGCAGGCTGATGCCGGCGTCCAGCGTGTCCAGACTGCCGCGCAGCATGGGCCCGGTGTACACCGAATTCAGTAACGCCGCGGCCTCTGCGCGATCGCTCACGCCGAGTGACTGGCGCAGGACCAGGCTTTCGCCCAACTCGAGGTCGAAGAGCTGCCCCAGGGCCAGGCTGACAGCACCGGGAGCGCGGCTCCAGAAGCCTGGAAACGGCTGTGTGAAGGCGGCAAACAGGCTGAAGGTGTCCCCGGATACCAGCAGCGTGTGCACCGGCTTCTCTTTGCCCGAAGTGTCGCGCAGGAACGCCTCCCGGAGTTGCACGCTGTAGCTGACATCGGCGCCAGCATTGCGGCTGCCGATCAGCACCTGCGTATCTGCGGGGCTGATGGCATTCAGCAGTGAGAGATAGTCGCTGGTATCCACCGCAGGCTGGCTGAAACCGGTGGTATAGGCACTGTCTTTGCTGTCCACCGTGAAGGGCGTGAGGGAGCTGTTGGGGTGCAGCACCAGAGAGCCGAACATATTTACCGACGGCCCGGCCTGGGTGCGTGTCAGCGTGGTTTCCACCAGCAGGGTATCGGGCTCGTTTGCGCCCAGCCGGTAAACCACCGAGACCTCGACGCCCGAATGTGTGCCGCGGGTTTCAAGCCATGCACCCTGTGCGCTGAAGCCCGCAGTGATCGATTCTGTCAACGGGGTCTGTTCTTTGCGCAAATTGAGTTGTGCATTGGCCACCCGCCATTGATCGTTGGCCTTGTCGCAATGCCACAGGTCTACCAGCGCCGCGCCGTGCAGCGCGAGGTAGGTGGGATGGCCGGCATCGGATACCACGGCGCAGAGCCGCCCACTGGACAGCAGCCAGTCACCGCGTCCGCCCACCGCGCCCATGCCGCCTGGGGGGAGTCGGTGCAGCGTCTCGCTGGTGAGCTGCCCGGCGAAAAACTCGAGCGCATGGCCGGGCGGTGCCATCAGCAGCGCGGCAACGAGCAGCAGTCTGTACACCTTTGCGTGTCCTTCCCTGGCAGGGATTTTCAGGGTTCTTTACTGGTCATTGTTTCTTCAAAAACGAGATATGCGTCGCTTTGTTTTTTTGCGCGATACATTGCGGTATCGGCGAAGCGGCAGAGATCATCATAGTTGGTGGAGTGATTGGGAAAAATCGCGACCCCGCAGCTCCCGCGCACGCAGAATTCTACGCCGTCGATCTCGATCGGTTCGCGGATGGCCGCAAGAATCTTTGGCATGATCGATTCGATATCGTCCGGCACATGAATGGCGGGCAGGATCAGACCAAACTCGTCGCCGCCCAGCCGCGCCGTGGTGTCAGAAAGACGCAGGACTTTCTTCAGCCGATCGGCCACGATCTTCAACGCGGCGTCGCCCATGTGGTGGCCGTGGTTGTCATTCACGGGCTTGAAGTCGTCCAGATCGATGTACACCACGCCGACCTTGTGTTCGCGCTCCTGGGCTTCGTCGATGCCCGCCTTCAGCCGCCGGAAAAATTCGAAGCGATTGGCGATGCCGGTGAGATCATCGTGGCTCGCCCAGTGTTCCAGTTTGATTTTCTCTGCGTGCAGCTCGCTTTTCAGCAGGCCGTTGAGTGTTTCGTATACGATGAGTGCCGCCCCCACCAGTATCACCAGAATGAACTGCAGCAGGATGTACATCGTCTGAATGACTTCCTCACTCTGCAATAACTGCACATTTCCAACGTGGTACACAGCACTGTAGTAGGTTGCGATGCATAGGCCGAGTGTCGCGGCCAGCCAGAACATACCCGGGCGCAAGCCCAGCAGCAGAAATGCCATGACCGGAATCTGCAGTGCAAGTTGCAGAATGGGTGATTCCAGATAGCCGCCGGTGATCTGTACCGCGAAGAAAATCACCGTCGCGAGAATGGCGATGATCAGATTGGCGCATAGCACGTAGTTCTCGGTTTTCTTCAGCAATACCAGCGTGGCGACGTAACCTACCAGGCAGGCGCTGTTCAGTGCCGCGGCGATGGGCGCGTTGTGCTCCAGTTCCAGCACGAACAGCAGGCCGATCATGGTGAGCAGGCAGATACCAACATTGCTGACAATCAGCCCGACGATGATGTAGCCGCGCATCAGATCCGACGGGTTGCTGCACATGCTGTCGGGCAGAAACGCATCGAAGAAACGCAAGATGTAATTCATGCTCGGCTCCGGGTTGCGCATGTTGCGCCTGTTCTAGCGCGGCGCGAAGATGTCGGAGTTTTCCGCGTGCGTCTTGATCAGCGCGGCATCCTCCTCAAGCAGAAAGCCCTTGCTGACCGCATCGTCTGCCGAGGCCGCCACCGCGCTGATATAGTCCGCGTTGCTGGCGTACAGTGAGGCCAGCGTTGCCGCATCGAACAACTGCGTTGTGCCGGAGAGAAAACAGAAGTTGCGATCTTCCGGGTTGAACGGATCCTGTGGCTGGCCTTCGCCAGACAGCACCGCTATCGGCGCCTCAACGTAGGGTGTGCGCACGCCGCCGAGCACGTTGCCGAGTGCGTCGAGTTCGAAGGCGGGAGGCTCACCGGATACTGCGAGACGTTCAGCCATGGGCGGGGGGGTGCCGTCTACGATCCAGCGATTCAGCGCCGCGATCGCGGCCTTCGCCACCCAGTGTTGTGGGCCGGCATTCACCGCTACCGGGCATTCGATAATCCCGGGTATCGGGTTGGCGTTCTCAACTACCGCGGCAACGGACGGGTCCGTGCCCACGTCAAAACGGTTGTCGAGAAAAGTGTAGAGATCGGCGTGTGCGGTGCCCGCCACTTCCCACAGCCGGAACTGATCATTGTCGGGCTGGTTGCTGGGCCATGAGCCGAGCACGAACAGGTCTGTTTCGGTCTGCAACATCATCACCGGTACGCCGAGATCGTCGCGCACGCGCACCACATCCGGCGTGCCCACCACGTCCTCCTCAAACAGGCCTCCCTGCAGCGCAGCACTGCCCGACAGACGGCTGTGGACGAAGTAGCCGTCGAACAGCGCGTGCAGCGGCGCGAAGGCATTGACATAGGTCATCATGCGATCCGCCGACTGCGACTCGCCAGCGGCGATCAGGCGCTCTACCTGCAAGTCGCCAAGCGGCCGCGTGTTTGCCGGGGGGTTGCGCAATGTCTGCGCGATCTGTGAATAAATGTCGTAGGAGTAGGCGTCGCCGGGATGCAGCAGGCCGCCGGCGGTGTAGCGCATGGCATCGGCGCCGGGTATCAGAGCGGCGGCGCTGCCATCATTGAGCGCGTCAACCCCTTCTTTCTGTGCCGACACGCCTACCCAGGCGTAGCCCTGGCGGATCAGTTCCGTGTGCAACATGCCCCAGTCGGGCGCGGAATCGAAGCCGGCGCTCACGTTCAGCCACTCCACCACAACGCTGCCGTTGAAGTCCGCGGGGTCGCTGGGCCGCATGACCACAATACGGGTCTTGTAGTCGGCGGCGTCACTGGCCTGCACCTGCCAGCGTCCGTCCGGTTTGAACTCATTGCGGTTCACGTAGGCGTTGGCCGTACCGGCGGCGAAATATTCAGCGCGCTGGTAGCCCAGGCTCGCCAGGGAGAAAAACGTGCTTACAATTACCGGCTCACCCGGAACAGGTCCTTCCAGCGCCGCCCCGGGCACTGACACCACGGCTGGATTGCCGGCGCCGGGTACCCCCAGCGTTGAGCGCGGATCATCGCTGCCATCGCTGCAGCCGATCAGCAGTGCGCCAATGAGGCAGAGCATATACCTGGCGGGGGAGAGCTTGGGCAGGGGCCGGCAAAGCGCAGTCATTCTCGGGTTCCTTATTATGAAATTCTTGTGGCACAGCATACCCCGCCTTGTGCCCGCAGACCACGGGCCGCAGCGGCAAAATTCAGGGCAGGCCCATGCAGTTGGCGTAGAAACTCACGGTTGCCGGCCAGTCGGAAAATACACCGCGCACGCCCACGCGGCTTGCCAGTGCATGTAGCAGTTCAAGTGCGTCACCATCGCGATCGATGATGGGTGCGATTGACTGGTAGTACCAGCCGCCGCCCGCATGCAATGCGCCGGAGCGCTCCAGCGTCCAGGTAATCAGCTCAAGGCCCGCCTGCTTCGCTGCGATGGCGTATGCCGATGGCTGGATACTGTCGCCCTCCAACGCAACCAGTACCCACAGCGGCGGCGCGATAATGCGCACGCCGGATGCATGCAGGCTGGCCATGTCGGGCTGCCAGCTTGCGGCAACGCCGGGCTTGAATTCGCGCTGGTCATAGCGTCCGTCGAGGTAGATGGCCTGATCGGCAAAGGCCGGATACTCGCGTACCCACAGGAGTACGTCCTGCAGGTCGAAGGATTGCGCAAACACCCGCCCCGGCGGAACCCCTGCCTCGAGATACTCTTCAATCAGGGCGCGTGCGTAGGCTTCTTGCGTGAGGCCGGCAAACGGCATCGGTACCTCCGGCGCTTTCAGTTCCGGGGTCATCTTCAGGCCCAGCGAACGGAACAACTCGATACTCTCCCGGTGCGTCATCAGCGTGCCCTGGGAGAGTGCGCGGTCCGGTGGGTCCTGAAGAAATTCGTCGACAGAACCTGCCGATGCGTTGACGACGTCGTGCCGCCCCCTGAGTGATTTGAACTCGGCGACGCTCAGGTCACTCGTGCAGCAGCGTGCGCTGGCCGGGGTGAGCTGGCCGCTGTCGTCCAGCCTTGCAGGTTGAAAGGGTTCGCGACAGCGGCTGGCCAGGGGCGTGCTCAGGATGTTGGTGGTGGTGTGCAAATCGCACTGCGAGTGGCGGCATACCAGTGCCTTGTCGCGGGTGAAGGTGACGTCGCATTCCACAATGCCTGCGCCCTGCTCAGCGGCCGCGAGGTAGGACTCCCGCGTGTGTTCGGGATATTCAAGCGGCGCGCCGCGATGCGCGATGGAAAAATCGCTGCGCCGGAATGGGCCGGTACAGGCACCCAGTGTCTCGCGTAGCGCAGTATTGCCGATATCCGCTGCCAGTTGCGCCGGGCGGGTGCCGATATCGATGGTAGCCCTGTGTGCCGTTGAATCCGCGGTAGCCCGGGCAGGCTGCTGCAGCGTGAGCAGGGCCAGCACGGTTAGCAGCCCGGCCACCCACCGGTTATTCAAAGCCACCTGGCGGTGGTGCATGTTACAGGCCGTCGGCGTTTTCCGGCAGGTAGGCCTTGAACACATCGCCAAGATTGGCGTTGTCGTGATTCGGCACGCGGTAGTAGGTGCGAATTTCCACTGAGTTGTCATCGCCGAAGCGATAGGTTTCGAGGCTGTACTGCAGCTGCGCACCCTCGGAGCCTTCGAAATGGTTCTCCAGGCACCACGCTACTTCGTTGCCACAAACGAATAGCGTACCCGGCTGGATGCGAAAGCGCACGCGCGGCTGAAACAGGTCCCAGGAGTCTTCACAGCACTCCTTGAAGCCGCGCTTCTCGGGCGTGCCCACCGGGTCGAGCATGCGAAATTCACCGCTGGCAACGCTGTGCCAGTTGTCGATCCACGCCTGCTTGTCGCCCGCGTTCCACAGTTCGGGGTAGCGCTGCGCCCAGTTGAGCAGGGCATGTTTGTGCGGATAAGCCATCAGTTGTTCCTCCTTGTGTCGAGGCTGCCAATGTAGCCCGTTTCGCGGGGGCCGTCACGGGCGGTCACCGGCGCAAAGTAAGCGAGAGTGGGTGGGGGGTACGCCTGCCTCGGTTACACTGTTGCCCATGGAGCCTGACGCATACTATCTGCTGACCCTCGGCCTGTTGCTCATTCTGGCGCTGCTTGCCGAAGCGGTGGGCCGCCACACGCGCATTCCCAGGATATCGCTGCTGGTGCTACTGGGTTTTGTGCTGGGCCCCGCCGCGCTGGACATGATCGATCCGCGCGACACGCCGGGTTTTGATTTTGTCGCCGCCCTCGCCCTGTCGATGGTGGGTTTTCTGGTGGGAGGCAAGCTCGAGCGGAAGCTGTTTCGCACATCGGGCGGGCTCATTCTGCGGCTTTCCGCACAGCAGGCGCTGGTGACCTTCTGCGTGGTCGCGTTCGGCCTCTGGTTGTTCTCGGTGCCGTTGGAACTGGCGCTGCTGCTCGGCGCGATAGCCACGGCCACTGACCCCGCCGCGACCATGGAGGCGATCAGGGATTCCGGCAAGGGTGGCCGCTTTGTCGAAGCACTGACCGGCGTTGTCGCCGTTGACGATGCCTGGGGTTTGATACTGTTCAGCATCTCGGTGTTGTGCATCCAGCTGGTAGCAGCCGAAGCTGTGGATCACGCACCGTTGCTGACAGCGGCCAGGGAGATATTTGGCGCCGCGGCGCTGGGTATTGTCCTCGGCCTCCCCATGGCCCTGCTCTCGGGCCGTATCCGCCCGGGAGAACCGACTCTGATGGAAGCTGTCGGTATGGTGATGTTGTGTGCCGGGCTCGCGGAGCTGCTGCACGTGTCGCCGTTGCTCGCCTGTGTGGCACTCGGTACTACCGTGACCAACCTCGCGCGGCATCACACGCGATCATTCCATGCCGTGGAAGAAATCGAGTGGCCGTTCCTCGCCCTGTTTTTTCTGTTTTCAGGCGCGTATCTCACCGTTGAGGCGCTTGGGCAGGCCGGGTGGTTGCTGCTGGCGTATGTGGTGTTGCGGGTTCTCGGGCGTCTCGCCGGCAGTTGGGTGTCGTCGTTGGGGGCCGGGCGGGATGCGCCGCTGGCGCGCAGGATGGGCCTGGCGATGTTGCCTCAGGCGGGTGTCGCCATGGCGATGGCGTTTCAGGCGAGCAGCCTGTACCCGCAGCTACAGGATCGCCTGCTGCCGGTAGTGATCGCGGCGATGGTGCTGTTTGAACTCGCCGGCCCGGTTATCACTGGCCGGGTGCTCACGCGCGAGGGCGCGCCCGGGCGCTAGAAATCGTAGCGCAGTTCCACACCCAGTGTGCGATTGGCGTACTTCGGCACCGAGTGAATGTAGCCGTGGGGAATCAGTTCGGCGGCCTGCGCGTAAATGAGCGTGGCGTAGCTTTCATCCAGCAGGTTCTTCACAAAGGCCGTAACCCGGTAACCGCTTTCGGTACCGGTGATACCGGCGCGCAGGTCGAGCACGGCGTAGGCATCCTGGCGTGTGTACTTATCCTGCGATATCTCGAACAGCACATCGTCCTGCGCGCGCAGGTCGGCGCCGATATTCAGTTCCATGTTGAGTGAATCCAGTGGGTAGCGGTAATCCGTGCTGAGGTTGAATTTCCATTCCGGGGTGTAGGGCAATTGCCCGCCGGAGAGATCCTGGAAGCCCAGCGGGCACTCGCCGCGAAACTTTTGTCCCGCGCTGCAGTTGCCCGCCGGGTAGTCGTCGATGCTGCCATCGGTGTAACTCACGCCGCCGGTGATGCTCCATTGGTCGAGCGGCCGCGCGATAAACTCCAGCTCCACCCCCCGGGTGGAGACCTCACCGGCATTCACCAGCAGAAAGGCTTCCGGCAGCAGGTCGTTCGGGTCTTCATCCACCAGCGCCTGCGCCTGAAAATCCGTGTACTCGGCGTAGAAGGCGGTGACGTTGAGAATCAGCCGGTTGTCCAGCCAGGCGGACTTCAGGCCAACCTCGTAGGCATCGCTGGTTTCCGCGGCGATCTCGCGGCCGCCGGCCACTATCGAGGTGTCGAATGCGGGCCCTTTGTAACCGCTCACATAACTCACGTAGGCCATGGCCGCGTCCGTAATATTCCACTGCAGCGCGATCTTGGGTGAGATATCGCTCTCGTTCAGGGAGTTATCAACCATCCCCTCGGGGCCGAACACAAGATTGTCGGTGCCCACCGCGCTGGTGCGGTACTTCAGTTTGTCTTGTGTGTAGCGGGCGCCCAGGGTGAGCTGCCAGTCGTCCGAGAGGTTGTAATTCACTTCGCCGAACAGGGCAATATTGGTGCTCGACACGCTGGTGTCGGTGACCCGCGTGGTGGCCGGTACCAGCGGTTCCAGCAGCGCCGTGGTGGTGATGTTGCCGGAGTCGGAATTCTGATCGAAGTAGAAAAGCCCCGCCACGTAGGAACCCCAGGCCGCGGGTGTCGAGGCAATGCGCAGTTCCTGCGAGAGCTGCTCCACGTCGTTGTGCGGCGGCGTGTTGAAAGTGAGCGCCAGCGGATTACTGGGGCGGTTATCGAGATCGACAATGCCTTTGTAATCCCACTCGCGCCAGGCAGAGATGGACGTTAGCACGTGTTCGGCCACGACCCAGTCAAGCGTGAGCGAATGACCGCTGGCGCGGGTCTTGTTGAAGGTCGGTTGGTCGTTGTTTACATCCTGGTTGTCGTCGGCGGGCACCACTGGCAGTTGCTCGGCGAGCAGGGCCGCCTGCTGCGGGGATTCGCGGATAGCGCGCACGGAGAGTGAATTGCAATCGCAGTCGGTATCGGTGAAATCGCTGCTCCACTCCAGCTCGAGGTCATCGCTGGCCGTCCACAGGAGCTTGCCACGCAGTGTGTAGTTCTCCGCGCTGTTGATGCGGTTGCCGTTGAAATGATTCTCGGCGTAGCCGTCGTCATTCAGCGCCGAACCGGTGATGCGATAGCCCAGGCTGTCGCTAAGCGGCCCGGAAAAAGTGGCATTCACACGGTACTCGTCGTCCTCGATCGCCGTGGCAGACACGGTACCGCTGAACTCGGGCGTTGGGTCGCGCGTGATGATGTGAATCACGCCGCCGGAGGCGTTCTTGCCGTACAGCGTGCCCTGCGGGCCGCGCAGTACTTCCACGCGCTCGATGTCTGCCAGTTCCAGGAAAGCCATGCCGGAATTGCTCATTACCACGCCGTCGAGCATGGTCGACACGCTCGGCTCAACGGCCGTGCTGAAGGCCTGTGTGCCGATGCCGCGAATATTGAAACTCGAGGTGGCTGGCCCGGAACTCGCCTGTACGTTCAGCGTGGGTATGAGCGTGGAGAGGTCGGCGGCGTTGCGCAACTGCGCTTCGGCCAGGGCCTTGCCGGTGAGCAGGGAGACACCGACGGCCACGTCCTGCAGATTCTGCTCGCGTTTGCGTGCGGTGACCACCAGCTCTTCCAGCAGGCCCTCCTGACTGGCGCGTTGCGGTTGGGCATTGGCAGGGGTGTGCGGTACGGCCAGCGCGAGCAGGGCGGCTGCCAGCGTTAGCCTGCGGTAGTGTCGTTTCACTGGAACTCCTTTGCGCGGTTTTTATAGTGAGTTGTTATCGTGGGTTGTTATCCTGCGCGTGGGCCAAGCATAGGCCAAACCGGGCTACTCCACCAACCGCAAAAAAATGCTTTAATACTCCGCTGTGACGATGCGCCATACAATCCAATAATCAGGCAATCACCGGCTTGCGCCGCAAGCCCCTCGGAGGTATTCGATGCGAACTCTCAAAGCGCCTGTGGGTGTTGCAAGCTGGCTGATACTTTTCATGACACTGCTGGCTGGCTGTGCTGACAGCACGCCCTCTGCAGAGGTGCTGGAGCGCACGCGCGCGATGCCCGCCTGGTTTGAAGATGACAAGCTCGGCATATTCATTCACTGGGGGCCGGCGTCGGTACCGGCCTTTGCCGCCGGCGATGCCCTGCGCCCCGGCGAACTGGAAGAGTTGTTGCTGCACGATTCCGAACGCCAGGATCTGCCCTACGCCGAGTGGTACCTGTACGGCCTGCGCCAGCCGGGTAGCCCCACCGCGCAGCACCATGCGCGGGAATACGGTGACGCGCCCTACGAAGCTTTCGGCACAGAGTTTGAGCAGCGTGTGAATTCCGCCTGGGATCCCGCCGCCTGGGCGGAGCTGTTTGCCGCAACTGGC
This sequence comes from uncultured Halieaceae bacterium, assembly GCA_963976655.1. GTDB lineage: Bacteria > Pseudomonadota > Gammaproteobacteria > Pseudomonadales > Halieaceae > Marimicrobium. Next base: position 89,517 of record CAXBLB010000003.1, read on the forward strand.
GCGAAGTATGTGGTGCTGGTGACCAAGCACCACGATGGTTACACCCTTTGGCCGAGTGACGTTGATAACCCGCATCGCGCTGGTTGGGGCTCCAGCCTCGATATGGTGGGCGATCTGGCGGCAGCCGTGCGCGCGCGCGGCATGCGCTTCGGCGTGTACTATTCCACGGGCCTGGACTGGACTTTCGACCTGGTCGCCGAGGGGGACCTGGTGCGCGACATGATTCGCAGTGCTCCCACAGGCGAGGCGTACGCCAACTACACCCACGCGCACATGCTGGAATTGATCGACCGCTACAGCCCCGATGTACTCTGGGCGGATATTGCCTATCCCACCGAAGGCCGGCTCGACGATCTGCTCGCTTACTATTTCGAGCAGGTGCCCGAGGGCACGGTGAATGACCGCTGGGGTGCGGTGGATACCCTCGCCGGTATCGCCGAAATCCCGGGTACGACCAGCGTGATGAAAGCGCTCGGACGCTGGCTCACCGCCAACGCAGACCCGCTGGCGGATGACCCGGCGCGCATCGGCTTCAAAACGGCGGAGTACGACAGCCTGCCGGATATCGCGCCGTTCAAGTGGGAGGCAACGCGGGGCCTGGGCGGTTCCTTTGCCTTCAACCAGCGGGAAACGGCGGAAGATATGCTCAGCGCCGACGAGCTGGTGACTTTCGTTGTGGATACCGTGGCGAAGAACGGCAACGTGCTGATCAATGTGGGCCCCGACAGCTATGGGCGCATTCCCGATATCCAGCAGGCGCCGCTGCGCGGCCTCGGCCAGTGGCTGGCGGTGAACGGCGAAGCGGTTTACGGCACGCGGCCCTGGCAACGCTTTGGCAACTTGCAGGGGCGCGAACTGCGCTACACCGATTCACCGGCCGCGCTGTATGCGATTGTCTCTGGTGCAGTGGGTGATGAGTTCGTCATTGAGCACCCGGGCGTGGATTGGTCGGAGGTTGCAGTGCTCGGCGCCGAGCTGAACGAAGTTTCCGCGGAGGAGGGCGGCCTGCTCAGGCTGCGGCTGGCCGAGCCGCTCGCCGGCCCGGCCGCCGTGGTGCGCTTCAGCCGTTGATGGCCTACTGCGTGGCCAGTGCGCCAAGCGGCTGCGCGGCACTCTGGCGCAGCCGATAGTTGTAGCGCAGTACCGAAAAGCCCAGCAGCAGCTTGCGCCACAGCGGCGCCTCGGTGACGGCTTCCATGAGATCGTCCGGGAACAGGCTCTGGTAGGTGGGGATGCCGTACTTGCTGCGGATGTCTTCCAGTTGGGTATCCCACTCCTCTTCCCAGGGAATGTCCATCATCACCGGCGTCGCGCGCCCGTGTTGCCAGCCCTCGTTGATGATCTGCATCAGCACGGTGAAGCCGCGCTGGTCGTTGAACGTACCGATGGCCATGGCGGCGGCGAGGAACATGGATGAGTAGTTGTGGCCGAACTGCGCGAGCTGGAAGGCGGAGATGGCAATCTCGCCGGTGCCGGTGGTTTTGTAGCCGGCCGCCAGATGCCACACCTCGTGCATCTGCAGAATGCGGGCATTCAGATAGTGCAGCACATGCGGCAGGTTGCCCAGGCCGATGTCGTCGCGCTTGAGCACTTCCGGGTCGTAGCCGTTATCCAGAATCAGCCGGTGCAAGGCGTGGCCCAGCGTGCCGGGGGCGCAGAGCGCCAGCGCGCTCATGTCGGTATAACCGGGTATGGGGTTGCGCTGCGCCGCTGCGGCGCCGGGATGGTGCAGCGCGTGCTGCTCGGCGAGCGGGCCGAAATCTTCATGTACTTCGGCGCCCAGTGCGGCGACCGCCACGGTAATGCTGATGGCGTCGTAGCCCTCCTCCGGGCCCTCTACAACCTTCCAGAAGGCTTCCCAGAAACTATCGGTGAGGGGCGCTTCGGGCAGGTTCTGTGGGATGGGCGGCGTTGGCCCCGAGCCCAGCCAGGCGGAGGCGATGTTGTCGCACACGGCGGGCGTGGCATCCGGGCAGGCGAAGGCCACCCAGGCCATGACGGCGGTAAGCTGCACGCGCCCTTCCAGTTTGCCGCGCTTGGCGCTCGCGACGGCCCGGGCAATGCTGGGGGCATCGGTGTAGCGTGTGAGGTGCTGGAGCTGCTGCCTGCTGTTCATTGCGTCTCCTCGCAGCGGGCTGTGGCCGCCGCTTCGCGGAATGTCTGGAGTCTTATCGCTCTAATGCCATACCCCATAGAGTATACGCCATCCTCGCCGGGGCGCCAGTTGCGCCAGATGCAGGCCGCGCTCAGTACAGGGCGTTTCATTGTTTTGTTTTGCAAACCTTTTTACTGCTGTACTGCACTTGTAGCAGCCGCGCGCTCGGGCGCGATAGCTCTCCAGACAAACCAGACAAACAGGAACTGAAAGGGCAGGCGTGCATACAGAAATGCCTGTGAAATATCCGGGTATTTTTCAGGATGCATGGCCATATGAATATTCGCCGGATACACGGCGATAATTAACGCTATCAGCCCGTACCCTGCCCAAAGGCGTGTCTTGGGAATCAATATGCCAACGGCCCCGGCCAGCTCGAAAATGCCACTGACAATCACCAGTTCCCTGTGGTGGCTCAGGTAGTCGGGCATGGCCGCAACAAAGAAATCCAGCAGAATAAAATGCCCGATACCTCCGGCCAGGAAAAAACAGGCTATTACAAGCAGGGGAATACGGGGCATGGCATTTCTCCGGTTGGTACGGGATGGAATGTGTGGTGTCCAAAGTGTGGTCGATTATGCGCCCACTGACATATGTCCCAAAACACCAAGCAAAAAACCTGCAACCGCTCCCAGTGGCGGCGCCCAGTGATTCTTCAGAATGGACTGCGGTGCTATGTCCTGAAAAACTATGTACAGGATGCCACCGGCCGCAAATAGCATAATTCCGGAAACCATCTGCGGATAACCTGACAGCACAAAGTAACCGGTTGTTCCAGCGATGGGGCCCAACATTGCCATTAGTGTAAACGCGCCTATAACTTTCCGCCGGCTATAGTGTCTGGAAACCTGAATTTCCCTATATGAGTTGAAACCTTCAGGCAGATTCTGCAGTGCTATCAGTCCGGCCAGAAGAAGCCCGGCGTCTTTGGAAAGCGTGAACGTGGCGCCGAGCGCCAGGGCCTCTGGTACAAAATCAGACAACATGGCCGCCAGCTGACTAAATGGAGTATTGTTTGCAACCAGACGGATATCAAGCAGCATGAACATGATGCCGCCGCCGGAAAAGCAGGCCGCAACCAGAAACGGGGGCAGATCATTTACACCTTTGGGGACGAGAACCAACGCGACTGCCGATAGAAGTGCACCTCCGCCAAAGGCGACTACAGCGTGGCGCACTTCGGATTCCAGCCAGCGCGGACTGATTCTTTCAACCGCCGCAATAGACGCCCCAAGTGGTATTGCGAGGCCTGCGATTAGCGTCAATACGATGATGTAAACTACGTCACTCATCAAAGCTTTTGATTGTGCTTGCCCGGTTATTCAATGTGTTGTTCAAGCCGGATACTTGACTGGCAGCAACCGCGCAGCGGCATGAGTGTCCGTAGCATTGATTTACCAACGTGCCGCTGCATCAAAGCTTCTTCGCTCACCCAAAATACTTGTAGATCGCAAAGATCACCGCGACGCCAATGGCCAACAGGAGCATGCGTCCGATGCCAGTCTCCGCTTGGGGCGGTTTGGGTCCGGACGTGCCCTCGTGCTGCTGGAGGTGCAGATCGACCAGCCGCTTGGCCTCTGTAAGCTCGAGCCCTCGCATGGTTCGCAGCTTCTTGATTGCGGCTATCTTGCGACCAGCATCCAGTTCGGCAACTACTTCACTCGGCAACTCCTTATCAGTGTTCATAGCGTTGGCATCTTCAGGCTCCAAACACCGGCTTGGTGAGGTTGGCGGCCTTTTTGAACAAAGAAGATGACGGCCTTGCCGGGTTAGCATGCTTTAACCGGATACTAGGCATTTAACACAAGACCGTTTTCTAGTTCCGTTTCGTCTGGAACTTCGTATTTCGGCTCCATAAAGTCAAACATGAAATCAGTAACCTCAAAGGAATAAACGCTTGGATCCTTGTCCGCATTCCTTTTTTCCACGCGCTCTTTCCGAGTATCTTTTGACGCACTCAAATAATGCACTTCGGGTACAAGCTGAAGCCCTTTCGCCAACCCGGAAAAATGATCTCTTTGCTGTCGGGTAGTAAACCCTAAATCCAGAACCACATTGCCATTCAGTTTCAAAATCTGCTCACTAAGCTCCCAGATCTGCACGTAGCATCGACTCACCCGCTCAATCATCCAGGAATAATCAAGAGAGGTCATATCCTTTGAAAACAGGTTTTGCATCCATGGGTCGATAGAAAAGCGAATTGCGCCGATATCTTTGGATAAAGACAGGGAATATGTAGTTTTGCCAACCCCGGTTGGTCCGGTAACCATGATCAGTCTTGCCATAGTTGGTGATTTTCCATTGATACATAATGTGCCCTGCGCGGCAAGCCTGGCGCGCAGCGGATCGCTCGGCTACCCGCTGCGCCATGCCGTCGAAATCGTACTGGCGGCACTTGTGATGTGCTTTTATCATTGGGCGACTACTGCTTTTCAGTAATTTGTGCAATTGTTATAGAAAATCCGCTATACGAAGTGGAGCGATTTTTGACGTGATCGTTATAAGGCATTCACAACCTGACGCCGAAATGGTTTAGCGCGGAAACCATCGCAAAATAGCTAACAATAGTTGCGCTAATGGAAACGCCAAGACTTAGATAAAACCCCCAGCCGATTTTCAGAAGTAACGGCAACACCAGAAAAAGAACGAGCGAAGGTAACACCAGCCAAAAAATTCCAGAAGATAACGCGCTGATTTTTTCAACGTTCCTGGTGTCAATGTAAAGCCAAATCATTGCCAGAACCGATACAAGCGGCACTGAGGCTAGAATTGCGCCAATTAGTGAGCTGCGCTTTGATATTTCGGAAATTACAACCACCAGAAAAGTGGTGGTTAATATCTTGATCAAATAGTACGTCAATTTATGCCTCTCAATGCTGCTGCCTTATAGCGCTGCCGGCACAGGCGAACGAAACGAAGTGTAGTGAGTCTGGCGCAACTTTTTGCGCGATTGATCTGTAACCACTTTAAATGAACAGATATTTATGTCCACTAGAGTGGTTACAGGTCAGTGCGCAGCATCCGCCTGCCTTTGCTTGTAATAGTTCATTTGGTGCACAACCAGTAAAAGAAAATCGCAATTAATCCGGTGCCGAGCGCATAATACGAAACGAACATCATGTACCAATACAGGCCGCCCCAGGTAGAGAACAGCACAGCACCCAGCAGTACGAAAGCGGTAGCAGTAATTCCGCCCGACACAAAGACTCGCGCGCCATACGCTAGCGTGCTTTTCGCGTATAAGAATCGGAATAAAGGATAGGTTACAGTAAAAGCAATAAGTAAAAGTGGAAATCCCAGCCAAACGGCTGTTAATGGAAACGCTAACGATTCCCTTAGCGTGAAACCATTCAGGATAGCGAGTGCTGGAAGCGCAAGGAAGAATACGTAAACGAAAGCGCCCAGCATGCTCAGGTAATAGGCCTTCCAACTCGCAGCGCGCTTCATCTTCACATATAACGCTGCCGGCACAGGCGAGCGGAACGCAGCATGGCGAGTCCAGCGCCGAAGGCGCGATTGTGCCCGGCCTTGTTATGGTGCAACAATCTTGCTTCTTGCCAACAGAGAGTACGGTGCAGTGGAAGTCGACTTTTCATGCTTCTTCCGATTGGCGTCGATACCGCCAAATAGCGTAGATTATCGTAGAAATAGTTACGCTCCAGTAAGTGATATGCATTGCTGGAACGAGGGCGGTAGTCGTGGAAGTGTCGAGTTGCGAGGCTAGATACTGCCCCATGAGGCTGACATCTTTGTTCTCAGCAACCATCGAACGTATTTGAGACATTCCGGCGGCCAATATGTCCATCTCAGCCATAGTCATGCTGAAATTCAAATATCCAAACAAAAGGTAGGAGCTAAGCAGGATGCAAAGAAGAGCTGCATTTAGCCGTACAACATTAATAGAGGAAATGACCAATACACCGACGGTGATAGTTATGAACACTTGGATTCGCATCACCGAGATCTCGTTCCCAGCCTGAATAACCTGCCAAATTTCAGATTCAGTCATCGTTTAGCACCAATGCTCTATTGAAACATAACAGCTAATTCGCTGGACGATTTCAGTGATAGCTCCGGACAATGTCTGATACACACCTATCTCCCGCTGACACCACATCGCCACATAACATCAACAGTGTAGTCCGATCAGCTTGTCTTGCCATTCTCCTGTCACGCATTTATTCAGTGAGCGTAGTTGCGCGGTTCGGCCCTCTGTGTAAGCCCGCGGCCCCAGGCGGCCGTTCTACCACTGGCCTGGGCAGCAACGTCGTCTGCATCACTCGAAATATTCTCCTGAAAAAAGCCGGCCCGTTGTGCACGTGGGAACATCTGGTCCGGCGCAGGGGTGTGCCCGAGTGCCCACCCGGATAAAGCACCTGTCAGCGCACCCCGGTTCTTGCTAACCTGCTTTTCATACCAACGGAATGGAGCCTCCCATGCGGCAGAACACACAATATACCGCAGGGCTGGCGGCTTTATACGCGGTCTGCGCGTTGGCGGCCCCAGCCCGGGCGCAGTTTCCCGGCGGCAGCTTTGAATTGCACGATGTTCACATCAGCCCGGCGGTGATCGTTGAGGATCAACCAATCACTGTCACGGTTACCGGCTTCAACTTGCTGGCCGGAGGGTTCGAGCCCTATCAGGGCAGTTTGCTGCGTGTCGACCCGGCGCGCTACGAAGTGGCGGTGGAGGGCAATAGCATTGCGCTCAGCTATCAGGACCCACGCTGGGATGGTTGTCTGGATCCCACACCGCCACTAGGGCCCAACTACCCGCAGCGGCGAGAGTTTCAAATTCCGGGCCTGACCGAGGGTGAGTATGAGCTGACAATAGATTACGGCGTTGCCCGCAACTGCGGCGGGTTGACGTTTCGCAGTGCTGAACGAGCGTTCAGGGTGTACAACGGCGAGCCCGCGCAGCGCCTGTTCAATCACGAAGCACCCGAGGAAGGGCAAACGGTGAGCGGTGTGGGTCTCATCCGTGGCTGGGTTTGCTATAACGATGAGTGGCTCGCCGGCGGCACGGCACCGGTTATTGGTCGCTTGAGTTACCGTGTGGATGATGGGCCCGAGAAATCCCTGGCTTCCGGTACCAGCAGAACAGATACCGCCTCAGTGTGCGGCGAGTTCAATACCGCCACGGGTTACGGCGCGGTGGTGTACTGGGGCGGCTTCGGGGTTGGCGAGCATGAATTCACGTTGCTGGTGGATGGGGAGGCGGTGGAAACCACGATGTTCACCGTGGCCGCACCATCCGGGGGCTTTTTGAAAGGTATGCACGCTGGCGCCACAATCGCCGATTTTCCGGCGCCCGGGCGCAGCGTGCAGGTGGAGTGGTCCGAGGCGGACCAGAACTTCGTGATTACCGAATTTAACTGAAGCCTATTCGGACACCGATTCCCAGTTACCGTCCACGTCGTCCACCATCGATTCAACCCACTCACCCACGGTCACGCCTTCTACCGCCACATCCAGCTCGCCGAGCAGGAAGGTGTGTGAGCTGCCGGGCGCGATGAAGCTGCGCATGCGCTCCGGGTTGCGGCTTTCCAGCTCCGCCATGGCGGGGCGCAGCACGCCCTCGAAGGCCGGCCCGCCGATGCCGAGGAAGAAGGTGCCGATGGTGAAATCCTGCGCGTAGCTGAGCATGCCCAGGCGGGTGTCCGGGTCCTGCTTGAGCTGCCAGTCGAGGAATCCCGAGGGGTCGCCCTGTATCGTGCATTCCTCGCAACTCGCGGGGAAAAACCCGTTGATGTTCCAGTAATCGATAATCTGCTGGTTGAACGCCGGGTCGTCGGGCCGGGTGATGCCCACGCCGGAGTCGTTGAGCACATCAATCGGCACATCCGGGTAGAGCTGGCGCACCAGGGGCAGCGCGAAGATGCTGCCGTAGCCGCCGCCGCTCACGCCGGCAAGCACGATGCGCCGTGGCGCGGGGAAGGTCTGTACGGCCACGTCCAGCGCGGCGGAGAGGTTGTGCAAACCGCGGTGGAAGCGATCCGGCGTGCCGTCGTCGTCCGAATCCACATCGGCATCGCTGGCAAACAGCCCACCGTCACAGTAGGGCAGGTACACGGTGCTCATGCCCGCCAGGGGGTTGGCGCCCAGCGACGGGTTGAGAATGCCCGCGTTGGGGATGCCCGGCGCTGCCTCGGAGGTGGCCGCGCAGAGGTCGAACCAGCAGGCGCCGCCGCCCTGCAGGAAGATCATCAGGTCTTCCGTGCCCGTATCGCGCGTGGCCATGGTATAGGGCCCGCCATCGAGGCACAGCGGGCCGTCGCCCTCGCCGAACGCGTGGTTCATCACACCGCCGTCTTCGGTGCTCATCATCGGCGAATACAGGCCGAGGTAGCGGGTCACACCCTGGTCGATCAGCTCCTGAAAGGGTACTGCGTCGTCGCCCTCTGCCGGGCTATCGTTGTTGTCGGAACAGCCTGCGGCGAGTATCGCCAGTGCTGCGAGGGGCCAAACGCGAGCGCGCCGGCGGAATTGCGGGAAGTTGGGCACGGTTGTTGTCTCCATGTTCACTGTTATGTTGCAGGAATATTACAACAACGCTGGGTGAATAGCTGCCGCCGATCCACGCGGGTGAATCGGCGGCAATGGTGGCTCCCTATATCTTCAGGGTTCGTAGCCGCGCTGTATGCCCTGGTCAATCCACTGGCCGATCACCTGGCATTCGGCGGGGGTCGCCGAGGTCTTGTGCGCCGGGCCGAAGTCGATGTCGTTGGGGTACTGTGCGTCGGTGCGGCCGTCCTGGCGTGATCCCATGCATTTCCAGTACAGCAGCGAATCGCGGGCCATTTTTGCCACCCACTTGCTGGTGTACGGTCGCGGCATGCGGTAGCTGCCGTTCAACGTGGGCTGGCGCACGGCCCATGGCCAGTCGATCTGCTCGTAGTCCCAGGCGATGCGTGAATCCAGCAGGCCGTCCTGGTCATGCATGTCGCCGTGGCAGGTGGAGCAACGCTGGAGAATGATGGGTTTCACATCTTTCCAGGTGGTGCGATAACCGTTGTCGGGTGCCGGGTGGTTGGTTCGCGCCGCAAGGGTTTTCGCGAAGCGTGCTTCCGCACTGGCGCCAAGTTGTGCGGCGCGTTCCTCGGAGTGGCCATCGTGGCAACCGTGACAGGTTCGCGTTTCGCCTTTCTGCAGCGAGTGCAGCTTGTCGTCGTGGGCAATGGTCATGCCGTCCTTGTCCTGGCCCACTATCTGCAGCGGCGTTTCGCAGGGCACGCGCATGCGCGCCGAACCATCCGCCTCTATCGGTTGGTAGCCCTGCACCCGCAGGCTTTTAAAGCCGTGGTTGTTGATGGTGTTACCGAATTCCTTCTGGTTGCCATCAGAATAGCTGCGATCCCACATTTCAACCTCGTAGACCGTGAGGAAGTGCATGTTGCGCGCGTGAAAATTCTTGTCCTCGGTGTTGATGGCGCAGCCCTGCACGGAGCACTGCTGATACAGCGTGGTCTCCCAGTTGTAGGGCTTTGGGGGCTGTAGTTCCGCTTTGCGGGCATCCACTACCTGCAGGAAACAGGCGTCGCCTTCCAGCGGCTCGGGCCGGTCAGGTGCAGATTGCCCCCACAGATCCTGGTAGCTGGCTACCGCGTCCGCATCATATGCATGCCAGCGTGAGCTGCCGGCGATTACCTGCAACTGGTAGGGGTTGAACGGATTGGTCACCTGGTCCGCCTTTACCTGATAGATCGCCTTGTGGCAGAGAGGCTCGTTCCCGCTAAACTCGCTGTTGGCCTTGTCGGCGAACGTCGCCTCGTAACACAATCCGCGTCCAAAGGTGATCATGAAGTCGTCGGTATTTGGCAGCGCGCTGGCATAGCCCGCTTTACCCAGCACCTTTCCGTGTATGTTGCGGCGCGGTAGATGAGAATCCGCATCGTTGCCGAACGGGGTGAGGGCTTTGAAATCCGAGGGGATGTACTGCCCGGACCCCTCGCGATTGTCGTGGTGAACGCGGTGCTTGTAGTTGTTCAAACGCGATACCCCCTCAACCTGGCCACCCAGATAGGACATGCCGTAGATGATGCCCATGCTGCCGGTGTGATTCGAGCGGTAGTAATTGGTTACCGCGAGATAGTCCTTGCGAATTTCGGCCACCGAGCGGATGGCACGCAGCTGGGAGGCGCCTTCACCGCCGGAGCTGTTGTGTAGCCAGTCGCGTGTTTTCAACTGCGGGCTGTGGTGACCGCCGAGTACTACGCCACCGCCTGCGCCGTTGCCATCCATCTGGCACAGCCACCATTTGTTAACCTCGGTACCGGGGTTGTTGGAGTGGCGATTAGGGTGGTCAAAGGCCTCATTGGCGTGCCCGTTCCAGCAGGAATAGATGATATCCCCGTTGGACATTACGGTCGGCGAGAGCGCCATGGTTTCATGCGGCGTGAGATTCTTCGCACCGGTGCCGTCAATCTTCATGGTCCAGATCTGCAAGGCCTTGCCGGCGTTGCGGTAGCCGTAGTGCTGGGATACGCCGTAGGCCCCGCCGCCGCCCCACCGCTTGGCGCCGTTGTCGTAGGTGCCACGGTGCTGGTTGAACTGGCTTTTGTGCGGAAACAGGTTCGCGCGGTTACTCGCAAACACCAGCATGTTGTTGTCCAGCCATTCCGGCTGGCGGTCGATGATGTTGCCCTTGTGATTGGGAATGGGCCAGCTTTTGCCGGTATCGAGATCATGGATAAACAGCCGGGCGTGCGTGAGTCCCGGAATTTCCTTGATGCCGAGCTTTTTCCCCTGGTGATGTACATCCACCAGCGTATTGCCGTAGCCGACCGAATAGGCCACTTTCCTGCCATCCGGGCTGACTCGTGCCTCCTGCGCAACGCAGATTTCGCTGGAGCGTGTGCAATTGTGCAGGACACGTGTGTTTCCACGCAGATCATCGTGGACCACATCGGATTCCGCGATGCCGCCGTTGATGCGTCCCACGTCGCTGGTGTGCTGCCAACTGGATGCATCCTCGACCAAGCTCCCGGGAACGGGCAGCACGGCGCGGGGTTGACGCGTATAAACGATGCCCCCCTCTACCGCGGTTTCGCTGCGGGTTATGTAGCTCACGTAGTACAGGAAATCACCCCACAGGACTTTCCGCAGCCAGGGCGGGAGGTTCGGGGCGTATTGTTTGTGAAGTTCCTCCATCGTGGGTTGTTCTGTAGCTGTTACTGGCGCCGCAAGGGCGCCCAGCGCCAGTGCCATGCAGCCGGCGCGAAATAGGTTTTGTAGCTGTATCACTGCGAAGCCCTCGGGATCGTATCCCATCAGTTAGAAACGCAGGGCTGGCCCGGGAGCGGTTGGTTTTTGGTGCCGGGCTTTGGAGCGTATCCTAACCGTTCAACCCGTTGAACGGTCGAAAAAAGTGCTGAAAAACCAGTCTTTTTTCTTATATGTTGAAACAACCGCCGCTTATATCTTCCCTCCACTCCCGTCGCGAGGAAGGCATGTTAAGAGCGTCTTGAGCGATGCCGGGGCTATGGCATCGGCCGCTCATCTGTGGTTCACTAAATGAGAATAATTTGCGTTCACGGACGTTCATCGAAGTCAAAACTGCCAGAGGTTTTCATGCGTGCCATTCAATCGGGTTTCGGCTGCAGGCCGGTCTTGCGCCGCGCTGCGGCGATCTTCGCCACGGGCTTGTTGGCGAGCGCGTTGGTCGGCTTTCCGGCACAGGCGCAGACCGTTAATGTCTATTCCGCCCGCCAGGAGGCACTTATAAAGCCGGTGCTGGATCAATTTACCGCGAGCAGCGGGATCCAGGTGAACCTGGTGACCGGCGATGGCGACGCGCTGCTGGCGCGGCTGATCAACGAGGGGCGCAATTCGCCGGCGGATGTGCTGCTGACAGTGGACGCCGGGCGGCTGTATCGGGCGCGCGAGGCGGGCGTATTGCGCCCGGTCGAGTCGGCGTTTCTTGAGCGAGCCATCCCCTCGCACCTGCGCGACAGCGAAGGCTACTGGTTTGGGCTGTCCGTGCGCGCGCGCGTGATTGCCTATTCGAGGGAGCGGGTGAAGCCTGCGGAACTCAGCACCTATGAAGCGCTTGCCGGGCCGCAATGGCGCGGGCGCATTTGCATTCGTTCCTCGGGGAACATCTACAATCAGAGCCTGGTGGCCGGCATGCTGGCCACCGAGGGCCAGGCGGCCACTGCGAGGTGGCTTGAGGGCCTTGTCGCCAACCTGGCGAGATCGCCGCAGGGCGGTGATCGCGATCAGATCAAGGCCGTGGCCGCGGGCCAGTGCGACCTCGCCGTGGTGAACAGCTATTACTATGGCGCGATGTTGCAATCCGATGATGCCGCGGAGCGCACCGCGGCTGAGGCGGTCGCCATATTTTTCCCCAATCAGGCGGGTCGCGGCACGCACATCAATATCAGCGGTGCGGGCGTGACCGCCGCTGCTGACAATGTGGAGGCGGCAATTGCACTGATCGAATATCTCGCCCGGCCCGAGGCGCAGCGCTGGTATGCCGAGCGCAATAATGAGTACCCGGTAAGACTGGATGTCGAGCCGGGAGCGCTGCTCAGCTCCTGGGGCGACTTCAAGGCGGATTCCGTGGATGTGGTTGAACTCGGACGCCTGAATGCGCCGGCAGTGATGGCCATGGACAGGGCGAATTGGAAATAGCCACCAGCGTCGCACCGGCGCAACGCCCCCGCCGCTTCCGCCCCGGCATTGGCTGGCGAGCTCTGATGTGGTTGACCGCGGGCGCCATTGCGCTCCCGGTGCTGGTGATCGCGGGCAGTCTGCTGGGTGGTTTCAGCCCCGTCTGGCAGCACTTGCTGGCGACGGTGCTGCCCGATTACGTGCGCAATTCACTCCTGCTGATGCTGGGTGTGGGTGTCGGTACGCTGGTGCTTGGCGTGGGCGGTGCCTGGCTCACGGCGATGTGCGAGTTTCCCGGCAGGCGCTGGTTCAACTGGGCGCTGCTGCTGCCGATGGCGATGCCCGCCTATATCATCGCCTACACCTATACCGGCATGCTCGACTACGCGGGACCGGTGCAGGGGACGCTGCGCGAACAGTTTGGCTGGGGTTACGGCGACTACTACTTCCCGGAGATACGCTCACTCGGCGGGGCAGTCTGCATGCTCTCGCTGGTGCTGTATCCGTACGTGTATCTGCTGACGCGAGTCGCTTTTCTCGAGCAGTCCACGGCGGTGCTGGAAGCCAGCCGCACTCTGGGTCGGGGCGCATGGCAGACGTTCTTCCGCGTGGCCCTGCCCATGGCGCGCCCGGCGATCGCCGCCGGCGTCAGTCTTGCGCTGATGGAAGCCCTCGCCGACTATGGCACTGTCGACTATTTCGGCGTCAGTACGTTCACCACCGGCATTTTCCGCACCTGGTACGGGCTCGGTGAATTACAGACTGCCGCGCAACTCGCGGCCTTCCTGTTAGTGTTTGTTTTCGTGTTGTTCGTGCTTGAGCAGCGCTCCCGCCGGCGCATGCGCTTTCATCACACCGCACCCTCGCAGCGTGCGCGACGTATTGTCCTGAGCGGCTGGCGGGCCTGGCTCGCCTGCGCGGCGGCTCTGCTAACCGTTGCAGCCGGATTCCTGCTGCCGGCTGCGCGGCTCGGCGGCTGGGCTATTGGGCGCGTGGGGCATACTGACATGGAGGCTTTCCTGCAACTGATGGGTGCGAGTTTCGGTCTGGCGGCTATGGCGGCCCTGTGCTGCCTGGCCTGTGCCCTGTTGCTGGGCTATGGCAAGCGGCTGCATCCGGGTGCGCTCGAACAGCTCGCCGTGCGCCTGTCTTCCATGGGTTACGCCGTACCCGGTACCGTCATTGCCGTGGGCGTGCTGATCCCCTTTGCATGGATGGACAATCGTGTGGATGCGTTTATGCGCGCACAGTTTGATCTTTCCACCGGGCTGCTGCTCAGCGGTACCCTTACCGCGCTGGTCTTTGCTTATGTGGTGCGCTTCCTCTCGGTGTCGTTGCAGACGGTGGAGTCCGGTCTCACGCGCATCCGGCCCGCCATTGACGAGTCGGCCCGTTCGCTCGGGCACTCTCCTCTGGCGGTCTTTCGATACATTCACCTGCCCATGCTGCGAGGATCTCTGGCGACTGCCCTGCTACTGGTTTTTGTGGATGTGCTCAAGGAACTTCCCACCACCCTGATCCTGCGGCCGTTCAATTTCAGTACGCTGGCGGTGCGCGCCCATGAGCTGGCCTCGGATGAGCGTCTCGCCGATGCCGCGCTGCCGGCGCTGGCGATTGTGCTCATTGGCCTGCTGCCGGTACTGCTGATGCTGCGTACCAGCGTTCCGCGCGAAGCCGCCGTGGTCGCTGGTGCGAGGATCACCCATGCATAGCCAGCTTGAATTGTGCGAGGTGTCGGTGAGCTACGGGACGCTGCTGGCGGTGGATGCGGTGAGCATGAACCTGCAGCGCGGCCAGATCGGCTGCCTGCTGGGCCCGTCCGGCTGCGGCAAAACGACGCTTTTGCGCGCCATTGCCGGTTTTGAGCCATTGAGCAGCGGCCGTATTCTGCTCACCGGGTCGAGCATCGGCACCGCGCACATGCAGGTGCCGCCGGAGCAGCGCAGGGTCGGCATGGTGTTCCAGGACTACGCCCTGTTTCCGCACCTCAATGTGCATCGCAACATCGCGTTCGGCCTCAAGCGTTATACGCGCGCGCAGCGCGAGCAGCGGGTTGCCGAGATGCTGGCGCTGGTGGAACTGCAGGCTCACGCCAGCGCCTTCCCGCATGAGCTTTCCGGCGGGCAGCAACAACGTGTTGCCCTGGCGCGCGCGCTGGCGCCGGGGCCGGAGATTCTGCTGCTGGATGAACCCTTTTCCAATCTCGACAGCGAGCTGCGCGAACAGCTTGCGGGGGAGGTTCGCGAGTTGCTCAAGCGCAACGGCGTGACCGCGATCCTGGTAACCCACGATCAGCACGAGGCCTTCGCGATGGCCGACCAGATCGCGCTGATGCGACAGGGCCGCATCGTGCAGCGCGACACACCCTATAACCTGTATCACCATCCCGCCAGCGAGTTTGTCGCACAGTTCATTGGCCAGGGTTGCGTTGTCAGCCTGATCGCCGATGAGCATGGCCAGCCGGGCGGGGCCATGGGCCTCACGGGCGGTGAGCCCTGGCCCGCGGGCGAGACACGGCGCGTGTTATTGCGCCCGGCCGATATTCATTACGACCCCGCGAGCCCGCTGCAACTGCTCGTGGTGGGCCGGGCATTCCGCGGCTCGCACTGGCTGTACCAGCTCCTGCTGCCGGACGGTCAGCACGTGAGCTGCATGATGCCCCTCGACATCGACGCCGGTAGCGGCGAAGCGTTGCCCGTGCGTTGCGAGCTCCACGCCGCGCGGGTATTTGTCTAGCGCACGCCGGGCGCCCTGCGCGATTATTCCACCGCGCAGTTCGGTCGCGTGCAGTTGTCTATCGCGATATCCACGTCTGTGTCGGTGATGCTGCTGTCTCCGTCCACATCCCGGCGGTCGTTGCTGCTTGCGGCGGCCTGGCCCCGCGCCAGCCAGACGGCAACCACATCGGCGAAATCCACGTCGCCGTCGCCGTTGATATCACCCGGCGTGAGCACCGCGTCCAGTCTGTAAATGTCGCCGGTGGTCAGTTCCGCGGCGTACAGCTCGCCGATGAAATCCTCGCCGAAGGTGGCAACGGACGACAGCGAGCCGAGAGGAATCACCACGCGCTGCGTGAGTTCGCCACCGGGTGGGCCGCTCAATGCACGGATGCTGGACTGGCAGAAGTCGCTGAAAAAGTACTGTCCGTGCAGCACCGGCGTGAATAAGCCGCGATACACGCGCCCGCCGGTCACGGAACACCCCGAGGTCGAATTCGAGTAGGTGTGCACGGGCGGCAGATAGGCCAGGTTGCAGCCGGTGGTGTTGAAGGGCTGTTTGCCCTCGAAACAGCGCCAGCCGAGGTTGATGCCGCCGCTTGAGCCGGGCGGCAGGTAGTTGATCTCTTCTACCGCGTTCTGGCCCACGTCGGCGACCCACAGTGCGCCGGTGTCGCGATCAAAGCTGAAGCGCCAGGGATTGCGCGCGCCGAGCGCGAAAATCTCGTCACAACCATCGCCGCCGACGCCGTCTACGAAGGCGTTGTCGGGCGGAATGCTGTAGCGATCAAGCGCGCCGCCGTCAACCGGCAGGCTGCAGTCCGGCCCATTGCCCGACGTTGGCGGGTTGTCCACATCGATGCGCAGCAATTTGCCGAGCAGGGTGGTGCTGGTCTGCGCGTTGTTCTGCGGGTCGCCGCCACTGCCGCCGTCGCCCACGGCAATGTACAGGTAGCCGAGCGGCCCGAAATGCAGGTCGCCACCGTTGTGATTGGAAAAAGGCTGTGCGAATTCCATGAGCACCAGTTCGCTGTCGGGGTCAGCTATGTTGGCATTGGATGAAACGGTGAAGCGCGAGATGCGCGACCGGTCGAGGCCGGGGCCCGGGTCGTAGGTATAGTTCACGTAAAAGTAGCCATTGCTGGCGTAGTCCGGGTGAAACGCCAGCCCCAGCAGACCCATCTCACTGGCGCCGTCGTCCACCTGCGCCGCGATATCGAGAAACGGCGTCGGCCGCACATTGCCACTGCGCTGCACGATGCGGATACGCCCGGCGCGCTCGGCAACAAACAGGCGGCCGTCGCCGGCGTTGGTAATGACCACGGGCTGGTTCAGGCCGGTGGCGAAGCGCGTCGCGGAGAGCTCGCCTGTCTCGGGTGGCGGCGGAGGTGGCGGCGGCTCGAAGCCGTTCACCACGCTGAGCGCGAACTGGCTGGTGGCGATGCCGTCGCCGCGCAGATTGAGCGCGCCGTTTGCGGAGTTGCCCGCTACATGCAAGGTCACGTCCGCATCGTAATTGGGGGCGGTGTAGCGAAAGCCGAATGCGACGAGATCTCCGTTGAAGGGCTTCGGCGAGGTGTGGGTGAGATCGCCATTCATCTGTTGCAGGTCGCCATCGAAGGGCAGGAGCGTGCCAGTATCGTCTCTCGCGGAAATGTCGATCCCGCCCGTGACCCCGGGGCCGCCGAGCATGACGACGTAGAACGCCCGCGTTGTACCGGCGTCAATACTCTGCGGCCCCACTATGCCGATGGCCGGCACCGGGGCGCCATCGGGAGCGTGACACACGCTGCAGTCGGCGCCCGCATTGCTGGAAGGGTCTCCGGAAAAGCCGCTGCGCCCGAGCGCACTCGCGCTGGCGGAGGCACTCGTGCCCAGCAATAGCCCGCACGCCAGCAAACTGGCGATGGGACGCAGGGCCATGCGGGCAGCCGCGAAGAGAGAGAAATGGCGATCCGGGTCAGGGGAGTGCGCGTCGGGGGTGCTGACAGTGGTTGCGTGGTGCACGGCGTGACACCTCTTGGTCAGGGTGTCGCCCAAGTATAACCGATTGAATTGTGTGCGTTCAGGCGGTGTGCAGCGCCATGGTGTGAATCCGGGGCTGACGAACGACCGCTCAGGCCTTAAGCTTCATCTTCGGCGCGAAGGCGCATCCGGTGAGGTAGCACATCGTGATAAAACGCATTCTGGCGGCGCTCGCCGTAACCAGCATCGCAGCGCTGGCCGGGTTGTGGTGGCTGGCTGGTATCGGGCCGACGCAACTGTCAGCGGCGCTGGCGCTGGGTACCGGCGTAGGGGCGAAGCTTGCCTGCTCGGGGCGCTACCTGTCGGGCTTCGATCAACAGCGTATTGAAGACGACGTCGCCAGCTACTCAGCATTGACACGCTCAATCAGGTATCGCTCCCTGCCAGACGGTGGCGTGAGCGCCAGCCTCCTCGGCCGGCAGGCGGTTGCGCGCTATCGTCCCGGCCTGGGATGCGCGCTTGAGTATGGCGCTAATAGCGTGCTGGACCAGGTGGAGGTGCCCACCTCGCCCTCGCGCAACGCCTCGACCGCGCCCTGGCCGCAGGGAGAGAGTGCCGGGCCGCCAGACGCAGCCATGCAACGTCTGCTGGAGGAGATGCTCGCCGCCGACAACGCGGCGGGGCTGGACACGCGGGCCCTGCTGGTGGTGCACCGCGGGCGCATTCTCGGTGAAGCCTACGCCGAGGGTATTGATATCCACACACCGCTGCTCGGCTGGTCCATGGGCAAAAGCGTTACCGCGATCATGCTGGGGCGCCTCGAGCGACTCGGCTTGCTGGAAACAGCGGAGCGCGGTTTGTTCCCGGCCTGGGCGGACGACACGCGTGCGCAGATATCAGTGGAAAACATGCTGCACATGACTTCCGGGTTAAGCTTCACAGAGGATTATGTCCCCGGCACTGATTCGACCCGCATGCTGTTTGAATCGCCCAGCGCCGCCAGTGTTGCCATGGCCTCTCCCGCCCGGCACCCGCCGGGCACGCATTTTTATTACAGCTCGGGCACCACCAATCTGCTTTCCCTGCTGGTGTTTGAGCGCGTCGGCGGCAGCGCGCAGGCGCAGATCGATTTTTTCCAGCAGGAAATTGCCCTGCCGCTGGGCTTGCGCAACACCATCCCGGAACCCGATGCCAGCGGTGTTTTTGTAGGCAGCTCCTTTGTTTACGCGCCGGCGCGTGATTGGGCGCGATTCGGACAATTACTGCTGGCAGGCGGGCAGATCAACGGGCGGCGCGTGCTGAGCGCAGACTGGGTGAAGCGTGCGACCCAGCCCAACCGGAGCGAGAACGACCGGCGCTATGGCTACCAGCTCTGGCTGAATGAGGGAGGCAGCAAGCCGTGGTGGCCTTCGCTGCCGCGCAGCGCCTACGCCATGCAGGGCAACCGCAGTCAGTCGGTGATGATTTTACCGGAACAGGACACCGTGATTGTGCGCCTCGGCTGGACAGCGACGGAATATCCCGCCGATGCGAATTTTGCGCGCATCGTCGCCGCGCTGGGCAAACCATGAGCAATTTTCGGCAGGTGGTCGCGTCATGAGCAAGCCTTCGCGCTGGTTTCTCTGGCTCGGCGCTGCCGCGCTCACGCTAGCCCTGCTGGTCTACTTTCTTTATCTGGAGTTTCCCGATGAGCCCGCCCTGCCGGGAAATTACACCCATCACACACTCACATGGCAGGGACACTCCCGCAGCTACGGGGTATACACACCCCGGGATATGGGCGCACAGCCGGCGCTGGTGCTGGTATTTCACGGGTCTGGCGGCAGCGCCGCGCAGAGCCGCGCGATGTACGGCTATGCCTTCGAGGAGCTCGCCGAGCAGCACGGCTTTATTGTGCTCTATCCGGAGGGATATGAGGCGCACTACAACGGCTGCCGCAGGGCCGGTCCCTATGCGGCAAACCGGTTGCAGATAGACGATGTGGGTTTCATGCGCGAGTTGGTTGAACGCTATATTGAGCAGGCAGGCGCGAATCCGCGCGCGGTGTTCGCCACGGGTGTCTCCAACGGCGGCCAGATGGCATTGCGACTGGCCCTCGAGGCGCCCGATCTGGTGGCTGCGGTGGCGCCTGTCGCCACCAGCCTGCCGACCCCGGACAACATGGACTGTGCTGCCAGCGGCAGGGCCGTTGCCTTTATGTTGATGAATGGTACCGCGGACCCGATGAACCCCTACCACGGCGGAGAGGTGGCGCTGTACGGCCTATTGGGCAATCGCGGTGCCGTGGTGTCTTCGCTGGAGACAGTGGAGTACTTCGCCCAACTGGCGGGCCATGGCGAACAGCCCGTCAGCAGGTGGCTCGCCGATAGCGAACCTGAGGATGGCAGCAGCGTGGAGCTGACGCTGTGGAGTGCTCCCGGTCGCGTGCCGGTGGCACTGTATACCGTGCACGGCGGCGGTCACAGCGCGCCGCACCCGCAGCTACGGCTGCCCCGCCTGCTCGGCGGCAGCAATCGGGACATCGTCGCCGCTGCCGAGATGTGGCGCTTCTTTGAGTCTGCAAGCGGCGCCGCAAGCCGGTAATATGCCTCGCGGCAGGCGCCTTCAGGCGGGACGGCAGTGCGAAGTCGTCAAAGCGACAGCACCGTGCGGATGCCGCGCCCGGCTTTCAGGTCGGCAAAGGCCTCGTTGATTTCCTCGATGGGCCGGCGGTTGGTCACCATGTTTTCCAGGTCGATGCGCTTGCTCTGCCACAGCCCCGCGAGACGCGGTATTTCGTGCAGCGAGTTGCAACTGCCCATCAGGCAGCCCAGCAGCTTCTTCTCGAAACTGGAGAACATCACGAAGGGGTTGATCTCGATACCCTGATCGAGCGGCGGAGCGCCCACACAGACCGTGGTACCGCCGGGGCGGATCAGGTTGATGGCTTCCTCTGTGAGCCGCGCAATGCCGGCGGTCTCGAATGCGTAGTCCATGCCGATGTTGTCGGTGAGTTGCTGGCAACGCTCAAGCACGTCTTCGTTGATCGGGTCGATCACGTGGGTTGCACCAAACAGCTTCGCCAGTTCGCGGCGCTCGGCCACCGGGTCTGAAGCCAGAATCACCGATGCGCCGGCCAGCCGGGCGCCCTGCACCGCAGCCACGCCGACGCCGCCCAGGCCCATCACAATCACGGTGGCTCCCGTTTCTACATTTGCGGTATTAATGACTGCGCCGGTGCCGGTCTGCAGTGCGCAGCCCATCAGGCAGGCGAGATCCAGCGGAATGTCTGCGGAAATTTTTACCGCGCCGTTTTCCGGCGACACCACGTATTCGGCGAACGCGCCCACGCCCAGGCCCTTGTAGATTGGCACGCCGTTGCGCGACAGGCTGGTGTTGCCGTCCGCCAGGGCGTAGGTGCCGAGCACCGTATTGTTGGCGCACAACTGCGCCTGATTGCGTAAACAGAAGTAGCAGCTACCGCAGGGGGGTACCGGGGTCAGCACCACATGGTCGCCCGGCGACAGCCGGGTCACGCCCGGGCCAACCGACTCCACCACGCCTGCCGCCTCGTGGCCCAGCACGCTGGCGCCGTAGGTGGGCAGTTCACCGTCAAACACGTGCAGATCGGAGTGGCACACGCTGCAGAAATGTACCCTGACTTTCACCTCGCCTGCGCGCGGCTCGATGATGTCGACGTCGTCGAGTATTTCGATGGGTTTGCCAACTTCCTGCATGACTGCTGCTTTCATTCTCTTCTCCTGGTTAGACATCGACACGCGTGTTTTGGCCCTGCATCGCGTACGCGTATAGTGAGCTCCGGGTGGCCGGCACAGATAGTGTTGCCGCCGGCGGCGAGAGTCAAATATTGTGAGGCAGCCAATGACACAAAAGGTTGTACTGATTACCGGTTGTTCTACCGGCATCGGTCGCGCGCTGGCGCGCGAGGCCGCGGCGCGTGGCCTGGTGGTATACGCGACCGCGCGTCGACCTGAAACGCTGGAGGCGCTGGCAGGGGAGGGCATGCACTGCCTTGCTCTGGATGTGGCAGATCCGCAGTCGATCGCGCGCGCGGTGGACGCGATCCGCGAGCGTAGCGGTCGGCTCGACTATGTCATCAATAACGCGGGTCAGGGTCTGTTCGGACCGCTGGCTGAAATTCCGTTGTCGAGGTTCAACGCGCTGCTACAGGTGAATGTGGGCGGCCAGCTGGCGGTGTGCCAGGCCTGTCTGCCGCTGATGGCCGCGAATGGCGCGGGCTGTATTGTCAATATCGGCTCGGTGATGGGTGTGGTCACGACACCCTTTGCCGGTGCCTATTCCGCCAGCAAGGCGGCTTTGCATCTGCTGACCGACGCGTTGCGCATGGAAGTTGCGCCATTCGGCGTGCGGGTTGTGCTGGTGCAGCCTGCGGCGGTGCAATCGCAGGTGGCGGACAATGCGCTGGGTAACAGCGATCTCGAGCGCTACGCGCAAGAGGGTTCGCTGTATCGCGACGTGCATTCCTATATCGTGGCGCGCGCGCAGGCGTCACAGGACAAGCCCATGCCCACCGACGATTTCGCCGCCGGCGTCTGGCGGCAACTCCTGCGCAAATCGCCGCCGGCGGTTATCCGCGCGGGGAATGGTACGGGCATGTTTCGCCTGCTGTCGCTACTGCCACGCGCCGTGCGGGACGGGCTGTTCTCGCGGCGTTTCGGGCTGAATACGCTGCGGCGTTGACCCGCGCAGCGCTTTCGCGCACATTGGTGCGCCCATATTCAGGAGCAGGCGCACATGATCACTGTCCATCACCTCGGCGTTTCGCAGTCCGACCGTATTGTCTGGTTGCTGGAAGAACTCGAACTCCCCTACGAACTCAAGTGGTACGACCGTGGCGAGGATTTTCTCGCACCCCCTGAGTACCGCGCGCTGCATCCCGTTGGCACGGCGCCGATCATCACCGATGGCGATCTCGTCATGGCGGAATCGACTGCTATCGTGGAGTACATCTCCCAGCGGTATGGCGGCGGGCGCCTGTCGGTGCCGGTAGCCGATGAGAATTACCCCCACTACCTGTTCTGGATGCAGTTCAACAATAATCTGCAGTCGGTTTTGTTCATCAAGGTTGCCGTGCAGTCCACTGGCGTGGAGCTCGATGACGATAACCTCATGTTGATTACCACCCGGCGCAGGGAGGAAGGTCTCTATCGAGCGCTGGAAGAGCGCCTGGGCGAGTCGCCGTATCTGGGCGGCCCGGAGTTCTCCTGCGCGGATATCATGTCGGCTTTCAACCTCACTTCGCTGGCCATGCTGGGCGCGCGCGCGATAGACGAGAGCCTGCCGAACACCCTGGCTTACGTGGAGCGGGTGACTGCCCGGCCCGCCTATAAAAAGGCCATGGAAATTGCCGGGCCGGCGGCGCAGCGAGCGGACGCCTGAGCGCCAGGCTCGCGCGCTTTCAATAGGTTGTCTGAAAGCCCTCGCAGGTGCCGGTGGCAAGCAGGCTCACGAGTTGCACGGCAATGCCCAGCGTGGCGCTGATGTCAGATGCATCAAAGCCCGCGCTACCGCCTGCGACAATGGAGGCCATGCTGGAGGCATTCGCCATAATCACCGCCTGATCGGCGGGGTCAAAGCGGTTGATATCCGTCACCGCGAGTTGCAACAGCGCGTCGAGGGTTACCGCGTCCTCAAAGGTCGCCAGCGGCGATCCGGCAACAAAAGCCGGCGTCACGGCGCCACTGGCGAGTTGCTTCGTCAGCTCCAGGGCAATCGCCACCTGTTGTTTGAGTTTGTAAAAATCCACCACGTCGATGTCATCGCCGGTGGTGTGGTAGCAGGGTCCGGTTGAGTCACTGAAAAATACCGTGGGCACGCCAGCCGCTATCAGGTTGGCGTAGTCACTGCGATTCTGGCCGAAGATCGCGCTGAAGCGGCGTGTTTGCAGAGGCTGCGTGTCTATCGCTGCCTCTAGCGCGTTGATCAGAGCGGCCCCGCCGGTTTCCGCGCCTATCGCAAAGCTGGCCTCGCGCAGGCTCGGTAGCAGATTCGAGCCGAGGATGTCGAAGTTGATATAGGCGACCGTGTCGGCCAGCGGCACCAGCGGGTTGTTCACATAGTGCGCGGAACCGCGCAGACCGTCCTCTTCCCTGTCCCAGAAGGCGAGAATGACAGAGCGTCGCGGCGCGTTACCGGGTTGGCCCAGAATCAATCCGATATCGAGAACTGCGGCGACACCCGCCGCATTGTCGGTGGCGCCGTTGCAGACGGTGTCTCCGGGCTCAAGTTGCCGGCAGTTTGCAAGATGGTCGTAGTGCGCGCCAATCATCACGTATTCATCGGCGAGGTCCGAGCCGGGGATCAGCGCCAGAATGTTGGTGCCGCCGGCAAAATCCTGGCGGTAGGCGTCGTCGCCGCTGGCAGCGGTATTCAGCCCGAGCGCACCCTCTCCTGACATCAGGCTAATCAGGTAGTTCTGGGCGAGCAGTGAGCCGGCGCTCGCGTTGTCGCGCCCCTCAAAGACGTCGTTGGCAAGCACACGGGTATTGATTTCCGCGCAGGAGGGCAGCAATAGCAGCGCACTGACGCAGGCAAGGAATCGAAATAGCATGGGAGCGGGCCCTCTTATAAGTTCGGGTGGAGCGTGGGGGGTATGCTATGGAGTATAGACATCACCCGGTGAATGTGGACAAATATCGCGGACACGCCAACAGGAGTTCGATCCTCCCATGCAGGGTTTGCGCAGCATCAGGGCGTTCTGCGATCGTCACATCGATTATCGCGGGGCAATCGTGGGCGCGGTGGTGCTGGGCACTATAGTGCTGTATGTCAACCTGGATCACGGCCTGCCCAGCGCGCTGGTGGCGGCGGGCAAGCAGGCAACCTACACTTTCTTTGCCGGCGGTTACATGGTTCGTCTGAATGAACGCATAGCACTCGCACTCGAGCCTGCCTGGTTTGCGGTGCTCGCGGCAACGCTCGGCGCCGGTGGCCTGGCCGTGGGTCTCACCTTTCTCGTACACAGCCTGCGGGGCACGCCTGAACCCGTGAATTCAACGCTGCCAACCCTGGTGCTGGCATCCCTTGGCTTTATTCTGCTGGGCGCCCTGGCCCGGCGCGAGCGATCACGGGCAGCCCCGGTAGTAGCGCAATCGCCGGGCACTGCCGATGAGAACAGGAGCGGTACCTAGTATGGAAAACACCACTGTGCGCGACGATCTGGCCCTGGTGCGCACCCGACTCGCCAACGAACGCACGTTCCTCGCCTACCTCCGCACCGCCCTGGCGCTGTTTGCAGGTGGTGCCGTTTTGCTGCAGTTCTTTCCGGCGGTCCACACTTCGCTGTTGGCCTGGCTACTGATCGGCGGTGGCATCCTGGCGCTGGCGGTTGGCATGTTCCGCTGTTTCAGGGTGAGCAGGCGCCTGTCCTCGCAGAGCGTGCGGGACTGACCGGAGGCCACCTTGCTTGTGGGTCGGGCTTCACTGTGAGCGCATGCCGCGCCCGGTTAGTCTGCCGTGCACGGTTACGCGCGACGACCACTCTGCTAAAGTGTGCCCTCGTTTTCCCGAGCCAGATGTGAAGTCCATCTTTATGACCACGCCCATATGACCAAACTCGCGCGGCCCGACAGGGCCCTACTGGAAGAGTGGCTGACCAGCAATAATATTGAGCACTACCTGTGCGGTGAGTGCGAGGGTCTGCACGTGCGCGTACTGCAGGAACTCGAAGGGGTGGTAAACAGCCGGGTATTCTTGCAGCAAACTCACCTGTTGTGCAGCACCGAGCTGGAGATTCGGCCCATGGCGGTATTGCCGTTGGCGTCGGATCTCGGCCGGATCAATATGGATTATCCCACGCTCAAGGTGTTTATGGATATCGTGGACGACGAAACGCCTCAGCTTGTTGTGGCGTCGAACATGCTGGCATCCGCGGGCATAGAAGAGCAGCAGTTTGCCGCGTTCATGCTCAACGTGATCGACGGTACACGGCTGCTTGCCGATGAGTGTCTGCAACTCGACTACCTGTTCGCCGAGGCCGGCGGACCACGCGCGCAGGGCAGCCGCTCGGTGCATTAAGACGCGCACGGGGGTGGCCGCGCGCTCCCTCCCGGGTATGCGGCGGCCATTGACATGTGCGCTGGTAAGACTAGGCTTAGTGGTTGCACGGTGCACCTCGCCCTCGTGGGAGGGCGTCGCGTTTCTACAAGCCCGTGAAGAACGTTCTCTCAACCCACAGCCAGGAAACAGAATATGAGCACACAAAAATTGATCGGCGCAGCCGCCGCCATGATGCTGGTTTTCACTCTGACCGGATGCAGCGAGGAAGAAATGGACAGCACCGCCAAGTCGGCAGGGGATGCCGTTGATGCCGCCGGTGCCAAAACGAAGGAAATGGCCGATGATGCCGGGAACGCCATGAGCGATGCGGCGGACGCTACCAAGGAAACCTGGAACGAGACGAAGCAGAAAGCTGGTGAAATGGCGGATGACGCCGCCGATACCGGCAAAGATGCCTGGGAATCCACCAAGGACGCCGCTGACGACGCAATGGACGCGACCAAAGATGCGGCGGAGGATGCCGGGGATGCGGTCGAGGATGCCTGGGATTCCACCAAGGATGCAGCGGGTGACGCCATGGACTCCACAAAGGATGCAGCGGATGACGCCATGGATTCCACCAAGGATGCAATGGACGAAGCATCAGACGAAGTTGACGAGGCCGTGAACGGCTGATGACGCACGCGCGGCCACCCCGGCCTGGAGGCCAGGGCCGGGGTGGCCGCACCTATTCAACCACACCTCATGCAAAAACTGCTCGGCGGGCACCCGCAAGGGTACCCGCCGCTCCCCGCACTGCCCGGGGGGTGGCTTTACAAGCTCATTTGGGGGGATTGACTACACGGAGAGTTTCTATATACTCCTTGGTCGCTTGATGGCTTACGCATTTATGTTCTTCACTGACGTTCAGCTACACCGATCCTCTTCCTGATTTTCATGAATACTGACCGCGCTCAAGCGGGTGTCCCTTTCAGGGGACCTAATTATTTTTTTTATAGGAAAGATCGATGTCTACAGTAACAGGCAAAGTTAAGTGGTTTAACGAGAGCAAAGGTTTCGGCTTCATTGAGCAGGAATCAGGCCCGGACGTATTTGCACACTTCAGTGCAATCAATGGTGGCGGCTTCAAGACCCTGGTTGAAGGCCAGAGTGTTGAGTTCACTGTCACCGCCGGCCAGAAAGGCCCTCAAGCGGAAAATATCACCGTTATCTCCTGATAGCGCCCTGATAGTCCAGATACAGGCGGTCCAACCAGACCGCCTTTTTTTTGTGTCCCAGATTCAGGAGAACGCTCATGAGCTTATTAATTGGCGACAATGTGGTCGCCACAATCCACTACAAACTCACCGACAACGCCGGCGAGGTGCTGGATACCTCAGAAGGCGCGGAACCCCTCAGCTACCTGCACGGAGCGGGCAATTTGATACCTGGCCTCGAACAGGCGCTGGTGGGCAAAACAGTCGGTGCTTCACTTGAAGTGCAGGTCGCCCCGTCCGAGGCCTATGGGGAGGTTCAGTCCGAACTGATTGAAACCGTGCCGCGCGAAGCGTTTGAAGGCGTGGAATCGATTGAACCGGGCATGGCCTTTGAAGCTCGCCGCGCCGACGGGCAGGTGCGCCGCATCGTGGTGACTGGCGTTGAAGACGACGATGTCACTGTTGACGGTAATCATCCTCTGGCAGGCGTGGAGCTCAATTTTGACGTGACTGTTGTCGACGTGCGCGAAGCCAGCGAGGAAGAGATCACCCACGGCCACGCACACTGAGTTTGCGCGCCCGGCTGGCGACCGGGCGCGAACTCACGATTTCAGGCTTCCCGGCAAAACCGGGCGATACTGGCTGCTGTCTCGCGGCTGATATCCGGGCAGGCAATGGCGAAAATTTCCGTACCGTGGATAGTACCCATCACCTGCCGGCAGTGCGCCTGGACACCGGCTTTCAGCAGAAGGCGGTAGAACTCGATACCTTCATCGCGCAAGGGGTCGCATTCGTTCACGCTGATCATCGCCGCTGGCAGGCCCCGCACATCCTCTTCACTGGCGAATGCCGGCCACGCCAGCGGATTTTTCGCGTTGAACGCCTCTATCCCATAAGCCATGGCGCCGCGGTTGTTGTGTAAATCCAGTAACAGGCCGTTGTTCTCCACGGATGACGGATATTTTTCCTGCGGCCATTCTCCCGCGATGTAGGGGCACAGGGCATAAAAGCCGCGAATCAGCCCGATATCGCCGTCCTGTTTCAGTTTCATGCTACTGGCGATGGTCAGGTTGCCGCCGCCGCTCTCACCCGCAATGATGACGTGCTGCGAATCGATGTTCAGCGCTTTGGCATTCTCGATCACCCATTTCAGTCCGGACACACAATCATTGAGTCCGGCGGGAAAAGGCGCGACCTCTTCGGCGGAGGAGGGGGTCAGGCAGTTGCGAAAATCTACCATCGCCACCGCCACGCCCTGCGCGGCGATGATCTTGCCCCAGGCGCGGTACATGCCCTGAAAGCAGGACATCGCCTGCATGCCGCCGCCATGAATGTAGTACACGCAGGGCAATGTGTCGGCATTGTCGGGGCGGATGAACTGCAGTTTGATGCTGTTGCCATCCGGCTGCGAGGTGAATTCGTGGGTGCTGATGGCCAATCCCGCGGAGGGCGCCACCTCCTCGTTGTCGATGAGGTCGAACATGCCTTCCATCTGCTTGCGCAACTCCAGCGCCTCCGGCGTGTTGGCTTCGGCGAGCAATTCCTCCCGGGAGCCTACGTCTGCGGCCGCCCCGAGTGCGGGCAAACCGCCCATCACGGCTTTGATGCGTGGATCGATGCGTGGGTCGTCGTTGATATCTGCCATGTGCAGGCTCTCCCTCTGGCTGTGTCGTGGGTTGCGAGTATAGGTCCATCGGGGCCTAAAATCCTCTCGCCAGGCTGAAAGCACCCCGCGAAAAAAAAATATACCTGCATGCATCTGTGCGGATCTTCAGGAACGTAACACCTCTGAGACCCCCAGAATCAGCAGGAGAACGGTATGAAGAAACTGACACTCACGGCAACGGCAGTCGCCATGGCCCTGACGGCCCAGGTGCAGGCTTCCAGTCACAGGGAGGCGCCTTTCATCGGTAAGTACCCGCAGGTCGACGCCACGGATTTCTATCTGTTCATGAGTTATGAGCCCGAGCGCACGGGTTATGTCACCATGATCGCTAACTATATCCCGCTGCAGGCCGCATACGGCGGTCCGAACTATTTTCCGCTGGACAGCAACGCGCTGTACGAAATTCACATCGACAGCGACGGCGATGCCGTTGAAGACCGCACGTTCCAGTTCCGCTTCAGCGACAACCTGCCCGCCGGCGGCGTCATCCCGCTCACCATCGGCGACAAATCGGTGACCTCGGTGTTGCGCAATATCGGACCGGTTTCCGCAAACGACGCCTCTGGCCTCAATCACAGCGAAAGCTTCACCCTGACGCTGGTTGACGGCCCGCGGCGCAGTGGCAACGCACAGACGCTCACCGATGCGCGCGACGGTACCGCCGAGTTTGCCAAGCCATTTGATTACGCGGGCACCAAAACATTCGGTGGTCCGGGCAACTACGAAGACTATGCGCGCAGTTTTATCCACAACGTGGACATTCCGGGGTGTGAGCAGCCGGCGCGAGTGTTCGTCGGGCAGCGTCATGAGGCATTCAAGCTTGCCCTGGGCGAAGTGTTCGACCTCGTGAATTTCGTGCCTGTTGAAGGTGACAGTAGTCCCGGGGCGGGCGACGGGCAGGGCTTCCCCGGTGGTATCACCCAGGATCCGGAGCGCAATGCGCTGGCGCGCAACAACGTGACTTCCCTGGCGCTGGAAGTGCACCGCGATTGTCTTGCGGGCGAAGAAGCTATCGTCGGTGCCTGGACAACCGCAAGCCTTCCGCAGGCAACGATTCTCAACCCCACCGCGACGTTCGACAAACCGGAAGTTGGCGGCGGTGCCTGGACGCAGGTGTCGCGTCTGTCTACGCCGCTGGTGAATGAGCTGGTGATCGGCTACGACATGAAGGATCGATTTAACGGCAGTGAGCCGCGCGACGATGGGCAGTTTGCGGATTTCGTGACCAACCCGGTATTACCGGCGATAATCGACACGCTGTTTCGGGATGCGGTTAACAGCACGCTGGGCGCTTCGTTGGAGACCCTTGCTCCCACCAATCTCCCGCGCACCGACCTGGTCGCGGCATTCCTTACCGGCTTTGAAGGGGTGAACCAGTTTGCCTCCGGCGGCCCGGCTGAAATGCTGCGCCTGAATACTGCCATCGACCCCACGCCGAGATCACAGCAGCAGCCCCTGGGCGTCGCTGCGGGTGACCTTGCGGGCTTCCCGAATGGTCGTCGCCCTGGCGACGATACGGTGGATATCGCGCTGCGCGTGGTAATGGGCGCGCTATGCCACGATCTGCCGCTGGGTGATGGCGGTTCAGGGGTGAACCTGGGTTTCTGCGCGCCGGACGATGCCGCGATTGGCAACGTGGCGCTGACCGATGGCGCGCCGCTGTCGGCGGCGGATCTCGATAACCGGTTTCCATACCTGCTGGCGCCCTATCCCGGCAGCCCCGCCAACGCGCCGCTGCCCACACCAACATTCTGATCAGCCCAGGGAGAATTCATCATGAAAATATTCTATGTGCTGCTGCTCGGCGTCACCCTGCTCACCGCGTGCTCTGACGGCAGCGATAACAACGCCGCTGTAGCGCCACCGCCGCCGGTTGACCCCGGCCCGGTGGAGCCGCCTCCGCCGACCATGCAGTCTTTCTCGGCGTTTGCGCGCAGCGTGTTTGCCGATCCCGCAAACTCGCAACCGCGCGAGTTAAATGGACTGGAGTTCGTGTTCGATGCAAACGATGACGACTTTGCCGATCTTCTGCGCTAGGGTCGCGCTGCTGCTGGGCATGCTCACCCTGGTCCAGGCCGCAAGTGCGCACGGTGTGCATGAGCACGCCGATAGCGTGGCGCCGGTCAACACCGGCAGTCTCACGCCGGATGAGATGATTCAGCAGTACACGCGCACGGGCGATGACAGTTTGCTGGAGGCGGCACGTCGCCAACTGGGGGATACCCGACAGGCGTCTGGCGCGCATACGCTGCTGCAGCGCGCGTGGCTCGCTCAGGCTGAACACCGTTTCACCCGGGCGCGTGAATTGCTGGCGCAGGTGCTCTGGGAACAGCCCGGCAATGGCCAGGCATGGCTGCTGGAGGCGTCTGTCGCGCAGGTGGCGGGCGACACTGCGGCGGCACGTCGTGCCTGTGCGCGGGTGGCAATGAGCGTGTCGCCGGATGCGGCGATGACCTGCTTCGCGCGCCTGGCATATACACCGGCAGACAAAAAGGCCGCCTATCACAGGCTGCAGGCGGCGCAAGCGCGCACGGCAGACCCGCGCCTGAGGGCCTGGCGCTGGTCGGTGAGGGCAGAGCTCGCGCGCGACCTCGGCAAGCTTGACGCGGCCGAGAAAGATTTCCGGCGATCCATTGCCGCAGTGCCAGCGGTGCAAACGCGCGCCAGCCTGATAGATCTGTTCTTGCAACAGCAGCGTTACGCTGACGCTCTGGCGCTGTCGGCCGATACACTATCGGTACCCGCTATCGCGGTGCGCCGTCTGCTGGCACGCAAGGGCCTGGGTGAGGACATACAGGAAAGCGCGCAAGGCATTGACGCGCTGTTCAGGCGCTGGCTCGCCGCGGGCGATTTCCGCCACGCGCGGGAGATGGCGATGTTCTATCTGGATGTGCTACCCGACGCTGAGCTGGCCTTTCAGGCCGCCCGCAAAAATGCGAGACTCCAGCGTGAGCCCGAAGACCTGGCTCTCCTGCGTCGAGCCGCAAAAATGAGCTGAGTTATGGAGCAACAGGCAGAACTTGAAGCACTACTTGCGCGTACCGCGCTCGGCGACCGCGTGGCATTCCGCAAACTGTATGACGCTACCTCGCCGCGTGTTTACGCGGTACTGGTGAGTATGCTGCGGGACGCGGCGCTGGCGCAGGATGTCATGCAGGACGCCTATGTGAAGGTTTGGGCGCAGGCGCGCGAATACCACGCAGAGCGCGGTCTGGTGCTGTCCTGGATTATCGCAATTGCCCGCTATCGCGCGCTGGATCTGCTGCGCGCCGCGAAGCGTCGGGACGTACTCGAAAGCGAGGCCGGTGAAGTGCAGGCATTGTCTGCGCCCGCCTCGGAGGCGTTTTCCGAGCTGTTGCAGGAGTGTCTGGGCACGCTGGCCGAGCTTCAGCGCCGCAGTATCCTGGCGGCTTTCGTCAACGGCTTCACCCACGAGGAACTCGCCGTGCGTGAAGACGCGCCTGTGGGCACGGTGAAGAGTCGTATCCGGCGCGGACTGCAGCGCCTGCGGGAGTGTTTGCAACAATGAACTATCGTGACCCGCAACTTATCGACCAGCTCGCGGGTGAGTACGTGCTGGGTACGTTGACCGGCGCCCCGCGCGCGCGCTTCGAGCGCCTGCTGCGTGAGCGCGCCGATGTGCGCAGCGCCGTGTGGCGCTGGGAATCCTATCTGGGCGGCCTGTCCTCAGTGCTCGAGCCGATAACACCGCCCCCGGCCGTGTGGAACGCCGTAGAGCGCCGCATCTGGCCTGCCCCTCCGTCGCGCCTGTGGGATTCACTGCGTCTCTGGCGGAGCTGGAGCGCTGTTGCCAGCAGCGCATTTCTGGCCCTGCTACTGCTCTACGCGCCGCTGTCGGCGCCACCCGTTTCCGTGCCAGACCATGTAGGCATGATCGGTGAAGGTAGCGAGCCCCTGTGGCTGATCAGCGCGAATCTGGACACCGGGGAAATCAGCGCGCGCGCAGTGAATGCCGTTGCCGCCGATGTCGACAAAGCGTTTGAGCTGTGGATGCTGCCGGAGTCCGGGCAACCCGTGTCCATGGGGCTGCTGCCCGTCAGCGGCGGCAGCGTCAGCCGCGCGTTGCCGGCCGGCTTGCTGGCGTTGCTCAAGCAATCGAAAGGTATC
The DNA here is from genome assembly GCA_963976655.1 of uncultured Halieaceae bacterium. Lineage (GTDB taxonomy): Bacteria > Pseudomonadota > Gammaproteobacteria > Pseudomonadales > Halieaceae > Marimicrobium. Next base: position 121,973 of record CAXBLB010000003.1, read on the forward strand.
GCCGTCAGCATCGAACCCGCCGGTGGCTCGCCGACAGGCCTGCCCACCGGGCCGGTGGTGCATACAGCGCGCATTGTCGCCCTGTAGCCGCGCGCCCGATCGGGCGCGCGTTCAGACAGCCGATTGCGGATCCAGCGTGTCCTGCAGGTTGCGCTTGAGAAACTTGCCGCTGGCATTGCGCGGCAGCGGCTCTTCCAGGGTCCAGATGTAGCGCGGAACCTTGTAGGCCGCCAGGTGCTCCCGGCAATACTCCCGCAGCGCATTCGCCTCGACGCTCGCGCCATCGCGCGGAAAAATCGCCGCGCCAACTTCTTCGCCCAATACCTCATCGGGTACCGAGAACACGGCCACCTCGGCGATATCGGGGTGCCTGAACAACACGGCCTCGACCTCGGCGCAGTAAATATTCTCGCCGCCGCGCAATACCATGTCCTTGATGCGATCCACAATGTAGAGGAATCCGTCGGCATCGAGATAGCCGATGTCGCCGGTGTGCAGCCAGCCGTCCACGATTGTCTCGGCGGTGGCTTCGGGGCGGTTGATGTAACCCTTGATGACCTGCGCGCCCTTCAGCTGTATTTCTCCCGCCTCGCCAGTGGCAAGCGCCTTGCCGCTGGGGTCCACGCAACGCACGTCGAATATGGGCAGCACCGGGCCGACACTCGCCGGTCGGTCGCGGAAAAAATCGCCGATGATGCCGGTGGCCAGGCCGCAGACCTCGGTCATGCCGAAGGCGGATACGGCTTTCGCGGCTCCGCCGGCTTCAATTTTCTCTACCAGATCGGGCTGCACGGCCGCGCCGCCGCCGCCGAGGGAGAGTAGCGAGGAGGTATCGGTGCTGGCGTAATCCGGGTGCGCCAGCAGTTCGCGCGCCATTACCGGGACGCCAGATAGCATGGAGATTTTTTCCCGTTCAACCAGTTTCAGCGCTTCCCCGGCGTCCCACTTGTACATATGCACCAGCTTGTTGCCCAGCAGCGTGTTGGTCTGGGCAATCACGTTGTTCGCGGTAACGTGGAACAGGGGCGTGGTTAAAAGCACGTTCATCTTGCCGCTGGGTGCGCTGTCGCTGTTCTTCGCTTTGGCGAGCGCCAGCTGCTGTGTCAGGTTGCTGTACAGGGTACTCATAATATTGTTCGTACAGCCACGGTGAGTGAGTTGCGCGCCCTTGGGATGACCAGTAGTGCCTGAAGTATAAAAAATGCAGGCGTCATCATCCGGGTGGATGGACACCTCGGGCAATTCCGGCGCTGCCTTGAGCACCTCGCTGTAGGGTACGGCAAAGTCCGGCAGGGGCTCGTCGCAGCGCACCGCCACCACCTGCATCGCGGGTACTTCGTCTTTTACCTGTGCGTAACGCTGCAGGCGTTCCGCATCGGCTATGAGCAGGCGCGGCGCAGCGTCGTTGAGGGCATAGGCCAGCTCTTCGGGCACCCACCAGGCATTCACGCCCACTGCTACGGCACCAATGGAGACGCAGGCCCAGTAGCTCAGCATCCACTCGGGATAGTTGCGCATGGCGATCGCCACCCGGTCATGCTGTTGTATGCCGTTTTCCGTCATCCAGCAGGCGATACGCGCCGTGATTTCCTGCGCCTGCGTGTAGGTGAAACGCTCTCCCTCGTAGACCAGATAGTCGGCATCGCCGTGCCCGCCCGCCTGTTGCCAGATTTCCCGCAGCGAGCCGGCGGCATTGCGCCAGGCCTTTAGCTGCAGGCCATTCACGGTCACTTCCTCGATTTCGAAAGGTTGACCCTCTGCGCACAGTTGCGCTCTCACTTCGGCCAGTTCTGCGTACATCATCTGCTCCTGTTATTGTTGGCGGATAATCTGTCGGTTCACGGCCGGCGACACCTGGCGGAGTTTGCGGCGGGCAGAATCACCAATCGCCCGGCAGGATAACACCCACCTGTGACCGGATGGAACTTGTCGCAGTGGGTTCGCTCCCCGCCCGGAGCCGACCGATGACGGATATGGCTTCGCCGGCAGTCAGGCCCGCGGGGCCCTCAGTGCGCAGGCAGCAACAGGTAACCGAGACCCGTGCCGATCGCCATCAGTACAAAACCGAGCAGGCAGGCGGCCTGGGCCGGCACGATGTCGGCGGTCACCCCGGCGGCCCGGCGCACTCGCCAGACGGAGAACAGCGCCGGCGCCGCCCCGATCAGGCCCAGGGCCATGCCGCCGGCGCCGTCGATGAACAGGCTTGCCGCCAGCAACCAGCCGTAGGCAACCAGGATGAGCAGCGCGTAGGCATGTGTGGCAGCGGACAGGCCCAGGCGAACCACCAGGTTGCGCTTGCCCGCCGAGCGGTCGGCTGCGTAGTCGGGAAACTGGTTGATCCACAAAAAGGCGGCAACCAGCAGGCCCAGCACGCAACTGGCATTAACCAGCGCCGGGGTCACGCCGCCCGTCTGTACCAGGTAGGTGCCGCAAACCACCAGAGGACCATAAGCCAGCGAGACAGCCAGCTCACCCAGGCCGCGATAGGCCAGGCGCAGACGACCGCCGTGGTAGAACCAGGCAAGGGCCACGCCGGCGATGCCCAACGGCAGGACGCGACTTTCCCGCAGCAGGACAATGGCCAGCCCGCAGGCGATGGCAGCCAGGAAACAGCCGCCGGCAATAGCCCAGGTCTGCTGGCGTGTCAGCAGTCCATCGACCAGTACCCGCTTGCCGCCGGAAAAGGGGCTTCGATCCTCCGGCCGTACCGCGAGATCCGTGCCGCTGTCGAAATCCACCACTTCGCCCGAGGCATTCTTGCCCACCTCAACAAAGAATATCCCGAGTACCGTGAGGAGCAGCCAGCCAACATGGAGCGCGCCGTCTGCTGCCGCAAAGCAGCTCGCAAGAAACATCCCCGCAAAGGATGCGAGTGAAATCTTGGGGTCGGCCAGGCGCCATACCCCCCGCTGGAAGGCTGTCGATTGCATGCCGGCAGTGTAGCGGATTCTGCCAGTGGCGCTCTCGCTCAAGCGCGGCCGGGGGAATATGTACAAAAAACGGCGTAAACGACTAAAGCTTCCGCACGCGTTGCCGCTAAAGGGTGAAAGAAGCCCGGTTCATCCTATGCAGCGTAGTGCCGCCACTGGCGAGATAAGTTATAGCCCGGAAGACATACTGCTCTTTCGGGAATCGCCGTTCGCCTGCTGGATGGAACGGCTCACGCTGGAAAACCCGGATCACGGTATCACTCCGGACACGGTCGTGAACGCGGCCAATGCAAACCAGTACGCCCGTCTCAGCACACGAGCGCGAGTGCAGGCGGGCGGCAATCACGCCAGGGGCATGCCGTGGCAGGAATTTATTGCCGCCGCCACTACGCCATCAGTTGCCGCCGTGCAGCACGTGCACGCAAAGGCGCAGCCGTTGCATGCCGCGGATGCAGACGATGCGCTTTCGATAGCCCGGCATGCGAGCGAGCAGCAGCGAACCGCCCATACACTGGCTGCCATGCAGCAGGGTTTGCGCTGCATTGCCAACGCGCAGTTGACGGTGGGCCCGTTGTCCTGCCATGTCGATCTGTTGTTGCGCGTCGACGGTGTCTCGGATTTGGGCAGCCATCTCTACCTGCCCTGCGATACCCGTGGGCACTTACGCAGGCAGCGCGCGTTTCACCTGGTGTTCGCCGCTGACCTGTTGAGCAGCCTGCAGGGTGTTCTGCCGCCCGAGATGCTGGTGCTGCTCCAGGGAGAGCCTATCGAAACGCTGCCAACCGCTGAACATATTCTGCTGTTCCGCGAGGTGCGCAAGCGGTTCCTCGCATCCGAACTTGCGTTTCGAAAGCACAGCATGCCGGATCCGGCGGAATCGGCGCACTTTGGACGCTGGACCCGATGCGCCCAGGACATTTTGAAACACCGCGCGGCTGCCGCCCTGGCTGCTCGCGGTACCGCTGTGGTCCGCGCACTCGATTGCGCGGTCGGCAAGACACTCTGACGCAATGAAAAACAACAAGGAGACAACGGACATGAGCAGCCAGAACACGGCCTCGGCAGCGGCGGGCGAAATCCCGCCCAACGCAGAAGAGCTTTTACAGCGCCTGCTGGCATCGAGCGACCTGCCCACGCTGCCTACGGTTGCGTCCAGGCTCGTTTCACTCACGTCGCGGGAGGATACAACGCTGGCGGAAGTCGCTGCGGTGGTGTCTCAGGATGTGGCGCTGTGCACCAAGATTCTCAAGGTGGCGAATTCGGCCTTCTACAGTTTTCCGCAGCAGATCGGCTCGATCTCGCAGGCGATATCCATGCTTGGCACCAATGCGGTGCAGAGCCTCGTACTGTCGTTCTCGTTCATGTCGATGAACAAGGTCGCTGCACACAGCCGTTTTGATTTCGACGCCTTCATTGAGCGCTCGCTCGCCAATGCCTCCATGGCCAAACTCATCATGCAGAAACTGTCGAGCGAAGACGCCGAAGAGGTGTTCGTCGCCGGCCTGCTGCAAAATCTCGGCGAACTGGTGTTTGCCTGCACCCTGGGCGAGCAGTACGACAGTGTGCTGGATGCGCTCGACGGGGATGAGGAAGGGCGCTGCGCTACAGAGACCTCCATGCTGGGCGCGAACCATTGCTTTATCGGTTATGAAATGGCCAGGCACTGGAATTTTCCGCCGCGCATCACCCTGCCTATCCTGCAGCACCATGAGCCGCGGGAGTATGTGGGCGACGATGAAAGGACCGGCCAGTACATACGCGCTATCTATCTTGCCAACCTGTTGGTGAATATTTTCAACAGCGAGAGTCCCGAACACTACCACGCCCGGTTCCGCGACGAGGCGGCGAAGCTGCTCGATCTCTCGCGCGAGGACATCCAGTCCATTCTGGAAAGCGCGCATACGGAGGTGGATGAGGCTGCGGCCAATTTTGGCCTCGCTGTCGACAGCACGCGGCCCGTGCAGGAGATACTGCAGGAGGCGAACATCCGCCTCAGTCTGCTTAACCTGGATTATGAGCAGGTGAACAAACAGCTTGTTCGGGCCAAGATGGATCTTGAGAAACTGACCCTGGAGCTGCGGCAGAAGAATGAAATTCTCAAGCAGATGGCGGACATCGATGGTCTCACCGGCATCTACAATAACCGTTACTTTCAGCAGGTGCTCGACAAGGAACTCTCCAGATCAATCCGCCAGAGTTACCCCATGGCCCTGGTACTTGCGGATATCGATCACTTCAAGCGCTTTAACGATGACCACGGCCACCTGGTTGGCGATTTCGTGATCGCGGCGTTCAGTGGTGTGCTCGGCGCCAATATCCGCGAGTACGACACGCTCGCGCGCTACGGCGGCGAAGAGTTCGTGATTATTCTGCCCGAGACGAGCCGTGAACAGGCGATTATCGTGGCCGAGAAACTGCGTTGCGCGGTGGAGAAGGCCGCCTTCGTGCAAGAGGGTGAAGCCTACAATGTCACCGCGAGCTTTGGCGTCGCCGCGTTTGTCGGTACCGACGAGGTCGTTCCCGCCAACAAGGAACTCGTTAAAATGGCGGATGACGCGCTCTACGAGGCCAAGAACAAAGGCAGGAACCGGGTCGCAGTCTACGGCAGCAAGAAGAAGTGGTTCACGCGCAAGTAGCACGCGCCTCACACACCGGATTCGTTAACCCCGGCCCGCCGGGGTTGTTTATCGGTCGATCAGGCTTTGCCGAGGGTGCGGCTGGCCTGGCCGCCAGTGGCGGTTTTCCCCTGGCTGGAATAGGTGGGAGTTTTGGCCTCGGAGCGGCGCAGAATGTCCAGCGCATCGCTGGCCTGGCGCTGCTTCTGCATGATCAGTCGGCCATTGCTGCGGTTGCTCTCGTGACAGTGGGCGGCCAGGGATGTCAATTGCTCAAAGGCCGCGGCGAGCGACTCCCGGTTCTCACTGCGCGCAATGAGTTGCTGTAGTCCATCCGGGGTGTGCGGCAGGCCGGCCTGGGTGAGTGTGTCCTGACGCGCCCGGGTCAACTCGGACTGCGCGTTCAATGCCAGGTTCTTGGCGGAACTCAGGGCCTCGATGGCGTCCACATCCGCGTTCACCAGCGCCTGGTATTCCTGTTCCAGAATGGAGCGCAGACTCAGCAGGCTGTCGATTTCGCGCGTGAAGATGGTTGCGAGCAAATCACCCCGGGACATTCTAGCTGAGGTCTTTTTCGAGGCTGAGCAGGCTGTTCACGATTTTGTCCGTGTCGATCCGGTAGCTCCCCTCGGCGATGGACGCCTTGATGTTTGCGACACGTGAGTCGTCAATATCCGGAATACTGGCCAGTTTCTCCTCGAGTTTCTGCATGGCGTCCACATTACTGGTAAAGGTGACCGTGTCTCTGCTGACAGATTCAGCAGTGGACGGCTTCGGCGACCCGGCAGCGGAAGACGGCCCCGATGCCCGCGTGGAAGCGGTCGAGGGTGGGTTGAGCTCTGGTCTGGTTGGTTTGACGCTCATGGGGTCATCAACATTCTTCATAAATATTCGAACACCTGTTCACTGTTATCGGCAGCCGTTGCAAGAACTTTAGCGCTTTTTGAAAAAAGATGGCACAGCTCAGGGCACATGCACGCTGCCATCCGTATGTGCAATGCCCTCGACCGTTTTGCCGCTGCCGCTGGTAGCCACGCTGACGCGTTCTCCGTGGGCTGCATCGGTCAGGGCTTTGCCCTGCATGCGCACTTCCAGCCCTCCGCTACCGCTTACCAGCGTGACCTGCTGGCCCCGCTTGATGATCTTGGGAGCCCGCAGGTATCGCACCCGCAGCGTGGAGCCCTCATTCAGGGAGCGGGTCAATTCCATACCGATAATCTGCTCCTGATCGAAGACGATGCCCTCGCCTGCATATTCCAGCGGCTGGTTGACCAACATGATGTCCGCTGCGGTGATCACGCTGTTGCGTGCCAGCGCCCTCGCCAGCACGGGCACCGCGCGCTGCGCACTCACTTGCGTGCGCACGTAGATCGTCCAGGGTTGAGGACCCTCGCACTCCACACCCACGCTCACCGCGCCGAGTATGCGGCTGGCCGGCGGAATGAAGCTGCGCAAGGGCTGCCCGCACTGTGGCAGGCGCAGGCGGTTGTCCAGTGGCCGCACGTCCACGTCTACACTTTCATAGCCCTGCTGGCGAGCGCGCTCCTCACTCGCAGAGATCGCGGCGGCGCCGATGCTATCGAGGCCCTGCAATTCGCCAGCCAGTGCCGGGGCTGCGAAAAAAAGCAGCGAGGCGAGCAGAGACGGCCATAGGGGCCGGTGCCAAAAAGTTGACAGTAACTGTGTGTAATGGTCCATCAGTGGCTTAGCGAAGCATCTTTCGTGCCAGACTTTCCACTGCCTGCCGCCCGCGTGTCTGTCAGCGCCCTTCACTGCTCCCGTGATCTGCTCGCGGCTATCTGTATGTGCGCGCTGTACGTGCGCGCTATACGTGGGCGACCGGCCGGGAATGCCGCCCGCGGGCAACCCGGCAATTGTTGCCGCGGCGGCTGCCCCTTGCCTGCCAAACACACCTGTTTGCGCCGAATTATAAATCCAAGCCATTGAATTTAATAATAAATGGCGTTCTGGCATATATCGTGTATCTGTCTGTCCCAGGGAGGTAACAGTATGCAGATGATTGACCGACACCTCGGCGTTTCCCCGGATGCACTGAACGTGCGCGCGCGGCGTTTTGAATTGCTCAGCGCCAATCTGGCGAATGTCGATACGCCCGGCTACAAAGCCAGGGATATCGACTTTGCCGCGACGATGGCCCGGGTAAGCGAGGGCAGGGGGGCAATGCGCGCAACGCATCCCACGCATATGCAGGCGGGCAGCGGCGCGCACGACATGCAGCTGAAGTACCGGGTGCCGACGCAGGCGTCGCTGGACGGCAACACCGTTGAGACGCAACAGGAGCACGCGGCCTTCATGGACAACGCGATTCGCTATCAGGCCAGCCTGAATTTTCTCGACGGGCGCATCAAGTCGATTATTTCCGCCCTGAAAATGGAATAGCCATGAGTCTTTTCAACGTTTTTGAAATATCCGGCACAGCGCTCAATGCCCAGAGCATGCGCCTGAATGCGATCGCCAGCAATCTGGCCAACGCCGGGGTCGTGAGCGGCAGTGCCGAGGAGGCCTATCGGGCGCGCTATCCCGTGTTCTCGACCATTTATGATTCCGCGCGCGCTGCGCAACAGCCCGGCGGGGTGCGGGTTGACGGCGTGTATGAAAGCAAGGTGGCGCCGCGCAAGGAGTTTTCTCCGGCCAATCCCATGGCGGACGAAGATGGCTACATCTACCTGTCAAACGTCAACTCGGTAGAGGAGATGGCCAACATGATTTCCGCCTCGCGCTCCTACCAGAGCAGCGTCGAGGCGATGAACACCACCAAACAACTGATCATGCGCACCCTGAGCCTTGGCAAATAGAGCGAGTAACAGTCATGAATCCAACCTCAAGTCTGTCTGAACTGTTTCCGGGCGCCGCCGCAGGCAGTGGCGCAAATGCTGTGCCGAATACGCCGGCAGAATTGGGCCAGGAAGATTTCCTCGAACTCATGGTGGCACAGCTCGAGAACCAGGACCCCACCAAGCCCATGGATAACTTCGAATTCCTGTCGCAGATCGCACAGTTCGGCACCGTGGACGGTATCCAGGGCCTGCAACAGGGCTTCGCCGAGCTGTCGGGCATGTTGTATGCCAACCAGACCCTGCAGGCTGCCGGCCTGGTGGGCAGCAAGGTGGTCACGGAATCCAACCTCGGTTCGCTGAGTGCAGAGGCGCCGCTTGATGCCACTCTCGATGTGCCCGGCGCCAGCTCCGAACTCACGCTCTACGTGCAGGACAGCGCCGGGCGCCTCGTGCACAGCCGCACGCTCGGCGCGGTGGAGGCCGGTGAGCTGAAAGTACAGTGGGATGGCATGGGGGATGACGGTAACCCGCTGCCGCCCGGCGAGTACCGGGTGAGCGCCGAGGCCGTGGTGGATGGTCGGGTACAGGCGGTACCGGCCTACGCGCACGCGCAGGTGGAGTCGGTATCAATTGATCGGGCGAATGCCTCGGTCACGCTCAATCTTGTTGGCGGGGACCAGGTGGCCCTGTCGTCGGTAAAACGTTTTATCTAATGCATTCCATTTGCGACAACAGGGAGAATCACAATGGCCTTTGAAACAGCGGTATCGGGAATCAATTCGGCAACGGCGGAACTCGGTGTGATTGGCAACAACATTGCCAACAGCTCCACTACCGGCTTCAAGACATCGCGGGCGGAGTTCGCGGATGTGTACGCCACCAGTCTGCTGGGTGCCGGCGGCAACGCCATCGGCAAGGGTGTGAGTCTTGCCGGCGTGACCCAGGAATTCACGCAGGGCAATATCAGTTTCACCAACAACGCCCTGGACCTGGCGATCAACGGCAACGGCTTTTTCCAGCTCAGTGACAACGGTGCGTCGCTCTACACCCGCGCCGGTAATTTCCAGGTTGATCGCGACGGCTTTCTGGTTACCAATCAGGGCTACAAGCTGCAGGCGTTTCAGGTGAACAGCAATGGTGAGATCAATGGCCAGGCTGCCGACCTGCAACTCGACACTTCACTGGTCGACCCCGGAGCGACCTCTCTTGCGAACCTCACCGCGAACCTCGACTCACGGGAGGCCCCGCCGGCGTTGCCATTTGGCGGCCCCTACGACGCCTTTGCGGTGCCGCCCACCGCGCCCGACCAGGATGCCTACAACGCCACCACCAGCCTGACCATCTACGATGGGCTCGGCAACTCGCACATCATGAGCATGTACTTCGTGAAAACGGCGAATGCCAACGAGTGGGATATCCATACCCTGATCGACGGCGTGACCACGGGCGGGCCGGAAACCGTCAACTTTCAGTCCAACGGCAAGCTTGACCCGGCCTCGCTGCCGGTGGAGATGAATATCGCCGGCTGGAATCCGCTGAATAGTGCGGGCCTGCCAACGGGTGCCGCGCCACAGGATTTCACGGTCAACCTGTCAAAGCTCACCCAGTTCGGGTCGGATTTCTCGGTCAGCAGCGTGGTGCAGGACGGTTTCACCACCGGGCAGTTGCTGGGCCTTGAGGTTGATGACTCCGGCGTTGTGTTTGCCCGCTATACCAATGGTCAGGGGCGCGCGCTGGGTCAGCTGGCGCTGGCAGATTTTTCCAACCCCAACGGGCTGCAGCCCCTGGGTGATACCACCTGGGCGGAAACCTTTTCCTCCGGCCAGGCCACTCTGGGCACGCCTGGCAGCTCCGGTCTGGGCGTGCTGCAGTCTGGAGCGCTGGAGGGGTCGAACGTCGATATTACCGAGCAACTGGTGAACATGATCATCGCGCAACGGAATTTCCAGGCCAACGCCCAGGTAATCCAGACGGAAGATGCGGTCACCCAGACCGTGATCAACCTGCGCTAACGTAGCGGGCCCCGGCAATGGATCACTTAGTCTACGTGGCGGCCTCGGGAGCGCGCGAAGCGATGCTCGCCCAGGCCCTCAATACGCACAATCTGGCGAACGCGTCCACCGCGGGGTTCAGGGGCGATCTTATCTCCGCCACCAGCGCCTACGTGAACGGCAGCGCTGCCGGCGCGACGCGGGTATTTGCCGGCATGCACAACACCGGCGTGGATTTCAGCCACGGCACGATCAACGCCACCGGGCGCAACCTGGATGTAGCGGTGAATGGCGAAGGCTGGATCGCGGTGGCCGATGCCCAGGGCGGCGAGGCGTTGACCCGTCGCGGCGACCTGCGGGTCGACGAGTTCGGCCAGCTCATCAACGGCGCCGGCAGGCAGGTGCTGGGAGAATCCGGCCCGATCGCCCTGCCGCCCTATTCAGAGATCATGCTCGGCGCCGACGGCACCGTCTCCATTGTGCCTCTAGGCGAGAAGCCGGACTCCACCGCGGTGGTGGATCGCATCAAGCTGGTGAACCCGGACAACGCCGGGCTTGCCAAGGGCAAGGACGGCCTGATCCGGATGCTGGACGGCGAGGAGCTTGTGGCGGATGCGGGCGTGCGGCTGATCCCCGGTTCCATCGAAGCGAGCAACGTGGATACGGTGGGCTCGATGGTGCAGATGATCGAGCTGTCCAGGCAGTTTGAAAACCATACACGCATGATGAAAGTCGCCGAGCAGTTGGATCAGTCCTCGGCAGAGCTGATGAAATTGAGTTAAGGGAGTAGTCGGGACATGAACCAGGCACTGTGGATCGCCAAAACCGGGTTGGACGCCCAACAGATGAAAATGTCCAACATCGCCAACAACCTGGCGAACTCCGGTACCACCGGCTTCAAGAGTAGCAGGGCGATCTTTGCCGACCTGCTGTACCAGAACGTGCGCCAGGTGGGCGCGCAGTCTTCCCAGGACACGCAGCTTCCCTCGGGCCTGATGGTGGGGACCGGCGTGCGCACCGTGGCCACGGAGAAGCTGTTCACCCAGGGCAACCTGCAGAAAACCGACAACGCGATGGACATGGCGATCCAGGGCCGCGGCTTTTTCCAGATACTGTTGCCGGATGGCTCCCAGGCCTATACCCGCGACGGCACCTTCCAGCTCAGCGAGCAGGGGGAACTGGTGACATCCTCCGGCTACACACTGCAGCCGGCCATCACGGTGCCGGAAAACGCCGCCTCGCTGACGATTGCCGGGGATGGGACCGTGTCCGTGCGCCAGCCCGGCTCGACCGCTGTCACCCAGATCGGCAGCATTCAGCTCGCGGATTTCGTCAACCCGGCGGGCCTGCAGGCGATCGGTGACAATCTGTTCCTCGAATCTGGCGCCAGCGGTTCGCCGCAGACCGGCAATCCCGGCCTCAACGGCCTGGGCGTGGTGCTGCAGGGGCATGTGGAGAGTTCCAACGTGAACGTGGTGGAAGAACTGGTGAACATGATTGAAACCCAGCGCGCCTACGAGATGAACTCGCGCGCGATCTCCACCACCGATCAGATGCTGCAGTACGTCGCGAATAACATGTAGGTGATGGTTATGCGCCTGGTTCAGCCAATACTGGTTTCTCTGCTCGCGGGCACACTCGTGAGCTGTAGCGGCATGCCCCCGAGCGAGCACGACATTTTCGAGGAAGCCGAGCCGGTGGACTATTACCCGGAAGCACCCGCCGGGCCGCCTACCGGCTCCATCTATCTGGACGCCGGCCCGAGCATGGTGCTGTTTGAGGACGTGAAGGCGCGGCAGGTGGGCGATATTCTGACGGTGGTGCTCTCCGAGGCCACCGACGCGGCCAAGAGCAGCGACACCAGCCTCGACAAGAGCAGTTCCACCGCCATTGAGAATCCGCTGCTGGCGGGCAAGCTGCGTGACTTTGGCGATGACAACACGCTGGGCTTTGATCTGTCTTCGGAAAATGGCTTTGAGGGAGAGAGCGCGAGCAATCAGCGCAACAGCCTGCGCGGCAGCATCACGGTGACGGTTGCCAGGGTCCTGCCCGGCGGCAACCTGTTCATCAAGGGTGAAAAGTGGATCCAGATCAACCAGGGCAACGAGTACATCCGCCTGCAGGGCGTGGTGCGCCCGGTGGATGTCTCCGCCGGGAACACCGTGCTCTCCACCAAGGTGGCTGATGCCCGCATTTCCTATGGCGGCACGGGTTCCACGGCGGATGTGAACAGGGTGGGCTGGTTGTCGCGGTTCTTCATCAGCCCGTTCTGGCCTTTCTAGGAAGCACACACATGAAGAAACCCTCCGTTTGCCTGTGCGCCGCCCTGAGCCTGCTGCTCACCCTGGGCCTGTTCCTGCCAGTGGCGCCGGCACAGGCCGAGCGCATCAAGGATATCGGCAGTTTCAGCGGCGTTCGCGGCAACCAGTTGATCGGCTACGGCCTGGTGGTGGGCCTGGATGGCTCGGGCGACCAGACCACGCAAACGCCGTTCACCGTGCAGAGCGTGAAAAACATGCTGGCCAAACTCGGGGTGGTGGTCACCGCCAATGTCGATCCGCAGCTCAAGAATGTGGCGGCGGTGATGGTGCACGCCGAGCTGCCGCCCTTTGCCAGCCCGGGCCAGACCATTGATGTCACCGTGTCGTCACTCGGCAATGCCAAGAGCCTGCGCGGCGGCGCCCTGCTGATGACGCCCCTGAAGGGGGTCGATGGCCAGCTTTACGCCATGGCCCAGGGCAACCTGGTGGTGAGCGGTTTCGGCGCCGAGGGCGCGGACGGTTCCAGTATCGCCGTGAATGTCACCAATTCCGGGCGCATCCCCAACGGCGCGATGGTGGAGAGGGCGGTACCCAGCCCCTTTGCCAGCGACAATAGCCTGCAGCTCAGCCTCAACTCACACGATTTTACTACCGCTATGCGGGTGGCGCAGACCATCAATACCAACCTCGGCCCGAACATAGCCCGCGCGGTGGACGGCGCGACCATCGACATCGACCTGCCCGCCGACGCCACGAACAAGGTGGCATTTGTATCCGCCGTGGAAAACCTCGCGGTGAATCCGGGTTCGGCGCCGGCACGGGTGATTGTCAACTCCCGCAGCGGCACCGTGGTGATCGGCAGCGAAGTGCGCGTGATGCCGGCGGCGGTGGCGCATGGCAATCTCACGGTCAGCATTTCAGAGAATATCGACGTGAGCCAGCCGGGGCCCTTCGCGCGGCGTGGCCAAACCGCCGTGACCCCCGATTCCGAAGTCGCCATAGACCAGGAAGGCGGCCGCATGTTCCTGATTGATCCGGGCATTACGCTGAAAGACCTGGTGGACGCGGTGAATCGCGTGGGCGCGGCGCCGGGTGACCTGGTGGCGATTCTCGAAGCGCTGGAACAGGCCGGTGCGCTGCGCGCCGAACTGACAGTAATCTGATGAGCACGGCAGGCGCCGCCGCATACTTCGATTTCCAGGGGCTGGCATCGCTGCGTAGCGACGCCGTTTCCCGCCCGTCACAGGCGGCGGGTGAAGTTGCCGCCCACTTCGAATCGCTGTTTGTGCAGATGATGCTGAAATCCATGCGCGATGCCACCATCAAAGGCGAGCTTTTCGACAGCAACCAGCTGGATACCTACCAGAGCATGTATGACCAGCAGATATCGTTGCATCTGTCCAGCCAGGGCGGGCTGGGACTCTCCGAAATATTGATGGAACAGCTTGAAGGAACCGCCGGTGCGTCGGCCGCGACCGAGCGCAGCCAGAGTGTCAGCGAGCTGGCGAACCTGCTGCCGGCAACAACCGCCGCTCCAATGCCGCTGCCGCAGACCCTGGCGCGCATCCCCTCGCGCAGCCCGCAACCGGCTGCAACCCCCACGGCGCAGGCGGCCGCGAACCCGCCAGGCGTTGTGCCGGCGCGCGATGCCACGGGTGTGTATGGCGAACCGGCGGACGATTTTGCCCCGCGCTCGCCGCAGGATTTTATCCGTGACATCTGGGAGCACGCGGTGGATGCCGCCGGCAAGCTGGGTGTGGATCCCAGGGTGCTGGTGGCGCAGTCTGCCCTGGAAACCGGCTGGGGCAAGAAGATCATTCGCACCGGCAGTGGCAGCAGCAGCTTCAATCTGTTTGGTATCAAGGCGGGAGAAGAATGGCAGGGTGACGCGGCAACAGTGCGCACGCTGGAGTTTCGCGATGGGGTCGCCGCGCTGGAGAAGGCGGCCTTCCGCGTATACGACTCGCTGGCTGGCAGCTTTGAGGATTACGTGGACTTTCTCAGTGGCAATCCACGCTACCGATCGGCGCTGGACAATGCCCCTGACAGCGCTGCGTTTTTGCACGGACTGCAGGACGCCGGATACGCCACCGACCCCGCCTATGCCGCAAAAATCATGCGCATAGTGAATGCCGACACCTACTCCGATGTGTTCAGTGAGCTAAAGAATTCCGCGGCGGTGTCGCTAAGGTGAGAGGAGGGAAGACATTCCCGTGCAAAGCTATGGATAGACCACCATGCCAGACCTGTTGAACCTTGGCTCATCCGCGCTGTTGTCCTTGCAGCGCGCCATCGCGACCACCGGGCATAACATCTCGAATGTAAACACCGAGGGTTACAGCCGCCAGCGGGTCAATTTTGCCACGCAGCCGCCGCAGTTTTCCGGCGGATCGTACGTGGGCAATGGCGTTGCGGTGGATTCTGTTGAGCGCTTTTACGATCAGTACCTGACCTCGGAGGTGCGCGAAAGAACGTCCAGCCAGTCGCGATTCCAGACGTTCTATGACCTTTCCAGTCGGCTCGACGGCCTTCTGGCTGATCCCGCCACGGGGTTGGGCTCCACGCTGGAAAGTTTTTTTGGCGCTCTGCAGGATGTTGCAAACAGTCCCGCCTCACTGCCCGAGCGGCAGGTGCTGCTGGGCGAGGCGCGGGTGCTGGCCGACCGCTTTCACTATCTGGACAGTAATTTTCGCAACCTGGGTGCCGAGCTCGACGGTCGCATAGAGGCCTCGGTGGGTGAGATAAACGCCCTGGCGGAGAATATCGCCAGGCTCAATCAGGAAGTCTCGCAGGCTTTTGCCGTGGCCCAGGGGCAGCCGCCCAACGACCTGCTGGATCAGCGCGACCAGTTGGTGCGAGAGCTTGCCGAGCGCATTGATGTCACCGTGGTGGACGCCTCGGGTGGCGCCGTGAACGTGATGATCGGCAATGGGCAGCCGCTGGTGGTGGGCGCTACCTCGCAGCCTCTGCGGACCGGCCCCAGCGCCACCGACAGCACACGCCTGATCGTCGGCGCGGATAGCCCCGGGGGCACGCTGACCAGTCTCGAGCGCTTTCTCAACGGCGGTGAGCTCGGCGGCCTGCTGGATTTTCGTGAACAGGTGCTGGACCCGGCGATGAACCAGCTCGGGCTGGTGGCAACAGGTATCACAGCGGTCGTCAACGACCAGCACAGTTTGGGAATGGACCTGAACGGTCAGCCCGGCGGCGATTTTTTCCGGCCCTTGAGTGCGGCCAGCAGTGCGCAGGCATCCAACTCCGGCGCCTCCTCGGTGAGCGCGGTTATCGGCGACGCGCGGGCGTTGACCGGCGCCGACTACCGGGTGCAGTTCGATGGAGCCCAGTGGACGCTGACCAATCTCAGTACGGGCGCGGCCCAGAGCGGCGCCGGCCCGTTCAATGTGGACGGGCTGGAGATCAGTGTGGCGGGCGCCCCGGTGGCGGGCGACACTTTCATTGTTCAACCCACGGCCCGGAACGCGGCACTCTTTGAGCTGGCGCTGAGTGACCCCCGCGGCATCGCGGCCGCCGCACCCTTGCGCGCCGGCTCCGATGCCGCCAACGCCGGCAGCGCCAGCATCGCGGGCCCGACAGTGAACAGCTCCGCAGGGTTGCCGCTGGCGGGCCCGGTGACCCTTACGTTTAACCCGAATGCGCTGGGCGCGGGTCAGCCGGGCTTTGATGTCAGTGGCATTGCCGGCGGGCCGCTCGCTTATAATCCGGCCAGCGAAAGTGGCGGCAAGTCTTTCACGCTGGGCGGCTTTGACTTCTCCGTGAGCGGCGCTCCGCAGGCAGGTGACGCGCTGAGCATCGTCAACAACACAGGCGGTAGTGGTGACAATCGCAACGCTCTGGCGCTCGCCTCATTGCAGACGTCCAACACCCTGTATGGCGGTACCGCCAGTTTCCAGGCCGCCTACAGCGGGATGGTGGCAGATATTGCCGTACAGACGCGCCAGGCAGAAACCGGTTCCCGAACAGAAGGCGTGCTGCTGGAGCAGGCGGTGGCGAGCCGCGAGAGCCTCTCCGGCGTGAATCTCGACGAAGAAGCCGCCAATCTCATTCGTTATCAACAGGCCTACCAGGCCGCAGCCCAGATGATTGCGGTTGCCGATCAGCTCTTCCAGACGCTGTTGACGGCGACCAGAAGGTAAAGCCGACATGCGAGTTTCCAGCGTTCAGATTTTTCAGCAGGGCATATCCGCCATTCTCATGCAGCAGCAGAAGCTGAGCGAGACCGAGCAGCAGCTTGCGACCGGACGGCGCATCCTCACGCCGTCGGATGATCCGGTTGCTGCCGTGCAGGTCATGGGTATCACCGAAGACCTGGAACGGGTGGATCAGTACCAGCGCAACGCGAACCTCGCCATGGGACAACTGGCGCAGGAAGAAACCGCGCTCGCCGATACCGGGAACCTGTTGCAGCGTGTGCGTGAGCTGGTGCTGCAGGCCAACAACGCCACGCAGACGCCGGAGACCCGCAGCGCAATCGCAACAGAGATTGAAGCGCGCATCGATGAACTGTTGGGCCTGGCGAATACTCGCGATGCCAGTGGCGAGTACATTTTCGGGGGTTATCAATCGCTGTCGCAGCCGTTTTCCCGCCAGGGTGGCACGGTGACTTACGCCGGCGACGACGGCCAGCGTTTCCTGCAGGTGGGCTCGGGCGTGCAGGTGGCAGTGCGAGACTCCGGCGCGGATGTGTTTATGTCGGTGCCCAGCGGCAATGGCAGCTTTTCGCTACAGCCGGCGCCGGGTAACAGCGGTACTGCCGTCATCAGTAGCAGTGCGCGCAACGGCAGCTTCATCAGCGACAACTACACGATCAGCTTCGCTCAGCTCACGCCGGCTGATCCGGTCACCTATCAGGTCACCAACTCCGCCGCCGCCGTCGTCGGCAGCGGCGTTTACGCGGCTGGCGAGCCCATCGATTTTGCCGGCGCCCGCGTGGAGTTCACGGGTGTGCCCGGCGACGGAGACAGTTTCGGGGTCGAACCCTCGGTAGGCAGGTCGCTGTTTGGCACCCTGGAAAGCATTGTGGGCGCCCTGCAGGGCTCCGGTACCACGCCTGCGGAAGTCGCTGCGGTGAATAATGCGATGACGCTGGCGCTCAACGATCTCGATCAGTCGCTGGGCCGGGTACTGGAAGTGCGCTCCGGGGTGGGGGTGCGGCTGCAGCAGGTGCAGAACCAGCTCGATATCAATGACAGCTTCAACCTGCAGCTGAGTGAAACGCTCTCGGGCATTCAGGATCTAGACTACGCCGAGGCGATCAGTCGTTTCAACCTGGAGCTGACTGCGCTGCAGGCGGCCCAGCAAAGCTACGTTAAAATGCAGGGGTTGTCCCTGTTCAACTATCTCTGAGCGCTTGTTGAAGGCCCATTGCACCCCCGCCTGGCAGGCTGTTCAGGCGGCCGCGACCGGCAGCGCCAGCTCTGAAACCCCCCGATCCAGAAAAAAGTCACAAATTTGCTGTAAGTCCTAAAGTTTTCCCCTCGCGACCCGCTAACTCAGGTGTCGGCAGTGAGAATCACGGTCGATAAGTGATTCGAAACAGCAATTTAACAGCCGCCTGATTCACCACGGGTAGACAGAGCGGATAATGAGAGGGACGGAACCATGCAGGTAATCAATACGAATGTCGCGTCGCTGAACGCACAAAGGAATCTGAGTGAGTCTTCAGGCTCACTGGCTACTTCTCTGCAGCGCCTGTCTTCCGGCCTGCGAATCAACAGCGCCAAGGACGATGCGGCGGGCCTTGCGATCTCGGAGCGTATGACTTCGCAGATCCGCGGCCTGAATCAGGCGGCGCGTAATGCCAACGACGGTATTTCACTGGCACAGACGGCTGAAGGCGCGATGGCGGAAGTCACCAACAACCTCCAGCGTATCCGTGAGCTGGCGGTGCAGTCTGCCAACGCCACCAACTCTGCCAGCGACCGCACGGCTCTGGATGCGGAAGTACAGACGCTGATCGCGGAAATTGGTCGTGTCGCGGCCGATACCACGTTCAACGGCGTACAGCTGCTGAACACTGCTGCCACCCTGTCCTTCCAGGTGGGTGCCAATAGCGGGGATACGGTGGATGTCAGCACGGTTGACGTGAGCGGTGTGATCTCTGGCGATGTCACCTCTGCGGCCAACGCGGGCACCATGCTGGGCGCGGTTGATACGGCGCTGACCACGGTGAATGGCGCGCGGGCTGACCTCGGTGCGGCGCAGAACCGCTTCGAGTCGATCGTGCGCAGCGTGCAGACCACGGCTGAGAACCTCTCGGCTTCGCGTTCACGTATCCAGGATGCCGACTTTGCCGCGGAAACCGCCAACCTGACCCGCGCGCAGATTCTGCAGCAGGCCGGTACGGCGATGCTTGCCCAGGCGAACGCTTCTCCGCAGAACGTGCTCGCACTGCTCCAGTAACAGGGCGTTAAGACCCATAACAACAAAGTAACAAGCATGGGGCGGTTTACCGCCCCTTTTTTTCTCCCGCAAAGCGCGCCTGCCAGTTGGCAGCGTTTAATTCGCTTGAAGGAGGCCTGGCTATGACAGGATCAGATATTTTGCAGGCCGGCGCGCCGGGTGGCGTGAGCGGCATGCGTGGAACAGGTGGATCAATCACAACGGCAACGCCGGCTATGGCCGGGCGGCAGCCGGTGGTTGACAGCGGCAAGCAATCGCCGCAACAGGACGCCGCTGCAGGTGGCGACGCCTCGATGCAACAGGCCGTGGCCACTATTGAGGAGTATTTTCAGCAGACCTCCCGCTCCCTGCGGTTCATGGTGGATGCACAAAGCGGAGTCGAGCTGTTCACGGTGGTGGATACCGCGACAGGCGAGGTGGTCAGACAGGTGCCCACGGAGGCTGTGCTGATGGTCGCGCGCCACATCCGGGAGTACGCCGGCGACCTGGCCGCCGGGACACTAGTGGACATACTGGGATAAGGGGTTACGCCGAGAGGCCCAAGGTACTCTGGCACTGACCTTGCATAGCTTAGAGCCGGAGATCGGCTGAACCACAGACTGATCGGCATACAGTTGATTAGGGGACGAAACGCGCATGATAACAGCGTCGGGAATTGGCTCAGGGCTGGACATCGAGGGGCTGGTTACACAGCTTGTCGCTGCGGAGCGCGCGCCAACCGAAAATCGCCTGAACCGGCAAAGCGCTCAGGTCGGGGCGGAGCTGTCGGCGTTTGGCACCTTCAAGGGCGCGCTGTCAGCACTGCAGGACAGCCTGGCGAGCCTGAACACGCTGAGCAGTTTCGGTCAGCGTCTCGGCACCTCGAGCAACCCCGATATTGTCGGGCTGAGTTCAGACGGTTCGGCTATCAACGGCAATTACGAAATCAGCGTGCAGCAACTGGCGCGCACGCATTCGCTGGCGTCGGGCAGTTACGCCTCACCGGCGGATACGGTGGGCACCGGTACGCTCACCCTGCGCTTTGGCGCTACCGATTACACGGGGCCGGACCCGGGGCCGGAGAGCTACAACGGCTTCACGGTAAACCCAGAGCGTGCCAGCGCGACCATCAACATAGATGGCAACAACAATTCACTGGAAGGCGTGCGCGACGCAATCAACGGCGCGGACATCGGCGTGAACGCCACCATTGTCAACGATGGCAGCGGTTACCGGCTATTGCTCAGCTCGGAATTCTCGGGCGAAGACAACAGTATTGAAATCAGCGTAGCCGATAGCGGCGATGGCAACGACACCGATGCCGCCGGCCTGTCTGCCCTGGCCTTCAGCGGTGCAGCGACCAACCTGAGCCAGACCGTGGCCGCGCAGGATGCGCTGTTCAGTGTCAACGGCCTGTCGATCAGCAGCGCGGGAAATACCGCCAGTGGTGTGATCGATGGCGTCGACATAACACTCAAGGGGCTTACCCAGGCCACGCCCGTCACGCTCTCGATCAGTGAAGACATCGAGGGAGTCAAAGAGACCATTCAGTCCTTTGTCGATGGCTTCAATGCGTTTCAGCAGGCGACCCGCGGCCTCACCGCGTACGATGCCGCCACCAACGTCGCCGGAGCACTGCAGGGCGACTCCTCCGTGCGCGCGATAACCGCCCAGTTGCGCCAGGTGATCAGCAGCGTTGTGGATGGCGCTCCCGGTGCGGTAAACAGTCTCAGCCAGATCGGCATTCGCACGGCGCGCGATGGCTCACTGGAACTGAACGAGACGGCGCTGGATGCGGCGCTGGAACAGAATTTCGATGAAATTATCAGTGTGTTTGCCGCGGTTGGCATACCCTCGGATGCCGGTATCGATTTTTTGAGCGCCTCCGACGCCACTGTTGCGGGCAGCTACGCGGTAGAGATCACGCAGATTGCCAGCCGCGGGCAATATACCGGCGGCGCTGTAGCGCTGCCCGGTGGCGTGGCTACGATCAACGCCGGCAACGATGAGTTCAGCATCCGCGTGGATGGCGTCGATAGCGCGAATATCCAGCTCGGCCAGGGCACCTACAGCAGCGGGGCTGCGCTGGCGGCCGAGCTGCAGTCGAAAATCAACAGTGACACGGCGCTGCTGGAGGCCGGCGTCAGAGTGAACGTGAGTTTTGTCGCGGGCAATCTGGCGATCACATCGGAGCGTTACGGCTCCGCCTCCAGTGTGGAATTCACCGCCACGGATACCAACAGTGGTGCGGAGCTGGGTCTTGCGGTTGGCGCTGGTACGCAGGGAACTGACGTCGCGGGCAGCATCGGGGGCGTGGCGGCTCTCGGCACCGGACAGATTCTCACCGCCGCTACCGGCGGTGATGCCGAGGGGCTGCGGCTGCTGGTGGAGGGCGGCCTTACCGGGCCGCGCGGGACGCTGGAGTTCACCCGCGGCGTCGCCGACCAGTTCAATACCCTGATCGCCAGATTTCTGGAATCCGACGGCATTCTCGATGTACGCACAGACGGCCTGCAGAGCCGGGCCGATCGAATCGAAGAGCAGCGCGCGCGCCTCGACCTGCGCATGGAATCGCTGGAGGCATCCTTTCGCGCGCGCTTCAACGCGCTCGATACCCTGCTGGCCCAGTTGCAGTCCACCAGCAATTTTCTCACGCAACAGCTGGCGTCCCTGCCCGAGGCCGGGTCGCTCAACCGAAACTAACAGGCCACAACAAGGACTCTCATGAACCAGACGGCATTGCAGCAGTACAGGACCATTGGCGTGCAAAGTGGAGTGGCCGACGCCAGTTCGCACCAGCTCATCGCCATGTTGATCGCAGGTGCTGCGGATCGCCTGGCGGCGGCCAGGGGCGCCATGCAACGCGGCGAAACCGCGCGCAAGGGCGAACTGATCAGCAGCGCAATCAGCATTATCGACAGCTTGCGGGCCAGTCTGGATGTGGAGCGCGGTGGGGAGATTGCCGGCAACCTGGCGGCTCTCTACGACTACATGGAGCAGGGGCTGGTGGAGGCAAATCTGGCCTCCGATGTCGCGCGCCTGGATGAGGTGGCAACGCTGCTGGCAGAGGTTCGCACAGCCTGGAACAGTATTCCCGGCGACATGAGGCAGGCACAATGATTGTTGAAGAATTGCGCACCCGGGCGCTGTCTGAGCAGGTGCGCCATTGTCAGCGTCTGGCACAGGCACTGTTGCTGACCGAGCAGATGCTGGAACATGCCGCAAACGACGAGTGGGCACGCGTTACCGAGCTCGAGATCGAGCGCAGGGAGGATCTTGCGGCCTGTTTTTCGCGGCAGATTCCGCCTGCGGACACCGAGCTCGTGGCGCAGGCCATGGCGGCCCTGCTGCATCTGAACGAGGAGTTGATGTCCAGGCTCCGGGTGGCACGTTCCGCCGCGATGGCCCAGGGCCGCGAACTCACCGGCAAGCGCCAGGCGGTGAACAGCTATCGGGCTGTGGAATCGGCCTCCGGCCGCTGAGCCTCCAGGCGGTTGTATTGCCTTTGGGAAAGTATGCCGGCGCCCACCGGCTTCCTGGCGCCAGCTGCGCGATTGACACGGCAGCTTGCAGTCTGCGCACAACCTGCGACACTGGCCGCACTGGTGAGGGCCGTGCAGGATAGGTATGACAAACAACGAGCAATCCGGTTTGGACGGCCTGACCTTTAGCGATGATATTTCCATTGAGTGGCGTCGCGTGGAAGAGATGCCCGATGAGGCGCGCCTGGCCATCGTCAATGAATCCAATGAGACCTTTCTGCGAGCGGTTTCCGTAATCGGCGCTTTCCCCGGCGAGTTTTCCGAGGAAGAGGTGGCGTCGTCACAGGAGATCGCGCGCCTCGACCTGAAGATCAGCCTGCTGCTCGACCTCGTCAGTGAATTGATCTACCAGCAGTCCAGTGTGCCGCCGCGGCGCACGGTGACGGTTTCGGCTAAAGAGATTGCATGGCGTGACGATGACCCGCCGGCGCTCAACGATACGGTGTTCATTCAAGTGTATATCCAGCACGGCACCCCCAAGCCTTTGAGTCTGTACGGGCAGGTTGTGGCGGTGCAGGATGACGATGAAGCCAGCTGTAACCGGGTGCGCTATCTCGGCTTGTCTCCGTCTGCGCAAAGCTGGCTCGACAAACTTGTCTTTCGTCATCATCGACGGGAGGTGGCGTTCCGCCGTCGCGTGAATGTCGAGGATTAATTCGCGCTATTGTGCGGCGCACCGATTGTGCATTGCGCGGGTTTGTAGCAGCATGTTGTGAACGCGACGGAGCGCGGCGTAGCCATGCCACAGATTTTCGAACCCATTGTGTATTCAATTGATCGCGATCGCGTGACCCAGGCTCGCCTGGCCCAGGCGTTGAGTGCGGAGAATATCGGATTCAGGGCGTTCGAGTGTGCCGAGAGTTTTCTGGACAGCGACCTCGACAGTTTTTCTCTCGCTGGCATCGAAGCCCGGGCTGCCTGCCTGGTGCTGGAGGTTGACCTGCCGGCGATGAGCGGTCTTCAGCTACAGGCGGTTCTTGCTGAACGCGGCCACCGCATGCCGATCATATTTCTCTCGGCAACCACCGATGTGCGCGCACCCATTCGGGCGTTGCAAGCGGGCGCTGCGGATTTCCTGTTGAAACCGATGGAGCCTGCAACGCTGAGGGCTGCCGTGAGCTGCGCACTGGAGCACAGCCGGCGCATTGGGCTGGAAGAAATTCGTCGGGCGCAGATTCTGGCGCGCATTGCCAACCTGACCCAGCGCGAACGCGAGGTAATGGATTTTGTGGTGCGCGGGCAGACCAGCAAGGAAATCGCCCAGGCGCTGTGCATCAGCCCCAGAACGGTGGAAGTACACCGCAAGAATGTGTTCGCCAAGATGCACGCGGCCTCGGTCGCCAGCCTTGTGCAGCAGGTCATGCAGGTGCGCGAGGAGCGAGAGGCCGGGGCGCAGACTCGCCGGGGTGATTTTGATGATCTACGGGATTCTACGTATTTAACTCGGGCAGGAAACGTTTAAGCTATTGAGAATCATACGAAATCTTTCCTGACGATTGCCGCCGCCCCCTCGCAAGCTCCGGTGGCGGTTCGCGGAGAAAGATTATAAAAGACCTGGTTTTTGTAGACAGGCATACAAGGACAGTGTTGTTCGTTAACGGGGACCGTCTCTGACATGCATCGCGCAGGGTTACAGCGCAAGCGCACGTGCCCAGGCTTTATTGGCGCCTGTATACCCTCCACCTCCACTAAAATTCGGCGCTCGGCCCGCTCCGCGATCACCGGAGGCGGCCGGTGACTGAACAGAACTCACCCGTAATCATCGTGGACTCCAACGTGGAGCGAGCCCATCGCTTCGCTTCTTTCGTGCAGTTTCTGGGCTATCCAGCGCACACCGCGGCTAACGTTGCACAGTTGCGTGCGACGATCGACGAATTGTCCAGCGTGCTCGCGGTGTTTGTCGCCGCCGATGCCGGAAAGGCATGCGTGGAACCGGCGCTGAAAACCGCCGCGGGCCGCCTTCCGGGCAGTGCCTGCTTCCTCATCGCCGACAAGGGCGACGCGCACACCGGTTTCGAGGGACGCGTGCGCGGCGTGCTATCCACCGGCGCCAGTTACAAGGAGTTGCTGGCGCGGCTGCAGGAGGCTGTGCTCTATTACCGTCACCGCGCCGGCGCGCGCGAGGATCCCTCACTGCTGTTGTACCAGAACCTGGTGGGCCGCAGCGATGACATCAACGCAGTGCGCCAACTGGTGCGTCAGGTCGCCACCTCCGAGGCCTCCGTGCTCATTACCGGTGAGTCCGGTACCGGCAAGGAAGTGGTAGCGCGTTGTGTGCATGCTCTCTCCTCGCGTGCCAACAGACCCTTCGTACCCATCAACTGCGGGGCCATCCCGGCCGAACTGCTGGAGTCGGAACTGTTCGGGCATGAAAAAGGCGCATTTACCGGCGCCATCAGCGCGCGCCAGGGGCGTTTCGAAATTGCCGAGGGCGGCACGCTGTTTCTGGACGAAATCGGTGACATGCCGCTGGAGATGCAGGTCAAGCTGCTGCGCGTTTTGCAGGAACGCACCTTTGAACGGGTTGGCAGCCCGAAAACCCAGCAGGCCGACGTGCGAATTGTTGCCGCCACCCATCGCGATCTTGAGCATCTGGTGAGTGAAGGCGCGTTCCGCATGGATCTGTTCTACCGTCTGAACGTATTTCCCATCGAGATATCGCCCCTGTGTGAACGGGCCGGGGATATACCGCTGTTGATTGACGGCTATGTCGATAAACTCGAGCGTGAGCAACGCGGCACCCTGCGACTCAGTGATTGTGCCGTGGCGAGTCTGGCGCGCTATCACTGGCCGGGCAATGTGCGCGAGTTGTTCAACGTGCTGGAACGCCTGTCGATTCTCTTTCCCGACAAGCTGGTCAAGTGGTCTGACCTTCCCGCCAAGTTCCGCGCCAATTTCGAGTTGTTCGAGGAGATCGCGGAGGATGAATCCCACGCGCTGGCGCACGGCGGCAGCCGTGTCGACATGGTCGATCTGCCCCGCGAGGGAATCGATCTCAAGCCGCACCTGGCTGGCATCGAGCGCAGCCTGATGACCCAGGCCCTGATGCAGTCCGAGTGGGTGGTGGCGCGCGCCGCCAAGCTCCTGAATCTGCAGCGCACCACGCTGGTGGAAAAAATGCGCAAGTTTGAGATCCAGCGTCCCGAAGAACTGACGGGTTCTTGACGCATTATTCAAGCCCTCGCTCCAACCCCCTGATTTAAAGCGGAAATATAAAAAGGCACGGTTTTTGCTTATCCCGTCTGGGAGTGCCGATCGATGATCGGTAATTGACGGGAAATTGCCGCATGGGCCAGACACAGACGCTGACGCAGGACGAATTGGAAGAGGCGTTTGAGATATTCAGCCGCGTCTCGGTTGAACTCGACGCCACCTATCGCGGCCTGCAGGCGAGGGTCGCCGATCTCACCGAGGAGCTTGGCAGCGCACGCTCGGCGCGCCTGCGGGAGCTGGATGAAAAAGAACGCCTGGCGAATCGCCTCAGTTCGCTGGTGTCGGCGCTGCCCGGCGGCGTACTCATCATTGATCGACAGGAGCGGATCCGCGATGCGAATCCCGAGGCGCTGCAGATTCTCGGCGGCCCCCTGCTGGGGGAGAACTGGGTGGACGTATTGCAGCGCACCTCGGGCAGCGCAAGCCTCAAGTCCTCCCAGCTGCTGCTCGGCAATGGCAAGCGCTATTCGGTGGTGAGCCGTGTGCTGGATGACCTCGGGGATCAGGTATTGCTGATTACCGACGTCACCGAAGTGCATCAGTTGCAGGCGCAACTCGGGCGCAAGCAACGCCTCACCGCGCTCGGCGAGATGGCCGCCCGTCTGGCGCACCAGGTACGCACACCGCTCAGCGCGGCCACTCTGTACATGGCCCAGCTGGGCGCCGAGGAGCTGGCCCCGGAACAGCGCCAGCGCATCGCGCAGAAAGTCAGCCAGCGCCTCGACCACATGGGCAAGTTGCTCGAGAGCATGCTGAGCTTCGTGCGCGGCAGTACCCGCGCAAGACAGATGATTTATCTCAACGACATCCTGAGCGATTTCAATTCCACGGTGATGCCGCAGCTTGCCGAGCGCAATGGCCAGATCTCGGTGCCGGTGGTCGACAATACGCTGCGCGTGCTCGGCGATCGCGACGAACTGGTCGGCGCCCTGTGCAACCTCGCGATGAATGCGCTGGAAGCGGCGGGCGATGGCGTCTCGATGGAAGTCTGGGTAGGGGCGCTGAGCGATGAATGGCTGCAGATACGCGTGCGGGATGACGGCCCCGGCATCAGCGAGGATGTTCGCGACCGCATTTTTGATCCCTTTTTCACGACCCGCGCCACCGGCACGGGTCTCGGCCTGGCGGTCGTCGCCATGACGGTGGGCGATCACGGCGGCGAGATTAGCGCGCACAACCGGCCGCAGGGTGGCGCGGAATTCCTGATCAACCTGCCGATTGCGAGTGAGTCGCGCGGCGCTGCGGCAACCGGCAACGCAGGGGAAGCTGCCCATGAGTAGACAGGCGCGGGTACTGGTGGTGGAGGATGACGAGGCGCTGCGTGAAGCGCTGTGCGACACCCTTGAATACGGCGGTTACGCGGCGCTTTCGGCGTGCAATGGCGTGGAGGCGCTGCGCATGCTGGAGCGCGAGGCAGTTGATCTCGTGATCAGCGATGTACAGATGGACGAGATGGACGGGCACGCCCTGTTGCGTGAAGTCAGGGCCACGCGTGCCCAGCTGCCGTTTGTGCTGGTGACGGCCCACGGCAGTGTGGAAAGAGCCATTGAGGCCATCCGCGAGGGCGCAACCGACTACCTGTTGAAGCCCTTTGAAGCGGAAGTTCTATTGGAAATGGTCAGTCGGCTCGAAGGCTCGATCGATTGTGATGCCGCCGGCATGATCGCGGAAGACCCCGCCATGACCAGTATTCGCGACCTGCTTTCCAGGGTGGCCGCGACGCCGGCGACGGTGTTGATCAGCGGCGAGTCCGGTACCGGCAAGGAAGTTGTCGCGCGTTATATTCACCACAACTCAGACCGCGCGGAGCGGCCTTTTCTGGCGATCAACTGCGCGGCCATTCCCGAGTCCATGCTGGAGTCCATGCTGTTTGGCTATGAAAAAGGCGCCTACACCGGCGCCTACCAGTCGCGCGCGGGAAAATTTGAACAGGCCAACGGCGGCACGCTGCTGCTCGACGAAATTTCAGAAATGGATCTCGGGCTGCAGGCCAAGCTGTTGCGCGTGCTGCAGGAAAAGGAGGTGGAGCGGCTCGGCGGTCAGAACCTGATTTCCCTGGATGTGCGGGTGCTGGCCACCACCAACCGCGACCTGCGCGCAGAGGTCGCGGCCGGGCGTTTTCGCGAAGACCTGTACTACCGCTTGAGCGTATTTCCCGTGCACATTCCGCCGCTGCGGGAGCGCCCCGCCGATATCATTCCCCTGGCGCGCGTCATGCTGCAGCGGCACGCCGGCGGCCGCGCGATGACCCTCGATCGCGAAGCGGAGTTGCGCCTGCTGTCTCACCCCTGGCAGGGCAATGTGCGCGAGCTGGAAAACTGTATGCAGCGCGCCGCCATTCTGACCCCGGCCACCCGCATCAGCGCCCGGGACATCTATTTTGAAGACACCATCAGGGTGGACTTCTGCGCCGCGCAGGAAAAGGCCGTCGACGGCGCGAAAAACATGCTCGATGGCGGCCTCAAGGACACCGAGAAGCAGTTGATCGTCAATGCGTTGAAAACAGTCAATGGGCGGCGCAAGGACGCGGCGGAAATTCTCGGCATCAGTCCGCGTACGCTGCGCTACAAACTGGCGCGACTGAAAGAACAGGGCGTAGCCCTGCCGCATGCCGGCTAGGCGGACGATATGGGAGAAACGGACGTATGAGTGATATCAATATCAACCAGGTGCTGGCGCAGATGCGTGCGCTGTCCGCCGAGGCCGGCGGCTCCCGGGAGGCGCAGGGCGAGGGCGTCGCGGGGGCGGATTTCGCCCAGTTGATGAAACAGTCGCTCGACCAGGTGAACGAGGCACAGGCGCAGTCGCGCGAGTTGTCCACGGCCTTTGAACTGGGCGAGAAGGGCGTTGAACTGCCCGAGGTCATGGTGGCGCTGCAGAAGGCCAGCATCTCTTTCCAGGCCATCACCCAGGTAAGGAACAAACTGCTCACCGCCTACCAGGAAGTGATGAACATGCAGGTCTAGGCCTGCGCACCGCGATGATGGAAGCCCGGAAGAATAACTAATGGCCATGGATTCACAGGAACTGCTCGGCCGCTTCAGTAGCCTCAGCCGCCAGCCGATGACCCGGCAACTGAGCCTGTTGCTGGGCCTCGCGGCGAGCATTGCGCTGGGTGTTGGCATGGTGCAGTGGGCGCTGACGCCGGAATACGTGCCGCTGTTTGGCGAACTGCCGCCCGAATCGGCTTCGCAGATCATGGCCTCGCTGGATGCCCAGAGCGTCAGTTACCGGGTAGACAGCCGCACCGGTATGCTAAGCGTGCCGAGTGACCAGGTGCGGGAAATGCGCCTTAAGCTGGCCGGCGAAGGATTGCCGAAGCTCGACACTCCCGGTTTCGCCATGCTCGAGGAAGACTACGGCCTCGGCGTGAGCAGTTTCATGGAGAAAGCGCGTTACGATCGCGCGCTGGAACAGGAGTTGTCCCACTCCATTGCCTCGCTCGACAGCGTGCGCGGCGCACGCGTGCACCTGGCGTTGCCGAAGCAGTCGGCCTTCATCCGCAAGAAAGACAAGCCTGCGGCATCCGTGCTGCTGAACCTCTACGCGGGGCGCGAACTGTCAGACAGGCAGCTCGCGGGGATTGTGCACCTGGTTGCGTTCAGCGTACCGGGCCTCGAGGCGGAGCAGGTGTCAGTGGTCGACAATCGCGGCAAACTGCTGTCGGCGCAAAGCGAGGACAATTTCGGTTCCACCAGGGAAAACTTCCGTTTCACACAGCAACTTGAAGAACGCTATGTGGATCGCATCCACGAAATCCTGACGCCCATTCTGGGTGTGGGTGCGGTGCAGGCCCAGGTGGCGGCAGAGATCGATTTCACACGGGTGGAACGCACCAGCGAGGTGTATGCACCCGAGACCAGTATCCGCAGCGAGGAACTGGTAGAGGAAACCACCGAAGACTCACAGAGTGCCGGCCTGCCCGGCACGCTCGCGAACCAGCCGCCGGCGCCGGCCGAAATCACCGCGGCCGGAGGCGAAGCGGCCGGCGGCGAAACCAAGCAGCAGGCGCAGCGTTCCAGCAAGCGCGAAATGCGCAACTACGAAGTCGACAGGACCATCAGTCACATCAGCGAAACCCCGGGCACGCTGAAAAAGCTCAGCGTCGCCGTGGTGGTCGACTATCGCGAGTCGGTGAACGCCGAGGGTGCCGTGGAGCGAGTGCCGCTGGCGGAAGCCGAACTCGCCGAGGTGAAGACGCTGGTGCAGGAGGCGGTGGGCTACGATGTCGAACGCGGCGATCGGGTAAATGTGGTGAACGCATCCTTTGTGGCTCCCCCGGCGATGGAGCCGCTACCGGACGCGTCGATTCTGGATCAACCCTGGGTGTGGCAGAGCGTCAAACTGGTTCTCGCAGGCCTGACCGTGTTGTTCACCATATTGATGGTTGTGCGTCCGCTGCTGAAGGCCTCCGCGCTGCCGCCGCCCCTGCCGTCGCAGGCGGGTGGCGGCGCGGTGGGCGCCCTCGGCGGGCAGTCGGGCGCCATGGCCATGGGGGATGATCGGGTAACGCTCGGCTACGGCCAGAACGCGGGTCTTCCCATGGCAGAGCCGGCGTACCAGCAGCAACTCAACATGGCGCGCATGATGGTGGAAGGTGAGCCGCAGCGGGTGGCCAACGTGGTGAAGAAGTGGGTAGCCAGTGACAGCTGAATCTACAGTGAGCCTCTCCGGGCCGCAGCGCGCGGCAATTTTCCTGCTCGGTCTGGGCGAGGAGGGCGCGGCCGCCATCATGCGTCATATGGAGCCGAAGGAGGTGCAGCGTGTGGGTGAGGCCATGGCGGGGCTGCGCGATGTCTCCAATGAACAGATCGCCACGGTGGTGCAGGATTTCTCGGAAAAGATCGCCAGCGTCAGTTCGATAGGCATCGGCAGCGACGACTTCACCCGCCGGGTGCTGGTGGAAGCGCTCGGGGAGAAGCGCGCGCGCAGCATGCTGAACAAAGTCATGCAGGACAAGAACAGCAGCGGCATGGACGCCCTGAAGTGGATGGATGCACGCTCCGTTGCGGGCATTATCCGCCATGAACATCCGCAGATCATGGCACTGGTGCTGGCCTCGCTGGAACCGGATCACGCGGCCCAGGTGCTGGCGCTGCTGCCCATGGAAGCGCGCCCCGATATCCTGATGCGGATCGCCCGCCTCGAGCTGGTGGATCCGACTGCGCTGCAGGAACTGGACAGGGTGCTCGAGAAGCAGCTGGGCGCGGATCAGGAAGCACCCCCCACCACGCTGGATGGACTGAATACCGCAGCCGCCATTCTGAATCATGTCGACAGCGGCGAGGAATCTCTGCTGCTCGACTCCATGAAGCAGATCGACGGTGACCTGGGCGAGAGAATCCAGGAAATGATGTTCGTGTTCGAGAACCTCATGGCCCTGGACGACCGCGGCATGCAGCGCCTGATTCGCGAAATAGCATCGGACAAACTGGTGATCGCGCTGAAGGGCGTGGACGACGATCTGAAGAACAGGTTTTTCAAGAACATGTCCTCGCGGGCCGCCGATATGTTGCGCGAAGACCTCGATGCGCAGGGGCCGGTGAAGCTCGCGGATGTCGAGGCGCAGCAGAAGGAAATCCTCACCATTGCCGCGCAGCTGGCCGAGGACGGCGAAATTTTCCTCGGCAAGGGAGGCGACGACTTTGTCTGACACCACGCCCCTGGTGGAGCGCTGGGAAGCGCCGTTCTTCGAGGAGCCCCGGGTGCCGGAATCCAAGGCCTCGCTGGAAGAACGCGAAGCACTCGCGCAGGCGCGGGGGTTTCAGGTGGGCAGGGAGGAAGGCCTCGCCGCCGGGCGCGAAGAAGCCGCACGCATTGTCGCCGCGCTGGAGGCAGTTGCGGGGCAGATGGCGCAGCCCTTTCAGGCCCTGGAAGAGGTGGTGAGCCGCGAACTGGCGCATCTGGCCATGCAACTCGCCGGGCAGATCGTGCGGCGGGAGTTGACGCTGGATTCCAGCAGCGTCACGGCCGTGATGCAGGAGGCCCTGTCGACCCTGTACAAGCTGCAGGGCGAGATCGTCATTTTTCTCAACCCGGCCGACGCCGGCCTGGTAGCGGAGTTTGCGCCGGAATCACTGGAAGGCAAGAGCTGGAAAATCGTGGAGGATCCGGAGCTGTTTCCCGGCGGCTGCCAGGTGAAAACGCCCACCTCCTTTGTCGATGCGTCCGTGGAAAAACGGCTTGAAGCGGTGTTCGAAGAGCTGCTCAAGTCCTTTGAGAAGGGGATGAAGCACTGAGCGCGGCGCTGCTGGATGAATTGCTGGGCGGTCGCAGTGCGCGCCTGGCCGGGCGCTTTGCCGGTCTGAGCGGCGGCGTGCAGTTGCCGGGCCTGCAGGAAGAGGGGTCGCTGGTCAGGATGATCGGCATCAAGCTCGAGGCAGTGGGTTGCCAGGCGCCAATCGGCAGCCGCTGCCTGATCATCACCGAGGGCGGCGGATCCATTGAAGCGGAAGTGGTGGGTTTCTCCGACGTCAGCTTGATACTGATGCCCGAGGGCAACCTGCGTGGGGTGCAACTGGGCGCCCGCGTCGTGCCGCTGCATACCGGCGGAGTAGTCGCCGTGGACGAGCAACTGCTCGGACGCGTTATCGACGGTGCCGGCAATCCGATCGACGGGCACGGCCCCATTCGCTGTCTGCATTCCACGCCGCTGCGGGGCGAATCGATAAACCCGCTGAATCGCAGCCCGATCACTGACACTCTCGATGTCGGTGTGCGCGCGATCAATGCCTTGCTGACCATGGGCAAGGGGCAGCGGCTGGGCCTGTTTGCCGGCAGCGGCGTGGGCAAGAGCACCCTGTTGGGGATGATGACGCGCTTTACCGAAGCCGATGTGATCGTGGTTTCACTGGTGGGCGAACGCGGTCGCGAGGTGCGCGAGTTCGTCGACGATATTCTCGGCGCCCAGGGGCTGGCGAAAGCCATTATCGTTGCCACGCCGGCGGATGATTCGCCACTGATGCGGGTGCACGGCGCGTGGCGGGCGACCGCCATTGCCGAGTATTTCAGCAATCGCGGCAAGCAGGTGCTGTTATTGATGGATTCGCTGACCCGCGTGGCGCAAGCGCAGCGCGAGATCGGCCTGGCGGTGGGAGAACCACCGGTGTCGAAGGGCTATCCGCCGTCGGTGTTCTCGCTGTTGCCGGCGCTGGTGGAGCGCGCGGGGAACGGCGTTCACGGCTCGATTACCGCGGTCTATACCGTGCTGGTTGAGGGCGGCGACTTCGATGATCCGGTGTCTGATGCCTCGCGCGCCATTCTCGACGGACACATTGTGCTGTCGCGTGAAGTGGCGGATTCCGGCCTGTTCCCCGCGATCGATGTCGACGCGTCAGTCAGCCGCCTGATGACCAGCATTGTCGATGCCGGGCAACTTGCACAGGCGCGTGAGATCAAGAGCCTGTACGCCGCGTACCAGCAGAATCGCGACCTGATCAATATCGGCGCATACCAGAACGGCAGCGATGAACAAATTGACCGCGCTATTGCCGCCGCGCCGCGAATACGCACTTTCATTGCACAACACCATCATGAAAAGGTCGATATGCAAAGCAGCCGCGAAGCGCTGCTGGCACTCTCGAACACACAACTAACCGCGCTGACAGGAGGTGATGCGTGACGGCACCCAAGATTGAGCAGGCGGCCACAGTGGCGCGCATGTCGGAGCAGAAGTCCTTGCAGGCACTGAGTGCCGAGCGCAGAACGCACGAGGCCCGGCAGGTGCAACTGGATCAGCTGTTGCAATACCGGGCGGAGTACGAAGCGATCCTGCAGGAGAAGAGCGGCGTGGGCATGGAGGCCAGCCAGTTGCGTGATTACCGCCTGTTCCTGGAGCGCCTGAACAGCGCCATCGAACAGCAGCGAGCAGAGGTGGCCAAATCGCAGGCGGGATTGGAAACCACGCAGGACACCTGGCGGGCGCGCGCACAGCGCACGCAGGCCCTGGACCAGTTGGTGGACGACCGGCAGCGCGAGGAAGTGAAGGCCCGGGACAAGGCCGAGCAGAAGCGCGCGGATGACGATTCGATGGTGCGGCAGATGGCGCGCGACGATTTCTGAAGTTCTGGTACGAATATTGCCCTGTCTACACGAGAGTGTAAGGGGCAGAGACAGTGATCGCAGTGATGAATACCCCGACGCCGGTTCCGGCGGGGGTCGATGGCCGGTCCAAAGACGCGCCCGATAGCACGGAACGCCCGCAGGGACGGAGTTTCGGGGAGATTCTTGGCGCTGAGGGCGCCTCCCGCGCGCCCGCTTCCGGCGCCGTGGCAGACGGCCGGGGCGGCAAGGCAACGCAAGCGGGCGGCAAGGAATTGCCGGAGGCGGCAGTGCCGCCGTCTGCCGCTGGGCAGGCACTCCCGGCCGACAATCCGGAAGATGTTGCCCTAACCGCCGATCAGCCGCTCGCGGCAGGCGACGCGCCGGCCGCGGCCACCGGGCCAGGCACAGGCGCGTCGACCCTCCTGTCGCCGGAGTCGATTGCCGATCCCGTCCAGCCCGGCAGCAACGCAACAAACTTCACCGCAGACACGGATGCCGCGATCGCGCATAAAGGCGTGTTGCCCATTGGCGACGCCGGCGTGACGGGCGCCCGCGGCCCCGCATCGCCCGCAGTACCCGCATCGCCCGCAGTACCCGCATCGCCCGCAGTACCCGCAGTACCCGCAGTACCCGCAGTACCCGCATCGCCCGCGGCAGCGGTGCGCGCCGATCCGGCCTCTCCCGCAACAACGGGTGCCGCACAGGAGCCTCTGCTGGCTATTGCGGAAGACACCCCGCTGCCCCTGCCTGTGTCTGTGGCGGGGGGAGTGCGTCACGCGCTGGCGGCTGGCGACTCGCCTCTGGCGAGGTTGACGCCGGAAACGGCCGCGGCCTCCTCGGCGATGCGCGCCGCCCCCGCGACGGCAGTGATCGGCACGGCCGACCAGGTAGTGATGCCGACCGCGGGAGAAATGGCGCAGGGCGACGCCTCAAAGTTGCCAACGGCCTGGGCGGAGGCCATGGCCGGTGAGTCCGTGCTCAACCGGTCGGGCAGCGCTAATGCCCCGGTACCCGCCGCGGCGTTTGCAACCCAGTTGCAGGTGGCTGCCGGTGATCCAGTGCAGGGCGCTAAACCCGGTGTACTTCCCACGCTGCACGCACCGCCGGGAGGCGCCGCCTTTGATGCGGAACTGGCCGGGCGAGTCAGTTTGCTGGTGAGGGACGGCCTGTCCGAGGCAAGGCTGCAACTCAACCCGCCGGAATTGGGTCGCCTGGATATCAGGATATCCACCGATGGCGACCAGACCAGGGTGATGTTCACCGTGCAGGGCGCCGATGCGCGCGACGCCATAGAGCAGGCAATGCCGCGTCTGCGGGAAATGCTTGAGCAAAGCGGCCTGCAGTTGTCGCGATTCGATGTGGCCGACCACTCGCGCTCGCAGCAGGGTCATTCCGGTTCTGCGGCGCTATACGGGGCCGATGCGGGCTCCGGGGAAGCAGAGCTCGCCGAGCAGGAGAGTGCGCTGCCGGCAGCGATCTCCACCAGCCAGTCGCTGGTTGATTACTACGTATGACGCAGGAGAGGTCGCGCGGGCGGCCTCGGCTCTACCCGACGCCGGGCCTGCCCGGTGTCAATGCAGTGCTCGCCGGCGGGCTGTGGCGCGCGTCAAATCTCTGACTCTTCCTCAAGAACATCCACATAACCCTTTGAATTTAATATAAAAAATTAATTGGTACAGCTTTTGCATCCATGCTCTGCGGGGTGTCTGCTGTGTGCGGCTTATTGTCGACGGTGGGCGCCGGGCCAGGGTCTGAGGAACAGGATGCAATGAAAAAAGTATTGATCGCGGTGGCCGTGTTGCTGCTGCTGGGTGGTGGCGCGGGAGCCTATTTTCTGTTGCAGGGCGAGGATGAGGTAGCCGCCCCGGGAGGTGCGCAGCCCGCCGGTGCCGGGCAGGCGCAGCCCGCCGCGGAGCCAGAGGGCGAGCCTACCTACCTCAGCCTGAATCCGGCGTTCGTGGTGAATTTTGAGCACAACGGCAGTGTTCGTTACCTGCAGATCGAGTTACAGGTGATGGCGTATTCGGAGGCCGCGCTGCAGAAGGTGGCGGCCAACATGCCAGCGGTGCGCAACACCCTGATCCTGCTGTTCAGCAGCCAGGACTACGCGGCATTGACCACCCTGGAAGGCAAGGAGTCGCTGCGCAAGGCAGTGATCGATGCCATCAACAAGCAGTTGCGACTCACCGGTGATGACCGGGTGCTCGAAGCGTTTTTTACCAACTTCGTGGTGCAGTAAGCGCATATGTCCAGCAAGGATGTACTCACCGAAGGAGAGCTGGACGCCCTCATGGACGGCTTCTCCAAGGGCGAAGTGAGCCCCGGCGCAAACGCCTCCGACAGGCCCTGCGAGCCCTTCGATTTCAGCACCCGCGAACAGAATCTGCTGGCGCAGATGCCGGCGCTGAAAAGCCTGCACGAGAAGCACGCCATGGCGCTGTCGCAGGGCATTCAGGCCTTGTACCGCGTCGCGGCGCAGGTCGATGTCGGAGAGACGCAGCTGTTGCGCACGGAACAGGCGCTGTCTGGCATCCAGGGTCCCGCCGGCATCAACATGCTCAGCCTGGCGCCGCTGAACGGCCTGTCTTTTCTGGTGATTCCTGGCGAGATGCTGTCTTTTCTGGTCGACAGCTACTTCGGTGGAGGGCGCAGTAGCCCCGGGGCGGCCACACGTGAGCGACTTACGCCCAGTGAGCGCAGGTTGAACGACGCCCTGACTGAAAAGTTTCTGGCAACGCTCACCGAGACGTGGCGCGACACCATCGGCTTCTCCGCGCAGGTGCAGTCTTTCGAATCCAATCCCGCGTTTTTGCAAACGGGTGCATCGCAATCCCTGGCACTGGTATTTCCCTTCGAGGTGTCGGTAGGTGACTGGAACGCGCGGATCGACTGGCTGGTGCCCTATCCGGCGCTCGAGCCCCTGCGCTCGAAGCTGTCCAGCGCCGGGGCCATGGTGCGGCCCACAGCAACCGGCAGTAGCTGGGAGCAGCATTTTATGCGCGCCCTGCAATCGGTCGATGTCGAAATAGTCTGCTCGTTCATTTCCGAAGAGGTCAGCATAGGGGATGTGCTGGCCTTCAAAGCGGGCTCCATCGTGCCGCTGAAAATGCCCACCGAGGTGACGGTATGCGTGGAAAACCAGGTGTTCTCGACCGGCGAGCACGGTGTTCTCAACGGTCACAAGTCAATCAGGATCAAGGAGATAATCGGTGAAAACTCCATTCATTAGCCAACCGACGGAGCAGACACCATGAGTGAAGATGGCGAAGTACCCATGGGGCAGGCTCTGGAAAAGGCCCTGGAAGGGGGCACTAAAGCCGCGCAGCCGGAAACGCCTGCAGCGCCCGAAGGGCAGGAGGCTGGCGCCGGAACATCGGCGGAGATCAACCTTGAATCGCTGCTGGATGTACCGGTGACGCTGTCGGTGGAAATCGGCCGCAGCAAGCTGGCGATCCGGGAGCTGGTGAGCCTCAACCAGGGTTCGGTGGTCGAGCTGGATCGCGAGGTCAACGAGCCTCTCGATCTGCTGGTGAACGGGACCCTGATGGCGCGCGGCGAGGTGGTGGTTGTCGACGGCCAGTTCGGTCTGCGATTGATCGACATCGTCAGCCCGCGCGAACGGCTTAAAAAGCTGAAATGAACGCGCGGGCGTGTCAATCACGCGCGTTGCGCTGGGGTGTTGCGCTACTGTTGGGGGGCGCACCGCTGGCGCTGGCGGTCGCCGCCGAATCCTCCGAGCCCTCCATCTACAGCCTGCGTTACATGGTGCAGGTGGCCGGTTCGCTGCTGCTGGTACTCGGCTGCATGCTCGCGGTGCTGTTTCTCATCAGGAAACTCCAGGGCATGCCGGTTGGCGAGAAAAATGCCCTCCGCGTTCTCGGCTCACTCAAAGTCGGTACGCGCGAAAAGATACTGCTGCTTGAAGCCGGCGATGAGCAGCTCCTGATCGGCGTGGCCTCGGGGAGCGTGCGCACCCTGCATGTGTTTGCCGAACCCGTCGCCGGGACGGCGGATCACGGCCGCTCTGCCGGCACATTCGATACGCTACTCAAGCGCAGTAGCGCAGCGAGCCGCACAGCGTGAGAGCATGGCGAGGGCTGGTCGGCCTGGCACTGTTCGCGATGCCGCTGGCGCTCAGCGCGCAGAACACGATTCCGCTGCTGACGGTGGAGCCGGCCGCCGACGGCGGCAGCAACTACTCGGTCAGCCTGCAGATCCTGTTGCTGATGACCGTGCTGAACATGCTGCCGGCAATCCTGCTGGCCATGACATCGTTCACCCGCATCATCGTGGTGCTGGCAATTTTGCGCCAGGCGCTGGGTACCGCGCAGACACCCTCGAACCAGATCTTGCTGGGTCTCGCGCTGTTCATGAGTTTTTTCATCATGGGTCCGGTGCTCGACAAGGCCTACGACAGCGCGGTGCGCCCCTACATGGACGGCGACATGCAGATCGAAACCGCACTGGATAAAGCCCAGGAACCATTCCGGGAGTTCATGCTGGAGCAGACCCGCGAGGCCGATCTGGTGATGTTCGCCGACCTCGGCGGTTACGACGGTTTCCAGAGCGACGAGGAGATACCGCTGAAGGTTCTGCTGCCGTCATTTGTTACCAGCGAGCTGAAAACGGCGTTCCAGATAGGCTTCCTGATCTTCATACCGTTTCTCGTGATTGACCTGGTCGTCGCCAGCGTACTCATGTCGATGGGGATGATGATGTTGTCCCCGATGCTGATTTCGCTGCCGTTCAAACTGATGCTGTTTGTTCTGATTGACGGCTGGTCGTTACTCGTGGGCACGCTCGCCACGAGTTTTGTGACGTGATGAGGTAGGTAGCGAACGCAATGACCCCTGAATCTGTTATCGATATTGGCCGCGAAGCCCTGTTTCTCACGATGTACCTCGCGGGCCCCTTGCTGCTTTCGGCGCTCGCAGTCGGTCTGTTGATCGGCGTGTTCCAGGCGGCTACCCAGATTCAGGAGATGACGCTGAGTTTTATCCCGAAGCTGATGGCTCTGGTGCTCGCCCTGTTGATCGCCGGGCCCTGGATGCTGGACATCCTGGTCGATTTCAGCGTCCGGCTGTTCCTCTCGATCCCGGCGATGGTGGGGTGAGGGCCGCATGTTTTCCGCCTCCCAGGTTTTGCTGCAGATAGAACAGTACTACTGGCCGTTTCTGCGCCTCTCGGCGATGTTGCTCGCGGCGCCGATTTTCAGTGCAACCTCGTTTCCGGTGCGGGTGAGGATCATACTCGCGGTGCTCGTCACCGCGCTGGTGGCGCCCATGGTGCCGGTGCCAGCCGATGTCGATGCCTTGAGCGCGCAGGGCCTGGTGATCGCCGGCCAGCAGGTGTTGATTGGCGCCGCCATGGGTTTCATCGTGCAGATGATTTTCAGTGCCGCGGTAATCGCGGGGCAAACAATCGCCATGACCACCGGCCTGGGTTTCGCGATGTCTGTCGACCCGCAAAATGGTGTGCAGGTGCCCATGCTCAGCCAGTTCTACGTGATTCTCGCGACCCTGCTGTTCCTGGTATTTGACGGCCATCTGCTGCTCATTCAGGCGCTGGTGGAGAGTTTCAGTCTGATGCCGGTAGGTGCCGGCGCGCTGCGTGACGGCTTCGCACTGGACGTGGTGATGCTGGCCAGCAGCATGTTCCTCAGCGCATTACTGCTGGTTATGCCGGCACTGACGGCCGTGTTGCTGATCAACATCGCCTTTGGCGTGATCACCCGGGCGGCGCCGCAGTTGAATATTTTTGCGGTGGGCTTTCCAGTGACGATTCTGGCCGGCTTCATGTTCATCTACCTGTCACTGCCGGCCGTGTTTCCGCGGCTGGAACACATGCTGCAGGGTGGCCTCCTTGATGCACTGGAGGTGTTCCGCTAGTGGCAGAAGAGCAGAACAATACACAGGAGCGCACAGAACAGCCGACAGAGCGCCGCAAACAGGAGGCGCGCAAGAAGGGCCAGGTTCCCCGCTCCAAGGAACTCAACATCATGCTCTCCCTGCTGTTTGCGGCGTTCGCGTTTCTGGTGATGGGCAACTCGATATCAGCGCAGATTTCCTCCCTGTTCGAATCTGCCTTGACCATCGAGCGCGCGCTGGTCTTCGACAAGCACGCCATTGCGCTGCAGTTTGTGGGCATGGTGCTGGATTCGATCTGGCTGCTGCTGCCATTTTTTGCGGTGATGATAGTCGGCGCGCTCGCCGGGCCGCTGGTGATGGGGGGCTGGGCCTTCAGCCCCGCGGCCATGGCCTTTAAATGGGAGAAAATCAGCCCGCTGGCGGGGCTCAAGCGGGTGTTCTCGGCGAAGGGGCTGATGGAACTGCTGAAGGCGCTGTTCAAGTTCTTTGTGCTGCTCGCCGTTACAGGTGTGCTGTTCTGGCTGCTGATGGAGGAGATACTGGCCCTCGGTATCCTGCTGCCGGTGAAAGCCTTTGGCGATGCCGCCGGAATTCTGCAATGGAGTTTTCTCTTTCTCAGCGCCGCCATGCTTACCATCGTGGTGGTCGATGTGCCCTTCGAGGTGTGGAACCACAACCGGCAACTGAAAATGACGCGGCGCGAAGTGCTGGACGAAATGAAAGAGAGTGAAGGGCGTCCTGAAGTGAAGAGCCGCATTCGCCAGTTGCAGCGTGAAGCATCACAGCATCGCATGATGGAAGCTGCCAAAACGGCGGATGTCGTCATTACCAACCCCACCCATTTTGCCGTTGCACTGAAGTACGACAGCACAAAAACGCGCGCGCCGCTGGTGCTCGCCAAGGGTGCCGACCTGGTCGCGCTGAAAATCCGCAGCATCGCGGTTGAAAACGATATCGCGATTTTCGAGGCGCCGCCGCTGGCGCGCGCCCTGTTCTCCGCCACGGATATCGGTGAGGAGATTCCGGAAAATCTGTATCTCGCAGTGGCCAGGGTGCTCGCCTACGTTTACCAGTTGCGCACCGCGCGGCGTGGCGAGCCAGCCGAACGGCCCGACGATCTGCCGGTGCCGCCCGAATACCTGAATCTAAACCCGCAGCCGGGAGCGACCGCAGATGAATGATGTGGT
Organism: uncultured Halieaceae bacterium; assembly: GCA_963976655.1. Classification (GTDB taxonomy): domain Bacteria; phylum Pseudomonadota; class Gammaproteobacteria; order Pseudomonadales; family Halieaceae; genus Marimicrobium. The sequence continues at coordinate 162,819 of CAXBLB010000003.1, forward strand.
GGTAGGCCGGCGATTCAACTTCTCGATGCTCATGGGCCTGGGCACGCCGCTGTTGCTGCTGCTCATGTTGAGCATGATGATGATGCCGCTGCCGCCGATGCTGCTGGATCTGGCATTCACCTTCAACATTGCGCTGGCCATGATTGTGCTGCTGGCGGCGGTGTACGCTTCGCGGCCGCTGGACTTCGCCGCCTTTCCCACCGTGCTGCTGATCGCCACCCTGCTCAGGCTGTCGCTCAACGTCGCTTCAACGCGGGTGGTGCTGCTCGAAGGGCACAACGGTACGGGCGCCGCGGGCAAGGTGATCGAGGCCTTCGGCGAATTCGTGGTGGGGGGCAGTTACGCGGTGGGTATCGTGGTCTTCGCCATTCTGGTGATTATCAATTTCGTGGTGGTCACCAAGGGCGCCGGGCGCGTGTCGGAAGTCACGGCAAGGTTCACCCTCGACGCCATGCCCGGCAAGCAGATGGCGATCGACGCCGACCTGAACGCCGGCATTATCGACCAGGAGGCTGCGCTCAGGCGGCGCGAGGATGTAGCCCGGGAAGCGGATTTTTACGGTGCCATGGACGGTGCCAGCAAGTTCGTGCGCGGTGATGCGATAGCCGGCATCCTGATCCTGTTTATCAACATCATTGGCGGCTTCGCGGTGGGCGTGCTGCAGCACGAATTGAGCGCGGGCCAGGCGGCCAACAACTATGTGTTGCTTACCATCGGCGATGGCCTGGTGGCGCAGATTCCCTCGCTGCTGCTGTCTACCGCCACCGCCATCATTGTCACGCGGGTGTCCGATGCGCAGGACATGGGCGCGCAGGTGGTGTCGCAACTGTTCAGCAACCCGCGGGCGCTGATGGTCTCGGCGGGCATGATCGGCATCATGGGGCTGGTGCCCGGCATGCCGCACATGGTGTTTCTGTCGCTGGCTGGCGTGCTCGGCGCACTAGGTTACATGAAGTTGGTGGACGCACGGGTCGCCGCCGAGCCGGAGCAGCCTGAAGTGCCGGATAAACCGGCCGAGATTCCCGACCTGAGTTGGGAAGATGTAACCGCAGTTGATGAAATCGGCCTGGAAGTGGGCTACCGGCTGATTGCCCTGGTAGACAAGAACCAGGGTGGGGAACTGCTCGGCCGGATCAAGGGCGTGCGCAAGAAGCTGTCACAGGAACTCGGGTTTCTCGTGCACTCGGTGCACATTCGCGACAACCTGGATCTCGCGCCCAATGAGTACCGGATCAGCGTGCACGACGTCACTGTCGGCCAGGGCGAAGTGTTTCCCGGCAAGGAACTGGCGATAAACCCCGGCCAGGTGTACGGCACGCTGCCCGGCGCGGCCACCAAGGATCCCACCTTCGGTCTCGACGCCGTCTGGATAGAGCCGGGGCAGCACGACGACGCCCAGGCCATGGGCTTCACCGTGGTGGATTGCGGCACGGTGATCGCCACGCACCTCAGCCAGGTGCTCAAGGCTCACGCCCACGAACTGCTCGGCCAGGATGATGTGCAGCAGCTGCTCGACAAGCTCGCCAGAACCTCGCCGAAGCTGGTGGAGAATCTCGTTCCCAATCCGCTCGGTCTGGGCGAAGTCACCCGCGTGATGCAGAATCTGCTGGCGGAGGGCGTCTCTATCCGCGATGTGCGCACCATCGCCGAAGCGCTGGCGGAGCACGCCGGCAAGAGCCAAGATACTGACGCTTTGACCGCCCAGGTGCGTATCGCTCTGGGCAGAACAATCTTCCAGATCGTCAACGGCGTCGGGCGCGAGATGCCAGTGATGACCCTCGACAGTCAACTGGAACAGATATTGCAGGGAGCAATTCAGGGCACTGGCGGCGGGCTCGAGCCATCGCTGATCGAGAACACGATCCGGCAGATCGCCGCAGTGGCGGAACGTTCGGCAGCGCAGGGTAATACGCCGGTGCTGCTGGTGGCCGGCAATATACGTCTGTTCCTCTCCCGGTTGTTGAAAAGCCGGATCGAGAATCTGTACGTCCTCGCTTACGAGGAGTTGCCTGCGAGCAAAAGCATAAAAGTCGTGGAGGCCATCGGTGGCCAGCCCGCGAAACAAATGGCACAGGCTTAAGGTGGTAAAGCACATGGGGCAAACGAAGGTCTGGGGACGCAGGGCCAGGTGAAAATCAAGCGCTATCTGGAAAAGGATTCGCGCACCGCGCTGGCCCGTGTGCGCGCCGAGCTCGGGCCCGAAGCGGTGATCCTGTCGAACAAGAACGTGGGTGGACAGGTCGAACTCGTGGCCGCGCTGGATCTCGACGAAAACGCATTTCATGCCACTGAAACGGCGCCCGAACCAGACCGGCCCCAAATTCAAACCCGCCTCGCCGGCGCGACGATGCCCGTCGGCCTCGACAGCAACGGCGCCACACTCGGTGAATTGCAGCGTGAACTGGGCAACCTGCGCAGCATGATCGAGAATCGCCTGTCGCAGATGTCCTGGCGGGATATGGCCGGGCGGCCGCCCGCCAAGGCCGTGCTGCAGTCGCGGCTTGCCGAGCTCGGCTTGTCGCGCACCCTTTGCGGCGTGATTTCCGACATCCTGCCCGCCGAGGGCGACGTGGAGGAATACTGGGATGTGGCCCTGCAGATGCTGGCCAGCAGAGTGCCGGTGATGCGCGAGGACGCGCTGCTCGACGACGGCGGCGTGGTGGCATTCCTGGGCGCCACGGGTGTAGGCAAGACCACGACCATCGCCAAGCTCGCCGCGCGCTTCGTACTGCGGCATCAGCGCGATCAGGTGGCGTTGATTACTACCGATTGTTACCGCATAGGCGGGCAGGAGCAGCTACAGACTTTCGCCCGCTATCTCGGTATTCCGGTGGTTGTCGCAACGGATGACCACGAGTTGCGCGAGGCGCTGGATTACCTGATGCCGCGCCGGCTCGTGCTGATTGACAGCGCCGGAATGAGCCAGCGCGACCCGCGCATGCGGGAACAGTTCAACACGCTCAATGCGGTGGGCTATAACATCGATTCCTACGTGGTACTGCCAGCCACGGCGCAGTTGCGGGCCCTGCGGGAGGTGGTGAGCCTGTTTGGCGAAGATGCGCTGGCGGGCGCGGTCATTACCAAGGTTGACGAATCCGCCGACCTCGGCGGGGTGCTGGATGTGCTGATCGAGCACAGGCTTCCGGTGGCCTATGTCAGCGCCGGCCAGAAGGTGCCGAAGGATCTGGTACCGGCCTCCGCCCGGGCGTTGATCGACCGGGCGGTGGCGCTTGCCAGCGAGGAACCCTCCACCGCGCCCGACGCAGACCGCGAGGGGCAACTCTTTAACACAGCAATGGTGCGTAACTAGATGATGGATCTGCCTCAGGGGCTCACTCCGCTTTCCGCCTCTTCCGCAGTGAATGTGATAGCGGTGACCAGCGGCAAAGGCGGCGTCGGCAAGACCAACGTCGCGGTCAATCTCGCCGTGAGTCTGTCTCGCCTGGGTCGCGAAGTCGTGCTCTTCGACGCCGACCTCGGGCTTGCCAATGTCGATATCGCACTGGGGCTGCGGCCGCGTTTTGATATCCGGCATGTGCTTTCTGGAGAGAAAACACTGGAGGATATTCTGCTCGATGGGCCCGAGGGAATTCGCGTTGTTCCAGCGGCATCCGGCGTGTCCAGCATGGTGCAGCTCTCGACGGTGGAACGGGCCGGGCTGGTAAACGCCTTCAGCGCGCTGTCGGTGCCGGTGGATACACTGATCGTCGATACCGGCGCCGGCATCGACTCCAGTGTGCTGACATTCAGCAGTGCCTGTGACGTGATCATTGTGGTGATCTGCGACGAGCCTACCTCCGTTACCGACGCCTATGCGCTGATGAAGTTGCTGCACAAGGAGCGCGGTGTAAAGGCGTTTGAGTTGCTCGCCAACATGGTTGAGCACGCCGACCAGGGGCGTGAACTCTACGCCAAGCTGCATCGCGTTACGGAACGTTTCCTGGATGTGCGGCTGGGTTACCTCGGCGCGATTCCGCGTGACGGCTATCTGCGGCGCGCGGTGCAGCGACAGGGCGCCGTCGTGCAGCTTTACCCGCGCAGCCAGGCTGCGCAGGCGCTGGTGCAGGTGGCGGGCAAGCTCAATATTGAGGCCCAGGGCTGGCGCTCGGGCGGCGGGCTTGGCTTTTTTATAGAGAGGCTGGTGGACAGGAGTGATCCCATTGCCGAGTTTGAGGCGGGGGTCTGTTGAGCATGGAAGCGAAATTGTACGACAGCGGCCAGGCGGAGAATCAAGAGGCGCTGGTGCGCGAGCATCTGCCACTGGTGAAGAAAATCGGTTTGCACCTGGTGGGTAAACTGCCGCCTTCCATTGAGCTGGATGACCTGATGCAGGTGGGCGTTATCGGCCTGATACAGGCGGGCGCCACTTACGATCACACGCGCGGCGCAAGCTTTGCCACCTATGCCGGCATCCGCATCAAGGGCGCCATGCTCGATGAAGTACGGCGCAACGACTGGGTGCCGCGCACGGTGCAGCAGAATATGCGCAGAGTCGCGGACGCGATGAGCCAGATTGAAGCGCGCCTCGGTCGCAGTGCGTCTGATAAAGAGATTGCCGGCGAACTCGGTGTGTCGCTGGAAGACTACCACGCGATGGCCAGCGAGCTGGTGCACAGCCGGCTGGTATCGCTGGAAGACACCACGCAAAGCGTGGAGTCGGCTGAATACGATCCGTTCGGCGCCCTGGACGATGTGCAGACGCGCGAGCAGCTCGCCGAGGCGATCGCCGCACTACCGGAAAAAGAGGCGATGGTGATGTCGCTCTACTACGGCGAGGAACTCAACCTCAAGGAAATTGGCGCGGTGCTGGGTGTTAGCGAGTCCAGGGTATCGCAGATACACGGTCAGGCATTGGCGAGGATCCGGGTCCGGGTCAATGCTGCAGCGTAGGGATAGAACCCGCTTATGAGCAGCAAGGCACCCGCTTTCGATATTCTGTCGCTGGCCGGCATCCTGCTGTCGATGGCTGCGGTAATCGGTGGCAATCTGCTCGAAGGCGGCACCACGGGTTCACTCGTGCAGCTCACCGCTTTCGTTATTGTGTTTGGCGGCACGATCGGGGCCACGCTGGTGCAGATACCGCAAAAGAACTTTGTTCACGGCATGCGGCGTTTTCGCTGGGTGTTTTTCCCGCCGCGCTTCGAGCGCGACCTGATGATCCGCAAGATCACCAACTGGAGCAGGATCGTGCGCAAGGACGGCCTGCTCGCGTTGCAGAAACTGGCGGAGAAGGAGCCGGACAAGTTCGTGCGCAAGGGCCTGCAGTTACTGGTGGATGGCCGCGAACCCGAGGAGATCGCGCGCATCATGGAGATCGAGATCGACAACAACGCGAACAACGAGGTGAACGCGGCAAAGGTCTACGAGGCCATGGGCGGTTACTCCCCCACGATCGGCATCATCGGCGCGGTGATCGGGTTGATTCACGTGATGAATCATCTCTCGGATCCGTCGGCGCTCGGCCCGGGTATTGCGGTGGCCTTCGTGGCCACGATCTACGGGGTCGGTCTCGCCAATTTCTTTTTCCTGCCGATGTCGCACAAGCTTAAAACCATATCGGACGACCTGGTGCAGTACCAGGAAATGCTGATGGAGGGGATGGTGTCCATCGCCGAGGGTGAGAATCCACGTGCGATTGCCAGCAAGCTTGAAGGCTATCTTGCATAAGTTCGAAATCTGTCATGGCCAGACGAAAGCGCGTTGAACTGGAATCGAACCACGAGCGTTGGATGGTTTCCTACGCGGATTTCGTGACCCTGTTGTTTGCGTTTTTTGTGGTCATGTATTCCATTTCCACCGTCAATGAAGACAAGTATCGCGTGCTCTCCGATGCAATGGGCACGGCGTTTCGCCAGCCCGCTTCCGGCGCGCCGCCGGTGCCCATAACCCGCTGGGCGCAGTTCCCGGTGGCGATGCCCGGGAAGACCGGGGCGGCCGCCAGTGACACGTCTCCCCCTACTATACCGCTGCGCCCTGAGCCGACGCAGGGCGGCGCCGTGCAGCCTGAAGAGGACTTCAGCGCACGCCTGCTCGATGCCGCGGAACAGGAGGTCAACGCGATCTCCGACGATGTCGAAAATCGCATGCAGGAAGCCATCGATGAGGAGATGATCGATGTCACGCGCAACAAGTTCTGGCTGGAGGTGGAAATCAAGTCCAGCCTGCTGTTTGAAAGCGGCAGCAGTGAATTGATACCCGCGTCGGTGCCGCTACTGGCCGAGTTGTCCAACGCGTTTGTCGATCTGCCCAACCGGATTCACATCGAGGGCTTTACCGACGACGAGCCTATCAGCACCACGGTTTTTCCGTCCAACTGGGAGCTGTCTTCCGCGCGTGCCGCGGCGGTGGTGCGCTTGTTCGAGCGCAACGGGATCGAGTCCTCGCGCCTGGCAACCATCGGTTATGGGGAGTACCAGCCGATTGTGAAGAACATCACGGAGGAAGATCGGGCGAGAAATCGCCGCGTAGTGGTAGTGGTGCTGGCCGCGCTCGCCAGCAAAGGCAACGATCGTATTCACGAGTTCGAGCTGTTGAAGGAAAGGTCGCTCGCCCAGGCGGCTAATTGAGAGCATTACACGAAATGCGCCGGCCAACGGTGCGTGAGCTGCTGGCCTCAATGCGTCAGTAGCGGGTAAACCCGCTAGTGGGAGGAAGGTAACAGGATGGTGGATTCCATAGGGCCCAGACAGATTGTGCCGATTCCACGGATCAGACGGCCCGCGGACGACGAAAACCGGGATGAGTCGAAACAGCGCGATGGCCGCGGGCGTGGCAATTACTCGGGTGAACGCGCTCCCGACGAGGACGAACCCGGAACGCGCAAGGGCAGCCTGATCGACGATCAGGCCTGAGCCGCAGCCCTAGACAGCGTCGCTGAGCGGGCGGCCCCTGCCGATTAGCGCCGACTGGCGCTGCACCACATGCTGCACCAGTTGTTCGCGCGCCGCGGTGCAGTTTTCATCTATGCTGATACGTAACAGGTAGTCTTTTGCAGGTATTTCCGACACCCGCTCGCACGACACCACCCGCGCATTGAACGCAACCACGATCTGCGAAGGCTTCAGCGCTACCGACACCCGCAGGCGTGTTTCCACCGCGAGCGGTTCACGGCAGTGAAACGCCATGCCACAGCCGCTGATACTGGCGGTCACGCCGACATGCGCTGAATTGTCCTGTTCAAGACCTTCGAGGAAATGCCCGGCCAGCAGCGAAATCTTGCGATTGAGCAGGCCGATGGCCTTTGCCGCCACGGCATTCTCCGCCCACAACGCGTTGGCGGCGCGATTGAAGTCGTGGTCGATTTCCGCCAGCATTGAGGCCAGCGAGAGTTCAATTTCCGCGGCGCATTCCACGGGGCTGCTTTCATCTTCACCCAGCACGCTGTAGCGTACGCCCACGTTATCCACGATGCGAAAATAGCTGCGTCGTTCCTCCTGTTTGCCGGTCATGTTCTGGCTCCTTGAGCTCGCGTCGCATGCTGCGGCGCCGAGCAGGTTCAGCTTCCCGCGCCCAGGTTGAGGGATTCGAGGATGTTCGGATCCACCTTCTGCAGCTCCTGTAGCGTTGCCGTCGTCGCATTGTCGTCACCCTGGCGGATGATGATCTCCACCCGGCGATTCATCGCGCGGTTTTTCCACGAATCGTTCGGCTTGAAAGGCTGCGTGTCGGCGTGACCGACCACCATGAACCGCGCGGAATCGAGAATGTTGCTCTTCGCCAGCTCATGGGTCACCGACAGTGCGCGCGATGCCGAAAGGCCCCAGTTGGACTCGAAGCGAGCGCTGGAAATGGGGATGTCGTCCGTGTGACCTTCAACCGAAATCTTGCCATCGATATCGCGCAAGGCGTCGCGCAGGGTAGTCATTACCGGCATGAAGTCGGGGTTCAGATCGGCGGAACCGGAAGGGAAGGAGCCCTTCTCACGTATGCGCACGGTGATCGTGCGGCTATTGACCTCGATATCGATCTTGCCGTCTTCGACGTCCTTTTTCAGCAGGTCGCGCAGTTTGTCGGCGTCGTCCCGGGTCTTCAGAGTCAGCGCCTGCAGTTTTTCTTCGAGCAGTTTCTGGGTTTGCGCGTCATTCAGCTTGCCGGTATCAAGCTCCGGCGCGGTGGGGTTGCCCACCTGCAGCGAGGCTTTGGTGGTTTCAGTGGTGAACTGGTTGACGGTGTCCATCTGGGTCGGCTGGGTTTTGCCGGGGCTGAATTCCCGGGCGATGATGCTGGTGCCCTTGGGAATATCCATGACCTTCACTTTGCTCTGTACACCGAAGGCATTTTTCATGGAGCCGGCCACCTGCTTGTATTTCTCCACGTCCATCTGTGAGAAGGAGAGCAGCAGCACGAAGAAACACATCAGCAGGGCCATGAGATCGGCGAAGGTCGCCATCCATGCGGGCGAGCCGGCTTTGGCTTCTTCTTTATCCTCAAACACGTTCAGGCCACTTCGCCGACGGCATCATCCGCCGACCCCGGGGCTTCTTCATTGCGCTTTTTGGGATCCAGATAGGTTTTCAGCATGGATTCGATGATCCGTGGGTTCTGGCCGGACTGGATGGCCAGTACGCCGTCGATGCACATCGCCCGGATTGTGCCTTCTTCGACCTTGCGCAGGTTGAGCTTGTCGGCGAGGGGCAGTGCAATCATGTTGGCGAGCATGGCGCCATACAGTGTGGTGAGCAGGGCGATAGCCATGGCAGGTCCGATGGCTTTCGGGTCGTCCATGTTGGCCAGCATCTGCACCAGACCGATGAGCGTGCCGATCATGCCCATTGCGGGTGCGACGTCACCCATGGCGCTGAATACCTTTGCGCCCCAGCTGTGCCTGTCGATGGACTGCTGCAGATCCTTGTTCATCACCGTGTCGATGACTTCCTGGTTGTTGCCATCGATCAGCATTTTTATGCCGTCATTGAGAAACTCGTTGTCGATTTCCTCGTTCTCCAGCGCCAGCATGCCCTCCTTGCGGGCGACGTTGGACAGCCTGACGATTTGCTCGATCAGCGCTGCCGGGCTCTCCAGCCGGAAGACGAAGGCCCGCGCCGCCACCTTGAATGCGCCGAAAAACTGCCCCATGGAAAATTTGATCATCACCACGGCCATGGTGCCGCCGAGTACGATCATCAATGATGGCGCGTTCACGAAAATCAGGACTTCGCCGCCGAAAAGCATTGCGCCCACCACAACGGCGATTGCACCGAGCATGCCCAGAAGTGTTGCCAGATCCATAGTTATCCCCGGTTTCGAATCGATTCGTCGGCATCTGAGCGGCCGACTAGAGTGTTAGCGGCCGGTACCGGGGATTTCTTTAGCTTTCGCCGCTATTTATTTTCCTCGCGGCGTACATTTTCTGATTATTTTCCGCCACTGACCCAAAGGCCGTTCAGACGGGTGCGTTGCATGATGTCCTTGGCGGCGAGCTCAGCCAGCTTGCGCTCGCCGAAACCGCCCAGCAGCAGCGTTACACCCGCATCATCCGCAGTTGCTATATCAGCGGTGTAGCCGAGGGCCGCGAGCTCCCTCTGCATTGAGACGGCTTCATCGCGTGTGTCAAAGTGACCGAGATTGATCTGCCAGGCCGGCGATGCCTTTTCCGGGCTGGCCGCGGCGTCTTCCGCGTCTGTCTGATCGGCGCCGGCTGGCTGCATCGCCTCCAGCCGGGTGAATAAAAGTAGCCGTTGCTGCTCCTCCAGCGTGCTCTGGAGCCCAACCAGTTGCTGCTGCATCACATCGAGCTGGGTCTGCAAACTGCTCAGATCGGCCTCTGCCTGTGGTGCGGCAGCCATGGCTGCGGGATCGCGCGCGGGCACGCGCGGATAGCTGGTTCCCGTAAGCCAGATACCGGCCACAACCAGAAAGACCATATTGGCCAGCGCGATCACGGCAGGCATTACCCATTGCTGTGTCTTTGCCGGCCTCGATGCCCGCTTCAGCGCTTTGCGCGGCGGCGGCCGCCCGCTGGCCGGTTGCTGCTGCTCGGCAATACCGCCGCGTTCGTTGCGCACGGGCGCAGGGCCTGAGCTGGCGTCCCTGGCGCGGGCAAGTTCGCGATCGAATGACAGATTGAGATCCTTGGCTGACATGCCTGCTCTGATATCGGGATTTTCGATTGCAATGCACAAAGCATGCCGGGCGCAAAACATGAGCGAGTAGGGGGGATTCGCCCCCGGCACGTTGCTCTTTCCGGTGGCCGCGAGCGAAAGAGTCAAAAAAATGTCGCTTGCCGGCGGTGATGCCCGGAGCATCGGAAACGGCTGGCATAGCCCGCTGACCCATTCCGGGCTGTGATTAAGTGGGCAGATTTTCGCAATCCCGCTACAGTTATGTGACACCGGTAGCAATCTGCCGGCCTTCCTGCTGCCATTTCCTGCCGTTGCGGCAAACTGGTCATCAGTACGGGGAAAGCCCGCTCGCAGCTCCGCGAGCGGCGACCGGGACACGAACGCGAGACGATGAAGAACCGCCGTAACTATTACCGTATTCTCAATGTGCAGCCGGATGCGCCGAGCGAGGTGATCCGCTCCAGCTACCGGACGATGATGCAGCGCATGGGTATGCATCCCGACCTCGGCGGTGATCAGCACACCGCCGCGATTCTCAACGAGGCCTACGCCACGTTGATGAACGCCGCCAATCGCTCCGCCTACGACAAAATGAACCGGGAAGCTGAATGGGCGGTGCACACCCGCGATTCAAGCTGTGCCGAGGAGGCGGCCGACCTGAATCCGCTGCAGTGCACCTTCTGTGCCTACCGTTTTCCCGCTGCGCAGTGGGAGCCGGCCCCCAGCGCCTGCGCCAACTGCCGCAGTCCGTTGACGCCGCCGCAGGCGATGCAGGGTGAGGGCGCCGACCGCAGGGCGATTATGCGTCAGCCGCGTAGCCTGGAGCTGTATTTCTACACCCACTGGCCACAGCCGGATGCCTGTTCTGGCCGCGCTACGGATGTTTCACCTGCGGGTATGCGCTTTCAGTGTGCCACCAGCCTGGCTGATGGGCAGCTGGTCAAAATCGAATCTTCCCTGCTCAGCGCCATTGCACGCATCAGAAGCAGTGAGCGGCGCGATCAGTTGTGGGAAGTGGGCGCGCAGTTTGTCAGCGTTGGCTTCGCGCGCGCGCGCGGTTCTTTCGTCGAGTATCGCGCCTGAACGTTCTCAGGGCGCTGCCAGTTGCACCTTGACGGCGAGATCACGCGCCTGCGCCGCGGTAGAATAGTGGCGTCCGCCCGCATCGCTGGACTGCCTGGCGGTAGACAATAGCGGTATCCACTCACCCAGTTTGCCCGTTACGGTGGTGGTGTAGGCCAGCGTGTCATCGCCATCCTTCGATGCATAGGCAAGCTCCAGTTGCACCTCGTCCGCACGCCTGTTTGGCGTGATCTTCAGTGAAGAGCTGGTGCGGGGAACCTGCTGCACCTGGGTCCATGTCCACTCGGCGTCCGAGGCCTGTAGCTGGTAGTCGCGGCCGCTCGCGCGCTCCAGAATTACTGTCTGCCCATCCACCACAGAGAGCGTTGGCGCCTCACGCGTGCTGTAGCTGCCGGCTTCGGGCACACCCTCGGAGAAGCTCAGCACCAGCATCTCCTGGGCGAGCGCGCCACTCGCCGGGCCAATGCTGAGCCAGCAGAAAAACAGCAGCCGCGGCAGGTGGCCGCCGCCTGAGCCCAAAGGCGTCGTGTCGATGGATCGCATGTGCTTCTCCGCGCTGATATTGTGGCCGGGTTGTCCCGGACTGCCGTACCGGTGGCGTGGCACCCATAGTAACCCGCAGGCGGAGAATGCTCGATAGGCACTCCAGCGACGCTTGCCGCTTTGGATGCAATGGCGCCGTGCGCGAAACCCCAGGCTGCGCCAGTCACGCTGATATGCCTTTCCTCTTTGCATAATACGCATCTAATATGCATATTATGCCCTTCTCTCGGTATCGGTGACCTCCCGTATGCAACCTTCGCGCCCTCTGCCCCTGCTGGCTTTTGCCTTCCGCCCGTTCTTTCTGCTCGCGGCGCTGTATGGTGCCGTGAGCATCCTGCTCTGGGTGGCTTATCTGCTGCAAATTGCCGCGCCGGTGCCGCTGAGCAGCCAGTGGCACGCACATGAAATGCTCTATGGTTTCGTCGCCGCCGCGATTGCCGGCTTTCTGCTTACCGCGATTACCAACTGGACCGGTGCCGCCCCGCTGGCGGGTCGGCCGCTGGCGCTACTCGTGGGTCTCTGGCTATTGGGCAGGGCCGCCATGTGGTCAGTGGGCCTGTTGCCCTATGTGCTGGTAGCGCTGGTGGACAGCGCGTTCCTGTTGGTGCTTTCAGCCTATGTGGCCAGGGTTCTGCTGCGCGCCGGTAGCCGTCGCAACATTGGCCTGGCGGTGGTGTTGGCCGTGCTGGCGCTCGGCAATATCCTGATGCATGTGGGCGAGGGCCGGGGCATGCCGGGGCTGAGTCAGGCGGCCAGAACGCTGGGCCTCGATGTTATTACCCTCCTCATGCTGATTATCGCGGGCAGAATCACGCCGGCGTTCAGCGCCAACTGGCTGCGTGCGCAGGGGCGGGAAGCACCGGCCGCGCCCAGGCAGTGGCACACGCCTCTGGCGGTGGGCAGCGTTGCGGCCCTCGCCCTGGGCAGTCTTTGCGGTCTGCCCGCGGTGGCGCTGGGCGCGCTGGCACTGCTGGCGGCGCTGGCGAATGCCCTGCGCCTCGCCGCGTGGGCGGGCTGGCGTGTCTGGCGGGAGCCCCTGCTCGGCGTGTTGCACCTGGGTTACGCGTTCATTGTGCTGGCGCTTGCGGCGCGCGCACTCTTCCTGTTTGGCCTGCTTGCCAACCCTTCACTCTGGTATCACGCGCTCGGTGTGGGCGCCATGGGCACCCTGATCGTGGGCGTAATGACCCGGGTCAGTGTGGGCCACACCGGGCGTCCGTTGCAGCTGTTGCCGGGCGCTATTGCGATTTACTTCGCTATAATCGCCGCGGCGGTGTTGCGGCTGGCCACGGCTTCCGGGATGCTGCCCTATACCACCGGTCTGTTATTTTCCGCGCTTGCCTGGGCGGCCGGGTTGCTATTGTTCGGCGTGCTGTATGGCCCCCTGCTGCTGCGACCCCGACCGGACGGTAAACCCGGATAACCACGCGAGCGCGTATCTGAAATTAGAGCTGGAAATTAGAGCTGGAGCTGGAGCAGGAAGCGGCATGCATATCACACGACACACCGACTACGCCTTGCGTGTATTGATGTACCTGGGATTGAAAAATGGCGAAAATGCCACGGTAGTGGAAATCGCGGAGAAGTTTGGCATCTCCCGGCACCACCTGACAAAAGTGGTGCAGCGCCTGCATCAGAAGGGCCACATTGTAGCCACACGCGGCAAGAACGGCGGCCTGGCGATCGGGCGCCCGGCCGAGGAGATCAATCTCGGCAGGGTGTTTCGCGACATGGAACATGAACTCGGTCTGGTGGAATGTATGCGCGAGGGGGGCGTGTGCATACTCGATGTGGGCTGTGGTCTGAAGACAGCCCTTGGCGAGGCGCGGGCCGCCTTCCTGCAGGTGCTGGATCAGCAGAGCCTCGCCGATCTCCTGCCGGACGCGCAATCCTCCCGCATGCTGAAGGTACTCGCGATTTCACCCTGAGATATCTTCACTCCCCTGGTGCCTGCCACAGGAGCTGGCCGGCCCCGGTGTCGCCCGTAGCTGAAAGACAGTAAACCCCAGCCTGTGCAACCGCGCCTGCGGGGCACGCCTTAAGCTGCGCGTGATCGTGTTGACCCCTGCCCGCCGATTGACCTCCTTCCGCTCGACGCGTATAAGATGCATATTATATGCATCTTAATGGCTGCGCAGTCCTGTCGCGCGGCTGAATGCGGGAGAATGGCTATGATGGAAATGCTCACCCGGAACGCGGCGCGCAATATTTTCTTCGGCGGCTCAGCGTTTTTTTTCCTCGCATTCGCGGCTCTAACCGCGCACAGCCACTGGTACATGGTGAATGTCTCCACCGACCGCGAGGGGCTCACGGAATCCGTCGCCGCCGGCAAGCATGTGTGGGAGAAGCACAGCTGTATCAACTGCCACACTCTGCTCGGCGAGGGCGCCTACTTCGCCCCCGAGCTGGGCAACGTCTGGAGCCGCTATGGCGGCCGCGAGAATCCGGACGCCGCCCGCATCGGCATCAAGGGCTGGATTAAAGCGCAGCCGCTGAATGTTCCCGGGCGCAGGCAGATGCCCCATTTCGAGATAAGCGAGGAAGAGCTGGACGATCTGGTGGACTTCTTCCGCTGGGCCGACTCCATCGATACCCAGGGCTGGCCTCCGCACCCGGTGGGCTGAATACACCATCGGGCAGATCGCACAGGCTCGCAACCAGGAGGACGCAACAATGAAATACGAAACCCAGCGGGTGGCATTGGCCTTTTTCGCAGTGGCCATGGCGCTGTTCGCGCTGCAGGTGATCTTCGGGGTTCTCGCCGCCATGGTCTACGTGTTGCCGGAGTTCATGGTGGACCTGCTACCGTTTCATATCATGCGCATGAGCCACACCAATCTGCTCATCGTGTGGTTGCTGATGGGTTTCATGGGCAGCACCTACTTCCTGCTGCCGGAAGAGGCGGAGACCGAGATTCACAGTCCGCTGATCGCCTATGTTCAACTGGCGATCTTTGCCGTCGCTGGCGCCGGCGCACTCATCAGCTACCAGTTCGGGATACACGAGGGGCGGGAATTTCTGGAACAGCCGCTGTGGTCCAAGATACTCATTACCATTTCCTTCCTGATGTTCCTCTACAACACCAGCATGACCCTGCTCAAGGGGCGCAAGACAGCGATCAACTCCATTCTCATGCTGGGCCTGTGGCTGGCGGCGGTCTTCTGGATGTTCGCATTCTATAACCCGGCCAACCTCGCGCTCGATAAACTGTACTGGTGGTGGATCGTGCATGTCTGGGTGGAAGGCGTCTGGGAGCTCATCATGGCCTCCCTGCTGGCCTACCTGTTGATCAAGCTCACCGGGGTGGATCGCGAGATCATCGAGAAGTGGCTGTATGTCATTATCGGCCTGGCGCTGTTTTCCGGCCTGTTGGGCACCGGCCACCATTACTACTGGATCGGCGCGCCCGGCTACTGGCAGCCAATCGGCAGTATCTTTTCCACCCTGGAGGTGGCGCCGTTTTTCGCCATGGTGATGTTTGCCTTTTACATGTTCTGGAAGGGCCGTCGCAATCACCCCAACAAGAGCGCCATGCTCTGGACCCTGGGTAGCGCCACGGTGGCCTTTTTCGGGGCCGGCGTGTGGGGCTTCATGCATACCTTGCATTGGGTCAATTACTACACCCACGGCACCCAGGTCACGGCGGCCCACGGCCATCTCGCCTTCTACGGCGCCTATGTGATGATGGTGCTGGGCGTGATTAGCTACGCCATGCCCCAGTTGCGCCGCATGCAGCCCTACAATCAGATCCTGAACATGTGGAGCTTCTGGATGATGACCTCGGCGATGTGCTTCATGACCTTCACCCTCACCTTCGCCGGCGTGGTGCAGACGCACCTGCAGCGGGTGATGGGCATTAACTATATGGAAGTGCAATCACAGCTCGGTCTGTTCTACGCGATGCGGCTAGGCGCCGGTGTTGTAGTGACAATATCCGTGCTGCTGTTCCTGTATGCCATTTTCGGCCCTGCCCGTGAACAACTGCCGGCGGAGTCCTCTCCGGCGGTGACCGCCGCCTGAGGCGCGGGGCAGCGTGCATACCCTCGAGCCGGCGCCAGTGACGGTGCAAACTGTGGCCGAAGCGCCTTACTACCAGAGCATTGGCAGTGAGTGCGCGCTGTTTCGCCATGCTTTCGAGCAGCGGCTGCCGCTACTGCTGAAAGGCCCCACCGGCTGCGGCAAGACACGCTTCGTGCAGCATATGGCGGCGCAGCTTGGCAGGCCGCTGTATACCGTGGCCTGCCATGACGACCTCACCGCCGCCGACCTCACCGGCCGTTTCCTGTTGCGTGGCGGAGAAACACGCTGGGTGGACGGCCCGCTGACGCGCGCCGTGCGCGAGGGCGGTATCTGCTACCTGGATGAAGTGGTTGAAGCGCGTAAGGATGTGACGGTGGTGCTGCACCCGCTCACCGATGACCGGCGTATGCTGCCGCTCGAACGTACCGGGGAAGAACTCATCGCACCGCCGGATTTCATGCTGGTGGTGTCCTACAACCCAGGTTACCAGCATATTCTCAAGGCACTCAAGCCGAGTACCCGGCAGCGCTTCGTCGCGCTCAGCTTTGATTTTCCGCCGCCGCAGCACGAGCGCGAAATCCTGGTGCGCGAAAGTGGTCTGCCGGCGGCTCAGGCGACGACCCTGGTGAATCTCGCCACGCGCCTGCGGGCGCTCAAGGGGCAGGATCTGGAAGAGGGTGTCTCCACGCGTCTGCTCATTTACTGCGGCAAGTTGATGGTTGCCGGCGTACCGGTTCTTGAGGCCGCCCGTGCCACCTTGGTGGAGCCACTGACAGACCACCCGGATGTGCAGGACGGCCTGCTGGAAGCGGTCAGTGCCACATTCGGCGCCGACTGAGCGGCGGTAGCAGTTGGCTTTTTTGCCGGAACCCGAAGAGTGGGTTGGCGCGCGCTGGCACCGCTGGGTGGCCCGCCACGGCAGCGATAATCACTATCCCGCAGCCGCAGTGACACTGCACGAGTTGCGCGGCGCGCTCGGCGTATTCTTTCGCATCGGCGGCGGGGATCGCGGCCTCGGCATCGACGCCATTTCCGAACGCGAATCGGGGCATCGCCTGCGTCTGCGCCAGCGTCTGGGTTTCGACCGCGAGATGCTTGAGCGCGCTCGCCTGGACGATCATTCGCTGCAGCTACCTGCGCAAATTGATTTGTTGCCAGAGCCGGCATTGAACCGCGATCTGTACATCTGGCTGGCGGCTTATTTTGCCGCGACGCAACCGGTTGCCGTGGTGCGCGATCCGCTGCACACGGATATTCTCAGCCTGCGTGAAGCGCATCGTGCGAGTACCGAGGCGCTGCGGCGCTTCCCCGGCCTGGGCCCGCGCTACACTCGCCTGTGTCAGGCGGTGCGGGTTGAGCGCCCCCCGCGCCCGCATCTGCCGCCGATGGAAGCGAAGCTGGAACAGGCCATCCTCGCACTGCTGGATGCGCAGTGCATGCCCGGCCCTGGCGAAACCGGGCAGGACAACCGATTGCTGGCCTGCATACTCGACCCGGCGATGGCACTCGATGGCGTGCAGGCGCCGGCGCGCTACCGCCCCATGCTCCCCGTACCCCTGTGGGGCCAGGTGCTGGCGCGCGACATGGCCGCGCGCGCGGAAACGGAGCACGAGCCCCAGAGCACCGAGACGCCGGAACAGGAGCAGGCGGTAGCCGGCGGTGCGCGCAAGGCGTTGCGGCAACGCCAGGAGCAAAGCGAGCGCGATGATCCACTGGTGTTCAATCGCTTCGAGAAACTGCTGTCCATCGCCGAGATGGTGAACCTGAATCGCCTGGTGGACAATGACCCCGACGACAGGGCGGCGAAGAGTGCGGAGCAGTTTGAAGAACTTGCGCTCAGCCCCCATGCACGTTCGGCGGCATCGCGCCTGCAGATTGAACTGGAGTTGTCTGCCGAGGCTGCGGTGGCAGAACCCCTGCTGGGAGAGTTCACCTACCCGGAGTGGGATTACCGCAAGCAGCGCTACCTGCCAGACCAGAGTCGTGTGCTGATCGCGCTGCACGAGGAGAGTGCCGAGCCCTGGGAGCCCGATCACGCCACTGCCCGCCGGGTGCGGCGAGTGGAGCGGCAGTTTGCGGCCCTGCGACCGCGGCGCACAGTGCTGCGCGCCCAGCCACAGGGCAACGAGCTGGATACCGATGCCGTGGTGCGCAGCCACTGCGATCAGCTTGCCACCGGTGTTCCGAATGAGTGTATCTATCTCGACTGCCGTCCGCAGGCGCGCGATCTGGCGGTTAGCGTGCTGGTCGACAATTCGCTGTCCACCGATGCCTGGCTTGAAGACCGCCGGGTGATCGATGTCAGTCGCGAAGCGCTCTGGGTGTTTGCGCACGGCCTGGACCGCTGCGGCGATGACTATGCCATCACCACCTTTACGTCGCGCCGCCGCAACAATGTGCAGATGCAACGCATCAAGGGTTTTGAGGAGGCCGCGGGCGCCCGCGTCGACAGGCGTATCGCTGCGCTCAGCCCCGGCGCGTATACCCGCATGGGGCCGGCCATCCGACACGCGGCCAGCGAGCTGGCGCAGCGCCCGAATCGGCATCGGCTGCTGCTGATTCTCAGCGATGGCAAGCCGAATGACACGGACTACTACGAGGGACGCTACGCGATTGAAGATACGCGCAAGGCCGTGCTGGATGTCAGGCGGCAGGAAATGCAGGTGTTTGCGGTGACCATAGACAACGAGGCGGGACAGTATATTCCACGCTTGTTTGGCCGCGGCGGCTATGCGCTGGTGAATCGACCCGAGAATCTGGCCGCCGCGCTGCCGCGCATCTACCGGCAGATCACCAGCGACTGAGGTTTCCGCGCGACACGCATGGGCTGTCGCTCAGCGTGCCGCTGCCATCCCCTGGTTGGAGGTCAGCCGGTTGAGCCCGAGGGCGCAGCGCGCCACCAGCCAGACCAGCTCCGCCGTGAACACGAGATAGCCGAGCGTCCAGGCGTTACCTGCGGCGAGCTCCAGTGTCCCGAGCAGCCACCAGGCGATTCCGCCGGCCACCAGGCCCGCCACGGCCCACCAGAACGTGACGATCTGATAATTGAAATGCGATACCACCCAGCCGGCGCTGCGACGCTTCCAGATATAGGCCAGCAGGATGGCGATGGGCGCGGTGATCAGCGTCATGATGCTGCCGAGCAGCAAGCCGTAGGCGATCACCGCCATGCCGCGTCCCGTGGCGTCCTTGCTGTGGGAGTGGTTGATCTGGCTCTGGGACTCAGGCGGCGGCATGCTCGGCTGCCACTGCGCGGATACGGCCGACCATCGCTCGCAGGCCGTTGCCGCGGGCGGGGGAGAGATGCCCCAGCAGATCCAGTTGCCCGAAATACTCCTCCACGTCGAAGGCCAGTACATCCTCAGGTGTCTGGTTGTTGTAGGCCGCGAGTACCACGCCGAGCAAGCCCTTGACGATGAACGCATCGCTGTCCACGGTCATTTCCATGCGCCCGTTGTCGAACTGGAAATCAATCCACACCTGGCTCTGGCAACCGCGTACCTTGCGCTCGTCGGTTTTCAGCGCATCGGGCATTGGCGGCAGTTCCTTGCCGAGATCAATGATGTATTTGTAGCGATCTTCCCAGTCGTCGAAGAAGGACAGCGTATCGACGATATCCTCGCTGCGAATAGTGTGTCCGAAGGGTGAGTTGGCGCTGGCAGACATCGCGGCCGTCAACTCAGTAGAACATGCCGGTTTCGAGGCGCGCTTCCTCAGACATCATCTCGCGGTTCCAGGGTGGGTCAAACACCAATTCGACGTCTACCTGTTGCACATGCGGCACCTGCGCAACACGGTGCTCCACGTCACCCACCAGCACCGGGCCCATGCCGCAACCCGGCGCGGTAAGGGTCATGCTGATGGCAACCCGGCCGCTGTCCTGTTCGATATCCAGCGCGTAAATCAGCCCCAGGTTTACCAGATCCACCGGTACTTCAGGGTCGAATACCGTATGCAGCGCCTCCCACACCTGCTGTTCATCGATGCGGCCGTCCGCCGGTGGCTCGAAGGCCAGCCGCAAGGGCTCAAGGCCCAGCGCATCGGCGTCCGTGCCATCCACCCGGATCATGTTGCCGTTGTACACCACGGTGTAGTTGCCGCCGAGCGCCTGCGTAAGTGTTACAAAGCTGTGCGCGGGAATACTGACTTTGTCGCCCACCGGTACGAGCCGCCCCGGGCAATCCCGACGGGTAGTCAGCACGGTTTTTTCCGCTGCACTCATTTGCCTGATCTCCTTGCGCGCACTGCGGTTTCTTCAGCCAACGTTGAAGCTTTCGCCACAGCCGCAGGCTGCGGTGACATTGGGATTGTGGAACTTGATGCTGCGGTTCACGCCTTCGATTTCGTATTCGATCTGCGTACCCTGGAGCAGCGGCAGGGCTTTGGCATCCACGAATACCTGCAAGCCGTTGTCCAGCGTCATGCTCAGGTCGCCGTCTTCGCTCTCGTCGGCCTCGTCCATAATGTACATGTAGCCCGTGCAGCCGCTTTCTTTCACACTGATGCGCACGCCGCGCTTGCTGATCTGCTTGCGCAGGTGGCTGGCTGCTGCTGCAGAGACACTGATGGCGTCTTTGCTGACATCAAAGGTTTCTACTGACATGTTGGTAAATCCTCTCCTCTGGCAACGCCCGGCCTAGCTGAAAAGCCGCCGGGCCTTGTGAATACCTGCAAACAACCGTTCCACATCGTCGTGTGTATTGTACATCGCATAGGATGCGCGCGCTGTGCCGGGCACTTCGTAGTACGCCATGAGCGGCTGCGCGCAGTGGTCGCCGGTGCGCACCGCAATACCCTGCTGGTCGAGCAGCATGCCCAGATCCGACGGATGCATGCCCTCCAGCAGGAAGCTGAATATACCTACTGAATGCTGCGGGTTGCCGACGCGCGTCAGGCCGTCTATGTCGCCCGCGAGAGTCAGCGTATGCTGCAACAGCTCGCGCTCGTGGGCCGCCGCCGCGGCCATGTCGATGCCGCCCAGGTAGTCGATCGCGGCGGCAAAACCGATGGCACCGGCGATGTTGGGGGTGCCGGCTTCAAATTTAAAGGGCAGCCGGTTGAATGTGGTGCCGGCGAAGCTCACGGTTTCGATCATCTCGCCGCCGCCAAACATTGGCGGCATGGCCTCCAGCAGTTCCTCCCGGCCCCAGAGTGCGCCTATCCCGGTAGGGCCGAACACCTTGTGTCCGGAGAACGCGTAGAAATCGCAATCGAGAGCCACCACGTTCACAGGCAGGTGCGCCGCGCCCTGCGCCCCGTCCACCAGAATGCGTGCGCCAACGGCGTGCGCCTTGTCGGCGATATCGCGCACCGGGTTGATGGTGCCGAGCGCATTGCTCACGTGGTTCACCGCCACCAGTTTTACCCGCTCGTCCAGCAGCGCATCCAGTGCCGCGAGGTCGATTTCGCCGGCGGCTGTTACCGGAATGGGTTCAACCGTTGCGCCGGTGGCCGCGCACACAAGCTGCCAGGGCACGATATTGGAGTGGTGCTCGAGCATGGAGACCAGCACGCGATCACCGGCTTTCAGTTGTTCACGGCCCCAGGTATGCGCCACCAGGTTGATGGCTTCCGTGGTGCCTCGCGTCCACACAAGCTGCTGGCTCGCGGGGCTGCCGATGAAGCGGCTCACCGTTTCACGCGCGTTTTCAAAAGCCACGGTGGCGCGATCGCTGAGTGCGTGCGCGCCGCGATGTACATTGGCGTTGTCTTCGCGGTAGTAGTTCGCGATGGCCTCTATCACCACCTGCGGCTTTTGTGTGGTTGCCGCGTTGTCCAGGTACACCAGCGGATGGCCGTTGACTTCCTGAGCCAAAATCGGGAAGTCACCGCGAATGGTGGTTGCGTCGAAGGCCGGAGCGCTTAACGGTTGAACATTACTCATGTCAGGTGCCGTGCGAGTTTCGGGTTGTGGGCAAAGCGTTTCGCCAGCAGCGGTTTCAGGTAGTCGCGCACCGCTTCACAGGGAACAGCATCGACCAGTTCATTGACAAAGCCGTAGCTGAGCATCACCTCGGCTTCCGCGCGCGAGACGCCGCGTGCCCGCAGGTAGTGCAGGGCGGTGGCATCCATCTGTGCCACCGTTGCGCCGTGCGCGCACTGCACGTCGTCGGCGTAGATTTCCAGTTCCGGTTTGGTGTTCACCTCCGCCTCGTTGCTGGTCAGGAGATTCTTGTTGCTCAACTGCGCATGGGTTTTCTGCGCATCGGGGTGAATATGTATCCGGCCGTTGAAGATGGCTTTCGCCTGGTCGGCGATAATCCCGCGGAATGTCTCGTTGCTGGTGCAGTGGGGCACGGCGTGTTCGATGCAGGTGTGATAGTCCACCTGCTCTTCGTTGCGCGGCAGATAGATACCGTTGACGTCGCTGTGCGCTCCGGGGCCCTCGTGCTGTACCACAATATCAATGCGCTTGAGGTCGCTGCCAAGCGCCAGGTGAAAACTGTTGAGATTGGCATTCGCGCCGAGCAGTGCATGCACGCCGCCGATGTGCACGGCCCGCCCGTGTTCAAGGTGCAGGCGGTTGTGCTGCAGGTGCGCACCCTCTGCCAGCAACAGTTCCGTGATGCCGTTGGTGAACGCCACGCCGCCGGTTTCGGTGTTGGCGTAGGTCTCCACTACCGTGGCCTGGCTGTGAGCACCCATCTCGACCAGCAGTCGCTGGGTGACTCCCAGCGCATCGGCCCGGCCACTGGTGAGCCAGACAACGTGTACAGGCTGTTCAAGCACCGTATCGGCTGCCACGCGCAGGAACACGCCGTCGGCCAGGGTTGCATCATTCAGCGGTGCGAACAGGTGACGGCCATGATTCACGGCAGTTCCCAGGCGCGCGACGATGGCGCTTGCCTCCTCTGGGTTCGCGTCCGCAAAGCGTACCAGTTCCGCGCCCGCAGGCAGTGCCAGCACGGAGCTTTGTGCGCAGTACACGCCATCGGTGAATACCAGCAGGCTGCCATCAAGCTGAGGCAGATCGATGCCTTCGAGGCTCGGCGGCGCGCCGGTCGCGGGGGGGCTGAAGCTGTGTTGCAGTGCCCGCAGGTCGTTGTACTTCCAGGCTTCGGTTTTGCGCGTCGGCAGGCGGCGCTCGCTCCAGGCCGCCTGACCGCGACTCAGGGTGTCCGCCAGCCAGGCAGGCGCGGAGTTCGCAGCCGCAGCGAGCGGTTGTTGCATGAACTTGCTCATCAGGCCACTTCCTCCAACCAGGAGTAGCCTTTCGCCTCCAGCTCGTGCGCGAGTGATTTGTCGCCCGAGCGGATAATGCGGCCGCCGGCGAGTACATGCACATGATCCGGCTCGATATAATTCAGCAGGCGCTGATAGTGGGTAATTAACACGAACGAGCGCTGCCCGTCGCGCATGCTGTTGATGCCTTCGGCGACGCGTTGCAGGGCGTCGATATCGAGG
Source organism: uncultured Halieaceae bacterium (assembly GCA_963976655.1). GTDB lineage: Bacteria > Pseudomonadota > Gammaproteobacteria > Pseudomonadales > Halieaceae > Marimicrobium. The sequence continues at coordinate 185,930 of CAXBLB010000003.1, forward strand.
CCGCTGTCGGTTTCGTCCAGAATGCAGAGCTTCGGTTCCAGCAACATCATTTGCATCAGTTCGTTGCGTTTTTTCTCACCGCCGGAGAAGCCTTCGTTGACGCCGCGCTTGAGGAAGGCCTGGTCGAGATCGACCTCCTTGCAGATGGCGCGCGCGCGTTTCATGAAGCTGACGCTGTCGATCGGCTCTTCACCCCGCGCCTCGCGCGTGGCGTCTACCGCCGCTTTGAGAAACTCCATGTTGCTGACGCCGGGAATCTCCACCGGGTACTGGAACGCGAGAAACAGCCCCAGGTGCGCGCGCTCCTCGGTTTCCAGCGACAGTAGATCCTGTCCCAGCAGCGTCGCGCTGCCGGCGGTATGCTGGTAGCCGGGCCGGCCCGCCAGCACGTGGCCGAGGGTGCTCTTGCCCGAACCGTTGGGGCCCATGATGGCATGCACTTCGCCCGGCGCTACCTCGAGATCCAGACCTTTGAGGATATCCTTGTCGTCTACCCGCGCGTGCAGGTTGTCTATTTTCAGCATTGTCGTGACTCTTTCTCTTGGCCTGCGAAAGACGCTGGTCTTTCGCGTGAATGATTAACCGACCGACCCCTCGAGGCTCACCTCGAGCAGCTTGCCGGCTTCCATCGCGAACTCCATCGGCAGCTCGCGGAAGACTTCCTTGCAAAAGCCGTTGACGATCATGGAGACCGCTTTCTCGGCGTTCAGGCCGCGTTGCTGGCACAGGTAGAGCTGGTCGTCGCTGACCTTTGAGGTGGTCGCCTCGTGCTCCACAATCGCGCTCGGGTTGCGGCTCTCAATGTAGGGGAATGTGTGCGCGGCACAGCGATCCCCGATCAACAGTGAATCGCACTGGGTATAGTTACGCGCGCCCTCCGCGCGCGGACTCATGCGCACCAGGCCGCGGTAGGCATTCGAGCTCTTGCCGGCCGAAATTCCCTTGGAAATGATGGTAGAGCGCGTGTTTTTGCCCAGATGAATCATCTTGGTGCCGGTATCGGCCTGCTGCGCGTTGTTGGTCAACGCTACCGAGTAGAACTCTCCCACGCTGTTGTCACCGCGCAGAATGCAGCTCGGATACTTCCAGGTAATCGCCGAGCCGGTTTCCACCTGCGTCCAGGAAATTTTCGCGTTGGTGTGGGCCACGCCGCGTTTGGTGACGAAGTTGTAGATTCCGCCCTTGCCTTCGGCGTCGCCGGGGTACCAGTTCTGCACCGTGGAGTACTTGATCTCCGCGCCATCCAGTGCCACCAGCTCTACCACCGCCGCGTGCAGCTGGTTTTCATCGCGCATGGGCGCCGTGCAGCCCTCGAGGTAGCTGACGTGGCTGCCTTCGTCGGCGATGATCAGGGTGCGTTCGAACTGCCCGGTATTCTGCTCGTTGATGCGGAAGTAGGTCGACAGCTCCATCGGGCAGCGCACGCCTTTGGGAATGTAGACGAACGACCCATCGCTGTAGACTGCGCTGTTGAGCGCGGCGTAATAGTTGTCCTTGCGCGGCACCACAGAGCCGAGGTACTTGCGCACCAGCTCCGGGTACTCCTGCACCGCTTCCGAAATCGAACAGAAGATCACGCCGGCTTCCGCCAGCTTGCCGCGAAAGGTGGTGGTGACCGATACCGAGTCGAACACCGCATCCACCGCCACGCCGGCGAGTGCCGCCTGCTCGTGCAGCGGAATGCCCAGCTTGTTGTAGGTGGCAATCAGCTCCGGATCCACCTCCTCGAGGCTTTTGGGTCGATCCTTGAGTGATTTCGGCGACGAGAAGTAGGAGATCTCGTTGAATTTTACCGGCGCGTATTGCACGTGAGCCCATTCCGGCTCCTGCATTTCCAGCCAGCCGTGATACGCCTCAAGGCGCCATGCGAGCAGCCATTCGGGCTCGTTCTTGCGGCCGGAAATAAAGCGGATGACATCCTCGTTGAGGCCCGGCGGCAGGGTGTCGGACTCGATATTGGTGGAAAAACCGGCCGCGTACTCTTTTGCAATGGCGTTGTCGATCTGTTGCTGGGACATAATTCAGTTGCCTGTCTGGTCTGGTTTGCCGCGGTGTCACGCGCCGGCGATGATATCGGCCTGCATATTGCCTTCGGCGCTCGAGTCGGCCTGGGCCTGCTCCTGCTGCTTGCGCGCAATCGCCAGGATCTCCTTGCGCTCCACCAGGTCCGCCAGCGAAATGGCGTGCAGAAACGCGTGAATCTGGTCACTCAGATCCATCCACAAATGGTGGGTGAGGCAGGTATCGCCCTGCTGGCAATCGCCCTTGCCGCCGCAACGGGTGGCATCGGTGCTCTCGTTTACCGCTTCGATGACCTGGGCCACGCTGATGTGCTCCGCAGGCTGGCCCAGATGATACCCGCCGCCGGGCCCGCGCACACTGCGCACCAGGCCGTTGCGGCGCAGTTGCGAGAACAACTGTTCAAGATAGGACAGTGAAATCGACTGCCTGGCGGCGATTCCAGCCAGCGGAATCGGCCCGCCTTCCTGGTTCAGGGCGAGATCTAGCATGGAGGTCACCGCATAGCGCCCCCGTGTTGTCAGGCGCATGGGCGTGTCCTCTGGTTGGCTGCCGTCTTCATACCTGAGTATTTTAGTCGACTATATAACCTACTGCAACAGTGGGATTAGTGGCCACCGATTAACCGCAGCCGCGTTTCGGCCGCGGTTTGACCGCTGCCGGGCGCGCCACTACTATCCACAGCGAGCAACCAATAAAAGAGAATAATGCCATGCGAATCCTTGCCCCCTGGGCTGTTCTGGCCGCCGGTTTTTTCGTCCTCAGCGGCTGCAGTGACGGCAGTGACACGCCGGCTACCGTTGATACCGGCCCCGACAAGGAAACCGTGCCACCGCCGCCGCCGGGCTGTGATCCGTTAACGCCCACGTATTGCGGCTTTCCCTATCCCAACAACTACTGGACACAGCCGGATACCGGCACCGTGACCGGCCTGCGCCTGGCGCTGCCGCAGATCATCATGCCGACGAATGTCCAGGGGGAGCAGTCCAGCCCCGATGCGTTCAACGAGATGGACGGCTTCTCGCCCGGTATCGCCGCCATGACGCACTTTCCCGGGGCCACTGTCACGGGGCTGGCGACGTCCGTGACGATTGAGGATTCCCTGCTCGCGAGTTCACCCACGGTACTCCTGAATACTACGACCGGCGAACGCCTGGCCCACTGGGTAGACCTCGACGAATATGTCATTCAGGCCAAACTGCGCGTGGATGAGGATGCGCCGCGACCGGATTTTAACCTCCAGCGCGATATCGATGAGCTGCGCCAGGAGCAGACCCTGATGTTGCGCCCCGCCATCCGGCCGGAAGACGCCACGCGCTACATCGTGGCGATTCGCAACGTGGTGGATGCCGATGGCAATGCACTGGAACCTTCGCCGGGCTTTCTCGCACTGCGCGACAACATGCCGTCCGATGATCCGGTGATCGAGTCCCGCCGGGCGCATTTTGAAGAGATTTTCGCAGCACTCGAAGCGCAGGGCATTGCGCGTTCCGAACTGCAGCTCGCCTGGGATTACACCACGGCAAGCCGCGAGAACAATACGCGCGCCATGCTGCACATACGCGATGACGCCCTGGCGCGCTTCCCGGATGGCGTACCCTACAGCATCGAAGTGAAAAACGAGGGCCTCGCCGACAGCATGGCCTGCCGGCTGGAAGTGACCTTCGATGTGCCGCTGTACATGACGCAGGGCGAGAGCGGTGGCCTGCTCAATTTGGGGGAAGACGGCCTGCCTGAGCAAAATGGCAGCTACCCCTATGCAGCGGCGCTGATCATACCCATGAGCGCGCAGACCGAGGCCGCGCCGCTGGTGGCCTTCGGGCATGGGCAACTCGGGGCCAAGGAGCAGGTGCTGGGCGCGCAGCCTATCGCGGCCGCGCAGAATCTCGCCTTCTTCGGCCTCGACTGGAAAGGCTTCGCCAGCGACGACGTGGGCACCGTGATCGGAGCGCTTGGCGGCGATCTGTCTACCTTCCGTGCAGTGCCGGAACGCATGCACCAGGGCTTTCTCAACTTTCTGGTCGCCATGCGCACCCTCTCGGTAGAGGCGGATGGTGGGCCCTCGACGCTGCTCAACCAGACACTCAACAGCGATTGTGGTGGCGCAGGCCTCGACGGCTCCAAGCGCTATTTCTTCGGTGGCAGTCAGGGCGGCATTCTCGGCGCCAGCCTGATGGCGATCAGTACCGATATGCGGCGTGGCCTGTTGGCGGTGCCGGGGCAATCCTACAACCTGTTGCTCAATCGCAGCGTCAATTTTGATCCTTTCGCGGCGCAACTGTATGCGCTGTACGACTGGAACGGTCTCGACATGCAGATGAACCTGGCGCTGGTGCAGGGCCTCTGGGACAGGGCTGAACCCACCGGTTACTCCAAATACATCCGCAGCAATCTCCTGCCCGGCACGCCCTCGCATGAAGTGCTGATCCAGGTGTCGAAGGCGGATCACCAGGTGACCAACCTCGGCGCGCATATCATGGCGCGCACGATCGGTGGTGTGGTCAACCTGGCGCCCACCATTCGCGATGTCTGGGGGCTCGATGTGGTGAGCGGCCCGCATGCCGGCTCGGGGATGCTGGAGATTGATTTTGGCAACCCGGACCCGCCCATCACCAACATTCCGCACTGGGACGACACGCAGCGCGATCCGCACGGCCGCGCCACGGAACTTGAGAGCATCGGCGATGGCCTGCGCGTGTTCTATGAAACGGGCGTGATCGAAAATACCTGCAACGGCCCCTGTGACGAGGACGACCTGTTTTAGTGGGGCACGCCGAGTGGGGCACGCCTAGTGGGGCACGCCTAGTGGGCATACGCCTAGTGGGGCACGCCGGGTGAGCTAGCGCCGCAGGCTGCTCAGTAGCGATCCCGCCCGGGCTTGAACTAGTGCAGGCCATAGAGGTCATAGCTGTTGCACCCACAGAGGAACAGTTATATGGCACTCACCCGCAGGAATCTCGCGTTCTACGCCGGCGCGGGTCTCGCGGCCTGCGCCCTACCTGTTGAGAAGCTGATGGCCGCCGTGGCAGCGCACGGGGAGGAGGTTGCCAGGCGCCTGGCGGACGTCGCCCGACTGGATCGCGACGAGAGTTTCTGGCGCGATGAAGTCAGCGCGGAAAGTTTTGCGGTGCTCTTCAACGAGGATACGGAGCGACCGTTCTCCAGCCCCCTGAACGACGAGAAACGTGCCGGCACCTATGTGTGCGCGGCCTGCTACCTGCCGCTGTTCAGTTCCGAATCCAAGTTCGACAGTGGCACCGGCTGGCCGAGCTTCACCGCGCCCATCGACGACGCAGCGGTGGGCAAGAAAAAGGATTTTCTGCTTTTTTTACCGCGCACTGAATACCATTGCGCTCGCTGTGGCGGACATCAGGGCCACGTGTTCAACGACGGGCCCAAACCCACTGGCCAGCGCTGGTGCAATAATGGCGTTGCGCTGCGTTTCGTGCCTGCCGGTGAAGCATTGCCCGCGCTGCGCGGGTAAGGTGCTGCAAAAAACCCGACTCTATCAGTCTCTCTGGCGCCACATACCGAGCAGGCCAAGCAACAATACCAGTGTCAGCAGCGCGGGCAGGGGCATTGCTGGCACCGCTAGCGGAGCTGGCTGAGGAGCGTTGCTCCGCTCTACTGCGCCGATATCCGTTGCGCCACCCGCATCGCGCGGAAATCCACTGCCCCGCTGGTCGAAGGCCAGGGCCTGCGAGTTTGATCCCGCGCCGATCGCCGGGCTGCCGGCCAGCAGGCGATGGCTGTCTGTAGGCCCGCCGTTGTCGGCCAGCGCGCCGATGCCGGCCGCAACACCAATGCGATTTCCAGTATTGGTTCCATTCAGAACAGAGGTTGCGTTAACGTCTTCGCTGAACAGGGATGCGGTTGCGGAGGTGGTGCCGCTGCCCATCCTGTTGATGTCGTTGATACCGGTGATATCTGTATTGTCTGCCAGCAGCGTACTTTCCAGCGTGAGCTGGCTCGCCTGTACCTGCATGCCACCCACAAAAGTGGCTGTATTGCCGACGATGCTCGAGTTGAATATTTCGGCGGTGGCGAACTGCAGGCCGATCGCGCCAACACTGTCCAATGCAGTATTGCCTGAGATAGTGCTGTTGGTGATTCGCAAGATGAAGCCGGTGAAATAGAGCGCGCCCTGCTTGTCGGCCCGGTTTCCCGAAATTTCACTGTCCTCAATAGTGAGCGCATTCCCCGCAGGGAAGAATGCGTTGTAGATACCGCCGCCGTCACCCGTGGCGGTATTTCCCACAATACGCACCCGCTGCAGCAGCAGGTTGCCACCGCTATTGAGAATGGCGCCGCCGTTGCCCGTTGCACTGCCGCTTTGCAGCGTGATGTCGGCGATGGTTACAGTCTTGGCTGCAGCGTTGTCGAGACGGAAAATCCGGCTGCTGTTGCCCCCGGAGATTGCCAGCAAACGCGCGCCCGGGCCGCGGACGCTGACCGACTCGCTCAGCACCAGCTCGCTACCGGGTGTAATGGTGCCGGTCAGTCCGGGCGCAAATACGATGTCGTCGGCACCGGCGCTGGCGTTCGCGTCATCGACTGCCTGGCGCAGTGATCCGGGGCCGCTCATATCCAGGTTGGTCACGGTGAACGTCGCCGCATTGAGTGCGTTCGAGGCGCCCAATGTCAGAATCAGGCAGGCCGTTAGGCTGAGCAGGCGGTTGCGGTCGGGCATGAGACGGTTTCGCTTTGTGGAAAGATAGGGGCAGTTGCGCCGGGTGCAGACAGTATAGAGCAATCTTCGCTCTATTCGACAATGGTCTGCTGCTGTGATCGAGCCCTGTTGCAGGAGGGTCCCGGGTATCAGCCCGCGGCCAGTTCAGGCAAAAGCGCCAGCGCATTCTCCCTCAGGATTTTGCGGCGGATTCCATGTCTGTCCGCCCGCTGCGTACAGATCAGGACCTTCGCCAGCGATGCGCCGATGTGATAGAAGGGCCAGTCGGTACCAAACAGCATGCGCTCCCCGCCGGTGCGGTTAATCATCTCGTTGAGGTGCGAAACGCTCTGGCCATGTATGCCGAGCCAGGCGTTGTCGTACTTGAGCGCCAGTGCCAGCATCCCCTCGCTGTCGCGCGCACCTGCGTGCCCCAGAATCACCTGCAGTTGCGGGAAGTCGGCCAGCACTGCCTCGTAGTGGCGGGGCAGGGCGTAGCGGTGACGTGACTCCGGTTCGATACCGGCGCGCCCGCCGTGAAAGAAAATCACCAGCCCCAGGCGCTCGGCCTCGGCGTAGAGCGGCATGATCGCGGGGTCGTCCGGGTAGAAGGATTGCACCGTTGGATGCAGTTTCATCACCCGTGCCCCACCTGCCGCCGCGTTGTGCAATTGTTCACGCCAGGTTGCGCTGTGCGGATGCACCGATAAACCGCTCACCAGCCGGTGTCCGGCGTCCGCCGTCTCGATCGCCTCGCGCCACTGTTCCGTGAGATCATCGCCAAAGGGCAGGCCGAGTTTTATCGGCAGCAGCAGTGCCTGTTCCACGCGCATGGCATCCATCTCGTCGAGCAGGTTGGGAACAGTGTGTGTCCTGGCGAAGGCACTACCCCACAGGCCCTGTGCCAGCGTGTTGCGCTGCAATACGCGCAGTGCATCCTCGCTGAAGTTGCCGTTGATGTAGATGTCCAGGTCCAGTTCGCAACCGGGTTTCGTGGCGTCACAATCCAGCAGGTGGCGCACGCGCTCCGTGCGTGCCAGCAGATCGAGTTCGGGCCTGAACAGCACCGACATGCCGAGGTGGCAGTGCATGTCGATGGCGCGCGGCAGGCTGTCGTCGCTGCAGCGCAAACTCCCGCGTTCATCCAGTTCGAACCACGGCAGTTCGGCCAGCCCGCGATAGCCCCGAAACACCTGTTGGCCGAACGGGCCGCGACCCGTCGCCTGCGCTTCCTGCAGGCGCTGGCGGGCCAGTTGGTCGATGTCCGCCTGGTTGTAGCGAGCGGGGTCAGCGTCTCCGCTGCAGGCACCGAGCGCGAATCCCCCGGTGCCGGTGGCCAGGAGCTGGATTGTTCTGCGGCGTGTCAGCGGCAGCCGGAATTGCATTGCCGTGGCCCTTTTTTAGCGTTGTTGCACGCTAGTTTGCCACAGTGACGGTCTTGTCGGCACGACCCGGTATGTATCGAGCGAGTAGCTCAACGCCCTGCAATTTCTCCGGCCAGTGATCTGGCCAGCCACGGCGCGAGGCTGTACTTGCCGGTATCGATGGAGTAGTAACTGCCGAGGCGGCAGACGCCGAACCGGTCGCGCCGGTGTAACGAGGCGCCGGGGCTGGAGAGCTGGCCGCGACCCTGCGCGAATACCCAGCCCCCAGCCACCCCGGTTTTTTCACTGGCATCGAGTATGTCCCGCGCGCCGGGCAATGCCTGGCTGAGCCCCACTCGCGTGGCCTCCTCTATTGCGCGGGGGTTTATCGCCTCGAGCGAAAAGTCGGCCGCCGGTTGTTCGCTATCGCTTGCGTGCACCAGCCCTGCGGGGTACCAGGAGAGGTAGAAATCCCGGTCGTTGTAGTTCTTGATGTCGCCGAACGGGCCAACGGCGAGCACTGCGCTGGGGGTTTGCACCGGGCGAGCCGTGCGCACAAAGAGTGCCAGCCGATAGCGATTGGACCACTCCGCGGGCGGCGCGATGCCGGCTGTTTTGTCGATCGTCAGCCGGTTCTGCCACAGGGCATTGACGACAACTGCAAAGCATTCGCTGTTCGCGTTGCTGATCACCTGCCAGCTATCGTCCGGTTTTCCCGTGGAGTGCACAGCCGTCACCGTCGTTGCCGTGCGCAGTTCAATGCGGGGCTCCTCCAGCAGTGCCGCACACAGCCTGTCTGCGATCCAGTTGGTTTGTACCGAGCGTTCGGGCACCCGGAACCCGCCGCTGACCACTGCGCCTGCGCCAATGTCCGCCAACTCCGTCGCAGACAGTTCATCGGTTCGCGCTGCGCTTACATCAGCGAGATACTGCCGTGCATCGGGCGCCTGCCTGACGAGCTCGGTGACAGCCCGATAATAGTGCCTTGCCTGCTCGACGTTGATCACTGAATCCCTGTGGATCAGGAAGAGATCGTCGGCCGGTGTGATGCACGCATCGATGTCTGTATCGAGCAGTTCACGCAGCAGCGGCGCGAAGGCCAGACCGCCCGGGATCAGGTGTTTCGCCGTTGCCAGTGTCGGGTCGGCGCCGTACAGATAGCCCAGATGTATCTTGCCCTCGTTCCAGCGGCTGGCGCCGCGCAGCGGGGCGGCCTCCTGCTCGTAGAGGGTGACGCGCAGCCCGAGGCGCGCCAGAAACAGGGCGAGGCAACTGCCCATGATGCCTGCGCCAAGGATCGCGACACCCCGCTCTCTGGCGCGCTCAGGCATACTGGCGGTGTTGCAGGTAACGTGCGTAGCGCTCGGCGCCCTGGGTTTCAATCAACTCCCCGCAGCCGCGCAGCAACTCGGGTGTACCCGGGTCGGCGAACAACGGGTGAAATGCCTCGAGTTGTGGCAGGCCGGTATGGCCATCTTCTTCGTAGAGCGCGGCGATGGGCGCGAAAGCGTGCAGGAACAGCGCGAAACGCAGGGCATCGCGCTCGCTTGCGCTGTGTGTCGCACGTTCGATGATCTCCAGCCGCGCATCGATATTCGCCCGCCAACCCGTCACCACTTCGGCTGTCGAGAGCCGCTTCCAACCCTCGGTAAGGCCGCCGCTACGCCGGTTCCAGCGCAGGTATAGTGCTTCGGGTGAATAGGCGAGCGGGCCGCTGAGTAGCATCTGCATGAGAAAGGGCTCGTTGGCCCAGAACCCGTTGCTACCCATGTCGGGTAAGCGGATACCGCCTGCGACCTCCGTGCGCAGTAGCGCGCGCAATGGCGAGCCGCGCTCCGGGTGCAGGAGCAGCGTCAGCAGACGTTTGCAGGGGCTGCCGTGGTATTCGGGACCGGCGGATACATGATCCGATGCGCCAAAGTGTCCCATCGCGCAGTAAACGCCTGCGGCCTGCGGGCTTTTTTCAAGTACATGCAGCAGATGCCCGGTGTATTGCGGCAACAGAATGTCGTCGTGGAAGTAGAGGCAGAAAAAAGGCGTGTCAACCTGTTCCAGAAGCCAGTTGACGTTGCCAGCCCAGCCCAGCCGCGTGTGTTGTTGCTGCACCAGTAGTCGAGCGTCCTCACGCGCGTGGCGTAGTGCCAGCGCGTGGGTGTTGTCGGAGCCCGCGTCGATCGACAACAGAATTTTAACGGCCCCGAGTTTTTGTCCGCGCGCAAACCACAGCGTCCTGTCGATAAAAGGCTCAGAGTTATAGGCGGGGATCAGAATCGAAACCAGGGGATCATTGTTCATTTATTCTGCCCTGCGCAGTCGATCACCCGGCCAAAGAGCTCATTGGGGTTGGTCAATGTAGCTTGCCGGGTCGTAGGCCCTGTCGCTGAAAACCATCAGGCAGGCGTTCTCGCCATGATAGGTCTGGCTCGACCAGACGGGCGAGGCAATATAAAGCGCGTTCATGGGTGCATCCAGCGTCAGGCTCTGGGCCGCGCCCTGAAAGGCAAGCTGAATCTCTATGTTGCCGGCGATGCGCACCAACACCTGGCTGCCGCTGCGGTGTGCGTGGCCTCCGCGGGTTACGCCATTGCGCCCTGTCACGACAAAATAGTGTACGGGGGAAAAATCCAAAGACTCGAAGCTGAATGGCAGCAAGACGCCGCGGTCGTCTTCCACACTCTGCATATGGAAATGACAGACGCGGCTATCGAACAGCGTCGTTCGCGCGGCCGGCCTTTTCTCGGGCATGTTCAGGGAGTCGACGGCAGTTTGGGTGGAGCGGGCATCGGCAGTAAATCACGCGCACGTGGTGGCGCAAAGATTAGCACGCGAAGCGCGAGCCTGTCGAAGCGAAGCGATACTGTGACGCCATACCGGGCCGTGCCCTAACCCGGCGCTTTCGCGTGCGGATTCAGGCGCAGCCTGTCCTCGCCTCTTACCGGCAGCACGCCGAAACCGGGAATGCGCTGGTGTGGCCGCGTGAGATCGAGCTGCACATGTGGCGCGATGAACTGCATGGCTATCGCGAGGCGGGAATTACATTGCGGGTTGCCGGCGGAGCGGTGCAGCAACCACGCGTGAAACAGGTAGAACTCGCCGCGTTTGCGCGTCAGCGGTATCGCCGCGCTCACATCAATGCCGGTGATGTCCGCCTTTTTGCGAAAACGGCCCGTGCCCGTCGAGAGTATCTGTGGCAAGGGGGTTCGGTTGGAGCCGGGCACGGCGTACACGCAGCCATTGCCCTCGTGGGCGTCTTCCAGCGCCAGCCAGGCAGAAACGCAGTCTTTTGGATGCATCGCCCAGAAGGGAGCATCCTGGTGCCAGGGTATCGGCGGCGCCTGCTCGCTCTTGTCGAAATACCGGCTGTGCCACAGCAGCAGATCCGGGCCCAGCAGCGCAGCGACGGCCTCGACTATCTGGGGCAGCGTGCAGATGGCGAGGGTCATCGGGTCGTCGAGGTGACGATCCACCGCCGGGTCGTCCTGCGCCAGCCCCGGGGATGCCAGCATCTCGCGGAACGTCGCGATGGCCGGCAGGTCTGCGGCCACGCTGGTTTCGGGCGTGCTGAGCAGAAAGCCGTTGTTCGCAAAAGAATCTATAGCCTGCTGGTTCAGCATGGTTCCCGCTGCCTCTCCGTGCGTTGTCGTCAGCTTCTCAGCTATGCGACCGTTTGCCGAGGTCGATCGGCGCGCGCCTGGGCATGCGTATCAGCGGCCAGAACAACTCTTCCTTCCAGTCGAACTTCCCCGGCAGGCCGAAGCGCTCCTGGCGGGCGCGCGGAATCCGGGCGGTGCCGTACAGCACGTCCAGAAAGAACAGGCTGACCGCGTAGTTACCGCGCGCGTGGGCGTGCCTGCCCAGGCCGTGGTGGGCATGGTGGGTGTCGGGCAGCGTGACAAGCTTCTCCAGCACATTGAACACGGGGTTCATGCCGGGCAACTTGCGCAGCGCCATATCCCAGCGGTAGGGCGTGTGTGTCAGCGCGTTGACCGCGAACTCGATCAGGGCGCAGGCCGCGAATACCTCGAACATGCCCAGGTGAACAGCCAGGGCGCCCATCCACACCTGCGGCAGCAGCAGCGTCCAGAAAATGTTGTAGCGGTACAACACCAGGGCGTTCAGCTTTTCTGCGCTGTGGTGGGTGCGGTGCAGTTTCCACAGCCAGCGTTTTTCATGCGCCCAGCGATGAACCCAGTAGTGCCCGAACTCCTGAATGAGAAACACGATGGGGAACGCCACCCAGAATGACGCATCAGCAAACAGGCCCCGGGTATCGGCAAACACCTGATTCAGCAGCACCCCCAGGCTGACCGCTACCACCGGGCCCGCCAGCAGCACGTGGCTCGCGATGCCGGCCAGGGCGAAACCGCGCGCCTTCCAGGAGTCGGCGCTGGAGCGGTGATGTCCGCCGATGGCCTCCAGTATGAGCATGCCCAGAAAGACGGCCAGTACCACGACGCCGATCATATGTTGGTCGTTCATTTGCATTTCTCCCACGCGCCCTGCGGCCCGCTTGCCAATCAGTTCTCTAGCGCCAGCAACCAGTTCCCGGCCGGTTCTCGTGGCTCCTGCAGACCACCCACCATGAACGCCACCAGAATCCCCGCCTGTCGCTGTACCCGCGCGGGCGGCCAGGCCTCCGGCTGGGCGCGGCGCTCGTGAGCCCACCGCGCCACGCTGTGGTTGAGGGTCATGCCCAGCAACTCGAGGCGCTGTTGCGCTTCCTCATTGGGCATGGCACCCAGAACCCGACGCACCAGCGCGGTAACCTGGAACAGGGACCGGGTGCGCTCGCGCCCCGCGGGGAACAGCAACTGCAGACGCTGCTGGCTGTAAAGCTGGGACACCAGGCTCATGTAATAGCTGGCCGCGGGCGGCCCGCTCAGCAGTTCCACGTAGGGCAACACCATGGCCTCCACCAGGGCCCGCACATCGCCCTGCAAACCGCGCCGCTGCAGATCGGCCAGCAGGCCGAGTCGGCGCTGGTTAATCGGGCTCTGGCGGTATTCGAGAATCGCCTCCAGCAGGGTATCGCGGTTCTCAAAGTGGTATTGCAGGGCGGAGTTGTTGCGCTGCCCGGCCTCGGCGCTGATGCGTCGGTTGGACACGCCGTCGATACTCTCTTCGGCGAACAGGCGTTCCGCGGTGGTCAGCAGCCTGAGTGCGGTGGGATTGGTCAGATCAGTGCTCACGAAGAGCATTTAAGTCGAACGACTTAATTAAGTCAAGTGCTTTATCTGCCGCGGGTTTGCCAGCGGCGTGGGAGGCCGCAGGCGCGGGCTCGAATGCCTTCAACCACTGGCCGCTGCGGCGCCAGCACGCGGTGTCAGCCGGTTGAAGAAGGGCACGGCCAGGCAGGCTCCGACAAAATTAGCCACCAGGTCGATGGCGGTATTCTCATAACCGCCCACGTTGGTATCGGGCACCAGCACCGTGGCCGCGAACTCAATGACTTCGTTGCCGCCGCCCACGCCCGCTGCCGCCAGCACGGTGAGGCTTGCGAGCAGGCCAAAGCCCAGGGTTTGCCGGGCCGCCGAGATAACCTGCCACAGCAGCAGGGCGACAATGAAATAGCAGTAGGCATGCACCACCTGGTCGTATTTCAGGATGGAGTAGGGCTCGCCCACCAGGTCGATGAGTACCAGCGAGTACAGCACGCTGTCGCCCACTGGCCATAATCCGCCGAGAATGTGCAGTACAAGCCACAGGTTTACACCCCAAAGGACGCTCGTGTTGAACGCGAAGCGTCGGTCTCCCGCATGGATCAGGCCCACCAGCACCAGTGTCACCGCGGCATAGAGCAGGAATTCGTAGTTTCCCGCCAGCAGGCTCCAGAGGCCCAGGCCGGCACCGAGTACATAGGCAAAGATAAAGGGTATTCGCATGCGGGCACTCCCGGTAGGCGCTGGGTGGAATACAGGTCTGTGCTGACGGCCGACGACCCAGTATAGGGAAAGCGCCTGTCGAGGCCATGGATAATTAATTATCTGCAAAGTAGTGGACTAGTTATCCATGGACACCTATACTGTGGCCACGCTGGGAGAAACGGCGGGCTGCCATTGGTTCGACCCTGGCCCGCCCCAAAGCCACCAGCCCGAATTCAGCAACTGCGCCCTTGGCGTGAGGATATGCACATGACCGCCCTGCACACGCAAGACATGCATGCCGCAGAATCCGCTGCGACAACCGCTGCGACCACCGATGCAAACAGTGCGCCCAAAGCGCGGCCGATTACGCCGCGGCGAATGGGTTTTGACATGAGCCTGTTGCAGGAGAAGTACTTCTTCGGCGGCAACTCGATTCTCAGCGCCCTGATGTACGCGCTCTCGGCGTCTTTCCCGGACGGCGAGCGCTTCTTTATCGATTCCGTGCGGCACTACCAGAAAGATATCAAGGATCCAGCCCTGGTCGACCAGATACGCGGCTTCATCGGGCAGGAGGCGCACCACTCGCGCACGCATGAAGAGTTCAACGCGCAGGCAAAAAATGTGGGCATGGCGATGGACGCCGTAGACAAACACTTCAAACGGCGCATCGGCATGGCCAGACGCCGGTTCAGCCCGGCGCAGCAGTTGGCGATTACCGCCGCGCTCGAGCACATTACAGCCACGCTGGCGCAGTGGACGCTGGAGAATCCGCAGGTGGTCAGCGGCGATCAACAGTCGCCTTTGCGTGAAATGCTGATCTGGCACGCGATGGAGGAGATTGAACACAAGGCGGTTGCCTTCGACGTGTACCGCGCCGCGGTGAACGACGAGACCCTGCGCATCAGAACCGCGAAGATCATATTCCGCACCTTCTGGATCCAGATGGCCATCGCGCAGGCCACCCTGCTCTGGCACGATCGCAAAATCCCTTCGCTGCGCGAGATCCGCGAGGCGTGGGATTTCATGTGGGGCAAACAGGGCATGCGCACCTGGGCAACGCCGGAGTTGAACAAGTATCTGCAGCCCGGCTTTCACCCCAACGATATAGACCAGAGCCAGTTGCTGAAAGAATGGAACGCCAGTTACCCGGACGTTGCGGCAATGCAGATTGCCTGAGGCGATGCCTCGGGGCGTGGGCGCCGTGGGCGTGACACTACACAGGAAGGGCGCACAATCCGACGGCGCCCCGGTCCACTTCCGCATTTCCGAGCTCGCCGAAGCCGCGGGTGTCTCGCGCGACATGGTCAAGTACTACCTGCGTGCGGGTTTGCTGCCGCGCGCGGAGAAGCCGCGCCTCAATCTGTCGCTGTACACGCGCACCCACTTGCAGCTCATCGAGCTGATTCTGCGTTTTCAGTCAGAGACAACACTGTCTCTGCAGGATATTGGCGATCTCTTTCAGCGTCTGGATTACGCGCCCGCCGCGATCGAAATGGAGCTGCTTTCGGGGCGGCACGCGGCGGCCGACAGGGATCCGGTGATTCCCTTTGACCAGGCGCAGGCAGAGGGTGTGACCAGTGCCGCACCGCCGGCCTTTATCGAACAGTTGATGAGCGCCGGCCTGCTGCCAGCGGGCGATTCCCTGGACGAGCATGGCCGCGCCCGTGCAGCCGTGTTGTGGGCCGCCCACGAACAGGGAATACCGCTGTCGTACTTCCGCCAGGCGCTGGACAAGCTCATGGAGCTCGCCGATCTGGAAGTGAAAACGCTGATCGGCATCAAGCGCCCCGGTCTCGATTACGGGCAGGTGATTGAAAGCGTCTCGCATGCCGACCGGCTGATCAATCGCTGGCTGATCAGCGAGAAGAACGCCCTGGCGCGGCAGCATTTTCGCAGAATCATGGATAACTCGGAAAAGGCGCTGTCGACCATTCACGAGGCGATCTATCACCCCAGCGGGGTGTTCAGGAAGCGCTTCGATATCGATGCACAACTGCTTGCGCTGGACAAGGCAACAGCAGCGCGCTCCGATCAACCATCTGCGCTGCGCACTGCGGCATTCAGTTGCCTGCTGCTGGCTGATCTGGCGCGCACCACCGCCTATGCCGATGCGCTGTTGCAGCGCTCGCCCGGCGACGCGGTGGCCCTGGCCTGTAAATGCCTCGCGGCGGGCATGGCGGGTGATCTGGATAGCGCGCGAGCTCAGGCGCAGCGGCTCGAAGAGCTCGACAGCCGGCATCCGCTGGCGATGGAGGCGCGGCTGCTGACGCTGCTGATGAGCGCCGCCAGGCTCGGGGGTATGTCGGATGCGTCGGAGCTGTTGAAAGACGCGCAGCAGCTGTTTCTTGAGCCCGTGGCGGTAGACAGTAGCGATGTGCTGGATCGCTATGAAGCGGTATTGCTGGAAGCGCGCGCCAATGCGCTGTTCCCCGATGCCATCAATCGCGGCGCGCAGTCTGTCACCGCCCTGGAAGCCCTGCTCGAGCGGCTGCAAAGTGACGACCCCGACGTGCATGGCCTGCCCGCGGACGGTGTGCGCATGGTGCTGCAGATTTACACGCACTTCTGTCTGGGCCAGCTCAACGAGATCGCCGGACGCACAGAGCGTGCGCGCGAACACTACGACGCGGTGATTCGCATAGATCCTTCATCCAATTTTGGCGAGGCGGCCTATCTTAAACATGGCGACTGAACGCGTAGAGACAGGCTGGCAGCGGCTGAGGGCATGGCTTTGTGTAGTGATATGCAGCCTTGTACTCGTTGCCGCACCCACAGCAATGGCCGAGGACGGGTGGCAGCTTGAGAAAGAAAAGGATGGCATTTCCGTATTCACGCGCGAGATGCCGGATTCTCCCTTTCTGGCAGTGAAAGTCGCAACCGTCGTCCCGACGCCCGTTGCGAAGCTGGCGGAATTTCTGGGCGACGGCAGCGAGTGCATGCAGTGGCGGAAAATGTGCGAGTCTTCACGGGTACTGCAGGTAATTTCAGAACAGGAGCGCCTGGTGTATCAGGTACTGGATCTGCCCTGGCCGATCTCCGACCGGGACATGGTGATTCAATCGGTGACGGAAATTGACCCGGAAAAGCGCACGGTCACGGTGCATATCGAAACCCGTTCAGACGCTTTCCCGCTACAGAAATACACGCGGGCGGAAACCAGCTCGCAGATACGCTTGCGTGAGACAGGCCCCGAATCCGCGGAATTCAACTACATGATCCATGTGGACCTGGGCGGGAACCTGTCCCCCGGGCTTATCAACCCGCAACTGGTATCCTCAACCCTGGAAGACGTAGAACGGTTGATCGCCCTGGCAACGCAGTGATGTGACGCGCCACCGGCGGAGAGCCGCCACAACGGCACTGCCATTTTGTCAGCTTAGCCGCACTTGGCCGGGCGGTTAGTTATGCAGCGACGTTTTCTTCGTCGGTGGACGTTTCAGCTTCGCTCGAGGCGGGTTCGAGTGCTTCAAGCTTCGCCTTGAGTTCTTCCACTTCGCGTTTCAGTTCACTGTTTTCATTCTTGCTGGTATTCAGGGATTTCTGCAGCAGATCAGCTGCTTTGGTTTTTTCAGCCAGTTTCTTCTTGTTGGCATCGAGATTCTTTTTCATTCTGGCCGGATCGAACTGCTTGAGCTCTTTCAGCTCGACACGCTCCGCCGCCAGTTCTTTCTGTGTGGTTTTGAGTCGCTTCTTGGTTTCCGCGAGCTCGTCCTGCAGCTTTTCGGTGCGATTGTTCAGCTCCCGGTTCAACTGCTCGACTCTCAGCGTATCACTCACCTTGCCCGAAAGATCGGTGATGGTGGCGAGCTGTTGATCGATGGTGGACTGCTGCGCGTCGATTTTGGCCTGCAGCTCGGCTTCGGCTGCAACGTGCTTTTCAATTTCTGCGGCCTGCCCGTCGAGCTGGCTCTGGTACTCGGCCCTGAGTTGCTCTTCGAGTTCTATCACTTTTTCCAGTTTGTTCAGACTTAACATGCAATATGTCCTCTCAGCATGCATGGGGCGATTTATCTTCCGACCTGGAGTTGCGTGCCGTGCTGAATCTGGAGGAGTCGCCCGGGGATTGTTCAGACCGCCTGGCAGGCAGGGTCGGGGAGGGCGCACCTTATCAGGCAGGACAGGAAAGTCAACGCGTTTTTGCCGACGACGACGTCCTTCACTGCGTGCCTGCTCTTCTGCCAATGCGAGCGCACACTTCTGGCATGAGTTAGGCTGTCGCTTCACATGCGATTTATGTGCATTACCTGCTGCCGATCTGGTTTGATATCCAGGTGATTGAGTACGAAGAGAGCGCCAGGCCGGGCCACGCCCGGGTGTATGGCTGAGCCGGCCAATCCGATGCCGGCAGGGTTGCGTAGACTACATAGTCGCGAGTTTACTGGAGGAAAAAATGGATATAAGCCTGACGGCGGAACAGCTCTCACTGCGGGAAGAGATTCGCAGCTATATGTCGGCGTTAATGACGCCCGCGTTGCGCGCAGAGCTGAGCGGTGAACAGCGCGAAGGCGGTGGCCCCGAACACCGGCGCGCGTTGCGCAAAATGGGTGCGGACGGGTGGATTCGCCGCAGTTGGCCGGAAGCTTATGGCGGCAGGAACACCGGCCCCGTGGAGCAGTACATATTCAGCGACGAAGTGATTCGCGCCGGCTTCCCCTATCCCTTCCTCACCACCGATGGGGTGGGTCCGGTGCTGGCAGAGGTAGCCAGCCCGGCCATTCGCGACGCGGTGGTGGAGCCCATACTGCGCGGTGAGTGTATCGTCGCCATTGGTTATTCCGAGCCGGAAGCGGGTACTGACCTCGCCTCGCTGTCGACGCGCGCTGAAAAGCGCGGCGACAAGTGGGTGATCAACGGCCAGAAAATCTGGACGAGCTTTGGCCATGTGGCGGACTACGTCTGGCTCGCGGCACGCACCGACCCGGATGCGCCCAAAAAGCACCAGGGGATTTCCATGTTCCTGGTGCCCACCTCGGCGAAGGGTTTCAGTTTTACGCCCATCAACACGCTGGGCGTGCGCACTAACGCCACCTACTACCAGGACATCGAGCTGGACGACGACTATCAGGTGGGGCCGCTGAATGGCGGCTGGAAAATGATTACCGACCAGCTCAACCGCGAGCGACTCAGCCTGGTGAACCACGGCCCCTGCGAGTTGCTGTTCGAGCAGGTGGCAGCCTGGGCGGCCAGCGCCGATGCCGCCGGCGGCGGCAAGGTGATCGACCTGCCCTGGGTGCGCCACAACCTGGCGCGGGTGAAATCCGGGCTGGAGATATTGCGTCTGGTGTGCTTCAAGCAGGCCTGGAGCATGAGTCAGGCCGAGCTCGGCATGGCGCAGGCTTCAGCGGCAAAAATCTACGGCTCGGAATTTTTCGTTGAAACATGGCGCTTGCTGCTGGAGGTGCTCGGCCAGCCCGGCGCGATCAAAGCGGGCTCTGAAGGCGCATTGCTGATGGGCGCGCTGGAGCACCGCTACCGATCGGGCTCGGTGCTCACCTTTGGCGGTGGCACCAACGAGGTGCAGCGCGACATCGTCGCCGCCGCCGGCCTGCTCATGCCACGCTATCGCTAGAGGGAGACGCTCATGGATTTTTCAATGACCGAGGGTGAGCAGGCTGTACAGCAGCTCGCGGAACAGATACTGGGGCAGGAAGTGACTGCCGAATACCTTAAAGAGATTGAGGCGCGGGATCAGCGCTTTGATCAGCGCCTGTGGCAACAGCTTGCAACCGCCGGGCTGTTGGGCGTGGCCATAGACGAGGCCCACGGCGGCATGGGCTTCGGGTTTGAAACACTCTGCCTGCTGTTTGAAGAGGCGGGCAAAACGCTGCCGCCGGCGCCACTGATTCCGGTGCTGACCGCTGCGCTCACGCTGCAGCAGTTCGGCACTAACGCGCAGCGCGAGCGCTGGTTGCCCGGCATTGCTGCCGGTGATCTGCTGCTGACCACGGCGTTGACAGAGCCCGCGAGCGACGACCCCTGCACCCCTTCCGCGAGTCTCGCCGTCAATGGCGACGGCTGGTTATTGAATGGATGCAAGCACATGGTGGTTGTGGCCGATCAGGCGGCCGCCGTGCTGCTGTCTGCCCGCTGTGGCGATGAGCTGGTGCTGCTGGCGGTGGATCCGGCGGCCAACGGCGTCAGCCTTGTCGCGCAGGCCGTGACTACCGGTGAGCCGCAGTTCATGCTGCGCTTCGATGGCGTGCGCATCGCCGGCGGGGACATCCTCGCGCGCGGCGCGGACGCCCATTGCGCGCTGCAGTCTCTGCTGCAGCACACGCTGGTGGCAAGCGCCTGCATGACGCTTGGCGTGACCGCCACGATGCTCGCGCTCACCGCCCGGTATACTACTGAACGACAGCAGTTTGGCCGGCCTATCGCCACCTTCCAGGCGGTTTCGCACCGCGCGGCGGATGCCTACATCGATGTGGAAAACCTGCGTTTGGCCTGCCAGCAGGCAGCTTCCCTACTGGGCAAACAGGCGGATGCGACGCAGGCGGTGATGATCGCCAAGATCTGGGCGAGCGATGTGGCGCACCGTGTAAGCCAGTCTTCCCAGCATCTGCACGGCGGTATCGGCGTGGATCGTGACTACGCCCTGTTCCGCTATTGTCTCTGGGCGAAGCAGCTCGAATTGACGCTCGGTGGTGGCAATGCCTATCTGATGCAATTGGGTGACGCGCTAGCCGAGGAGTTTAAACAGCGCGAAGCGGAGCCAGTGCGAAACAGCGACGCCGCCTGATGTAAAGGCACCGGTGGCGGCGCGCTACCAGGGAATGGGCTGGGCATCCCAGTCCAGGTAGGCCAGCGAGCTGTCCCGGGGAAGCGTGTCCATGAGAGAAAGCAGTCGCTCAGCAACGAAGGCAGGGCTGAACAGCTTGCCCTCTGGTACGTTTTTCTGGAAAGGCCGTGACAGGGCGGTGTCCGTGGTGCCGGGATGAAAGGCGAGCAGTTTCACGCCGGGCGCCCGGCGCGCCAACTCGATAGCCGCCGTCTTCATCAACATGTTCAGCGCGGCCTTGGACGCGCGGTAACTGTACCAGCCTCCCAGGCGGTTATCTTCAATGCTGCCCACGCGGGCATTGAGCACTGCGATCACGCTGTCGGCATCGCGCTTCAATAGCGCTGCGAGAGCACTGAGCCATAGCGCGGGCGTGACGGCGTTGGCATCCAGCACTTCCAGCATCGCGTCGCGATGCAGCTGTTCCAGCGATTTTTCCGGTTGCACGCGCTCGTTGTGAAGCACGCCGCTACAGATCACGACGCGCCGCAGCGCGGCATTCTCTTGCTTGAGCCGGGCAACGCAGTCTGCGATAGACGCCGCACTGTTGTCGCACTGCAGCCATCGCGCGCAGGTGTGGCCGTGCGGGAAATCCGGCGGAGCGGGCGAGCGACTGACGGCCCATACCGCATCGAAGCCGGTATCGTCGAGCAACTGAGTCAGCACTGCGTTGCCGATGCCGCCGGAGGCGCCGACAACCAGCGCGGTGGAGGGGTGCGGATGAGTCACGGCTTTAGGGAGCGCTGCAACCGGATGACGGGCAGGGTGCGATCAGTGCCCGCCTGGTAGTGGACGTACTGCGGGTTGTGCTGCACCAGCCGCTGCCAGAGGGCCTCGCGTTCCTCGCCGGTTATTTCGCGCGCCCGCATCGGTCCCACATAGCCGCGGAAGCGCACATGCACCTCGGGGTTCGCGCGCATGTTGTGCACCCAGGCAGGATCGTGTTGCTGCCCCCAGTTTGATCCCACCAGCACCAGATCTTCTTCTTCGGGCATGCACAGCGTCACGATCTCCCTGGGCTGGCCGCTTCTGGCGCCCCGGGTTTCGATCAGGGCAACCGATTGCATGGCGGTGTTGAGCCAGCCGCGGGATATCCGCAGCAGCAGCTTGTCTGTCGGCGGCACGGTACGCTTCAGCAGGGCGACCATGAAATCGGAAGCCAGTGCGTTTTTAACCAGGTTGGTTTTCATTAGCGGCATGTAGTGCACCGATTCTACAGGGTTGGGCGCCCGGGTATAACGCCTGCGCGGGCCGGGCTGTTCGCCTCCAGGTGTCAGGCGTTGGTGGCTACTCGCCCGCTTACGAGAATGGAAAACGCCCAGCCCTTCAGCGGCAACGCGCGCAACCGCCCGAGCAGCCAGCGCAGCAGGGCAGGCGAGCTGTCGCTGAGCTGGTCGCTGTAGCCCGGCGCCACGACCAGCGCCGTGGCCTGCATTGGTTTGCCGCCGATGAAGTAACGCACCCGCTGGTCTTTCTGCAGGTTTTTCACCCAGAACGAGCGCTCGCCACGCGCGGTACTGATCACCCGGTAGGGGCCGACCGCGAGGCTCCACAGCGGCGTGCGCCGCGGCCTGCCGCTTTTGTGGCCGGTGCTCTCCAGCACGATCAGGCTAAGGGGCAACAGGCGCGATGAGGCAACGCCTTTGCGCACGGCGGGCTCCACCAGTGCGTTGACACTGCGGAAGAGATTGCGCTCAAGCGCGGGAAGGCTGGCGAACATGCAGGTGTACTCAGGTAACGGTTGTGCCAGCGGGTACGGCTGTGGGGGTATGTTGGATCACCGGCCTGCCCCACGGGCGAAGGAATCCGGCGGCAATAGCGTGGCTGGGCGCGGCGTTTACTGCGCCTTGCCCAGCCAGGTTGTGAGCTGCTCCATTACGCGCTGATCCTGCAGCATTGCCAGGTGGCCCACGTTGTACAGAATGCGCGTATGGTCGCTCGCCAACGCGAGATCGAATTGCGGATTCGCATGCCGGCCGGTGGCGCTGGAGGGATGCACGAGTCCGTCGCCGAGCAGCCTGCCAATCCGCTCCCCGGATTTCTTCGACAGCGTTGCCGCAATGGCAAAGTGCTCTACATCCTGCAGCAGCGGTGTGGGAACGCGGTAGTCGGCGTTGTCGAGGTGTTCATCGTGGTGTTGCCAGTCTTCGTCGCGCAGGTTGCCGTGACGCAAATCGGTAATGCCATCGCTGCGAATTCTGCCCATGACAGCGAATGGCGCGGTGTAGGGGCTGTAGGTCAGCAGTTTTTGCAGCCAGAAACCGCCGCGTTCCATCACCGCGCCATGGTGCGGGGTGCCGACGTATACGGCTTTGTCCACCAGGCTCAACCAGTGCTGCTCATCCTGTTGCGCGATATGCATGGCGCTGCGCGCAACCAGCCCACCCATGCTGAAACCCACGAAGGTAACGGACTCCACCGGCACGGGCCAGCTCGCCAGGAGGTCGGCGAGGGCGCTGGAGAGTTCGCGACCGTTGCAGGAGATATGTTTGCCGGAATTGTAGTTGACGTAGACAGGCGTAAAGCCCTGCTCTGTGGCCAGCGTTTCGATATGGTTGTGATTCTGCGAGGTCCATTCGCGATCATTCATGCTCAGGCCGTGTACGGCAATCAGCAGGCGGCTGCCCGGGTTGAAATCTTCATCCGCGAACGCCGTGGCGAGCGGATACAACTCAACATAGCGCCGTTGAGTATCGAACAGCCCGGCGAAGCGCGGGGCGTCAGCGGGCGTTGGCTCCTCACCGGCGTAATCCGGTGCGTCGCCCATCTCGCCGTTCGGCTCGGTGATGTCCTCGCTGTGCCCGGGCAGGGCGACACGCAGCCGCATCGGGATCGCCAGTGGATTGTCAGTGCGTGCCAGGTGATCGCCACAGACCCCGTTCAGCGCGGCGATAATCGCCTCCCGGTAAGGGCCTGGCGGCGCGATGCTGTCGAGCTGCGGCGAAAACTGCCGCAGGGAGAAATCCAGGCCGCTGCGGGCGATGCCGCTGATCTGGCGCACGGCGGTATGCACGAAGCCGGCAATGCCGGGCGCGGGGCCTTCCGGGGCCTTGCCCAGCGGCAATGCTCCGCCGGCGATGTTGCGGTACATGCCTTCGACAATGTGGGTAACGCCGTCGACCGCGTCTAACACCAGGTGGGCGCCGCCGCGCAGGGTTTTTCCGGTTTCCATGACTAATCCTCCCTGGCGCCCGCTGGAATGTCCAGACTCGCTGGATTACGGGCACCATCTTCCAAGCATAGCGCATATACTGGCGCATGACCGCTGTTATCCGCGCACTGGAAACTGCCAGATATCGGGGGGTTTTGGTTGCGTTATTGACTGCGCAACAGGGAAGCGCCGCTAAAGTGGGCGGCGTCAGGGATCAATCTGGGAGGATGAGCGTGCCGGAAGCCAAACGCATCGCATTGTTGATCGATTGCGACAATGTCAGTCACAGTGCCATTGAGGGTGTATTGGAGGAGCTGGCCAAGCATGGCACGGTGAATGTACGCCACGCCCACGGCGACTGGAACAACCCGTCGCTGAGCGGTTGGGCCGGGAAACTGCACCCGCATGCCATCAGGCCGATGCAGCAGTTCGCCTATACCAAGGGCAAGAACGCCACCGATTCGGCGATGATCATCGATGCCATGGATCTGCTCTACAGCGGCAATGTAGACGCCTTTGCCCTGATGACCAGCGACAGCGATTTTACGCCGCTCGTACTGCGGATTCTGGAGAGCGGCTTTCCCGTGTACGGCTTTGGCCAGAAAAAAACGCCCCAGCCATTCGTGGATTGCTGCTCGCCCTTCATCTACATCGAGAACCTGATAAGCGATCCGGAAAGCGGTGAAACCGGCGCCAAGCCGCCGGCAAAAAAATCCCGCGCCGGGCTGCGTCAGGACGCGGCGCTGGTGAGGCTGTTGCGTACCGCGGTGGAACAAACCGCGGGCGACGACGGCTGGGCCAACATGGGGCAGGTTGCGAGTTACATCGCCAACAACAACAGTTCGTTTTCTTCAATCAACTACGGCTACAAGAAGATCAGTGACCTGGTGCGCGCGACCGAGCTGTTCAAGATCGAGATGCGCAATGGCACGGCGATGTATATCAAGGATCCGCGTAACTGAGCGCCGCTCGCCCCGGATGACTGCGCGCGGAGGTCAACGCAACTCAACGATCTCGAAACCCTGGGTGGCCGTGCGCCATTTCAGCCTGAGCGTGTAGAGCTTTCCCGCGATCTCCACATCTTCAAGGAAAATTTCATCGCCATCCGACGGGACGCCGCCCTCGCCAAGGTCTACCACCTGGTTGGCGAAGATAAACTGTTCATCGAAGGCCAGTACCTCGAAAGTCGCTGAATCTTCCTGGTAGACGCCCTCGTTGTTGATTGCCCTGGCGGTAATGGTGTGAGTCCCCGGGCTGAGATTGGCGTAGCCGTAGGCGAGCGAGAAACCCGAGTTTTCCGAACCTTCGATGTCCGGGAACGCGGCCCCCACATCGGTGCGCGAGCCGCCGTAGGGCGCGTCGAAGGCGTACTCGCCGTCGATGTAGATCTCCACTTTCTCGATACCGTCCTCGGCGAAGGCAAAACCGCGCAGGTTGCCGATACCGGAAATGGGCTGGCCGTCCACCGGCTCCTCCAGTGACACGGTGAAGGGCGCGTCGTCCACGCGGGCGGTTACCGTGAGTCGATTGGCGGCGGCACCGAAACGATAGCTGGTGGGCGTGATGCCGTTCTCCGCAAGCCCGGTGTTGCGGGCGATGCCGGTGGCGCGCAGCAGCTCGCCGGAGCGGTAATCCTGCGGCAGGCCGATCACGAAGCGACTCTCGTCCCCGAAGCTGGCCTGCAGCAGGAAGCCGTCGCCGGCGTTGTCTTCAAGCTCGAGCTGCCACGGCTGCGCCGAAGGCGCGTCGCTGGGGAATACGATAAGAAAATCATCGCTAAAATCGTAAAGCCTGGTATTGCCGCTACCCAGTTGCACGTCGAACTGGTTGAACAGGTCCTGGGGCGGGCCGCTGAAGCGAACACCGTTGTCCAGATTGACGGTTTCCCCGGCGCTGCCGGCATCGAAATCAATGCGCGCCGAGAGCGTGACCTGCACGTCGTCGCCGATCTCCACGATTTGAATGTCAAACTCGTTGGTGGGCGCGCGACCGACCCGCACAAGGATCGTTTCGGATTTGCCCTGGCCGGCCAGTTCATACCGGTAGTCGCCCGTCGCAAAGCCCAGCTCCGCAAGCGTACTGCCCTGCCTGACGATGGTGGCGTACAGCGGCTCGCCGGAGACGTAGTTAGGGTCCAGCGCGATGTAGCCGTCGCTGAGCAGGGCGAACAGGCTGCCGGTGGCATCGTTGAAACCGGCAAAACCGCCGGGCCCCAGAGCGTTCCAGCTGGTGCGACCGCTCTGGTAAATCTGGGCGGTGCCGCCGGCGCCGAACAATACGCTGCCCTCGGTGGGGCTCACGCTCGCCGTGATTGCTGGTTTGCCGTTGTCGAATACCAGCACGTCGGTATCCAGGCTGCCGGAGGCCCTTGCTATCACCGTATCGCCCAATTCATAAATGTTAATGGTGACGTCGGCGCGCGTGGCCAGTGCGCAGGTCGCGAGCAGCAGGCCGGTGAGCATACGGGCCGCGGCGCGGATACCGTGATACCTGCGTACCTCTGCACCGGAATGTCGGTCGCGCTGGCCGGCATGCGTGGCCGGCTGTTCAATGTTGTGTAGCATCAGCGGACCTCGATAATTTCAAAACCCTGGGTGGCTGTGCGCCAGCGCAGGGTCACGTCGAACAGCTGGCCGTCGACCGAGAGGTTGTCAATATAGAGCTCATCGCCGCTGACCGAGACGCCGCCGGTGGGAATCTCCACCGGCTGGTTGGCGAAAATGAATTCGTCCTGGAACGCCAGCACCGTGAAGTGGGCGGTGGATTCCGCAAACTCGCCCTGCGGTGATGTCGCCCTCGCCGTGATGCTGTGTTCCCCGGGGCTGAGGTTGGCGTAGCCATAGGCCAGTGAGAAGCCGGAGCTTTCCGCGCCCGGTATATCCGGGAAGGCGTCCTGTACGTCGGTGCGCGAGCCGCCATAGGGCGCGTCGAAGGCGTACTCGCCATCGATGAAAATTTCGACTTTCGTCACCCCGTCCAGGCCCAGCGCGTAGCCGCGCAGGTTACCCACGCCGGAAATGGCTTCGCCGTCTACCGGTTCCTCCAGCTTCAGGATGAGCGGGCGCGGGTCGGGCAGGTCGTCGCGCCAGAACCAGCCGCCGAGGGTGGAACCCTCAAGATCGCCGGACGGCAGTTCGGTCACGGCTACGCGGTCCGGCAGGTCGGGCGGGTCGCGGTCTGTCACTGACACCGCCTGCGGCCCGGGAAACGCCCCGGCGGAGACCATGCCGCTGGTAATCTGCGTCTCGAAGTCGCCGCCCTGGGGGGCGAAGTCGGAGATAATCCTGGGTGCCCAGGTTGAGCCGTCCTGTTCGGTGGCGGAGAACGACGCGCCCGGAGCGACGAACCCCGGCCCGCCGTAACCCGCAAACAGGGCCTGCACCTCCAGCGCCGTCGCCCAGGTATAGCCCGTGAGATTGATGTCGCCGATGCTGCCCTGGCATCGCGCAGCCGGCGGCGGGCAAAGGCTTTGGAGTGCGTTCCAGGAAGTGGGCGGGATAGCCGGCTGCAACCAGGTGCGGCCGTCCCGGTACACGGGCTCCGCCATTGCCGCGCCCGTGTACAGAAGCGCGACCAGCAGTGCCGCGCCTGTCATCTGTTGCGTCATGCGTACCTCCTCCTTAAGTCGCCGCATAAAGGGCACAGATAACGGACCCGGGAGAAGGCCGTGACGATGCCGGATTGAAGTTGTCTTGATAGCAGAAATCAACGCCGGAGGGAAACGCCCCGCATGGCGGATTTGACGGTGTTTACGCTGATCCCCAACGCATGGATTTGCCCGCCCGCGTGTTATACCCTCGCTGCTCCCGATTGAACCGACCCGTATGAGGATTTTTCATGAGCGACATCAGCGCGCTATTCCGCCCGTTCTCCCTGGGCAAGCTTGAACTGGCCAACCGCGTCGTGATGGCGCCCATGACCCGCAATCAGTCGCCGGAAAACATCCCCGGCGAGAAATCCCTGGAGTATTACCGGCGCCGCGCGGCTGGCGGCTGCGGCCTGATTATCACCGAAGGCACCTGCGTGAATCACATCGCTGCCAACGGTTACCCCGATGTGCCCTATTTCTGGGGTGAAGAACGCCTCGCGGCCTGGCAGAAAATCGCCGAGGCGGTGCACGCCGAAGGTGGCAAGATAGCGCCGCAGCTCTGGCACTGTGGCGGCATGCGCCGCGCGGGCACGCCGCCCGAGGGCGATGTCAACGGCTATACACCCTCGGGCATGAACGTGCCGGGCAAGGTCAACCGGCACATTATGAGCAAGGAGGATATCGCCGATGTGGTGCGCGCTTTCGCCGAGGGCGCGGCGGACGCCAAACGCCTGGGCTTTGATGCGGTGGAGATTCACGGCGCGCACGGTTACATCATCGACCAGTTCTTCTGGGAGGGCACCAACCAGCGGGAGGATGAATACGGCGGCTCGCTGGAGAATCGTGGCCGTTTCGGCGTGGAGATAATCGAGGCCGTACGCGATGCCGTGGGCCCGGATTTTACCGTGCTGTTGCGCTGGTCGCAGTGGAAGCAGCAGGATTACGACGCGCGCCTGGTGGATAACCCCGAAGAGCTCGAGAGGTTCCTCATGCCCCTGAGCGAGGCCGGCGTGGATATTTTCCACTGCTCGCAGCGCCGCTTCTGGGAGCCGGAGTTCGAGGGCAGCTCCATGAATCTCGCGGGCTGGGTGAAGAAGATCACCGGCAAACCCACCATCACCGTGGGCAGTGTGGGGCTCTCGGAAGATTTTATCCCCTTGCCGGGTGAAGCCACCTTCAGGGAAGCGGAACCCGCCAGCCTGGATGAACTGGTGGCGCGCATGGAGGCGGAAGAGTTTGACCTGGTGGCGGTAGGGCGGGCGATGATCGCCAATCCCGAGTGGGCGAACCTGGTGAACAGCGCGCGCTCGGCTGAGCTGCGCGCGTTCGAAAAGGAGATGCTGTTCTCGCTGGCCTGACCGGCTGCGCCAGGGCGCAACCGGCCGTTGCCGGCAGCCCGGCTAGTTGCCGCCCCCCGGCACGAACTCCAGCACCTGCTGGAAGGTCGGGCGGTTGGTGGCGCGGAAGGTGTTCGGTATCAGACCGGGGGCAAAGCTCGATCGCTGGCCCTCGTTGAGCCAGGTGGAAGGATCATCGCCCCGTTCCAGCGCGATGTCCTGAACAACCTCATCGATCACCGCCCAGAGGGAATCCCGGCAGTCTTCCAGCACGCCGGCGCCGCAGTAACTCAGGTTGAACGGGCCGGCAACGTCCCTGCCCAGCAGCGTGCGCAGGTCCTTGTCGATAAAGCTGGAGCCATCGTTCCCAGAAAGATTGCGGTTATCGTCCAGCGTCGATACCTCGTCGCCGAATACCGGGCGCATCACCGTTTCGGCGATGGGCTCCCAGAGGGCATCGAGCAGGGTGGGGCCGGCCTCGTCGTTGAAACCATTGTCATCGCCGTCCAGGCGCGGGGCGTCATCCGCCACCCAGGCGTCGAGGATATCCACCACCGAGCCCGCCAGCGCGCTGGGCGCTTCGCCGCCACGCAGCACTTCGCTCACCACCGGCCAGGCCGAGGCGCGCACGTCTTCGGTGGCCGCGCGGTTCATCACGCCTACCACGCCCGCCAGATCGACCCGATCAGGCCACTGGTCGAAGGATTCCACGCGGTGTACCGAGCCGAAGGGCGTGCCATCGCCGTGCATGAAACCGGGGGCGGCCTGGTTGTTCCAGTTAAGTAGCCGGCCGTTCGGACCGCCGACGGCGTGTGGGTGTTCTTCCTGCGTGAGGAAGCCCTGCCACTCGTAATCGCCGGTGCCCCAGGTGGGCAGGCGCCGGTCGAGCCCGGCGGCGCGCACTGGCAGTTGTCCGGAGCTGAAGTAGGCGATGTTGCTGCGCGACACGTAGCCCCAGTTGAAAGTGAAGCCGAACTTGTTGGCAGCTTCCCAGAAACGTTCGGGGGTGGCCGCGTCGCCCTCGGTCATGTCCTTCAGGCCGGCCAGGTTCAGGCCGTCGCGGCCAAAGGTGGAGCGTTTGCGGGTGAGCGCGACGGGCATGCCGTTGGAGGTGGCGGTGCCGATCATCGGCCCGTGTACTGAAACCGGATAACGGATGGGCGTGCCGTTGAGCGTACCGGCATCGAAAATCTCGAAGGGTATGCATTCGCCCTTGTACATGTAGTGCAGCGAATCACGCGTGACCTCGGCATCGCCGGGTTCACACAGCATCTCGGCGTATACATCGCGTACGTCGTGATTGGCCGACGTGAGGCTCCAGGCGTAGTCCTGCGTGCGGCCGATCAATATATACATCGCCAGGCCCGGCACCGCGGCGCCCTGGGCTTCAATCCCGGGGCCGCTGAGGTGAATCTGCTGCACAATTTCGGGGTAGAAGTAGCCGAGCTGCGGGCCCATCACCGCGAGGTTGGTGCCGTTTTCCGACTGATCCGCGCCCACTATCAGGAAGTTGGATGCCTGGCGATCCGGCGGCGGACCCGCGGCCGGAACAAACACCGTGGCGTCGTCCACTGCGACGGGCGCAACAACCGGGTCGCGTGGATCGAGAGACACTACCGAGCCGGCATCAATCACGGCGGAGCCGGTCACTGCCCCACCGGTAAGCGGGCCATATTCGAAGCGCTCGCTGATGGTGGTCGGCGCCTCGGGGTCGTTAAAGAGCATGGCGTCTTCCCAGGCGAGCTGGGCCTGGCCCTGGCCGAGACCGTTGATCAACTGGGACAGGAACTCCGCGTTGCTCACCTCACTGCCGCCGCCAGCACCGAAGATGGAGCCGATGAAGGCGGTGACCGCAATCACATCGTTCACGGTGTAGGGCGCCGGATTCTGGATGCCGTTGGCCGCCTCGTAGGCGTTGACTCCATCTACGTAGGCTTGGGCATCAGCGATGATCTCATTGCCCTCGTCGCCGTAGGTGTCGATGATCAGTTGAACCTGGTCGGTTACCAGTTGCTCCGCCGCTGCACTTGGCACGAAAGATTGACCACTGGTGACCAGGCCGAAGGCATTGATGCCGGGTACGTCGGCCACGGCGGCGCGCGCGGGGCCGCGACCGAGGCTTAACAGCAGGGCGCGATCGCGCGCAGTAACCCAGCCGGCGCCGAAGGCAACGTCCGCGCGGGTATCGCCGGTGATGTGGGGGACGCCGAAGGAATCGTAGAGAATGCTCAGGCCCTGCCGGCCGGTCACTTCCTCGCGGGTGTCGCCCACCGGCTGAAAGTTCTCGGGCAGGAAAAACTGCTCGATGTCCGCGTCGGTGACGTTGCCGCGCAGCGGTGTCAGGCCGTCGTAGAGGGGCAGCTGATCCAGCGAGTTTTCGTTGGTGGGCAGGCCCCCGAAGTTGCCCGGGGGCAGAATATACCAGGCCCGATCCACCAGCGGCGCCGGAGGTATCGGCGGCTCCGGATCGACCACAGGGTTGTCTGAGCCGTCGGAACAGCCGGCGAGGGCCAGTGCTAGCGTAAGTGCGACTGCCGGCAGGGCTTTACCGGCGAGGTGGCGATGGTGGGGAGGGACGTTCAGGCTATGTTCAGACACGATTATGGCCTCTATTATTAGGGTGGGCATGCGGTTGCGTTTGCTGCCTGTCACATTACTGTAAAGTGCCTTATGAAGTCACCCTTGATAGACATGGCCGCACCCGCCCCCGAGCTGAACGAAGCGCTGACGGCCGCCTGCACCGACTGGGGATTCTTCCAGGTCCTCCACCACGGCATCGACGCGCATCTGCTGCAAGCGGCACTGGATGCCAGCAGGGCATTCTTTACCCTGCCGCTGGCGGACAAACAGGCGCTCTCGCGCAGCGAGGACAAACCCTGGGGATATTACGACCGCGAACTGACGAAGAACCTGCGCGACCGCAAGGAGATTTTTGATTTCGGGGATACGGGCCCTGTGCCCTGGCCCGCCGCCGCGCCGGAATTCAAGGCAGTGAGCCGCCAGTTCAGTGCCGCGGCGCACGCGCTTGGGCTGAAGCTCAGCGTGCGCATCGCCGAGGCCTTCGGGCTGCCGACGGCGCCCGTGCGGCGGCTGGATGAGCAACACGGCAGTTTCACCCGGTTGAATCACTACCCGCTGCAGGACCCGCTCGCGCACTCCGATGCCCCGCCGCCGGGGCCGCTGGGAATCAGCCAGCACACGGACGCCGGTGTGATTACCGTGTTGCTACAGGATAGTGTCAGTGGCCTGCAAATGCAGCGTGACGGCAGTTGGATTGACGTTACACCGCGCCCCGGAACGTTAACGGTTAACGTCGGCGACATGTTTCAGGTGTGGTCGAACGATCGCATCGCCGCGCCGGTGCACCGCGTGTTGGCGAGCGAGCGCGCAGAGCGCTACAGCATCGCGTATTTTCTGAACCCCGGCGAAGACAGCGTGATCGAGCCCTTGCTGGCAGCACACAACGGGCAGCAGGCCCGGTATGAGCCCATCCACTGGGCCGAGTTCAGGGGGCTGCGCGCGCTGGGCGATTACGCCAATTACGGCGAAGAGGTGCAGATAAGCCACTATCGACGCCAGGGCTGAATCTCCAGGCCCGCACTGCGCTCGCGGCAAAATGCTGTGCTCTGATGTGGCCGCCGTGGCCAGGCGCGAGCGCTACTGCCGCAGGATCAGCGTGTCGCCGCGCTGGGTGAACTCAATATGGCGCAGAAACGACATGCCCAGCAGCACCTCGTCTATCTGCAACCCCGGGCTGATGGTGGCGGGTACCGAACTCAGCTCGATGCCACCGACACTCACCCGCTGCAGGTTAACGGCATAGCTGATGGCGATACCGTTGGCCGTTTGCGTCCTAACCGGCCGCCCCGGCTGCAGGTTGAGTGTGCGCGCCACGTCCTCGGGGATGGCAACGCCGGTGGCGCCGGTGTCGAGCAGGAAGGTAACCGGCATGCCGTTGATAGAACCGCTGGTGACGTAGTGGCCGAAACGATTGCGTTGCAGTATCACCTCACGCGCTCCATCCGCGGCGATCTGCGTTTCCAGGTGCTGGTTGGGGTTGAACTGACGCTCCAGATGGCCGCCGAAGAACGACACGCCAAGCCCGAGAAAGGCCAGCCAGGCAAGTACCTGCATGACGAGGCCCATGCGTTTGTGTTCGTTTGTTTCGGGGGGTTGGCGCATTTCCAGCCGGTGAGATCCTTTACAGAATTGCTTTACACGCTAACGTCAGCGTTGGGGTGTGGCAAGCGCAACCCGCTCACACCGGGCGGCGCTTGTTGGGGTACAGAACATGGTACTTGATCCGGTACGGGTATGACCCTATCGTCCAGAGATTGTAGGGACGTAGCAGCATATAATTGTGCACCGACTGAGGGAATGGCGATGAAGGTACCTGCAAGCCCCTTTCGAGTACAGGTTGTTTGTGCAGTAGTACTGGCGATGGCTGGTCGTTGACGATTGATGAGGGGTGGCGAGCATTTTTGCCATTGATTTCGCTGCGATTGATCAGTTTTTCTATGGCAAAGCAGAGATTTTGCATGCGTTCTGTTCGAGTCGGGCGGGCGATGCGAAGGGTACCCGATAATAATTGATAAGAGGTCGGCGATCTTTTTTACAGACTTTTGGGCTACAGAAACGATTAAACGATGTCTACTCTAAAACTCAGCTTGAAGATTCCTATCAAAACGGAGCCGCTAATAGGCGCTCCCGCGCTGACATTTACACATTGGTTGCCAATAGGAAAAGAGCGCGGAATCAAAACTTCCGAAGATAAGCTAGAGCTTCTTCTTTGGTTCGATATAAAAAGTTCCTGGTGGGCATCACAACCCACAGAGGATGAAATAAAGCACCATGTTAACGTCCGGGCTCACTACGTTCTCGCGGAAGTAACCGTTTATGATGTAGATCAAAGCCTAGCCTGTTATATGCAGAATCATGATTTCAGCAAACTCCCTAGTTCTGATGATGCCTCAATTCAAGAAGAGTATGAACATCTTGGTCGAAGCATTTTGCAAGCTGTTCTCAATCGGGTTAATCGTTTGATTGTGTTCGCAAGAGTTGTAAAGGGGCAGTATTGGCTACTGGGCTACCCTCTAGACTTAAATAGACTGGATAGTTACTTCCAGTCATTTGAGGCAGTAGGGTATATCGATGAAGGTAAGCGATTTAGATTTCAACCGGGTGCCGGGGATTGTATTCGCATTTCGATGCCCCCTGAAATGAAATACATTAAAGAGGGTGAGTGGAACGAAGTGGAGCAATTCGTTCAGGGACAATACCGCCCTTCAATGGTTCTCGAATTACTGGCTGGGGCACAACAACTAGCGGGAAATGGCTATCCTCGAAGCGCGCTAACAGAAGCCGTAACAGCCTTAGAATTTGCCGTTTCAGACTTTTCCCGATCCGACAAATGTAACGAAGCTTTAGGAGCAAAGTACGGTCCTAGAATGGGAGTTGATCGCTTGCATAAGCAGGTTGAGCGTATGGGATTAAGTGGGACTGTCCGATATTTGCTTCCGTTGCTTTTGCCGGAGGATTCTTTGCCAGAAAATATTTTGAAGGGTTGCAGAGATGCCATCGATGCCCGCCAGAATGTGGTACACAATGGGCAGCGTGAGATAAAAAATGTCGAACACCTTATTTCGAGCATCGAAGCATGCTGCAAAATATTACGTGAAGCTTGTGAGGACTCTTGAATTTAAACAATTTACAAAAGTCCAACAAAAAATCCAGCCAACTTCGTTCGTCGGTGGCTGATTTTAAGCGTTAGACGCCAAGGGAGAGCCCGGTGGAACTATTAGTATTTGTGTTCATAGTCTTAGTCGCAGTGGTGGCATGGGCGCACACCAATTCGTCGCGGAGAGGAGGCGGTCGCGTATCTCAAAATAATGTGGACCCTGAGTTCGATGATTTCCATCAAGCAATAATCGATTCAGCACAGAGTCTAGTGGACGTGATCAACGAATCCCTCAAAATTGCCAATGAATCAAAGAACGCTGACACAAAGGTTTCTAGGCTAGATGTAGCTAAGCAGCGTTTGGAAGACTTAAAGGTCCTGTCAAAGAAACACTCCTTCATTGAGATCACAACACTACCGCAGGTCGAGCAATCGATCACTGATTTAGAGCGCGAGTTTCAACATGCGCAGTATCGAGAAGCTGCGGAAGGAAATATGCGAGGCCAGGATTTGGAGAAAGAAGGAATGGTTGACGAAGCTGTTCAAGAATATGAACGTCTTCTAGCTATTGGAGTCGATACCCCTTTCACTTATCGTCGGCTCGCTATTATCTACTCGAAGCGAAAGGAAAAAGAAAATGAACTGCGCGTCTTACAGACTGCAATCGAGAACGTCCCAGTCGAAAACCACAAACACTATCAGTGGTTCGCCGAGCGAATTGCAAAAAAAGCTAGAGGCAGAGCCACGTGAGTCAATGCAAGCGGTCGCGTAACGAGTCAATAAACATCGCGCCGGAATGCGGCGTTAGTGCCAAAGGAGCCTGACCCTTGGTTTCCATCGAAATGTTAGTCGCGTTGCTTGGGTCAGCTGTAGCTGCCTCCTTGATTACGGCGCTCTTTGCGAAGGCGCAGACGGATAAAGGCGCGATCGTTGATAACATAATTAAGGAACGTAAAGCGTGGCGCGATAAACTGCGCGTATTGGTGTCGTGCACAGAGGGTTTTTTCAACAAGAGAGATTCCGGTGGTTTGGCGAGTATCGAGGCCCAGCTGGTAGTCTTACTCAATCCTTACGACAGCGAGGATCTAGCGATTATTCATGCGCTGAACCGTATTCCAGAAAAATGGGAGAAAGCGCATCTTGAAGAGTTTGTAGACAGGGTGGCGTATCTCTTGAAGCACGACTGGGAGCGCGTAAAACAGGAATCGGGTACACGGATAAGTCCCCAAACCCTCGCACTAGCAAGCTTGGTTGTTGCGGTGGTCGTTACTACCACGGAGTGGGTGTTCGGCTTGGAGGCCAGTCTGCAGATCGGAAGAGATTTAGCCTTCTGGCTTGCAGGCGCGTTCTTCTTTATCGCCGTTACTGCGAACCCCCCGAGAGCACCGTTTTCGTATAAGAAGATACTTTACTGGATAGCTAATGAATCATTTCGCGAGCCGTATCGTGAAAGAAATGATCGCTAATACTTAATTAGGAGCTCGGCGACCTCTTTAACAGTCTGTTAATGGGCGGAGAGCTATCTAATGCAATACCCAGGTGGAGAACGGATAGAGCTTGGCGACGCGGTATCAATCGAGATTTCTGGTGGTTGGCAGGAGGCTCGCGTCGTCGTGCTCGGCGCTACGCGCGAGCACGTGGATTTAGATCAAAAACTCATCGATTGGTTTGGGGCGAGGGAATGGATTCCTCCGAGATGCTGGTGTAATGGCTTGAAGAAGGCGCAGCCAGGGGAGGGGGCTATATGGCAACCCATGTCAGTTGCTGCATCAAAGATGCGTATCTTGGGTGTCAACCACCTATTCACAAGTGCGGGCGGCTGGAACGGCCGTACCGGCCGCCCTAACCGCGAGCGTTAACTTCGCGCGCCCTCAACCGCCCCCACCGAGCACCGTTTTCACCTCAAGCTCGCCATGCAGTGTGCGATGCACCGGGCAGCGGTCGGCAATCTCCAGCAGGCGCTCTATCTGCGCGTCTGACAAATCGCCCCGCAAATCAACCACCCGCTCCAGCACTTCGATTTTTTTCTCCGCCTCGTCGCAGCCTTCGCAGTCGGCGTAGTAGTCGCGGCTGTGGCGCAGTTGCACGCTCACATGCTCAAGCGGCAGCGATTTGTGGCTGGCGTACATGCGCAGCGTCATGGCGGTGCAGGTGCCGAGCGCCGCGAGCAGGTGTTCGTAAGGGTCCGGCCCGGTGTTGGCTCCACCCACCGCAACCGGTTCGTCGGCGAGCCAGTGGTGGCTATCCGAGTACACGTTCTGGGTGAATTTGTGATCCTTCTCCTCTACCAGTACCTGCCCGGCTGCTACGGTGGGGCTGTCGCCCGCCCGCTCGGGTAGATAGCGGCTCGCCCAGGCGGCAATCACCCGTGCCGCGTATTCGGCATCCTGCTTGCGGCTCAGCAGGTGGTCGGCGTCGTCGAGGCTGACGAAGCTCTTGGGGTGCTTTGCCTCGAGGTAGATTTTTTCCGCCTCGGCGATGCCGACCGTTGCATCGAGTGGCGCGTGCATCACCAGCAGTGCCTTGCGCAAGCCGCCGAGATCGGCGTCGGTGTGTTGCTCCAGGTCGTCGAGAAACTGTTTGCGAATGGCGAACTGTCTGCCGCCGAGGCTCACTTCGGCCACGCCCCGGGTCTCTATCTCCTCGATGGACGCGGCAAAATTCTGCGCCACGTGATCCGCGCGGTGGGGCGCGCCGATGGTGGCAACGGCTTTTGCTTCGGGCACCTCTTTCGCCATGGCGAGCACCGCCGCACCGCCCAGGCTGTGGCCGATGAGCAGCGCGGGCGCGGCGTAGTGCTCACGCAGGAATTGCGTTGCCGCCAACAGATCCTGCAGGTTGGAGGAGAAATTGGTGTTGGCGAAATCCCCGTCGCTGTTGCCCAGGCCGGTGAAATCGAAGCGCAATACCGCGATGCCTTCTGCGGTGAGCGCGCGAGAGATGCGCGAGGCGGCCGCTACATCTTTACCGCAGGTGAAGCAGTGGGCGAAAAGGGCATAACAGCGAACCGCCCCGGCGGGCGATTCCAGTGCGCCGCTGAGCATCAGGCCGTTGCTTTCGAACTCGATTTTCTCGCGCATGCTGAACCAACTCCTGCCGCGCCGGGCGCGGGCTGTATGCTGTGTTTGTTGCCCATGCTACAACAGCGACGCGGTGCATGCCCGGTGAGTGGCCGCCAGCCTAGGCGTCGGCGGGCACGTCGGGCGCGGGGAGCTCGCGCCGCAGGAATTCAAGGATGTCACCGCGTACTTCGCCTTCCCGATCCACCACGCGCGAGAGCGCCAGCAGCAGGTCGATATGCCCCCTGTCTGCATACAGACGGGTTGCCGCGTAGCCGCCTTTTGCGTTCACTTTGTCGGAGAACTTGCGCGTGTTTACCGGGAGCACAGTGGTATCGTCGTTACCGTGCAGCAGCAACATCGGCGGCTCGTTACCATTTACAAAGTGCAGCGGTTGCATCTGGCTGTAGTCGTCCAGGTTGCCGAATACGTTCTGGTACTTCTCTTCCTTCGGTGTAAATCCGTAGGGTCCGGCGAGGCCGACGAATGCCGCAATGTCAGCGGGCGCGAGTTGGTGCGCCGCAAGATACTCCGGGTCGGTGATTAGCAGGGCGCCGGTATGCGCACCCGCTGAATGGCCCATAATAATCAACTCCTGTACATCGCCGAATTGCTCACGGTTGCGTGACAGCCAGGCCACCGCCAGCGCAACATCCTCCACGAAGGCCGGGAACTGTGCCTCCGGGTATTTCACGTAATCCGGAATCGCCACGCTGTAGCCGGCCCGGGTGAGCGCATCGGCCACGAAGTAGTAGTGTTCTTTTTGCCCGCTGGTCCACCCGCCGCCATAGATGAAAATCACCAGTTGCCGGTTTGCGTGTACGCCACTGGCCGGTTGGTACAGATCGAGGGTCTGGTGATCACCGGGGCCGTAGGCGATGTCCCTGGTTACGCTCTGCTCGCTGTGCACGCGCGAGGGTACATTGATGGCGTTCAGGGCGAAGCCCGTACAGGCATTCAGTAGCATGGCCAGCATGGCGATCGCACCTATTCTGTAGAGCCTGGTGACAGGCGGAGTCATACATTTGCCCATTGCTTGCGCATGAGCATGAGCAGCAGGTAGATAAATACCAGGGGTATCACGATTGTCTTGAGCAACAGCGACACCAGCAGGTTGATGCTGTTTTCGGCAAAGTCGCTGAGGTTCTCGTTAATCTCGGTAAAACGGCGGCTCAGGGCCTCTTTATCCGGCGCTTTTGGGATGGCTTCCCAGATGCTGCAGTTCTCGCCCTGCGCGCGTTTCTCCAGGCAGTCCTTGCGTTCGCGTAGCTCATCGATAGCGCGCTGGGTCGCAGATGCGCTATCCCCCACCTCGGCGCGCCTTGCTTGCAATGCCTGCAATGCCTTCCTGGCATTGATCACATTCTCCGGGCAGGTGGCGTCGAGCGTGGTGAGCTGGCAGACCACCCCGGCTTCCCCGGCCAGGCGACCCAGGGTGCTCTGTGCCGCGTTAATCTGCGCATCGAGCTCGTCAATGCTACGGGTGGTTTGCCTCAGTGTCTCTTCACGTTGCTGAATGTCCCGGCTGAGCGCCGCAATGCCCTCTTCGGCCTCCGCCCGTTTTTGTGACAGCGTGTCGATTTCACGCAGCTCACCGCGGAATTCTTCCATCGCGGCGTGCCTGCGCTCATCTGCCGCATGCAGGAAGCGCGCGTCTACCCAGCCGTTGGCGAGTACCACCACTCCCAGGGAAAAGCGCAGAAAGGCGATACTGAGAAACAGGCGCAGCCATGTGCTGGTGAGTGCGGGCCGCCAGAGAAACAGGCTGGCCGCCGTGCACAGTGCCGCGAGAGACAGCAGCACGTTGAACAACGCGTCGGATACTACGGCCAGAAGAATCTTCTGCAGTGCCAGCGAGCCCAGCGCAACCAGTATCACCTGGGAGAAGCGTTCGATGAGATCATTCACCGGGTCGAGCACTTCGCCGACGCTGAAGGTGAAGAATGGCAGGGAAAACTCGGTGCCCTGCAACAGCGACACCAGCGCGTTGATGCCCCTGGCGGTGCCATAGATCAGGCCAGCCGAGGAGATCGAACCGTTAACCTGCTGCGTGGAGAAGGTGTCGAGAAAGCCCGACCAGCCGAGCAGCGGCAGGCCGATAAGAACAACCAGCCACAGGTAGCGACGGTTTGAGCTTGCCGGGCCGGGGGAGGGGGTGTCTGTCACGATGATTCCCGCAGTTGTTTCAGCGTTTCCTCCGTGGCGCTCAGGCTTTCCTTGAGAGAATCGCGCGTTTCACCTTCGGCGCCTTTTGCGCCGCGCAGTTCCTCAATCTGCTGCTTGAGTTCGTCGCGCGCGTTTTCCAGTTGCTCGATGTCGCGCGCCTTGTCGAAAACGATTTCCTCGGCTTTCACGCGCTCCTCCGAGCCGGTGTCGGGTTCCGAATCCGGAATGAACCGGGCGTCTTCACTCTGTGTGATGTGGCGGGTAATGCTGGGGGAGGCGATCTCGATCCCGGCGCTGTGCAGCGTATCCAGCAGTTGTCGATTGAGCTCGGAATGTGCGGTCAGCAAGCCCTGCACATCGTCCAGCAGCCCGCAAACGCGGTAATTCACCGAGAAATCTCCGAGCTTGATTATGTGTACGTAAGGGTCGCTGAGCCCCGCCTTCTCCGCCGCTTGCAGCATCAGGGGCTCGGCCTGTTGGTTGCTCTGCTCGTAACCGAGCGAGAGCGTTGCGGAGATAATCGCGCCGGAGCTTCTGAGCACGGTAACCGACTGGTTGATAAACGTGGCATTCGGGATCGCGATCAGCTCGCGGTTCTCCGTCTGGATTTCCGTATCGAAAAGGCCGCGCTCAGAGACCTTGCCAGACATCCCGCCCACTTCGATGAAGTCGCCGATGGTGAACGGCTTGGTGACGCGCAGCATCACGGTTGCCATGAAATTGGTGATAAACGGCGCGGCCGAAAGTGCGATCACACCCGAGAGCACAATACCCAGCAGGCCGAGCACCTGGTTGCGCGTGGATTCAGGAATGGGCGCCACCACAATCGCCAGCAGCAGCGCCAGCACCGTGAGGAACAATAGCGTGAGCTGGCGCGGCAGCCTCGCTTCGCTGCCGAGGTCCTTGCGCCTCGCCAGCAGCAGGTAGTGGCTGAGCCCCAGCACCACCGAGGCGAGCACCAGGGTGATGATCAGCGGCAGGTACGACCAGAGCAGGGGTTGAAACATGGGCGAACGTTCCTTTGCCCTAAGGTGACGATCTCAGGACGATCATGTCGCTAAAGCGGGAGCGTGGCAAGCCCGCCGGTCATGGCGCTTTGCAGGGGCTTAGTCTTCTTCCGCGGAATTCAACAGCTCGCGGCGGAACTCCTCCTCGGCGAGCACGGCTTTTATTTCCTGCATCACCGAGTCGGTATCTGCTGTGTGGGTATCGAGCTCGAAATCACCGCTCAGCTCGCTGTCCGGGTGGAGTTCGCCGTCTTCATACAGCGCCCAGATCTCTTCCCCGTAGTGACTCTGTAACAGCTCGGGGGCGAACAGCCCGTAGTACTCCTGCATGTTTTTTACATCGCGCAGCAACATGGCGCGGGCGTTGTTGTTGGCTGCGGCGTCCACCGCCTGCGGCAGATCGATGATCACCGGGCCTTCGCTGTCCACCAGCACGTTGAATTCAGATAAATCACCGTGTATCAGTCCGGCGCAGAGCATTCGCACCACATACTGCATCATCAGCGCGTGGTCTTCGCGCGCCTGCTCGGCAGACATGGAAACTTCGCTGAGGCGCGGCGCAACGTCGCCTTCCTCGTCGGTAATCAGTTCCATCAGCAGCACGCCGTCGAAACAGCCAAAGGGTTGCGGTACACGCACGCCGGCACGCGAGAGTTT
Organism: uncultured Halieaceae bacterium; assembly: GCA_963976655.1. GTDB lineage: Bacteria > Pseudomonadota > Gammaproteobacteria > Pseudomonadales > Halieaceae > Marimicrobium. The sequence continues at coordinate 227,267 of CAXBLB010000003.1, forward strand.
GTACAGGGCGTCTACCTCGGCGTTCTGCCAGGTATCCTCCTGCTGTTGCCGGCCGTACTTCGAGCCCTTTTCCATCGCCCGCGCGCGCCGGCTGTTGCGTACCTTGCGCCCCTCGTTATACAGCGCGGCCTTCTTGAAGCTGCGTTTTGCCGCCTCCTTGTAGATCTTCGCGCAGCGCGTTGTCGTGCCACAGCGCACCACGAATACGTCCGCTTCCTTGCCGCTCATCAGCGGGTACAGAACTTCGTCGATCAGGCCGTCATCTGCCAGTGGCTGAAGGCGTTTTGGGATTTTCACTGCTGTTGACTACACCGACATTGGGGTTTGCACAACGATTGCGGGCCTGGCCGCGCAACCAAAGCCCTCAGTGTACAGAAAAGGCTGTGCCGACAATATGGTGCATAGTGGCGAAGTTGGGGGCCGGTGTATCAGTTGAGGAACTCCGGCTCCCGGGCAACCAGTTCATCCCAGAAGGGCTGGAACTGGAACCAGCCGGCCAGATCGAAGCCCTGGGCCTGGTAACCGTCAATGCACAGGTTCTCCGGAATCTCGATCGGCGTGCCCGCCGCTTCCGCGAGCAACTGGCTCTGGCATACCCGCTCCAGCGCGATGAACCACCATACCGCGGCGTCTACCGAGCCGCCGGTGGTGATCAGGCCGTGATTCTGGTGAATCAGGGCCTTTTTTTGCCCCAACGATTCACACATCCTGCGCGACACATCGGTATCCACCACCACCGCGCCGCTGCCATCCGTGCACAGCGCCACGTCGTTGTAGAACATGGTGGCATCCTGCGAAATCATTTTCAGCGGCTTGCCGAGGGTGGAGAAGGTGCGCCCGTACATGGAGTGCGAGTGTGCCGCTGCCATGACATCCGGGCGTGCCTTGTGAATTTCGCTGTGAATGGCGAATGCGGCGGCGTTCACCGGGCGGTCGCCCACCACCACTTCGCCGGCGTGGTCTACGCAGATGAGGTCGCTCACCGTCATCAGTTTGAAGTTGTGGCCGAAGGGATTCACCCAGAAGCGGTCCGGGTACTCCGGGTCGCGCACTGTTACATGCCCGGCGACGCCCTCCGCCAGATGCAGCCGGCCCATGGTGCGCAAACCCGCCGCCAGCCGTTCCTTGCGGTGCAGGCGCTCTGCCTCTACGTCTTCGGCGTTGCTGCTGTTGCTCTGCTGGATGCTGTCCAGCCCCTGTTGTTCTATTCTGGCCATGCGGACCTCCCGGGAGAATTGCCGCTGTGTGCGTAAGCTGGATTATAGGGCATGGGCGGCGCCGTTATGACCTCAATTCGAGAAACACCGGCAGGCCGTCGCGTGGTTTGGAGATGGGCGACTGCTGTACCGGCATCTCGTAGCCCGGCGCGATCGACCACTGATAACGCCGCAGCATCTCGAACATCACCAGCTTGATCTGCATGATGGCGAAGTGCAGGCCGATGCACATGTGCGCGCCGCCACTGAATGGCACCCAGCAATAGGCATGGTTTTTATGCTCCGCGCGTTCGTCGCTGAAGCGTTCCGGGTCGAAGCTGTAGGGTTGCGACCAGTACTCCGGCATGTAGTGCGTGTGAATGGGGTAGGTGGCTACCAGGGCGCCCGCCGGAATCCTCAGGCCCTCGAATTCGAAGGGCGCCGTGCTGAACTTGGGCAGGGTGGAGAGCGGCGGGTACATGCGCAGCGCTTCTTTCATCACCCATTCGGTCTCCGGCATGCGCTCGAGATCTTCATAGCGCAGATGTTCCACCCCCAGTGACTGCACCTCCCGGTACAGGCGTTCCTGCCATTCGGGATGACGCGCCAGCGCGTAGGTCATGCTGGTGAGCGTACTCGTGGTGGTATCGTGGGCCGCCATCATCAGGAAGATCATGTGATCTATCACTTCCTGATCCGTGTACTGGTTGCCCTGCTCGTCGGTCGCCTGGCACAGCAGTGAAAACATGTCGGTGCCGTCGCCGTTGCGTTTTTCGGGCAGCAGTTTCCGGAAGTAGTCGCACATGAACTGGCGCGCCCGGATACCGCGCCACAGCAGGCCGCCGGGAATGGCCAGCGGTACCTTGGGCATGGAGGCCGCCACAGCGGTTTCAAAGGCCCGGTTGAGCCGGGTGGCATCACGGCCGAGGTTCATACCGAGGAAAATCGATGCCGCGAGATCCAGCGTGAGCTGCTTGAACACAGGGAAAACCAGCAAAGGCCGGCTGTTCGAGGCCGGCCAGTCTGCCACGGCCTTTTGCACTTGCGGCTCCATCTCGTGCAGGTAGCGCTGCATGGCGTGGCTTTTAAAGCCCGCCTGCATCAGGCGCCGGTGGTAGCGATGATCGTCGCCGTCTCTCAGCATGAGCCCGTTGGGGAATATGCGGCCGATAATCTGGTCCCAGGCCTTTTTGTTGGAAAACGTCTGTCCCTCGTTGATAAGCGCCAGGCGATGCGCATCGGCGCCGTAGAGGTTGACGAAGGTGACGCGGAAAAACTTCTGCATCACCGCATTACCGAAGCGCGACTGCAGTTCCTGCGCATGTTCCAGCGGAAAACTGTAGCTCAGACGCACGAGCCGCAGCGTCTCGAACAGGCCCAGCTTCACGGGGCGCAGCTCGCGCGGGGGTGATGCGGGTGGGTGCAGGTCAGGATTACTCATTCTTGCGCATTGTATCCGCTGAATCCGGCTGGTGCACTGCGGGCGCCTCGGGCAGATCCGTCTCGCGGGTACTCACGATGGCCATGGTGATCAGGCCGGTGGGTACCGCGAAAACGCCGAGACCGATCATCAGGATAAAAAACGTAAACACCTTACCGCCCGCCGTGATCGGGTAGGCGTCGCCGTAACCCACGGTGGTCAGCGTGGCGAGCGCCCACCAGAAGGAGTGGATGACCGAGGCGAATATTTCCGGCTGCGCCTCGTGCTCGAAGTAATAAATGCCCACCGCCGAAAGATAAAAGACAAAAAACGCGCCGATACCGAATACAGCGAGATCTACCTGCACGAGCCGGAAGGCGTTGCCGATGCGCCGGACCGCATCCACATAGCGCACCAGCTTGAACAGGCGAAACAGGCGGAACAGCCAGAAGACGCGCAGGCTGCGCAGGTCCAGCCCAAGCTGCAGATAGAAGGGCAGTATCACCAGCAAGTCGATCAGGCCGTAAAAGCTGAATATAAAACGCAGACGCTCCGGGGCGGCCCACAGTCGCAGCAGGTACTCGAGCGTGAACACGGCTATCACACAGGTTTCGAAGGTTCTGAGCCACTGCCGGTGTTGTTCGGTGAGCGAGGGCAGCGTCTCCACGGTGAAGGCGACAACCGAAAGCACGATCAGGGACTGGATCGTCCACAGAAAAATTCTGCTGGCTTTTGTTCCGTTGCCCTTCAGGAAGGCGTTGGTACGCTCGCGCAGCGTGAGCGTTTCAGCGGCCACGGCAATCTGCTGGGTAGGGGTTGAGTAAGCCGAACGTGAACATGGCTTCAGCGAACACGGTCAAAACGCTCGATGTTTGAGCGTGTACCGTCTTTATAGGTGAGCTGCACACTGGCGTATCTTATGCTGCCGGGCACGCTGATGTACATCGGCGTTTTCTGGTCGATGGTGGCAAGGCCCGCCTGCCGCCAGGCGGGAAAACGGAACTCCTTGTCTGGCGTGTCTGTGTTCAGGCCGTAGTGAATTTTCTCGATGCTGCCGCGATAGGTCATCAGGTGCGTGAAGTACAGCAGCACCTTGCCGTTGTAATCACGAAAACTCAGCCAGCTCGTATTGGTTGCTTCCAGTATGCGCTGATTCGCGTCCTCGCTCTGCTGTTTACCCTCGAATGCGAAGCTGAAGGGGCCCTGCAGTGCATCGTTCAGGTCACGGTAGCGAATCTCGATGGTGGCGTCGCGCTGGTTCGCGGGCAGGTTGAAGTAGAGCTGCGGCGCGGGTCTGCCCGTTTGCGGGTGGGTGGCGCCGCTGGTTCCCGTGCTGCGCGGTTCGCCCTCGCCGCGAACGTTCCACAGTACTTCCAGTGCGGGCTCGGCAATACTGAGTGTGCCCGTGAAGCCCGCGTTGTTGACGCTCCAGTTGAGCGCTACCGGCGATTCCAGACCCGCACCCTCGAGCGCCTTGAGGCGCGCCGCCGCATCAGTGCGCCATTCTTCCACCAGCGCCTGGTCGATCATGTACTTGAGTAAACCACCGGCGGTGTCCGCGCTCTGAAATGCCTGCAGATACGCCCTCTCGTCGCGTTTGTTCGCCAGTGTCTGCATGCCCAGGCGCCGGGCAGACACATCTTCGCTCAGGTGATAAAACGCGGGCGCGAAATCCGGGTTGGCCGTGGCCCAGGCTTGCAGGCCGGGTACGCGCTGTGGCCTTTCCAGCAGCAGGAGGCGCACGTAGTCCGGCATGCCGCCCTGTTTTCCGGCCATCAGGGTGTTGTAGGTTTCGCGTGCCCCGGCGGTGCCCTCCTGCACCCTGAGAAAGGCGAGAAAGCGCAGGTGGGGGTCCAGCAGTGGTAGATCGCTCTGGAAGTACGCGATATAGGAACGTCTCGCTGCCGAGTAATCGCCACCGAGTTCCTGCAGGCGCGCATTGTGGTAGTGCTCTTCCGGGGAGCGGGGGTTGGCGATCACACCGCCAGAGGCGAAGCCGTCGCGCATCTCCTCGAGCGTGCGCAACACCTTCTGGGAGTTGTCTTCCAGCCGTTCAGTACTTGCGCGCAGGCTGCGTGTGTCCTCGGCAATGGCATCCAGTTTGGCGTCGATTATCCCCAGGCTCGATTGCAGGTTGGCGACTGCCGGAAGCGTTGCTGCGAGAACGCCGACGTCCTCGGCTTCCTCGCCCGACTGAAACAGCACGATCAGGCCGAACACAAGGCTGGCGATGCCGGCAAAGGCAACGGCGCCCAACAGGTTTTCGGAGCCGCGCCGGTAGAGCACGAACAGCAGCACGAGTGCCAGCAGGGCAATACCGAAAAGATAGGAGGCGAAGGGCGCAATCGGCTGCAGTACGTCTGCCACCAGCCCGCCCACAGTGCAGAGCGAGCCGGTAACGGTGAGGGTGGTTGCGCGCAGGCTCTGAAACGCCGCGCGATTGGAAAGAGACTGCAGTATGTTCATTCGCCCATCCCTGGATGTTATTTTTTTCGCGCCGTGCAAAGGCTGCGTTGGAGTATGCCGACGGCCTGGAGTTCAAAACCCCGGTGTAAGCTGGCAGCCGATAGTATAGGGCAAACTCGTTGCAGGATTCTCCTGTGAAGTGATGGCCGGCGGGTTCAAGGCGGTGTGTGGGCCGTGATGCGGCGCGCCGTATAGTCGGGCGCCAATGTACTGCGCGCTGCGCTTGGGATAACCTGCATGCCATGCCGGAAAACCTGCCCCCAACGCTGTGCGCAGATCGCGCCGAGGCCTGCCATCGAGACGATGGCGCTGAAGCCCACTGGGTGTTCGGCTACGGCTCCCTGATCTACAAGGTTGATTTCCCCTGGCTGCAGCGGGAGGTGGCGAGCATCACTGGCTGGTCGCGGCGCTTCTGGCAGGGCTCCCACGATCATCGTGGTACGCCGGAGGCGCCCGGCCGGGTGGTGACTCTGATTCCCAGTGCCGGTGCAACCTGCCGGGGCGTTGCCTACCGGGTGGAGCACAGCGTGTTCGAGCATCTCGATCACCGTGAGAAGAACGGTTACCAGCGCCATCGCGTTGCGATCCTGCTCAACTCCACTTCGGAGTCAGTGGCCGGAACACTGTATGTTGCCGGGAGCGAGAACCCGGCCTTCCTCGGCGACGCGCCGTTACCGGAACTGGCGCGCCACATTGCCGCATCGCAGGGCCCCAGCGGCAGCAACCGCGAGTACGTGCTGAAGCTGGCCGCTGCCCTGCGGGAACTGGGCGACGAGGATCAACATGTCCTGGCGCTGGAAGCCCTGCTGCTGGAGGGCTGATGGAGAGGGACCCTTATGTGCCCGGCCTCTGGCGCGGCAGGCCGAGCACGAACAGGGCGTTGCCGGCGCCGGCCTGGTAGCGCCCGTCCACACCCTGGAAGGTGCTGTAGCCGGAGTTGACGAGCACGCCATCGCCCGCCACCACCACGCCCACCGAATCGATGGTGCCGCCGTTGCCCGGTGTGCCGTTGATGTCCGTGAAGTCCGTCGCCGTATCCAGCGACCACAGCTCGCTGCCGTCGCGGGTATGAAAAGCCTTGACCACGCCGTCGAGGGAACCGGCCAGCAAGAGATCATTGCTCACCGACAGTGATGCGGAATACAGGGAGGGCGTGGTCAGCCCCTCGAAAAGATGGGTGGGCCTCATCTGCCATTCGATGGCGCCGCTTTGCAGGTTGAGCGCGTAGATACCGGGCCGCGCACCCTCAATCAGGTCCGCCAGCCCGCCGCTTGCCTTGTCAATCGAAAAATCCGTGGCCGCGGCGTACACCCGGCGCTCGTCTACCGCCATGCCCCAGTGAATGCCGCCCAACGTGGAGCCCTTGCTCACCCGGGTAAACCAGTTGAGCGCGCCGGAATCAGCGGCGATGGAATACACCACGCCGCCCTTGTCGCCAGCAATCAATGTCTCGCCATCGTGCAGCAGTATCGGCGCGGCGCCAAAATCGAAATCGTGGCCGGGGGGCACGGCGCAGCGCAGGCTGTTCGGGATCGTGCAGTTGCCGTTCCAGGCGTCGTCCGCGCGGGCCTGGAATATCCAGTTCACCGCGCCGCTATCCATATCCAGCGAGATGATGGCATCGGAGGTGGGGGTGACGGGCTCGGTGTAGTTCTGGCCGGTGCCGATGTACAGGGCGTTGCGTGCGATATCGATAGTCGGGGTGCCCCACACCGATGCGCCGTTGGGGCCTGCGCGTTCACCGGGCAGGATGGTCTCGGTGGCGTCCGCGGTGGTGTGGTATTCCCACAGGGTCTCCCCGGTTGCTGCATCCAGCGCCACCAGCATGCCGTGGCTGATGCAGCAGGCAACGGGGTTCACCAAGGTCGCGAGCACCTCTTTGGTGGAGACTGGTACGAACAGCTTGCCCGCGTGATATTGCAGGCCGCCGGTCACGAAATGGTAGAACGACACGCTGCCGGTGAAAGTCTGCCAGAGGAGCTCGCCGTTCCCGGCGTTCACGGCGTACACGAACCCGTCGCGATCCCCCGCGAATATCGTTGCCGGCATGTTTTCGGTAGCGGGCACGAACAAAATGGAGGACGAGCGGAACACACGGCTGGGCGCCTGCGTGGTAAACGACCAGTACTCACAGCCCGAGAGACGGTTGATGGCTGTGAGCTGGCGGCCAGAGGTGAGAAAGATCGCCTGCGCGGTCACCGCGGGCGCGCCGCGTTTTTCGGTTGCGCCCGCCGGCGCGTAGCGAAAATTGAGCCTAAGCTCATGAATATTCGTGGAATCTATCAGCGAGGCCTGGTTGCGCGAGTTGGCGTGGTTGAAGCCGAAGCCGTTGACGATCAACGGTGCTTCCACATCGATACTGTCGTTGCAGCTGCCGCCGCGCGGCTGCGGCTCGGCAATGTAGGACAGAAACGGAAAGTCTGGCGCCGCCTGTGGCGGGTTGTCGCTGCCGTCGGTACAGGCGGCGAGCGGGAGTGCAAGAAGTAGACAGCGGAGGATCGAATGCATGGTGTTTTCTGGTTATAAATTGTAGCGCCAAGATAGCACCGCCCCGGGAGGAGACCAAGCCGCGAGCCGGCAGTGGAGCGCGCAAACTTAGCGTTTTCACGTACAAGGTCTACACTTTACAGGCAAATGGCCCGCACAGGAGAGGATCATGCCTATTGCCGTTGACTGCTCCCGAGAACGCCACACCCGGCTGCGCCATGGCAGCTACGATGCCAAACCGAACTTGCGACCTGTCAGGGCCACCCTGCTTGCCACCAGCGTTGCCCCCCTGCTTTTATCCGGTTGTGTATGGACGGGCTTTGCATCGCTGAGCGACAGCGGCGATCAGGCCAATCAAGACAGCTTTGAGCCGTCTGTTTCAGCGGATGGGCGCTATGTCGCCTTTCAATCATCGAGCAATAATCTCGTGCCCGACGATTACAATGGCGTGCAGGACATTTTCCTGCGCGATCTGGCCGCCGCTACTATCCGACGCGTGAGTCTCAGTAGTCCCGGGGAGCAGGGAAACGCGGCCAGTTTCGACGCCGCTGTTTCCGAAGGCGGCCAGTATGTCGCTTTCGCCTCCGATGCCACCAACCTCGTTGACGACGATGGCAACGGGTTTCGCGATGTATTCCTGAGGGATCAGCTAAACCGGACGACGTGGCGTCTGAGTGCCTTCGGGCTATTTATCCTGACTGAGGGCAATGGCGATAGCGAAAATCCGGACATCAGCTGCAGCGGCTCCTGTAGCGTGGTGTTTGAATCTGACGCCAGTAATCTGGTGAGCAACGATACCAACTTCACGCGCGATATCTTCAGTTTTACCATCGGCACGTTTGAGCCTGAACGCGTCAGCGTGGACGGCAGTGGTGGCGATCCTGATGGCGATAGCGCAAACCCGTCCGTCTCGGCTGGCGGTGGTCTGGTGGCCTTTGATTCCTCGGCGACCGATCTGCTCACTTTCGGCAGCGACACGAATGGATTTCGCGACGTGTACGTGCGCAACACCGCGTTGGACGAGAACAGTCTGGCAAGCGTGTCCTGGCTGGGCGGGCTGGCCAACGGCAGCAGCACCAACCCGGATATATCCGCAGACGGCCGCTATGTCGCGTTCGAGTCCCAGGCGTCAAACCTGATATTTTCAGATTCCAACACAAGTACCGCGATCTACGTACGCGACCGGCTGGGTCTGTCGAACGAGAAAATCAGCGTGAATGATGCCGGTGAATCGGCCAATGCGGCCAGTTTGAGTCCTTCCATCTCGGGCAATGGGCGCTATGTTGCATTCTGGTCCAACGCCAGTAACCTGGTCAGCGGCGACACCAATAACCAGCGGGATATTTTTGTGCGCGACCGCTGGACCAACACCACCAGTCGCCTCTCTGTGGATGCCCTGGGTGCACAGTCCAACGGGCTCAGCGATCAGGTCGCCCTGTCCTCCGACGGTCGCTACGCCGCGTTCGCCTCCGCTGCCGACAACCTGGTGCCAGACGACGACAATGATATTCTCATCGGCCCGGGGTTCTCCCGCTCTGCATTTGATATTGTTGTGCGCACGGTCGCCGGCGTTGCGGTTACCGCCATCCAGCCGAGTGTGCTGCCAGTGGGTTCGACCACCGCAGTCACCGTAACCGGCGAGAATTTTTTCGCCGGCTCTCTGTTGAATATCGGGGGCGAGGCGGAAACAGTATCCAACCTGGTGGTGGTTGACGAAAACACGATCACCGCGGATGTGGCAGTGGCGGCCAGTGCCGTTGCCGGTTTGCGCAGTGTCACTGTGTCGGTCCCGGGTACCGGGGCGGGCCTCGACAAGGGCAGCCTGGGAGCCTGTGTCAATTGTGCAACGTATCAGTAGCTGCGAGCGCCGCATCGCTAACTATAACGGCCCAGGACGTCAGCTTTCTTTACAATCGAGCGGGCATTTGCCACACAGGCGCCGCCGCACAGGGCGCCAGACCCATACCGGGTACCGATTTGAGGTGTTTGGCTCGATTCTCGCAAGCGAATTGGTTCAGCCCCTCGTGCATGCCTCTCCCTCAGGTGAGACGCATGGCCGCAGGACGCAGGTATTGCCCAAATGGCCGTCCCTGATAACAACATCAAAAACAGGAACAGGCGGTCGTTATGCACGTGACTACCCAGGCACGGAAAGTATTCATTTGTCTATTGCTGGCCTTCTGGCTGGCGGGCTGCGTACAGAACAAGACCACGCCCGGCTATGCAAGGGCAGGGGACCACATCGTCATCGGCCTCGGCGGTACCAACCGCAATGCCGGTGGTGAGCCACTGCTGACAGCCGCGGATCTGACGCTTACGCTCACCGACGCCAACAGCGTGTCGCACACCCTCGAGCCGCGGTTTATATTCAAGTCCTACCTCGATTACGGCGCCCAGGTGAATACCTTCAGCTTCGACGGCACCAACCTGCAGGTAGGGCTTGCCGGCATGGTACCCTTTGACGGCGGATGGTTCGTGGTGGCGCCGCTGACCTACCCCGGCCAGTACAGTTCACCGCTGCCACTCGCGGTGGGCCCGGCCACTGTGTCGGTGACTTCGCCGAAGCTGATCAACACGGCGAATAATATCGAGGGCGACCAGACCGCCGTGCCCATCGAGATTATCCCGGGCACCTCGGCCCAGGACGTGGAGTACGTGCGGCAGTTCGTCGGTTACGTGGAAACACCGACCAACTTCATCATCCGGCCCAACAGCCTGGCGGGCGTAACGGAGCTTGGCGGCGCGTACTTTGTGATCAACTACAACGACGAGAGTTTTTTCGAGAACGGGCTGGAGCCCATGCTGGTACCGGTGGCGCACAGCCCCTATGTGCAGCTGAGCTACAACGTTAAACCCAACGGCGAAGGCGGCGGTAAAATCTACGCCACGCTGCTCAACCCGGCGGGCTTCACGGCGCTGGGAGCGGGTAGCCCGAATTCTTCGCTGCTGGCCGATCTGGCGGTGAAGCTGATCTATTTCTCCGACGGCACGCCGGCCCAGGCCAAAACCAGGTTCAGCATTGACCCGTTTAACAGCTATTACGTGGGCCTCGACGGCGCCACACTGCCGGGCGTTTCGCCGACCCTCACACACGCGGAAGACCTCTAGCCCCGGTCGCTGACGGCGACCACCCTCCCAAAAAAGAACAACAACAAAGGTCGCACCATGCTGACGACAATTTTCGAACCCCGGGCTCCGCGTGTGGCCCGCCTGACCCGGTCCGTGTCGATAGAGCGGCAAGGCACAATCGTCGCCACGCTTACCCTGTTGTTCGCCGCGCTGCTGTTCGCCGTGCCCCTCCTCGCGCAGCCGCACGACAAGGCCGCGAAAGCGCAACAGCGCGCCGCCACGCCCCCCGGGCAGGCCCGCTACCTGATCGATACCGGCGCGCGCCTGGTACTGCCGGGCAAGGCGTCTCAGCGTTCCGCGGCAGCCAGCGCCGATGAAAAAGTCTTTATCCAGTTCGAGCGCACGCTGCGCACTAACGAGATTGCCAAACTCCGGGCGGCCGGCGTGGTCTTCCATGAATCGCTGGAGCCGTTCTCCTACCTGGTGTCGCTGCCGGCGTCTGCCCTTGCGGTGCTGGAGCAGGACCCTTTGTATCGCGGCATGGCGCCGGTCACCCCGGCAGACAAACTCACGGAAGCGTTGTACCCGGATTCCGGCGCCGCCGACGCGCGCCAGACGGAGGAGGGCGTCGAGGCGTTCGTGCGCTTCTACGACAACGTCAGCCTGGCGCAGGCGCTGGCGGTGCTCGATAGCGCTGGCGTGGCAGTGGCGGATCGCTCCAGGCTGCTGTACGGGAGCCGTCTGCAGGTGAGCGCCACCCGGGCGCAACTGCTGCTGCTGGCCGAGAGCGACCAGGTGCGCAAGATCTTTGAACTGCCGCCGCCGCCGCAAACCGACAATGCGCAGGCCGCGTCGATCTCGCAGGTGCCGCTGCTGCACAGCGCGCCCTATGCACTCAGCGGCGCGGGCGTAAAACTCGGTATCTGGGACGGCGGCGCGGTGCGGGACACCCATCAGGAGTTCGGTGACCGGGTCACGGTGCGCGAGCCAGGCTGTGGGAGTAGGTGTTTGGGTCCATACAATGCCCACGGCACGCACGTCGGCGGGACGATGGTGAGTTCGGGGGCCTTCAATGCCGCACTCAAGGGGATGTCTCCCGCTGCGCTGCTGTATTCGTACAATTTCTTTGGCGATGTGCCTACCGAGATGCGCGACAGCGTCGTTCAGGACCGTATTGTGGCCAACAATAATTCCTGGGGGCGTGTGGTTGGCTGGGCCAACTTTTTTGACGACAACGACTTCTTTATCAGTAGAAACACCGGCAACGCCGAACTTTTCGGCATGTACTCTGACGATGTCCAGGAGTATGACCAATTAGTCGGGGACACCGGTCTGACGATCGTAAAGTCGTCCGGCAACGACGGCGGCAGCTTCTCAAACTGCAACCCCGCGCTCGCCGGCGATTGCGACGGCCTGCCCGGCAATGACGGATTCCGCTACGACAATATTGCGACCTGGGGCATCGCGAAGAACATCATCACTGTAGGCGCGCTGGAGGACAACGGCGTCACCAAGACGGACTTCAGCTCCGCCGGCCCCGCGGATGACGGTCGCGTCAAGCCCGACCTGGTAGCGAACGGCAGAAGCCTGACCTCAACCGGGCCAGCCAGCGACAGTGCGGAGCTCGGAGGCCCAGTCTGGTCCGGCACCTCGATGTCATCCCCGGTAGTGGCCGGCATCGTCGGCCTGCTTGTCGAGGCCTGGCGGCCGCTGTACCCGGATGCCCCGCCGGCAGTGCAGGCGCCGGCGCCGGAACTGGTGAAGGCCCTGCTGGTGAACACCGCGCAGGACCTGGGGCGGGTCGGCCCGGATTACGCCTACGGCCACGGCCTGGCCCGGGCAAAGCCGGCGATCGATGCGCTGATCGCGCCCAACGCGCCGGGCAGCGGCGCCTTAACGCCCGCCCAGTACCGCCAGGCTTACATCAGCGAGGGCGAGGAGCTGAGCTTCAGGATGTCCCTCCCGGTAGGCACGCCCACCGGCGCGCTGAAAACGACCCTGGCATGGACGGACCTGCCGGGCAAAAGCGGCTCGGTGGCGCGCTACTGCAATTACCTTAACGCAAAGCAGTTCTGCGACGACGACAGCGATTGCACGGGGGGCTTCTGCCAGCCTGTGGCCTGCGGGCAGGAGACGATTAAGGTGGCGGGTCAACCGCAGGTGGTCGACAGGCCCTGCGATCTGAAGAACGACCTCACCACCTACGTGCTCGCTCCCGGCGGCGGCGTGGCCGGCATACCCTGGACCCCGCCCGGGCTGGAATTCTTTGATTCCCCGGCCACCAACAATCTCCTGGTGAACCATGTCGACAACGTGAAAGTCACCGACATGCCCTCGCAGGCGGGCGGCGGCGACCACATCGTCAAGGTCTACGGCTTTACCGTCAGCGGCGGCCAGCAGCGCTTCGCGCTCGCCGCCAACAAGGCCATCACCTACCTGCCGCCGAACGATAACTTCGCCAATGCCAGGGCGCTGCTGAATCCGCAGGCGGCAGACCCGAACGCAGATAACTGTGTTACCGGCGAGAGCCCCTGCCCGGCAACGCTGTATTCCCACAATACCTGGTACAGCGTGAATTTCGATGCCACGCGCGAGGCAGGTGAGCCGGCTTTCCTCAATTACAGCAGCGTCTGGTTCAAGTTTACGCCGGAATACTCGGGGCAGATGGTGTTCGATACCGCAGGCGCCGATTTCGACACCAAACTGGGCGTGTACACCGGCAGCAGCGTCGATGCGCTCACGCCGGTGGTGACGCCGAACGACGATACCTACGGATTCCAGAGTCGCGTGGCGTTCAACGCGGTGGCTGGCACTACTTACTACATCGCCGTGGCCGGCTTTCACAGCTACAGCATGGGCAGCTTTCCTCTCAACTATTATTTCATCCAGACCAACGCCTGGAGCGCGCTCGACGGTGGTTACGGTTCGCTGCGCCAGGCCATTGCGGACGCCGGGGTCGGCTCCGTGGTGGTGCTGACCAACAAGCTCTCCGGCGCGACGATTACCCTGGCGGGTGAGCCGCTGGTGATCGACAAGGATATCGATATCGATTCCTCGGCGCTGGAAGAACGCCTTACCATCGACGGCAACGGCAAATCGCGGGTGCTGGAAATACGCCCCGGCGTGTTCTCCACGCTGCGCCGTTTCGACATCACCGGCGGCAACAGTACCGGCAACGGCGGCGGCATTCTTAACGAGGGCAACCTGTCGCTGCAGGAGGTGACGGTCTCCGGCAACACGGCGACCTTCGAAGGCGGCGGCATTTACAACCTGGACGGCACGCTGAACATCACCGGTTCGACCCTGGCGAACAACTCGGCGGGTAGCTTCGGCGGGGCCATCGCCAGCCGCAAATCGAACACGTCCGCGACCGTCTTCCTCGACAACGTCACCCTCAGCGACAACAGCGCCGCCGACATCGGCGGCGCCCTGTTCGGGCAGACCAGCACGGTATCCATCCTGCGCTCGACGATCGCTGGCAACACCGCGGTGAACAGCGGCGGTGGGATGGACCTGTCCAGCGGCAGCCTGAGTATCGGCAACAGCATCGTGGCGGGCAACGGCGTGAGCGTGGGTGGTGTGAATGGTAGCGGCGCGGATATTTACGCGCGCGGCAACCTGGTGATTACGCCCAGTGGGCAGAACTTTATCGGTAACAATGATTCCGTGGCCGGTGTGTTCCCGGCCGGGCCGCTGGTGGGCGGCCCCGGCAGTGCGAAAGACCCGCTGCTCGAGCCCTTGAACAACTACGGCGGCCTCACGCCGACGCGGCTGCCGCAGGATACCTCGCCGGTGATCGACCAGGCGGCGGCCGTGGCGGGCTTTGACCAGCGCCTGCTGCCGCGGCCCTATGGCGCGGGCAACGACATCGGTTCGGTGGAGTTGCAGGCCTCGGCGGTCGTGACCACGGCGCTGGACGACGGTTCGGCCGGGTCCCTGCGCTCGCGGGTGGCCACTGCGCTGAGCGGTGCGACGCTGCGCTTCGATACGGCGCTCGACGGCCAGACTTTCCTCCTCAACAGCGCGCTGGTGCTGGACAAGAACGTCCTCATCGAAACCTCCAACCTCACGTCCAATATTGTGCTCCGCGGCAGTGGCAGTAGTTCGGTGCTGCGCGTCAATACCGACATACAGGCCGAACTGCGCGGCGTGGACATCACCGGCGGTGGCGGCGTTGACGGTGGTGGCGTGAGTAACCGCGGCAGCCTCACGCTCGTGCGCTCCACGGTATCCTTCAACACGGTGAGTTTCCGCGGCGGCGGCATCTACAACCGGGCAAACGCATCGCTGACGCTGATTGACAGCAGCGTGATCGCTAACACGGCGGCATCCGGCGGCGGCATCACCAATGAGGGTGTGATGACACTGATCAACACCACGCTCGCCGGCAACATCAGCACGCAGGGAGGCTTCGGCGGCGGCGGTGCCATATACATGAACGCCGGCGCGTCAGGCAGTGCCACGCTGCGGCATGTCACGATCTCGCTCAACGTGGCCGCCTACCAGGGTGGCGGCGTCTACAACAGCAGCGGTAGCGTGCTGATCGAGAACAGCATTATCGCCGGCAACAGCGTGTCCACTTCCGGGCAGGGGGACGACCTTGCCGTCGGTTCCGGCAGCTTCCTGGCGGCCGGTGCCAACCTGATCGGCACCAATACGGAAGTCAGCGTACCGTTCCCCGCCGGGCCCCTGGTGGGCACCGCCGCCAGCCCGGTGAATGCCTTGCTCGCGCCGTTCGGGGATTACGGTGGCCCGACCTCGTCGATGCCGCCGCTGCCGCAGTCGCCTGCGGTGGATAACGCTGTCGAGACCGGGCAAAGCCCGCCCTTCGACCAGCGTGACGTGGCCCGGCCCTACGGCTTTGCCGACGACCTCGGCGCGGTGGAACTGGTGCCTGTTGCGCCGGACGCCGATGGCGACGGCGTATCCGATGAACAGGAAGATCTCGATGGCACCGACCCCGAAAACGTCGATACCGACGGTGACGGCCTGGTGGATGGCGCGGGCGGCGTGGTCGCCAACACACTCTACCCGCATGGCATTGATGCGGACGGTGACGGATTCGTCGACGGCGAACTGGACTTGGGCACGGACCCGACGGCCTCGAACCGCGGCGACATCGCACCGCGCGGGGCGCCGGACAGTCGCCTGACCGTGGGCGATGCGCTGGTTCTCAACCGTGTCCTTATCGGCGCCGAGCAGCTCACGCCGCTGGAATCTGCGCTGGCCGATATCAACGAGGACGGTGAGCTGACGGTCGCCGACCTGCTGACCCTGCAGGCCTGGTTGTTGCTGCGGGATGATCAGCCACCGCCGGGAACAACCGGGGACTGAAGTGCGCACCCGGTGCCGGGGCGTTCTGGCACCGGACAATTGTTGGCGTGCGCCGGCCAATCGCGCAGGGCGTGGCGAGGGGCCCGGCTTACCTGGGACACTGGCGCTTTTCGCCGGGAAGGATTTCAGCCCGACAGCATTCAACCAGCAGGGAAGCCAGTGAAAACCGCAGGGCACGACTTGTTGCGTGCTGCCGGCTTCCGGGGCCACTGCAGTCTTGAGGCCCGAGGCCTGCAAACTGTGGTAGATTGGAAGGAAAGCGAAATGCGATCTTCCCAGCCCAGCCCGCGACAAGAGCTCTGCGTACGCGGTAACGGGGAAAAACCAGCGCTGGGCAATGAACGACAGATTTCGTTCACGATAACTTCCAATTAGTCCATGAGGTAGGGACGTCGCCTTCCGTTCGGTACAGGTGCCGCTGCCCGAACTTCAGGGGCCAGAACTGACTTCGGGAATGTGACCCTATGACATTGAAAAAGAGCCTTCTCATAGGGAGCATGCTTGTGCTTTTCGGGGCGATCGCACTGCTGGCGACCTGCGGCGGGGAACCTGTAGCAACCTGGAAGGCTCGGCTTTCCCTCACGTTCGATCAATCTATACGACGCCTGAGTTGCGCATTCAATTCGGGTTACGCCCCCAATCCCGCTGCGATCGCCGCTATCAACATGCAAGACGCTTCCGGGTTGCTGGGTCCCACCATCGTTACCAAGACGTTTTCGCTGGCCATCTCGGATCTTAATAACGATAGCAGGGACGACATTCTCATCAGTGGGCACGAGTTGAACCCCTATCTGTTGATCAATGAGAACGGCGCGTTTCATGACGCCTCCGGGACGCTGGTCGCCGACAGAGGGCGCCCGGATCGACATGGTTATACGCTGGCCGACCTCGACAATGACGGCGACCTCGATATTGCTATAGCCGGCGGCGGTGCGGACGGAATCGGCAAGGGTACGCCGAACATGATATTGAGGAATGACAGCCGTACCGGTGAGCCACATTTCACCCGTCTCGACCTCCCCGATGCCATAGGTATGCGGAAGGCGCGGTCCCGGGCATTGATTCCCGTGGCATCAGCGGACGGGCGCGCGGTCGATCTATACCACGCCACACTCACGCGGGAGGGTTTCCCCAACATCTTGTTGGAGAACCACATCGATGAAGGTGTGTTCCGGTTGACGCCGGTGGAGGAAGGGTTTCTCACCTTCGAGGCACTCGATCACGGCAGGGGTACGATGGCGGACTTCGATGGGGATGGTCGCGACGACTACCTGTATATCGAAGGCGCTTCCCTGAAGCTGCATTGGCATCCCGCTTCGGGGCGCACAACTGACATACTCGCTTCGCGGGTGTTTTCAATTGCCGCCGGTGATTTTAACAACGACGGCGCCCTCGACGTGTTTGTCGGGCGCTACAGTCCGCCTACCTCCTCGGACAACGTGTCGCACGATACGGGCGAACTGATCTACAGGGTCCACCGCAACGGCGATCGTGACTGGAACGCGATCTCCTTTCAGTCTCGCTCGCCTTCTTTGAGGTTCAACCTGAAACAGCACGTGCCGCTGTTCAAGACGGGTCAGCTCAGGGATGCGGCGGATATCTACCTCGGCCGCGAGGGGCATCACCCGAGTGCCCGGCAGTTTGACCTGGACACGCGTTCTGCAGCCGGGGAACCGGACGATTTTTCCCGCCCTGGCACCTATATCTGGTACTCGGTTGCAGCCGAGCGCTGGCACATGCGGTGGGAGTTTCATGCTGATCTCGACCACTTCAAGGGCAGTCTCGAGGCCGAGGGGCTCTCCGGTGTTCTGCGCGAAAACTTCCAGAGCTTTGCTCCGAAGGTGGTGCGCGATAGCGTGCTGTTCAATGACGGCAAAGGCAGGTTCGACCCCTCCTGTGAGCAACTCCCGCCCCACACCGCCATTACCGCTGGCGTTACCGCCGCGGATTTCAACAACGACGGTTGGCTGGACGTGATGGGCGTACGGCACGATGACGAGGGCTTGCCAAACGGCGATACTTTCATTCTGGCCAACAACGCCGGGCGCTCGTTCAGTGAGAGCGTGATCCGCCCGCGGCCCGAGGACGAACTGCACAGGGCGGACCTGATTGCACACGGCTTCATCGATGCCGATCGCCGGCCGGATGTCGTACTCACCAATGGCTTCGGCCAGCATCCCGGCACGAACGGCTCGCCCAGGCTATTTCTGAACCGAACCACCACTCCTGACGACGCGATACTTGTGAGCCTGCAGGGCACCAACGCCAACCGCTCTGCTGTGGGCGCAAAGGCACTCTTGCGGGACAGTCACGGCGATATAGTGGGCTTTCGGGTACAGGGGCTGAATACCAACATTTCCCAGGATACCCATTGGCTGCATTTCGGGCTGGGTCAAGCTGTCGCGCCCTACACCCTTGAGGTGGATTGGCCGGATGAATCCCGCTCTGAACACACGCTGGCCGCGCCGGGCAGCTATCCGGTTGTTCAGCCCTGACCCGGGACGGCGTGCCGGCGTCGCGCGACATGCAACAGAACAGGTGCGAAACGGACCTGTATGTGGCCCGCCGTCGCGTGTACTGGACAACGAGGCGCTACTTCCGTCGCACTTTCAAGCGATTCCGACAATAGTTCCTTAAACCCCTGGCAGTCAGAATGTGACGCAGCGCGGGCTCCGCCGGACTCGCTTGGTCGGGATCCTGCGCCGGCGATTCCTTCGCCACGAGCCGTTGGCCGGACCGGCAACGCCGGGCCTTTTTCGACAGGGCGTTGGCGGCCTGTGGGTCGGGATCGCGTATCCAGTCGGCCAGGGCGTCGAGCAGGTCGGCAAATTCGCCGAGTTTCTGGCGTGGTGGCTTGTAATTGCGGGCCCATTCGACAATGGCGGACCAGGTGCTCGCGTCGTTGTCCTCCTCGGCGCCGGTTTCCTCTCCGGTGTAATGATCGGCAACCAGCGGTGGTGTCACGTCGAAGTGCCGATTGATCCACTCGACGTCGCTGCCGTGCTCCCCGCGCAATTGCTCCACCAGTTCGTCCTGGTAAAAGATTTTCGGCTCACGGTCGGGAAAGGTCTCGATCAGGTAGTCCGAGATGGGTGTGGCGAAACTGCCATCGTGCACTGCGTTGATCTGCCGCAGCACCTCGAGTTCGGCAAAGGTCAGGCTACGGTTGACACGGCCCGAAAGCGGCGTGGTGACGGAGAGGTCGATGCCGGTGGCCGTGGCGAAGGCCTTGAAAATATCCCGCTCCGTATTGTCGTAGTTAAGAATCCTCAGGTTGTCGGGGAATACGCGGGAATAGGTGACGAGACGGTCGAGGGCGACCCACCCGCTCAGGTCCGTCCTGCCCTCACCGAACGCATGCGATGCGCCGTCCCGCTTCACGCTTTGGCCGTACCTCGAGTAACAGTGCTCGTAGGCGCTGCGCACGAACACGACGACCGTCACTGCGATATCGAGTTCGGTGCATAATTTCCGGAACTGGAGAATCTGGGGTCGCGGCAGGTTTTGCAAAAGCTCGCAGCTCACAATTGCAACCTCGGGGCCGCCCAACGGGCAGTACTCTTCCCGCAGCAACCGGCTGACTTCGTCCAGGTCGGCGTTTTTGAATGCCCGCCAAAGCGGCTGCCCGTTGCCGGAGGAGATCCTGCCGTGTTTGGCCTGGGGTACGAGGTCGGCGTAGCCGATGCCCTGGCTGGCGAGGGAAGTACTGTTCAAAGACAGCCATGACTGCAGGGAAGAAGAGCCGGTTTTGCCCAAGCCTATATGTAGGTATAACGACTTCAATGCGATCGTGCCTGGATGCTCTGGAAACTAACTGTTGATCGGGCGCAAACCGCAGGGCGCGGTTCTACACAGACCGGCGGCAACTCGGACAGTACAGTATCCCATTGTTGCCGGAAATGGGACAGGCCGGACCCTCCAAACTGTCGACTCGTGCGCATTTGATGTTCCCCTGAAGCACAGCCGCCTCCAGAAGGCACCACTTCGGGTCGCATCGAGGAAGCAACAGAGCCAGGGAGCGGGCAGCGTGAGCGCTGGGGCCTGCAGTTATATCACTCGCTCGGGATTCAAGCGCAGAGTCTTACACGCGAGAAAGTCGATATCCTGGGTCAGCCCCGCGTTATGGGCATCACCTGTCGTCGCATACAACTTGCCATCGGCATCGATACCAGAGCAGCTAACCGCGCAATGACATCGACCGGGCCGAAGGCAACCTGTGTTGCCGGGCCCGGTTGATTAGCCGGCGAGCTTCTAGACGTAGAAGTCCAGTTCTTCCTGGGCTTTCAGCAAGTCCCGCATCTTGATCGGGTCATCCCCGAAGAAGAAGACAAGGCCCCAATGCGTGCCGAAAGCATTTCGGTCCGGAACGGTCTCCTCCGCAGGGGATACCAGTTCATGCGATTCAAAGTAAGGATGCTCAATGCACTCCTTGGGCATTTCCAGCTTGCTCACCACCCGTCGCCTCGGGTACACACCAAAGCAGCCGGCATATCCCTTGGCGTCCACTACTTCCTCCGGGAAAAATTTATCCACTTCCTCCGGGGTGCTCTTGGGATCAAATACCAGCATCGAGGCCTGATAGGCGTTGAACCCGTAGGCGCGCTCAATCAGTTCGAAGGCCTTGAAGCCCGGCGGGCGGTAGGCCACCTCGCCAAAGTACATGGTGCCGTCACTGGTCACGAAGTACTCGGGGTGAATCAGGCCGAACTGAATATCGAAGGTTTTGATCAGCAACTCGATCTGCTTTGTGATCGCGTTCCGCCAGCTTTCCAGTTCCTCCGTGGCAGGCACGAATACCGAATAACCCAGGGTGACGTACTCTGAAATATTCAGGAACTGGATCTTGCCATCGTGAATCCAGGCTTCAACCGCAAATTCCCAGCCATCCAGGTGGCTCTCCATCAACAGAGGATATTCTTCATAGGGAATACTGTCGATTTCTTCAAGCGAGCGGATCATGCGGTGGCCCAGGCAACCTGCCTTGTCAAAGGCTTTGACGTGAATCGGGTCATCCGGGTCACCGTCGAGTTTCACCAGAGTCTGGTTTACGCGCTTCATGAAGCGCACGACGTCTTCTTTTTCATGGGCTTCTTCAAAGATTCCGACGCGAATGCCGCCAAGTTGTGCCCGGCGCTTCATCAGCGCCTTGTCGCGGAACAGAATGGATTGGCCGTACATGCGGGGATTGCCTAACAGCACGGAATTTATCGCCCCTGACCACTCGACGGTCTCTTCAAACAGCGGGATTGCGACATCCACGCCTTCCGCTTTCAGCCTTTGGGCAATCTCCAGCGAGCGATCATTCAGGCGAATAAAATCCCAGGGGATGAAGGGGATGTCATTGGCCGTACAAAAATCCGCGGCCCAGTTGGGCGCGACCACGATGTAGCGGCGATCAAACTTCTGTGCCGCTTTAATCGCATTGACGCTCCAGCCCAGCAGGGCGATATAGCCCTTGTTGGGATCCTTGGGCGTTTCTGTTCCCATGACGGAATCCATGGAAGGATCGCGCCAGGCCAGGACTTCCTGTGACATTTTTGACTTGGATGCATTCGCCATACTTTGACTCCTTTACTCACGAACAAGCCTAGCACATCGAGAAAAAATTACCTGACGGGCCACTGTCCAGCCTCCGCATGGAAAGAAGCTTCGCTGCGATTAACACTGAAAAATAAGGTGTCCGGGGGCCTTGCTTGACAATTGGAGAACAGGCCGGGATCAGCGCCCCTGGGCTCCTCGGCGCAACCAGTCATGCACGAAAGCGAGTTTTTTGTGCGCAGTTTCGGACAGCACAAAAGGATAGACATCCGATAGCCCCATGGATCGATTGATGTGGTTGATTCGCATCACGAGGGCGGAGGCTACGTGCACAAGCAAGGCGGTATCGGGCTCTGCATAGGGGTCCCACCTGTGTCCGGGCATTTCGGACGAAACGAGTCCCGATGCCACAAAACTGTCCGTAATATCCGTCAGGTGCAAAAGGTGTGCCGCCGTTTCCGCCCAGTCCTCGTGGGGGTGCGCAGAAGCGTATGAGGTCAGGTAAAACATTTCCCAGTCTGCGGGAGGCCCTTGTTCGTAGTGTTTTTGCAGCGCCGCGGTATAGTCGACGCGTTCGTCCCCGAACATTTCCCGGAATGCCGCGAGAAAGTCCTCTCGCAAGCTCAGCCGCCACCAGAGCATATGGGCAATTTCATGGCGCATGTGGCCGATCATGGTGCGAAAGGGTTCATCCAGCGCCTCTCTGCGGGAAACACGCACCACGGGGTCGGCTTCGGATACACTTATTGTGACCACTCCATCCCCATGTCCCATCGCCGCGAGGGTATGTCCATCGGCGAGCATATGAAAAATTGGCCGGGTACCGGGATCTTCAGGCCTGAACCAGTGCCAGCGGCCCAGGTTGTCAATCACCCAGCGCTTTGCGGCTTCGGTTTCAGCCCAGTGATCAATAGCGTTGGGTATTTCGGGGTCGGGCGCGAGGGTAGTCATGGCGCAGGAGCGACAGTACGCGCCTTCCTCGGGCGCGATCCAGTTGCAACCGATAATGGAACGGTTGGCGCAAAATGGCGGCATAGGCAGGAACGCGCGCGCCTGGGGGTCATATGCAACGGGCGTGCCGTCTGCAGTTGTCAGATTATGGAACCAGAGGATTCCCGAACCGACCGGGTTGTTGAAATTCATCATGGCTAGCCAGGCTCCGATGGGGCAAATGCGATAACCGAAAATACATTTCAGCCTGAGCAACGCGGACGCTTTCTTGCGTGATAGCTCAGGGTGCTCCGCGCCAGTGTACGGAAAATTCGCGGCCCCGGCTCGAACCGGGGAGTGCATACCAGTTTTTCGAGCAGCCCATACATAAAAAGGGCTCCTCTGTGAGGAACCCTTTTTATGTATGGCGCGCCCGGAGAGATGATTCGTCGCTGCGCTCCTCACCCCTCAAGGGGGTCGCTCGCTCACTGCGTTCGCTGTGCGCTGTCTCGGCCGACGGCGTCGGCCTCGGCTCGAACTGGGGAGTTCGAACCAATTCTTCGAGCACCCCATACGCAAAAAGGGCTCCTCTGTGAGGAACCCTTATTGCGTATGGCGCGCCCGGAGAGATTCGAACTCCCGACCAACTGGTTCGAAGCTGAGCAGCTAATTTTTAACTAATTGTTTTTATTTAACTTTTATCGGTGACGCCCGTTGCAAGCTGCACCGAAATGCACAACAAAGCGGGACTGATTCCGGCAAAAGTACGGCAGTGGCTATCTACAGCTGGGTCTTGCATAGTGACATTAGAAATACGACTAATAGGCGAGGAATAGACACAGCGGCCATCCTTCATGCATTGCGGAAAATAGTCAACAAAATCATAACAATCGAATTTTCAGAAGGGACCCCTTCTTGAGCCGCGCCGTGACGTAGAGCAAGACAAATAATGTTGCCAGGGTGGCACCGAAATCATCCAGCCCGGATTTATCACTGGCGATCTCCAAGAGGCTATCTGTAACTAGGGTGGGCTGTTTGGTACCGGCATCTGCCAGTCTTTTACCCAGTCGGCTCGCAATCCTCACCAGCGCCGATTTCGATGGCGGACCGGGATTTTTTGGCCGAATTCGCCCTGACACGAGCGGCTGAATCGGCCATTAAGGGGCTAATCGCGGGAGATGATGACGAAATTCTGCAGCGCCTCATCCCACTCCACAATCACCGACTCGCCGGGGCCGGGAAAATCACCGAGCTCGTATGTGCCCTCGAGCCCTTTGACAAATTCCTCGCCTAGGCCCGATACGCTAAACTCTACCTCCCGCACCTCTCTGCCGTCGATAAAAGTTTTCATTGTATGGTTACCCGGTTCCAGGAGGGACCAGTTCATAACCATGCCGTAGCCGTTCTGACTGTCGCCGCACGTTTCCATGGTGTCGGCGCGGCTTGTGCCGTAGGCCACTTCAATTGGTTCGCGGTCGTCGAACTGAACATCGATACGCTGTGCGTCGCAGGCCCAGCCGCGAACCACGCCGACACCGCTCTGCACGCTGCCCTCCTGTGGCGTTTCGGCGTTGAAAGCATCAAGTAGCACGTCGGTTGTCACCGTAAAAGAGACCGTACGGTCTTCTTCCTTGAAGAGCGGTAGGCCAAGTAGAGGCAATTCTTCATAAATTTCAAAGCCGTAGCTGGCTCCTTTGCTGAGCCGACCAACCAAAAACCGGAAGTTGTCGGGTTTCGAGCAGCCAGTGAAAGTGCCGGATATTGGTTCAACAGATATTTTTACCGAAAAGTTTGCCGTGTCGATTGCGACCCCGTTGAATAAAAGATCACAAGGCGCGCCCGGCAGTTTCTCAAACTCGATATGCACCAGATCGGAAGTGGTTGGGGCGCTGGGAATTACCGATATTGTATAGAATTCCGTTTCAGCCTCGCTGGCTGCGGTGCCAGCATTCAGCGTGGCCAATAGGCTTATCGCGACGACCATCCTGGCGGGGCGCGGCAATAAAACACCCTCAATAAACTTGATACCAACTATCATGTGAGCCTCCTCAATAATTCGTCAGGCGATGAACTGAGCATGGGACGAACATCTTCGAAGGCTGTACCTGATGAAGATAACGTTCCAGTGATACACGATTTGATTCACTCTATTCAATCCCTTAGCACCCGGGTGGGCTGTCACACGGCACGACCGTGCTGATCGGATCCGACCTCGGGTAGCCGAGCACTTCTTCACCGTCGCTCTTGCCATCGTTATCGGTGTAAGTATAAGAACAACAAACGGCATATAGTGGAAAAATTTCTTTCCAGAATCCCGCTGCTCTGCTGGAATTGATCGCTCAATGGCCGCCGGATGTGCTGAAATCTCGCTTGCATGTGCCCACTTGCAGATCTTTTGTGGTCGTTTCCAGGCTGTAGCCCACAGGAATCTATACCAATCTGTTGGCGTCCCTGCTGCTTGATCTATGAAAAAACGGGTTCTGCTACCGCGCGCCCTTCCCCGCGAAAAGAGGCAACGTGCCCGGCGGGGCTCGAGTAGGTGGCACCAGGAGCGGCTGGGTAGGTAGTTCCTGTTCTTTCTGGCGCAGGTGATCCAGAATCCGATCAATGGTCTCCTGGTCCTCGATGCAGGCAATCACCCTGACAGCACCCCCGCAACGGCCACAAACCTCTATGTCAATATTGAAGACGCGCTTGAGCCTTTGCGCCCAGGTCATAGCGGCATGACTCTCTGCTGGTGTCCTTGGCTCTGCATTTGCAACCTGCTTCAGGTCCTTGCCACGCCCAGCTGGAGTGACCCACCCGCGCCATCGGTGGTTGGGGGCCAGGACGCCGTGGTAGCGGGTGAGATTGACCCTGGGTTTTGGCCGGACCGCGCTCGGGCCAATGCCGCCAATCGGGCGATGAAATCCACCGGATCGAAGGCCACCTGGGTCGTCCCGTCCCGGTAGGGGGTCTTCAGGGTGTATACCACCTTACCCGTGGAACTGAGTGATAGACGAGGAACAGCGACGGCGGGACGGGCGATATAACGGCAGAGCCGTTCCCGTTTATTTCGTTCGTGTCTCTCACAGCTCACACCGGCGTGGAGAGAGAACCCATTAGCCTTAGCCACCCGCTCCAATCCGGGATCAGGTCGGTCCAGTGGCCGGATGGTGCGGATCATAAAGGCCTTTCGCCCCTGCTGCGGGCCGACGGCGATCCGGTAGGAGACGGAACTGCCCAGGATCTGGGGCATGGCATCGGTGTCTTCGGCAGGGTCGAGATCCAGCCAGGCGCTCTCCGTGTCCTGTTCCAGTAAGCCTTGTCGTTCCAGGCAGCGCCCCACGCGTTTGCTGATCAGTTGAACCAGATCCTCCAGCTCGCCTTTATCCGGTGCCTTGACGGGTTGAAATCGTGGTTTGTCGCGATACGCATAGACGCCATCCAGGAACAGGATGTGAAAGTGGATATTCAAGTTGAGCGCGGATCCGAAGCGCTGGATCAGTGTGACTGCGCCGGTGGTGCATTCCTTGAGTGAGTACCCAGCCTTGTGGATCAGGTGGGTCGAGATCGCCCGGTACGCGATGCCCAGCACCTTGCCCATTGCCTGGGGATGGGCGGCGAACAGATAGCGCAGAGGAAAGGGGAAACTGATGACCCACTGACGAAGCGGGACATCGGGAAACACCTCCTCGGCTAGCAGAGCGGCGGTCTCCGCCATGCGGCGGGCGCCACAGCTGGGGCAAAATCCGCGCCGCTTGCAGGAAAATGCCACCAGACGCTCGAAGTGGCATTTGTCGCAGCGTACCCGCAGGAATCCGTGTTCGAGACGACCGCACTTGAGGTAGGCCTCGAACTCCCTGTGGACATGGTCGGGCAGGGATTTGCCCTGCTGGGCAAGCTGGTCCACCAGGGCAGGGTAGTGCGCTTCGACGAGTTGGTAGAGAAGTGTTTGCTCGGGTTGATGCCGTTCGTAGGCAGTTTTGCCAAGGCCATCCCTGCCTTGTGCCAACATGGTGGTTCCGCCCAGAGAGATCGAACGAACCAGCCTGTAACGGATGGCTGGACAATGCCACGTCCAAAGAAGCCGCCGAGCCTGGTGCGATTCATCAGATGCGGCGGTGACTGAAATAGTTACTGGCCCAGGGAATACCAGGTGCCCCGTCCGGCGCCATGCCGGGTAAGGTGTCCGGCTTCAGTGAGCACCTTTATGTGATCCTTGATGGTGTTCCGATTCCTGCCAGTCGCAGCGGACGCCTCAGCTACCGTCAACCGCCCCCGCTCTCGACAGATTTCCAGCAACTGCTGCGACAATTCGGGCAGGTTTCCGAGGATCAAACGCTCCCGTCGAATCTTCCGCTCCAAACTATCCTTTTGTGCCATCAGCGAGCGAAGGAAATACACCAGCCACGGTTGCCAATCGGGGCTCTCACTGCGGATGGTCACCTGGGTCTGTCGCAATGCGAGGTAGTACTGCTCCTTGCTCTGCTCAATGACACTTTCCAGGGAACTGTAGGGCACATATGCATAACCGGCCCGGAGTAGCAGCAACGTGGTCAGGACCCGGGACAGGCGACCGTTGCCGTCCTGGAAAGGATGAATTTCCAGAAACACCACGACGAAAATGGCGACCACCACCAGAGGGTGAAGATCAGCTTTCTCCAGGCTTGATCGCGCCCAATCGACCAACTCCTCCATCAGCCGCGGTGTATCGAAAGGTGTGGCGGTCCTGAACACCACCCCCAGGCTCTCTCCCTCCGGGCCAAAGGCCTCGACGTGGTTATCCAGCGTCTTGTACTTGCCGCAATGGCGTTGATCTTTCGATGAATACTTCAGAAGGTCCCGGTGGAGATGCTTGATATGGTTTTCAGTCAGCGTGATTTCGGACCAACTGGCGAAGACCAGTTCCATCACCTGTGCATAACCTGCGACCTCCTCCTCGTCGCGGGAGGCAAAATCCTTGATATTCAGATTAGCCAGCAAACGCTCTACCTCCACGTCCGTCAACCGGGCACCCTCGATTCGGGTGGAGGAGCCGATACTTTCGATGGTGGCTACCCGGCGCAGGGAGGTCAGTTGTTCCGGTGCAATACGCCCAATAGCCGCCCACGCGCCTTTGAACTCATCGATCGCGGCGATGAGATTCAGCACTTCTGGCGTAATGATCAATGTGTCTGTGTGCACGCCGCCATCCGTATATTCATCCATTTCCACCCAATTAGACTGACACAACAACCTCCATTTGTCCATCCAATTCCACCCATTTTGACACCCCAGACTGGGCGAGTTTGCTGGGAATGGAAGAGGGTAAGAGGGCGCCCGCGCTCTACGGCAAAAAACGCACAACACTTGGGCTAAATGTACTATTAGGGATGGTTCCACTGGACCCACTCCATCAAGCACCTAAACTTGCGTATTTGCGGTCTCCAAATCGCCCTCGGTACACCAGAAGGCTCTTCCCTGACCAGGTCCTGACTATTAAAGCGCCAGACGTTCGATAAAAAGCACTTCCGATTCAGGTCGAGTTTTCTGTGACAGCCGTATTTCGGGTTCGTATAGTGATAGACCTCAACACAGAATTTTGTCGCTGCCACTGCGCCTAAAGTGGCAAGGAAGGCCCCACCTTGCGAAAGCAAACGGGGTAGGCAGAATCCGGTGTGATTGGAATCTGCCGAACGCGTCCCTTCGGACCTTTTTGACGCAGCGGTCAGTCATGACCGGGTCCATCTTCGAACCATAGCGTACCGCATCGTCTGGATACCGCTCCTTCCAATCCTTCCCGCTTGTCACGGGGATCTGTTCCATAACCACTGTTGATAGCCGGGCACTCGTGCCCCGACTATTCGACAGTCTCTTCAACCCCGCAAACGCACTGGCGGTCAGTGCGTTCTGCTCTTTTCACATATGGAGGTAAATCTACCCAACCTTTGGCTGGATAACCGTTGGTTTGCACGGGCCAGTTTTCATTCGAAAACACACCGTGTTGTCTAGGGCCAGACACATTCAGGTCAACCGGGATTGGTGTCCCGTGATCGTACCGCTAGTCGGACCTGTGCAGCTTCTGTTGCCAGGTGATCAGAAACACTCACCGAAGGAAGCAACACTATGCGAGACCTGAACTACCAACTGAAAATGTTATGCCGGCACAGTCACGAAGGCAGCTTCGAAACCCGTGTTGGCAGGGAACGACAGCTGACGGCCATCGCCAACCAGTTACACGACCTTGGCTTTCGGCAGCTGCAGGCGACCTCCCTCAAGCAAAAACATATCAAGGCCCTGGCAGACCACTGGCTTGGGCAAAACCTCTCCCCCGGCACCATCAAGAACCGCATGAGCTGTTTACGTTGGTGGGCGGAGAAGGTTAACAAGCGGGCCGTCGTGGCCAGCTCCAATGACTTCTATGGAATACCGGACCGGCAGTTCGTGGCCCAGGAGAGCAAAGCCAGAGACCTGGCGAAAGATCAACTTGCTCTAGTCAAGGATGAACATGTACGCATGAGCCTGCGCCTCCAACAGGCCTTTGGACTAAGACGAGAGGAAGCCCTCAAGATCCAGCCCCGGTGGGCAGATCGCGGCGATCACCTGCACTTGAAGGCCAGTTGGACGAAGGGCGGGCGGGAACGTACTGTCCCCATCCGCACCCCTGAGCAGCAAGCCTTGCTGGAAGAAGCCAAGCAACTTGCTGGCCTGGGCTCCCTGATTCCCTGGGGGCGCAGCTATATCGAGCAGCTCAGGATCTACGAGCGCCATACGGCCAATGCCGGGTTATCGAAAATGCACGGCCTGCGTCATGCCTATGCTCAGCAACGCTACCTGGAGCTCACTGGCTGGCCCTCCCCTCATGGTGGCGGGCCCGGCAAAAAGGAACTAACCCCCGCGCAGCAACAGGCCGATCAGTTGGCGCGCCTGGCCATAAGCAGGGAACTGGGCCACGTCCGGGAACAGATTACCGCGGTTTACCTGGGGAGATAGGCGATGCACATCCAACCCCGCCTGATACGCCTCCGCGACGCCCCGATCTACCTGGGCATGGACCGCAACCGCTTTAACCGGGAGGTGCGCCCTGCCCTGACCGAAATTGCCATCGGCCGACAGGGCGTCGCCTTTGACCGCCTTGAAATGGATGCCTGGGTGGAGCAGTATAAACGCTGCAACGGGCGTCCCGCTTCTGCAAGAGGAGATCAGATATGGGACGCAGACAATCGCCAGGATTACGGAAACGTGGCGGCCACTGGCACATCGAAAAACAAGTGCTCGGCCAAAAACTTTTCGAAAGCACTGGCACAGGCGAACTCGAAAAGGCGGAACTGATGTTGGCCCGCCGGATTGAGGAGGTGAGACAGGCAACGATCTTTGGCGAACGGCCACAGCGGAATTTCCGAGAGGCAGCGACGCGCTACCTGGAAGAGAATATGCATCTGGCTTCAATCAAGGATAATGCCATTCACCTGAAACAATTGGATCCCTACATTGGTAATCTGACGCTACGTCAGGTCCATATGGGAACACTGCAACCGTTCATCGCTGCGAAAAAGCAGCAGGGCAGGAAGAACAAGAGCATCAATCTCGCGCTCGCAGTTGTACGCCGAATTCTGAATTTGAGCGCACGTCTGTGGCGGGATGAAAACGGTTTGACATGGCTGGATACCGCACCTTTGATCCCGCTGTTGCCATTGACCGATGCTCGCAGACCCTATCCGCTGTCATGGGATGAACAACATGCGTTGTTTCGTGCGTTACCGGACCACCTTAGCCGTATGTGTTTGTTCAAGGTGAATACGGGATGTCGGGATCAGGAAGTCTGCCAACTTCGTTGGGAATGGGAAATAAGAGTACCTGAATTAGGGTCATCTGTTTTTCTTATCCCCGGTGCGTGGGTGAAGAACCGGGAGGATCGATTGGTTGTACTGAACCGGATTGCCAAGTCCGTCGTGGACAGTGTTCGCGGCCAGCATGAAGATTATGTATTTACCTATAAAACACGCCCGGTGGAACGTATCAACAACAGTGCCTGGAAGCGCTCAAGAAAGGCTTTGGACTTGCCGGTTAGAGTGCACGATCTCAAGCATACGTTTGGACGTCGACTGAGGGCCGCAGGTGTGCACTTAGAAACGCGGAAAATATTGCTTGGCCATCGCAATGGTGACATCACATCCCACTACTCTGCTCCTGAATTGGAGGAACTGATAGAGGCGGCGAATAGAGTGTGTGAAGGCAAGTCCGGCAAAACTCCGGCACTGGTAGTCTTGAGGCATCAAGCGGTTGCCCGATGTGATTGCTAAAGGCTGGAAATAAAAGGAAAAATTGGCGCGCCCGGAGAGATTCGAACTCCCGACCAACTGGTTCGAAGCCAGTTACTCTATCCAGCTGAGCTACGGGCGCGCAGATCGCGCAGTATACATGAAATGCCGGGTAGCCAGAGATACTTGCGCCGCCCCGCGCCATCGCCCAGCCCGTGCACCAAAAGCGTTCCCGCAACGCCAGCGGCGGTGCATGCGGCTCGCCTGCGCTGTAATCCAATCCTGGCAGATATCCTAAAAAAGCTATTTAAAACAGTGAGATAAAGATATACATACAGCTTGGCATAGTTATTGCTGCTTACCGGTGTAGGCGCGGTACTGAAGGCAATGACATGCAATTACACACGTTCAAGACGCTCTGGGGCCACACCGGCGGCGTGGAGGAAGCCGCCGTGCTGGCCAGGGCGGCTGGCTTTTCAGGCCTCGAGGCGCCGGCCAGACACGCCGATGCGGGACACCTGCCCGCACTTGCGGCAGCGCTTGAGCGGCATGCCCTCGAATGGGTGCAGGAAATTTGCACGGCCGGATCCTATGTACCCCGGCGGCACGCGAGCGTGGCTGAGCATCTCGCAGATCTCGAGGAGCAGATTCTGCTCGGCAAAGCCCTCAAGCCACGTTTCATCAATGTCATGGGCGGTTGCGACGCATGGCCCGTGGCCACCAGCGTGGAATTTTTCACCGCGGCGATGGATATCGCCGACAGGCACGACGTGCTGTGCTCCTTCGAAACCCACCGCGGGCGGAGTTTCTTTTCCCCGTGGAATACCGCGGCCGTGTTGCAGGCCATTCCGGAAATCCGCATCACCTGCGACTTCAGCCACTGGGTGGTGGTGTGCGAACGCCTGATGGACAGCGAGTGGGACGTGATTGAACTGGCGGCGCAGCACGCGCATCACGTGCACAGCCGGGTCGGCTACGATCAGGGGCCGCAGGTGCCGCACCCCGGGGCGCCGGAATATGCCGCGGCGCTGGCGAGCCACCAGCGCTGCTGGGAGGCGGTCTGGACTGCGCAGATGGCGCGCGGCTATCGCGAAACCAGCATGACGCCGGAGTTCGGCCCCGACGGCTACCTGCACCATCTGCCTTTCACCAACGCGCCGGTCGCCGATCTGTGGGAGGTGAACCGCTGGATCGCTGCCTGCGAACAACAGCACTTTGCGCGCTGGTGCCAATCAGTGGTGCAGCCGGAGGCGCGGCATGCCTGACACCTTCAAACTGCGCGATCCGGCGGGCGCGCACTACACCGCGCTGGTTCTGCTCTACATCGGCCTGGGTTACGCCGGTGGCTGGGTGGCTGTTTTCCAGCAGAGCGTGGTACTCAACGCGGTCGGCGTTATCGCGCTCACCCACAGCATGCTGCTGGCGGCCTACCTGCTGCACGACTGCGGTCACAACGCAGTGTTTTTATCCACCCGGGGCAACGCCGCGCTCGGCACGCTGCTGAACTGGATTGCAGGCAGCAGCTACGGGCGCTATGAAGACATCCGCCACAAACACATGCGCCATCACGTGGATAACTACGACCCGGTGGTGTGGGATTACCGCAGCTTCCTGCAGCGCCATCCGGCGCTGAATAAACTGGTGAGAGCACTCGAGTGGGCGTACATCCCGGCGGTGGAGATCATGATGCACAGCATGATGGTGCTGGCGCCCTGGTGCATTGAGTCCAAACGCGACCAGCGGCGCCGGGTGCTGGGCGTGGTGCTCATCCGCGGTACTGTGTTGCTGGCGGTGCTGTTGCTCAACCCCGTGGCGTTCTTCCTGTACGTGCTGGCCCAGTTGCTGCTGCTCACCGCCCTGCGCTTCATGGATTGCTACCAGCACAACTACGAGGTGATTTTCGATCTCGACGCGGGCGGCGAGCCGTTCCCGCATCGCGGCGATGTGCAGTACGAACAGAGCCGCACCTACAGCAACCTGTTGTCGCGGCGTTTCCCGATGCTCAACCTGCTGGTGCTGAATTTCTGCTACCACAACGCGCACCATGAGAAACCCACCCTCGGCTGGTATCGCCTGCCGGCGTTGCACCGGCAGATGTACCCGGGAGTGGAAGCGCAAACGCTCGGCTTCCGCGAGCAGGCGCGCGCCTTTCACAAACACCGTCTGGCGCGTATCCAGGCGGAAGAATACGGCGACGATGAAGTCAAACGATCGCTGCAGGAGGGCCGTGCCGTTGGAGTCGATGCGCTCAGCTTTCTTACTGCGTTTTAGCCAGCCGCGTATGGCTTCCGCGAAGCGGTCAACCAGGCCCGCCCTGCCGATGCGCGAGCTGCTGGGGTCGAGAGCGCTGCTGGGCAGCCTCGGCTGGATTCTGTTTGTCGGCGGCTGGTGGCTCGCGGCGCATGCGGAACTCGCGCCCGCGCGATTGTTTCCCGGACCGGAGAAGGTATTTGCCAGCCTCTGGGAACTGCTTACGGAAAAGGATTTTGCCAGCGATATCTGGGCGAGCGTGAAACGCATTCTGGTGAGCTTCGCCATCGCGGTGAGCATCGCGCTGCCACTCGGCTTGCTCATGGGCGCCTACCGCCCGGTGGATCGCCTGCTCGGCCCGGTGGCCGGTGCGTTTCGCTATCTGCCCGCGCCAGCTTTTATCCCGCTGCTGCTGATGTGGCTGGGTACCGGCGATGAACAGAAAATCGCGCTGCTGGTAATCGGCGTGCTGTTCTTTCTGATCATCATGCTCGCCGATGTCACGCGGCAGGTGCCGAAGGTCTATATCGAGACTGCGCGCACGCTGGGTTTGCGCCAGCCGCAGATTCTCGCCTCGGTGATTCTGCGCGCGAGCCTGCCGGGCTATGTGGATGTATTTCGCCAGTTGCTGGCGGTGAGCTGGACCTATCTCGTGATCGCGGAAATCGTCGCGGCCACCGACGGTATCGGCGCCATGATGATGCGCGCCAAACGTTTTGTGCATATCGACGACATCATGGCCGGCATCCTTGTGATCGGCCTGCTGGGGCTGTTTTTTGACGCGCTGTTCAAGCTGTTGCATCGCCAGGCGTTTCGTTATCTCGATGTTCGTTGACCGAATTTATCCACACCCTGTGACCGTTAGTTGTACCAACCAAGGAGATCCACCATGCACTACATACGTTTAGCTATCGCGCTGCTGGCGCTCGCGCTGCCTGTGGGCGCGCAGGCGGCCGAGCCTGTCAAGGTGTCGCTGTTTTCCTGGCCCGGTTACGGGTTCTGGTTCATCGCCAAGGAGAAGGGCCTCACGGAGGGCCTGGAGCTGGATATCACCATCATTGAAGACCCGTACCAGAGCTTTGGCCTGATGACCGCCGGTGAACTGCACGCCACCAGCAGCACGGCGGAATACGGCCCGATAGCGGCCGACAAGGAGGTGGGTATCAAGCTGGTCAGCTACACCAACCCGTCCTACGGTACCGACAGGATTATCCTGGCGCCCGGCATCACCAGTGCCGAGCAGCTCAAGGGTAAAACGGTGGCGGTGCTCGAAGGTGGCCTGACGCAGATTTTCATGGCCGAGTGGCTGACCGATAACGGCGTGGGCATCGACGAAGTCAGTTTTACCAACCTGATCATGGACGACGCGGTGGGCGCAATGGTGGGTGGCACGGCGGCCGCCGCTGAATTCTGGGAGCCCTTCGGCTCACAGGTGCTCGAGGCGATGCCGGGCGCTACGGTTGCGGCGGATTCCACCGAAGAAAAGTACATCACCACCGCGCTGCTCGGCGACGCCCTGTACATGAGCACCGCTTTTCTCGACGAGCGCCCGGAAGATGCCGCCAAGCTCGCCCGTGCCTACTTCAACGCGGTGGATTTCTGGAAAGCCAACCCCGCGGAGGGCAACAGGATCATCGCCGAAGGCCTGCAGTTTACGGTGCAGGATGTGGAACAGGTGATCGGCAGCACCGGTGACATACACAAGGGCGGTATTTTCATTTTCGACCGCGACCAGGCTGCCATCTTCATGGGCCTGAAGCCCGGCGAGCTGCCTTTGAATATTGCCTCCGACGGGATGCAGGCGCACTGGGACATCACCACCGACTGGTGGCTGAAGTTCGGCTTTATCGACAAGGCCCTGCCGATGTCCGCCGGCGTGGACACAACACCGCTGGCGGCGGCGCTCAAGTAGCTGGTCCGGACGGTGGCAACGGCGAGACCGGGGAGGACCGCATGAGCAAGCCGCAAACGGGCGGGCTGCAGGTCTCGGGCGTCAGCAAAACCTTCATGCTGCGCTCGGGCACCGCACTGAAAGCGCTCAGCAGTATCGATTTCAAGCTCGAGGAAAACAGCGTCGGGGTTCTGTTGGGGCCTTCCGGCTGCGGTAAATCCACCCTGCTGCGCATTATTGCGGGGCTGGAAACGCAGGAGCAGGGTTCGATCACCCTCGGGGGAAATGCCGTCAACGGCCCCGGCGTAGACCGCGGCATGGTGTTCCAGAACTACAGTTCCTTCCCCTGGCTCACGGTACAGGAGAACGTCGCCTTCGGGCTGCGGGCGCGCGGCGAAACCCTCAGCCTGCGCGAAGGGGTGGTGGAACATTTCATCAAGGCGGTCAAGCTGGAGGGTTTTGAAAAGGCCTATCCGCATCAGCTTTCGGGTGGCATGCAGCAGCGCGTGGCGATCGCGCGCAGCCTGGCGAGCAACCCGGCGGTGTTGCTGATGGACGAGCCCTTTGGTGCGCTGGATCCGGAAACCCGCTGGCAGATGCAGAGTCTGCTGCTGGAAATTGTCAAGAAGGAGCACACCACCGTGCTGATGGTGTCGCACGATATTGAAGAGGCCCTGTACCTCGGCGACGTGGTGTTTTTTATGGGCACACGCCCGGGGAGAATTCTGCAGACGATCCGTCCGGGCTTTGCCAGGAGCAGCACCGACCGCGATGCCATTCTGGATGTGGCGGAATACCGCACACTGGAGCGTGATATCCGGCAGCTGATGCGCTCGCAGTCACTCGAGAGTGCGCATTAGACGCAGAAACTCGCCGACAAAAAAATCCAGGCTGTTGTCGAGGTCGGTAATGTCGGAATTGAACAGCCAGCTCTGGGTGATGCCCATCAGGTAGGCGTACATCGAGAGCGCGACCGTGTCGCCCGGCGTGGCGCCACGCAGTTTGTTCGCCGCACGATAGCTGGAAACCCAGGCGGAAAAGGTTGCGATGAGCGAGGCGGTGAGCGCGCGTTCTCGCGCCAGGGTTTTGGCCACGGCTTCCGTGAACTCGGTTTTATTCAGGAAGATTTCAAAAGACTGGCGGAAGTAACTGTCGTCGATGAGCAGTCGCAGCCACTGGCGCGAGAAATCTTCGGCGGCGCGCTCCGGCTCGCCGCTGTCGCGATACATCGCCACCAGTTGTTCCAGCGGCACCTGCGAATAGGCCAGGATCTCCTCGAACAGCTCTTCCTTGTTGGCAAAATGCCAGTAGATGGGCCCCCGCGAACAGCCGGCTTCCTCGGCGATCAGGCGCAGTGTGGTGCCGCTGTAGCCGCGCTGCCCGAACAGCTTGAGCGCGGCATCCACCAGGCTCTGTCGCGTTTTGGCGGCGTCCTCTTTGGTTCGTCTCATTGGCGGAGTGGCCCGGACAAAGACTGCCAGTCTAGTGAATCAGCGTGCAAAGGCAATCCTCGGCAGGTTCCGCCAGTGCCTGCAACGTGTTCCCGCCGATTGAGCGCGGGCGCGGCCTGCGGGCATCAGCCGAACAGGCGCAGGTAGCGCTGAATCTCCCAGGCCGACACGGTGTTGTGGTAGCTGTCCCACTCCGCGCGTTTGAAATCCACGAAGGCCTTGTGCATATCGGCGCCCAGCACCTCCAGGGCGAGCTCATCGCCGGCGATGGCGTCGGTGGCCTCCGAGAGATTCTTCGGCAGGCATTCGATGCCGGCCGCGGCAATTTCCGCGTCGCTGTAGTGGTACATATTTTCCCGGTGGGGTTTTCCCGGGTCGAGACCCTGTTCGATGCCCTCCAGGCCGGCCGCCAGCATCAGCGCGGCGCCGAGATAAGGGTTGCAGGCGATGTCCGGCGCGCGGCATTCCACGCGCGCGCCGGCACTCGGAATGCGCAGCATGTTGGTGCGGTTGTTGTTGCCGTAGCAGCAGAACACCGGCGCCCAGGTGGAGCCCGACATGCTGCCCTGGCGCACCAGGCGCTTGTAACTGTTAACCGTGGGCGCAACCACGGCGCTGATCGCCTTGGCATGGCGCAACACGCCGCCGATGAACTGATAGGCAAGCTCCGATACGCCACAGGCGTAGCGGTCTTCCCCGGCGCTGGCGGCGAACAGGTTCTCGCCGGCATCGAGGCTTGCCAGCGACATATTGTAATGCGCGCCGCTGCCGGTGCGGTTGGCGAAGGGTTTGGGCATGAAGCTGGCGAAGGCGCCGTGCTGGCGGGCCACCTCGTTTGCCAGCAGACGGAAATACACCAGGCGATCCGCCATGGACAGCGCATCCGTGTAGTTGAAATCGATTTCAAACTGGCCGTTGGCATCTTCGTGGTCGAAGGAATACACCCCCCAGCCCATGACGTTGAGTGCTTCCACCAGCGCATCGATGATGGCGATGTTGTCGAACATTGTCGGCACGTCGTAGCAGGGCTTGCCGAGGGTGTCGCGCGCGCTGAAAGGTTCGGCGCCGCCCTCCGGTGTTTCGCGCAGAATAAAGAATTCCGTCTCGATACCGAGATTGAAACGGAAGCCCATGTCCGCCGCTCTGGCCAACTGGCGCTTGAGGATATTGCGCGAGCAGGCGGCAAAGGGTTCGCCGTGCAGGTACAGATCACTGGCGAACCAGGCGATATCGGGGTTCCACTGGCACTGCTGCATGGACGCGGCATCCGGCATGGCGGCCACTTCGTCGTCGGCGATATCCTGCGGCACGCCATCCAGCGCGGCGCCGGTGAACAGTTCGGAGCCGGCGAACATCTGCTTGAAATGCGCCACGGGCACGAACTTGCCCTTGCTGGCGCCGTGAATATCCACATAGCTGGCGATGCCGTACTTGATGCCGCGCTCCAGACACTGCTGCTTTAGCTGCTCGATTTCCATGCGCTCTCCTTGATCGGGAATGGATCTTGCTGTTCAGGCATTGCCATCCAATAAACATGCCATGATGCATATTTATTTCAGTGCACGGCATAAACGCGGGCAACCCTTTGAAAAATCAGCATGAATGGCAGGAGAAGGACATCGAGCTGGGTGATTTTCCGCTGCAAAGCGGCGAAATTCTGCGCAATGGCCGGCTGCACTACCACCAACTTGGTGCACTCAACGCACCAGAAGACAACCTGGTGCTGATGCCCACCTATTACGGCGGGCGCGCTAGCGGCAACCGGCCGTGGGTGGACGACCCGGCGAGCCCGCTGCACGGCGGTGAGTACTGCGTGGTGATTCCCTGCCTGTTCGGCGCGGGAGAATCCAGCTCGCCCAGCAACACGCAAGGCGCCCAGGCGGGGCCGCACTTCCCGGCGATCAGCCTTGCCGACAATGTGCGCGCGCAACGCGAACTGCTCAGGGCGCGCTTCGAGGATGCGCGTCCGCGGCTGGTTGTGGGCTGGTCGATGGGTGGCATGCAGGCGGTGCAGTGGGCGCGACTATACCCCGAGCGGGTGGGCGGCTGGCTTGCGGTTTGCGCCACCGCCAGGTGCTATCCGCACAATCGTGTGTTTCTTGAAGGCGTGGCCAGCGCGCTGAAGGCAGACCGTGCGTTTGCCGGCGGCCACTACAGTGCAGCCCCCGAGAAGGGCTTGCGTGCGTTTGCCACGGTGTATGCGAGCTGGGCCTACAGCCAGGTGTTTTTCCGCGATGGCCTGTATCGCGAGCTCGGTTTTGACTCCATCGAGGCACTGCTCGCGTTCTGGGTGCGTGACCATCTGGCGCAGGATGCGAACGACCTGCTCGCGCAGTTGCGCACCTGGCAACACGGCGACACGGCGGTGGCGAACTCAGCCGATGAAAGCGCCGCGGCGGTGGCGCGCTGCCGGGGTGTGTTGATGCCCTGCAGCAGCGACCTGTATTTCACGCCGGCGGACGCGGCGCTCGACGCACAAATGCTCGGAGCGGAGCTCGAGCTACTGCAATCCGACTTCGGGCATATCGCCGGAGGCCCGGGGCGGTTGCCCGACGAGACACGGCAGATTTTCGCCGCCATGCGCACGCTGCTGGGCGCGTCGTGACGGCGCGGCCGGGGCTGGCCCATGGCTTGTCGCCGGGTGGGGCAGAAACGCTGGTTGCCGACGAGCTACAACAGCAGCGACGTCGCCAGAAACAGCATCAGGCCCATGCCGAGCACGTCGGTGAACGTGGTGAGAAAGATACTGCTGGCCATGGCCGGGTCGGCGCCAAAGCGGCGCAAAGTCAGCGGCACCAGTACGCCGAATATGCCGCTGCCCACGCAGGCGCCGACCATGGCAACGAGAATAACCAGCGCCAGTACCGCCGGTTGTTCGGTGCCGGTACTGCCGGCATAGAACCACATGGCGGCGGCGGCGATCAGGCCCACGAAAAAGCCGTTCATCGCCCCGAGCACGATTTCCTTGCGCAGCAGTTTGCTCACGGGATAATCCGCCAGTTCGCCCAGGGTCAGACCGCGCAGGGTGATCGCCAGCGCCTGGCAACCGGTGTTGCCGCTCTGGCCCGCCAGCACCGGCAGAAATGCCGCCAGCGCGACAATCTGGGTAATCGTATCTTCAAACATGCCCACCACGAAGGCGGCGGCAAAGGCTGTCAACAGGTTCACCTGCAGCCAGGGGTGGCGCATCAAAAAAGCTCTGAAGATAGGTGTGGAGGTGCGCTCTTCTTTATCCAGGCCGACCATGGTGCCTGTCTGCGAGCTTATTTCAGTGGCCAGGTATTCAAACAGCTGCCAGCCAAACACCAGCCCGAGTAGCTCGTTATGCTCCGAGACTACCGGATACAGCCTGTGTTTGCGGCTCAGGGCCGCCTGCATCGCCTCCGACATGGGTGTGTCCGCCCTGAACGCGAAGGGTTCCGGTGTCATCACTTCCCGCAGTGTCTGCCCGGGTCGCGACAGCAGCAGGTCGCGCATGGCGAGCACGCCGAGCAGGCAGTGATCGTCGTCCACAACATACAGGTAGGTGATGCCGCCGTGTTGCAGCGCATGTACGAGGTAATCCAGGGCGCCGGCAACGGTGGTGTCCGGCGTGAGAAAGCCGACGGCTGGTTCCATCAGTGTCGCCACTGTGCCTTCGAGGCCCTCTGCAATATGCGCCGAATCCTGCTGTTCCCGGGATGCCGTATCAGGGCTCTGCATGGGAGATTGCCTCGTAATTCAGTGGACGAATCAGTACATTGCTACTCGCTGTCGAGCTGGCCGATGGTGGGGCTGCGCCGGCGCCGGGTGCGCGCCGGTATCATGTCGCGCATGGCTTCCATCTTGCCGAAGCACAGGAGTTTGTCGCCCGCTTCCAGCAGGCGCTCCTTTTTCGGGTTGGGTATGATCTTCGCGCCGCGGTACAGGGTAAGTACATTAATATCCTTTTCCGAGAGGCCCGTCTGCGTGATGGTCTGCGACACAAAATTGGAGCCTTCGGGCACGTAGATCTCACTCACGCCGTAGCCCTTGCTCACGGTCAGCCGCTGGCGCACGTCGATTTCGGGGAAGTCCACCTGGGCCGCGATATATTCGATCACGGCGCCCGCAACGTCCAGCCCGGTACAGCTTTCGATCCCCTCTAACCCGGGCGAGGAGTTCACTTCCATTACCTGGGGGCCGTGCTTGCCCTCCAGCATGTCCACGCCGGCAACACGCAGCCCCATGATCTGGGTGCAGCGCACAGCCGTTTCGCGATAGGCCTCGTCGAGATCTACCGGCTCGGCCACGCCGCCGCGGTGCACATTGCTGCGAAACTCCTGCCCCTGCGCCACCCGGCGCATGGCGGCCACCACCTGATCCCCGACGACAAAGGCGCGCACGTCCCGCCCCTTGCTCTCGGCGACAAACTTCTGGATCAGCACGTTCTGTTTCTGGCTCTGTAGCAGCTCGATGATCGATTCGGCAGCTTTCACGCTTTCCGCGAGCAACACGCCGATACCCTGCGTGCCCTCGATGAGTTTGATAATAACCGGCGCTCCGCCCACGCGCTCGATGGCGGGCAGTACATCCTTCTTGTCACGTACGAAGGTGGTGCGCGGAATACCCACATGATGGCGGCTGAGTATCTGCAGGCTGCGCAGCTTGTCGCGCGAGTTGGTGATGCCGTGGGCGGTGTTCGCGCAGAACACGTCCATCTCCTGGAACTGGCGAACCACGGCGGTACCGTAGTAGGTGATGGAGGCGCCGATGCGCGGCAACACGGCATCGTAGGTGCTCAGGTGTTTTTGTCGATAGTACAGATCTGGCGCGCCGCGCTCGAGATCGATAGCGAATTTGAGCGTGTTAAGTACTTTGGCCTGGTGCCCGCGGTGCAGTGCCGCTTCCTTCAGCCGCCGCGTGCTGTACGCGTTGGGGCTGCACGAGA
The DNA here is from genome assembly GCA_963976655.1 of uncultured Halieaceae bacterium. Classification (GTDB taxonomy): domain Bacteria; phylum Pseudomonadota; class Gammaproteobacteria; order Pseudomonadales; family Halieaceae; genus Marimicrobium. Next base: position 268,430 of record CAXBLB010000003.1, read on the forward strand.
GAATGGCAAGTTTCATTAAGCTTTCCTGTGGTGGCTAGTGGCTGGTGGGTGTTTTGCGGGGAGGCGTCATCCCCCGGCCCTGTACCCATCATAGACCATCGCCCATGATGACTGCGAACAAGTCCTGGTTGCGCTGTTCCTGTCTGCCCATGGCCGCGGACAGAGGGGAAATCAGCGGGTCGTGCGCGGCGGGCTTTCTCGGCTAGAATGGAGATGATAAGAATGAGCCATCGTCCCGGAGCCCGGTCATGTCCATCGATTGCCGTACCAGACGCCACTGTGATCAGCGCGAGCTGTCACGGGAGGAGATTTTCGATAGTCTGTTGCCCGCTGCACTGGGGCGAAACGGGGAGCTGGCCGCGCGCGGTTTGCGCTACAAGGCACTCCCCGGCTTGTGTTTCACCGTTGGCGAGCGCAGCCTGAGCCTGGTGCCGCACGACGACGGTTTGCGTGTCTCGCAACAGCCGGCCCCCGATTGCGTACAGGTGGAACTCGCCGCCGATGCCCTGTCCGATCTGGTGCAGGACGAGCGCAGCACGATGGGCCTGGCCATGCAGTCCATGGTGCGGGTCACGCAGGGAGAATTTGAGCACTGGATTGGCTGGGAGCCCGTGTTGCGCGCGCTGCTGGATGGGCGGCCCGTGCACGAGGCCGGCGACATCGCGCTGTTTGATCGCGCCGGCGCGCCGCTGGATGTTCACCAGAGCTTTGCGCTGGATGACGACAGGGCGCAGATGCAGCATTTCCTCGAGGAAGCGGGCTTCCTGCATGTACGCAGCGTCTTCAGCGCGGCGGAGATGGCAGCGGTGTCGCAGGATCTCACGGCCGCCATTGCCCGCGCCACACCGGATGACAAGGCGTCCTGGTGGGCGGAGGATTCCAGCGGCAAACAGCAGGCCGTGAGGGTGCTGTGGTTCAATGAGCAGTCCGCGATGCTGCAGCGCCTGCTCTACGATGAGCGCCTGCAGTGGCTGGCTTCGCTGACGGGCGACGGCCACCAGTGCGACAACATGAGCGCCGAGGGGCTGGTCAAACCCCTGGACATCCAGAAGGGCCTGTCGGATCTGCCGTGGCACAAAGACTGTGGGCGGGGCAGCCACTCCCTGATTTGCAATGGCCTGACCGTGGGCATTTCAGTCACCGGGGCGGATCGCGACAGCGGCGCCCTCGGGGTAGTGCCGGGGTCACACCGCGCGAATGTGCAATGCGCAGGCAGGGATGCAAGCCTCGATCTCGCGCCGATCAAGCTGGAAACGCGCACTGGCGATTTGACGGTGCATTGCAGTGACACCCTGCACCGGGCGCACAGCCCCGTGCTGAAACCGCGCCAGGTGGTGTACACGGCCTTCCGGCTGCCGCCGATGGCCGGCGAGACACTGCCCCGGGTTTCTGAAGATAGCCAGCGCGATGCCCGTGCGCGGCTGAACAATGTACAGGAGCGAATCGCCGGGGCCGGCAGCTGAAAAAACGCCACACCCTGAGATGGAAATTTAAATGAGAGATAAACTGAAAGCCGTGCTGTTCGATTTTGGCGGCGTGTTCACCGATTCACCCTTTCACGCATTCAGTGCCTACGGGACAAGGATTGGCGCCACTGAAGAGCAGGTGAGCGACATCGTCTTCGGCGGTTATGAGCGCGATAGCGATCACCCCTGGCACCGCGTGGAGCGCGGTGAAATCGCGCTGGAAGAGGCGCGCGAGCAGATCATGGCACTGGGACGCGAGCAGGGGCTGGATGTCGATATCTGGGAAGTGTTCATGGCGATGTCGGAAAACGGCGGCGGCCTGCGCGAAGAACTGGTTGCCTATGTCAAACAGATTCGCGGCGCGGGGCTGGCCACCGCGATCATCACCAATAACGTCGTGGAGTTCAGGGAACACTGGCGCGGGATGTTGCCGGTGGATGAGCTGTTCGATTTTGTCGTCGACAGCAGCGAGGTGGGCCTGCGCAAACCCAACCCGGCGATTTTCAGGAAAGCGCTGGAGATCGGCGGCCTCTCTGCCGACGAGGTGCTGTTTCTCGACGACCACGCGGGCAACATTGCCGCCGCCCGAGCGCTGGAGATTACATCCATCCTGGTGGATGGCGACGGCGCCAAAACGGTCGCCGATCTGCAGTCTATTCTCCGCCTGGCTTAATTGATCGCCGGGCCGCCGGTTCCCGGGGCCCCGCTAGAAAATCTGTACGCTGAGAAACAGCAGCGCCATGCTGGCATCCACAATGATACCGGGCAGTGAGTGCTGCAGGCTGGTCTTGTCCGCCACCATCGAATAGAAGCGCGCCAGCAGCCCGAAGCCCCAGGCCACGCCGAGCGTCAGGTAGATTGCCGGCTCGTGCAGTGCCAGGGCCATGATGCCGCCGCCGAGGTGCAGGCCGCCGAAGACTACCCGCGCTTCCGAGAGCGCCATCGGGCTCTGCAGCGCAATCTGCTGGCCATCCGTTACCAGGCGCGGTTTGAAAAAGCCGACCAGCCCGAGCAACACGGTGAGTATTGCGCCGATGCGTGGCAGCCATTCCGAGAGAATTTCCATAGAGCGATTTTCCTGTTGTTTGACGGAGTGCAGCCTAGCATCAAAGCGACAATTATTCCCGTTCTGCGGCCGGCTCGTGCTGCGCGGTTGCCACCCTTTCCTGAATGCGTATATCGCTTTGATTCTGCGGAAATTTGCCCACCCTGTCGCGATAGTACGCGCGGATGATATCCAGGTCGCCCTGCATGTCGCCCGATGCCAGCATGACCTTCTCGATGCCGATGACCTTGCGTGCGTAGTCGATATAACCGAGACCAATAGGGACGCCGGCCCGGTGCGCGATGGTGTAAAAGCCCGCTTTCCAGTACGGGGATTTTGCGCGCGTGCCCTCCGGCGCGATGGCCAGCACCAGCTTCTCCTGTGATGCGAAGCGCGCCAGGATGCCCTCCAGGAACGACGCGCCCCGGTGTCTGTCCACAGACATTCCGCCCAGCGCTTTCATCAGTATGCCCAGCGGCCAGAAGAACAGCGTGTGCTTTGCCGCCCAGTTGAACTTCACGCCCATGCTGGAGAGTCCCAGCAGGGTGAGTGGAAAATCCCAGTTGGTGGTGTGAGGCGCGCCAATCAGCACGCATTTGTCTGCCAGCGCGACGCTTTTGCAGGCTTTCCAGCCGAAAATTGCCAGAATGCGGCGAGAGAGTGAGGGAATCATTGGAGTCCTGGATGAAGTGGGTGCGGTGCAGCGCGGCGCGATCATAGCAAACTATCGGGTTCCGGCTCCGCACTTGCGCGTTTATTTTTGCGCGGCATGCCGGGAACAATGCCCCGCGGCACTATCTACCCGTGCGTATGAGGCCCAGGCGCTCGGCCTCCAGCGTGGCTTCTGCACGGGAGGAGACATCCAGCTTGCGGTAGATGACCTTGATGTAGTCCGACACGGTGTACTTGGATAGCCCCAGCAGTTCCGCCACGTCCGCGCGATTCAGGCCCTTGGCGATCAGCTTCAATACTTCCTGCTCGCGGGGTGTAAGCGATGATTCCGGGGCCGGGCGCCGCTGGTGAAAGTGCGCGACCAGACGGCGTACCACGCTGGGAGAGATTGGCGGGTTGCCCGCGCGGAGCTGCTCCAGGCCGGCAACCAGTTCGTCGCGGGAATGTTCTTTCAGCAAGTAGCCCGTGGCGCCGGACTCCATGGCATCGAACAGGTGGGTGTCGTCATCGAAGATGGTGGCGACAATGATTTCGGCGTCGAGGTTGCTCTGGCGCAGGTAGCGGATAATGTCGATACCGCTGCCATCCGGCAGGCCGAGATCAATCAACGCGAAATGAAAACGCTGCGCATCGATTGCCGCGAGCGCTTCACGGCAAAGCTGCACGGCAACGATGTGCGATGCCGGATACACCTGGTGTACCACGCTCACCAGCATCTCTCGCACAATCGGTTGATCTTCCAGTATCAAAACGGCGGGTGGTTGCGAGGGTTGCCCGGCAGTCACAACGGCATCGCCAGCGTCGTTTGCAGACGCTCTCCGTCGGGCTCGTCGCGCAGGCTGAAAGCGAGTTCGCCGCGGATCTCCCTCGCGCGTGTTGCGAGGTTGTGCTGGCCGCGCCCCCAGGACCATTCGGCGGGGTCGGAAATCTGCCCGTCGTGTGCAAAACACAGCAGCAAGTTCTCGTGCGCGCTCACGCTCACCCACACCTGGGCGGGCTCTGCATGTGTGAGCGCGTTGGTGAGCAGTTCGCGCAGTATGCGCGTGAGATTCACATACTGCCGGGCATTCAGCCGCGCGCTGCTGGCCACGTCCGCTTGCCAGTGCAATCGGGTGTTGCAACGACGCGTGCGCTGCGCCAGCTCGGCATGCCACTTCGATACCGCATCGGACAGCGCCGTTGTCTGGCGGTTGTGCAGCGGGATGACGCTGGTTCTGAGCGTCTGCAGCAGGTCCGCCGCCTCTTCGCGCACCCCTGGATCGTGCGTGCCGTGCACCAGCGACAGCAGCCGTGCGCCCACGTCGTCATGCAGGTCGCGCATAATGCGCTCGCGCTCGGTGCGCTCCACCGCCTCGTGTTCACGGGCCAGCTCTGCCAGCTGCCCGGCCAGCTTAACCACGTTGCCCGCGTAATCTGCATCGGCGTGATCAAACAGTGTTCGCCCGCGGTGCTTGCCTGAAAGCAGTATCTGGCCGGCGCCGTGTGGCGCCGGGATCACCAGATTCAGGCCGTGATGCGTGAGACGCGGCTGCTCGTCCTGCGCGGCGGTTTGCAGAGCGATGGAATCCGGTGCATCGAATATCGATTCAAATAGCTGGCCCAGCTCTGTGGTGAACTGGGTGGCCGTCAGCGGCCTGGCAAAGCGCGATGCGATTTGCGGCATGATCTGCCAGGGCGACTGTTCCGGCGCGCGCGCCACCCGCGCCCAGATGAACTGGCGCAACGGAAAATACACCCAGGCAACGAATACCACGGCGAGCACCGTGGAACTCGCCGCACCCATTTGCAAAAAGGAAATGAGGATCACATCGATCACAATGATCGCCACACCCATGCCGAACCAGATCCAGGTGTTGACCCACCAGCGCTCCACGTCGAACAGGCGGTAGCGCGCGGCGCCGAGTGCCAGGCCGAGAAAAAATATCAGCAGTATCAGTTGCGAGGCCCACGGTGAAGTGAGCGGTTCGGCGCCGTAGAGCGGTGGCACCACGTACATGGCAAAGGCGCCGCAGGTGCTGCCGAACATGGTAATCAGCACCCAGCGCAGTGACGCTTTCTCCAGCGGTTTGTGGCGTGACAGGCGCCACTGCGTGACGGCGAGCGGAACGGCAACCAGCAAGGGCATGCAGAACAGCGGTACATAGTAGGCATGCAGTGGAAACTCGTAGAGTTGCAGTGTCAGCACGCACCAGATCAGCAGGCCGATGCCCAGGGTGAGTGGCCAGATAGAACGGCTACCCAGCCGCACCGGATACTGCCAGAGCAGGGCGAGCGCAGCGCCGATCATCAGTACAAAACCCAGGTGATTGATGGCCTCAAACGCCGGCACCAGCGGCGCCATCGGCGCGGCCAGCTCCCGCGCGCCGTACAATGGCCAGCTCCAGGCGGTAAGCCAGAATCCCACGGCGGCCACCAGCACCAGCGTGGTGTTCCCCTCGCCGGGTGTGTGCGCCTTGAGTGCAACTCCGATCACCAGTGCTATCACGCCCATCAGCGACAGCGCCCAGTACCAGCCGGGCAGCATCTGCAAGGGGCGCAGCGTTTGCGCGACGAGTTCGACACGGCGGCCGTCGCCGAGTAGCAACAGCGCGGGGCCACTGGCAAGCAGCTGCGTGATCTCGCGAACGTCTCTCTGGAACGCTCTCAGCGATGCGTAGCTGCCCTCCACGTCGGGGTCATTCAGGCTCATGTAGTCGCGCAGCGGGATGTGGTGGCGGTTGTCGCTGACCGCCAGTATGACATCGCCGGGTTCGAGCCCGGCGAGGTCCGCGGGCAGGCCCGGGTACACCTGCGTCACCTGCAAACCGCTGGCATTCTCCTGCTGTGCGAGCACGATACCGAGCGTTGGCACCTGCGTGGCAACGATCGTCTGCGCCAGGAAAAACAGCAGGCCGAGGACAACGGTCGTCCACACCCAGATTAATGGCGTGGCATCCAGCGACAGGCGTTGCAAGCCATTTGACCCGCCCGGAGTGGCGTGCGTGACGTTCAGCGGAGAGCGGTTCATTCGTATCCTCTGGCGCGCGCCCCTGCATTGTTATTGGGCGCCCCGCATAGCGTTTCAGTGTAGCAGCCCGCGTTGCGCTGTCACTGCGCTACCTGTTGCTTTCGCCCCCGCACATGGGGGGTGTGGCCCGACCGCATAATCGCGTACCCGTGGTGTAAACGGAAGTCGCGCCGGGGCCGAACGATACCCCGACCGAATGCGATGATTTTTCGCTAGTACCAGTCGCCAACCCGATCGAGGTCGTCAGGCCCCATGATGGGGCCGTACATCACGCTATCGATATTGGGAGATGCTTCGAGTTCATGCACGCCGTAGCCGATCGCCTTGTTGATCAACTTCAGTGCGCGGTCCTCCATCTTGAGAAAAATCTCCGGCACGAGAATAAGTTGGGGGATCACGCCGTAGTTCCGCTTTCCCCAGTGCGGTGGTTACCAGCACATCAGTCGCGTGCTGTTCTTCCAGACGCGCGCGCAGTTGTGTTTCCCGCCGCGCTACACCAACTCGTCGAACTGGTCTGTCAGCAGGCAATCGTAGCGCCGGCGGTCGTACTCGAGAACGCGTGACACGTCGGCCTGATCGATGATGCCCTTGTCCGCCGCTTCCTGCAGCCCGGCCTCCAGTTCGTCGGCTTCGATCTCGCCCTTGGAGCGCGCTTTTACGAAGGCGACGAACGGTTCCTCCACTTCCAGCAGCATGCGGAAGGTGGACTCCACCCGCCCGACGGCGTCTTCGGGGTCGCTGCTTACGTAGACGAAACCCGCCAGCATCTCGCGTACCGGGTTGGGTTCCATAATGAGCGCCCCGAGTTGACGCACCTGTTCATCGCTGGGCGCTTTGAAAACGCGCCCCGTGGGAAAGCAGATAACGCGCAGCACAATGGCGAGCGGGCGCAGCGGAAAATTGTCGAGAAAATCCAGCAGCGCGTTCTGCGCATCGTGCAGGGCGTTGCGCACGGCATACTCCGCGTGCACGGTCGACTCCCTGCTGCGTGGCATCTGATCGTGGAACTTGAGCACGCTGCAGGCGATGAATAGCATGCTGTGCACATCACCGAGACGGGCAGAGAGCAGCTCGCGCCGCTTCAGATCGCCGCCCAGCACGCCGAGCGCGACATCTGCACACAGCGCCAGCGCGGCGCTGAATCGGCTGATAAGCCGGTACCAGCGACGGCTGAACGTGCTGCAGTCGTCGGGTACGGGCGCCGTGAGAGGCGCACTCACACCGTACACCAGTGTGCGCGCGGTGTTGGCGCCGACGTGACCGAGGTGTGCCAGCAGCAGGGGATCGAAATCCTGCAACGCGGCCTCGCGATCATCGCGCTGCAGTGTCTGCAGCTCTTCGAACAGGTAGGGATGGCAGCGCATGGCGCCCTGCCCGAAAATCATCAGCGAGCGCGTGAGGATGTTGGCGCCCTCCACCGTGATCGCCACGGGTAGCGCCTGATACACCGGCGCAAGGAAGTTGCGCGGACCCTGCTGAATCGCCCGCCCGCTGACCACGTCCATACCGTGGTTCACAGTGTCGCGCATGCACTCGGTGGCGTGATACTTGGCCATGGCGGTCAGCACGGAGGGGGCGCCGTCGCCCAGGCCGCGGGTCACGAGCTGGCGCATGGCCTCAAGCATGTAGGCGCCCGCGGCGATCTCCGAAGTTGCCTCCTGCACGCCCTCGAACTTGCCTACCTCCATGTTGAACTGGCGGCGGATACGCGCGTAGGCGCCCACGGTGAGGTAGCACATCTCACCGGCGGCGGTGGCGAGCGCCGGCAGCGATACGCCGCGGCCCGCGCCGAGACATTCGATCAGCATGCGCCAGCCCTTGCCTGCCATGGCCGGGCCACCGATGATCCAGTCCACCGGAATGAATACATTCTCACCCTGGATCGGCCCGTTCATGAAGGGTGCTCCAGGGTCGTGCCGGCGCCCGATCTCCACGCCCGGATGATCGGCAGGGAGCAGCGCGCAGGTGATGCCGTAGTTCACGGTGTCGGGGTCTCCGAGAAGCCCCTCCGGATCGCGCAACTGAAACGCCAGCCCGACCACCGTGGCGACCGGGGCGAGCGTGATCCAGCGTTTGCGAAACTGCAGGCGCAGACCAACCACTTCCTGACCTTCAAACTCGCCGCGGCACACCACGCCCAGATCGGGTACCGCGCCCGCATCGGACCCCGCTTCGGGGCCTGTCAGGCCGAAACAGGGCAATTCGCTGCCATCGGCGAGGCCCGGCAGCCACTTGTCTTTCTGCTCCTGGGTGCCGTACTTCACCAGCAGTTCGCCCGGGCCGAGTGAGTTCGGCACCATGGCGGTGACCGCGGCCGTGATGGAGCGGCTGGCAATCTTGCTCATAACGCGGCTCTGGGCGAAGGGGCTGAAATCGCGGCCGCCGTACTCCTTTGGAATTATCAGGCCGAAAAAGCCCTTCTCGCGCAGAAAATCCCAGGTTTTCGGCGACAGGTCCTGGCGTTGCAGTACATCCCATTCGTCGAGCAGGTGGCAGAGTTCCTCCACTTCGTTGTCGATAAACGCCTGCTCATCGGCCGTCAGTTGCGGCAGATCGATGCGCGCATACTTCGCCCAGTCGGGCGCGCCGCTGAAGAGATCCTTTTCCCACCAGGTGGTGCCCGCCTCCAGCGCTTCGCGTTCGGTGCTGCTCATGCTTGGCATGGCCTTGCGCAACACGCCATACGCGGGCCCGGTAAACAGCCGCATGCGCAGGTTCGGGATGTTGAGTATGGCCAGCACGGCGAACAGCGGCAGCACGATGAACCACATTCCGCCTTCGGACAGGGCGAATACCACGCCCGCCAGTACCAGTAGCAGCGTTGCGCTGCGCAGCGACAGTTCAAAGTAAAGTACTGCGAGAATGAGCAGTACATAAAGCAGGATCGCGATGAGCATTGAGTTACCTCGTTTCGAACGTGTGTGTGCGGCCAGGAGCGGGGGAAGTTATCGCATCGCCACGTTTGCAGCGTGATGGAACCCCTTAAAGGTAGCCGCAACTGGGATTTGCGCAAGCAGGTCACTGTTACGGCCCGGCTACGACCACCGTATCACCTGCAGGTATCGTGCCGATACAGTTGCGGGGAGCGTGTTATTGCAGAATGGCTGGTACGCAATTTGCTTCGACAGAGGTATATGTCGAATCTCAAGGAGAAGTATGTCTCGCTCGGAACAGCTCAATTATTCGGACCACAGCACTTCCGAACTCAGCTACACGCTTGAGTCTGAAGCGGCGGCCGAGCAATCGCGGGCGCGGCCGCCGGCCCCGCCAACCTGGTTGGAGGTGATGCTTGGCGGCCAGCACACGCGCGATCCGGCACTGAAAACCCGCAGTGAGCGACGGCGTGACCGCAGTCGCGCGCGGCACCTGCTGGAACGTCGCCGCGCCGCCGCGCAGCATAACGGCTAGTGCGCCCGCGGTCTCAGCGCGGCGCACCCGGGTCGGGCACGTCGGCGGCGTCAACGTCGCCCTGTGCGATTTTTTCCCGCGCCCACTGTTGGACTTCCGTGCCATCTTCCCGGGAGGTGAGACTTTCGGGAGCATCAGGTTGCAGGCGAAGCCGCGTAAAGTAAGCGAAGTGATCCGAGCCAATAGGGTGACTGCGGGCGACGCGTTCTACGGCGAAGTGTCGGCTCACGAACACGTGATCAAGTGGCCAACGCATCAGCCGGTGCGAGGCGTGATAGGTGTTGTAAAGCCCGCGGCCGCGACGCGGGTCCCCGAGGCCGCTCGTAGCCAGAAAGCCTCTCAGTGTGCGCGACCAGGGCACATCGTTCATATCGCCCGCAACGATCACGGGTTTGCCTGCATGCTTTTCGAGGCTGCGCGCAACCACCAGTATTTCAATGTCGCGCGGTTGCGCTTCGTCGTTTTCGCCGGGGAAGGGCGGCGCGGGGTGCAGGGCGTGTAGAAGAACGTGCCTGCCACAGGGCAGTTGCAGCAGCGCATGCATGGAAGGCACGCCCTCCTGCACGAGATACTCGAGCTGCGGATTCTTCAGCGGCAAACGGCTGTATAGGTGCATACCGTACAGATTGTCCAGGGCGCACTGCAGTGTGTGCGGATAAGTAGCTTGCAGGCAGTTGAGCTGCTTTTCCCACCATGCGTCTGTTTCCAGTGCAATCACGATATCGGGTTCTTCGCGCTCGATGAATGCCAGCACCAGCGACGCATCGCGATTGGATGTGAGTACGTTGGCGACCAGTATGCCGAGCGAGTTTTCCTGGCCGGAGCCGGTTGCGCAGGGCACCTGCTTTCGCCACAGCGGAGTGAACGGCAGAATGCGTGCGAGCTGGCTGGCCGCGCAGAGTGAACCCAATGTTGCCAGCGCAATGGTCAGCGGGGCCGTCGGCTCCAGCAACACAAGCTCGGCACTCACAGTGAGGGAGGACATGACCAAAAGTTGCGGGCGGGGAAAGTCGAAAACCCGCACCCACCATGCTGAACTGGCGATTACCGGGGTCGCGGTGGCGACAATAAAAAACGCGGTGAGAACAGCGAAGAATTCAGTCATTGAGAACCTGCCTCACGCTGTTCCCGGCCGGAGCCGGTAGCGCCTTTGTGTTGTCGCCGCGGCGCTACAGGTTCTCCGCCTCCTCGTCACAGGGCAGATAAAACTTGAAGGCCAGCATGAGCTGGAAAGCTGCATTGCCTTCGAGGCCGGCGGGATTCTCCGCCGCCCATTTCTGGCCGAGCTCAACATAGTCACGCACTACCACTGTATCGCGCGGGTCGCAGAACAGCGCTTCCTGTTCTGGCTCGGCAAGATGCGCCGCATCCAGCACCCCCTGTGTATAGCCGAGGCAGGTGCCGGCGTCGACTGTTTGCAGGGTCGAATCTGAAAGCAGTGAGCAGGCGGCAACCCAGCGGGCGAAAGTCATGTCCTGGGCGGCGATAGCGCTGTTCGACGACAGCAGAAGACCAGCCAGCACGGTGGGTAGCAATTTCTTTAACATCTCGAGTTCCCCTGAAAACCTGTAGTCAGTGTAGCCAAACCTGCGTACTGGTTAAAGCGATGCCGTGCGTGGCGCGCCGGATTGTAGATTCTGCCCGGCGCTTGTCAGTTTTGCACAGAGTACCCTCGGCCGGGGGGTCGTAAACCGGCCCAGGTGTGTGCGCTGCACTGCGGAAATCCCACAAGTGTCTGGTTTGTCTCGGGTTTGTCCAACACTGGCACGCCCTTTGCTCTGTTTACTGTCCATCAGGTAAGCATGGCGTGTTCCGGCGCAACCCACGGAGGGGTTGTTGCGGCGCGTCCCAACACAATGTCCAGGGAAGGCAATAGGAGGAACAACATGAAGAAATTTCCGAATCGAATGTCACTCACGTGTAGCTCGCTGGTTGTCGGGCTGGCCCTGGCGGCAGGCGCGCAGGCAGATCAGAGCCGTGCCGAGGGTATCGCCGAGGAAGAGGGTTCGAAGGCCGTACACGAGGCATCGTCCACCATGTCGAACGTCTGGCGCGATGGCAAGCTGGAAACAGTGTTTCTGCTGAACCGCCATCTCAATAACTTTGCCATTGAGACCGAAGTAGAAGGCAACAGGGTTGTGCTTTCCGGCAAAGTGGAAAGTGAGGTGGACAAGGATCTCGCCGAGGAACTTGCGCTGGGTGTTGAAGGCATCAGCGACGTTGATAACCGCCTTCAGGTGGTATCCTCAGAGGAAGCGAAGGCGGCGGCCAACGAGGATGACAGAAGCTTCGCCGAGGGCGTTGACGACGCGACTCTGGCGGCAGAAATCAAGATTGAGTTGCTGGCCCACGATGAGCTCAGCGGTCTTGCCATTGATGTGGACGCGCGGGACACCACCGTGACTCTCAGTGGGAAAGTTGAATCAGACGCCAGGAAAAAGCTCGCTGAGCAAGTGGTGCAGAATGTCGACGGCGTGACCAGCGTCGAAAACAACCTGCTCGTCGCCACCAGCTAGAGTACTTGCAGGCGGATCGAGGTGTGCCCGTTGCCGCTAAGTGGTTGGCGGGCGCTGAACTACAATCGGGTAAAACAGGAGCAAGACTATGCTGTATTGGGCGTTAGTATTTCTGGTAATTGGCCTCGTGGCCAGTGTGTTGGGCGCATCCGGCGTGGCGGCGATTGCCGGTCAGGTTGCCTGGGTGTTGTTTATCATCGGTATTATTCTGCTGGTGATTCACCTGGTGTCGGGCCGCAAACCCTGACTTGAATGGTTTCACAGCACTGGTCGGTCACTAAGCGACCAACTGTTGAACGATATAGGCGGCGGGTTCCCACTCGCCGCCTTTTTTTTGGGCGTTTATAAACATTTCAGGCGACGTATGCGCAGCGTGCGGCCCTGGTGTGTCGTTGCGCTGGCGTTATGGCGCGGTTTTGTGTTTCGACACGAGTGTCGTACTATCTTCACCCTTCCCAGAGTTGATCGCAGCCTGTCAATGGAACGTTCTTGAGCGAGTTTTTTATAGCGCGCCAACCTATTTTCGACCGTGAACTGCGGCTGCACGCCTATGAGTTGCTTTTTCGCAGTTCGCGGCACAACGCCAACCTCGGTGAGCTTGATGGCGACACCGCAACCGCCCGCGTGATCGCAACCGCCGCCGAGTTGGGAATTGAAAAGCTGACCCGGGGGCGCTCCGCTTTTATCAATCTGCCGCAGCGCTTCATAGAAGAGCCCGATCTGATGCCGCTGTCGCCCGACAGCGTGGTGTTGGAGATTCTCGAAACAGTGGCGCTCAACGAGGCGGCCATGGCGGGCATTCGCAGCCTGCGCGAGCGCGGCTTTCGCATTGCGCTGGATGACTTCGTGGACAGTGAGGCCTTCGATTCAATTCTGCCGATGGTGGACACGGTGAAGCTCGATGTGCGCGAGCTGGATCCGGATCAGTGGCATGTGCAGATCGCGCGCATGCGCGGGCACGGCTGCAAGCTGCTGGCAGAGAAAGTTGAAACCCGCCAGGAATTCGAAACACTACGGGAACTGGGCGTTGACTACTTCCAGGGGTTCTTCTTTGCGCGTCCGAGTGTGCTCCGCGGACGCCAGATCGCGCCGGGCAGATTCAACCTGCTGCATACGCTGGCGCGGTTGAACGACCCCGAGTGCAGCCTGGAGGAAATCCAGGAACTGATCGGCCGCGATGTTGCCCTGAGCGTAAAGGCGCTGAACTACGTTAACTCGGCGGCCGGCGCAATGAACCGCAAGATCGATTCCGTGCGCGAGGCTATCGTCTATCTCGGCAGAGACGCGGTAAAGCGCTGGGTGTCGGTGTTCCTGCTAGCCAGTGACGAATCCAAACCCCAGGAACTGCTGACACTGGCACTCACGCGCGCCAAAACCTGCGAACTGCTGGCCACCCGGCTGGGCCGCGACGACGAGGACGTGTTCTTCACCACCGGCCTGTTGTCGGTGATGGATTCCATCCTGGATGCGCCGCTGGCCGAAATTCTGCCGCGCATGGCTCTGACCACGGAAATGCAGGGCGCGCTGCTTGAACACGCGGGCGAAAAGGGCGTTGCGCTGGCGCTGGCAAAACGTCTGGAACTGGGCGAAGAGGTTGAGCCCGCGGAGGCACTCAATCTGGACCTGGAAACGCTCGGCGATGTGTATGCCGAAGCCGTGATGTGGGCGGATAAAAACCTGCGCGAGATGGGGATGGACTGATTGCGAGACTCGGGCAGGTAGTAGTGAGCCCTATCGTGCCCTCGCAGAGGGGGCACGACAGGCAGGGCGTTTACTTGCGAGCGGCTTTGGCGCCACCTTTTTCTGAGGTTTTGCCGGCCGTGGGCAGTTCGCCCGCGGAAGATTCAAGGTGCGCCCGCAGGAACCACTGGAACTGTTCCAGATCGGTTAGCTGGCCGATCAACATGTCTTGCGATACCGGATCGAGATCGTCCAGTTCGGCAATCGCCTCACGGTGCGCGCTGTTCACGCCGGTGTACACCACATCCAGCGCACCCAGGTGCTCTTTTACCAGCGCCTTGCCGAGAGAGTAATCGCTCCAGCTACGGCGGTCTGCGATGGACTGCGGCGTGCCGACGGGGACGCCGCCAAGGGTCGCAATGCGTTCGGCAATGTCGTCGGTCATTTCGCGCACAGCTTCAACCTGTGGGTCCAGCATTTTGTGTACGCCAATGAAGCTCGGCCCCACCACATTCCAGTGTACGTGCTTGAGCGTGAGGGAGAGATCAATCAGCGCCACCATACGTTCGTCCAGAAGCTCAATGGTTCGCTCCGCCGGCGCATCTTTCATCCCCGGCACGGTAAAGTTTGTGACCTTCTGTTGATTACTTTTGGTGCCCATGATTCCTCCTGTTGTATTTGCTACGTGTGACGAACCTGAGCTGTCGCCGCAACGGCGGGCCAGCACGAGCTGTCTTTTTAGTTGTTGCAAGGCACATGCCAGTTGCCGGGAATCCGCGTGGAACCCGCATGCCTATGCGGTTGGCCCTCGCCGCTGCCGCGAAAAAATGTGCGAATTGCCGCCATCTTGTGACGAAATTGCAGGGCGGGCCTGTAGAATTTGCACGATTATGTCGATTCGTCCGCTACCGTTGTGACAGGGCCTTTACCGGAGGCATCGCCGCATGCCTGAGAACCCGGCACCGCACCCGTTCACGATCGCCAATTACCGCTATCTGTGGTTTTCGCGCCTGACGTCGATGATTGCGCTGTATGCGCTGCTGCTGATTCTGGGGTGGCAGGCCTACAATCTGGCCCGGGAAGACATGAGCATTGGCGCCTCAGCGGGCATTCTGGGGCTGCTGGGCCTGTTGCAGTTTATACCGCTGTTTATTCTCACGCCCCTCACGGGCTGGGTGGCGGACCATCTCGATCGCCGCTGGATTGCGCGCGCGGTGCTGGCCGCGCAGACACTGATCGCCCTGCTGCTGAGCGTACTTACCGCCTCCGGCCAGATCAGCCTGTGGTGGATTTATATTGTCGCCGTCTTGCTCGGCATCTGCCGGGCCTTTCTCGGGCCCGCCATCAGTTCGCTGGCGCCGAACCTTGTGCCGCGACTGTCGCTGCCCCGCGCCATCGCGCTGTCGACCATCGCCTGGCAGGTGGGCGTTATCGCCGGGCCCGGCCTGGCCGGACCCTTCTACAAGCTGAACCCGGCCGCGCCGTATTTTATCTGCACGGTGCTCTATGGCCTGGCAACCATTGCGGTGCTGATGATAGGGCCGGTGCAGCGCAGCCCGATAGACCGCAGCAGGGGGCCGCTGCGGCAAGTGGTGGACGGCATGGCCTATGTCTGGTCGAACAAACTCGTGTTGGGCGCCATTACCCTGGACCTGTTCGTGATGTTTCTCGCCGGCGCTACCGCCATGATTCCGGTATTCGCAAGAGACATTCTCGGCACCGGCGAGATGGGCCTTTCGCTGCTGGCTGCATCGCCCGCCGTGGGCGCCATTATCGTCGCGGTCACCTTTTCCTTTGCGCCCCTGTCGAAGAACGTGGGCAACCTGATGCTGGCGGCGATGGTGGTTTTCGGCATTGGCACCATTGGCTTCGGGCTGAGCAAGGTATTGTGGTTCTCCATGCTCTGCCTCGGCGTGTGCGGCGCGGCGGATATGTTTGGCGTGTATGTGCGTTCTTCGCTGATTCAGCTGCACACCCCGGATGATCGGCGCGGGCGCGTGAACGCGGTGAGTCACCTCACGATCAGCGCCTCCAATGAACTGGGGGATGCACTCACCGGCGGGCTCGCCGTGCTCGTGGGGCCGGTTGCCGCCATTGTGGCCGGTGGCGCCGCCGCCATAGCGGTTACCGGGCTCTGGGCGCGAATTTTTCCCCAGTTGGGCGCGGCAAAAACCTTTAAGGTAGAAGAAGGAATCACCTGATGAACCTGGAACTGGAAGGCAGGGTTGCCCTGGTAAGCGGCAGCGACCGGCGCACCGGCGAAGTGATCGCCGCCACTCTCGAAAAGGAAGGCGCGACGGTGATCTACCACGGCAATGCACAGGCCCCTGCGGCCACGTACGCGGTGTGTGGTGATGTCACCACGGAACCCGGTTGCGACGAGGTGTTGGAGCAGATCGCCGCCCTGGGCCTGTCGGTGGACATACTGGTGAACAATTATGGCAGCACCGACAATCACCGCTGGAGCGAGGCCGACACGGCCAAGTGGCTGGAGCTTTACCAGATCAATGTGCTCTCGGCAGTGCGCCTGGCGCGGGGGTGCATTGGCGGTATGCAGGCCAGAGGCTGGGGCCGGGTAATTAATCTCGGCACGGCGGGCACTTTCCGGCCCGCCGCCATCCGCCCGGCCTACTACGCGGCCAAGAGCGCCCTGGCGGCGATGGGGGCGAGCCTGGCGCAGGAGCTGGCTGGCACCGGCATCACGGTGAATACCGTGTCGCCGGGTTTGGTGCGCACCGAACAGGTGGAGGCGGGCTACCGGCGCCTGGCGCAAAAGCTGGGACGCGGCGATACCTGGGAAGAGATAGTGGCGTTGATCGTGGAACGGGATTTCCCCAACCCCTGCGGGCGTATTGCCGAACGCGAAGAAGTGGCCGATCTTGTGGCCTTCCTCGCCAGCCGCCGCGCGGATTTTATCAACGGCCAGAACATTCGCATTGATGGCGGAGCCGCCTAGGTTCGCCTCCCGGGAGTGCAATTCGGGCCCCGTGATATGCGAATTGTCTATTTCACGTTATAACCGGATTTCTCGAGTTTTCAGCAGTTTTATCTATCCGCCGGATTCAACCACGCTCTAGTCTTGCAGGGTAAATGCATCAGGGGCGTACACGTGAATTCCTTAGTCTCAGTAATCCGCACAGCGGCTATGGTGGCCGGTATTGTCGGCACTATCGTTTTCAGTAGTAACAGTTATTCCAGTGCCGATCGTCCGCTGAATCTACTCAGGGAAGTGGCGGGTAAATCGGGCGTGCGCCTGCCCGATCAGGCGATTGCAGCGCGTTCCCGGGTTGTTGAAGTGAATCGCGCTCAACTGCGCAGCGGCCGTCTCGCTGTGCGTCTGCCGCAGGGGCTGGAGTTGCGCGCGGTGCGAGACCACCAGCAGGAGTTCGGGAACGGCAGATTTGCCTGGTCAGGCCGTATTGAGGGCAAGCGCTCTGAGCGGGTGATTATGGCTGCGAGCGGCAATTCTGTTGCCGGCTCGATTCTGCATGCAGGGCGGCTGTACAAACTCGAGCCCCGGGCCGACGGGAGCCATGTCATCAGCGAAGTCTTGACATCTGATCCGGCTCCGGCCCTGGACCCAATTCCGGTGGCGGATGAAACGATGGGCGACAGTGTCGGTGGCGCGGCGCCTGTAGCCGCGGATGGCAACACCGGTATCGATGTGCTCGTGGCCTACACACCGGCGGTTGAGGCGCGCTATGGTAAAGCGGGTGCAGAGGCGCTGGCTCTTCTGGCTGTTGCGGAAACCAACCAGGCTTACCTCAACAGCGGCATAGATGCGCGCCTGAACCTGGTTCACCTGACCCGCACAAACTATACCGAGGCCGGCAGCATGCAGACGGACCTTGTACGGCTGCGCCACGCAAGCGACGGTTACATGGATGAATTGCACACCCTGCGTGAAGCCTACAACGCCGACATGGTAAGCCTCATAGAAGACGAGCCCGCATCCTGCGGCATCGCCTACCGCATGGCCAGTTTGTCACCATCTTTCGCCAGCAGCGCTTTCAGCGTTGTTCATCACAGTTGCGCGACAGGGTATTTTTCATTTGGACACGAGCTGGGCCACAACCAGGGTGCGCATCACGATCACGCCAATGCGGTTGCTGCGATTTATCCCTATTCCTATGGCCACAACGACATGCTCGCAGGTTTCCGCACCATTATGTCTTACAACTGCAGCGGCGGTTGCACACGGGTGGATCATTTTTCGAATCCGGAAATGAACTATAACAACGCGCCAACCGGTGTAACGGGTTACGCAGACAATCGACAAACCCTGAACAATACTGCTGCAACGGTGGCTGGTTTCAGACAGCCCCTTGAGCAGCTTCCCGCCGCTCCCTCTGATTTGCGGGCCGCCGCGCAGAGCGCGGGCGCCATTGAGCTGCACTGGCAGGATAACTCGAACAATGAATCCGGATTCATTCTGCAGCGCAGATCAGCAAGTGGCACGTACTCGCCGGTTGCCAGCCTTACAGCCAATACCACCGCTTATGTGGACGATGGACTGGCGCCGGATTCGCTCTATTACTATCGCATCAAGGGCTGGAACAGTAGCGGCGACTCCGCCTTCAGTGACGAGGCGGTAGCGGCAACGGAGGTCGCGACTGCTAATCCGGACGGGATAGTGTATGCGGGAGACGACCTGCCGGTGGCCGGGTTGGTGTCCGGCTCGTACTTGCAGACATGGGATGAGGATGGTGTTTACCAGCTTGTCCAGGAAGTCAGCTCCGGCGGCTCCCCTTCAAGCCGCTATGGATACCTTGAGCATCAGTGGGTTTTTCAGATGCCGTTGGGCGACGGGGTTCTCTTTTCTGCGCGGGCCAGCACCAGCTCGGCAGAAGAGAGCTTCACCTTTTCCTACTCCTTTGACGGGTTCAGCTTCTCCGACATGTTTGCAGTCACAGGTGGATCACCAGCCGTGCAGTATTTCAGCCTGCCGGCCAGTGCGTCAGGCGCGGTGTACGTGCGGGTGCAGGATGACACGCGTGTGCCCGGTGTAGACGTACCCCGAAGCGTGCAGATAGACCAGCTTACGATCTTTAGCGCAGGCAATAGCGCTTTGCCGCCGGGTTGTTGAATGAACGCCGCCTGTTCTATGGGCGCGCAAACCTGAAGGAGCTGGCGCAACGCAGTTTGCTGTCAGGAAGTCTTACACAAGGGTCGAACGCTGGGCTTCTGCGAGCATTCTGAAAGACGAATGTGTTTATAAAACAACAATATAAGAACAATGGCACAGATTGTGCTTTAACAGGTTCTGAAGGAATTTCAGACAACTTAAAAGGCGATACAGCGATATGAAGCGGTTACTTGGTGTGGGTGCAGTTATTGGTGCGGCGTTGCTGCCCATGGCCGCGAATGCCACGCTCATTTACGACAACTGGGACACCAACGAAGGCAGCTCGGGCAATTATATACTCACGGTAGACCATCGTATTGCGACGAACCAGTTCGACCTCAACTTCACGGTGAGCCCGTGGAATGCCGAAGGGCTGGGATTGTTCATCGACCTGGGCGATTTCGATCTCACCGGCCCGGTGGGATTGACCAATGTCGCGCCGGTTAACGAGGTGACACTGTTCGCTACCGACACTGCCTCGAATAGCTGCGGTCCCGGCTGCAACCTCAATGGGCTCAATCCAACCCTGTTGCAGCCCGATGACGAGTGGGAACTGGTATTTCGTCTGGCGAGCCAGGGGTTTGATAATATCCAGACCTTCAGCTTCAGCATTAATGACCTGGGGCTGACCGAGAGCGCGTTTGGCATGGTAGGCATTCGCGCCCAGCAACTGTGCAGCGGCAACGCCTTATTGCCCGACGGGGCGTGTGGCGGTAGCGACAAGTCGATTGGTACCCCACGTACTCCAGAGCCGGACCCCGATCCGGACCCGGATCCCAATCCGGTGCCTGCTCCCCAAACGTTGCTGATGTTTGCGCTTGGCCTGTTTACCCTGGCGTGGTTTCGTCGACGCGCAGTATAGAAAACGCCGTATCCCGGCACCTGATGTGACTCGCTAAAGCCCGTTTTTTAACGGGCTTTTTTGTGGGCTCCGTTTTCCCGGCGGTATTACCTGACTGGAACGGGATTGAAGGAGATTGCGGCAGATGAAAAGTTGCGGATAAAGCGGATATAGTGGGGGTTGGGTCTGTTTCAGGCATTGATAACGCCTGAACTGCGGGAAGCGATTACCAATAAAAAACAAAGGTGGCGTTACATGTTCAAACACTACACGAAACTCGGCCTAGCGGTGCTTCTGTTGGCTACGCTCTCAGGCTGCTCCGACGGGCAGGACAACGCGCCTGGCCCTGGCTCGATCAGCTACGATGAACCGGGGCCCTATCCGGTCGGCAACCGTACCATCAGTGTGCTCAACGCCGACGAGGGCAGGGTACTCGATGTAGAGTTATGGTATCCCGCGCCAACCGGCCCGACCCAGAGCATTCTGGATTTCGCCCTGAGTGAAAACGAGCGCAGTTCACTGGCAACCCTGCTGGAGGCGGTTCCCGCTGTCTGCACCCGACGCGATACTGCCTCGAGTGCGGCGCCAGATCCTGTCGCGACGCCCGCGAAACTGCCGCTGGTGATCTTCTCGCACTGTTTCAACTGCACGCGCTACTCGGCATTTTCCCTGGCGGAGCGCCTGGCAAGCCACGGCATTCTGGTGGCCGCCCCGGATCATGCCATGAACACCCTGTTCGATTCGGGCGCGATGCTCAACGTGGCGTTTCTCGCAACCCGCGCGAGTGATGTGATGGCGGTGCTCGACGAACTGCTCATTGCAAATTCGCAGGCATTGCCCGAAGCACTGCAGGGGCGCATCGACGCCTCGCGGGTGGGAGTCGCGGGGCACAGCTACGGTGCCGTTACCGCGGGCAAGGTATTGCAGGACGACGCCCGCTTCAAGGCGGGGTTGATCATCGCCGCGCCGGTGGAAAGCCCGGTTTTCCCGGGCGTTGAGATGGCCAATATAGAAGAACCGCTTCTGTTCATGCTGGCGGTGGAAGACAACAGCATCGGCGCGCTGGGCAACACCGTACTGCGCGCCAACTTTGAAGCGGCGGCCAGCCCTGCCTGGAAAGTGGAGATTGCAGACGCGGGGCACTGGTCATTCACGGATATCGCGGGCATCGCGCCAGAGTTTAACGCCGGCTGTGGCGAAGGTGTTCGCCAGACTGTGCCCGGCGAAACCTTCACCTACCTCGACAATGTGCTCGCCCGCGAGATCACCGCCGCCTACGGCGTGCGCTTTTTCGCGTCGCAGCTTCTGGGCGACGACGCTGCGGGGCTTGCGCTGGGTGAATCCACCAATCCGGGTGTTGTGGAAGTGCAGGTGAAGTAAGGCCCAGGCGTGACGGTAAAAGCCTGGTGTACCCTGTGAAAAATTCCGGCTCCTGGCTGTTCTTCATTGCGCTTTGTCTGCTCAGCCTCGTGGCCGCCGTCTGGTTGCGCAGTGGAACTGATGCAAGACCCTTTGCAGTACTGCAGTCCTTTCTGAATAACTTCTCCGTGAGTGACTACGAGCACACGAATGAGGGCTCCGCTTTCGAGAGAGAGGGAGCGAGCGCTGCGGGTGAGGCCGGCGTTGTGCGCTCACAGCCAGGTGGGTATAGCGATTCGCGCGCCGCGGCGGAAGATCACACGGCGGGAGATTCACAGGTGTGCGGCCGCCCGGCGACAAAATCCCGCGGTGATACTGATGCGCAACTGGTCTACAAATGGGTCGATGAAGGAGGGCAAACGCACCTGTCTGATCAGCAGCCGCAGGGCGTGATTGCATCTGTGCTAAATGTGGGCATGGCCAAACAGGACTTCAGCTATAAGATTATTCCAGATGGGGTGGAGGTTCCCATCGACTTTCCCGGACAACTGGCCGCTGGCTCAAAGCGAATATACGACACCTGGCATTTCTTTCTGGGCGAAGAACGACTCAGGCAAGCTGAGATTAGCGTTCTGCTGATTGGAGGCGCCGGCCGTTTCGACGCCTACTATGCCAATGTGTCGCCAGGCAGCAAGAGAGTGAATGGTTTTTATAGCATGGCCCGCAACCAGGCTATCGTGAATTTTGATTCCGGCAATATCCAGCGGACCTTCGGCACCACTTTGCATGAAGTCTCGCATTTGATTACCGCCAGTCATCTTGGTCCCACAGCTCCCTGGCTCACGGAAGGACTGGCCGAGTACTTTGAAACCATGCAAGTGAACGACCAGAGCGGAACCGTGTACCCCAATCCGGCGCATATCAAGTTGTTGAAAATGTCGAAACTACCACGCCTGCGGCACTACCTCGCGATTGACAGGCCCGAGTGGCATGGTGAAGAGCGCCAGCGTAACTATGCAATTGCGTGGTCCCTGATGAATTTCCTGCTGCAAGCCGCACCGGGCATGTATGCCTTGCAGGAAGTCATACAGCGGGCGGAGAGCCATTTCTGTCAGCCTTTCTCGGCTGCGTCAGCGCTCGATAAAGCCTACCCAGGTGGACTCGAGCGACTGGAACGAGATTGGCGGAAATGGTTGGCGGAGGATAGTTTTCAGATTCAGCAGATATAGGATGGTTTCAGCTTGATACAGGCCCTGCACTTTCCCGGGTTGTGGAGCGCGCTCACACTAGCCGTTCTATTTGGCGTGGCAGCGCTGGCATGGGTTAGTCATCAAGCCGAATATGTTCAGGATTGGCAATTCTAGGACCAACTCCGATAACCAAGCCGCAACTTCCCCTTAAAACCCTTCGGCGATGACAAAGGTACGTACCAACCACTATCGTCTTCCTCCACGTCCCGGCCACGATTTTCACTCCAGTTATCGTCCGACATCACGTAACGCACGTTCCACGAATCATCGTCGATTGTGGCCCTGAGCGTTATCGTATTCCGGAACAGATTCTCGCCCTCTACGTATTTGTCGAAGAACAGCACGCCGTCGATCATGTAGTCGGTACTTGAAACGATCACCTCTACGCTGAACACGATAGTCCTGCCAGTGGTTATCTTTTTCGTATCGAGAAATACCGAGAACAGATAGGGCGAGCGTGGTGTATCCAGCCCCGCAACTTTTTCCACTTTCATCATCTGGTCAAACTTTCTGAAAATCGCGGAGTGGGTTTCCTTGCGTCTTTCTGTGAGCTTGAATGCTACGGCGCCCCTCGGTACAACGGTGGATTCAAAAAAGTACGAAGCTTTTAGGTCCTTACCGGCGTCGAGTGCATCCTGGATGGATGGCGGCAAAGGCAGGTTCTCCACCTCGAGAATGCCATCCACGCGCACATTGCCAAACAGGAACCGGGTGAGGTTCTGGTAGCCCTCTTCGGAATTCACGATGCCATAGGGCCCGCTGTGGGAGCGATAGACGAACGCGCGGGGAGCGCCGGCTACCGTGGCATTCTCTATTCGAACCAGGCCGTCGCTCATTTCGCCTACCATCTTGCCGGTCAATCCCCCGGCAACGTCATAGTCGTTGCAGTTAGTACCTACCAGGCAGAAAAAGCGGTTCGGATCAAACCTGTTGTTGAGCGTATCAACGCGCTCTGGCTGGCCGCTGAGGCCGAGGTATTTCGCCATCTCCTTGCGGTTGAAGTTGTCCATGTCCCACACGTTGAAAAAATCCGGCACGTTCACGCCCGCCACATCGATGCCGTTGTGCGGCGTTGCGTAGGTGAAGACCTTGTCTACCATTGCCCTGGCCTGCGGGTCACCAACCGAATCATTCTGCAGAAAACACCTGCAAACCAGGCCGCCCATGGAGTGCGCCACCAGGTACACCTTGAAGTCTGCGAGCCGTTGGGGGTCGTCTGCACACACCTGTTTCCTTATGTTGAGGATAAGTTCGCTCAGCCCGTTCGCCGCGTCGATAATGGAGGGCACTTTTCCGCTGCCGAGGTCTGCGTCAGCCTGGTCGTAGTAGCGATAGATCACCACACTCCTGGCCGGCATGTCTCCGGTTATCGCCTTTCCATCCGAGTAAACGTCGCTGTACTTGTGGTCCTTCATCAGGCGAATCAGGGCCGACTCAAAAATGTGTGGGTGAACTTTGCCCTGCCAGTCCTGGCGAATTTTCGTGGCGCCCAGGTTGAAGCCCATATAGGGCGTGGCGACGGTCGCTGCAATCTCGGCTCTTGTCATCGCATAGCCGCGCACATAGATTATCGGGTGGAATGGATGTTTGATTGCGGCCATGTCTATTCCCTTGAGCAGGTTGTCTGCGAGAGGCGTGCGACGGTTGCGCTGCAATGTCCGCACGCAACACTGCTGCTCGCCACAAGTGACTCGCGCGTAGTGGCATACTGTGAGGTATCATTCTAGCGGCAATTGCATGGCTGTCTAATGTCGTGGGCAGGCTCGTGCAAGCTGGTCCGATTGTGGGAGCGCGAAGCGGCAGCGCAGCGCCGTCGCCCCGCACTCATCGTTGCCGAGCGGTTTCACTGCAGCACAATTCGCTCTATCCTGTCGCTACTGAAGCATCAGGTTTGTCCTCTCTCGCAGATAATTTCCAGGAGCAATTTTGAACACTTTGCTCTCAGACAACACGGACCACCTCAATCAGCTCTGTGAGCTGTTCGACCTTGGCCGGCCGAACGGGCAACTGTCCATGGTCTCCGGCGGCTTCCATCATCGGATGTGGCGGCTTGATCAACCGGGCGCCAGCTACGCCATCAAGCAGTTCGCCGACGATGTCGATATCGCGGATGTCGCAACCCGCGAACGTCTCAACGCCACTGAGGTAGTTGCGCGGGAGTTTGCCGGCCGGGGTATACCGGCGCTGGCGTCGCTCTCTCACGGCGGGCAGCACCTGCAGGTGATGGACGGCGAGGCCTACCTGGTATTTCCCTGGACAGACTGCAAGGCGCGCGGCAAGAACGACATAGAACCGCATCACCTCGTCCGGGTATCGGGAATCCTGGCCGCAATGCATCGCGCGGATATCCAGGTAGCCGGGTTGCAGCCGCCGCCTGCCTGGCCGCACACCGCCGACAGCGTTACCGAGTTGCTGCAACTGGCGCGGGAAAGGAACGTGCCGGAAGCGGGCTATCTGCTGGAGCACAGGGAGTATCTTCTCGATGTGGTGCAAAGGCAGGCTGCAGCGCAGGCTGTGTTGTCCCGGCACGTGGTGGTGAGCCATGGCGATCTGGACCACAAGAATGTGCTCTGGAGTGATGCCGGTGAACCGCTGCTGATAGACTGGGAATCGGCCGGGCCGATTAATCCCACGCATGAAATGCTCATGGAGGCGCTGGATTGGAGCGGTATCACCGCGCAGTTTGAGCTCGAACCATTCGAGAATTTCCTCCTGGCCTATGTCGAGTCGGGCGGAGCCATTGCGCAGGGCAGCATCGAGGCGGCACTGCAGGCGAGTACCGGTGCCTGGGTGAACTGGATGTTGTACAACGTGGGCCGCGCTGCGGGCCTGGAAGGCCGGAGTCAGCGTGCGATGGGCTCCGAGCAGGTGGACGTGGCGCTCGGCGCCCTGTTGCGTTTCGAGGACAATCTCCCCAGCCTTGAGGCTATTGCCCACAAGGCCGCGAGGCGGGGTTGCGAGGTCTGAGCGATGTTTGATCTGTCGGCATGCCATGTGGAGCGAACACCCCGGCAGGATTACCAGGTCACATGGCATTCACTGCACCCGGGCCAGCGCGTCTCAATATATATGTCGGAGGATGCGGAGCAGTTTTACCGCGGCGACCCCCCCGGAACGCCGGTTGTGGAAACCACCACCGAGCAGGCAGTGATCGCCAACCCCGACGTGCACGTCCGGCATTATTTTTACCTGCTGTCAGAACATGGTGAAGGCGTGGTGCTCGCGGAGCGCCAGTTCCCCCTGCAGGGCGCACCCAATTTCCGCGATCTGGGCGGCTACGAAACGGAGGAAGGCGGCCGGCTGAAATGGGGCAGATTGTATCGCTCCAGCAAGTTGTCTGGCCTGAGCGAGGAAGACATGGCCCGCGTGCGCAGGCTCGGCCTCACGCTGGTGTGTGATTTCCGTCAGGCGGTTGAGCAGGAGCTGGACCCAACCAATCTGGGGGAGGGGCATACACACCTGCTCGCCAGCCTGCCGGTGAGTCCGGGGAGTTCGCGGAATTTCATCGAGAACCTGCACAACGGCATCATCATGGTCGACAACGTGTCCGACTTCATGCTCGATATCAACCGCGACTTCGTACACAGCCAGTTGCCCCGCTACGCGGAAATGTTCCAGTTGTTGCTGACGCGCGAGCACCCGGTGCTGCTGCACTGCGCTTCGGGCAAAGACCGCACCGGCTTCGGCTCGGCGCTGATACTGGATGTGCTGGGCGTGCCGGAGAACACCATCGTGGAGGATTACATGTTAACCAACCGCTACCTGCCGATAGACGACGAGGTGGCGCGGCTCGCAGGCCAGTTTGCCGACCAGACCGGCGCGAGCGTGTCGGACGAGTTGTTGCGCTCCCTGATGGAAGTAAGGCCCGAATATATCCGCGCCTGCTTTGAAGAGATCAGAAAGCGCTTCGAATCAAAGGAGCATTTTTACGCCTCGGCGCTGAATCTGGATGCAGCGGGGATCAGGCAGTTGCGTGACCGCTACCTTCACTAGCGGCTATAGCCGGGAAGCCCTTGTGCGTGAGCGCGCGCAACAAATGGGGCGCAACCCGGATGAACTCGTGGCGCGAATGCAGGCGCTGCCGCAAGACCTCGTGCGCGCCTATTTCGAGACGAGCTACAGCGTGCATGTGCAAGCCGGTGAGTGTGTGCTGCGCATACCGGAGCCGGTTCCGGCGGCTATCAACGAACTGCTTGAAGCCAGGCAGGCCGCCAGTTGGACCATCATTACGGCCGTGAACCCCTATTCGCAGCCGGTCTCCGCGGAGGAGAATACCCGGCGGAGCGAGTTGCTTGCGGAATTGCTGACGCTGCACAGGTTGCAAACGTTTCCCGCAACGGGGAAAAGCGACTGCGGCGGGTGGGAGGAAGAAAGCCTGTGTGTGCTCGGGCTCACGTACAACATGGCGCAGGCCCTTGGCAGCGCCTTTCAGCAGAATGCGGTGCTCTACGGCGAGAAAGACGCGGTGGTCGAGTTGATCTTCTGTGCTCAGCGCCCTGCGTCCAGAGTCTCCAGATAGGCCGCCATGTCGGCGGCGTCTTTGGCGTTGACGTCCAGCGGCGGCATGGCTGATTGCGGGTCTACCTGGTGGGGAAAGCGCAGCCAGCGCACCATGTTCGCGCGGTTGTTGGGGAGCAGGCCGGCGATATAACTCCTGCTCGCCATGCCCGCCAGCGGTGGCCCTACATCGGCACTGGCGCCGGTGATGCCGGGAATGGAATGGCAACTGACACAACCGTATTGTGCAATGGCTTCGCGACCCCTTTGCGCGGAGCCCTGAGCCTCGGGTTCCGTTGCCGCTGGCGCCGCTGCCGCGGGCTGCTGCCCGGCGCTGGCGCTGAGGCGCCGGTAGTCCGCCACGCTCAGCCCCGGCACGCGTCGCATGAAGGCCACGATATCCCAGATTTCTGCTTCGCTGAGGCGATACTGCCAGGCGGGCATCCCGCTCATCTTGATGCCCTGTTGGATCACCCAGAACAGTTCCCCGGAGCTGAGCTCGCGCGCAGCTTCCGCCAGCGCCGTGGGTACTGGCGTGAGGCTGAGTGAGAAGGCCTGCGGCGCCTCGCCCGGCGCGCCGTGGCATTGCAGGCAGTGCTGGCGGTAAAGCCGCAGCCCGGAGCCGCTCCAGTCGCGCTCTGCCAGCGCCGGCACCGCGATTTCGTTGGCGCGGCGTTTGATGGAAGCCCGCAGCGAATCGTCGATCAGGCCGTATACCGGCTGGGTGTGTTGACGCAGCGCGGATACATTGTAGACACCGAGGTAGACAAACAGGGCGGCGCCGACCAGCGCAAGCAGGGCCAGTACACCGATCGTCGCTGCCACCACGCGAACCGGGCGTGGTGTGTCGCCGCTGTCGGGGCGGCTGCGCTGTCGCGCGTTGTTGGGCTCCGCTGGCATTGACGTTTTACCTCAGCGTGTACAGGTAGGCGGCGATGGCGCGGGCCTCGGCCTCACTCAGCCCCAGCACCGGCATCGCGGAGCCGGGCGCGGCGGCGGGCGGGTTCAGCAGCCAAAGCACCATGCTCTCGGGTTGATTGGGCAGCACGCCGCCCAGATAGGCGCGACGTGCGATTCGGGTCAGCGGTGGCCCCACCTGCCCGTGGGCTCCCGCAATACCGGGAATGCGGTGGCAGCTACCGCAACCGTGGTGACGGATCAGCTCGGCGCCCAGCGCGGGATCGGCGTCCGGGAACTGGGCCTCCGGCGGTTCGCCGCAGGCGCATAGCAACAGCAGTGCGAGCAGCAGGCCTGTCGCTCCGGGGCGCATGGCTAGCGTCCTCCCCTGAACTGCTCGCGCCGGTGCACCCGCTGTTCACTTTCACGCAGATACGCGCTGACTTCAGCCAGCCCGGCGCCGATGAACACCAGCCCCGCCGGCATCCACATGATCAGTCCGCCCAGTTGTTGGTCGGCCAGCGGGCTGAGGCCCCAGCGCTCGGTGGTGTCCAGATACGGCGGGTACCAGATCTCGGGCGAAAACGTCAGCAGCGCGCCCAGGGCACTGGCGTGAATCGCGGTGGTAAACAGGTACAACACACCGATCAACGAACCCCGCCGGCGGGCGTGCCACAGCGCCCACCAGAACAGCAGGCCCACCCAGAGAAAACTCAGGTGCTGCAGAATGTGCACTGTTGTGCTCTCCAGGCTGGCGGAAAACAGCGCCGGCAGGTGCCAGCCCCACAGTACCAGAGCGTGTAGCAGCCATGCCGACAACGGCGATGCCAGCGCGCGCCAAAGGTTATGCAGGCGCAGACTCGCTCCCACGCCCCGCGCCAGCCAGCCGGGAGAGCCGCGCAAGAGGGCCGCACTGGGCCGGCTCAACACCAGCAGCGGCGCGGCCACCAGCATCATCAGTTCGTGTTGCACCATGTGCGCCGAGAACAGCTCTTCGCCGAGCGGGTCCAGCGGCGAGGCCAGCGCGAGTGTGAGTACGCCCCAGCCGATCCAGAAGTAGCGCAGCCTGCGTGTTGCCTGTTCGTCGCGGCGCGGGGCGAGCTCGACACTTCCGCGCCAATAAGCCCAGGCCACCGCCAGCAGTAACACCAGCGCCAGCGGGTCCACCAGCCACCAGCTGAAGCTGCCGCCGGCCATGTGGGCGTGGGCGGGCGCGGCCAGCGGGGCCGCCGCCAATAGCAGCACAGGACGCTTCACTAGCACGGCTCCAGCCACAGGTTGGGCCACCCCTGCACCAGAATCACCACCAGGAAAAAACACCCGGAGATCAGGCCGCTCCAGGCCATGAAGCGGCTGCGCTCGCGGTGGCTGGCCTGCCGGGCAACGCGCAGGTTGCGTCGCGCGAGCGCGATACCGGTGAGCGCCAGCAGCGCGCAAAGCAGGGTAATGGCATGCAGGCCCAGCGAGATCTCACCGGCTGCGATATTGCGCGGTTCCCGGCAGTACCATCCCACTACGCCATAACTCAGCCCCAGGTGCAGCGCCCAGGCAAGAATGCCCAGGCCCCAGCCGCCCCACAAAGCGAACAGCCCGCGGCCGCTATCGATACTGGCCCGGTCACGCGTCATCGGTCTGTCTCCACACTTGCGTTTACAGCCATCGCGGCACCCAGCACAGCAGAATATAAAACGGGATCCACACCAGTCCGACAAAGTTCCAGTACATGGTATCCACGATCACCCCGATCTGCCGATACGGCGTGAAATAGCGCATGATTCCCAGAATCCCCACCACCGAGGTGCCGAGCGCGGCCGAGACCACATGAATGAAATGGAAGCCCATGATCGTCCACACAATGGAGCCATAGGCGTGGTCATCCCAGCGCACGGTCATCGCCTGAAACTGCTGCCAGCGCAGTACCAGCACCAGGCAGGCGAGCCCTACCGAACTGAACATGGCCCACACGAACTGGCGGTAACGTTCGTTGATGATGGCCTTGCTGCCCCACCACATGGTCAGGCAACTCGCCAGCAGAAGGAGCACGGTAATGCTGGGCCACAATAGCGGCGGCGGTTCCACCCCGGGCGGCGGCCACTGCGGCGCCATCAGCAGCAGGTAGAAATAGCTGGCGACAAAGCCCGCGACCACGCTCGCCTCCACCAGGATCAGGCCCAGTATCCCCCACCACACCGGCGCGCGAGGCCCCGGATTGAAGCGGGAGAAGCCGCTGGCGTCGACGACAAAGCGTTGCTGCATGGCTACTCCTCCTGCCACGGCCGGTGTGGCCACAGCCAGCCGACGATCATCAGAAAGCTGAGGAAGAAGCCCACCACGAACCACCACGGGCTGAACAGAAAGCCAACAAAACTGACGGCCACGGCCAGCGCCAGCAGCAGTGGCCAGAATGTGGGAACGGGCAGGATCAGCACGCCCTGTGGTTCAGCGTCGATCAGCGTGGTCAGCAGCACTTCGCGGCGGTCATCGCGCAGGCCGGTGACAAGCTGGCGCTCGCCGGCATCGGCGTCGTCCCACAGTGGCGTGCTGCTGCGCACCACCGGCAAATGACGGAAGTTGTAATTGGCCGGTGGTGAATCGGCGTACCACTCCAGTGTGTCGGCGCCCCACGGGTTGGCGCCCGCGGGTGCGCCGCGCCGGGCACTGATCCAGAAATTCCAGAACGAAAGCAGAAAGCCCAGCGCCACGACGAATGCCCCCACAGTGGCGAGCTGGTTGAGCGGCTCCCAGGGCATCTCCGCGAGGTAGGTGTAGACGCGCCGCGGCATGCCCTGAAGCCCGAGTTGATGCATGGGAAAAAATGTCACGTTGAAGCCGATGAAGATCAGCGCGAAACTCCAGCGCCCCAGCCGCTCGGACAACAGCCGTCCCACGGCCTTGGGATACCAGTAGTAAATAGCGGCGAACAGCGGTAGCACCGCGCCGCCGATCAACACGTAGTGGAGGTGGGCCACCACGAAGTAGGTGTCGTGCACCTGCAGATCAAAGGGGATAGAAGCCACCATGACCCCCGTCAGGCCGCCGATCACAAACACGGCGAAAAAGCCGAGAATAAACAACATCGGTGTGGCGAATCGAATACGTGCCCCCCACAGCGTGGCGATCCAGCAAAAGATCTGTACACCGCTGGGAATTGCAATCATGGCGCTGGCGGCGGTGAAGAAGCTCAGCCCCAACTGCGGCAGGCCGGTGGTGAACATGTGGTGTACCCATAAACCAAACGAGACAAAGCCGATGGCGACCAGTGACAGCACCATGGCCGTATAGCCAAATATCTGGCGACCGGTGAAGGTGGTGATAATCGCGGAAATCGCACCCAGCGCCGGTACCAGGATGATGTAGACCTCGGGGTGACCGAAAAACCAGAACAGGTGTTGCCACATGAGCGGCTCACCACCGCCGGCGACCACAAAAAACTGGGTTGCGAAACTGCGGTCGAGCAACAACAGCACACTGGCAACGATCAGCGGCGGCATCGCGAACACGATCATGAACGACATCACCAGGATCGCCCACACGAACAGGGGCATGCGATTCAGCGACATACCCGGTGCGCGTTGCTTGAAAATGGTCACAATCAGCTCCACCGCCGCCGCCAGTGCCGACAACTCGATGAAGGTGATCATGGTGGTCCATATGTCCATGCCGAGGCCCGGCGAAAACGCCACATTGGCCAGCGGCACATAGGCGAACCAGCCGGCCGCCGGCGCCATGCCGAGCAGCAACGCGCCGTAGAGCACGATGCCGGCGATCAGATAGACGTAGTAGCCAAAGGCGTTGAGGCGCGGAAACGCCATGTCGCGGGTGCCGATCATGAGTGGTACCAGATAGATGCCCAGACCTTCCATCGCCGGCACCGCGAAGAAGAACATCATGGTGGCGCCGTGCATGGTAAATAGCTGGTTGTAGAGGTCGGGCCCCAGCAGCGTGTTCTCCGGAACCACCAGTTGCAGCCTTATCAACAGGGCCAGCACGCCGGCGAGGGCAAAAAAGACCAGCGAGGTCACCACGAAGCGGTAGCCGATCTGGCGGTGATTGACGTGACTGAACCAGCCCGCCAACCCGGGCGGCGACAGCCATACCCGGTTCAGCAGCGCCGTTGCTTCGCTGGAATCGGGGTGGTTTGCGGGGGCCTCGACGGTATGCATGGGAACTTCGGGTCTCCTTTTTTCTTATTCGAGGCTCAGCAGGTAGCTGGTCAGCGCGTCCAGGGCCTGTGGTTCCAGCAGGGTCGGCGGCATGAGCGCACCGGGCTTGATGCCCTGCGGATCGCTGATCCAGCCGGCGAGATGCCCCCGATTGAGTGGCCGTCCTGCCGCGGCCAACGTGCGGCGGCTGCCGAAATGGGTGAGATCCGGCGCAGGTACCGGATCGTCGAAGGCGGTGCGCCGGGCCTTGGTCTCCGCATCGCCGCCGGCAAAGGGCGCGGGTTTGGCCGGGTCGTGCGGGGCGTCGGCCAGCCGCGCCGGCGTCACACCGCGAATTGTGTGGCAGTTGGCACACCCGGCGTCGACAAATGTCTCGCGTCCCCTGCGGTGGATGGCAGTGGCTGGCGTGCGTGCGTCTTTGGCCTGATGTAACAGCCATGCGTCAAATTCGTTCTGCGGCAGTACGATCACTTCAAAGCCCATCAGCGCATGCTGGGTACCACAGAACTCGGCGCACTGGCCGCGGAAGCTGCCAACCTCGCGGGCGGTGAACCAGCTGCGGTTGGTGGTGCCCGGCACCATATCGGTCTTGCCGTGCAAATTGGGCACCCAGAAGCTATGGATGACATCACCGCTGCGCAGCAGAAATCGCACGGGTCGATCGACCGGCACGTGGATCTCATTCGCGGTAGTGGCCAGCAGTTGCCCATCGCCGTCGAGGTAGCGCACCTCCCACCACCAGCGCCAGCCGATGACCTCTATGGTCTGGGCGCCTGGAGGCGCCCGTTGGGACAGATCCCTGCCCAGCAGGAGGCTACCGCCCACCAGTGCGATCACCACCGCCAGCGGCACTGCCACGCCGGCGCCTAGCACCAGGTTGCGGCTGTGCAGAGGCGACAACGAGCGCTCGCCCCGGCGCGCACGCCACAGGCCCAGCGCCAGCACTGTCATGACTGCAAAAAAAATGAGGCAACTGCCAATGAGCATGGCCCACCACAACACCGCGATGCCCTGGGCCTGATCACTGGCGGGCGCCAGTGAAGACTGGGGCGATACCGTGGCCAGCGCCTTGCTGCTGATGAGGGCGACCACAGCAGGCATGCACGCCCTGGCCAACCTGCCTACAATCATGCCAGGCGTCCTGTCGCTCGCTGATGGCACCTTGTTCGCCTCTGCAGATGCTTGCTAGGCATTGATGTTGAGAACCGGCTGCAGGTGTTTCGGCAGATCTGCGGGATCCAGGTTGGTGAGCTCCTTGTCGATTTCACCCGCTACCCGCTCGAGCACGGCACTGGATAACTGCTGGCGCAGCTCGCCCAGACTTTTTGGTGGGGCAACGACGATCAGGCGATCAAAGCGCCGCTTCTTTTCTTCCTGATTGAGGTGATCCGCCAACTGCGCGGCGAAGCGCTTTTTCTCAAATTCATGTGGATCCGATGGCCGCTCCATGGCGGAACGGCTGCCATCGGCACTGTGGAAGACGCGCCCGCGTTTCTCCTGGGCGATTTCCCGGGAGGGCTTGTTGCTGTGGGAAAACTCGCCGTTGTCGAGCAGTCGCAGAGCCTCGTTCGGGCCCATGTATTCATAGATACGCGCTTTGCTTCCGTCGGCGACCAGGATCCAGGTCTTCATATCGTTGCGAACTCCCTATCTCCGTCTTGCTATCGGGTTTTGGCGAAACAATCACGCGTTTGCCTGCTTGGCTTCCATCCAGTCCTGTGTTCCGCCTTCGTAGTCATACACGTGCCTGAAGCCAGCGTTCTCGAGCTTTTCCGCTGCCTTGGTGGAGGCATCGCAATCGAAGTTGGCGCAGTAGACGACAACATTGCGGTCTTTGGTTCCCGCCAGAGTCAGCATGAGATCTTCAAAGTTATCGCTGCCGACGGGCACGTTTACCGATGTACGAATATGCTCTTTGTTGAACTGCTCTGGCTCCAGCACGTTGGCCAGAACAAAATCCTTGTGGGTATCATCCATCGTCTTCAATTCATTGCGGCTGATCGATTGCATGGCGACCTCCAGGAAAGATTGCAGGAATATGGTCGGGCGTTTAACCCACCCTTTGAGGAGCAATGACTGTGCCATATGCAGATCAGAGGTGGCGAAACCACAAGTGTCGCGTGCAATCCCGCTGGCGTGGTTCGCGGGTGTTGATTGACAGGTAGCGGGCGACAAACGTGCCACAGCTGCAAGCGCCAGATTGATTGTAGTTATTACAATGGATTGTAAGAATTAGCAGGCTGTGCAGTTGTTACAGGGCTTCAGCAGGACAGCGCCCGTCGTTGTTCCGGGGGCGCTGCTGGATGGGAAGGGGGTGGATTGAACACCCCGGTTATTCCGGTAGCTTATTTGAACTTTGACCTGAAGTAGTTGACCGAGCTGACAAACGCTCCCCATGCGTGGTCGACTTCGTCCTTGACCTTGTCCCATTTGTCTTCGCTGGCGTTCCCGAGCTTTTTCACCCTGGCCTGGAGCTTCTTTTGCGCCGCGCGAGCGTGCTTTAGCTGTTCCTGGTATTCGGCCTTGAGGTCTTTGGTGGCCTGCCGGCTTTTCTTCTCCAGGCTTTCGACCTCGGTGCCCAGTTTGTCCAGCTGCTTTTTCATTTTCGCCGTATAGGCGTCCTGCTTCTTCTTTGCTGTCACCTTCGGCTTGGCTGCTGCTTTTGCCTTGGTCTTCGTCTTCGGCCTGGCGGTTGTCTTTGCTTTTGTCTTTGCGCCAGTTTTTGCTTTTGCCTTTGTCGTGGCTTTTGCCTTGGTCTTTGCCTTGGCTTTCGTTTTTGCTTTTGCCTTCGTCTTTTTCGCTGCGCTCATGAGGAGGTGTCCTGTGTCATGGAGGTTGGTGATAAGTAACACCCGGCAAACCGGATGGCCGTAAACGACTCTTGCTCAGTGTAGTCGAAGATATAGACTCTGGTATTGGCCTCAATCAAGATTTTAGCGATCCGGTTGCCTGTTAAAGTGGCCCGGCGACTCTGGAGGCAGCATTGGATAATCACAACTGTGAGGAGAGGCGATGACGTTGCGCATAGTGCAGTGGACCAGTGGTGGCGTGGCCCGCCAGGCGGTGAGGGCGATCGTCTCGCACCCCGGGCTGAGCCTTGTGGGCATGTACGCCTACAGCGCGGACAAGGTGGGCAGGGATGCGGGGGAACTGGTCGGACTGGAGCCGCTGGGTATACAGGCAACGAACGTGATTTCCGACATCATCGCCCTGCAGCCCGATTGTGTGAGCTACAACCCGTTGTACGGCGACGTGGGCCACCTCGAGCAACTGCTGGCCGCGGGCATCAATGTAGTGACCACCTGCAACTTCATTACCGGCTGGGGAATGGACTACAGGGCCCGCAACGACGCCGGTGTCAGCCCGCGACAACGCTTGAACATCGCCGCTACGGAGGGCAACGCGTCATTGTTCGGCACGGGTATCAACCCGGGTCATATCAACTACCTCGCGTGCGCGGTGTCGGCGCACTGTCGCGAAGTTCGCAAGCTGACAGTGACCGAGGCGGTGGATGTATTCAATTTCGCCGGCGACAGCAACATGGATCAGATCGGCTTCGGCCTGCCCGCTGGCGGGCCGGAGTTGGTAGCGGCAATCACCGAAGAGACCTCCGTATTCGGCGATGCCCTGGAACTGATGGCCATGCTGCTCGACATCGAGCTCGACGATATTCGCTGCGAGGTTGAGTTCGCCAGCGCGAAAGAAGACATTGATGCGCCGGGCCGGTACATCGGGCGGGGATGCATCGCCGGTGTTCGAATCCGGTGGATCGGCAGTAGCGGGGCGGTGGACCGTCTGGAGAACGAGCAGGTGTGGGTGATCGGCAAGAATACGGACGCAACCTGGCCCGTGTCGCACGGGTATACGGTGAATATTCAGGGCGACCCCTCCATGCACAACGTGATGCTGCCGATTCCGGCGATGAATCCCGCGCAGATGACGCCCCGCGACATGAACGATCTGGGAATGCAGATCACCGCGCTGCCCGCGATCAACGCAATACCGGCGGTGTGCCGCGCCGCCCCCGGAATCTGCACCTACAGGGATCTGCCGCCGGTGACGGCTACCGTGCGGGCATAGCGCGGGGCGAGTCCGCCCGGCAGTGCATTTAGCGCACCGGCACCAGGCGCAGTGGCAGGTTATCCTTTGGTTTGGGCATTGGAATGTACTGCCAATCCGGATCGTAGCCCGGCGGCAACTGAATCTCGTGCCCGGTGAGTATGTGATACATGAAGATGCGAAATACCATCTGCGCGAAATGCATGCCGATACACTTGTGTGCGCCGCCCCCGAAAGGATGAAACAGAAAGGCGTGCTGTTTGTGCTCGCCGCGCTCGAAACGTTCGGGGTCGAAGCGCTGCGGCTCTGTCCACCAGCCCGGCATCACGTGGTTGTAGGTGATCGCGTTCATCAACAGGGTGTCCGCGGGAATCTCCACTCCTGCCAATTCGCAGGGGTTGATGCTGCGGCGCGGAAACAGCGGCACCGATGAGTGCAGCCGCTGGGTTTCATTGAACACCAGGCTGAAGGACGGCAACGCGTCGAAATCTTCCTGGCCGATGGATGCCTTGCCGAGGGCGCGAGCTTCCTCGCGCAGCCGCTGCTGCCACTGCGGATGCCGCCCCAGTTCATAGCAGGCATTGACCAGCGACGCCGTGGTGGTGTCCTGTGCGGCGAATAACAGCAATACGAAATTTTCCGCGATGTCGGCATCCGAAAAATAGTTGCCGTTCTCATCCAGGGCGCGGCAGAAGTGCGCAAGGATATCGTTATCGTTGTTGCGGCGTTTGTCGACAATCAGCTCGCGAATGAAGGCCTCGATGTACCGTTTGGCGCGCAGACTCCTGTGGAACTTGAAACCGGGCAGGTCGACCTCGAAAAGGAAATTGAAGCCGTCGACAAAATTCTCGAAGGCGGCGGTAAGTTTATCGCCCTCCCTGCCCTGGCCGCTGACGCCGGTAAAGGTTTGCGCCGCAATCTCCAGCAGGGTTGTCTTGGCCTGGCCGAGGAGCTGGAATTCGCCAGCATCAAACAATGGCCGCAGCTTGCGTGCGCAGATGGCGTTGATCGGCTCCGCGTAGCTTTCCATGGTCGATTTCTTGAACGCGGTCTGCATCAGCCTGCGCTGTGCACGATGCGCATCGAAATCCTTCATGATCAGGCTGCCGCCGATCAACGATTGAAAATGGCCGAGACCCTTGGCGGAGGAAAAGTTCTGTTCCACATCAAGATGCAGCGCTTGCGCGTTCTCCGGCCCCAGCGCCAGCACCATGCGCGAGGGGCCCATGGCGAGTTTCGAGATGGCGCCATAGCGATGAAAGCGCTGGTCGCAAAACTTCAGTGGGTTGGTGCCGAAACTCAGGGCGGAACCTATCACGGGCAGGCCGTAGTCGCCGGGTATATGGTTTAAATCCCGGTTGTCGGGACGCTCCAGGTAACTTGCTGTGGCCATGCTGTATTCTCGCCGGTGAGTGGGCCGGAATTGACCCGGGTTATTCCTGCGCCAGTCTACCCAATTGGCGAACACAGGTTAATCGCTACCGCACTCAAGCGATCCGGGTTCCTCAAACCTCAACCAGGGGCTGTCCGCAAGGGGCTGGATTTCCCTCACCCCGACGATTAACGTGTGGGTACCCTTTGATGATAGCGTGATTCAACCAGCCTATGGAGCACCAGTTGCCTGTTCAGCGCCGCGTGCGAACAACCGGGGCAGTCGGTGAAGGTTCTGTAGCGCGCCCAAAAAAAACGCGGTTGTTGCTGTTCGGCATCCTGCTTCCCCCTGCACTGTTTTTGCTCTGGTATCTTGTAAGCATCGCCCCCTATAACCGCGCCGACGACGCGCTGCAGACCGTTGTGGTGTATCCCGGCGCTACCGATACAGCCATCGCCAACCTGCTGTACGGTCGCGGCTTGCTCAACTCGCGCTCCGCCTACCGGTTGTATTTGCGCCTCCACGGTCTCAGGGGAAGGATGCAGGCGGGAACCTATGCCATCTCTCCGGCCATGGGCGTGAGTGAGATCACCCGCAAATTCAGTGCAGGGGACGTCACCAGTTCCATGCTGACCATTCTGCCCGCCCAACGGCTGAGTGATTTGAGGGCGCAGTTGATCAGCGCGGGCTTTGCCGGCATTGAGGTGGACGCAGCGCTGGATCCAAAGCAATACAGTGGGCATCCTGCCCTGGCGGACAAACCGTCAGGAGCCAATCTGGAGGGCTACCTGCACCCCGAAAGCTTCCACGTTACTGCCTCGACACCACTCACTGCCATTATTGAATCATCCCTCGATCTGACAGCCGCGCTATTCACAGAGGAAGTGCGACGTGGCCTTGCGGCGCAGGGCCTCTCGCTTCACCAGGGCGTAATCCTGGCGTCTATCATTGAACGGGAAGTGGACGACCCACTGGTCAAACCGAGTGTCGCGCAGGTTTTCCTGCGGCGACTCAGAATGGGCATGGAACTTGGCTCAGACGTTACCGCCTACTACGGCGCTTCGCTGCAGGGCCTGAGAGAGGCGGTGTCAGTTGATACACCCTATAACACACGTATGTATAAGGGCTGGCCGCCGGGGCCGATCAGTAACATCAGCGCGACATCCCTGCAGGCGGTGGCGGAACCCGCCGCCACGGACTACCTGTATTTTGTGACCGGCGACGATGGGGTGACCTATTTCTCGCGCAGCGAAGCCGAGCATGAAGCCCTCAAGGTGCTGCATTGCAAAGTGTTGTGCCAACTCGATTGAGATCATATGGCCTTGTGCCTCACGTGAATGGCCCGCGCCCGCAAGCGGGCTGATCGCCTACTCGACGCAGGGCACGCGCGGCTCCGTTCCCGCGCTGAAGAATTCCTTGCGCACATCCGGGCAGGTGCTGCAGGCCAGGGTTTCAGTGCTCACGCACACCTCGCGCTCTACAATCCCCTCGGGTATTTCGAAGCGATGGGGTTGGGTGCCCATGAGCAGGTTGCGCATTATTTCCTGCCAGATGGTTGAGGCGCCGTGCCTGCCGGACTCAATAAAGCGCATGGACCTGCCGTCGTTGTTGCCTATCCATACGGCGACCAGGCGGTCGGTTGTATAGCCGATCGTCCAGTTGTCGCGCAGGTAATCCGTTGTACCGGTTTTTGCCGCCACCTGGTGTGCCCTGATATGCAGGTCTGAGTTCGGGCCAAAGGTCGCCGATCTGGCCTCATTGTCAGACAGAATGTCATTGATAAGAAATGCGGTTTGCGGGCTGAAAACCGCGGTTGAAGCGCAGTTCCCGGCGTTCAGCGCACAATCGTTTGCGTACAGCACATCCCCCTGCAAAGTCGTTACCTGCAACAACGGGTTGGGTGGAACCGGTGCGCCGAGGTTCGCGAAAGTGCTGTAAAGTTGCGCCAGATCCAGCATGCGTACTTCGGCGCTGCCCAGTGTGAGTGCGTAGCGGTACGCGGTGTGTCCCCTCCAGTTGTGGATGCCTACAGCCTTCGCCTTGTCGACAAAATTCAATACGCCGTTACTGGCGAGCTCTTTCACCGCGGGTACGTTGTAAGACGAGGCCAGTGCCTGTCGCAGCGTGACCGCGCCATGAAAGATCGAATCGTCGTTTCGCGGCTTATAGCTTTCCTCGCCGGGGATGGCGTATTCCACGGGCTGATCCTGCAATAGAGATAGCGGCGTTTTTCCATGCTCCAGTGACATGGCATAGTTCAATGGCTTGATGGTGGATCCGGGCTGTCGGTATTGCAGTACCACATTCACCTGCCCGTCAATCGCCGCGTTGAAGTAGTCGGCGCTGCCAACCATGCTGAGTATCTGGCCGCTGCGAGGCGCGGTGATAAGCACTGCACCGTTGGCGACCCGGTAGCGGAACAAGCGTTTAACGTGGTTCGTCAGGCGCTCCTGGGTCGACTCCTGGAGCGCGTAATCCAGCGTTGTGGTGATTTGCAGGCCATCCCGGTGCAGCCGCTCCTCGCCGAACTGTTCGATCAACAATTGCCGTACATACATCACGAAATGTGGCGCCAGAATTTTTACGCCCCCGGGAGCCAGTGACGGGCTGGATTGCGCGAAAGCCCGGTATTGAGCCGGGGAAATGAAATCTGCGCGGCGCATGCTTGCAAGCACCTGCTTCTGGCGCTCAAAGGCCAGCTCTGGCCGACCCCCCAACGGATTGTACACACCGGGAGCCTTGAGCAGGCCCGCCAGAAGTGCGCCCTCGGGGATCGTCAGTTCGGCGGCGGATTTGCTGAAGTAGCGCCAGGCCGCGGCCTCGATGCCGTGCACTGTGCCACCGTAGGACACTTCGTTGAGATACATCGCCAGTATCTCCTTCTTGCTGAACACCAGCTCCACCCAGGTGGCAAGCACCAGTTCACGCACTTTGCGGGTGAATCGCTTTTCACGTGTAAGTAGTCGATTCTTCACCAGTTGCTGTGTGATGGTTGATCCGCCGGCGGCGGCCGAGCTGCTGGTGAGGTTTGTTCGCAGCGCCCGCAGTATTCCGGTGATCGAAAACCCGTGGTGGTGAAAGAAATTCCGGTCCTCGATGGCCAGCGTGGCGTCGATGGCAGCCTGGGAGACCTCGGAAAGCTCAATGGGGATCCGATGTCGGTTCTGCTGGAAGTAATACAGCGCGACACCGTGTCTGTCGTATATCACGCTCGGGGTGGGCGGGGGGTTCAGGCTCAGGTCACCCGGTGTAGGCAGGCCGCGAAAAATCCAGAAGTACGTGAGCAGGGCAAGGAGAAAAAGCGCTGCAGCGAAAATTTTGCGCGGGGATGTCTGTATCTGCAAAGTCCTAAAATTCGCTCAGCCACTCTATTTCAGGGCGGTGGCTGCGCGACCAGGTGTTTCGCTACTCGGGCAGGGCATCCCGGCAATCGGTGTAGCAGAGACCGTCTTCACCGGTCGTGACAATGCCATTTGCCTCGCAGCGCTCCACGCCATCAATGCTGCCGTTGTTAACGTTCGGGCAAGCACCCAGTATGATCGAGACAATACGTTGATTGACGCCGGAAGTGTTCTCGAAGATGTTCAATACATTGTCGTTAACGGGTGTGGAACCACCGCTCGCGGAACTGAAGAAAGCGAAGTTCGTGCCACCGCCGCCATCGGCCCATGCGTCAGACACGAGCTTCATGCTGAGGCCACCACTGGCCAGCGCGCAAACGCCGAGCATCCCCGCGAACAGGCTCATGAGCCGGTTTCGGCCGAAACCAGCCCAGCGAGCTGCGAGTATGATGAGGATGACGAGGAGTAGAAGTGCAGTGGTGGTGAGTGTCGGCACAGCCGTGGGCGGGATGGCCGCTGCGCTGGGTTGGTAGATTATCTGGCCCGTTTGGGCCCAGGAAGTCAGGGGCAGGCCAAGAACGCTGAACAGGCCCGCAAGAGAGAAATACTTTTTCATGTCAGAGGTACTCGGCTTATTTTGCTTTTGAGTATAGAACTGCCGGCTTGCGAAGGTCAAACAAAGCAGACACACTGCCGCGAGGCTTTGCGGCCAGACTCCTTGCAACCACGCTCTCTCATGACTATGCGCACACACCGTCTTCGCGTTCTCAGCTGCCTCCCGTATCTCTTGATAATGCCTTTGCTGGGCACGATTGCACCCGGCGCGCTCGCCGACGCCAGCGGAGCCCCGCAGGTTGTCGTTGCACCGCCAAACGCGCAAGCGCCTCACAATAGTGCAGAGCGCCCTGGGGATT
Source organism: uncultured Halieaceae bacterium (assembly GCA_963976655.1). Taxonomy (GTDB): domain Bacteria; phylum Pseudomonadota; class Gammaproteobacteria; order Pseudomonadales; family Halieaceae; genus Marimicrobium. The sequence continues at coordinate 310,042 of CAXBLB010000003.1, forward strand.
CAACGCCACTTGTTGCTCCTGCCCCCGCCGCCCGGTTGGTCCTCTCAGCCTCAGACGAAGGCCCGCATTTTGGCAACGTGTATTACGAAGCCAACAACCCTGCAATGCGGGGTCCGCTGGATGATTCGAGGCTGCCCGTGGCCGACGGGGAAGACATTGCGGCGCGCTGGCTCAGGTTTGCCCGGCAGGTGGGTGGCGTATTCGTCTTGCGCGATTCGTTGTTCAGCCAACAGGATCACCCGGTGAAACACCCGGCCAGGGCACTGATGATGCCCCCGAACTGGGTCACCGGCGCTGTGTCTGCCGCGCGCCGGGGCGTTGCGTTTAGCCCCGTCAAGGTGCTGCCAGTGCAGGATGACGCGGCCTGGGCCAGGGTGGCGACACCGGAAGCCCTCTTCGGTGATTTCGCTCCCAGCGAGTTCCTGCACCGGGAAGCCTGCAGGCCGCTTGCGAATGCCACACCGGCACAAAAACGACGCACAATGAACGCGCGCGCTGCCGTGCTCTCGCTCGCGCAACAGTCCGCGCTGATGCTGGATGCGCTACCCGAGGGCCCTCTCGCCGTTGCTGAAGTCGGCGCGGACCTGATTGCGCGCAGTGACACCCGTTATTTTGGTGCCGAGTTACGACGCTCGCGGGTGATCCCGATTTTTGTACACAATCCGACCTCAACCGAGGTACTCGAGGGCAAGGGCATGCGGGTGATGGATAACCCCCATATCAGCGAGGACGATGTCGAACTGGCGACCACGGCCATTTATTCACGCCGCCTGCTGGATGGTGATATGGCGCTGGAGCGCTATGACATCTCGCAGCCCGATGAGCGCGCGAAAGCCATTGAAATTCTCACCCGAATACTCCCCCGCGATGGCCCGCCTGGTGAAGGCGGCTTTGTGTGGCTGTGGGTGACGGGGCCGTTAGAGCCCGGCTCCAAACTGCGGGGCGAGAATGCGTCTGCTTATATCGAAGCCTTCAAGCAACAGGTTGCCGCCGCCGCGATCGATACAACGCGCGTGAGGTACCTCAGCAAGCCCCGGCTTGAGTTACCACCGGGCAAGAGTCGCCGCGGGGCCTTTGCCATGGCCGTGGAGCAGACCAATGCTCTGGATTTGTGGCAGAGCATTGATATGAACAGCACTATGTTTGCCCACATGCTGTCCTCATGGAATCGCGATTAAAGTGGGTTGCTCCCTGAGGTTTCAGCAATGAGCCTACCCACCGGGCAGACGCCACCGGCTTCACGCGGCGCTCTCGCGGCGGTCGAGCGTATCGGCAACAAACTGCCGGACCCGGCCGTGCTGTTTATCGCTTTGTTGCTGGCAGTGTGGCTGCTGTCCTGGATTTTCTCCCTGTTCAGTTACGAATTGACAGACCCGCGCACGGGCGAGACGCTGGTGGTGGTCAACCAGCTTTCTGCATCTGCGATGACGCAGTTCCTCTCGTCGATGGTCACGACCTTCGCCCATTTTCATCCCATCGGCGTGGTCCTGGTGGCGATGATGGGAATCGGGGTTGCCGAGCACACGGGTTTTATCAACAGCGCCCTGCGCGCCATGCTGGGCGTTACCGCGCGCTGGCTGCTCACGCCCATGGTGATTCTGGTGGGGATTGTCAGCCACACAGCGGCGGATGCCGGCTACGTGCTGGTGATCCCGTTGGGCGGAATTATTTTCCACGCCGCGGGCCGCCACCCGCTGGCGGGCATTGCCGCCGCTTTCGCCGGGGTGTCGGGCGGCTTCTCGGCGAATTTCATACCGTCCGCCATCGACCCGATGCTGCAGGGAATATCGCAGTCGGCGGCGCAGATCATCCAGCCGGGTGTCACGCTCAACCCGCTGAACAATTTCTTTTTCACCGCCGCATCTTCTCCGCTGATCATTGCGCTCGGCTGGCTGATTACGGAGCGCGTGGTGGAACCGCGCCTGCGCGATACGCCGCTGGACGCCGACATCGGCGAGCAGCCCGGGATGGAAGTGCTCGGCGATCGAGAGCGCCGCGCGCTGCGTTACGCGCTGGGCAGCATCGCCGTTGCCGGCGCGTTGCTGATCTGGTCGGCCTGGCCCGCCGATTCCGCCTGGCGCGGCGCCACTGGTTCGCTCACGGAAAGCGGCGCGCCACTGATGGCGTCCATCGTACCGCTGATCTTTATCCTGTTCCTGCTGCCGGGCGTGGTCTATGGCGTGGTGGCCGGTACAGTAAAAAGCAGCCGCGACGTGATCGAGGGAATGACCCGGGCAATGGGCAGCATGGCCTACTACCTGGTCATCATGTTCTTTATCGCGCAGTTTATTTACGCTTTTGCGCAATCAAACCTGGGCGTTCTGCTGGCGCTGAAGGGGGCGGCTGCGCTGGAATCGCTGGGGTTGCCGGCGCCCCTGACAATCACCGCAATGGTGGCGCTCACCGCCCTGCTGAACCTGTTCGTGGGTTCGGCCTCCGCCAAGTGGGCGCTGCTGGCGCCGATTTTCGTGCCCATGCTGATGGGGCTCGGCATCTCGCCAGACCTCACACAGGCCGCCTATCGCGTGGGCGATTCCACCACCAATATCATTACCCCGCTCATGCCGTATTTCCCGCTGGTGGTGGTGTATTGCCAGCGTTACATCGCGCAGACCGGTATCGGCACGGTGACGGCGTTGATGCTGCCCTATTCGCTCAGCTTTATCGTGGCCTGGACACTGTTCCTGCTGCTGTTCTGGTCACTGGGCATACCGCTGGGGCTACAGGCGAGCTATACCTGGGGCGCTCCCTAGCGCGCGTCCAGGCTCAATCCAAACCCGGCGCGGGTCGTTTTTTCTTGCGCGGCTTGCCCTTGCGATTGGCCTGCTTGCCGCCCGCGCCGGGTTTGTCCAGGCGGCTGATCTGCAGTTTTTGTCCGCTCACCCAGACATTGCGCAAATGTTTGAACACCTCTTTCGGCATGCCTTCCGGCAGGTCGATCAGGCTGTGGTCTTCGTGTATATCGATACGGCCGATGTATTGCGCGTCGATATCTGCCTCGTTGGCGATCGCGCCGAGGATATTCCCGGGCTTGACGCCGTGTGTGTTTCCTACCTCGATACGAAAGCGCTCCATGCCCACCTCGGCCGCGGGCTCACGCTGTTTGGCAGTTTGCGCTTTGTCGGTGCCACGCCCGGCAGCCGGGGCCTCGCGCCGGGGTGTTGCAGGCTCGCTGTCTCCCGGTGATTTGCGGGTGGATGAGGTTTTTTTGCTACCAGCTTTTGCACCGCCCGCAGGCTGCTTTCCTTGCGTTTTGGCGGAAGGCTTCGCCGCCTTGATATCCTCCGCCGCCAGCGACTGCTTGCCTTGCGCCATGACAGCGAGCGCAGCCGCTATCTCCACAACCGGCACGCCAAACTCCTGCTGGTATTGCTCCACCACGGCACGATACGGCGACAGCTCATGGGTATCCAGGGTTTCGGTAATACGCAGTTTGAAGCGCTCGGCTCTTTTGTCGCTGACTTCGTTTGCCGTGGGCAGCGTCATCGTTTCCAGGGTGGTGCCGGTGGCCTTCTCGATCGCCCGCAACAGACGGCGCTCGCGATTGGCCGCGAATAGAATGGCATCGCCGGTACGCCCCGCGCGGCCCGTGCGACCGATACGGTGTACATAGGCCTCTACGTCGTAGGGGATATCGTAGTTGATGACGTGGCTGACGCGCTTCACATCCAGCCCGCGAGCCGCCACATCGGTAGCCACGAGAATGTCCAGCCGACCGCTCTTCAGGCCGTCGACGGTCTTTTCGCGCTGTTGCTGCGGAATATCGCCGTTCAACGCCGCGGTGGAGTAGCCGCGGGCGGTGAGTTTCTCCGACAGCTCCACCGTGGCGATGCGCGTACGCACAAAGACGATAACGCCATCGAAGTCTTCCACCTCCAGAATGCGCGTGAGCGCATCCAGCTTATTGGCGCCGGCGAGCATCCACACCCGCTGGCGTATGGCGCTGGTGGCCACCGCCGTCATTTTGATGGTGACTTCCCGCGGGTTGTTCAGGTGGGTTTTTGCAATACGCCGGATAGCCTCGGGCATGGTGGCGGAAAACAGCGCGATCTGCCGTTTTGGGGGCGTCTTCTCAAGAATCCACTCGACGTCATCGATAAAACCCATGCGCAGCATTTCATCGGCCTCGTCCAGCACCAGTGTCACCAGGGCAGACAGATCCAGGGAGCCGCGACGCATATGGTCCATTACCCGTCCCGGAGTGCCCACGATCACCTGCGCGCCACGCTGCAACTGGCGCAACTGGCTGCGGATATCCGTGCCGCCGTAGAGAGGAAGCACCTGGAAACCCTGGATATGATGCGCGTATTTCTGGAACGCCTCGGCTACCTGTATGGCCAGCTCCCGCGTTGGCGTCAGCACCAGCACCTGTGGCGTTTTCTGCTGCGGGTTCAGCCGCGCCAGCGCCGGCAGGGCAAAGGCGGCCGTTTTGCCCGTGCCCGTCTGTGCCTGGCCGACAAGATCCGCCCCGGCCAGCAGGTGAGGGATGGTCATCGCCTGAATCGCCGAGGGAGTTTCGTAGCCGACGTCACTGATTGCCTGGTGCAGGGCGGGTGGCAGTGCCAGTTGGGAGAAACTGGTGACCGCGGTATCTGTCGACATGGGAGCTACCTGGGAAGAGTGAGGGGCGCCATTATAGCGCCTCGCTGCTTCTGTTGTGCCTGCCACAGCTCTGCATAGTGGCCGCCGGCCTGCAGCAGTGCTTCATGTGTGCCCTGTTCCACCACGGCGCCTTCGTGCAGTACCACGATGCTGTCGGCATCGACAATGGTGGACAGCCGGTGGGCTATCACCAGGCTGGTGTGATCCTCGGAGATCGCCCGCAATGCCCTGAGAATGGCCTGCTCCGAACGGCTGTCCAGCGAGGAGGTGGCTTCGTCGAAGACCAGAATGGGCGGCCGCTTGAGGATTGTCCGCGCAATGGAGACTCTCTGACGCTCGCCGCCCGACAGTTTGAGCCCGCGCTCACCCACCAGGGTGGCGGTACCTTCGGGCAAACCGCTGATGAAGGTGTCGAGATGCGCGAGCCGGATCGCCTCATCGACCGCGGCGTCGCTGGCCTCCGGGTTGCCGTAGCGCACGTTCTCGAAAATGCTGTCGTTAAACAGCACGGTATCCTGGGGGACAATGCCGATGGCGCGGCGCAGGGACGCCTGGCTGACGTTGCGGATGTTCTGGCCGTCGATCAGAATGCGGCCGCCCTGCGGGTCGTAGAAGCGGAAGAGCATTTTCACGAGGGTGGATTTGCCGGCGCCGCTATCGCCCACCACGGCGACTTTCTGGCCGGGCCTGATCACGAACGACACGCCTTTGAGAATGTCGCGATCCGGGTTGTAGGCAAAGCGCAGCTCCTCGAACACGATTTCGCCACTGCGTACGCTGAGAGCGGGGGCCATGGGCGCATCGGTCACCGTGGGTTTCAGCGCCAGCAGCTCGAACATTTTCTCGATGTTGGCCATCGAGCCCTTGATCTCCCTGAACACGAAGCCGAGAAAGCCCAGCGGCATGAAGAGCTGGATCATGAACTGGTTGATGAGGATAAAATCGCCCAGCGTCAGCGTGCCATCGCGCACCTGCCAGGCGGCGAGCCCTATCATGCTGGTTTGCGACACAGCGATGATCAGCGCCTGCCCGCCGTTCAGGCCGAACAGCGACAGCCGATTTTTCCGCCGCGCCAGTTCCAGCGTCTGCAGTTCGCTGTCGTAACGTCGTGCTTCAAACTCCTCGTTGGTGAAGTACTTCACCGTTTCGAAATTGAGCAGGCTGTCGACCGCGCGCGTGTTGCTGCTGGAATCCGCCGCGTTCACCTGCCGCACAAACTCGGTGCGCCACTCGGTGGCGCGCAGGGAAAACAGGCCATAGCAGAGCACGGAAAGCACGGTGATCGCCGCGAAGCTGATGCCGTAGTTGAACAGCAGGATGGCGGCCACTGCGGCGATCTCAAGCAGCGTGGGTGCAATGTTGAACACAAAAAAGCGCAGCAGGAAACTCACGCCGGTCGTGCCGCGCTCGATATCGCGGGCGAGGCCGCCAGTATGGCGATTGAGATGGTACTCGAGATCCAGTGCGTGCACGTGACGAAACACCTGCAGGGCGATCCGGCGCATCGCCCGTTCCGTCACCCGACCGAAGACGGTGTCGCGCAGTTCCGAAAAGAGAACGTTGGAGAAGCGTGCCGCGCCGTAGGCCAGTACCAGTCCCAACAGTAGCGAGGGTGCCAGAGTGGCTGTGGAGGCGCCCTCCAGCGAATCCACCAGGTACTTGAGCAGGAAGGGGATGACCAGAATGGCGCCCTTGCCGGCGAGCATCAGGAGTATCGCCAGGCCGACCCGGCCCCGGGAGTCGCGGAGGTAGGGCACGAGCTGGGCGATGATTCGCCAGTTGAACGGGGTGTCGGGCTGTTGATCGAAGTTACCGTGACGCATGCGGCATTCTACATGGAAAGTGCGGGCGTGCGATGAATGTCGCCCCGAGGTCCTTCATGTAACCGCTGCCCAGCCTTGATCAACGGTGACCTCTGCGATTAAATTGGTCTTACACCCCCCCCCACTGTAATAAAAGCGATTAATATGACTATTCCCCCCAGGCAGCAAGCCCGACAGATCATCACTCCCGGTTTTTCGATCAACCGCCGGCAAACACTGCGCTATGGTCTTGCTTCTCTGGGCCTGGCGCTGGGTTCGCCCCTGTTGAGCGGCTGCAGTGATTCCAGCGACAAACCACCCTCGCTGGCGCTACAGGCTCCCGACGCAAACGGCGTTGCCCTGCCCAGAGGCTATACATCGCGCATCGTGGCCCGTTCCACCCAGGTGGTGGAGGGCACCTCGTTCGCCTGGCACAACGCGCCGGATGGCGGCGCCTGTTTTGCCACCAGTGAAGGCGGCTGGATTTACGTTTCCAACAGTGAGCAGTTTGTTGAAGGCGCCGGCGGGGTCGGCGCGATTCGCTTCGACGCCAATGGCACCATCGTGGATGCCTACAACATTCTCTCGGGCAGCACAGCCAATTGCGCGGGTGGCAAAACGCCCTGGAACACCTGGTTGAGTTGCGAGGAAAAGTTTATCGGCGACGGCTTGGGCCTGGTTTACGAGTGCGATCCTTTCGGTCTGAACGCCCCGATCGCCAGGCCCGCCATGGGGGCTTTCGCACATGAAGCAGTGGCCGTGGACGATGTGATGCAGGTTCTCTATCTGACCGAAGACAGGCCCAACGGGAAGCTCTATCGTTTCACGCCCGACAACTACCCGGATTTGAGCAGCGGCCTCCTGGAGGCGGCAGAAGTGGTGGGCGATCCGCTCACGGGCGCCTCGCTTGCCTGGCATGTGATTGGGGATCCTTCCGGCACCACAGAGCAGACGCGCTTCCAGGTACCGGCCAGCACCGACTTTAACGGTGGTGAAGGCATTGCGTTTGCCGACGGGTTGTTATTCTTCGCCACAAAAGGCGACAACCGTATCTGGCGTTATGACACGATCGGCAATTCACTTGACATACTTTACGATGACGACAATGTCGAGGAGCCGCTGCTGCGCGGTGTCGACAACATCACAATCGCCCCGTCCGGGGAAATATATGTTGCCGAAGACGGCGACGACATGCAGCTTGTGGTACTCACGCAATCCGGCGAAACCTACCCGATCGCGCAGGTCGTCGGGCAGGAGGATTCAGAAATTACCGGCCCCGCCATTTTTGGCAACCGCCTGTACTTCAGCTCACAGAGAGGCACGGGCTCCTTCTCTGGCGAGGGTGGCATTACCTATGAGATCACGGGGTATTTTGGATAGGGCCAACCCTTCACCCAATTGGGCCCCAGGGCGATTTCATCGTGAAAGTCCTATTACACATCGGGCACCATAAAACAGGTTCCACCGCCCTGCAGCGTTCGCTTGCACAAAGCAGACGCTTCCTACGGAGGGGCGGGATTCTGTATCCTCGCTTGTCGGGGTGGTGGTCGGTACATCACGCGTTGTTTCCCCATTTTTTCGGGGTTGAGTATTGTGATCCTTACGTTTTACGGCGCCTTGGGCGTAGCTCACAGCAGTCACTGGAGACGTCTCGCGCGGCATGGCAGGAGCTCAGGTCACAAGTCGCACGGTTGAAGCCTGAAAAATTGATACTTAGTAGCGAGACCTTCTTCACAGCTGGATATCACGCTCAGATGGAGCGCTTGGGGAATATTCTGCGAGAGCTATCTGATGAAATCGAAATAGTCTGCTATGTCAGAAATCCGGCTGAATGGGTGCTCTCTTCCTTTAGTACGCAGATCCAGATGGACAGCAGATTTCAGTGGCCCCCACCAGGTTTGAGGGAGGATGTTCTCAAGGCGTATGAAGTAGTTAGGCCTGCCAAATTCCATGTCATCAAATATGCGAGCGAATCCCTATTGGGCGGGAACATCACGCAAGACTTCGGCAGTCGCTTTATTGAGGGTGGACTGCATAATGCTTCCTCAAGAAGGATAAATGTATCGTTGTCAGCGGAAGCGATGGTGTTGATGGAGAAGTACGTTTGCTATCACAGGGCGTCGCGAAAACAGCCAATGCCCCTGCGACAGCAGCTATTTCGTCGCATTCTTCGACATGTGGACAGTATGCTTGAAGGCTTCGAAGAGCCCAGGCTAGTGCCAGCTGCGGAGGCCTCGATAATGCGCGCTTGTACCGATCTGGCGTGGCTGGAAATGCATCACGCAATAGCGTGGTCGAACAGCACCAACAATAGCCCTTACGAGGAATGCGCTATCAACTACGGCGGCGAGTTTTCAGTTCCACGGGCCTGTAAACTTAATGAAGCGCGTCTCGCGGAACTGGAAAAAATCATGACATGCATGCCAATGCGACTTGCGGGATTGGCCCCTTCAGTATAAGGAAGATGCCGGAGTGGGTGATTCGCATGAGGCTTCGCAACTTAGTCCGCAAAGGGATGGGGCGGGCTGGTTTCGAGCACGGCCTGAATAAAGTCATCCACCACATCCTGGGTTTCCGAATCGGAGTTGTTGGTGGGTGTGTGTCCCCGACCTTCAATCAGGGCCACCTGATGGGGGGAATCCGGTTGTGCTGCCACCGCCTGGCGAAGGCCGTCAAATACGTAATTGCAGTTGCCGAGATCTTCCGCCACTGCTTCGGGTATTGCCGGCAGGTTGCCCGCGCAGAACTGGTCGAGGTCGCCCCCGATGAACAACATCGGCACGTCATCAAATCCCTGTGCGATGCGGGCCTCGGGATAAGCCTGCTTTTCCAGGTCAATATAAAAGCCGATCTTGTCCACCGCGCCCTGGAGGTCGAACGTCGCAGAAAAGGGATAGCCATCGACACCTGAGAACGCCTCAAAAATCGGTTCGATACGCGGGGTTGCGATGTAGGAATCGGCGACCGCAGCCGTGAGAAAAGTTCCCTCGGCGGCAAAGGCGGTAGCGAGTGAATGTGCGCCCACTGAGCCGGCGCTTGTACCATGCGCGATCACGTGGGTGGTGGCGTAGTTGGCGACCGTGTACTCCACCGCGGCCATGGTGGCCTGCAGGCCGTTTACCTCGGCTGCGGGGTTGTCGGTGTTGTTGGGGTAGGGAGTGCCGAGCCCGGAATACAGATCGTGATCGCACATCGAAACGATCAGCAAGCGGTAACCCTCCTGAACACGCCGGGTCAGCGTGCTGTCCTTGAGCTGCATGTTCTGGTTCAGCGTTTTGGCCAGTAGCTGGTTGTCCACGAGATCGTCCATGGTTTCCTCGTGGTTCCAGGCGTTGGCGTTGTTATTGATCGACTGGTAACCACCGCTCTCGTCAAAGTAGCCCGTGCCTCCACCGTGCAGGTACACCCACAGCGGTTTCTCGGCCCCCGGGTTACTGGCCGGCTCCACCACCAGAAAGCTGTAGTTGCCGGAAAGGCCGCAGCCGTACGCAGTGTTGCGATAGAAGTCCAGCTCCCAGGAGTTGCCAAAACCGTTGAGTGTTCGTTCCTCGTTGAGGCTGATGGCATCTGTGCGGCGATCGACCGCGAACACCGGTTCCAGATAAAAAATTTCATCGGGGTTATTGAGCAGGTTTGTAAGGGCTTCGTTCCCCGCGAACCCCGCCGTAACCAACTGGCACGGGGTGGTTGCGCCGCCACAGAATCCTCGCTCTTTTTGTTTCCAGCTCTTGAAGATGAAGCCCTGCTCCGGCTCCGCGACAAAGGTTTCAGCAAAGAAGATATCCACCACATCCACTGTGCAAACCTCAGTGGCAGCGCAGTCTATCGCACCGGAAAGCGTAGTGACGCTGCCTTCCACGGGGGTTTCGATCTCAATTTTGCAGGCCGAAAGTGCAGCGACAGCAGTGAACAGGCAGGCTCGTGTAAGTGGCTTCATGATGCTGTACCGTTTTTTGAATATCGGAATTATTGGCGGCCTTTTTGAGAGTAACGGATCGCGCATGGAGTAGTCCATACTGCCGAAAAAGGTTGCGGGCCAGGGGTAATGCAGATGATTGACGAGGATAGTCCTGCTAACTACTATGAATTATAGACGCTGTTGTTGGTAAGAATGGATTTGTATTCCTTTCAACGGCCCCCGCATTCCAAGTGCGACCTGTTATTGAATAGGTCATTAGCGCATATAACAGGGAGGTTTTTCGCTTGATCTATTCGAATCTGTTCATTGGCTTGCATCGTAGACGCGCAGTCTTCATCTGTCTGCTTGCTCTTGGTAGTGGTGTTGTGCACGCGCAGGCGCCCGGAGTTGAGCAGGACCGGGATGGGAACCCGACATTCTCTCGAGATGGCGCAGAGATTATGTATACGCCGGAGCAGCTTCGGGAGACTTACTCATGGCAGCCTGCGGGTTTTTCCGCGAGCTCAGTCTGGGCGCCGGCAGCAAGTGACCCAAACGATCCCGGTCAGATTATCCTCAATCCGAACGATTCAGTGGTGTTGCTTGTAGATCCCAATGATCCGGGCGAATTCCCGCCTGACCCGAACGAGCTTCCAGAAATTCCGCCTGACCCTGTTCAGTATTCTTCCAACCTGATCAATCTGGAGCGAGTTTGGCAGCATTCAGTGTGGGGCTCGAATCTGGGGGAATCTGGAATCGCGGCTGCAGACCTGGACGGTGATGGCAGTACGGAACTGGTTCTCGGCGCTACCCTGTCGCGCAATTTCGGGGCCAACAAAAACTGGCATATCGTAAAGCGTGACCCTCGCATGGGCACTTATGAAATTGTCTACACCAGTGATGATAATCCCGACTGGTCCAGCGATCGAGTAGAGATCAATGCTATCAGCGTTTTCGAAAACAGCTTCGTGCGAAGAATCCTTGTCGGCTATGACAACGGTATGCTTTCAGTTTACGACGGTGAAACCAGAAATTTGGTTCGCAGCATCGCGGTAAGCAGCAGCGAGATTCTGTCGGTAGTCCAGGGAGATGGTGATAACGACGGCTTTGACGAGATTATTGTATCGACCGAAAACAATACCTATTTTTTTAACCCCTCCAACTTAAGCAAAAAAAGTGAACTACCGATTGGCGGACGCGAGCTTTCCATCGGCAATGTCGATAGCGACCCGATGCTGGAATTGGTTTACGTAGAGGGGCCAGTTGTTGAGTTCGACGGTTCTACTGCCATACAGCAATGGGACTTCAGCGGGTTTTCTCCTGGGCGATGGCTGGAGCTCGGTGACCTGGATGGTGATGGTGTCGAAGAGTTGATCGTCGCTCGAAGCTGGTATTACATCGATATCCTGGATGCAGAGAATCGTACGCCTCTCCGCCAAATCAGCACCAGCACAAATATCAGCCAGCTGAAGGTTGTGGACGTAACGGGTGACACGGTGCCCGAAGTTCTCTACGGCGATCAGCAGCACGGGGCGATACACGCAGTAGACGGTGTGTCGCTGAATGAGTTGTGGCAATTGAGCAATCCCAGTAGCGGGGCGCCAGGCATCGAAGTGGCCGATGTCGACGACGACGGCGAACTGGAAGTTATCTGGGGAAGCGGGTCTAACTCGACCGCGCCCGATTTCCTTTCCATTCACGATATCGCGACGCTGGAAAGGGAGTTTATCAACTTTGATGAAGGAGGCCCGTTTCGTGGCCTGGCGCTAGGCGATACTGACGGCGACGGTGTGGATGAGATCGTGGTGCTGGGCTCGGAAGGCAATCGCTTCCTGGAAACCCGGGATACCGACTCATTGCCATTGCGCGTGGTGCGCAGTCTTGATTTGTCACCAGAGTGGAGCACCTCTGACTACCCTATAGACAAGAACCAATTCACTTATATGGATGTTGCCATAGGCAATATTGATGGCGAGGGCGCCGACGATATCATTGTCGCCCACGGTTATCTCTACGATTTGAATATTGACGTCATCGATGGCGTTTCAAAATCGCTGGTCAGCAGCAACCGATTGGATATGGATACGGCAAACAGCATATCACTGGCTGACTTTGACGGTGATGAAAGAATGGAAATTGTCGCCGCATCGGGGAATCAACTGCATATCATAGATAGTGCAACCATGAGTCCTATCTGGTCCAGTATCGTACTGAACGGTGTCTCAACGGCTAACAATATTGAGGCGGTTGATGTCTACGGAGACGGCCTGCCAGACCTTGTTGCCTCCATCGGGAGAATTCTGATCGTGGATGGCGTCAGCAAAATTTACCGGCAGTCTTCTGAAGCCAACTATGGCGGTTTTGCTGTTGTTGGAAATGCAGGAAGCAAACAGATTATCGCGGGGACCGATGACGGCCTGCTGGTGTCCCTCGAACCGGATACTTTCGACCGTACTGTGCTGGGCAGCGTTTGCGATGGTGCTGTAAATAGTGTTCGCGCAGACACCAGCCCGGCATTCCTCGGATCCATTCAGTTCGCCTGCCAGGATACAATCGGTATCTGGAGCATGTACGAGCAGCAGTTGTTGTGGCGCAGCCCTTTACTAGGAACCCAGGTGGGACTGAACAACAACCTGATTGCCATGGAGCAAAATGGTGAGGCCTTGCTTGTTGTGGGTACCGGCCATGGTGTGCAGGCCTTCCGGGGCGACCAGGTCAGTAACCGGGATGCCGACAGCGACGGCATGTTCAATCATCTGGATAATTGTCCTCAGGAAGCCAACCCCAATCAGGAGGACCGGGACGGGGATGGCGTAGGTGACGCGTGCAACAACCTTATCGACAGCGATGGCGATGACTGGTCTGATAGCCTTGATAATTGCCCGTTCGTTGCGAACCCGGGTCAGGAAGACCTGAACAGCAATGGCCGGGGCGACGCGTGCGACGCGCTTCCACCAGGCTGTTAGCTCGCGGTTTCCGCAAGAAGGATCGATAGAGACATCGTGTGTTGATGGGCATTCACAATTGATCCAGTTCATCTGAACACTTGCACCAACCTGGCGTCCGCGTCCCCTTCGCGGTGCATCGTGAACGTATCTGCATCGGCAGCCCGGCCGGCAGCACATTCATTGCCAGAAAAAATCCACGAGGTACAACAGCGCGAAGCCCAGATAAAATATTCCTGCCGCCGCCATGACCGCGAGGTAAAAGATACCCGGGCGCAACGGCTTTGGAAGACGGGTGCTGTTCACGTAGAGTGCGGCGAAAACGATAAAGGGAGTGTGCGCCGCGGCGATAATACCCGAGGCGGACATTACTTTTACCGGATTCTGATAAAGCAGCAGGAGCACAACTGGAACCAGCCCGGTAACGCTCACCACATAGAAGCGTTTGAGAGCAAGGCGGGTGAGGAGCCGCCGACCGCTGCGCTCCTCCAGTGAGCGGATCACGCGCATCACTCCCGACGGTGACTCAGCGTAGCGCTGCGCACGCAGCAGTATCAGCGTCATGTCGGCGAAACTTCGCCCCCAGCCGTCCTGGTTTGCCAGCACGCTGCCGGCCATGGCGATGATCACGATGGCCAGCATCATCCACTTGCCGGGTGTGCCCCAGATATCCGAAAGCATCACGGTGAGGTCGACCGCAACGTCTGCTCCTTCCGGAACCAGACCTCGTGGCGCCAACAATTCTGCACCGAGTATCATGAAAGAGAGCAGCACGATCAGGCCGCCGACACAGCCCAGGGCCGCTGTCCCCGACATTATCGGCATCCAGTTGTGGGCGCGGCGAATACGCGTCTGGCGAGCCTGGGATTGTATTTGTTCGCCGCATGCCCGATCGACGGTCTCCTCCTCGCGCTCGCGGCCCGCCAATCCGCCGCCGTAGCCGCGGGTGGCTGTCCAGTAACCGAACCAGACGATACCCATGGACCCGGCAAGAATAGTGCCCACCCAGGGCAGAATGACATAGAGGTCGGGGTCGGATGGCCACTTGATCTGGAAGCCGCTGGTCACGCGTTCCACGCCCGGAAATACCGCGGCCGCAGACACCACGACCAGCACCAGCAACCCGATCGCCAGATTGCGGCTCAGGCCCTCAATGTGGCTATAGCTGCCGGTGGCGGTCAGCCCGGTACATACCAGCAGGATAGACAGGGCGTACAGCGTGCCGCTCCCGGGAAGGAAGTTGGCCAGCGAACTGCCGACGATGGCGCAGAGGCCGGCGATACCCACGGCCGCCGCAAGCAACTGGGGCAGGAAAATCACCCAAACGGCCCAGTCCCGCGGCCCGCGCAGAGTGTGCATGCCCTCCAGCATGGTGTGTCCGGTAACCAGGGAAAAACGAGCCATCTCCCGGATCATGACCCACATGAAGAAAACCACGAGCAGCATCAGCCACAGTAGCTCGTACTGATAGACGGCTGCCACGCGCGGGGTGAACAGGATTGAGCCGGTGCCTACCGCCGATAACATCCACAGCAAGCCCGGGCCGTACCACGAGACCCTGCGCCAGCCCTCCGGCGCCTGTGAAACCCAATTGCGCAGAAAGATTTTTCGCATCGAATATTTTCGTTGCCCCCGTTAACGTAATCCGAGTCTATTGGTGCCTGACCTCCACCGCTTTGACCTCCACCCGTTGAGTTTGGCGACTGGCGGCTGCCCGGGAGCGACAGATGTTCACAGCATTAGCAGCAGTAAATTTCATAGTCTACGCCTGGTGGTGATCGCTTGCAGCCCGTGTGGATCGGTATCAGCAACGCGTTGCATTGGCATGCTACTGCTTGAACGTAGCCATATTCTGATCTCCCGGGCGCGGCTCTGCGTAACAGATGCAACGTCTCTTCAGAGGAACTGACCCATGTTTGGATTCTTAAGACGCTCGCCCGTCAAGCAGATGCAGAAGGATCACGCCATTTTGCTCACCAGGGCCTTCCAGGCCCAGCGCAACGGCGACATTCGAAAGTACTCGTTACTGACTGCCGAGGCGGAGGCGCTGCGGGAGAAAATTGAAAGCCTGGAAGAGGGGCACGCTGACTGAGGTAAGCGCTCACGACGCCCAGTGTGCCTCGTCAAAAGCCATCATGCTTTCCTTGCCGCTCACGATGTCGGTGAGCAGGCCCTGGCTCTCTGGCAGTATTTTGTCAAAATAGAACTGCGCACTGTAATGCTTGCTTTCCAGCAGCGCGCGGTTGTCGCTTCCCGCCTGTAAACGTTCCGCGGCGACCGCGGCCATCCGCGACCAAAGATAGCCGATGACCGTCAGCGCCAGCAGGCGCAGGTAGGGGGTAGCTGCGGCGCCGGCCTGGTCTGGATCCCCCGGGCCATTGGCGGCTATCCAGGCGGTGGCTTCTTCCAGCCGCTGGAGCGCGGCGCGCAATGCCGGGGTATGCGGCGCCTCGCCGGTTTCATCGAGGAAGGCCTGGATCAGGCCGAACAGGCTCGCGACCGGGCGGCCTCCGGCCATGCCAAGCTTGCGCCCCACCAGATCCATCGCCTGGATGCCGTTGGTGCCTTCGTAGATCTGGGTGATGCGCGCATCGCGCACCAATTGCTCCAGCGGCCAGTCTTTCGTGTATCCGGAACCGCCCAGCACCTGCAAGCCGAGGTTGGCGTTGTTGAAGCCCTCCTCGGTAAGAAAAGCCTTTACCACCGGCGTCAGCAACTGCACCAGGTCATCCGCTGACTGTCGCCTGTCCGGGTCGGGGTCGGCCACTGCGATATCGAGCTGGTGTCCGGTGAACAATGCCAGGGCCCGCATACCTTCATTGAGCACTTTCTGGCGCATGAGCATGCGGCGCACATCGGGGTGCACGAGGATCGGGTCCGCCGGGCCATCGGCGTTCCTGGCGCCACCAGGAGCGCGGCCCTGCAGGCGCTCCCTGGCAAAGCCCAGGCTCTCCTGGTAGGCCATCTCGGCGATGCCCAGGCCCTGCATCCCCACCATGAGGCGCGCCTCGTTCATCATGGTAAACATGGCGCGCAAGCCTGCGTTGGGTTGACCCACCAGCCAGCCACGGGCGTCGTCGAAATTCATCACGCAGGTCGCGGAGCCCTTGATACCCATCTTGTGCTCCAGGCCGCCGCAAAACACAGCGTTGCGCTCACCGCTGTCGGGCAGAAACTTGGGTACAACGAACAGGGAGATTCCCTTGCTGGTGTCGGGCGCGCCCGGGAGTTTGGCCAGCACCAGGTGCACGATGTTGTCGACCAGGTCGTGCTCACCGCTGGTGATCCAAATCTTGCTGCCCTGCAGGCTGTAGCTGCCGTCTTCACGGGGCTCGGCACGGGTACGGATCAGGCCCAGATCGGAACCGCACTGGGGCTCGGTAAGGCACATGGTGCCAGTCCACTCGCCGCTCACCAGTTTGCGCAGGTAGGTCTCTTTCTGCTCCTGACTGCCGTGGGCATGCAGGGCACTGATTGCGCCGTGAGTCAGCCCTGCGTACATGCCGAAGGCCATGTTGGTGGAGCAGACCATCTCATCGACGATGAATTTCAGCATGTGCGGCAGGCCCTGGCCACCGAAGGCGACCGGCGCATCAAGTGCGGTCCACCCCGCCGCGGCGAACATGCGGTAAGCCTCCTTGAAGCCCTCCGGCGTGGTGACCTCGTGAGACGCCGGGTCGAGTTGGCAACCCTGCGCGTCGCCAACCTGGTTGGTGGGCTGTATGACGTCAGCCGCGAACTTGCCCATTTCCTGCAATATCGCATCGATCAGGTCTGGCGATACCTCTGCGTAGGCGTCGAACGCTTGCAAGCGGCCTACGTCGAGTACATCGAACAGGAGAAAACGGAAATCGTTCAGGGGTGCTTCGTAGCGCATAGCTTGTCTCCGCGAAAAACCTCGCCGCACCCGGGTGCAGCTCTGGTCTTAATGTACGCGTGCGTGATGTCAGCAGTTCAAAAACCCGCGCGATCGTCGTTGTTCTGTCCAGGTAACAGGTGGCCCGCGTACATCAAGCCGGCGATCACTTGTGACTAAAAATCCATTTGCCAAAGGGTGGCGTATCTATTGCAGAACTTACGCACTCAGGAGTCAGAGCAGTGAAGAAGATGGGACTTTGGATTTACGATGCCTACCAATACGTGTTTGATTCAAGCAAAAACCCGCTGAGGCATATTCCCGACCCAACCAGCAGAATGTTTATCATGACCATTCTGGCCTTTATGTGGAGCGGCGCGTTTGCCGTTTATATCGGAAGCATTATCTATTTTGGTATCAGCGTCGCCGTGCACATCATTCTGATTCTGATGTTTTTCTTCACGGTCGCGGTGTTTTACGATGCGGAAAAGAATCAAAGCTCCTGGTTGCTAAAGCTCCGCAGGGAGCAAAACTAGTTCCCCGACGGACAGCTTGGGCGCAGTCACCTTGTTTCCCCGCAAAAAGTGCGGGTGAGGGTTCCCGCGTCCCGGGCAGACAACGCAGCGTCCAATCTGCTACGCTGTGCATAAAATAGTCAGAATAAAAGCAGAAGCCGGATATGGGACGAAGCAAAAGTTCTGTCCTCGATGATCTGTTGGTCCCGCCCCGGTGGCGTATCCCCCTGGCTGCTGGTATTGCCTGTTCGCCCATTGGCGGCGCGCCGCCATCGCCAGTGCCGCGGCAGAAACCTGCTTGCGTGGCGTTTCATACAGTATTGCCCCGGATCGCACCGATCGTGACCACTTTTACCAACACCGGCTTATCGCCGCTTTTCCAACGGCAGTCAGCAGGCAGTGGATCTGCCTTCCGAAGGGATTCCGCCTGGATGCTGAGAATTCTATTCTACTGTCTTGGTGCGCTGTTGTTGTCTGGATGCGGCAACCCCGCCGGAACGCCCTGCAAAACAGTAGGCAGTGGATTCACCGCATCACACGATTGCCAGCATCGGTGTTTGTCACGCTGGGCGGTAACCTGCCCGGACGGTAATCGTGTAACACCCGGCACCTGTTCGGGCTCCTTCAACTGTTCGCCGGGTAGTTGTCCGGAGGGGCAGGTTTGCTATCACGATGATGACCCATTTAATGATCGCAGCTTTTGCGTCATGGCCGACACCTGTGGAAGCTTAAGTGAACCAGCGCTGAAGGATTGGGAGCTGCAAACCGTTGCGCGACAGAACGACGTCATCCAGGCGCGATTGGAAAAGGAAGCGCGGCGCAAGAAATGGCAGGCGGAAAACCCCGATAAAGTTATCGCTGCGCCCGCAGCTGAAATTCCCGCTGACCCTGAATAAATGCCGCGAGCAATTGTGCCAACTGTTTTTCGGGGCTTGCAGCTGGTTGCCGGGTATGTGATCACGTGCGCTGCACAGGCACAATCTCCCCTGGCCTGCGAGGCCACCTCAGAGCGACACGCATTTTTGCTGCCTGCCGCCGCCACCGAGGCGGGACTGCAGGCCACGGACGGTATTGAAATATTCGGCGATAACGAATTTGTGGCAAGCATGCCAAACGGCTGGCAGTTCACCCTACCAAGAACCGACCACGGGTGGGCGATACGCGTATATGACCAACCTTATCGCAATGGCCGCGTCGACCTCAGCGCAGTTACTCCGCCGTTTCATACCGCCGTCAATCCCAGAGATATAGCGGGCTGGCACTTTCGTAATCGTGCCAACACGGGTCCAAACCTCGGCGAGGTGAATGCACCGCAACGCGTGCGTCAATTTCAGTTCGACGGCGCGCTGGCCGGCACCGGTGGCCTTCGCGTATCCGCATTGACAGAACCGGTCAGCGCTGATGCAGGTCGTGGCGTTTTGAACATTATCGATTTTGAGCTCACGGACCCGCAGCCAGGCGTAAAAGCCGGCATGACGTACCTGAAGTTCCAGGCGTGCCTGACCTGGCCACGATTGAGCGAAGCGGAAGAGCGTGCAAGGGCCGCAGAACATGAACGGAGAGCGAGAGAACTTGATGCACAGGTACTCGCTTTCTCCGAAGAAGAGCTAGAGACCTTTGGCACATGCGGCCTTGATTTTTCCCGCTACAAGCTGGAAGCGCGCGTGGCGCCGCGTCTGCTTGGCCTGGATATTGACGGTGACGGTGCGCATGACGAGGTGGCACAGGTAGCCCGGCTCCAGGATGACAGACGGGGGCTGGCGCTCTGTCGCGCGGGTACCTGGCTGCAACTTCTGGGCTTTGACGAGGCGTTCGACGCACCCACCCGCCACCTGATATCCGCAATGGAATCCTGGCGGGTGGTGGCGCATGATCACGGGGCTTTCGGCTATGTCGATGAAGCTGCGTGGCCTGAAACCGTCGGCGATGTGTTGCTGGTTGAGCGCATTGAGAAAGGCATGGCCATTTTTTACTGGCGCGATGCGGCAGTACACACGCAGAAGGTGTATGGCATGACACCGATTTAGCCAGCTCATGCCATCTGTTCAGTCTTTCTGGCGGGCAACCTGGATTTACAAACTAGTTACGGCTGGTAATAGCCGTGATCAAACAGCCATCGATGCTTCTCGTATATTAAGGCTTTGACCTCGTCATCCATCTCAGTGACCGGCTTTTTGCGCTTGCCATTAGACGGATTCAAGTGAGGAAAACCACCGGAAAACTCCGGCGACAAATAGGGTCGCACGGCGTTTGGTAGTGTTTCTCCGATGTCTTCAAATTTCAGGATATGAACGTTCGGCGGCACCTGGCCGTCCACCAGGAAGTAATCTTCGACGCGATACAATTGCTGCGGGTCAGGGGACATATTGTCCTGTCGAAAGTATCCCGACCCGGCCACAAACTCCTTGAAGGAACCTTTTGCCAGCTCAATGCGGTCGACAAGGTTGGGCGAATCACTCAAGTGCTGCAGTGCATTCCTGTGGGCATTCCTGAAGAAGTTGTAAATCGAGGCCTCAAGATCGTAAGGGTGTCGGACCACAGTAAGGACCTTCTCCACAAGATTCACATCAATGCCGCAGAGATCAAGGATTTTTTCTCTGGCCGAATAAGCCTCTTCAAGCGTCTCATGGTTGAACCCAGGGAAAATCTGAGCAGACCTGTACTTCTTTTTACCAAAGCTCGCTTGTATGGAAAAGTAAGCTATTGGCTGGCGAAGATTTCTACAGAGAAAGTCTGTGCATGACACTCCTGCAGTTTTGGGGATATGGATGAACAGGATGTCTCGAGTAAGAATCATCTCAATTGTACCCTTCGGAGGAAAACTGCGTTTATGCTCAAATACAGGCGGGCAGCAAGTATAAACATGCTGCTTTCGAAAATCCAAGAGTACGCATGCGGAACCCATGCATCCCAGAACCGCTACGGAAGGGTTTAACCAAAATACTTGCGAATTGCGCGCCTGCTGGGTGATTCAAAAAACCGATAAACCAGATAGGATACAAACAACGAGACAGCAACGAAAACCGGCAGTATAAATAGCGGATGTTGATGAACATACCTTTCGAAGAGCGCTAATACTGGAAGATGCAACAAATACCAGGAGTAGGAAACATTGCCCACGAAGTCGCCTACCGGATTGGCAAGTATCAGGTTGCTATTTGGCACCATGAACACCAGGCAGAAAAAGGCTATGCTGACGGCGATTAGAACATTCAGGTCCTGCCACATAGCGTGCTCGGCAGCGAACAGCCACTCAAAAATTGTTGGGTACATCGCGGGAATAATCAACAGCGCTAACAAGAACCAGGCTGACTGAAATCGCTCGAATCGCTTGCGGTGTTCATACAGGCGACCCAGAACCATTCCGACAAAAAAATAGGGTAGGGCTATGAGTATCTTGGTGTCAACAATGTATCCCTTGTGCCCTTTGATTGGATTCGGAAAGTTCATTGCAATCAGCACAGCAAGAACCAGTGCCATCACAGCATAAAGGTACACAGGACGCTTTATATACAACATCCAGAAAGGCACGAACAGCAAGTAAAACTGAACTTCGGGTGGTATTGTCCAAAGCACATTGGTGCCATAGAGAAGGGCCAGGTGCGAAATCAGACTCGCTAAATTATTTATAGAATAAAAAATGCCTTTATAGCCGAGTTGATAGAGCGCATAGGATACAAGCACAACGGTAATAAATAGCGGTAGTACTCGCGCAGCTCTGGCAACCAGAAAATGGCGAATACGCGATTTCTCGCAATTTTGCGCCATATACAAATGTGACATTAAAAAGCCGCTCAAGATAAAAAATAGCATTACGCCAAGCTGACCGGCACCGTTACCAAGAGTCGATCCCCATAACGTAGATGCATTAACATTGCCATAGTGGCTAACAACTACAATCAGTGCTGCCAGGGCACGCAATGTATTCAATTTACGGATTTCCATAACAACTCTCTTATTCTTATCGCGCTCGCTCAAGCTGCTTCTATGCCTTTGACGTGCACGACTTACCAGGCCACCCTATTTGGCCCATCAATTTTGGCGATAATACGATATTTTCAACATCTCCGGTGAAATATTGCCGATGGGTTTCAGCAACCGGCGGATAATATGCTTCGGCGCAGCAAATGGACTCCGGGGGTTGCTCTAGCTAAGATGTGGGCGAGCCGCTAAAGAGGTTGCTGCGTACCAGGGTTCGTATGTCGAATATAGGCCTTGGTAGCGCGCCGGTGTGTCTTTGATTGTCTTTGGACGACATAGAAATAACTATAGGGCCGCCAACGCGTGGCCTCCGATTGAAGATGAGGAAAGCTAGATGGTTGCACTATGGGGCAAAGTGATTCGGCGTTCGGTTGGAGTCATAGGCGGATCCAGGAAACAGGAACTGGAGTGTGAACTGCTCCAACTGCGCGAGGGCTGAACACATGGATTTATCAGTTATTGTCGTCGTCTATGACATGGCCAGGGAAATACCCCGCACGCTGCAGAGCCTGTCGCGGAGCTATCAGGAAAACTGTGAGGAGCTGTCGTACGAAGTGCTGGTCATCGATAACGGCTCCCCGAATCCGGTAGATGAGAGTGTGATTACCTCGGTCGGGCCGGAGTTCAAGTATCATCGGCTGGAGAATCCCCCGCCTTCCCCTGCCTATGCGCTCAACTATGGCGCCGAGCATGCCAGCGGAGAGACCCTTTGTTTCATGGTAGATGGCGCACATATGGTCACGCCGGGCGCATTCTACAAGGCCCTGGGTGCGCGCAGGGCTCTGACCAATGCAGTCGCCATGCTGCGCTTCTTCTATATGGGGCCCGGGCAGCAGAACGAAACGATCCTGCAGGGCTATAGCAAGGCGCGCGAAGACGAACTATTGCGCGAGATCGACTGGCCCAATGACGGCTATCGTCTGTTCGAGGTGGGCAGCCCCGACGTCCCAAAGGGGTCCTCCGTAGCGTCCTGGTTTTTCAAGCCCCTGGAAAGCAATTGCCTGTTCATGAGCGCCCGGCATTTCAAGGACATCGGCGGGGCGGAGGAACGCTTCGATATTCCCGGCGGTGGGTTGCTGAACATGGACCTGCTCAAGCGAGCCTGTGACAGCGGTGACGCCACGCCGGTGATGCTGATCGGCGAGGGCAGCTTTCATCAATTGCACGGCGGCACTACCACCAATATCCCGGTAGAAGTGCAGGAGCCATTGGTGGAAGGCTACAAGCAACAGTACAGGGAAATCCGCGGCGAGGATATGACCGGCATGAAGCGGGAGATTTTCTACTTCGGCCACATGCCCACCACGGCATCCAAGATTCACCGGAAGCCCGGTAACAACAAGGCCGGGGCGAAGGCTGTCAACCGGTGACAGGGATCAAGAGCAGGTCGGCAGCAACGGTGGAAGCCCCATAGCGCTTGCCTCAGGTATCCCTGCCGGCATCCCGGGGCCGGGCCGTATCCTGCGCGCCCGACTGCACCGCGGCGGTAAGCAGGCGTAGCTGTACCTGTACCTCATTGAGCTGCCGGGTAATCAGGTCGCGCTCGTCGTGAGCCTGCTGTGTCTCGCGGGCATTCTGCTCTGCCGACATCACACCCAGCACCGCACCCACCATCATGTTCAGGAAAATAAAAGCGGTAAGGAAGATGAATGTGAGGTAGTAGAGCCAGCTAAGCGGGTAGACCTCCATGGTGGCATACATGACGTCTGTCCAGTCCTCGAAGGTGGCAACGCGGAACAGGGTCAGCATGGATATCGCGACATCGCCCCACAGGTTCTCGTCGACTTGCGCGAACAGCATGGAGCCGACCGCGCCGTAGATATAGAAAATGATGAACATGAGCAACGCGATGTAGCCCATGCGCGGTATCGCCTTGAGCAGCGAGTTGATCAGGAATCGCAGCTCGGGCACTACCGATACAAGGCGCAACACACGGAATACCCGCAGCAGGCGACCGAGCAGAACTGCCTGCGAGTTATCCAGTGGTATGAGGCTGCCTATCACGACAATGGTGTCAAAAATATTCCAGCCGTCGCGGAAGAAGCGACGCTTTTCGGGGCAGGCGGCAAACCGGAAAAGGATCTCGACAAGGAAAAACAGGGTGATCGCCGTATCCAGAACTCTCAGGGAACGCTCTGCCAGTGGCGGCAAATCATAGGTCTTGGCACCGATGGTCAAAGCGGAAAGAAGGATGATGGCAATCACCGCGCCCTGGAAGATGCGGCTGGATTCAATGCGATGCAACAGGCCGGAGCTGTTGGACGAAAAGGAAGCACTGGGCATGGGGAACTGTCTGTACAAATCTGGGAGTGGGGATTCTAGTGGGCCTCGTCTTGCTTGAACAGTCCTGGAGAGAGTGGGATAGCGGAGACCGGGGCATCCGCCAGCATCAACGCGATGTGGGGAGGCTGTCCGGCATGCACTTCTGGACAATCCGATCTATCGTTACCCCCGTATTCCTTGTAAAGGGTGAAGGCCGAGTACACTTTCAATTCCTGGCGGCTGGGTTATCGCTATCACTGGTTTGCGCGTAAACAATGGGATTTCTGGGTAGGCGGTACGCTGAAAATACGCGATGCGGAGATCAAGCTGACCCAGGGCGAGACTACCAGCAGTGATGATGACCTTGGCCTGGTGCCATTGCTGTATCTGGGCGGCGAGTACCGTTTCGACAATCGCTGGTCACTGTCCGCGGATGTGGACGGTCTGGCCGGCGGGTCTGGCCGGGCGATCGATCTTGGCGTTCGCCTGAATTACGCGGTGGATGAGCAATGGAAGGTAGGCCTGGGTTACCGCACATTGGAAGGTGGTGCCGATACCGACGATGTCTACAGCTTTGCGTGGTTCAATTCGCTGGTGCTGTCGGCTGATTACCGTTTCTGATCGATGCTATATCCCGTATATAGCGCCTTGAAGCGCGCGCCGGCATTGCCTGTGCGGATTGAGTGAAGGCCAGCGCTGATGCCGCGCGATAAATCCAAAGCCTTGCCCGCAACCGCCCAGTGGCTGGGGCGCGCAGGTCTCGTGCCCTTTCTACTTGGCCCTGTGCTGATCGCGATAGACCCCTTACAGCGGAGCCTTTATGTCGAAGCATTGTCGGTCTATGCGCTCTGCATTCTGTGCTTTCTTGCCGGCAGCTGGTGGGGTTTGTCGTTAATCAGGCGCTATGCCGCAATGCTGATTGCCAGCAATGTGCTGGTGGTAGCTGGCTTTCTTGGCTGGGTGGGGCTGGGCGCACAGCGCAGTCTGCCATTGCTGGCCTGCCTGTTGGTGGCGCTGCTGCTGGTTGAGCGGCGTCACCCACTTTTTTTGCTGCAGCCGCGCTACTATCGCAGGTTGCGATGCAATCTCACTACAGTAGCGGCTGTTAGCCTGCTGCTTTCCTGGACATTGACCTCAGGCTGATGCCTACGGTTATCCGGCCGCGGGCTTGTACAGTCCTTTCCCTGTGATCTTGGGCAAATCCATGGCCGCGACCAGTCCTGCGGCGTGTTCAACCACAACCGGAATCGCGTTCACAATAGCCGTTGCGGTTTGAATCACACCGCCTACCGCGTGGTCACCGTTACTGTCTTCCATGTCCATCGCAATCTCCATGCGTGGCTCGCCTTCGATAATCACCCTGTAGCCCTTGCCCTGTGGCCACTCAGGTGCGATGTCGTCGGTGATGCGGGTGACATGTTCCAGCACGATGGCGTCCCGGCCGTCGACCACGCCGCGAACCTCAAAACGCATGGCACCGGTGGTGCCCGCCTTGAACAGGCCCATGGCGTTGGTGACATCCGCCGACAGTGGCAGGCGCTCATGCACCTCATAGACCCTGTCCAGCGTCACCGCGAGCCCCGCGGCGACAGACCACACCGCGCCACCCCAGCCCAGCGATAACATGCCTTCCTGAAACAACATGCAGTCGTGATCCAGCGGATAGCCGAAGCCCATTACCTCGCGGATCGTGTGCTCCTGTTCGTAGGTGGCGTAGTTAACCACTTCACGCATACGGATGCTGCTCCAGTGCTCAGACAAACCGGTAAACGTGAGCGGCATGGTGTCGTTGGCAAAGCCGGGATCAATGCCGTTATTGAAACAGGTGGTATTGCCTTCTTCGCAGGCTGAGCGCAGCGGATCTGCGAGAAAGGCAATGCCTGGATTGTCCGGGTACTGTAGCATGAACAGGGAGCTGGAGACCACATTGATGCCCGCGCGCAGACAGCGTGCCTGATCCTCCGCCGCTTCCATCATCCGCGTTTCCGAGTGCGCGGTGTACACCACGCAATCAGGCGCCAGCGCCAGCGCCGCGTCGATGTCGTCCGTTGCGATGATGCCGCTGGGTTCGCCCAGGTTGGCGAGCTCTGACACATCCCTGCCGGCCTTTTCGGGTGAGCTGACGATGTGCCCAATCAGCTCCAGTTCCGGGTGATTAATGACAGC
Source organism: uncultured Halieaceae bacterium (assembly GCA_963976655.1). Lineage (GTDB taxonomy): Bacteria > Pseudomonadota > Gammaproteobacteria > Pseudomonadales > Halieaceae > Marimicrobium. The sequence goes on from CAXBLB010000003.1 coordinate 336,069, forward strand.
ACGTACAGCGTAGGCGCCGACATTTCCTGTACCCCAGGTGACAACGCGGTAAGACATATTCAGGTTCTCCTTGTGGATGCGTCTGTGACTGCACGAGCAGTCGGATCGTAGTGGATGATGGATGTGTAGCCGTGCACCAGCCGGTAGCCATCAATGCGCGAATATCGTTGGCAACCGCTTCTGCACTGCGGCCTTCGCTGTGTGGCGAGCTCATAAAGTGTTCTGTCAGCCCCTGGGCATGATCGCGATCTCGCGGATCGATGCGCTGTCGCGCTGGCTTAGTGCATAGATGACAGCATCTGCCACGTCTTCGGGTTGGATCTTGTCGGGCTTCGGCTCGGAGAAGAAGGGTGTATCCACCATGCCCGGTGCGATCACCGTGCACTTGCCGCCCCACTCGCGCATCTCCTCCGCAATATTACCGCCGTAGCCGTGCACGAACCACTTTGTTGCGCCGTAGATCGAGCCCTTGATGTGGTTCCGCCCGGCCGCGGAGCCGGTCAGGAGCAGGTGCCCCTTTGTCTTGCGCAGTTCCGGGAGGCTAACCCGCGCTGTGTACAGCAGCGCCATGATGTTGAGATCCACGAGTTTGCGCCACTCGGCGGGATCGCCGGCCTCGGTGCCGGGCTTGTCGATACCGGTACCGGCGTTTGCGAATGCCGCGTCTAACCCGCCGAAGCGGCCTACCGCAGCCGAAACGGCTTCCTCCTGCTCCGTTAGCTCGGTTGCGTCACCTGGCAGGGCCAGCGCGGAGTCGCCAAGCTCCTGCTCCAGGGCCCTCAGCTTGTCCTCTGACCGGGCCATCATCGCCACATTCCAGCCAGCAGACACCGCCGCGCGCGCAGTCGCTGCACCAATGCCCGATGAGGCGCCGGTGATAAAGATCGTTTTGCTCATGAGCTGGTCTCCTTTTTACCGCCTGGGAGACACAAGTATAGGCAGTATCAAGACAACTTTGTGGGCAGGTTGTTTTCTGAGTGCAGTCGTACAGCAACTGTTTGGCGCGGCAGCAATAAAAGACCCAGCACAACAAGCAACACGGACGAGGGCAGCGGCACAGCAGTGCCCCCGACAACTTCGACTGCGGTGCCTGCCTGTAAGGCAAAGGTCTCGCTCAGCGTGAAGAGGCCCTCCGATACGCCAAAGTCCGAGCCCGTGCTGGTCAACGCGATATCCCAGAGCCCTGGCGTGAAGCCCGCTGTCAATGACAGCGTGGCAAGCAGGATGCCCTCACCCGAGACCGCTGGAAACGCGGAACCGCCGACATCCGTTGTGGCGAAGGCGTCTGAATCGTCGAAAAACATCGCTGCGATGGTCGCGCCGTTGAACCTGAGACCCGCGCCCGTATCCACATCGAAACCAAAGGCGAGCAGGGGGTCTGTCACTTCTACGCCGCTCAGCAGCACATCGACTGAAAAGCTCTCGTTCGGCGCAAGCGAAGTGCTGGAGGGGTTCAAGCTGACTATCGGCAGTGCGAAGCTTGCCGAGGCCAGGAGGGTCATACACAAACCTGCAATCAGTCTCATCATGGCTACCTTTGATCCTGCTCTTCTTCGCATGCTTTCAACACCCGGGGCCGGGGGCGGGTTGTGCGTAATAGGTCTGATACCAGAACTGGTAATCGTCATACGCCACACAATGATCGCCGCTGTAATCCGCAACAGACAGGTAGCCCGCATCGCCATCGCATTTGCCCAGCGTTGCGCGGATGGCGTTATAGTCCTGGGTGTCGATCACCAGATCTCCGTTGATATCGCCCGGTACGACCTCACCGTTGGGGGTGGGGTCACACACATCGCCGATACCGTCATTATCCGCATCCGCCTGGGAAGGGTTGGCGTCATCGGAGCAGTTGTCTGTGGCGTCTGGAATTCCGTCGCCGTCGCCGTCCGCGATGCTGACGCCCTCACAGTTGGGATCATCCGGGTTGGCAATGCAGAACCCCTGCACGGTGTTTGACACGTCGGCATCGAGAAGCATCATGCCGGAATCCAGATCGGTTAGCGTTACGCGCGCCAGGTTCTTGTCGAAGGGAATCGCGAAGCCTTCCACCGCGCTCGCCAGCAGATTGCGCTGTTCTTCGTCGCCGTCGCGCTCGAACTCCCAGCGCGGATTCCAGGCGTAGCGTGTGCCGATGCGAACGCCTGAGCCATCGAACCAGCGCAGCCTGAGTTGTGCCGGCGCACCGCGGTACCCGGCGGGAGGTGTTGTACTGACGAAGCTTTGCAAGAGACTCGCTACGCCTGCCTCAACCAGCACTTCGAGTACCAGTGCACGGCGCGGGTCCGAGACGATACTGTCGATATCGGGCAGCGGCTGCTCGGACGGGGAGGTGTCCTGCCCAATGGACCCGGTCGTCCAGAACAGGGCCAGCAGACCAAACAGGAGAACCAGATGCCTGTGCAACATGATCAGCACCTCTGCGCGTCGCATTCGGACAGGTACCATTGCATCCTGTCCAGTTCGGAACTGCGCGGCTCAAGACGCCGGATTTCAGGCTCAAACTCCTGCCACTCCGCCGTGGCCGCATCGCCGCTCGCGGTACATAGCCAGTAGGTTTCGCTCCCAGGAACATCCGTGTTGCCCTCATAGGTATCCAGCGTAGATGCGCAGGCCACCTGGCCGTTGGGGTTGGTGGCCGGGCCGGAGGTGGTGGCGGCAACTCCCCTGCAATCAGCACGTGTGTCCAGGCTCTCACACCCGGTACCCTGCATCAGGTCGCGCTGCTCGGGGCTGAAGCTCGCGGCACTTGGCTCGAACAGCCACCAGTCATCGGCATCTTCATGACTTTCGACAAAGCCGCGGCACAGACTGGAATCGTATTCCCGTTCCTCGGCGGCAGCTACGCAGTCGTCTTCATCGGCAAACATATTGTGGTAGGGTGCGCCCCCCGAAACCCTCGTGGAATAGCCACCGTCGCAGCAGTATTCATCCGCCAGGCCAAACGGCCGGTGCCCCGTTTCGTGAGCTGCGGTTTGAAGGCGTTCCAGTTCCACGGTTACGGTAAAGCGCCCGCCGCCCGCGTTGTCGCGACAGTCTTCGCGATGCACAATTCCGCCGGAATCCGCAAAGGCGTAGTCCCTGCCGAAGTTCTCCGGCCCCTCTCGCAGGCAGCGGATGCCGTTGCTCGGGTCGTCGTCGTCTGGGTCGGGGCCGGAATTGGCCGCAGCATCGCCCAGCCAGAAATTGAAGTAGCTCTGGTTGCGCACGAACCAGGGTATGGAGAAATAGCCGCCCTTGAGCAGCAGGGCGACATCGCGGACAAATTCGGGGTCGTCCTGGCCGGTGTACTCATCTTCATCGTGAAAAAACACGATATCGATTTTCTCGGCAATCGGGCCGTTCACCAGAATGGGAATGGCAGGCCAGGTGGAATCAAAGTCACCGACTGTTACCTGGCGCCAGCCAGAGCTGTAGCGAGCTTCTCCCTGCGTCGCACTGCAGTTGTAGCTGAATGATTCCCCGGGCGTGAATGCATATGCCGCCTGCGCTGTATTGCTGGCACTGACTTGGGGCTGTGCCGTGTCAGCGCTCGTCCAGATCTCGATTGTGTCAGCAGCGAGCTCAATGCCGTCTTCGTCGAGCGCGCGCGCCGAAATGGTAAATTCAGCCGAGTCGGAACCGCTGTATACCGGGTCGTGGAGGCAACTCACGATGAACGGTAGTGGCGCGAACTCGTCACAGTCATCGGCATCCTGCCCATCGACCAGGCCATCTCCGTCATCGTCCAGTCGGTTGTCGCAGGATTCGGGGGTCACCAGTATCGGCTCACGATACAGGAAATAACCGTAAAAATTGTTCTGCAGAAGGCCGCCGCCCAACGTGCCCAGAATATCATTCGCTGTGGGGCCGAGCTGATCGGTAATCACAAACCATTCCGTCGACAGGCAATTCACATCAGCGTTGTCGGTTCTACCGTCAAGGTCATCGTCGATGCCGTTATTGCATGACGCGGGGTCCACGAAGAACGAAATGGTGGGGTAGTCGCCATTGCCAAACTCACCCCGGCTGTTGTACGTGAAGGCGTAGATTGACCAGTTGGTGAAAAGAGTCTGTGTGGGAGAAAATTTGTCAAAGACCGGTGCTGTAACGCGCAGCGCGGCCGGGTATTGCACTGCGGTATTGCCGATTGTGATCCCGGTCAGGGTGTTTATCATGCCGACCACGTCTTCGCTCGAGGCCCAGGTCCAACCGGTAAAATCAACGCCCGCTACCATGCCGTCACAAGGGTTGCCGCCCCCCGGGCAGACAGTGGTTACATCGCGAATGTCTATTCCCTGCGTATCGGTTACCTGCCGCCATTCGAGGTCATCAATAATCGGATTGGCCGGCTGGCAGCCATCGTCCAGCGCATCGATGTCGCCGTTGCCGTTATCGTCAATGCCGTTGTTGCAGAGCTCGAGCTCGGGGTCGCGCACAAGAAAGACACCGAACGGCTGCCGAGAGAAGATGCTGGCAATATCCGTATCGCTCACCGCTGCTTCTTGCAAGATCATCCTGTCGGAACCGGCGTTGGTCGTTGCGTCGCGTATTTCCAGTACGTCGACCAGGCCATCGGCAGGTGCTTCGGGCAAGGCGTACAGGCCGTAGGAGAAGCTGCCCGAACCGCTTTCGGATATGAACACCGCATCGAGGGTGTCAAAAAAGAGCTCCACGCTGGAATCCAGATCGAATGGCTCTACCGGGAAGCGCAGGCCGGTCACGCTGTCGAGCATCCTGTTCACACGGTTGGCCGAGGCCCATGTCCAGCCGGTGAAATCCACGCCGTTCACGGTGCCGTTGCAGGGTGTTTCGTTGAGGGGGCAGACCGAGGCGACATCGTTCCAGGACAGGCCCGCGCCGGCCGTGTCGGTCAGTTGACGCCAGGCGAGGCCGTCGATGAGCACTTCATCGGCGAGCGCGGGCTGTGCTGCAAACCACAAAAGACTGACTAGGAGCAGGGCTAAACGCCGGCAACAGGCCATACGCATCACTCAGATCAACATTTTGACAAGACTACAGGCAGGAAGCCGTGGTGGCAGCCAACTCCTCGTCTTCTATTGAGTGTAGGCAAGGATTTACAGGTCTGCCAGCAAACGGCTGCATGAGGGAAGATGACAGAGAGCTCTACATTTGCGCGCGCCCATTGCGCGGGATACTTACAAATCGTTCAACTGGATTTCCACCAGTATTAACTGCTCCGCGATATCTGCCAGGCTTGATTCTACGACTTCTCCGTTAGCATCCAGCTTCAGACCGTAAACCTTTGCGTCTCGGGGCAGGGCGCGGATGAAACGACGCACACCCGTGCGCAAAGCCTCACTATCACCTTCCAGCAATATCGCGGTACCTGAATGACGCTGCCGGGCGATCTCCATTTCAACCTTTGCTCCTTCCCCCCGGAAGTTCAGCCACCAGCGGGTACTCTGGTTGGAAAGCAGGCGCACAGTATTGCCTTCTCTGGTATAGCTCAGCGGCGTACTGAGCTTGCGGCCGCTTTTACGCCCGGTGAAATATAAGATACCGATGTTGTGGCTGGTAATGCCATGGAAAGGGGAGCGGAGCAGGCCGCGCATTACTGGATTGAGAAAGTAACGGTAAAAGCTGTTGCCTGAACTCATTGTGCTGGCTGGCCTTTTTTGTTCTTGTTGGGGAGGTAGCAGTCTATTCCTGGTTCAAAGGCAACACAATTGAGGCATGTTGCGGCGCTTTCGGATTGTCGGTCGTGGTTGAAGTGCGAGAGCTACCTCCGGAATATCGCGATCCAGCGGCCCAGGTTGAGCAGGCTGGCGAGTGATCCCGCCACGTAGGTCAGCGCTGCCGCCTTGAGGATTTTCTCCGCGTGCTGCAGATCACCATCGAGCAGGTACTCGCCCTGTTCGAGAATGGGCAGTGCTTTCCCATAGCTGGCGTCGAGTTCCACTGGCAGGGTGATCAGGTGAACCACCGTACCCAGCGCCATTGACATGACACCGATCAGTATCGTCACGGCGCCTGCCTGGGGCATCCGGGTGAGGAGAAGCACGATGGGCGCGGCAATCAGGAATACCCCCGCCGCCCGCTGGGCTACCGCCGCGGTCTTCGCGAGTTTCTGTCGGGTCTGGAACAGCGACTCTCCGCGCGCGTGCTGGATGGCATGCCCCACTTCGTGGGCCGCGATCGTCACGGCGGTTAGAGAGTGGCCCGCGTAGTTTTCCGGTGACAGGCGCACCGCCCTGGCCATCGGATCGTAGTGATCACCAGCGTGGGTTTCCTCGACCGTGATTGCGCCCAGGTCGAAGCGGTCGAGTATGTGTCTGGCGAGGTCGCCACCACTGCCCCGGGCCTGATATCGGTCGGCGGGTTTGTGGTACTTCGCCATCACATGCTTCACCCAGAGGGATGGGAGAAGTACGCACAGCGCCAGAACCAGAAAGAGGATCACCCAGAGCATTGGGGTCAGTATGCCATACGCGTCGGAATGCCTGCTCTAATTACGCAGGGATCCCAACGGCGGATGCTTGGTGGGGAAGGCGTTAGTGAGAAACGGGTTTGGCGCCGCTCTGGTGCCGAACGTGTCGTAACCCTACTGCTTACGTGTTTGTAGCAGTGGTGTCGGTGACGTTGCGGTTGCATTCGAACCAGCCTGGGCTTGTCACGCCTTCGTATTCACCATGGAACTGGCACTGGACCAGGGAGCGACGATACTCCGTGCGTCTTGGCGTGGCAAAAGTGTGGGTAATGTCGATTTCAGTGCCCGTCACCGCGCTAAGCTCTGCATTGATCACAGTGTCATTGTCGCAGGTGAGAGAGATTGTGCCCTGCACCGCTTTTTCCGGTGCATTGGCGTTGTATTCAAGCTGGAAGTCGACGTCGCTGAGGTTGAGCATCTGGCCGTCGGCGCCCTTGAAATAGCCCATCTTGATGTCGGGCCACTCGGGTATCTTTACTATGGTCGCCTGCAGGCTGAACGACGGGTTGTTGATTACCAGGAAGGACCATTGCATGTCCCAGGGTCTCGGGCCCCAGGAGTGATCGCGCTCGCCGCGAACATGGAATGTCTGCGCGACACCATCAACGGTGGCGTCGCATCGGGCCTTTATGGGCTGTTCATAGCGATTGGTCGAATAGCCCTGGGCGCTGTGGCTCTCGACCTCGCCCTCGCCCCTGGAGTGGGGTGGACCCACGGCGTCCAGTTGCAACTCAAGTGCGACAGGCAACACCATCCCCAGGCGCGTGCCGCTGATGACGCGGGCAAAACCACTGACGTGCAAGGCGCCGTTCAGCAGGGGCTCCCCTGGGGTGTAGCTGAAATCCAGACCCCAGCCCTGGTAATTGAAGGCCTTGCCCTTGCTGCCCAGCTCCAGCGCAGCTAGTGGCAGGCGGTACTCCTCAATCATCAACCATTCCTGATTGTGGTAAACGAACAGCCAGAACAACACCCGCTCCTGCACCGGGTGCCAGCCAATCCGGCAATGTCCGGCAAAAGACGCGTCATCGCTATACCAGTCGAAAAAGTAGGATTCATTCCAGTCCGCGTGATCGGGACTGAACGGGTGTGTGAATTCGTCCTGTGCGGCAATGCCAAACTGGCTCACGTCAAAGGATGTGCTCATTCAGGTTAACTCCCGGTTTGATGTCTGTTATAAGGCCGGCAACCAGGTTGCAGCAGGGTGTCCACCCTACATCGGAATTTGACTCAACAGGAATCATTCCTGGCAGCTCAAAGCGAGCCTGATTCCATCGGTTACTATACGATCGAATAGCATGTAAACTATACGTTCGCATAGTAAACCGCCGGGGTCAAGGTATACGCTTTGCAAGTGGTTGAAGGGATACCCGGTGCCAGAAAGGTAAGTCTCGCAGCCAGTGGGGGGCGATTGTTATGAAGAACGATAAGCATCGTCGACGTATGGCTATCCTCGACGCCGCGGCGAAACTGTTCGGCCAGGTGGGTTTTGAAGGTACGTCGATGAAGGCTGTGGCCATTGCCGCCGGCGAGAAGAAAACCCTGGTTCAGTATCACTTTCGCTACAAGCAGCAACTGTGGGAAGAGACAGTGACGCATGTCTGGCAGCAGCGCAACGAGGCTTTGCCCACGTTCCTGGCAGCGGCCCCTGACGACCGCACTGCAAGGGAAACCATGGAAGCCCTTTGCCGTTACATTCTGGAGTTTACTTTCGCCAACCCGACCTGGGTAAAGATCATGTTTCAGGAAGCGTCCACGCCCGGCGCCAGGCTGGACTGGATGGTAGAGCAGTTTTTTATCAATGACTTCGATCAGGGCAAAAGTGTGGTGGAACTGGCACAGGCCCGTGGGGTATTACCTGACGTGAACCCGATGCATTTGTTGTACACGCTGTCGGGGGCGTTGATCTACCTGGTGAACGTGGCACCCATTATCGAACGCGTAACGGGTAAAGACGCGGGCGAAGATGATTTTGTCGAGGAGTATGTAGCGACGCTCATGCGCATACTGTCAGGAGCGAAAGGCACATGAATGATTCGGGCGTAACACGGATCACCGCCGGTGCAAGAGGTAGGGGGCTGTTGCTCGCGAAATAGCGCTTGTCTGCGGGCAATACGGTGGCCGTCGCGGTGCGGGCTGCTCGGCAGTGCCTTGTTGGTTGTCTGCCCTGGATCATCAGGCAGGGGTGGTATCGGCTGCAGGCCATCAACACATGGTCGCAACATCGACACCCGCAGTCCACCGGAACCGAAAGACCGTATTAATCACAGCGCCTCACACGGGGCGCCTGATACATACCTACGTCTGTGAGGACAACATCATGACTTTATTCGGAAAATTGTTACCCGCTCTCTCATTGTGCATCGCGTTGTTCGGTGCAACTGCAGTGAATGCTGCCCATCACGAGGCGGGGGAAAGCATGGCCAAACCCAGCATTGTGGAAATCGCCGCAGGCAATCCGGATTTCTCGACCCTGGTAGCCGCGCTCGAAGCGGCGGACCTGGTAGATGCGCTGTCGGGCGATGGCCCCTTTACTGTGTTCGCGCCCACGAATGCCGCGTTTGCCGCACTCCCCGCAGGTACGCTGGACATGCTCCTGCTGCCGGCGAACAAAGACAAACTGGTCGCGATTCTCACCTATCACGTGGTGGCCGGAAAGGTTATGGCAGCGGATGTGGTAACGCTGACGGAGGCAGAGACCCTTCAGGGAGGCAGCGTCGCGATTAGCGCATCAGAGGCTGGGGTCACTGTTGATGGTGCGAATGTAGTGGCTACTGATATCGAGGCGTCTAATGGCGTTATCCATGTGATTGACGCCGTAATTCTCCCCGACGCTTGATAAAGAGGGAGTTAAGCTCGCTCTGAGAGAGGTATGGCGTCGTGTTCCGACACGGCGTCATGCATCCTGATCAACGTCGGTATACTGTCCAGATTTAGCAGGCAACACGTTGTGCGAGGGCCATTCGCGGTCGGAGCCGCCACTGGACCGGAAAGAGAGCCGCGTCCGTTCTTTAAGTACACTGCTGAATTGCTAGTTGAAAAAAACGCTGTTGGCCCCCATCTAATTAGTACAGGGGCACTTTTTCATGATACCGCACCTCACATTCATGCAACAGTAAGGAGTACCCAATGGCAAATCGATCGCGTAACGAATTTATCGACAAAATGAAAAATGGTCTCGACGATCTGGATAAGCAGATTGAGGATTTCAAGCAGCGGGGCGAGAAGTTCGAGGGTGAGGCGCGCAAGGAGTACGAAAACCGCCTCCACGACCTGCGCGAAAAACGCCGCGAGACCAAGCGCAAGATAGATGACACACAGGCCGCAAGCGAAGAAAAGTGGCAGCAGTTCAAGGATGAGGCTGAACACGCGTGGAAAGCGTTGGATAATTCGTTCAACTACTTCAAGTCGCACTTCAAGTAAAATTCGATGGCTCGGGTCGGGTTGTTAACTTGCCCGAATGGCATCGTCGTGGTGCCGGCCCCGGGTGCCGGCTGTACGGCGCGTGCGGTAGGTGGGATCTTCAGTGGGCGGGCTCGTTTTTGAAGATGCCGCGGATATTGAGCGCTGCAAGCGCAAACTGTAGAACCACCAACGCGTAGGCCCCGGCGTGAATGCCCCAGGCAACCCAGAGCACGTTGCTGGCAAGGAATGCCCAGAAGCCATACTTGCGTTCTGTCTTGCTCTGGTAACCAACCAACCAAACCGCGACTACTGTCACCAGCATCGCCGGCCATTGCAGGAAATCCACTATCATCGCCATTGTACTGCCGCCCATAACGCTGCCCGTTTATCCAATGGGTCGCGATTGATACAACACAATACGTATGCCGCAACCGCTTTTATCACTCAAGGTCCTCGGGAACCCGATGCGCCCCGCCAGGATCACCCGGCAACACCGGTTTCGCAAGCATTTACAGTGTAGACGTTGGTAGGTTTGCACGCCTCATCTGTTCTCGGTGAAATGAACAAAGTGCCAGAACAGACTGCAAATAATTCCTCTATTGCTATAGCTGCTGTGTCTGACAGGCGAGAGAATTTTTTTGTTCCGCGCATGGATGAGTTGCTTGGGGCTTAGATGCCGGCTAGCGGGTATTTACCCGGAACCGGGATCTCAAGATTCCGCGGGACTTTGAGCCGGGAAGATGGAAGGTACATGGCATCTGTCATGTCGATGGAGCGTAGAGTAGCGCCCACCACGAAGCAACTATCAACCCTCTGACCATTGATAAATTACGAATTCGCCATGCACACCTTTGCCCTGAATGCCTCGAATGTCCCTGATCGGGAAAAAGAAGATATTACCGAGGCCCTCTTCAGGGAGCCAGGCTTTATCTCTGAACAGCTCAGAGCGATCTTGCCTTATGTTCAGATTGAACGCGATGTGTGACCTGGCGCACTAGCTCAACTATTAGCCTGGATCGCTGGTGTCCATCCATCCGCCATTAAGGTAGCCTTGGGAAAATTGTAGGCGCTAAATACTGAAACGGAGCATCAAACATGCCTTCAAGAATTCTTAAGCTCGTTTCCATCAGCGTCGCATTACTCGTTATACAGGCTTGCAGCCATCCCATCGAAATTGAGGGGCAAGGCGATGTTATGTCCGCGAGCGGCAACAGAACGTGTTTATTGGAAAATTTCGAAGCAGGCGATGACGTTTGCAGCAAGAACTATATTTTCGGGTTTGATTTGGATCAACTGCCTGCTCTCGTCCCTGAGGACTACTCGGAAACCTACAGCCCTGTGCCTCGCTCCGGCTGGTACTTTGATCGCTGGGAACCCTACTGCGCGACAGCGACAGGGCCGAGCTATGATTGCAGTTTTAATGCCGCTGCGGCACTAGTACAGGAATTTTGGGGGGAAACCTTGCCGCCGCTCAAGGCCGTGTTCGTTACCCAGTGTGGCGATCGTATTGTCGCAGGCATAGAACAGTGTGACGATGGCAACTTAGTCAACGGTGACGGATGTGAGGCGACGTGCACGCTAACGCCCGATGCCGATGAAGATGGTATTCCCGACCTTGCCGATAATTGTCCTGCTGTGGCTAACCCCGATCAGGCAGACTTCGATAATGACGGTGAGGGCGATGCTTGCGACGATAGCGATGGCGATGGGGTCTTTGACGCGAGTGACGAGTGTGCGCTGGATCCGGACAACCTGTGCATCATCGCGGACGACATAGTCACTGTGAACGGAAGAGAATGGGCGCAACCAGATTTATTTACCGATTTGTCCTGGGGCGAAATAAACCAGCAGTGTCCTATAGCTGAAGGTGGTGTATGCAAGAAGGCTTTTTATGAAGAAGACAGGCTGAAAGGCTATAACATGGAAGGTTGGGTTTGGGCTTCGATGGATGACGTAAACGGATTGTTCAATCATTTTCTGGCAGGAGCTGGTGTAAGCGGAGATGATTTGCTGTCCGGCCGGGATTACTATGTTGGCTATGATTACGGAGGATGGGGAACTGATTTCTTTAACGCGGGATTTAGAGGCACTGTTGGCCCCCTATATCTTGAGGGTCTGGTTTCGACGTTTCATGGTTACTGTTGTGAGGTATATGTCGGGACAATAATCGATCTTGAGGATCCCGAACCCGATTGGGCCCAAGTGTTTTATCGTGAATCTTCTGGCCAGCCGGACATGGGCGCCTTCTTCTACAGACTCGAGCCTTGAACCACTACTACATACAACTGTGCCACAGTGAACCAGTATCAAACCACTATCGCCGGATAGACCCTTTGGACTAAACGTTGTCTGTCCCTGATACTCGCAAGGACGCTAAGCGGAGTGAACTAGCCAATTCTCAGCATGGAGAAGCCAGGGTATGGATAGTCGATATATGCATCGAGCTGTGCACCTCGCTCGTATCGGAATGAATGATGGTCACGGCGGGCCGTTCGGTTGCGTCATCGAACAGGACGGAGAGATCATAGGGGAGGCGTTCAATCGTGTGATCTCATCCAACGACCCAACCGCGCATGCCGAAATTGTGGCCATCCGCAACGCGTGCAAGCACCTCGGCACGTTTCAGCTAAAAGGCTGCAATATTTATTCCTCGTGCGAGCCTTGTCCGATGTGTTTGGGCGCCATTTACTGGGCGCGTCCCGAACGAATTTATTATGCCGCGAATCGCCATGACGCAGCTAATGCCGGGTTTGACGATTCATTTATTTATGATGAGCTCAGTGGGGCCGACAGTGAACGTTCGATTTCAAGCGCATCGTTGGGAAGAGAACAGGCTCTGGAGTTATTTGAGGAGTGGGGCAGAATAGAACATAAGCAGGTGTACTGACACGTTGGCCATGGCCGCCATGGGTGATCTGGCGCTTCTGGAGGGCGGAGAACGATTCGCCGGAAATTCTAGTTTTTAACTGTTTACTTGAAGGGGAAGCTTACGCGTCTAGCTACTCCCATTAGGGCAACCAAGGCTGAAACGAATAACCATGCGGTAGCCGGTAGAGGGACCTGCGATGGTGTCGCCACTGCCCAATCATATTCGAGGTCGAAGCCGCCGCCTGCTGTCCAGTACGACGGAGGGTCACGTTGCGGTTGATAGTGGACAAAACGAAATGCACATGTAAACAAACCGCATTCTGACACCGGGACGTCCTGTATCGGTAGTTGTAGGGCAAAACGTGGTCCGCACAACGGGTATACGGCACTTGGACCGCAATCCGTTAACCCCAAGGAATCACCGACGGCATCTGAAAATGCCAGCGCTAACTGTGATGCCGGCCCGATGTCTGCATTTGAATCAACCCACCACACTTGATTCATCAATAGTGTGAAATTATCTCTAAAGCTACCCTTTATCGTGCTGACGTCGTAGGAAGTGCCATCGATCTCGACCTCGATCGGGACCGACCAAGAGGCCATTGACACCGTAAGCCAGGTGACTGCCACTAATATTTTTATCATTTCGACACCTCGTGGATTTTAATGCGCTTACTGTAATTATTGTGACAGTTTACCGCCCCCCAAGGTACTGACTGTTGGTTGCCTTTTAAAACTGACCCGGGGTTTCCGTCCAATTCTGACCCGG
>CAXBLB010000004.1:0-287362 GCA_963976655.1 uncultured Halieaceae bacterium
ACGTGCTATGAATCCACGAATGGGAAAATGGCACCACGGAATATCCATCCGACTGATGCAGTGTTTTGCGTTGCTGCGATCAGATGGTTCCAGTGGAAACAGTGCAGGGAAGTAACGACGGAGGTATGTCACATCACGTGTGATAACGGGCGGTCGCGCTATTTATCCATATTCAATGATGCTCGTAACTTGGCCAGCTGTTCACGCCCATAGGCTTGGTTTCGTGCTCGCTCTTCAGCCGCTTTGCTTTTCTGTTCTTCGTTTTCTGGCGGCGGGACGTGAAGTACCCGATCTTGTCTTGCCTCGGCCACCTTGATCCCGAGGTTGGGCACAAATTCGCCTTGTTGTGCCGCGTTGCAGAGCGAATGCAAGAACCGCAGCTCGTCATAAACCGGCTTCATGCCTTTTTGCTCAGACTCCAGACGACCCTGAAGTTCGTCGAGCACCAACTGCCGATCATCAAGATCGATCATGGCAAGATACCTGTCCGCCAGGTGTTTCTGGTTCTCCGACAAGCGCGGCGGATAGATCAGCGCTCGCTCTGTCACCGACGGGACTGATGGATTGGATTCAGAAAATGTTTTCTCTTCATGGTTTGTATTTTGTGTAGTGGTTGTTGTAGTTGTTTTTTTATAATGACTACTACAACGACTACTGTAGTGTTCCTTAGCCTCCGCCTTTGAATTTTGGTCCTGGACGGATTGTGCTGATGCGCTGGCCCCGGACGAATTTTTCAGTTTCCCGATGGTCGCGGCGTGAAAGGTAAAATAACGACCGCTTTTGCTGTGGTTTCCGCTGGAATCTGACAATTGTTGGGCGGCCTGCAGTCGACGCTCAATAGTTGACTCCTTCCGTCCTAACGACTCGCCTTCCTGAATATCCTTATCCAGACTCTCCAACACAGCTTGCGCCACGCGCCGGACGCGGGCGTGATGATGTTCCTGGGATTGGGTGACGAATGCCATATAAGCCTCATCCAGGTACAGGGCATCGACCAGAGGCAGGGGTTCATCGTGAAGACTGTAGACATTGCCGGTGAAACGGCCGCTTTTTTGACGCACTCTGGCGCACAGCGTGAGCCAACGCGTCAAGCGCAGAATGGCAATAGCACGAGAGACAGTGGAGGTTGAGGAAACGTTAGTTTTAGCCGCAATGGTATCGTAATCGGGGAACGCCGTTCGCCCTCCAGTCTCTCTGGCATGGAGCATGATAACCATCCATACCAGTTTATCGACGGGTTCCAACACCGGGTCCTGGATGACCATGGCCGGCACGGCCTGATGCCAATTCCCCATGAACAACATGGCATCCGGTAACGATGGATCACTCTGGGCACGAACCTTGGCAACAGTTGCCTTGATTAAAGCGTCGAGAGCAACAGTTTCTGGTCGTAGCGCATCCGCTTCATGGGCCATTCTCGACAACCCGCCCGGACGTCGCGGCACTGCTTCCCTCACCGTAGGTTTCCCAACGCTGCACCAGCGCCCAAATCGATCGCAATCCAATGCCTGTCTGTTGCTGTAGGTCGAGATAGTCCTCTGCAGTTAATGTAGATTTGTCATCCGCCTGTACCTTATCCTGCCAGGCATACCAGAGCGCGTGGGTATCGGTTTCATTTAGTTCGGGAGGCCTGCCCACGGCCGGCGCCAGCGTCAACAATCGGCGCCATCGCGTGTATTCCCGAGAACTCACACCAAACAGCTGCTGCATCATCTCTAACGGTGCGTCCGCGACCAGCAATGTTCGCTGCAGATCCTCAGATTCCCGCTGATGACGCAGGTGATCGAGCATCGGCCAAAAAACATCACGATTGAGACCAATCTGCAGACAGTGCACACGCAGTGCATCGGCCCGATAGAGATCGGCCAGATTCATCTCTTTCAGGGCGTCCAGTTCTTTGGGGCCAAAGTTCATGGCACGCAATGCTTGCTGATCCCCCTCTGCCAGACATCGCATGGCGTACAACAGTACGGCGGTGGTGAGGTCGGCTTCCTTATTGGACGACATCGCTTTCACCTCCTTGTTGCGCCCAAAGCTCGACCCCGGTATCGAAGGCTAACCGTTTAATGCTCCGGTAGGACTCCATCATTTGCAGCAAACGCTGCCAGTCTGGCGGGTTCAATTGTTGCCAGAGCTGGCTGTTGAGATGGCCGGGATCAGGCGTCCAGACACTGCCAAAGAGCAGACCGGCATCATGGGATGCCAAGGCCTGGTATAGGGGCGAGTCTTTATCCAGGTAGGCCAGGACAATGTCCGTGGGAGCGACGGTCAACTCTGAGCTCGCAGCCAACTGCCACCAGAGTGCGGACACTAAATCCAGCATGTCCTGGTCAAGGGATTCCCGCAGCTCCGGTGAAGGCACATCAATCAGCAGAAAGCCCAAGCCCTGATCCGGCAGATGAATGACTGTCTCGTGCAGTCCGTGGGATGTCGCCAGGGTTACTGCGCAGTCCCACAACTGGCTCCGCAAAACCTCAAGATTTCTTTGCTGACCACCTTTTTGGGAATTCGGCGCAGAGGTCAACTCAGCCGGCATGTTCGGTTGGTCTTTGCTTTTGTCATGACCACTCGCCGGTGAATCGATGTCAGCGGGCTGCTTTTCCAATGTCGTCGTATTCGATGACGGCCCACTATCAGAATGCTCCGGGTGTTCCGAGTCCCTGTCCGCCCCCGGCTCTGTATCCTCTTCGGTATGAGCGGGAAGGCTGAATGCGCGGCCCGATAGTTGTGCCTCCATCTCCAGATGAATCACCTGGCGATTCAGTTCGGACTCCACGGCGATCTCATTTTCCAATGCATCGCGCAGTGGCTGAATGTCCCATTCGGCGCCATCATAACGGCGACACAACTCGGCAAAGATCGCATCGAAGACGGTGTTATCCCCCAATTGGCGACGATCCCAGATCGCTCGGGCAGCGCGTTCAAGGGCTCGGATCTTTTCCACCTGTGGTCGACCCAATCCGGCAGCTAAGGCTTTTGGCATCAATGGCCACAAGGTCTCAACGGCATATCCCATTTTGGAAATCATGCTGTGGCTGAGCCCGAAACCTCGCTCTCTGAACAACTCTTCCAGTTGGCGCTGAGACAGGCTCTCAACCTCCATCTCGCTTTCGAGGAGAGCCTTTGCTTCGAATACGGCCAACGCTTTATCGATGAAAGGCAAACCGCCGCGCAATTCGTTTTCCCGGAGGTGGGCAAAAAGTACATTGGACTCCTGCGACCAGGGCTTGACGACGCAATCGATCCAGCGAAATCGCTCATCGCCGGTTTCGTCCAAAAGCTCCTTCAGTATCCTCAGCCGTGTATTGCCGCCACTGTGGAGCACATAATCAGCAGCCCCCGGCTCCTGTGATAGCACCAATGGTTGATCCAGGCCTTCAGCCTGGATCGACGCCTTTATTCGATCGTATTCCGGGTTCTGCTGCCGGCGGGGATTGCGGGAGTAATGGTGGATACGAGTGACGTCTACACGGGTGATCTCGTGGACGGATGGCGATCTCTCAGGCGTCATCGTTACCACCTGCTTCTTGTGCACCCGATTCAGGCACGACGCCGTAGAAAATCTCTGGATGTCGAACCATGCTCGCCCGAGGCACAGGCTCCAGTCGACCATCCGAAAGGTCCGCCACAGTACGTGTGTAATGCTCGATTTGCGTCGCCATCAATGGACTGGCATATCGATGCTGGCCGGCAATCTGATACAAGTAGGAGACTGAGTCGCCACACGCCGCAGCGACGTCGGCCCGCTCCCGCTTGGTTGCCATTTTGAGGAAATCCTTTAGCTCCATGCGCAGAAACATTAGCACCGTGCAAATCATCGAACAACGCGCAATCACCGCTTTTTGTTTATCACTCTGCTAAAAATCATGCTAAAGTGTTTCGCATGACGCTAAAACTTAACCAGATCCGGCTCCACAATCTTGAGGTTCTGATTGCCGAAGCGGGGTCAGCTGCCAAGTTGGCGCGCGCGGCCGGGACCAATAGCTCCTACCTCAGCCAGGTGCGCAACCAGCTCCCCACCAAAAAAGGAACGCCCCGCTCTATTGGAGATGAGCTGGCGGAGAAACTGGAAAAGGCCATGAATAAAGACCAAGGATGGATGGATACCCCCCATGCGGACGGGGCAAGACAAGAGGAACACAACGCCCACGACGGCCCGGATTTGCGCAGTCTCCACCCGCTGATATCCTGGGTTCAAGCGGGAAATTGGTATGAGATTTCTGAAAGTTTCGTGCCTGCCTACGGTTCAGAACTTTTACCCTGCCCGGTTTGCTGTAGTCCTGAATCCTTTGTACTTAGGGTTCGCGGCAGCAGTATGGAACCCAAGTTTCATGAGGGCGACCTGATTTTTGTTGACCCCAATGTTTCACCTGACCACGGAAAGTACGTGGTTGTTCGACTCGATGAATCCAATGAAGCCACGTTCAAGCAGTTAATTATTGAAGAGGGCAAGCAGTACCTGAAGGCGCTCAACCCTGACTGGCCGAATCGCATTATCGAAGTGGATGAAGAAGCGACAATCTGTGGAGTCATTGTCTTCAAGGGGGAGGTAGTCTGAATACTGATCGTAGACTTAACCGCCTACACCAAAAGATGACAAGAGAATGATTTGTATAGACAGCACGCAAAAGATAACAACCTTGATTAACCGAAAAACATTGTTGGCAATGATACCGCTTTCAGACCGCGCCATTTACAACATGGAAAAACGTGGAGAATTTCCCCGCCGTATCGTTTTAACAAGCCGCAAGGTGGTCTGGGATTTAGCTGATGTAGAGCAATGGATCGAGGAACGAAAGCAGTCCAGCGATAAAGCCACCAGACCGGCCTCTACTGCCACATCAGAAATCCCATGCTTAACAAAGTGACGGCTTTCACAAAGGCCATGTTTAGCTCCCTGATAAAAAGATAGCTTGGATTCTAGCTTGTAATAACAATTAGCTTAATGCTAATGTTTTTACAGACTAACATGAGCTTCTGACTCTTTCGGGAACTAAAATATGAACGACAGCGCAGCGGTTATTTACGACCGCGAACTTACAACTAAAGAGGCGGCTTCGCTACTAGGCTTATCACCCAGCACACTGCGAAAATGGCGCTGTACAGGAGAGCGTCCAGAATTGCCGTGGTGTAAGCGGTTTCGAAAGGTTTTCTACCTGGAATCCGAAGTTATCCTTTTCAAGAAACAAAATACAACATCCAATTGTGAAGAAACTTACGTCTAGCCGTTATTTCAACTATCCAGCTTCATATCTGTTAGCGTTTATCGGGCTTGTCTAGATTCGCTAGTCACTCATTCCCAATTTAGAACGCCCTAGAATTTTGGTTTAGCAACTTACCAAGCAGCTGTTAGCTCTTTCATTAGATCCAAACAGGATTTTCCAATCATATAATCAGCGACCTTCTGACTAGCCTCTCGTAGTTTTGTCATGGATGGATGAATATAGTGTGCATCCACACCTTCCCGGGCATGACTCAACAGCTCATCAATAAGGATTGGACTGATCTCCAATTCGGCCCCGATAGATTTGTAGGTTCGGCGCAAATCATGATTAGTGACAGATACCCCAGATACCTCCTTGACGATCTTTCTGACATCTTTTGTATCCCTGTAATGCCCGCTGCCAGTAATTCCCGGAAATAAATACTCCGTCTGTTCAGGCAAATTTGCCAATCGATTACGAACAATCGCTTCCGTGGCGGAGTTCAGGGGTAATTCCGCCTGCTTTCCGCCTTTCTTGATAATTTTGAAAGTATGCCTGTTAAGATCAATATCAGCGATTCGGATAGTCATAGTACCCATCAGCCTTACACCAGAGAACAACATAAATAGCAAAGCGTCCCGTCCATTGCGAAAGGCCGAAGTGTGATCATGCTCCCGGAGCCCTAGCACCGCTCTGAGATAGGGTTTGAAGTCGCTGTCATCCAGGCGTTCTGTGCGACGGTTAGAGCGGTTAATGTTAACGCCTAGCTGTTTCATCGCTCGACTAACCGGGTTTCGGATAAAAAGGTCAGACTCATCATATTTCGCCTGAGCCCAATTCCATACCGACCTCAAAATACGCATTGCATTATGTAGCTGGGTTTCGCCCTTACCTACTTGCTGGAGATATACGGCCTTTACCTGCTCTGCCGATATGCGGTAAAGATGCTCATCTAGTAAGTCCGCCAACAAAACCTCACATTTGTTTTTGATATCGATCAGGTAACGGTCACCGGGGCGCCTCTCCGCGACAAAACCATCAGGCAAAAACTCCCCGTCCTTACCTGTCGGCGACCCAAAGATCATATCTCTGAACGTTCGCTTAGCCTCGGATAGTTGTTGCTCATTTGCTTGCTCAGCAGCCAGCTGTTGAGCAAGCAAATGAGGATCGCGTCCCTCTTGTATTTCCAGGAACAGGCTATCTGCTTTCTGTCTCAGTTCTGAAATCGGAACTTGTGCATTTCTCGCTTCACCAACCTTCATGATTTGCCGCTTATACAACTTACTTTTTTGCTGTCCGCGAATACGAATCCTTTCGTATAGACAGAACGCACTGTCTGAATACGATTGACTGGGTCTGATTCTTATCGCCAGATGGCTGGCATTGTCGTAAAGGTAGGATTCTTTTGTAAATTCACCGTTATTAATTCGGCGCTCAATAACGGTTAAGGTCGGCTTGCTAAACTTGACCCTGTTCTCTGATGATCTTCCCATGAACAAGAACTCCTTTTCAGGCGATGGTAAGGTTAAATCTGGGATACACCTGGGATACAAAACATCGTAATTTTTGTATCCCAGAGGAAATATCAAGTAACAGTGAAAATTGAAGAACCAAGAAAGAATAAAGGATTAAATACTAATATATCAACAACATGGGTATCATAAATCAACTTTTAGGAGCATCAATTAACACTGAGAAATGATTATACGAGAAGGATTCAAAATCCGATGCCAGAGATGGCGTGCCGGTTCAAGTCCGGCCTCCGGTACCAGCATAAAATCTGTATTCAGCCGGGCCCCGTGCCCAGAACACCTTCAAGCTTTATAGATTCAATGCGCGTCACGCACGGGCATCCGACCCCGCGATCAGAATTCATAAATCAGGTCGATGCCAAAGCGTGCGGGTTCAGACCAGATCCTGGCGCTCTGCACATAACCATAAATCACCTCTCCGAGCTGATTCTGCGTTGGCACCACACTACCCAGCCCTATCACCTGCAGGGGATACTCTTTGTCCGCGAGGTTCTGCCCCCATAGCGCGAGTTCGATGCTGTCACCGCGCGGCAGGTCATAGCTCAAGGTGAGACGGCCGTTGAAGAGTCCGTAGGATGGGATTTTCAGATTGTTGCGACCCGGTACCGCGTCACCGCCTGGCGAGCCCGCAAACACTGAAGACTGGTAGCGATAATCGAGGTGTGCCGTGAGCATAAAACCGTCACGCTGGAGAAGCGTGGTGTCGGCAGCCAGCATCAGACTGTGTTCCGGCGCATAGGGCAACGTGAACACATCGGCGATATTGTCGCCCACCTCGTAGAAGCCTTCGGCAGCGGGATTGGCAACAGGGTCAAACACCGTGCCGGCCAGCGCCGTCACCTTCTCTATTTCCGGGTCGAGATAGGCGTACTGCAGGCTGAGACTCAACCTGTCCAGGGGCTGCACGACCACGTCGGCCTCAAGCCCGCGCACCGTTGCCTTACCCGCGTTGTAACTTTGCACGATTGAAGCGTCAAACGGATCGACAGCGAAGGCAAACTGCATATCGTCGAACTGGCTCTCAAACAACGCGATGTTCGCGCGCAGACGACGGTCCCACCAGTAGGATTTAAGGCCCACTTCATAGGACACCACATTCTCGGGCTCTACGGTATTGCTGAACTGATCGACCGGCCCGGACTCGCTCGAACCGCCGGACTTATAGCCCGTGGCAACCTTGAAATACACGGAGGTATCCATATCCCAGTCGTAGGCCAGCGTGAAAGCAGGATTGAACTTGCTGTACTGGTCGCTGTTGGAGGCACCCTCCTGCGATTTACTCTCGTTGAGCACTCCCGCTTCCACCGTGAACAGATCGCGGGTGGCTTCACGTTTGTCCTTCGTGTAGCGGCCACCGAGTGTGATGTGCAGACCTTCATCCAGGATCGGTGGGGTCCAGGTCGCCTGACCGTAGGCCGCCATTGAGCGCGCGTCCGCCGTCACATTGCGGGTGATTGTGTTAAATGTACCCAACGCGGTCTGCTCACCGTAGCCATCCGAGTCACTGCTTTCATCGAAGTAATACAGGCCGGCAACGTAGCTGATGCCCTGTTCATCGAAATCGCCAACAAAGGTAATCTCCTGCGACACCTGGTCGGAATCAACGGCGTTGTCTGACACGAAGACAATGGGAACCGGTTGCAGGAAAAAATCCGGATCGGTGCTGGAGATAAACCCGAAAGCCTCCGCGAAATCCTGGTAGGCCCGCCATTCGAGTTTGCGATACCCGGTGAGGGAGCGGATGGCAAGTTTGTCGCTAATGTCCCAGCTCAGGGTCAGGCCATGCGTTTGGAAATCTGACGTACTCTGCTCGAGATCTATGGGCCGGTAGGCTTTCGACTGCGGTTCGCCGGCGTTCGCATGATAGATGTTGGTAACGCCATCCACCTCGATAGCACGGCCGTTCCAGGCGGCATTCTGGTAGTAATTGGGCGTTGAATCGAGGCTGCCTCGCTCGAAGAAATAATCGACCGTCACCGCATCCGAGGCCTGCCAGTTGAGATCCAGGCGCCCCGCCAGTTGCTCCTCCCCACCGAAATCCTCTCCACTACCAGGATTATCGACGTACCCGTCAATGCTGCTGCCCAGTACAGTCAGCTTTGTCGCGATCCCGCGCCACGCCGGCAGTTCGAGCGCGGTAAGCGAACGGAACTCGTCGCGAGAGCCGAAGGTCAGTTTCTGCTTCAGCCCCAACTCGCCTGTTGGCTTGTGCGAGATGAGATTCACTGCACCGCCGGTTGTGTTGCGGCCATACAGGGTGCCCTGCGGACCGCGCAGCACTTCCACCCGTTGCAGATCCGCCAGGTCGAAGGTCGAAGCCTGGGGGCGCGATATATAAAAGCCGTCCTGATACAGGCCGACCGAACCGTCAATGGTGATCTGCGCCGGATCGGCCACGCCCTGCCCGCGCATGAACAGAATCAGAATATTCGAGGAATTCGGGTAAGGGGAAAAAGTGATGCTCGGCGTGGCCCTGGCCACATCGTCAAAGCTGGTAATGCCCAGAGCCTCCAACGTCTCACCCTGGATGGCACTGATCGACATCGGCGTGGTCTGCAGGTTCTCCGCCCGCTTTTGCGCCGTGACGATGACCTCCTCCAAAGTCGATGCCGACGCCGGCAGTACAGCCAGCAACCAGGGCAGAGCCGCCAGTTGCACTGCACTGATGCGGTGAGCGGTCTTGCTAGCGTGTTTTTTCATCGTATGAGTCCTTTAGTTACTATTATCTGACTACATGCATTTGACTGTCTGTGCTGCGGCCGTCTCGGAGAACAATTCTCCGTGCAACCGCCTACACACCTGATTGCACGGCATAATGCTCCCTGTAGTTCCGATACCGGCGTGCAAGAGATTCCTCCGTCCAGCCAAAATCGGCGGGGTTGTAGGTGTGGATACCCGCAGCATGCTGTGGCCGCTGGACCAGCCAGGCATCGACGCGCTGCCTGTGAAGCGAATTCACGGAGTCTCCGAATTGCCGGTAGATGTTTTCCAGCACGCGCTTCGGGTCGTCGACGAGATCTTCATAGCGGACATGACAACACCAACCCCCCGCCTCCTCATCGAACGCCATCGCCCTGCCGATCGCCGTTTCAACCTTGTCCGCCCAGTAGTTACCCACCCGGCGCGGGTCGAACTGCCGCGTAAACTGAATCTGCATGGCGCTATTCAGACTCGCCAGCGAGGTGACGAGCCTGGCCGGATCCCGGTGCGCCCAGATAATTCTTGCATCAGGGTATGCGGCCCGCAGAGCTGCCAGGCTCCATAGATGATTCGGACTCTTGAGCACCCAGTGTTGCGTGGGTTGCGCGTGCTGTAGCGCCTGCAGTGTCAGCTTGTGCATGGAATAGGCGGGCGACATGTCCGCGCTGTCCAGCCAATGCCCGTAGGATGGGACGAAGGCGATGGTTTCCATGCCAATCGTTCTCAGCGCGTAGGTGAATAGCGCGGTGCACTCCTCGGCCAGCGTGCTGCCGAATGGATGCATGGTAGCGAGCGCCGGGTTCATTTTCTGGAGTTGCGCGAGCGTGGCTGAAAACTCCGAAATCCTCGCGTCTTCCCGCGCTGTCGCCAGCGTGGGCGGAGGGATGGGCTGTCGTGCCTCCCACTGCAGCAGCGGGCGATTGAATGGATCGAGACCGAGCAATATGGAAAGTATGCTGGTACCCGTGCGGGGCAGGCCCACAATCACCCAGGGTTGCCGAATCTCCTGCTCACGCACCTGGGGCTGCTGGTCGCACCAATCGAGCACCCGCATGCGGCAGCAGAGTGAATCGACCAGCATATTGTGCACCGCGATTCGACCCAGGGTATTCAGACCGGCTTCCGCCTCTGCCGAATCCACATAGCGAGTAAGGGCCTCCAGCACGCCATCGTCAGCAAGATTGTCCAGTTGACAGCGGCGCTTCGCCGCCTCCAGCACGCTCGCCACATCGAGGCGTGGCCGGAGCAGGCCAACGTTACCCATGCCTGCCCCAACGGCGTTCATCAAACGCAGTGCCGGCGAGCGCAATCGGGCCTCTCTAAAGCTGTACGCCCTGGCCATCAGGAGCCTGGCTGCGCGTCTTTGCCCCGCAGCATCCAAGCACAACGAACGGGGGCCACCTATTGCAGTACCGCAACAGTGCGGCCAAGGGTCTTGCGCTGTGCCTGCTCCATCAGCGCGGCGGGTACTTCCTGGAGCGTCACCGTGCGCGTGAGAACCGGGCGAATCTGCTTTTGCGCGGCGAGTTCCAGCAGCGCGTTGTGCACTTCATCTGCCACATCGCGCGTGAACATATTGAAACCGAAGGCACGAATCTCGGGGGCGACTTCGCTCACCCAGGACAACATGACACCGAGAATTGAAAAGTTGGCGGCACAGGCGGGCCTCAACGGCCTGCCGGAAAAGCCGTTTTCCTCGTCGTCGGCATAACCCGCGGCAACGTACCGGCCCTCGCGCGCGATACACCGCCACGAGGGCTCGACAAAGTCTCCCCCGGCCAGATCAAGGATGACATCGGCGCCGCCATGCGACGTTTGCGCAAGCACTACCTGGTCAAACGCCTCGCTGGTATGGTTGATCACCACATCGGCACCGAGTTCACGGCAGTAGGCGGCTTTCTCCTCTGAACTCACCGTGGCGAACACCCTGAGCCCGAATGCGCGACCAATCTGAATCGCCGCCGCGCCGACGCCGCTGGCCCCGGAGTGCACCAGCAATGTTTCTCCGCGCGTGATCTTCGCGCGCCGCACCAGCGCCAGATAAGCTGTCTGAAACGGGATGATGAATGCGGCTGCCTCGGCGTCTGACAGCATTGCAGGCGCGTCGAAAACCGCATCCGCCGAGGCGATGGCGTATTCGGCCAGCCCTCCCGTGGCCATTAGCGTCAGGGCAACCACACGCCTGCCCAGCCAGGCTTCTGCGCCGGAGCCAGTGGCATGCACAATGCCGCAGACATCCATGCCCAGGGTGAACGGAGGAGTGAGGGGTACGGAAACCCGCCGCCCGTAGCAGCGGTCAATATCATTGAAGTTGAGAGAAGCGGCACTTACCTTGACCAGCACCTGCCCCGGACCCGGCTCGGGAATGGGGATATCAACGACCTCAAGCACCTCTGAAGGGGGGCCGTTCCTTAGCGCTTGCAGTGCCTGCATGACATATCTCCTTTTGTTATTAGATGGAACGCTCCGGCAATATTCTCCGGTCAGCGTCGGATTGTGGATTTTGATGAGCCTGTTGCAGCAGGCTTGAGTATTGCGCGCACGGTGGGCTCCAGGGTGGTGTGCAGTAACTCGCGCATCTCATCCCTGTTGCGGGCAAGATGGCTTGGAGCAATGGCATAGGACGCGAGAATCCGCAGTATCCATTCGGCCAGGTAGGCGACACGTCTCTCGCCCTCCCCGCCCTCAACGATGCGCAGCCCAGGCATGGCGTGGAGCATCTGAATACACATGTCGTGCAGGGTCTGCGCGGCCATGGTCTGTGACAACACCCACGAGCCACCGGACTCCGCAAACACGTGGGCATGCAGTGGCCGGCGAACAATTTCGTCGAGTACAACCAGAATGCCTTCAATCACATGCTCAGCCGGATCCGTGATTCCGCTCAGCTTTGCTTCGCAGTCCGCCACCATTTCCCAGGAATCCCGCGCCAGCACTGCCAGAAAAATATCCCCATGACTGGGAAAGCGGCGATACAGCGTCGCGCGGGAAATTCCGGCTTCGTTCGCGATATCCGCCGCCGTGGTTTTGGCAACCCCCTGGCGCAGATAGCACGCTTTCGCGGCATTCAGGATAAGCGTTTGCGCGCTCTGATCGGGCAACGTCGTTCCCCCTCCGGTGTGAAACATGAGACAAATATTGCCTCATGTTTCATGGCGGGGCAAGTCCTTTCGTTGCGGGTAGCACTTAAAAAAAGGCCTGGCAAACAGAGAGGCAATCGGCCAGACCACAGCGGGATAGCGGGAAAAAGCGCGGGGCGCCAGCTGCGCTGGTGCCAAAGCGAGCGCCGATTCTATGCTAGAATCGCGCCCGGTAGCGGGCGAGATCCCGACGTTTTGCGAGTCGTATCACAGTCCAGTATACGTCGGCTATCGGGGTCATCGTCACCGGATGTAGGCTGTTGAATCTTTGCCGATGCTGAATGCCCGCAACAATACTGTGCCATTCGCAATGGCTGACATCCGGCCGACATCAAGAACGCCAGAATGAAAATAACGGACGCTCAACTCGAAAAACTGCTGCAGTCGAACTCCCTCCAGGCCCTGAAGGATCAGCTCAGGCAGCGCAATCTTGTGCCGTCGCTGCCACAGGCGGGCCAGCTGCAGCGTTTCTGTGAAACACTCAGTCCCGACAGCACGCTACTGAAACTCGGCATAGTCCACACCTATACCAGCGAGTTGCTCGACCCCTGGCTGCATCTGGCAGCGGCCCTGAACGGCTTCAAACTGGATATTTATCACGCGCCCTACGGCGTCACCGTTCAGGAGGCGCAGGCCGATTCCGGCCTCGTCCGATTTGCGCCCGATATCAGCCTGCTGTTGTTGCGCAAGGAAGATTTGCATCCCGACCTGCAGTTGCCCACTGCATGCCTCGGCGACGAACAACTGAATAGCGTGACCGATGAGTTTCACTCCGCCCTGACGGGCCTGCTGGGGCGTTTCAGGCAAGCCGTTCCGGGCCAGCTGGTGCTGTCGCTGCTACCCGACCAAAGCCCCCCTGCGCTGGGGCTCTATGACGACATGGCAGCGCGTTCTGAAGCGCGTTGGTGGTCGGAGGTGAAAGCCGCTCTCGCCATGTCGATTCGCGATACCTTAAGCGGTGTGACCCTGCTCGATATGGAACAGCTATTGCTGGATGTGGGAAGACCGGATTTCTTTGATAGCAGACTCTGGTATTCATCAGGTTTTCCATTTGCATCAGGGGGTTGCTACAGCCTGTCCAACGCAGTCGCTAGCATTGCTGCCAGCCTGCACCTGAGAAAGGCCAAGGTGATCGCGCTGGATGCAGACAATACCCTCTGGGGTGGTGTGATAGGGGAAGATGGTATCGACGGTATCGCGCTGGGTGAGGATTATCCCGGCCGCGCCTACCGGGATTTTCAGAGACGCCTGCTCGGCCTGCAACAGCGCGGCTTTCTTCTGGTGCTGTGCAGCAAGAATAATCCGCAGGATGTAGAAGAGGTGATGCGCAATCACCCGCAACAGCTGCTGCGGCATGAACACTTCGCTGCGGAACGGGTTAACTGGTTGCCAAAAGCAGACAACCTGAGGTCAATAGCAGAGGAACTCAACCTCGGGCTCGACGCGTTTATCTTCATTGACGACAGCGATCATGAATGCGCCGCCATGCGCCATAGCCTGCCGGAGGTCGAGATCGTGCAGGTGCCATCGCGGGCCAACGAAATCCCGGCTTGCCTGGATGCTCTGGCTCGCCTGGAGATCAGCTCACTCACCGCAGAAGATCTCGAAAAGACGGCGATGTACGCACGGGAGAAAGAGCGTAAATCGAAACTGGCAGAGGTCACCGCCGATGGCGGCAGCCTTGACGACTACCTGCTGTCACTCAACATGCACATGACAGTGGGCGTAGACTCGGCATCGCATCTGCCGCGCCTCGCACAGCTCACCCAGAAAACCAACCAGTTCAACCTCACCACGCGGCGTTACACAGAGCAGGAAATGGCGCGCATGCTCGAGGATCCCAGTACCTCGGTATACCACTTCTCTCTGGCAGACAACTTCGGTGACAGCGGAGTGGTAGGTTTGGCGATTGTCACGCGCAGCGAGTCCGGCTGCGCGGATATCGACACGTTTCTCATGTCCTGCCGCGTGATTGGCCGATCCGCCGAGCTGGCTTTTTTGTCGAAAATCGTTGACTGTCTGAGGGCCGAGGGCGTCGAGGTATTAACTGCGCGCTATATTCCCACGCGCAAAAACGCGCCGGTGGCGCATTTCCTGGACGACGCCGGTTTTGAGCTGCTGGAAAACGGCGATCACAAACTCGAGCTGGGCCATCGAGCCGATGGTCCGGCACGCGACATACCGATAAGCATTGAAGGACCATGAACCCCATGAGTGATTTTGAGAAACTGCAGGAGATCATCGCGGCCACCCTTAAAATTCCCGCTGGCGGTATCACCGCCACGACCGAGATGGACGATATAGAGGAGTGGGATTCACTCGGCCACGTTCATATCATGGTAGCCATCGAGCAGGCCTTTGATCTGTATATGGATGTTGACGATTTTGCCGAACTGATCAGCGTGCGCGCGATTCTCGATTATATTGATACGGAGAAAGGTCGCGCGTGAGTCTGATTGAGAGCGTCTCATCGAAACTCCTGCGGGTTTTGCCTAGCGATTATTTCCTCAAAGTCCGCAATGCCTACCTGAAAACCAGGAAACGCGCAGCGCCAGCGCTGCGCTGGATTCATGGCAGTTTCACCACCGACGATCTCATTACAGAAATCGCAGCGCGTTTAGACAGCGACTGGAACATTCTCATGGTTCACAGCTCGGTGAACAATCTCGCTCCCGGCTTCGACGGGGATACCGGCGAATTATTGCGAGCACTCATCGAATTTGTTGGGCCGGAACGTACACTCGTGATGCCCGCCTTCAACTTCGGCGAATACGGCACAGGTGCGCGCGAGAAGCTCAAACGCGAACCGCGCTTCGATTTGCGTCGCACCCCGTCGCAAATGGGTCTGCTGACGGAACTGTTCCGGCGCTCTCGCGGTGTGTTGCAAAGTCGTCATCCCGTTTATCGCGTTGCTGCTCTCGGCCCACAGGCCGCGGAGCTCATTGCGGGACATGAGCACTCACCCAGCGGAATGGGCAGCAATACGCCCTTTGACTATATGGCGCGCCAGAATGCCCAGATTCTGGGGATCGGCAAACCTTTCCAGGTAATGACGCAGGTGCACCACGTGGAAAGTCTGCTGGCGGCGAGCTGGCCGGCGCCGCTGCTGGAACTGCCTGCCGTTGAGGTGACCGTGGTCGTGGATCAGCGGGAGGAAATAGCCATGCAGCTCGGGGGCATCCAGCAACAGTGGCGTTTCAATATCTGGAAACTGCGCGAGTTGATGGGTCCGCAGGAATTACTCGAATGGCGGTTTCACGGCTGCCCCATGTTCGCCGCAAGGGCGGGGACTGTCACTGCGGCATTGGAAAACGCAGCGGCGCGCGGATTTACCCTGTACGACCCCTGAGACGCCAGAAAGCGGCGTATACTCATTACCACCTAGCGGGCGGCCACGACCCGGAAGCGACCACCAGAACCTATGCCCACCCCACAGACACCCACCCAGATCTGCATTTCCATCGATACTGAATTCAGTATTGCCGGGCATTTCGAATCGCCCGACACCTGCATGCCCGTCTCTGACCCGATGGTATATGGCCGGGTGAACGGCCGGGAGGAAGCCCTTGGCTTTATCCTGGAGACCCTCGAGCGCCACAGTATCCGCGCGACTTTTTTCGTCGAGTGCGCCAACTACTTCTATTTTGGCGATGCACCGATGGCGGCGGTGGTAGACAGAATCAAGGCAGCCGGCCAGGACATCCAGTTGCATGTACACCCAGTGTGGCTCAATTTTGTGAACGGCGAACTGCCGGGGAATTTTCCACGTAACGACGATTGTTGCGGGCGCAGCTTTGAAGATCTGCAGCGCATTTTCCAGCTCTGTATTGAGGTTTTCCAGCGTTGGGTAGGGCGAAAACCACTGGCGATCCGCACCGGCAGCCTGCGCACAGACGAGAACGTGTATCGCGTGATGCACGCGCTGGATATTCCGCTGAGTTCCAATGTTGCACTCGGCGTATTCCAGCCGAGCGAACCGGGCCTGCGCCACCACTCCGGACGGCACCGCATCCACGGCGTCATGGAAGTGCCGGTGTTCAGCTATCAGGACATGCACATAGTGGGCCGCAAACACCTTAAATCGCTGCAAATCACCAGTTGCTCGTGGCCCGAAATGCGCCACCTGCTGTGGAAGGCGCGCAGGGCGGGCGTGGAGAACATCGTCATTCTGACGCACCCCTCCGAGTTCATCAAAGCGACTGATTTTCGCTACACCACACTCACCCGCAATCGTGTGAATCAGGAACGCCTGCGTCGGTTGTGTGGCTTTATCCAGCAGCATCCGCAGGATTTCGCGTCTGCCGATTTCTCCACCCGGCACGCACAGTGGTGCGCCACTGAACTGCAACAGCCATTCATCGAGGTACCCACGGCATTTGCCGTACTGCGCAAACTCCACAACAGGCTGAATGACACGCTGTGGCGCTACTGAAAAGCGTTTGGCATAGCATGTTATAACCCTGAAGAATACCTGACTTTTTTTTAAATTCTTTTTGGGTATATCATGCCCCGCTGCTAGTCTTTCAGACATCGGAGGACTGCGGCCTGCACGCCTGACACCCGTCACCGCTCGCGTCTTTTTTGCGCCCGCCGACCACTTGGAAGCAGACAGGGACCGAGGTACGCATGAAGACGTACGACCTTACCTTCAACGGAGCGGCGCTGCCTGGCCACTCGCCGTGCCAGGTCAGACGCAACCTGGCAAATCTGTTCTGCATCGACAACGAAACAGTTGTCGATGAACTGTTTTGCGGTGAAACCATTTATCTGCGTTGTGATCTCGACCGGAAAACCGCAGCCGGCTATTTCCGCGAGATAACGGAACTCGGCGGCGAAGCAACGCTCGTTGCATCATCGCTGCGCCTTGGCCGACGCAGCGGCGGAGTCGCCCTGCTGAAACTCGAACCCGGTAAACCGCCGCGCATTGTCCGCGAACACGCTGCGGAAACTGAAGCAGACCACGGCAGTGATCGACTCTGGCCAGTCAGCAGCGCCCGCCTGGCACGCAAGATAACTGTGGAAATCCAGGACGATACAACCGCTCAGCCACTGGGTTCGGCGGTCTTCAACAGCCCGGAAGTGCCCGCAGTTACTCCACCCGGGGAAACGTACACCCCGGCTGAGAAAACGAACGGGCGCGCGACGCCTGATGCACACACCGACGACAGGGCCTACAGAACCACGCGCGCACAACTGATTCTCACCAGCACAGGTAAAGAACTTGCCCGACTGGAAGCGCAGGCCGCGCAAACACGGGAAGATTCCGTGCGGGAAATCTCAAAGCTCCGCCGGCGCCAGTCGGAGCTGGCCGACCAGGCTGCCAGCGACGTTGCACAACTGCAGCAGTCCAGGCGACGCCTGGAAGAGACCACGGAGGGCCAGATTGAAATGCTGCAGGCGGAAGAGCAGGCCGTGCGCGCCGCCAGCGCCGCAGAACTGGAGCGTATCGCGGAAGAAGAGCGCACGCACCGCGCTGAGTCGGAATGCGCGATTGAACAGATCACAGCAGATATATCGACGGAGCAACGCACCGCGCAGCAGCACCTGGACGAGATCGAGAACAGGCTTGTACAGACGCGTGAAGCGGCCGATAAGGAAATAGCCCGATTGCAGGCGCTGATAGATGACACGCGGCGCAAAGCGGATGCAACCATCGAGGCGCTTCAGGGTGAACTTTCGACACTGCAAACAGATTCCACCAGGACGATTGAACAGCTCGAAAGCCGCGATGCCGAGATTCGCGCTGCAACCGAGGAAGCCGCCAAGGCTTTGCAGTCAGAGCGCGAACAGATTCTGGCCACGCTTGAGCAACACACCACCGCTCTTTTCGAGAAGCAGCAGGCTGTGCGGGCATCGGTGGCCAGCGAACAGGCAGCGCTGAATCGCAGGGAAGAAGAGATCAACCGCGCCTGCCAGAAGAATGAGGCGGACATGGAAACCGCCTACAGCGCGTTGCGGCAGCGGACGGAAGAATCCCTGCTCAAGCTAAAGGAACTTGAAGACCTGCTGAAAGCCAGGCAACAGGCAGCCTTGGCTGAACTTGAGAACAGGAGCATACCCGCGAACATGGAACACAGTGCGCCCGCATAGTGCTGCTTTTATCGCGCGCGTCAGGCAGTAGCGCCGCGCGGATCATCAAACAGGGCCAGCTCGACCATCGCACACCAGATATGGCCGACTACACTGTGCGCCTCCTGAATTCGCGGTGTCTGATCGCTCGGCACACACACACAGTAATCACAAAGCTCGCGCATCCTGCCGCCACTGGCACCGGTCAAACCGAAACTGACAACCCCTTTCGCTTTGCAGGCACGCAACGCCTCCAGTACATTGGCGCTGTTTCCGGAGGTGGAAATACCCAGAAAGATATCTCCCTGTGCGCCGTTCGCCTCAACCTGCCGGCGAAACAACTGATCAAAACCGTAATCATTGCCCACGGCGGTAAGAATCGATGTATCGGTGGACAAGGCCAGTGCCGGCAATCCGGGACGATCAAAATTGAAACGGCCCACAAACTCCGCGGCAATATGTTGCGCATTCGCCGCGCTGCCACCATTGCCTGCTATCAGCAATTTATTTCCCGCAAGGTAACAGTCGATCAGCAGGTGGCCCATCGATGTAAGCAGCTCCAGCAGCGCCGTGTCGTGCAGAATTCGCTGTTTGACGGCCAGCGATGCCGCAAGTTCGCTAACTACGTATTGCAGGTCGGGACGATCCATGCGGAAGCTCCATGGGATTCAACCTGAAACGGTACCACATACCCTTCCTGCTCCAGCGAGCAGAGCGCCCCTTGCATGGCTGCCGCGTTGCGCTTGAGCTGGATAGCCGGAACCGGCCGGCGCGTAATCACCAGGCTCCCGGGGCGAGGCGTTGATACACCGGCCGGAGATTTGTCATGCTATTGTTCCATGTGCGTTCGCGTTCCACGAACGCACGGCCGGCGTCCCGCATTGCGGGCCATTTCTCTTCGCTGTCGAGCAGCTCCAGCAGGCAGCGCACCAGATCATCGATATCATCCGCGCGAAACAGCGTGCCGGTAATTCCATCGCGTATCAGTTCCCGGTGACCGCCTACATCAGAGGCCACGAACATGCTTTTCTGGGCCATTGCCTCGAGCGGCTTGAGCGGCGTTACAAGGTCTGTCAGGCGCATCGATTTACGCGGGTACACCAGAATATCCGTGACCGAATAGTAGCCTTCCACCTGATCGTGCGGTACACGGCCTGTCATGACCACGCTGTCGCTGACTCCGAGCTGCTCTGCACGTGCCCGCAACGCCTTCTCTGTCTGTCCGCCTCCCACCAGAAGCAGCTTGATGTCCGCGCGTTGGGCAAGCAGCAATGGCATGGCATCGACCAGCAGATCGAGGCCTTCATAGGCGTAGAACGAACCGATAAAGGCGAGCACTTTGTGGCCCTGCAGGCCATACTTGTTTTCGATGTCACGGTCGCGCGCTCCCACAGGCTGAAAGCGGCTGGCATCCACGGCATTCGGCACAATCGCGATTTTTGCGCCTGCTATACCGCGTTTGAGCAGATCGGTGTGAATGCCTTCACAGATGCAGGTCACCGCATCCGCCCGCTTCAGCACCCAGGTTTCCATGGCGCGCGTCAGCCGGTAGCGCAATCCGCCCTCGCTGCTGGTGCCATGACTGACCGCGGCGTCTTCCCAGAATCCTCGCACCTCGTAAACCACGGGAATTCCCAGCGACTTGCCAACCCGCAGTGCCGCCACGCCGTTGAGAGCTGGGGAATGTGCATGGATCACATCGGGCTTTTCCACACGTGCAACCTCCAGCAGGCGCCGCGCGAGCGTGTTGATTACGGCCAGTTGGCCGAGTACGGGGAAGCTGTCAGAGACACCGGGAGCCTCCGTACAGCGGTAAAACTGCAGACCGTCTACTTCCTCTACAGCGGGTTGTTTGCGCCCCTGATTATGCTTGGGGCCGGTCAGCTGCACCGTCTCCCAGCCGAAATCCCGCTGCTGCCTGATGATGGCGCGGCTGCGAAAGGTATAACCACTTTGCAGTGGAATCGAATGATCTAGCACATGCAGTACCTTCACTGCGTAATCTCCGCATCGGGCAGAAGAAAGCGTTCCATACGCCTCAGGTTGGTATCCCAGTTGTAGTGCTCCATCATGCAGACCCGGCCCGCGGTGTTTCGCTGGCGGTCACCGGACAGGAGCTGCACAGCCTCCCTGGCCATCGCTTGTGGATCATTGGCAACGATTGACAACGCATCGGGATACTCAATTATGCCCAACAGCGCGTCCGTCGTGGCGAGTACCGGTAATTCCATGGCCATGGCCTCAAGCGCCTTGTTTTGAATACCACGGGCCAGTTGCAGGGGCAGACAGGCCGCGTGCGCGTACGCGAGATAGGGGCGCACATCGGGCACCCCACCGGTGACCCGCACGCCCGGTAGCCTGCCCAGTTTCAACACCTCGTCGGTGGGCTTCATGCCCACAATACAGAACAGAAAATCTGGCACCTGTGCACGCACACTCGCCAGCACGTTGTCACAGAACCAGGTCACTGCTTCGATATTCGGCCAGTAATCCATCGCCCCCGTGAACACCAGCACCTTCTGATTCGCTGCATAGGGGTTTTGGTATACAAGCGAGGGATCGAAAAAGGCGCTGTCCACTCCCTGCGTGCGAAAGTGCGTTTTATCCGCGCTTTCAGGTGCGAGCTTCTTGAACAGCGCGGCCTCTTCGGGGGACACGAAAATGCTGACGTCGGTATGCGCTGCCATGTCGCGCTCATAGCTGAGCAGGCGGTCGGCCTCCCGACGGTATAGCCAGGACAGCGGCCAGGGTTTTGCAGCCGAGTAGCTTCGCCACTTCTCGCTGTCTACATCTTCTGCATCGAAAACCACCGGCACATCCTCAGGTAGTACGCCACGCACAAATCGCCCCATGACGCCACTGTAGATCAATACTGCATCGGGACGTTCGCGCGCCACGTTGTCGCGCACCCAGCGCTGCAACTTGCCGCTTGCATAGTAGCTCAGGCTCAGCGAGGCATTCGTGGCCAGCCCCCGGATGCTGCCTGTGATACGCTGGATCCGTGGCAGGCTGACGATACAGCTTTCTTCACATTTCGCGCGCACATGCTCTACATGCTGCCAATCGTCCGGATCATCAACGAATGTGCCCAGATGAATGCGCCAGTTGGCAGAGAAATAATTGAGCATGTTGTTAGAGGAAATCTTGTCGCCCTTGTTAGGCGGATACGGCAGACGATGCACCAGGTACAGCAGTTTCTTCATGGTTTCGATGGCGTCCTGGCTGGTTTTATTGATATTGGCAGCGAGAATTCTGGCGCCACAACCGGGCCACGCCTTGCCCGCCCCCGGGGGCGCGTTTATATTGACTGAGGATACTACAGCGCAACCCAGACCAGATAAAGCGCCACATCGCGGGCCGGAAAGAATTTTTCATGAATTTTGTGATGCAAGCCGCCATTCTCATCGGCGGCCGCGGCACCCGGCTGGGTGATGCGGTAGCCGCCACGCCCAAGCCCCTGCTGGAAGTCTGCGGGCGCCCATTTGTTGAACACCTGATGTGGAATCTGCGACGCTTCGGTTTCAACCAGTTCCTGCTGCTGGCAGGCTATCACGCCGAGGTGGTGCGGGAACGCTACGCTACGGGCTCCGCATTCGCCAGGGAAATTGACGCGGACATTCGAGTGCTGACGGAACCCGAGCCGCTGGGCACCGCTGGGGCACTCAAATTCGCCGCCGATCACCTCGAGGACGAGTTTCTGCTGCTCAACGGGGATTCCGTTTTCGATTTTAACTATCTCGACCTCAGCCATTGCACACACCCCGGCGAAACCGAAGACTGGCTGGGCCGCGTGGCACTGCTTCCGGTGGAAAACACGGATCGCCACGACTTCGTGGAACTTTCCGCTTCGCGCATCACGGGATTCCGGGAAAAGCCAATGCGAGCGGCATCCGGCCTTATCAACAGTGGCGTCTACTGGCTCCGATCGGAAGTGCTCGAGTGGATTACCGAGACTCCCAGTTCACTTGAACAGATGGTCTTTCCCCGCCTCGCGGCGGCGGGCCGTCTGGTGGGTCGAACGTACCGCGGTTTCTTCATTGATATCGGAACCCCCGGCGATCTGCAGCGCGCCCGTGCCGAGCTGACGACGGCGCTGAGCAAGCCGGCCGCATTCCTTGATCGCGATGGCACACTCAATCACGATCCGGGATACACATATCGCATCGAGGATTTCCGCTGGATTGACGGTGCGAGGGAAGCGATACGCCGATTGAATGACGCGGGCTACCTGGTGTTTATCGTTACCAACCAGGCGGGCATCGCGCGGGGCTTCTACCAGGCGGAAGACGTGGAGAAACTCCACGCATGGATGCAGGGAGAATTGCGCCAACTGGGCGCCCATTTCGACGACGTGCGCTACTGTCCACATCATCCCCAGGGCCAGGTCGTCGAGCTCGCTGTACCCTGTCTCTGTCGCAAACCCGCCAGCGGCATGCTGGACAGCCTGATCGCCCGATGGCAGCCCGACCTGACGCGCAGTGTCATGCTCGGTGACTCCCCCAGGGACGCCGCGGCGGGCACAGCGGCGGGCATCTGCGGCACTCAGATTCCGCCGGGGCAACTGTGGCAGGAGGTGCAGCGGCTACTGGCAGAGTGAATGCCGAGCACGTCGACCGGTGTTAGCTCAGCCGCGCCTGCCGCATGCGCCCCGAGCCATCTGTATTATGGCAATACTCTTTAGTAATCAACGTATTAGTGGACATCCATCGGTTCGCTCCGAAGCACGTCATGAAAAGCGCTGCGCTCGCCATTGATTGTCTTTGCTTGCGCCTGCGAGTTCCCACGCTACAATCTGCCCACGCTCGTACTCCGGTAACACATCACATGACACTCTGGCAGCCCAGGTCGCTCCAGCAGCTGGTTATCTTCAGTTTTTTTGTCGCGCTCGCGCCCCTGTGTCTCGCCATTCTCTTCACCGTGGAAACCCTGGGGGAACTGTCCGCGAAAAATGGCCAGGTCACGCAAACCGTAGTGGAAGCCAGCCGCCTCGGCCAGGAGATCCAGCGCGACGTACTGGAACTTGAACGCCGCGCACGACAGTATCTGGCGCTCTCGGATTATGAACTCGCCGGTTTGTTTCAACGGGAGCGGGACAACCTGGCCCGCAAGCTCACTGCATTGCAGGCGCTGGTGGCATCCCCAAGCCCGGATATCACCGGGCTTGGCAACTCACTCGAACGGTTGACGCTGCCCTCTCCCGCCGCGGCCCTGAGTGGTGGCGAGGCAGATACCATCAACACCAAGCGCGAGCGCCTTGACCACGCGTTCTCAGTGATAAACGATCAGAGCAGGGCGGTGAAAACCTGGCTGGACGCTTCGGTCGATCAGCTCCTCAAGGGCAACGCAATGGAGGCCCGGTCACTCATCGAAAATCTCCATCTGCAACTATCACTGCTGGCAGCGGCCACACTCGCGCTGTTCATGTTTCTCGCCTACTGGATCAACAAGCCGGTGCGCGATCTCACGCAGGAAATCCACCAACTGGCCACCGCCGGGCTCAGCCACCCGATCGAAATTTCCGGTCCCGTGGAACTACAGGCCCTGGGCAGTGAACTTGAGTGGCTGCGACGCAGCCTGCATGCATCCGAGCAGGAAAAAGAGCAGTTCATGCGCCACATTTCGCACGAACTGAAGACACCCCTTGCGAGCCTGCGCGAAGGCGCGGAACTGCTGGCCGATCAGGTCACGGGGCATCTCTCGCAGCAGCAACTGGAGATCGTACAGATCGTGCGGGAAAACGGTATCGAACTGCAGCGTCTTATCGAGAATCTGATCGACTACAACCGCCTGCCCACACAGGAACTGCACTTCGAAGAAGTGGATCTCAACCTGCTCTGGCGGGATTTATTGGCGCAGTATCGTTTGAGTATCGACAAAAAGGCCCTGCAAGTATCGGTCAAAGGCACTGCCCGGTACTGGGTGGCGGATCGATCCCGGCTGAAAACCTCGTTGGACAACCTGCTCTCCAACGCCATCAACTACACGCCGGAGCGTGGCTGTATCGATATTGTCTGGCGGGCGCAGGGCGACTCCCTGTTGATTGACGTTGCCAACTCGGGTGAACCAATTCCCGGTGAGGATGCCGAACGGGTATTCGAACCCTTTTTCCAAAGTATCGCCAAGCGCAACGGCCCGATCAAGGGCTCAGGGCTTGGCTTGAGCGTGGCGCGCGACTGTATCGAGGCACAGGGCGGCAGCCTCGCCATGGCACAGCACCCGAAATTACCCGTCAACTTCCGCTTGTTATGCCCTACGCACTGATTCTGGTTATCCTCGCCACACTGGGCGGCTGTATGTCGACCACGCCGGCGCAAGTGGAGCAGGGCGACGCCCTGATCCCCGTCTACCCTGAGGCGCTACGCTGGCTACAGCTTGGCGAGCAGATTTCGGCGATGACTCCGGAGGAAGCCGTGGAGCAACTGGTAGGCGTCAGCCGTCCACAGGATGTGGATCAACTGTTTAGCTATGCTCTTCTGAATCAACAGCTGCAAACCTACGGCGCCTGGACTCAGGCGCGCGACACACTGCAGATACTTGCCGTGGATGAATCGCTTACGCCCGAGCAGTTACAGATCGTCGACACGCTGTTGAAATACAATCAGGCGCGAATCAACTGGTATCTAAAATACCAGCAACTGGCGGAGGAACAGACCCTCCTCCAGGAACAGCTGCAAGCCGCACAGGCAGAAACCACGCTGCTGGAACAGAAGATCCAGGCGCTCACCGAGCTTGAAACAGTTATCAGTACACGCAGGGAGCAGTAAACGTGCAGCATCGATTACTACTGGTAGACGACGATGCAAGCCTGTTGCGGCTGCTTTCCATCCGTATGGAAGCAGAGGGCTTCACGGTGGATACTGTGATATCCGCCGAAGAGGCGCTGCTCGCCCTGCGCAATAAACCGGTCGATCTGGTAATCACGGATTTGCGCATGGAGGGCGCCAGCGGCCTGGAACTCTTCGAGCAGATCCGCCATTTTCACCCCGGGCTGCCCGTCATCATCATGTCCGCCCAGGGCACGATACCTGAGGCGGTGGCGGCTACACAGAAAGGTGTGTTCGAGTTTCTCACCAAACCGGTCGACAAAGACCAGATGCTGTCCACGATTCGCGCCGCACTCCAGCAATCCGGCGGCACACAGAGTGAGATATTCGAAGACTGGCGCGAAGGCATCATTACCCGCAGCCCACTTATGGAGCGAATTCTCAATCAGGTCAAACAGGTAGCCAGCTCCGATGTCAGCGTGCTGATCACCGGCGGTAGCGGTACCGGCAAGGAATTGCTGGCGCGCGCGCTGCACGAGGCAGACGAATTGCGCAACGGCCCGATGGTTGCAATCAACTGCGGGGCACTTCCGGAACAGCTGCTGGAATCCGAACTGTTCGGCCATGTGAAAGGCGCCTTCACTGGCGCTATCAGTGAACATGGCGGGCTGTTCCGGGCCGCCAGCGGCGGCACGCTGTTTCTCGATGAAATAGGCGACATCCCCACACCATTGCAGGTAAAGCTGCTGAGGGCGCTGCAGGAGCGGCGCATCCGCCCTATCGGCAGTACTGAAAGTATTGCCATCGACCTGCGAATCATTGCCGCGACCAACCGCGATCTGGAGCGCGACATGCGCGAAGGATTGTTCCGCGAGGACCTGTTCTACCGACTCAACGTCGTCAACCTGCACCTTCCCTCCCTGGCCGAGCGGGTGGAAGACGTTCCCCTGCTGGCAAACTATTTTTTACGCCGCACCGGCGCACACCAGATGGGCAACGTGACCAGCTTTGCCCCGGCCGCCATGGAGGTGATCATCAACGCTCCCTGGCCCGGCAATGTGCGGCAACTGGAAAACGTGGTGCAACGCACGGCGGCGCTGTCCACAACGCCCGTCATCCCCGAATCGCTGGTCCGCGAGGCTCTGACAGTGCAGGACCAGTACCTGCCCTCACTGACACAGGCGAGACAACAATTTGAACATGACTACCTGGTGAAGGTACTCAGGCTGACAAACGGCTCTGTGGCTGAAGCCGCCGTACTCGCCCAGCGCAACCGTACGGATTTCTACAAGCTGCTGAAGCGCCAGAATATCAACCCGGAGCGCTTCAAGGAAAACTCCTGATGATTGACCGTAAGTAGCTTCACCGCAGGTACCGATTTCACGCATGACAAAGCGCTGTGCGTAGCGATTGCGCCAGGCGAAGTATCCGGGAGTCAGCGCTGGAGCCGCAACAGCTTGTAGCCTTCGCCGGATACCAGAGGTATGCCATCAATGGTCACGCTGTCGCCCTCTACCACCACGCTGCCAGACAAGGCGCCCGCGTCCCAGCTCCATTGCAGGGTGTCTCCATTCTCCAGCTGAAAACTGCGCGCCCGGCGCGGCGTAACACTCACGGTTATGCGCGCTGGCTGATCCGGCACGCCACCTCCCAGATTTGTGCGGCGCTGGTATTTCAGCGGAAAGACCAACTCGTGCTGTGTATCGACAATGCCGGCGAGATTCCAGCTAACCCCCATATTGTAGTGCCCGCGGGGAAAGCGCTGCGTATCGAGCCTGTCCATGGCTGTCAGGGGGAAATTGCCGGTGGAGCGCGTGATTGCCGGGTGCGGCCGATTGGGGGAGACATCCTGCCCGGGGGCTTCAAAGCGCGACAGGTCGGGTATGCGCACGCCGCGTTCGTACAGACCTTTGCCGGCCTTGACCCAACTGAACGCGCCGCCAATGGCGTGACGCTCCAGCAGGTTCACCCAGCGCAGACCGGCGTTGGCGGGAGTCCCCGAACGCGGGGACGGGTCGCTGCTGAAATGCAGCCGATAATGGATCGCACGCGCCAACGGATCGCTGGCAAATCGCTCGCTGACGTCGATGCTGTTGCCCTCCGGGTTCCGCCCGGAGTCCGTCCCCGCGCCCAGCCCAGGAAGGGCGGTTCCACCGCGAGCACTGACGTACGCCACGCTTTCGCGCCAGGGTTCGGGAAGAATCAGAGCTTGCATCAGGGCGCTCGCTCCCCCTGCCCCCTCCCCTGCGAGCACGATGCCCCGTTCAGACACATCCAGGCTGTAACGCTGCTGCAAATAGCCCAGCGCTGCTGCGATCCGGACACCGGCAAGCGGCTGAGCGTTATCGGCCGGAAGCCGGGGTAGTTGCTGACGCAGCTCAATATCACCCAGGCTGGATGGGGCAAACACGGGCGCCGCATCCGGGGAATTGCCCGCATCCTGCAGGCTCACGACAATACGCGCCGCTCGCGGCAAAGGCTTGCTGATTGCGTAGGCCCAGCCAGCCCGACCGGCCGGCGCATCGAGATTCCCGCTGCCGCCCGAATCAAGCCTGCCTGC
Organism: uncultured Halieaceae bacterium; assembly: GCA_963976655.1. Lineage (GTDB taxonomy): Bacteria > Pseudomonadota > Gammaproteobacteria > Pseudomonadales > Halieaceae > Marimicrobium. The sequence goes on from CAXBLB010000004.1 coordinate 27,970, forward strand.
ATAGAACTCCCACCAGCCGCCCTGTGCCGTCGGTGTGGCTGCGGCAGATACCTGTATGTCTGTCGGGCGCGGCTCCGGCGAGCGCGGCTGCGTCGTCAAGGGTGCTGCTTGCGGCGGTGGCCCAGGCACCGGTGTAGCGGGTGCTTGCCGTGGCGCGGTGGGGGCAGGTTCATTGGCGGCCGGGGTTTCGCCAGGAGCCGTCGCTTCGACGGTGGCTTCTCCCTGACGGATGCGCTTGAACTTTTCCCAACTACTGTTGCTGGCCAGCAGCACTGCGGAGTCGACCCCGTACACCGATGAAACCGGCGCTATTGCAGCGCCGCTACCGAGTACAAGCGACAGAACAATAAAAGCAGGCGGACGCATGGGGCATGGTACACATCGTCGCATGGACATGGCTGAGTGTTCACAACGAATTCGAGCCCAAGGGTAACAGCCAGTACCGCGCATGAGGAATGGTATCAATTACTAAACGGGCACTACTCGACATTTCAAGGAACCCAACTTACGCCGCTGTGAGTGGCGTGGTAGCATGCTGGATCTGGCATGAATCCAACGGAATAACGCGCATGTTAAAGGACATGGTACGCAACAGTAAGGCGGCAATGCCGATGCGAAGGCACGCCCTGGCCGGTATGTACTCGCCGCGTACCCAGACAGAGCGCACCGATGCCACCGGGCAGGGTCCGGGCCTCCTCTGCACCACCCTGCCGGTCAGCGCGGAATGCGGCGATGGTTTTGATACCGTCGCAACCGGCGGAACCTGCTGCCTGCCAGACGGCGGCGCGGTCGCCGTTGCGGGCCGGCCCACGTTCAGCGAGGCTGCCCTGGAGGCACTGGCTCACTCGCAGGGACCCGCCGCGGCACTGGCAAAAGCCTATACCGAACACGACAAGGACCTTTTTTCGAGGATAGGCGGCGCATTTTCATTCTGCATCATCGATACCCAGTCGCAGCGAGCGCTAGCCGCAGTAGACAGATTCGGACAGTACAGTTTCTACTACCGCTTGGAGGATGACACCTTCGCCTTTGGCAGCGAAGCCGGAATGGCCCTGGATTCGGCGGGCGCCGAGGGCAAACTGGAGGAGCAGGGTCTCTACAACTACCTCTATTTCCACATGGTACCGGGTCCCGGCACCGTTTATGCCGCCCTCGACAAACTACCTGCGGCGCACTACGTCGAGTTCTCCAACGGGCTGTGTCGGCGTGTCAACTACTGGCTGCCCCGATTCCGCGAATCCACCTCCGGCGTCACCTTCGTCGACATGGGCCGGCAGCTCAAGGAGGCACTCAGCGCTGCCGTGGATCGAAGCCGGGTCAACGGCGGACGCATTGGCGCCTTCCTGAGTGGCGGGCTGGACAGTTCCACCGTCACGGGCCTTATGTCCGAGCTTGGCGAGCAAGGTGCCGAGGCCTATTCCATCGGTTTTGCCGCCGAGGGCTATGATGAGATGGCCTTTGCGCGAATTACCGCAAAGCACTTTGGTGTGCGCCTGAATGAATACTACGTCACACCCGAAGATGTGGTGGACGCCCTACCCCTGGTTGCTTGTCAGTACGATGAACCTTTCGGTAACTCTTCCGCGCTCCCGGCGTACTTTTGCGCAAAGATGGCCGCCGAACACGGAGTGGACACGCTGCTGGCCGGGGACGGTGGCGACGAGATTTTTGGCGGCAACGAGCGCTACCAGAGGCAGGAGGTGTTCGCGCACTACGCCCGAATTCCCGGATTTCTGCGCCGTGGCCTGGTTGAACCGCTGACGCGCCTGCTTCCCGCAAGCCTGCCACTGGTGGGCAAAGCCAGAAGCTATATTGAGCAGGCAAATACCCCCCTGCCCGACAGGCTTCAGAGTTACAACTTTCTGCATCGACACGCGGCGGAGGATATTTTCACGGCCGAGTTTCTCTCTGCGACAAACACCGGTCTCCCGCTGGAACTCCTGCGCGCGATCTACCAGTTGCCGGATCACGCAGGTGACCTTCACCGGATGTTGTATCTCGACTGGCAGATTACGCTGGCGGACAATGATCTGCGCAAGGTCAGTCAGATGTGCGCTTTCGCCGGGGTGGATGTCGTCTATCCCATGCTTGACGATGCCCTGGTTGAATTTGCCTGCTCGGTGCCGGCTCAGTGGAAAATCCGACAGGGCGATCTGCGCCATTTCTACAAGGAATCACTGCGCGGATGGCTGCCTTCAGCAACCATCGACAAGAGCAAGAAGGGCTTTGGCCTGCCGTTCGGCGTGTGGATGCGAACCTACAACCCGCTGCGCGAACTCGCTTACGACAATCTGCTGAAACTCAAGCAACGCGGTTTCATTCAACCGCAGTTCCTCGACCGGGCTATCGAGATGCACCAGAGTGAACATGCCGCCTACTACGGTGAACTGGTGTGGATTCTCACGGTGCTGGAACTCTGGTTGACCGGCCGGACTACAACCCCTGAGACAGCTACAAGCACATGAACCGGCTGTCCGGCCCGGACACTGAATAACAACACCTACCTGCATGAGAAAGTGCTGGGCAGCATGGGGGGATTTGCCGACGGCCGACAGTTTGGCCTGCACAACCCGGCGAAGCGGGAGCGGTGGGGTATAGAGCCGAAGGACACCAGACCAAGCGGCAGCGCTGCTAGTTCACCATTTCCCGGTGGATCCAGTCGATCGTCAGTCGGTTAAGTTCGTCGGCCCAGACCCTGCGGGAAAAAGTATGGTCGGCCCCCGCGAAAGAGTGTGTGGCTACCTGCGGCGCGTGCATTGCCTTCTCCCAGGCTGTATCGCCGGCAACCAGCGCAGCAAACTCCCTGGCGGTGAGGTCGTCCTCACTGAGAATCACCAGACTCGGATGGGCAAACTGCTGGAAGCCCTCCAGCATCTCCCGTACGAAGGAGTGCCTTGACGGCAGGCCGTGCGACAGCCCAAAGCGGCCAGCCACCCAGCGCATGGAACTGCCGAAAAATTCTCTGAATGCCGGCAGCAGGTCAATCTTGCCGGAGAATAGCCTGCCCCAGTTCTCACTCGCGCTGATGAGCGGTCGATAATAGTGAGACAGCGTTACATTGGGAGAGTGTTCAACACCATGCACCCAGGGATTGAGCAATACCAGACCGCGCACCTGCGGATGCTGGTGCGCGAACAACATGGCCGAGGACGCCGCGTCACACAATCCCCACAGCACAATTCGCTGCAACCCGGGCACCGTGGCACTGAATGCAGCAATAGCGGCGCCCAGATCCTCATTGGTCGCGTTGAAGTCGCGTTGCTCTCCCTCACTATCGCCCATACCGGTGTAGTCGAAGCGCAATGAGGGAATACCCGCAGCAGCCAGGTCTCTCGCCAACAGCGTGAACTGGCGATGGCTGCCCACACGATACTGCGGGCCGCCCACAAGAATGACCACTCCCACACTCTGGTGACGCTCCGGTTCAGCAACTACGCCTACCAGGCGGTTATCGCCACAGAGGAACACGAGTCCGCGTTCTCGCCATTGCTGCGCGCTCATGTCAGCAGTTCCACACTGGTGCGCTGCAGATCGGTGTTGATCGGGGCATCGTGATTGCGCCAGAACGGCTCACCTGTAACGGCGGTTTGAGCAACCTCCACACCCTGATCGCGCCAGTGCGCCTGCACGTTAACACTGGGCAATGTGAACTGGGCGGTCGGCGAGACCTCGAGCCAGCGTACCGCGCAGGATGGCATGAGATCGTGCAGACGCAGCCTGGACATCTGCAGCGCCAGCGCTGAAGACAGTTCATAACCGGCAATTTCCAGTGAACGACCGGCACGCAGTTCTCCCCAAAGGGTCTTGCGGTCAAAGCCGGCACTGCTATCTACCGCCGCCGCCGCCGAGCGCAGACGCAGGAACTGATCTATCTGCTGCTCGCCATTCAGCACCGGCTGCCAGAGCAGCAAGCGCTGCAGGTCGTTCTCACTTTGCGATAATTCGCATGCCAGCAGCGCGCCAAGGCGCAAACCCCAGAGAGTGACGGGCACTGAATCGATCGCACGCAGAGCCGCCAGCGCGACGGCTGCATCGGCCCGCCAGGTTTCCCAGTCAGCGTCCCTGAACTCTCCCGGACCATCGCCGCAACCGCTGAGATCGGGCAGCATCACGTTGAAACCCGAGGTAGCGAGTAGGCGCGCCATAGCGGCCACGTTGCGTCGGGACTTGTGCATTTCTTCGGCGAAGGGGTGCAGGTAAAGCACCGAACCGAGCGCGGGTTGATTAGTCGGGCGCAGCAATAGATGGAACAGCGGCCTCTCGGGACATTCAAGAAAGCCGGCGGTTATACTGCACTCCCGAATTGTCATCGATTAGCCGAGTTTCGACTCCAGAAAGGCGGTGAGACTACCCACCGTCGCAAACACGTCGGCATCGATTTCATCGTCATCGACCATGATGCCGTACTGTTCTTCCAGCGTGGTGAGAATGCTCACTACAGACATGGAATCCATCTCGGGAATGGCGCCCAACACGGGTGTTGCAGGGTGAGCGACAATCGCACCGTCTGGCAACCCCAGCGTGGATTGCAGAATTGAAACCACTTCAGACTGAGTGTCCATAAAGCCCCTGTCGCCCCTGTTTGGCTCCGCGATGACGGATGTGTGAAAAGCGTGAAAAACCGTTATTAATACTGCGGCTTATGCTAACCCTGCGTGCTTTACTACTCAAGGCGGATTTGTGACCCAGGTAGCACTCCGGGCGAGGCTATTGTCATTGGTTTCCGATTACCCGATAGTGATGCCGGAATTCCGTGCCGGTAGTCAATAGTTGACCAGACAGCCTGAAAACATCGTCGTTACCCGTTTTGAGCTGTTGCTGGATCAGCCCGACGCAGCGCTCGCCAGCGTCTTCGGGGCCTTCGAAGCGGAGCACCCGCAGTTTGGCCTCGACTGGCTGGAAAACCTGGCTCGGAATGCGCTCGAGCCCGGGGACACCGCTGTTATCTGGGTCGCGCGAATCTCCAATACTGAGATAGCCGCACTGCCGCTCCTGTTGACAGAGGGCGGCCAGACTGCGCGGGCTCTGGCTAATTTCTATAGCACAGTGTATTCGCCGGTGAGCAACACCGAGCACTCCGAGCAGCTCTTCGCCGCCCTGTTCCACGCACTGGGCATGGCTGGCGTGTACCGCATCCTGCTAGACCCAATGGACCCCGGAGCGCCGCTCTTTTCGACGCTACAACGGGCCCTTGCTCAAAGCGGCTGGCGCGGCACGCACACCTATTTCTGCTTTGCCAACTGGAGCCACACACTTGAAACAGGTGGCTGGCAAAACTATCTGAATTCACGCACCTCGAAGACGCGCAACACCGTCAGGCGCCGCACACGCAAATTCCTCGCCGAATCCCGTGGCGAGCTTGTCATCGTGCACGGTGGTAGCGAACTCGAGAGCGCGATCAGGCAATTCACACACATATACAACAGCAGTTGGAAACGCGAGGAACCCTACCCGCAATTCATGCCGGAACTGGCGCGCCTGGCTGCGCGAAGGGGATGGCTGAGGCTGGGAATCGCGTTCTACGATGGCCACGCCGTGGCCTCCCAACTCTGGCTGGTTGCGGGCGGTGTGGCCTATATTTTCAAGCTCGCCTATCGCCCCGATTTCGCCCATCTCTCGCCTGGCACGGTGCTCAGTGCCCATATGATGGCCCACGTTATCGATACTGATGAGGTGCAGCGTATCGATTATCTCTCCGGGGACGATGCCTACAAGCGGGACTGGATGTCACAGCGCAGGAAGCTCAGCGGCATCGCGGCCTACAATCCGCGCATTCCGCGCGGACTCTACGCACTTGCCAGCCACCGGCTGAAACAGGCTATTAAAGGCGTTGGTTTGAATCGACGCGCAACCCGACCCTAGCTTCTGTCCCGGTGGAGCGATTCCACCCACTCTTTCAGCGCCGCATTCACCAACTCACGGGAATTTCCGCCGGAGAAGGTTTGATCCGCATCCGGAAGATCAATCCGCTTATACGCTGGCCGGCTGTAAAGCTTCTGCCAGGTCCTGTCCCGATTGAGCATGTCATCGAACTCACGGCTGACAATACTCTGGCCACTCATGAGAAACAGCACCGGCCCCTTGAAGCGACGCAGGCCCTCGCGCATGCGGGCTATCCAGTCGGGGTTCGCATCGGCATCCTCTGCGCTCCCGCCGCTGCCTGAACTATTCGAATGCCTGCGTAATCGGGCGCGTACCTTCTCAACACCCGAGCGCAGATAGGCACGCAGGTCATAGCGGCCCTGCAGCAACTTGCGCCAGAATGAGCCTTCCAGCAGACGGCCGATATAATGCCGGCGCAACACGGCTGATTGCGTCTCCGCCGTGGTGACCCAGGGGTTACCCAGCACCATGCTTCCCACGCCCTCCACATGCCAGGCGTGAATCATACAACCCGATGCAGCATCGCAGCCGCCCCAGAGAACTACCTCCTGCACCTCGGGTACGTGCTGCCGCAGCGTGGCCACCGCAGCCTGCAAATCCTCACCAATATGCTCAAAGCCCCGGAATTCCCCCCCGCTATCACCGAGCCCGCGATGATCAAAACGCAGTATGGCAATACCCTGGGCAGACAGCTCGCGTGCCATCATCACCATATTGCGCCCTACCCCGGCGCGATACTGCGGGCCACCTGCGATGACCGTGACGATCCCCACCGACATCGGCCTGGCAGGGCGATGCAGTATTCCCACCAGCTGCGCGCCGGCACAGTCGAATACCAGGGGCAGTTCCTCGGTCAGCTCCCGACTCTCGAGCGGGCTCAAAGTGACAGCCCCGAAGTGACCGCAATCAAATCCGCTGCCGGTTCGCGATTGGCGACCTGCCAGATCTGCGCGCCGGTGAAGGTATGCGTGTCGATTGTATTGTCCCGTGATTCCAGGTCAGCAATGGCTTTGCGTGAGGCGGGCCCAGGCTCCCTGCCGGGCTCCATCACGTGTTCGATCCAGTGTATTCGCCCGCTGCACAGATTGCGCATGCCGGCCATGTCGATCGCTTCCAGATCGTCAACCAGTTGTCCTGAAACCGTGTAACCCGCGATTTCCACGCGCTCGCCCTGCGCCAGGCGCGCGCGAATGTCACCCGTCTTCTCTGCTGGCAGCCCACGCATCGATAACATGGCAATACGCTGACGCAACATCTGGTTGACGAACAGCGCGGCGCCCGTCACAGGTTGCCAGAGAATGATCCCGGAAACCGGGTGCCCGCCACGCGCTGCGAAATCCAGTGCGATCAGCGCCCCAAGCCGCAGGCCCCACAAAATAAGCGGCGCCTCGGTGTCAGCCTGCAGGCTTTCCAGGGTCGCGTGAATATTCTCATGCCAGCGCTGCAGGGACGCATCTTCCAACAGCCCATCGCTGTCGCCGGTGCCGTAAAAATCCAGCAGGGTGCAGGCATAGCCCTGTGCCGCGAAGGCTCTGGCCTGCGCGGCAACCGCAGTGCGACAACGATTCATTTCCTCTGCGAAGGGCGGCAAATAGACGATATGTCCACGTACCGCGCCCCCAGGAGAAAACTGCAGGCTGAAAACCCGTTCGCCCACTGCGCCAAGAAAACGCGGCCGCAGTGCAATGCTCGTCTCTTCGTTTGCTGTGCGAGTGGACACTAGGTACTGACTCCAATCCGGGTATAACGTGGCTGGCAGCGATGAAGGTCGTGGTGATGCATACGGGAGACTCAGGACTGATGCAGGTGCACTTTGTCGCTCAGCACCATTTCTGTCTCGGGAATGCCGATGAAAGCGAGTATCTCATGCTGCCCCTCGGCACTGCTCATCCTGTTGGTATCAAATATCCTGAAGCTGTCGGGGTACAGACGCTGCAGGCGCTCCGCCTCCATGTAATAGGAATCCCAGTACATTTCAATCGCTGCCTGTTTGCTCGGCGCCTCGTACTTCGGAAAGCAGCTATCCCATACAGGATCTTTCTTCCAGACCGTGCCATCGTGCTCCTGCCAGAAGTTATACTCGGTGTGCAACGGCATGCGGGTCAACCAGGACTTTATCCGGTCGCCCCACCAGAGTGATCGCCAGCGACCTATGCTGGATTTTTTTAACCAGCTCTGCACGGTTTGTTGGCGGTCACGGCGCAGACAGACAAACAGGCACTCGGGCACAAGCTCGAGTATATCGCCCACATAGTTAAGGTAGTAAAACGCGATATCACCAATCAGTCGCACTTCTGGCAGGGCCTGCAGACGCTCATAAGACGCCACTGATGATGGCCGTGAATAATCAATCGTGAGCCTGCGCCTGTCGCCGCCCAGCAGAATCTGGCGAAATTCGGCAACGGCGTTCAGCTGCGGCTGTGGGTTACCAGAAAACACTGCGCAAGCCGGGTTCATCTCGTGAAAACACATCCCACCATGCTGTCTATCGATGAGACTGGTGAGTGACGCTGTACCCGAGCGACCCGTGCCAAGCCCGATAACGATGCGACGGTCCCGATCTGCTCCCAGTACGTTCACTCAGCGCTCCTGGTGGCGACGATGGCCTTGACGTGATCGATAGCCTCTGCAATGCGGGCATAGCAATGCAGATAGGCTTCCCTGGGAAGGCCGAATGGATCCTCAATCTCGGCGGACTGTTTGCGCTCGCTCGGATGTGCTCCCAGCAGGAAAATTTTCCCGGCAAGCTCCGGAGCCTGTTCTACAAGTCTGTCGTAATGTCGCTTTTCCATCACAAAGATAATATCACTGCTTGCAAGCAGTTCGGCAGTAAGCATTGATGAGCGCTGCTTGTGCATGTCCAGCCCCGACTCCGCGGCAATCTCCTGCATCACGGGATCGGCGGGGCGCCCCTCCTGCGGGTGAAAGCCTGCCGAGCACACGCGCACGCCAGCAGCATCTGCTGCGTACCCACGGACCAGGGCATCTGCCAGCGCGCTGCGGTTGATGTTGCCGTAGCACAGAAACAGAATGGTATTTGCGGTGCTGAGGGCTGCATTTACTTTACCACGCCGCCAGGCGATTTTTTGCCCGAGCAGGAACCAATCGTGGCGAACGACGCCGCTCAGACGCTGGCAGTAGCGGCTGATGATCCGGCCGAGATCCACCAGCCCCGGACGTGGATCACGCAATGCCTGTACATCAAAGCGATGCCGCGGATGCAGAAAGAGCCCAAGACCCTTGAGCACCTCCCAGCGCGAGGGAACATGGGCAATACGAGCATCCTCGCCGCCACGTAACACCGATTCGTACCACATCAGGTCTCGCGACAACAGGCGGCAGTAAATACCATTGCGATAGGCGCCGCCGGGCGTGATGCTGCCCGTCAGTTCAAGCTCGAGCAGCATGGCTGGAAAATCAGCGCCGGCGGCCGAGGCCAGAGGCAGTGACCCCCAGAATCGGCCGTTTATTTCCATCAGACAATACTCTCCACTTGACCGATTCAGCTTGAACTCCACCATGGCCACGCCATTCCAGTCCAGCGCCCTGATCAGGCGGCGGGAAGCCTCGAACAATTCGGCGTTCACCGGCTCACTAACGCGCAAACTGCTGCCGCCGCCGGTCAGGGGAACTTCGTGCAGCCGCCGGTGCTGAAACGCATAAGCGATCTCGCCCGATCGGGCGATGAGTTCCACCCCCACTCCGTCACCGCTAAAATACTCCTGCAGGAGTACCGGACCGAACCTGAGCGCGTGACTGCAGCCCGTGATCAGGCCTATGGGGTCGAATGCATAGCTCACCTGTAAATGGCTTGCACCGCCCTCGCGGACACCGATTGACCGCGCAGGTTTGAGCACTACCGGATAGCGCAGACTGTCCTGAAGTGCCGCCACTTCATCCACGGAGTTGACGGTAACACCGGCGGGCACCGCCACACCCAATCGGGTAGCCAATGCCAGTGTCTGCGACTTGTCCAGTACCACTTCGAGACTATCCGTTGAAGGCATCGCAATTTTGACGTGTTCGAATCTTTCGCGGCTGCCCGACAGCGGCGTGAGCGAACGTTCGGTCACGGGAATTACCAGATCATAGTGCCGCGATTTACAGTGAACCGCGAGCCAGTCGAGAAAGCCCTGCGTGTCGGCCAATGCATCCGGATGGCGATACACCGCTCGAATATTCCGGGAGTAACTCGCCAGGGGACGTTCAACATGGCTGGCAATATCCACCTGGCACTTCCGACGCAACAAGGACCGGGCAATGGTTAGCGCCGGCACCATATCCGCATCGAGTACCAGTACTTGCAGACCCTCGGGCAGCGTCACGAGAACCTCGCCCGGATGGCCGGCATCAGAATCGGGCGTTCGTGGAACACGTTCAGACCGACCACACTCGACGCCCCGTCAGGCGCGATACTACGTGCAGTAATTCCCTGCTTCTGCCACGAAACACCAGTCCGAAGAGCGCGACGTATACCACCGCCCCCAAAGGAACCTTGTACAGGCCCCACGCACCCTGCACCGTCGGTAGAGCCCTGTCTGTGATATAAATGATGGCGCACATGGCCACGGCAACGACAAACGCCGGGGCCCCCGCTGACAGCAGGCGCAGTAGCGGTATACCCAGAAGATGGCCTCCTCTTACCAGCGTCAGTACGAAGATGCACCCGGAAGCCATACTCCAGGCGAGGGCAACGCCCTCCAGCCCCAACGGCAGCATGACGAACAAGGCTCCGGTGAAAAACACCAGGGTGAGAAACGCGTTGGTCATATTTACCCGTGCGCCGCCCGCCGCCAGCATGGCCGGTGCAATGATGTAGGAGATGATACGCAATGGAACGCTGATCACAATAATTGCAAAAAGGCCCGAGATTTCAACCCATTTGCTACCCAGCACAATGCCAATGAGTTCCTCTCCCACCATTGCGACACCAAGAAAGACGGGGAATATCAGCACACAGGCAAAACGCAGGGTTGTTACCAGATATTCGGTGCTGCTACCTGTAAGTGCGTTCATCCGCGCAAAGGCCGGAAATGCCACGACATTGAAAAGCGGCACACTCTTCGCCATCAGCATGGTGGCAAGTTGTATGGCAACGCCGTACAGGCCTATCTGGGCGATGTCGAAGAACCTGCCAGCGATCACCACATCGACTCTGTTGTAGGCAACAAACAAGACTTCCGAAAGCGCAACGAAAGCACCAAACTTGAACAGTTCCTCGGTGCCGCGCGGCGTGAAGGATGGCAGCCGTGGGTACTTGATCAGGCGGTTAAACCAGAAGCAGTTAAAGACGGCAGTAAACACGATTGCAGCGACCAGTGCCCAGTACCCGTAACCCAGGTACGCCAGGGTCAGGCTCAGCATGGAGGCCAGTACATCAGTGAAAAAGGTAATTTTCGATGTCTTTTTGTGATCGAGATTCCGCGCCACCAGCGAGGATGGCACGGCGGACCATGGAATCAGCAGATAGGTGAATGCGAGGACTCTCAGTACCAGTTCAAGGTCTTCATTGTCGTAGAAGTCCGCGGCGTAGGGCGCCAGAGAAAACTGGATGATGAAAAGCAGCACATTGATGACGACCAGCAGGCCGAGGGTTTTGCGGATCAGGGGCTCAGTCAGGTTATCGATCTTCATCAGGCCCTGACTGAAACCCACGTTTGAGAAGAGCACGAGGAACGTGCGAAATACCTCAGCCAGCGCAATGACGCCATAATCCTCGGGAACGAGAAAGCGTATCACGATAATAGTGGACAGCCAGCTTATGACCTGGCCCAGAAATCGGAGCGCAGCCACCCACCGAAACGCAGACATAGCCCGGTCCACGAGGTTCGACTGTTCAGTTTTCTCAGTTGACATCTGTTGGCACCAATACACTCACAGGTGCAGCGAGAGGCAGCGACTTCATGTACAGGTAACGCGCCGGCTGCAGTCACATCCCACCCCCGGAATGCGCTGGTTCTTGTAGTGTTATCGCGGGAAGTCTACCAGCAATCAGGCTTTTTCTCGCCAGTTTGTGACCAGAGTAATAACTCTGTCACAACCTCACATGCGAGCCCCACCAACCACAGCGTCTGCCGGTAAACTCCCTGTCTCTACCAGTCTTGCGGCTTGTCCACAACACCGCTGATTGACCTGCGCAGGGGCACTTCCTATGATGGGCAGGTTGGCGCCCGTGTCCGGTTGCGGCCGCTCAAGCATGGATTCCGAAGTGGCTGACCGGCAATCACCGGGCATGGCAAACCAAACGGGCTCAACATGGCAGCGACAGATTCACCTCCTTTTTTCTCGATTATCATTACCACCCGCAATCGACCCGAGATGTTTCTGCGGGCGCTGCAATCGGTAAGCGACCAGACCTTCCAGTCACGCGAGATCATTGTTGTCGTCGATGGCTCAGATGACGTGCATTGGCATGCCTACGAGGCGATCGCCAGGCAGCAGCCCGGAATACGCTTTCTGTTCGTGCAACACCGGCCTTCCGGACACGGGCAAAGCTACTCGATGAATGTCGGTGTTCACGCCGCCAACGGAGCCTATCTCTGCTTTCTGGACGACGACGACCACTGGACAAGCAAGGTCCACCTGGAAAATGCCGCCGCCAGCATAAAGGCCAGCGAAGCACCCGTGGACCTTTACTTCACCAACCAGCAGGCATACTTCGCCGATGATCGTCGCCAGACCGAGAAAGTCTGGCTCGAGGACCTCATTGGCCAGGTGAACCCCTCCATGCGCCACTGGGGGAACAGCTACTTTGTGGATGCACCCTTCTTGATGAACAGTAGCGGGTTCGCTCATATCAACTGCAGTATCGTCAGTCGGCAGTTGTACGACAGCCTGGGGGGAATGGACGAAAGTATCCGCTATGAGAATGACCGCGATTTCTACATCCGCGCGGTGGATGCCGCCAGCGTGATTCTCTACTGCACCGACTGTGTCTCTCGCCACAACATACCGGACACCAGCAGGCGGGAGAATATGTCCACAGTCGGTTCGGATATCGAGAAAAAGCTCTACCAGGTGCGCGTGTATGACAAAAACATATGCGGAGTGCGCCAGAAAAAAATACTGGATTTTTGTCGGCGGGGGAAAACTTATGAGCTCAAACACGCTGCACGGATTCTCGCATCGAAAGGGCAATATGGCCGGGCCCGTCACTATGCCGGAGAAGCTCTGATCTCCGGTTTTAACCTGCGCTGGTTAGGTTATACATGCTACCTGGCCTTTCGTTCTCTCTGGCACGGCGATGCAGGCAGGTAGTGAATACCGGGCTGCCAGGGGGGAGCATTCCTTACATTGGCAATTGAATTCAGTTAGTATTTCCGCATACTTTTTTCGGACTTGAACATGTTCAGACTACCTACCGTCCTCAGCTGCGTGACGCTCATGTTATGTCTGGTGGGTTTTACGGGGGCGCAGGATACCGAGGCCAAAGGCCGGGCGCCATGGGTTGGTAAAACACTGTCCGGAAAGAAGTGCAATGGAGGCCAGCCGACCCGCGGCCCCTATGATTATCTCAATCGCCCAGCCAACTCGGGTACGTTGCGTCTTATCGAGGAGCACCACTTCGATGCAGGCGTTGAATCGCTGAGAAAAGGCATCACCACCACAGCCATGGGCGACATCAATTTTGTGCTGCTGGCATTCCCCAATCACCATCGGGCGTTACAGAGCGCCATGAATTTCAGTTTGCGCCACAAGAAATGGCCGCAGGACAGCAAGGGGCTTCCCGCGGAGTGCTATCTTCAACGCGCCATGCAATACTCCCCAAGGGACGCTGTACCGTACAAGCTTTACGGCTATTACATGCATCGTAAAGGTCGGCTGACCACCGCCCTGAAAGCCAATGAACAGGCCATGAACCTGCTTCCGAAGGATGTCATGCTGCAATACAACACTGCACTCATTCTGGTTGATCTCAAGCGCTACAAGAAAGCGGTCGAACTTGCAAAGCCGCTTTACGAGGCCGGCCTCACCCTCCCGGGGTTAAAAAACAAGCTGGTACGAGCGGGCGTTTGGGAACACAGTGCGGAAGAGGTCGAGGCGTATCGAAAAATTTTGCAGGCCAAAGCCGCTGCGAGCGATAGCGACACCCCGCCGTCCGACCCGAATACACCCCCTGCCGGGAATACCGCCGAGGCCCAGGCGGACGTAGAGCCCGATAGTACTGCGGAAGACTCAGCCGACTAGCGAGTCGCCCGAGCGGTAATTCAGCAAAAGCCTGGCTGCGAAGCGCGCCGTGGTCCTGTCCCAGGGCGTAAAGCGTGGCAACTGGTAAGGATCACTCTCGTTTGTTGCCGCACCCCAGTGGGTGGAAACGGCAGCAAGGAAACCGCTGTTTTTGACCATGCTTCGGTGTTCATCCTGATAATCAATCGCCGGCCTGCCATTGGGGTAAGCAAAGAGATGCACGTCCTGTTGCAGCAGCGTTTCCAACTGGGCTTTGCTGTCGCTGATTTCCGCCTGCGCAACAGCGGCGTCCACACTCGACAGAATCGGGTGATGTACGGTGTGCGCACCCACATCCAATCCGTTGGCGACAAGGCTCTGCACCTCCCGGTCGGTCATCATCAAGTCTCCGGGTAGCGTGTTCCCTCGCGCTTCCATGACATCCGCCACGGCCTGCCGCCGGGCGGGATCGAGGTGCTTGATCCCGCGCAGAATCGCCGCGATGCTTGCCAGGCGGTCTGAGGTTGTGGCTATGGGGTAACGTTCGAGACCCTGATCCCGCAGATCAATGTAATCACCCGACAGGCCACGTATGGCTTCAATCACGGTGTCGTTAAACATACGACCGCCGTTGAGAAAACCCGTGCTGACAAATACGGTTGCGGGAATCGCGTAACGTTTCAGCACCGGCATGGCGCATTGCGCATTATCCGCATAGCCATCATCAAAGGTGACACAGACTGCCCGTGAAGGCAGGGAGCCGCCCTTCAGCCTCTGTACCGCTTCCAGCAGCGGCAACGGTTGAAAATGCTCCCGCAACAAGCGCATCTGCCATGCGAATTGCCCAACGCTGGGCTCGTCAGGCCGCAACGGATCCTTCGCAGGCAATACCCGGTGGAAGATCAGAACAGTGAGGCGCGAACGGGTCGCTGCGCCCGCGACCAGGGAGAGGCCGGCCAGCATACCCGCAAGTGCGATGTTTCTCACGCTCAGCGCACTGCGCCGGGGCCACGCCGCCGATAACTCGGCCGGCGGCGTGGTAGTCGTCCCGGTCGAGATTCTTCGGAACCCTGCTTCGCCCGCTCACGACCGAGCTGGGTCATGGCCACGGTAATTGCCATAATGTGCCAGGCCAGATCGAAATAGGAAATACTCAGAAACGCCCCCCCCGACATAAACGCGATCATGCTGATCTGCAGCATGCGCGCAAGGAAGTGGATATCCTTCCGGTCAGGATCATCCTTTGTGTCCGCAATCACGCGACCGAGCTGTCGCCAAACCAGGAACAGCACTGTGACGAAGAGCCCCAACCCCACCCAGCCTGACTCCCCCAGCACACCGAAGTAAATACTGTGTGCGACAAAGGCCTGCTTTGCCTCAGGCGCGTAGATGCGGTAGTTCTCCATCGACCAGTTGTTGAAGCCACCCCCGGTAAAACGGTCATTGGCAAGATTGAAACTGTATTCCCAGGCCCGCAGGCGCTGCATGGCGGACATGTCCTCCTCATATTCGCTGATGGAAGCCATCCTGTCATGCCAGCTCTGCGGCATGAACAACACGACAAAAAAGCCGAGAAACGCGAACGCGATCGCTGTGAGTACCTTGGCCTTGGACTGCCACCAGAAATAGCCACCCACTGCGCCAATGGCAAGTATCGCACCGCGGGATTGCGAACCAATCACGGACACAAGGCTGAGAAAGATGCAGATCGGCATGATCTTTTTTACCAGTGGGTGTGGCGGGAAACGATAGATGTAGACCATCATCGGCACGATCATCAACACCGCCACTGCAAAGGTGTTGTTCTCCATGATATAGCTGCCCTCAGGGCCAAACACATGGTAGGCACCGCCGGTAAGCAAGGTAAAAACCCCACCCTTTACACTGTAAAAGCCGATAGAGAATACGATCACCCAGATCAGCTGGTTGATGCGCTGAAGATTTTTCATCATCAGCAGGGTTACCAGCGTAATCAACTGTATTTTCAGGACCATCTCAAGACCGTCGAAGGCGAATTCCGGGTAAAACGCAAATATGGTGCAAACAACGTTCCAGATCAGGAACAGGCCCCAGACGATGACCAGGCTGTTTGCCGGCAGCGATTTTTTCTCCCTGTTCATGAGCAACGACAACAACAGGACGATGGCGACGATCTGCGCAAAGGGCATGGTGTGGGCGAAGCCCCAGGCCAGTTTGTGGGGATTCATGTAACTCAGCCAGGACCACGCCAGTACGCCGTACCAGGCATTACGCAGAATAAACGGCAGCAGGCCGAAAACCATCACTGTGATAAGGATGTCGCGCACTAGCCCGCGCTCCTCGCGGATCGGCTAGCTCTGTACGTGGCTGACGACATAACGAAACTTCCCGGACGCTTCCCGCTCAATGGCATCGACATAGTCGAATCTTACCACCAGAGAGTCCCCGAGGCGGCGGCGGAACTGCTCCGTAATTGTCGATTCGAGCACATTTTTTTCAGCAGCCGAGGTCACAAGTTGCACGTCGAGGCGCGTCAGCGACTGCTGTACGATCTTGAACTCCTGAATTTCAGGTATTTCACGCAACACATAGATAAGAGCCAGCCCATGCAGTACGGTGCCGTCCGCGGCGCGAATGAAATCTGTGGTACGGCCCTCTATCTCGGCGAGCAGCGGCAGGCTGCGGCCGCAGGCACAGATTTCGCTGCCAAGACTACCCACATCGCCCGTACGATAACGCACGAAAGGAAAATCGCCCGTGCTCGTGTGTGTGACCACGATCTCGCCTTTTTGTCCCACAGGAAGCGGAGATCCATCCTCGGCCACAATCTCAACAACAATGTCCTCGGCACTTATGTGCATGCCCCCCTCGGGACACTGGTGAGCAATGAAGCCCGCGTCACGGCCACCGTAGCCATTCGCCACCGGACAGCCAAAAGCCCGCTCTATCGCTTCGCGCTGATACGGATAGAGGCGCTCAGAAGTCACGAAAACCACGCGAATGCCGAGATCATCAACTTTGTAGCCGTTGCCACTGGCGTACTCCGCAAGCAGCGCCAGTGACGACGGATAGCCGAACAGCATGCGTGGGCGGAACTGCCGCACACGCTGTGTGAAACGCAGCAGATTGGCATTGGACATCTCGAAAGCCGAGAGCAGTTCTGTGCGCAGGAGCTTGTCGCGCACCTGCCGGATACTGTCCTGTGAGCTCAATTCGATGGGCGAACCCCAAAGTACGATCTCGCGATCGCCGATATCCACGTTCCACCAGCGCGTGGCACGCCATTTGGCAGCCACATCGTGGCTTACACGTTCCCGACCCCGGTAAAAAATCAGCGGTTCGCCGGTTGAACCTCCGGTGCTGAATCGCTCCAGCGGCCCTGCGTTTTCCGCCGTCATGGCTTCGGTATTGGCACGAATATCCGCTTTGCCAGTGAGCGGCAGGCGCTGCAACTCATCTATCGATTCCAGTTCCGCGGGTACGAAGCCAAGCTCGTCAAACAGTTCGCGATAGTAGGGAACATCTTTGCCAATGCGCGTGAGAAAGGCTCGCAACCTGCGCAACCGCAGCGCTTCAAACTCGTCGGCGGGTAGCCATTGACTGCGCTCCATCGCACGCAACGCGCGCACGGTGGTATGGCCCTTGAGACGTTCATGCAAGGGAAACAGCGCGTTCACGACCAGTGACGTGTAGAGACTCATGTGTACCCCACAACCCGTCTGTAGGTTTCCAGCCAGAGAGGTCGCACGCTGTCCCAGCCATACTGTGCAACCGTTTCCACGCCACGCTGAATGAGTGCACTACGCAGCTCTTCGTCACCGGCAAGACGCAGCATTGCCGTCGCCATCGCCTCGGGCTGATCCATCTCCACCAGCAACGCCGTCTCGCCCTCGCGCACGATATACGGCACCCCCCCCACGTTGGTAGAGACCACAGGCACTCCACAGGCCAGGGCCTCAAGCACTGAATTGGGCATATTATCCACTCGACTGGGATTCAACATAGCGTCGGCAGCATGATACAGCGCTACTATGGCCGGTCGATCAAGACGCCCGAGAAATGTGACCGAATCGGCGATATCCAGCCGTTGCGCAAGGTGCTCCAGTTCAGCGCGTTGCGGGCCGCTACCAGCAATCATCAACCGCAGCCCGGCATGTCTGGCTCGCGCGATGGCAAACGCCTGCAGGGCCGTATCGATTCCGTACAGCGCCTCGAGGTTGCGCGCGATCACAATACTAAAATGCGCACTCGATGCGCGCTCGACTGGAGGCTGGAAGAGCTCCAGATCGACAATATTCGGCACTACCTGCACGGCAACGCCGAACTCACGGAACACTGCCTGCAGGAATCCGCTTGGCACCACCACAGCAGACGCCCTGTTCAGCGTAGGACGAACCCAGCGCATGGACTTCGACAGATACTCCCTCGCCTCGCCGCCACGATAATTTACAACTACCGGTGTGCCCCGCAGCCAGCCCAACCAGACCACCGGCGCTGAAAATAGCTGCCAGGACCAACCAGAGTTTGCCATCAGGTGGATGACATCGACGCGACCGGCCAGCGACCAGATACGCCAGAGATAGGGTACCAGCCGGAATACCGCGCGCAGGCCGCGCAGTTGTTCCACAGCGCGCGGCCGGTAGGGTGCATTCGTCTGCACAATTTCCACAGTCATGCCTTCTTCACCGAGCAGGCGGGCGAGTTGCAGCGTCTGCATCGCCATGCCGCCGTTGGGCGGCGGCAAGGGGCCCACCAGCCCGAGGCGCAGTACGTCAGGCATTGCGGCACCCCGTGAGGCCGCGAACCGTTGCGCAGCGCGAATAATCCGGCAAGCTTGAACTGTGGCGGCGCTGCGTCACGACAGGGAGAAGTTGTCTTCGGCAATCGCCGCCTGAAACATCATCAGCGACCAGAGAGGCGCGCTGTGCTCTCTCAAGCCCGACTGATGCTCGTTGACCAGTCGCTCGAGGTACTGCGCGTCGAACAGGCCGGTAGCCGCGAGCCCTCCCCCCAGCAGGGACTCGCGCAAACGTTCTCTGAGCGGGCCCCGGAACCACTTGCCCAGCGGTACGCCGAAACCCATCTTGGGACGGTAAAGCACATCGTTGGGCAAATAGGGCTCCATGGCCTTCTTGAGAATGTATTTGCCCTCCTGGCCGCGCAGCTTGTCGCTGGTCGGCAGGCCTGACACCCACTCCACAAGTTTGTGATCCAGAAGGGGTACGCGTACCTCGAGCGAATGCGCCATGCTGGCGCGGTCGACCTTGGTGAGGATATCGCCCACCAGATAGGTTTTCATATCCAGATACTGGATGAGCGACAAAGGGTCATCCGTGGGGCTGCGCTGCGCGTGGTAATTGAAAGTCTCAACGGCACGATAGCCCTGCAACTCCCGCTTCATTGCAGCGCTGAACATCGAAGCGCGCTGCGCGTCGGAGGACAGGGACACCGAGTGCAGATAGGCCTCTACCGAGTTGCGCGCGAGAGATTCAAACGTGGTTTTTGCGCGGAATACCCGCGGCGCCCAGTCGAGTTTCGGGTAGAGCCGCCCGAGCGCACCGAAGACGGGCCGGCGGAAGCCGAGCGGCAAGGCGCCACGCAGGCGCTCTTCGTTCATATGCCAGCGGTAACGACGGTAACCGGCGAAATTCTCATCTCCCCCGTCGCCGGACAATGCCACCGTCACCCGCTCGCGCGCGAGCTGACACACCCGGTAGGTGGGGATCGCGGAGCTGTCGGCATAGGGTTCATCGTAGAACCCGGCCAGCGTATCCAGCAGGTCGAAATCGTCACTGGCGACGACCCGCTCGAAATGGTTGGTGTGGTAGCGTTGCGCTACCTGCCGGGCAAAATCTGTTTCATTGAACTGCGGCACGTCAAAGCCGATCGCGCAGGTATTTACCGGATCACTCTGCAACTGCGCCATCGCGGCCACTATCGCGCTGGAGTCGACACCACCGGACAGAAAGGCACCAAGTGGAACCTCGGCCACAAGACGGATATCCACCGCCTCGCGTATACGCCGGTAGAGTTCCTCGCAACGTTCCGCTTCTGTGCCGGTCTCGACGGGCTCAAAGGGTACGTCCCAATATTCGTACTGATCCGGCATTGGCTTGCCACGCTGAAGCAGCAGCGTATGACCCGGGCGCAGTTTGTAGACGTCGCGATAGATGGTCTTTGGCTCCGGAATATAACCCAGCGCGAAGTAATCCTCGACTGCCTGCGGCTCGAGCTTCCTCGGCAGGCCCGGATGCGCCTTGAGCACCTTGAGCTCCGAACCGAAGATCAGCGTGTCGCCTCCCATCAGTGAAAAAAACAGGGGTTTGATACCCAGCCTGTCGCGCGCCAGGAACAGGCACTGTCTGCGCCGGTCGTAAATCGCAAAGGCAAACATCCCGCGAAAACGAGTGACACATTTCTCACCCCACTCCTGCCACGCGTAAAGGATGACTTCGGTGTCGCAACGGGTTCGAAACCGGTAACCGAGTTCGCGCAGCTCCTGTGCCAGCGACAGAAAATTATATATCTCGCCGTTGTAAACGACTGTAAGCGCACCGTCCTCGCTGTGCATGGGCTGTTGGCCGGATGACAGATCGATGATCGACAGTCGTCGATGGGCCAACGCAACGCCGGGCGCCAGGAATAATCCGTCCTCGTCCGGCCCCCGATGCAGCTGGGTCTGGTTCATGGCGTGCAACAGGTCGCGGTCAAACTCTCGCTGACCGGACAGGTCGAATAGTCCAGCAATACCACACATAGTTCAGCCCAAGGTCTCCAGCGAGGCCGCAGCGTCCAGGCCCAGCAGTTCTTCATAAACGCGCACGTATTGCGCTACCGTTACCGCCCAGTCGAAATGAGAATGCACAAAGTCCTGGGCATTATCGCCACGACGGCGGCGCTCACCATCATCATTGAGCAGCGCTCGCAAAGCGCGGCTAAGGGCGGCCACATCGCCTGCGGGTACCAGCGCGCCGTTTACACCGTCTTCCACGAGTTCCCTGTTGCCCCCTACGTCGGTCGCGATCACCGGCAGGCCACTGGCCATTGCCTCCAGCACCGTATTTGAGATTCCTTCCCCCAGCGAAGGCAGTACAAACAGGTCCAACAGCTGCAGTAGATCGGGAACATCCTGCCGATCGCCTGTCAGCCACACTTTTTCAGTAAGCCCCAGTTCGCTCGACAGCGCCTCGAGCTCAGCGCGCAAGGGTCCGTCTCCGACTATCAGAACACGCAGGCGCGCGGCCAGTTGCGGATCGTCTATGCAGAGCGCGCCCACCGCCCGCAGAAGAAGCTGTTGATCTTTTACCGGCGTGAGCCTGCCGACCGTACCCACCACCAACATATCATCAAGCTCGCGCCATGACTGCGGCAATAATGCCAGCGGCTTCACATTTCGAGGCTTGAACCGCTCATGATCGACACCGTTATAAATTTGACGCACGCGGCTACCGGGAACACCCACCAGTGTCGTCAACCAGTTTTCGATATCCCCGCTCACCGCGATATAGCGATGGATTAGCGGTCGCATGCAGCGACGCAGTAGCAGGTATTTCCTGTTACGACCCTCGAGGTCACCCACCTCACGACCGTGTTCTCCGTGCACACGCTTAACGCCGCGCACACCAAGGCTGAACAATTGCGTCTCCAGGGCCGCAAGATTACGGCTGTGAACTATGGCAGGCTGCAGTTCTCTGAAAAGTCGCCATAGACGGAGGTAGAAGCCCAGGCTGTGACCCGCCGGCTTGTGCAGCTGAATCACACGAACATCGGGCGCCGTGATGCGCTGGGCAAAGTCATCGGCGGTGGTGATGCAAACGATTACATGGCGGTAGCGATCCCTGGGAAAGCGATTGATGATATTCACCAGACCGTTCTCCAACCCCCCGGTGGACAGAGAGTAGATAACGTGCGCTATCAGCGGGGAACTCAAGAGCCGCGGTCTCCGCCCTTCGCAGCCAGGCTCGCGGCCAGGGCGTCTGCTTGCGCGTCGATAAAGTCCTGCAACGCCGCGCGCGCGTCCCCGGGAGACTCCTGGACAGGGGTTAGCAGCAGAATTCGCCATGCGCCTCCCTGACGCAAACCGAGGCGCGCAGCAGCCTGAAGCAGTTTCGCAATATAATCGTTGGCCGTTTGCGTTGTACCCAACTGGTACCACGACCACACCAAAAACTCTCCCTCGGGACCGCGCAAGCGGGCCTCGTCAACATCCACGCCGGTGTCTCCAACAGTTATACTGACGCCGTTCCGGTCGACAACCTTCCACTCACTATCGTTCCAGACAAACAATCGGCTGCTGCCGATCACCTCACCGGCATCAAAACTGCCATCAGAGAACTGCACCACAAGCCCGAGCGACACAGCATCCCGCTGGTAGAAAGCCCGCCGCTCACCGCCGACCATTGATGGAACCTGCCAGGCCCAGGGTAGCCCCGCAAGCCGTTGCCATTCATCTGACCCGGCCGGCAGCGACAGAGTGTGCACCGGGACCGCTGTATCGTGAGCTGAGGACTGCTGCTCCCACAATGGCGCAAGCCCCGCGGCTATCAAGGCGAGCACTCCGGCGAGCAACAGTCTGGGACGCGTATCCTTTGTTGCTGTTGCTGCTGCACCATCGCCCGACGCAGCGGGCGCTGGCATGTCCTCACGAAAAAACGATCCCAGCCAGAAAAGAATAAAAATTACCACGCCAAAGAACACCCAGCCATACACCAGGTGATCAGCGCCAGTGGCAACAGTCATATCGCTGAAGTGCCCGAGCATGACGATGATATAGGCGCGCAATGTATTGGCGAAAACTGGAACGATAGCCGAGATAAGGATAAACAGGGCCCGGCGCCACCAGCTGACATAGGTCAGATAGGCAAAGAGTGTCCCCACCGTCACTGAGGCGATGATATAGCGCACACCGCTGCAGGCCTCCACAACCGACCAGCGTCCACTGGGCAGCTCGAAATACAAACCCTCGCGGAATACGGGAATACCGGAAACTCGCACCAGATGCACTGTGGAGACTGCGGTAAAGTCCATCATCGGCGCAATCAGGCCCTCGCCGATCGGCACGGCAAAAAACAGAAATCCCAGTGGGAAGGCGAGAGCCAGGGCGAGACTGTGCCCGATGACAGCCCAGACCGCGATAATCAGCATCGCAACCAGCGCGAGCTGCTGCACAACCAGCACATCCACCATATTCGCCAGCATCCAGCCGAAACTTGCGGGCAGCAGCAACAGGGCGACCCAGGGCGCGGGAACGGGGGCAATGTGAGCCAGTTCGTCACGCTTCATCCAGACCAGCCACAGCGAAATAGGGAGTATGAGGAAGCCGTGCGCGAAGGTATCGGATCGCGACCAGATAGCGATCATGGAAAAGATCGTTTCAAGGTACAGCCACAGCAGGCCGATGCTCACCAGGGCTGCTGCCCAGAAACTGTCGCGCACCGTCGGCCTTCCAGTGCGAGCGGGGGCATTCACAGCGCTAACCCAGCGACCGTGCCAGGAAAGGCCCGACCAGGTTGGCCACCGGCAGAGGGAGGCGGCTCCAGGTTTCAATCATGAGCCGGTACTTCGGATTCAACGGGTTGATATCCGGCATTTTTCCGGCTTTGACCAGATAGTATTCGTAGGGTAATGGCTCAGGCGAAAAGCCGAAATTTTTCTTGAAGCTATAGGGCCCGGTGCCTTCCTTGCTACGACCAAAGTCGAACAACCTGCAGCCCTGTTCCGCCGACAGGCGCATGAGTTCCCAATACATGAAGTGATTGACCCCTTTGATAGAACGTGCCAGCGCTGTACTCCCACCGTAGTATGGGAGAACTTCGTCACGGAAATAGAAATTCAAAACGCCGGCCACGTCCCTGCCTTGATGTGAAATCATCAGGACACTGCAGTCATCCTGAAAAGTCTCGCGCAGTATGCGCAGGTACTTCAGAGCAAACACCGGGGTACCGAGGTTGCGCACACTCTCGGCATACACACGATAAAAGCGCGCAGTACCGGCGTACCACTCACTCTGCAAGCCCTCCTTGATACCTTTGCGCACCATGGCTCGCTGGCGGTTGGGAATCGCCTTGAGATTAACGTCATCCGACGGGTCTATCTCCTTGCGGAAGGTGTAATAGAGTTCCTTTACCGGCCAGCCTGATTGACTCCCCGTTCGATTACGCAATTCCAGTGCATCTACTTGAAGCTCTTCGGCGAGCGCGCAGGCGCTTGAACGTAACGCAGCCGCGGCTTCAGCGGTACTCGCTACCAGACCGCCATAAACACAAAACGGCAGCGACGAAAGCGAGTTGCCAAACAAAAGACTGCTGACATGTGCCAGCGGCAGGACGCCAACAATCTCACCGTCTTTCTCTGCGAACAGGAAGTGAGTGCGATGTCCGAACGCACGTTCGATCACCGTTCTCCAGCCAGCCCGGTGAAAGAAGGTGGCGTCTGGTGCATCCTGCACATATGCGTCCCAACGAACTACCTGCGCATCCGTTAAGGTCTTGACGGCTACGCTCAACGCTTTGACCCCGCGGGAAGGAATATATCGTCCATGCGTCCCCAGCGGAAATCCTCAAGCAGATGCTGTAGGCGCGAATACGTATGTTCCAGGTTCAGGTAGTGCCGGAAGCGGGTCTTGATGCTCACACCCGCAGGCCGGGGCTGCTGCGGATCTATCTCCCACGGATGGAAGTAAAAAATACCCGGTTGCGCGTCCGCCCTGTTGACCCGCCGCAGTGCCCAGCGCGAAAAACTATAGGGAAACAGCCGGAACCACCCCCCTCCTCCGCAGTTAATATTGCGACCTCCCAGCGTGATCGTGGTAATGGGAATTTCCAGCAGGCGTCCACCGGCGGTAGCGAAAGGAAAGCGCGGCGCATCCGGTATGCCGTACAGGTCATGGCGTATGGGCACAATGCTGGAGCTATAGCGATGACCAGCTTCTGCGAGCGCGTCCCAGGCCCAGGCTTCGGATTTGCCAATTGAGTAGCTAGCTGCCCGGTACCCGAGCACGGGCTGACCACTTTGGTCCTGTAGTAGCTTCCGCGTGCGCTCAATATCGTTGCGGAAATCTTCCGGACTCTGGGTGTTTACCCGCGTGTGCTGCCAGCCGTGACTGGCAATTTCGTGCCCTCCATCCACGATGCGTTGCACCAGGCCCGGACAACGCTGGGCAATCCACCCCAGGGTAAAAAATGTGGCGTGAATGCCCTTCCCGGCAAACAGCTCAAGAATACGATCAGTGTTGTGTTCCACACGCAGCGATATATTCTCCCATTCGTCACGCGCCACATAGGGCTCGAACGCGGAGACCTGAAAATAATCTTCCACGTCGACTGTCATCGCGTTCACAGTGGCGAAATCAACACTGCTCACGCCGCTGTGGCCTCAGACCATCGGTTGACGATGGCAACAATGCGCTCGGCTGCAGCGCCATCCCAGAGTTCAGGCGTTCGGCCCTGTTTGCCGCCTGTGCTCATCACATCTGTATAGCACTCGACTATTTTCTCGGGGTCGGTACCCACTACCGTGTTGCTTCCCTGGGTGACGGTAATGGGCCGTTCGGTATTCTCCCGCAGGGTGATGCAGGGCACTCCGAGGGCAGTGGTCTCCTCCTGGATGCCTCCCGAGTCCGTCAAAACAAAGCGCGAGTCTTTCATCAGACCCAGCATTTCGAGATACCCAAGCGGCGCGGTTGTGGTAATGCGGGCACCTTCAAGCAACTCATTGAGTCCCGATGCATCAATCCGCATGCGTGTGCGCGGGTGAAGGGGAAACACCAGAGGCGTGCTCTGGCTGATATCGCAGAGCACACGCAACAATCGCTCCAGCACTACCGGATCATCGACGTTCGAAGGACGATGCAGTGTCAACAGGCCGTAATCCAGTGGTATTTCTTGATCCGTAAATGCACCAAGCTGCTCAAAGGTACGGGCGGCTGGCACGGCACTGCCCAGATTGAAGAACAGCGTGTCTATCATTACATTGCCGACAAAATGAATGCCGGAACCGGCAATCCCTTCCCGCAGTAGATTGTCGCGGGCGCTCAATTCGGTGGTAAACAGGAGATCGGACAACTGATCGGTCAGCACCCGGTTGATTTCTTCGGGCATGCTGCGATCACCGCTGCGCAGACCCGCCTCAACGTGCAACACAGGTATGCCTTTCTTAACCGCCACCAAGGCACAGGCTATGGTCGAATTCACGTCACCCACTACCAGCACGGCGCGCGGCTTTAGCGTATCCAGCACCGGCTCAAACCGCTTCATGATGTCTGCAGTCTGCTCCGCGTGAGTTCCAGAGCCTACCTCAAGATCAATATCTGGCTGGGGAATGTGCAACTGATCAAAGAAGGCGTGTTTCATCGACGCATCATAGTGCTGTCCGGTATGCAACAGACGCGCTGACAGTCCAGACGCATCACCGGCAAAGGCCCGCATGATCGGCGCAATTTTCATAAAGTTTGGCCGCGCCCCAACGACACAAAGTATCTCGCGGGAACCGGAATTAGACGGCATGGACAAACGTCCTTCTAGAGTGCGATTCCAAACGTCGCGGTGATTCGATTTTCCTGGTAATCGTTGAAATCTGTTTCTCCCTGTCGATCAGTAAACAGGTAGCTCAAGCTCACGTTGAACCGGTCATTGAATTGGCGGCCAACGCTGAAATTAAAGGTCCATGACTCTGAATTGGCCTGGTCGTCGAACTCTGGCAGCTCATTGATACGTCCTCGCGGCTCATCTTCGCTCCACGCTATTGAACCGGCAACGTTATACCGGGTGGAGAGTTGCGGGCTGAAGGTGGCGGAAACATTTTTGAACACAGACTGCTCGCCATCTTCAGAGCGGGTTTGCTGGGAATAATTGCCATTAACGCTTAGTACCGAGCTGCGGCCGGTGTAGGTCCAGCCACCTGCGAGCCGCTCATCGAGGATCGGACCATTACTGAACACACTGGCATTATTGATGTTGTCTTCAAAGCCGCCAAGGTCTTCTGTACGCAAATCCCGCTCAAAGGTGACCCGCTTTTCATAATTCAACCTGAAGCTACTGCGCTTGTGCTCATGGCGGATACTAACCCGGGGTGTATTGCCGAAGAATCGGTCTCCGCCACCGATCGACACGGCGGTACGTGGCGTCGGTGTCCAGTTTACGTTCAATCCCCAGCCGGGGCCGTCCCTGTTGCCGTTCAGCGTGGTTTGAAATTCGTTCCACTCTCGACCGTAAAAGCCATCAACTGCCCAGCGACGATCCAGGCGGTAACCCAGTACTACCCGGGCCGAGCTCAATTCAGTATCGTCACGCTGTAGACCATTCAGACTTTCACCATAGTGCACACGGGTATAACTCCCCTGCACTTTGCGCGACCATTTGGAAGGCCCTGCATTGGCGAGAGACATGTTGAACTTGTGGCGATAGCTGTCGCTAACCAGATCGCTGCTGTTGAACAGCTCATCCCAGGTGTAACGGGCATCCAGGTTCACCCAGTCCTTGAACCGACGCTGCACCACGGGCGACACGGAGTAGCGGTAATAGGTATTCCGGTTGCCGGTTCGATTGAAATCGTCATCACCGCCGGCGAAACGCGAGGTCACCTCATTCTGATCAGCACGTGCGTTAACTTCCAGGTTCATTAAATTGTCGATAAGTACCGAGTTGAACTTGCCGCGCAAACTTGGACTGAATTGTTCCCGTTCATCGCGGTTGCCGTCGCAACCCTTGCTGTTGAGCGCGCTGTTGGTGAGAGAGTTCAACTGTACTGTGCCCGACAACTGGGCAGAGGCCTTGCGACCATTCGCCTGTATACCCACGGACGGTGTCAGCGTGCCGATCCAGTCGCCTTGTTTGTTGCTCTGCGACAGGCATACGTTATCGGTATAGGTAATCGCGGGGGCAACCGAAGCTCGCGTATCCCATTCTGCCGCCTCACCCCGAAACGCGGCCAATGCCAGCGGAATCGAGGCCAACCCAGCGAAGAGGGCTCGTGCCCGACTGTGTCGCATGGACATGAACATAACTCCTATCCAGATTCCCCGTGCAGATCGTATTCGTGCTGCCGGTCACGTCCATAGCCGTACACTTCGCCGTAAGTATAGTAATAGGGGTTGCTGCGTCGGCGTGCCCGATTAAGCACCATCCCCACCATCTTGTCTTCACCTATATGTTCGATGGCTTGCTGCACGGCATGCTGAGGCGTCATGTCCGCACTGACCACGAATACTATCTGGCCCATGAAGCTGCAGAGAACAGCCGCCTCGGTAGTCAACAGTAACGGCGGAGAGTCAAACACGAGCACGCGATCCGAGTACAGCTCGGACATCTCCACCATGAGATTCCGCATGCGATCGCTGGCCAGCAATTCGTTGGCATGGGTGTGCAGATCGCCCGCCGGTAAAACCCGCAAATTCTCGATATTGGTATGCAGGATGACATCCGACAGGCCGATGTCATTGTCTTCGAGAACGTCGATCAACCCGGGTGTATCCGAGGGGATGCCAAGAATGCGGCCCGCCTCCGCCTTGGCGGTATCGGCATCGACAAACATCACGGTTTTGTCCTGCTCCATGGCGATACTGATTGCAAGACTGATAGAGGTAAAGGTTTTACCATCGCCTTCAAGAGCACTGGTTACCATGATGAGATTGCCGTGCTTTATGGGAGGCACGTTGCCATCCCCGGCGATGTTCATCAACAGCGGCCGCTTGATCGTGCGATACTCTTCGGCTATTGCGCTACGCGGGACCGATGGCGTGAGTATGCCGATCTCACGCAGATCCTCAAAATTCAACTTGACATATTTGTCTACGAGCGCGCGGCTATGTGCCGTACTGCTGCCGCTCTCGCGAGCAACATCGTCGAGGTTGGATTCGGCGGCCGCCGCATAGGAGTCAGTGGCCGCGGAAGCACGCTCCGAAGGGGCGGTACCCTCGCTCCCTGCCCGCTCCACGGTGCTGGCAGCAGATTCTGACTGGGAGTCACCTTGAGCCTCCGCGCCGGGCCGGTTTTCACCCCCACCCTTGCCCAGAGCGTTGACTGCCTTTTCTATTATACTCATGTTTTCATCCCAATCTGTGCGCCGACACTGCCTGCTTAAAGAGCCCCCTGAGCAGCGTCAGCTCCAGGGTAGCGCGCCCGCGGTCCAGGTCATCCCGGCAAACGCGATGAGCAGGCACACCGTGAGTGATGCAAACGCGACCAAACCATACCGCTCCATGCGCAGTTGCTCCTTCTGCAGATTCATGGTTACAGAACCCAGAACCGGCAGACCGGTCACGCTGGATAGCGTTCGTGAATCGAAGAAAACAGGCCGCACCAGTGAAAGGAGGAAAGCCGCACCGATACCCGCGGCAATACCTGCAAGCAGTACAATACCATTGAGCATCAGTTTATTAGGCTCGCTGGGCTTGAGCGGAACATAGGGAGGATCGATAACACGGAAGGTGACGTCAGTGGCCTTTTGCTCCATGTCCTGACCCATTCGCGCTGTTTCGCGACGCTTCAACAGTGTGCTGTGTTGCGACCGGATCACACCGTAGTCACGCTCGAGCTGTTTCAACTGGCCTTCAATCTCGGGGATTGTATTCACCTGCTCCTCGAGTTCCGCTACCCGGTCCTTGTACTCAACCACCCGTACTTCAAGCGCTGCCACCTTCGACTTGGCCTCCGCGAGCATCTTTTTCATATTGAGATATACGGGACTGTTGGCGAGCCCCGAAAGATCACCAAGATCCTCGACGCTCTGTCCCGCCTTGCGTCGCTCATTGATCGCCCGCACGCGCTGCTGCTCCGCTCGCAGTTCCGCTTCCCTTTCCTCTTCGAGGTCTGCAAGCAATGAGGTAAGCTGGCGCACTTCAGGGTGTCTGGCTGTGTATTTCACTTTCAGCTCCGCCAGATCCTGCTGGATGACCCCGATCTGGGCAGCCACGGCGGATGGCTTCGCCGAGACCTGTCGCTGCTGTGGAGCGGCAACTGTCGGCGTCGCGCTGGGCACGTAGAGCGGGTCTTCACCATCGATCTGCCGTTGTAATTCGACCACCCTGTTCTGCTCTTCACGCAGCATCAGCTGGGCTTGCCGCAGCCGTGCCCGGGCACTGTTCAGATTGCGGTAGTAGCCACCCTTGCCGCCGAGAATATCCATATGCTTCTGACGGAAATTTCCCGAGCGTGTTTCGGCAGAGATCAGTCGCGCCTCGTAGGCCTTGATCTGCTCCTCAAGAAAGTCCTGCGCACCGGAGGAGTCCTCCCGCTTGCCACTGAGTGAGCTTTCGATGAAAACGGTGATAAGCGCCTGAGCGAGACGTTTAGCGGTATCCCTGTCTGGATCCTGCACTGAGATAGAGTATAGAGAAGGGTCTTTATTGTTGGACCAGAGTGAAATCGACCTCTGCAAGTCGTTCAGAAGCGTATCTTTCTCGCGCGCCGTCGTCACCTGTAGATCAAGGTCCGTCATGCGCATCAGCTTTTCCAGATTGGGGCGGCTCAGCAAGGTACGGCTGAGCAACCCGACGCGGCTATCCACGTCTGGTTGCAGGGCCAGACCCTGCAACAGTGGGCGCAGCACGCTGTTCGTATCCACATATACACGCGCGCTGGCTACGTAAGACTCAGGCAGCTGCCATACCCAGACCCAGCCGCCAATGGCCACCACCCACGCAACACCCAGGGCCAGCCAGCGATGACGCCAGACTCCCCATACGTACGAAAACAGTTGCGCCAGAACTTCTTGCATCAGCCCCTACCCCAGACGTTTACCCGACCGCTCTAAAACCAGGATTCCGCGATAATCAGGATGTCGCCAGGCATCAATGCGAGGTCTGCCGAGATATCGCCGTCGCGCACCAGGTCATCCAGCCGCAATCTATAGGTTACCTTCTTGCCATCCACCATGCGCACCAGCACAGAGCCGTTGCCGTCGGCATAGGGTGTGAGACCACCGACTGCGATCATGAGATCGAGCAGTGTCATATGTTTCTTATAGGCCACTCGCCTTGGATTCGTGGCCTCTCCTATCACACGAATGGTTTGTTCGGGCACGCCGACAAAGCCACCCACGATCACGCTGACCACGGGCTGCCTGACATACTCTGAATATGCACTTTCGATATCGCGAGCCAGCTGCGTGGAAGTTTTGCCGCTTGCCTGCAGATCTTCCACCAACCGGGTCGTGAGTTTGCCATCGGGCCGCACAGTGCCCATGGAACTGAGTTCTTCGTTGCCCCAGACAAAGATCGTTACATCATCACCAGGACCAAGCACGTAATCGTAATCCACCTCGATATTCCGCTGTGCTTCCGGCACCTCGGAATAGGAGGCTGAACCGCAACCGACACACAGGCCAAGGAAGGCTACCATCGCTGCGAGCAGAATTCCCTTCGCCCGCGAGAATCGGGCAATCGGCGCAAACTGAGCTGTCATCTTTTACTCCTTATCGGGTTTTCCGCCACCCGCTATTATCACAAAATTCTATCACGACAGAGCTGTCGGGAATCGAAAGCCCGGCCCACCTTGTGACCAACGTCACACAGATCCCGCCTCCGGCGGCGCGCTCCGGTAATGCACCCTGCTAATGTACTACGTTGTCCCGCCAGGGCTTAGCCGAATCTTCACGATTCTATACTTTTCTGCGGGAGCCCCCTGATCGGCAACGATCCCCTCTGATCCGTCCGGGAGCACGCCTGCCCCCTCAACCGTCAGCCGCGCCTGGTCGATGCCAACCGATAGCAAATAGCTCTCGACGGCGCGCGCACGCTGCCGCGACAGCTCGAGGTTGTATGCAGCGTCACCCTGCCCATCTGCAAAGCCTGTAATCGAGGCGCCGGTTCGAGGCTCTCGCTCGAGCATTCTGGCTATCTCATCCAGTACGAAGCGAGCCTCGTTATCCAAATCGGCACTATCGAACGCAAAACCCACCATGAGGGTCAAAGCCTCCTCGCGAGTCGGAGTCGGCGCTGTCTGCACGGGCTGTTTATTTGCCGGCGCGGTTTTCTCCACTGCGGGCATCTCGTTTGCGACAATCTCATGCGGCGGCGTTTCGTCGAGATCTGCGTCGACACCGCCCGAGGTATCGTTATCAAAACCCTCAGGGGCTGTCTCTATAGAAATTTCATCCGACTGCGCGAGGTCAGCAGAACGCCTGTCCTCCGCTTCAACCAGGGGCCGCTCCGGCTCTAACCTGTCGGATTCCCTCGGCGCAGTTGCCGGCTGAATCGGTGGCGCCCCCACCGCGGGCAGATCCACCGCGAGTTCACCCAGGTTTGCATCTGTCTGCAACCATCCGAGGGCGAGGATCCATACCACGACAGCCAACAGGCATATTGTAAACAGCACCGCGAGGACTGAGCCGCGGCGCCCGGACGCCGCTGCCGGCACGGCACCGCTTCTCGCCCGGGTAGACCGGAGCGCAGCGGAGCGCCCGGGCGCCGGGCTACCCGGGCGCTCCGAACCGGACAGATCGCGTGCATTGAAAGCTGACGTTGCGTCGCGTGAGTGCTGATGATCCGGACGTTCTGGTCCCTCCCCGCGCCCGGCTATTCCGGGCTCACCGGTCGGTACACCAGCTGACATCCCGCGGGCCGCTGCACCATCGCCGCGGTCCCCCTGCGAGGATGCCGGAAGGGGCTGCGCACCTGGCAGGGAGCCATGGCCAGCCGTTGGAGGCGACTCTGGCCTTGCCTCTATCTGCTCGGTGAGTGACGGCGATTCAGCTTTTTTTTTTGCCTCCGCCGCCAGGTCATCCGGCGCGGAGCCAGCAGTCGAGGCAAAACCCTGTGGTTGACCGCCAACAGCGCGCAACCTCGCCCCCGCTGGCGCGGCGAATACGGCTTCATCCTCGGCGCCGCTGGAGGCGGCACCGTCCACCCAGCCACCGGCAGTCTCATCTTCAGCGAAGTCCCCGGCTGAAAGGCGAGTTCCGGCGGCAAGGTTCTCGCCCTGCAATTCGGTGATAACCACCCGCAGGTCCTCCAGATCTATCTGGTGTCGCTGCTCGACTGCGCTGTGCAGCAACAGACGGCTGCAAATTAAATTAATGCGGCGCGGCACGCCCTCGCTGAATTTGTGCACCAGCGGGAAAACTGCCCTGGCGATCGCGGGATCTCCATGCCAGCCTACCGCGCCGAGACGATGCAGCACATACGCCTCAACCTCTTCGGGCCCCAGACCCTCCAGATGACATGCCGCCACAATCCGCTGGTGTACCTGCTCCATTTCGGGCGATAGCACAAGGTCACGCAATTCAGGTTGGCCCAGCAGGAAAATCTGCAACAGGGGCTGACCATCTACCTGAATATTGGTCAGCAGCCGCAGTTCCTCCATAGCCGACAGGGAGAGATCCTGCGCTTCATCCACTATAAGCAACGCGCGCTTGCCATCACGGTGCCAGCGATGCAGCCGCAAATTGAGATGTTGCAATAATTCTGCTTTATCGGCGCCACCGGCATTAACACCAAAACTGAAGGCAACCGTTTTCAGCAGGTCATCTGCCTGCAATTGCGTGCAAACGAGATTTGCGGTGGAAACCTCATCGCGCGCCAGACTGTCGATGAGTTCACCAATGAGAGTTGTTTTGCCGGTACCGGGCCGCCCTGTAATCATGACGAAGCCCTCTGCCCGCATAAAGGCATAAGACATGTATGCTCGGGCCCGTGCGTAACCCGAGTGGTTGAAGCAAAACCTGTGGTCAGGGCTCAGGCGGAAAGGCTCCGCCTGGAAATTATAGAAAACCTCGTACATTCGAACCCTTGAACCTCGGCAACCACATAGGCTCAGGAGAGCTTTTCAAAGTTCCATAGCCTTTGCAAGCCGCATTGGAGTTACCCCGATGGCGTTTTTTGTCTAAACTGCGATCCAGGCACAGGATCGCGGGCGCCAGCGGGCTCCCGCTCTCTCGTACAGCCATAATCCGGGGTCATTACAATGCATAAGAACATCATTATTCTGGGCTCAATCACGGGTGTGTTGGGCGCACTGATCTGTGCGGTGGCCGGCTTGGGCCGCGTGGCGGGATACTTCGGAATTCTGGGCTTTCAGAGCAGCACACTCTTCATTGTGGGCATCGGACTCATGGTGTTTGCCTGCCTGGTGAAACTGGAAGAAATGGCCTCCCAAAGACGCGAATAACGGCCACTCTCGCCGCAATGTGGGGACATACGCACCGCTCTGCGGCCTGAAAGTTCGTCAGCTTTCTTTACTAACAACGGCACCTGTCAGAGGGTGCCAGCAAGCCCCGCCGCTTGAAAACTCCTCAAGTTAATGTTTTCATTGCACTTTCTTGAATTAGGGAACAAATCTTGCAGTGCTGAGCATGTGCCCCGTCTTGATCAGGGTGCTGTGACTCCCGTCACAGACGCCAAGGAACCTTGTATCGGCGGTGGCGTCACAGTGATAGAGTCTTCCGCTTGGGGTTTGCCACCTCGGTTCCTCCGTTGGCATTCTCCTTGTGCGGCACTAGGCTGGATTGAACAGTTTTGGGGGTTGGTTTGGACAATTTTGACGAAAGACAAGGTGACAGCGACGTTTCGGATACCACATCCGCTAACGCTGAGTCCGCAGTAGGCCAACCCACCCGCCGCCGATTCTCCCGCAATGCAATCGCCGGCGGCGCCGTGTTGCTTTCGCTGGGAAACCGCTCAGCATGGGGTGGCTCATCACAAAATGCAGGCTGTATGTCTGTCACGACGCTGAACTCGTTCAACCCCGAAACCGGAATGTTTATTTCTGCCCCTGCCGGCAGACCCGAGCACAACGAGGAACTCGCGGCGGCCATCCATCGTATCGGCGATCCTCCTGACTTCACGGGCGTGAGCAACGACGGCCGCTGGCGGGTCTGCGAAGACCCGGCCTCATTTGACCGGGTGTGCCTCATACGAGGCAAATGCCCCAAGTAAACACCGCATGCTCCCGCCTGTGGCGGGGGCCGGGCCGGTTCCGACTGGTCACCCACTCTCCCTTCTGAAATAATCCCGGCTCCCAAACCTGAGGCATCGATGGGACTCATGACGTGGCGCGCGCAATCTGCAGGACGGTTTTACGATCCCGGCGAATCCTCCGTTGTTTACTTTGACACCAGCAGTGGCGACACTCATCTGATCAGCGACTTTGCCGCCCGCCTCACCGAGCTACTGCAAGAGCAACCGATGACAACGTCAGCGCTGATGGCACGCATATCCCCGGAAACCGATGCGCAAAATCCCGCCGAACTGGAGGACTCCATGATCGCAGTCCTGAATGAGTTAGTGACACTGGACATCCTCAAGCGAGACTGAATGCGCCATCTTCGGCAACTGCCAGCGGAGGGAATCAGCAACGCACTTGCGCGAGGCGCTATCGCACTGCGGGTTGGACCTTACGTTTACCGAATTGAAACCAATCTTCCAGAGGTCTGTCGCGGCCTGCAAATCCTGTATGGGGATTTTAGCCTGGCAGCAGAGCACGAGTTTGTGGATTTTGACGTCGCGCTCGTCAGCCGGGGTCTGCAACAACGTCTGCGTCGACGCGCGGAGTTTCTATTTGATCGCCAGAGCCCCTTTGACACCATTCCGAATGGACAAGCTTTCGCATTTCTCGAATGGGGTATGAACTGGAGCGTTTCGCTACACACCAACGAATACCTGAAACTGCATGCAGCGGTTGTCGCCCGCAATAATGCCGGCGTTATCATGCCGGGAATCCCCGGTGCAGGAAAAAGCACACTGTGCGCAGCGCTGGGATTGCGCGGATGGCGCATTCTCTCCGACGAGCACGCCATGCTACCGCCGGCGACAACCGACCTGATACCGCTGTGCAGACCCGTCAGCCTGAAAAACGATAGTATCGAGGTGATTCGGGCTTTTTCATCGTCTGCCGTTTTTGGCCCGGTAAGTCGGGAAACGCACAAGGGCGTGGTCGCGCATATGAAAGCCGACCTCACACCCGATAGTCACGATCCTGCTCCGGTGCCGGCAAGAATCATGCTGTTTCCGCGCTACAGTGCGACCGAGCCACAGGCCTTACGCAGCCGAAAACGCACCGAAAGTTTCATTCTCGCGGCCTATCACTCCTTCAACTATAGTTTGCTCGGCGAGACAGGCTTTGAAGCGATGCGACATCTCGTGGATGCAGTGCCCTGCTACGACCTGGTCTACCGCGATCTCGATTGGGCGGTCGATAGAATGTGCGAGCTGGTGAACTGATGGCTGCGAACAATCAGTTCGAACTCCAGCGCGTGCTTCTGGACCCGACACTCATTACAAGGCTGGACAACAGCGAGATCAGTAGCGTTATATCGCAGGGCCGAGTCACCAGGTTGCTGGCTTCGCTCGCTGCTGAGCTGAGGGACCTCGGCGTGCTGGAGACGCTGGACGAGCGCCTGCGTCGCCATCTGGATTCGGCGCTGCGAGTGCACGAAAAACAGGCACGGGATCTCGACTACGATTGCGAGTCAATACGCACGGCGCTCGCCGCTGAAAATCTCCCGTTGGTGCTGCTTAAAGGCGCGGCGTACATGCAATCGGACCTACCGGTAGGCAATGGACGCCTGATTACCGACATCGATATCATCGTCCCTCAAGAGCACATTAGCCGCGCGGAAGAAGCCCTGAATCGACATGGCTGGGAGAGCGCGCAACTAGACCCGTACAATGAGAGGTACTATCGTAAGTGGAGTCATGAAACTCCCGCGCTATCGAACAAAAGGCGCGGCACTACCCTGGACTTACACCACAATATTCTACCTCCCACGGCGCGACCGAATGTCGATGCAGCGCTGCTGTTTGATCGCCTGCGCGAAATTCGTTCCGGGGTATTTACCCTGTCGCTGCAGGATATGGTCATTCACAGCGCCACGCATCTTTTTCACGAGGGAGAGTTCCATCACGGGCTGCGCGACCTCAGGGACATCGACCGCATGCTGCGCGATTTTCCCCTGCGTGACGAACACTTCTGGCAGGGCCTCATCGGGCGGGCACGTGAGCTGGAACTGCAGGACTCCCTGTACCATGGCCTGGTTTACGCCGAGATGATTTTCGCCACACCCGTGCCGGAACAGGTGCGGCAGGAGTCCCGCGCCCACCGGGGTAAACTGCGTGCACTCCTGCTGGACTTTCTGTATCTGCGTGCTTTCAGACCGCCCCAACCAGGTTGTCAGTTGCCTCTGACAGGGCCGGCACTACAGTTGCTGTACCTGCGCTCACATTACCTGCGCATGCCGCTGTATCTTTTGCTACCGCACCTGCTGCGCAAAGCGATGATGCGACGTGCGAAAAAAATCGGGGAAAAGAAGCAGGCGCAAAACGCCACTACAGCGGAACAGCGCGGACACTAGCCCGCGAGGCCAGTGCTAAACGCGCCAGACGTTGATCGCGGCTGCCGCCAGATCACGGCGATCCAGCACCGATTTGATATCCACCAGTATCGCGTCCTCATCCAGCAGTGCGGAGAATTCGGCAATGTCCCAGGCCAGGTACTGGGCATGCGGGACAGCCAGGATAACTGCCTGGCTGGCTTTCAGATCTGCGATATCGCGCAGTTGGATGCCGTACTCCGACTGCGCCTCCGCGGGCTCGGCGAGCGGGTCATGTACCAGAACGTCACAACAGTATTCATTCAACTCGGAGATAATATCGACAACTTTTGAATTGCGCAGGTCCGGACAATTCTCTTTGAACGTCAGGCCAAGCACGGCGACTTTTGCACCACTTACACGGTGCCCGTGCCGAACCAGATGTTTCACGGTCTGCTCGGCAATGAACTTGCCCATGTTGTCGTTGGTGTTGCGGCCGGCCAGAATGACCTGTGGATGGTGACCAACCGCTTCGGCTTTGTAGGTCAGGTAATAGGGATCCACCCCGATACAATGCCCACCCACAAGACCGGGCCGGAAAGGCAGAAAATTCCATTTGGTGCCCGCGGCCTCGAGAACATCCAGCGTGTCGATATCCAGTCGATTGAAAATCAGCGCGAGTTCGTTCATCAATGCGATGTTGAGATCGCGCTGGGTATTTTCGATAACTTTGGCAGCTTCCGCCACCTTGATACTCGCCGCCCTGTGGGTACCGACTCGAACCACCTCCTCATAAAGCGCCGCAACGCGCTCGAGAGTGTCGGGGGTATCGCCTGAAACGACCTTGGTAATCGTCTCCAGCCGGTGTTCCCTGTCGCCCGGATTGATGCGTTCAGGCGAATAGCCCACGTTGAAACTGCGCGCCGGGTCGGCGCTGGCTCGGCCTGCCCACTCAAGTCCCGACATTTCCTCCAGCAGGGGTACGCACACCTCCTCTGTACATCCGGGATATACGGTGGACTCAAAAATCACGGTAGCGCCGGCACTCATGTGCTTGCCAACGGCGCGGGATGCGCCCTCCAGCGGCCGCAGATCGGGACGACGCGCCGCGTCAATGGGTGTTGGCACCACAACAATGATGTAGGCGGCCTCCGCCAGCCTTGCAGCATCACTGGTGAACTGCAAATGCTTTGCCGCGGCTAGCTGCTCCGCTTCGACCTCGCCACTGGGATCATGGCCCGCGCGGTAGTGGGCAAGCTTGTCCTCGTTGAGATCGAGGCCGATGGTCGGCCTCTGACGCCCGAATGCCACCGCCAACGGCAGACCCACGTAGCCAAGGCCTACAATCGCCACCGTTTCCACGCCGACCTCGCTCATACATCCTGATCCTTTTTGCGCTTGCCCAGAAACCACTCACTGGTCGCCGCCAGCCCCTGCTCCACCGTATGCGTGGGTGCATAGCCCAGAAGAGTGCTGGCCTTGTCGATATCCGCCTGAGAATGCCGGACATCACCATCACGGAAATCACCATATACCGGCTCGATTCCGGCGAGGCCGGGATCAACATCCTGCAGCAACAAACGAATGCAATAATACAGCTCATTCAAAGAGGTGCGGCCGCCAACAGCGACGTTATAAACCTGATTGAGCGCTTCGGTCGAGGTTGCGCTGGCCGCGAGGAGGTTCGCCTGAACGGTATTCTCGATGTAACAGAAATCCCGGGAAGTTTCCCCGTCACCATTTATCTGCGGCGCTTCGCCAGCGAGCAGCGATTCAAACCAGCGTGGTATAACGGCCGCGTAAGCGCCCATCGGATCCTGCCTGGGTCCAAATACGTTGAAATAGCGCAAGCCAATACAATGCATGCCGTACACACGCGAGAACACATCCGCGTAGAGTTCGTTGACCAGTTTTGTTACAGCGTAGGGCGACAGCGGGTTTCCGATGCGATCTTCCACTTTTGGCAGTTCGGGATGATCGCCGTAGGTAGAAGACGAGGCGGCATAGACGAAACGCGTGACCTTTGCGTCGCGAGCCGCCACGAGCATATTGATAAAGCCATCGACGTTCGCGCGATTGGAAACAATCGGGTCGGCGATAGAGCGCGGAACACTGCCAAGAGCAGCTTGATGCAATACATAATCGACACCGCGGCATGCCCGTACGCAGGCGTCCATATCGCAGATGTCGCCCTCGTGAAACTCGAAACGCGCCCATTCATCTGACGTTACCCGCCCGGCCACCTCGTTCAGGTTGGCCTGATAGCCGGTAGCGAAATTGTCCAGCCCTACGACCTGCTGCCCCAGCGACAGCAACTTCTCGACCAGATGTGAGCCGATGAACCCGGCGGCGCCGGTCACCAGCCATCGGTGGGTGTGTGCGTTTAATCGGGCTTCCAGCGCCTGAATGGCAGACATTATGTTTTACGAATCCCCTGAAGAGCAGTCCCGTTCGGGCACGTCAAGCATTGTGTGCTGCGCATCCCACTTATCGCCTGCCGGCATTTACACTAATGGGGGCAGAGTATAGTGTTTCTGCAGGGCCGCCGCCATCGCTGAACGTGACTTGGTACACGCTTTGGAAAGTTTGGAATTGGATGCAGGAGTGATCAATTTGGGTAACGTTGGCCTGTACAGCTATGGCTCGGCTCTGCTCGCCTGCATCATGCTGACCTGCCTTGCCGTTTTCAGCCGCCGCTACAACCCGTTGGGAAACGTCATGCTCGTCGCCAGCGGGCTGACATCGCTGTGGGCCGGCGCGATCTCTCTCTCGTCCATCT
This sequence comes from uncultured Halieaceae bacterium, assembly GCA_963976655.1. Taxonomy (GTDB): domain Bacteria; phylum Pseudomonadota; class Gammaproteobacteria; order Pseudomonadales; family Halieaceae; genus Marimicrobium. The sequence goes on from CAXBLB010000004.1 coordinate 68,018, forward strand.
CCGCCGAGCCCCTGCTCGGGCTGATACAGCTTACCGAGTTGGGGCGCAATGCCGGCTGGACGGCTGTTCTACTGAGCCTCATCGGCCTGCGCCTTGCCGACTCCAGAGATGCCCCTTCGAGCAGACGCTGGTGGACTCTGTGCACGCTTGGCTACGCACTGCTCGTGGCTCTGCTACTGGTAGCAGGCCCCTTTGCCGATGCACTGACACTGTCTGCAAGCGTTGCTTCCAACATTAGCTTCAGTGCCTGGCTGGTGATGGTGGTGCTGGGGCTGTTATTGCTTGAACAGGTTTTCCGCAACAGCAATGAAGAGGAATTGTGGGTCACCAAGCATTTGTGCGTAGGCCTCGGCATCCTGTTTGTCTACGACTTCTTCATGTACGCCGAGGCGCTTCTCTTCCGCCATCTCGATCGCAACCTGTGGCAGGCAAGAGGAGTGGTGACAACCATGGCGATCGCTCTGATGGCAATCAGCGTGCTGCGCAACGCGCGTAGCGAGGGTTCACTCGCCCCTCGACCGATCTATCTCTCGCGACATGTTGCCTTTCACTCGCTGACGCTCATGGCCTCCGGCATGTACCTGGTGAGCATGGCGCTGGCCGCCTACTTCATTCGCTATCTCGGAGGAAGCTGGGGTGGCGTTCTGCAGATTGCCTTTCTCTGCGCGGCCGGGCTGGTGCTTATTGTACTGCTGTTCTCGGGCCAGATCAGAGCTCGAACACGCGTCTGGCTGAGCAAGAACTTTTTCAGCTACAAGTATGACTACCGCCTGGAATGGCTGCAGTTTACCCAGACGCTCGCGAGTGGCGAGCACGATATACCGCAGAATATAACCCGCGCCATGGCCAACCTGGCAAAGAGCAGCGCGGGGGTGCTTTGGGGCCAGGCCGAAAGTGGACACTTCACGGCGCTGGCACACAGGGAAATGCCCAGCCCCGATGTGGATGCTCAACTGAGGCCCGTAGCACGCTGGCTGGAAAAGAATCAGTGGATTATCGATCTCAGGGAATGGCGCCAGGCACCGGATATCTATCAGAATCTCGAGTTGCCTGCGGCGCTTACGAGCGTGCCGCGTGCATGGCTGATTGTTCCGCTGTTCTTCGGCGAGCGGCTGCAGGGAATACTGCTGCTCAAGGAATCCGAGTTCCTGCGTGAGCTGAACTGGGAAGATCGCGATCTTTTGAAAGTCGCGGGACGTCAGGCGGCCAGTCACCTCGCCCAGTTCCAGGCAGACCAGGCTCTGGTCGAGTCGCGCCAGTTTGAAGCCTTCAATCGACTGAGCGCCTATGTCATCCACGACCTGAAGAATATACTGGCGCAGCTTTCGCTGGTGGTCACCAACGCGCAAAAACACAAGCACAATCCCGCATTTGTGGATGACATGGTCGACACCGTCAGCAACTCGGTAAACAGGATGAGCAATCTGATGGCGCAATTGCGCAGCGGTGTGGGTACGATGGGCGCTAGCAAGGTACACCTGAATGAGTTGCTGCAGGACGTTGTGGCCGAATGCCAAATGCGGGAACCTGCACCCCAACTTGACCTCTCGGGAGTGCCCTTCTGGGTACATTGCGACCGGGATCGCCTGCATGCAGTGTTCGGACACCTTATCAACAACGCCCAGGATGCCACCGGCAGAACCGGGCATGTGAGTGTGCGCCTGCAGGGGGATGACACGTTTGCCACGGTGGAAATAGAGGATGATGGCGAAGGCATGGACGAAGCATTTATACGGCACCGGCTGTTCCGGCCCTTTGACTCCACCAAGGGATTGACCGGAATGGGCATTGGAGCTTTCGAGAGTCGGGACTTCATCCATAGCGTGGGCGGAGACATCGCCGTGCAAAGTACGCCGGGGCAGGGTTCGCTATTCAGCGTGAAGATACCCTGCGCCGTCAAATCAGATTAGAAACAAGCAATCATTGCTTAAGGTGACCAGGGCGTGAAGAAAGAAAAGAAAACCCTACTGGTGGTAGAGGATGACAAGGGGCTGCAGAGCCAGCTTCGCTGGGCGTTCGAGGATTTTGAGGTTGAGATCGGCGGCGATCGATCCGAGGCTATCAACCAGTTTCGCCGAATACATCCGGGCGTGGTCCTGCTGGATCTCGGCCTGCCTCCCGATCCCGGTGGTGTTACGGAAGGGCTGGCGACGCTGCGCGAAATCCTGTCTCTTGCGCCGGAGACCAAGGTGATTATCGTAACCGGAGACGACGACCGGGCCAACGCGGTCAAGGCAATCGCCATGGGCGCCTACGACTTTCATCAGAAACCGGCTGATTCCGAGTTACTGGCGCTACTGGTGAACCGCGCACAACAGCTCTACGAACTTGAACGCGAAAATCTGCGTCTGCAGACCAGCGCACAGAATATGCCTTTGCGCGGCATCATCACGGCGAGCCCACAGATGCTGAAAGTGTGCAGAACAATAGAAAAGGTTGCGCCGTCTGACATTACTACGCTTCTGCTCGGAGCCAGCGGCACGGGCAAAGAGCGCTGCGCACAGGCGCTGCATGAACTCAGTCCACGCGCTAAAGGTCCGATGATCGCCATCAACTGTGCCGCCATTCCCGAGAATCTGCTGGAGAGTGAACTTTTCGGCTATGAGAAAGGTGCATTTACCGGCGCGGCCAAGCAGACCCCAGGCAAGATTGAGTACGCCCATGAAGGAACACTGTTTCTTGACGAAATTGGTGATTTACCCATGGAACTGCAGGCGAAGCTGTTGCGCTTTCTTCAGGAGCGTGTGGTAGAACGTATCGGGGGGCGCAAAGAGATTCCGGTCGACGTCAGGATTCTCTGCGCAACGCACCAGAACCTGAGTGCCCTCATTGAACAGGGGCGGTTTCGCGAAGACCTATATTATCGCATCAGCGAAATCGTTATTGAAATACCCCCGCTGAAGGAACGAGAGGGCGACGTGCTTGTGCTTGCCAAGTCGTTTCTCAACCAACTGGCCAAAGAGTACAACAGCAGCGTCAAGAGCTTCTCAGCAGACGCGATAGCGGCAATGGAAGGCTACGGCTGGCCCGGCAATGTACGCGAACTCGAAAGCAAGGTGAAACGCGGTGTGATCATGGCGGATGGCGCACAGGTGAGCGCCGAAGATATGGAACTCGCAAAAAACGAGGCCGAGCCCATGCCCCTCAACCTGAGGGAAGTACGGGAAGACGCAGAGCGCCGGGCGATTGTTCGCGCAATGAACCATTGCGACCAGAACATCACCGATGCGGCAAATGCGCTCGGCATCACGCGGCCCACCCTGTATAACCTGCTCGAGAAGCTGGGCCTGAAAAGCTGACCGGTGTTCCCTGTCTGTACATCTGCTAGCGCAGCTCGGCCAGAAAAGCCTCTACTTCAGCGCGCTCGGGGAATTCGGCTTCCTCCCGCAACAGCGAGGACAGCGTCTTGACGGCAACATCCTGACGCCCTTCAGCCACCTGAAGCCTTGCCTCGTTGAAGCGTATTCCCGGACTCTCCGGCGCCAATTGCAATGCACGCTCTATCGAGCGCCGCGCCGCGGCAGGTTTACCGTTTTCCAATTGCGCCATCGCCAGCGTATCCAGCACCGACGCAGTTTGCGGCGACAGAATTGCTGCCCTTTCGGCATACTCCAGTGCTTCCGCAGGATTCACTTTCAACAAATGCCAGGCCAGGTTGTTTAGTGCGACAACGTTGTCCCTGTCAATCGCGATAATCGCCCTGTACTGGGCCAACACCTCGCTTTCCCTGCCCTGTCTTGCATAAAGCTCCGCCAGACTCTCCCTGGCGCGTACATCTTCGCTGTGTACACCGACCCACTCTTCCAACAGCTTCAGTGCCTCTGCCCGCTTACCCATGGATTGCCAGTGGTTAGCCAGCGCGACCAGGTTGCCAGAAGTCGGCGTTTCGCTGTGCATTTTCAGAAGCAGTTCCAATGCCAGATCGTTGTCGCCTCGCTCGCGAGCAGAGAGCATCTCCAACTGCATTACGTCGGGGTTATCCGGCGCTACTGATCGAAGTTCCTTGAGCCGCTCGTCAAACAGCGATACCTGGCCCGACAGCAGTGCCAGTCTTGCCAGTGCAATCTTCGCGTAGAAGTGGTCGGGATCCAGATCGATCACGCGCCTCAGCGCGTGCAGGATATCTTCTGTCTCCCCCAGACCGGCATATGCCTTGGAACGCATATAGTGGTAGTGGGCAACATTCGGTCTAATACTGATCAGGCGCTCGAGTGTTATCAGCGCCTGATTGTAACGCTCACTTGCCAGCTGAAAACTGGCCAGCGTTGCCATGGTATCCGGCTGATTGCGCTGCGCCGGTGTGAGCCCATCAAACAGCGGCCCGGCCTGCTCGAGCTGACCAGAGGCAATGTAATAGCGGGCAAGTACCAGGCGTGGCTCGGTTGCTTCCGGGTGCGCATCCATGGCAAAGCGCAAATAATTCAGCATCTCCTCCTCCCGACCTTCCTGTGCATAGGAGGCGGCCAGGGCAAGCTGGGTTTGCAGGCGATTACTGTGGTGGCGCAGTACCTGTCGATAGAGATTACGGGCACGATCAAAGTTCTTCCTGGCGAGCGCGATTTCCGCAAGACCATGCCGCGCTGCAGGATCAGCCGGTGACAGTTGCAGGGCCCTGTTAAATGCCGCAGTGGCTGCTTCGAGCCTGCCGCCTGCAAAATATGCTCGCCCGAGAAGATTGTAAGAAGTAGAACTGCCGGGGTTTCGTTCACTGTAGGCGATAGCCGCTGCAATGGCCTCATCCACCTTCTGGCTGCGCAGGAAATTCAACACGATCAGAATGTCCGCCTGCTCGTATTGTGGATTGACACGCACCGCTTCCTGTAGCGTCGCTATACCCGAATTCATCTCTCCCGCCACAAAATACCCGGCGCCAAGCCGGGTTCTTGCTTCAGCCGAGTCCGGTTGCAGTTCCGTCACACGGGACAGCAGTTCAATACCCTCTCCGCCCCGACCCTGCCCCAACAGCGCACTGGCCAGCAGATTCAGCGCATCGACATCATTCGGATATTTTTCTACCACGGGTTCCAGCAATATCTCCGCCGCCGCGAAGCGATTCTGATTAAGCTCCAGCCGTGCGGCCAGCTTAGGCCCTGCAATACTCTCCGGCGCCAGAGCCAAAAACCGGTACACCTCCGTCAACGCCCGCTCTTCCTGCCCCTCCTGCAGATCGATGACCGCCATATAGTAATAACTGAGCGGGTAAAGATAGGAAAAATCCGCGGTTTTCTCGAAGGCCTTGCGGGCCTGCGAGTAGTTGCCCGCTTCAAGCAGCACAATTCCCTGTGCAAAATTGAATCCGGGGTGTGACGAGGCCGCCCCGCGGTGACTTCTGCCAAGAACGTTCAGGTCTTTGCGGGCCGCCTTGAAATTGTTCAGATAAATTCGCATCATCGCGCGGTTGAGTCGCGCATCAAACGCGGCGGGCGTAATTTCCAGCACGCGCGAATAGGCTTCGTGCGCCTTTCTCGGACGTCGGCTCGCCGCCTCTATATCGCCGAGCAGATTCCAGGCGGCTCCATATTCCGGTGAGTCTTCGAGAATCGCATCCAGTTTCTGGCGAGCGCCCGCATAGTCCTCGCTCGCCATATCAAGTCGTGCCAACGCCACCTGCGCAAACAGCGAGGGCTCCGGCATTTCGTTGGCGGCACGCAGGACATCGCCCGCAACCAGATCCTCACCCTGAAAAAGCAGCGCCAACCCCTGTGCGGCCAGCGCGGTAGAACGACCCTCGCCCTGCAGACCGCTGATATCAAGTGCCGCCAGACGCCTGTAGTCCCCGATCTGCAGCAGCGTCTGGGCCAGAGTCGGCACCACCAGCCCGCGATCGACTCCCGCGCCATCAAACTCCAGCGAGCGGCTTAGTTCCTTGTCAGCCCCGGTAAAATCGCCGATTTCATAGTACGCCCTGCCCAGTTGAACGCGGGCCTGCACCTGATTGGGGTCCAGGCTCAGCGAAGATTTGAACTCGACAATGGCCGGCCGATAATGCCCCTTCTCAAACAGGGCATTGGCTTTGTGCAAATGCTCTTCACTGGTCATGTCCTCAGCGCAGCCCACCAACAGACAGCCCAGCAGGACAATTCTCACCACAAACGGCAAACGATGCATACGTTCTTTGACAACCTGGCAACGCCCCTTACCCACCGAAAAAACGGCGTCAGTCGGGCAGCAGTATTAAAATTATATTTATCGCTATATTACGCCGGAGCGGCGAAGGAGTGCAATGAACCGCGGGGCTTCCGGTGGTAGAGGCTCAGACCGCGATACGCAAGGGCTGACGCTCTCCGAGGTAGGCAACAGACAGGTAATGCTCGAGACCGGCGAAACTACCCTGGGCACAATGCGGAACAGGGCGATGGATCCTGAAACCAACGCCCAGCGCAGAATGGCAGCGGCGATAGAAGCGCGCGTTACGCAATGAACTCAACACCATGGCGTGCTCATAACCCAGCTCCATGGACGCATCGATCAGGCGCGCGCAGAAACCGCGCACCAACTGGATGGTACGCACTCGCGGGTCGATGACAAAGCGCTCCCACATGCAGCAGCGCTCGGCGTCCAATTCCAGCAAATCCACCTGGCTGGCCAACGCCACCCTGTCCGAGATACGCGCTCCCCCTATGCACTCACCGTCCAGTAGTGCGACCAGCAACTCCCCCTCGCGATCCTGATCTTCTTCCGAGCCATCGAAATCGGGTAAGCCCAGTTCCCGTCGAAAACACTGCTCTCGCAACGCGTAGTAAGCACGCTTATGACGGGCGCCTGGCGCGACCACAAATTCTATCGACAAAATACATACCTCATCTTATGTGCGTGGTCTTGAGCCGCCGCCTTGTGAGCTTGGCTACAAAAACACAGCAATATGTGAACCAGTTCCGCTTCTTGCCTTGATTTTCAGGGACTTACAAAATCACAAGATTTCGCAGCAGGTACGAATACACGAAAATTCCGCGAATTATTCACGTTTTTGTAGATTTTATGCGACCCTGATTGCGGGTAATTGCATTAAAATCAATATAATCAACAGGTTGGCGTGTCGCCAATTTGCGACAAATGTCGCACCATAGAATATCGCCTACCCCTATTGGGGCACGGCAGCCCATTGCCCGTCCACGGCAGTGCATTGCCGTGCCGGCAATCTACAATGCTGAATTGACAAGGCTGCGGGAAATCCCGACATTGGGGTCTGCGACACGACTGGATTGCGTCACCCCAAGCCGCGTGACAATGACACCCGATGGCAGCAAACAAGCCCCTCACAAACCTACTGATTCGCCATCCCTACTGGCTACTGCTGGCGAATCTGCTTGGCGTGATGCTGATCGCCTCGGGCGCTACCCGTTTGCAGGTCGACTCCGGCATCGACATCTTTTTTGCCGATGACGACCCCAATCTGCTTGCCGAACAGCAACTGAAGGCAACCTACGGCAGAGAAGACAACATACTGTTCATTATCGACAGCGGGGAGGCTGGAATATTTCGGGCCGACTCGCTGGAGGCCATCGAGACCCTGACCGAGCGGGCATGGCACCTGCCGCATTCGAAACGCGTTGATTCCATCACCAACTTCCTGCATCCGGAAGTCGACGGCGATGATATTCGCATTGATCCGCTGGTGCAGGACGCCGCCACGCTGGACACACAGGAAATCGACAGGCTGCGCAAAATCGCGCTGGCAGAGCAAGCGCTCGCAGGGCGACTGCTGGGACCCGAAGGAGATGTAACGGCGGTAAATGTGGACCTGCTGCTGCCACAGGACGACCTGGCGGCGGCGATAGCCGAATCGGTGACGGCCGCGCGCACTCTCGCCGATGCACTCATGCAGGCACACCCCGATCTGCAGGTCCACCTTGCGGGTTGGGCGGTCACGGAACAGACTCTGGCGGAGGTCACGGCAAAGGATTCCACTACCCTGATGCCCGCACTGCTGGCTCTGGTACTGGTTCTGCTGGCGCTGCTGCTGCGCTCAGTTCTGGCGGCGCTGTGCACGATTATTGTCATCGCACTGTCGATTGCCGTTGGCATGGGCTACGCGGGATGGTCGGGCGTTGCCATCAATAGCGTCAATGTGTCGGCACCCAGTATTATCCTCACCCTTGCGGTCGCCGATTGCATCCATGTGCTGAGCGCCTACCTGCGCGCCCTTGGGCAGGCCCACGAGAAACGCGCAGCTCTGGCGCTGGCGCTCGACCACACCGCATACCCCGTATTCCTGACCAGCGTGACCACGGCAATCGGCTTCCTCAGTATGAACTTCAGCGAGTCGCCCCCCTTCAGGGAACTCGGCAGCATCGCCGCGGTTGGCGTCATTGGCGCTCTCTGGGTGACGCTGACGATACTCCCCGGCCTCCTGTTATTGCTGCCGTTCCGACGAGGCTCTAAACAGGGGCAGGGCCTGCCCCTGGGGCGCCTGGCGGACTTCGTGATTCGCAACCAGCAAAGGGTTTTCTGGCTGTCGCTGCTGGCTATCGCGCTGTCTGTCAGCGGCCTGGCACGCATCGAACTCAACGATGATCCGAGCGCTTACTTCTCGGAAGAGGTGCCGCTCAAGCAGGCCCTTAACGTGTTGGAAGATCGGCTATCCGGCCTGCAGAGCCTGCACTATTCGCTGGATAGCGGAAGCGCGGACAGCATCACGGAACCGGCCTTCCTCGCCGCTGTGGACCGTTTTGCCGAGTGGCTTAGAGAGCAACCGGAAGTGGTCAATGTCCAGGTGTTCACCGACACCCTGAAACGCCTTAACGAGGTGATGCATGACGACGATCCGCAATGGAGGCGCCTGCCAGACAGCCGTGCAATGGCGGCACAGTACACCCTGCTGTATGAAATATCGGTGCCCTATGGCCAGGACGTGACGCACCAGATGAGCGCCGACAAGTCGGCGCTGAAGCTCACCGCGACGCTCAGAAACCAGAAATCGCAGGGCATCATGGCTTTCGAGCAGCGCAGCAAAAAATGGCTCGCTGCCAATGCGCCGGAACTCAGAACACGCGGGACAGGCCAGGCGATCAGCTTCGCCAACGTTGGATTACGCAATATAAAAAGCATGCTGAGTGGCTCGCTCTTCGCCGTGCTGCTCATTTCCGGTTGTCTGGTACTGGCGTTTCGCTCCCTCCGCTATGGCCTCGTCAGCCTGATACCCAACCTGTTCCCGGCGTTTGTCGCGCTCGGTCTCTGGGGTACCCTGGTGGGCGAGGTGAATATTGCCGCTTCCGTTGTGTTCAGCCTCACGCTCGGCATTATTGTGGACGACACCACTCACTTTCTGGTCAAGTATATTGAGGCTCGGCGGGGCCTCGGCCTGTCGGCCGAAAACGCTGTACGCTACACCTTCGATGCCGTGGGAAGCGCGCTGGTCAGCACATCGATTGTGCTGGCCCTGGGCTTCCTGGCCCTTGTACAATCAGATTTTTCGGTCAACGCAACGTCGGGTCTGTTGGTGGCGGCCACGATCACCATCGCCATTGTGCTGGATCTCCTGTTTCTGCCAACTCTATTGATCAAGTCTGACCGCCTGCTGCCCGCGGGACAACAAACGTGAGGCTGCCGCCATGCGCGGGGGCTGACTGGAGGGTCGTGCCGGTGAATGCACTCAACGTCATATATGCCTTGCTACTGCGCCCGGTCATGCTTGTCGCGCTGGTGTTCGGCGCGGGTATGGCGATCGGGGATCCAGCCGGCGGGCAAACCGATGCGGCACAACGCGGTCTCGACATCGCGCGCGAGGCAGACCGGCGCAACACTGGTTTCGGCGATTCCACAGCGGAACTCAGCATGTTCCTGCAGTTGTCGCCGGGCGAGGAAATCGAGCGCAGCATGCGCCAGCTCACGCTGGAAGTTGCCGACGATGGCGACAAGAGCATCATGGTGTTCGACCGCCCCCGCGATCTCAGCGGCACCGCCATACTCACCTTCACACACAAGGTCGGCAGCGACGACCAGTGGCTCTACCTGCCCGCCCTGAAACGCGTGAAGCGAATCTCCTCCGCCGATCAGTCGGGCCCCTTCATGGGCAGTGAATTCGCCTACGAGGATCTGGCTTCGCATGAAGTTGAGAAGTACGAATATCGCTATCTCAGGGACGAGAGCCTGGGCGGCATTGACTGTTTTGTGGTCGAACGGGTGCCGGTGGATTCCAAATCCGGCTATTCGCGCCAGGTGACATGGATCGACAAGGAAGAATACCGACTGCGCCGGATCGACTACTATGACCGCAAGGGCGATTTACTGAAGACGATGACCCTGAGCGGCTACCGCCAGTATCTGGACGCCTACTGGCGTGCGGATGAGTTGCTGATGCAGAATCACCAGAGCGGCAGAATTACGCGGCTCGAATTCACCAACTACCAGTTCCGCACAGGTTTGACAGACAGGGATTTCAGCAGAGGAGCCCTGGCCAGAATGCGCTAGCCGGCCAGAAGGCTGCAACCACGGGGAGCCCGGGTGAAAACAATTCTGCACGCCATCGCAGCGCTGCTGGCGCTCATGGGCCTGGCGGCGAACAATGCCGCTGGCGCTCCCGAGCGCGGGCGCGCGGAAATACTCGATCTGCGGGTCGGGCTGACGCCCCAGCGCACGCGGATGGTGTTTGATGTATCGACTGACGGCAGCTATCGAATCATGCGGCTGCAAAACCCGACGCGCTTCGCCATCGATTTCCCGGCTGCCACGGCGCGCTTCGATCACCGCAAGGTGGCCCTGGGCGGCACCCCGGTTTCACGCATCCGAAGCGCTGTTCAACCCGATGGCCAACTGCGCTATGTGTTCGACCTGCACGCCGATGTCACCACGAAAGTGTTCGCACTCAAACCGAACGCGCAGGCGGGCAACCGCGTAGTCATCGATATGTACCAGCCCGCGACCGTGGCTGCGGTTGCAGACTCGGCGGATGCAACCGGGCCACCCACCAGGCCGCGCCGAACCATCGCCGGGGGGCGCGTGCCGCCGAAGTCGACACCCAATGATGCCACCCGCGTGCCGAATCCGGTGGGGGATGGGGCATCGGGTGAGTGGTCTGGCGTGCTGAGCCTGCAGAGCCGACTGTTTTTCCAGGATCCCGCCTACCCGCGCCAGGACACGCAGAATGTATCCATCGCGCTGGAGCCCGAGTACTTTATCGACTGGCAGAGCGGGCGACAGCGTTTCGCCCTGCGCTCTCTCCTGCGCTATGACGCCAACGATAGCGAACGTACGCATGCGGATCTTCGCGAACTCTACTGGCGTATCGAGGGCGATAGACTGGTGTTCAAGGCCGGTCTGGACGTGGTCTTCTGGGGCGTAACGGAGTCGCAGCATCTGGTGGACATCATCAACCAGACCGATCTCGTGGAAAACATCGACACCGAGGACAAGCTGGGCCAGCCGATGCTCAACCTCGATTACCTGAGCAACTGGGGCACCTGGCAGGCCTGGGTACTGCCCTACTTTCGCGAGCGCACATTCCCCGGCAAAGACGGCCGCCTGCGCACCGACCCGGTGGTGGACACCGGCGATCCGCTGTGGGATTCAAACGACAAGGAGCAGCATATCGACTACGCGCTGCGCTGGAGTCATTACCTGGGGGACTGGGATATTGGTCTGGCGCATTTCAGCGGCACCGGGCGTACTCCCTGGTTCGTGCCTGGCGGCACGCCGGGTGCGCCAGTTCTGCGGCCGCTGTACCTGCAGATCGACCAGACCAGTCTCGATGTGCAGGCCACCAAAGGCGCCTGGCTATGGAAGCTGGAAGCTATCTACAACAGCAACAAAATAGAAGACTATGTGGCGACGGTCGGCGGCTTCGAATACACCTGGTTTGGAGCCGGAGATTCAGCCGCGGATATTGGCTGGCTATTGGAATACCACTACGACGAGCGCGGTGAAAACCCCCAGGTGCCAATGCAAGATGATCTATTTGCCGGGTTCCGGCTCACCGGAAACGACATTGCGGGAAGCCGCCTGCTCGCCGGCGTCACCCTCGATCTGGAGAATGGCTCCACGTTTGGCAACGTGGAGGCCGTGCGTCGAATTGGCGAATACTGGACCATCACGCTGGAGGCGCGCGCCTTTTTCAACACCGATCGCAACGACCCGCTGCACTTCCTGCGCCGCGACGACTATCTGGAACTGCAGCTGGACCGCTACTTCTGAAGCGGCAATGCTCGTGGCGGCCTCCCATCCATGATGTGTGACACAATACACAGTTCTCCGGTGAGCTTGGCCAGGGTGCAGACAATTCTCGCTATAAACCCCAGAATAGCGGGTGCAACCCCTGAAAACTGCTAGAGTTCTCTGGGTCACAGGGCGCAACCCGATTTCACGCACCCTGCTTTGGCTGCGAACAACCCTCTCCATTTAAAAAGGCAAAAGGGCATGCACAACCTGATCATATCCACCGATGCAAGCAACCGCAGGTTCCGTCTGCTGGCGCGTCTTGTGCTAACGCTTTGTACCGCGCTTTGGCTGGTAGCCTGCAGCGAGGAACTGAGCGACGAGGAGTACGTAATGCGCGCCGAGGCAGCGCTCAAGTCTGGCGATCTAAAAACCACGGCGATCGAGCTCAAAAATGCCCTGCGCAGCAACCCCCTGAATGCTCGAGCACGATTGCTGCTGGGAGAGACCTACTACACCCTTGGCGATGGGGCGTCCAGCGAGAAGGAGTTGCGCAGGGCGCGCGAGATGGGCATCGGAGAGCGCGAAGTGTTCATACCGCTGGCGAGGGCGGTTCTGCTTGCCGGTGAGCACGAGAGACTCCTGGAAGAGTTTCCCGACGATCCTGGCCTGCCCGATGAAGAGCGGGCCACGCTGCTCGCGCTGCACGGCCTGTCCCACCTCTATCTCGCGGATCTGATGAGCGCGCGCAGCGCTTTTGACGCCGCGCTGGCGATCAACCCCGAAGAGGTGGACGCGCTCCTGGGCCAGGCCTATGTCGACAAGGGTCTCGGCGACTACGCTGCCGCCAGAGAGTGGCTGGTCAAGGCGATGGCCCAGAATGACAAGCGCGCAGAGGGCTGGAGCCTGCTGGGCGAACTGGAGGAGATGGCCGGAGAACGCGAGAGTGCGCTGGAAGCCTTTGGCAAGGCGATCAAGCACTCTCCCAGGCCAGACAAATACCGCCTGCAACGTGCGCTGCTGAACATCGACATGCGCAATTACGCAGCGGCCCACGAAGACATTCGCTGGTTGCCCGCCCAACTCCCCGGAAAACACTACGCGAGAGGCCTGATAGAACTGCAGCAGGAAGACTTGCTGAAGGCACAGACCTCCTTTGAGCAGGCTCTGTCGAAATACGAGGACTACCCCCCGGCGCAGTACTATCTTGGGCTCACGCACATTCTTCTGGGCAACGATGAGCAGGCGCTGTCCTATTTGCGCCAGTTTCTCGCGCAGGTACCGGAATCAGTCGCAGCCGCCAACCTGCTCGCCAAACTGCAAATTCGCAAGGGCGACCTGGCCGCCGCAGAAGCCTTGCTGGATCCAATCTTCCAGAAAAACCCGGAAGACGCTGAAACCCTGGATATGATGGCAGGCCTGGAACTTATTCAGGGCAATAACGAGCAGGCCCTTGAGACCTACCGGCGGTTGCTGGCGCAGAACCCGGAGTCGGCCAATGCGCGCTCCAAGCTGGGGCTCGCCCTGATTGTCGGTGGCAATATTGAACAGGGCACTGCAGAAATGCAGAAGGCCATCGAATTGGCGCCAGAGGACGAGCGGCTGGAACTGAAGCTTGTGCTGGCGCAACTCAACAGCAAAGAACTAGAGGGGGCCGTGACTGCCGCAGAACGCTGGGCCAAGCGAAAGCCCGAGAGCAGACTGGCGCGCCTCACCCTGGGCTGGGCGTATCTGAACGCGAGCCATCCAAAGATGGCTCGCGATACGTTTGAAGAGGTGCTGGAAATGGTACCCGGCGAACCGAGCGCCTCGCATAACCTCGCGGTATTCGCACTCTACAGCGGGGATCTCGAAGCGGCGAAAGCCTACTACGAGCAAAGCCAGATGTTTTTTCAGGGCCACCCCGGAACCAGCGTCGCGCTCGCCAGAGTCTACCTGCAGATGGGAGAACGGGATAACGCCGTCAAGGTACTGCAAATCTCTCAGGAAAAGTTTCCGCTCAAGATCGAGCCCGGGGTGTTTCTCGCCCGCCTGCGCCTCGAAAGCGGTGCAAGCGCGCAGGCCCTGGCTGATATCAAGGCACTGGAAAAGATCGAACCTCAGCACCCTGGCGTGCTGGCGGTTCTCGGCGCCGCCGAAGCAGCCAACGGCAATTACAGTCAGGCTGTGGCGGCCTTTGAACGCCTGAAGAACACCGGGACGCTATCCGCGCGCGACCACTACCTTCTGGCACAGGCCTACTTCCATACCGATAATGATGCGGGCTTCGCCAACGCATTGAATGAGGCTTATGCAACCTATCCCGATGATTACAACATCCAGATTTCCATGGCTGGACTCCTCATGGGGCAGGGCAAGTTGAGCGAGGCGGCCAAACTGGTGGAAAAATTGCAACAGACCTACCCGGACAGGGTGGCGGTACAGACAGAAGCGGCCCGCCTTGCCAGGCTGAACAGAGCTCCGGCACAGGAAGTGGAGGCCATGCAACGGGCGCGCGAATTAGCTCCCGAGGACGCCAGCGTCACTGTCAGATATGCCCTTGCGCTGGTGCGCGAGGAACGCATCGACGAGGCAATCAGCGTTATGGAGGAGTGGATGTCCACTCACCCCGACGATGCACTGGTGCGCTACAACCTTGCCAACCTCTATCTGCTTGCCGAAGATGAGGACAAGGCCCGCGAAACCTTTACCGCTATTCTCAAGACTCAGCCCCGAAATGTGCTGGCGCTCAACAACCTGGCCTGGCTGCTACGCGACCAGGATCTCGACCGGGCTCTTGCGCATGCCCGCAAAGCCAGCGAACTGGCGCCAGACACCCCCTCTTTCCAGGATACCCTGGCGATGCTGCTGCTGATGCAGCCCGGCGAGGAAGAGGAGGCAGTACGCCTGCTGCGCAATGCCACCGAGAAGAATCCCGATCGGCCTGATTTTCAGCTCCATCTGGCACAGGCCCTGGCGCAAAAGGGCGATCAGCGCCAGGCGCACCGCGTACTGTCCACCCTGCTGCGCGAACACCCTGAATTCGAGCAACGCGACGAAGCACAGGCCATGCTGGAGCGGCTGTCTCCGTGAGGACAGCCGTTACAGGCGCGACGATCGAATTCACCGCCCTCCCCGGGTGTCAGGAATTTTTACAAAAACTCATACCAATTCCTTTTGCTGGCGCCCGGAAAGTTCTATCTCATTGTTTTTATTGGAATAATAAAAGTAGGCATGGTTTCTGCGTTATAGTCCGGGACAACAGCAAATTTTGCTATTACACCGAAAGGAGAACGTCATGTTAAAACAAATTGCAGCAGGCCTCGGCCTGGCACTGGCTGCCTCCGCACCTGCTTTCGCTGCCGATGAAATCGTCTTCGATCCAGATGGTACGGGTGCGCTTGCCGGCGATACCGGCGTTGGTTTCTTCGACTGGCTGCCTGGCAGCGCAATCACGGTGGGTGTTATCCCCACTGCGACCGGCGACTTTCAGACCTTCGCCCACGGCACGCTGGTTGGCGCCGGCAATGGCATCGGCGACCCGGTTGGCTTCAACGGCCTCAACAGCAGCTATGAAATTACCTTCGTAGCCGGCTTTGGAGAAGGCATTTCCTCTGTCAGCCAGGGTAACTTTTCTCTGGAAAGTGACGGTGGCGATGGCGTTGGCGGCGGCAACGATGTGTATACATTCGAGCAGTCCATCACGCTGGGCGACCCCTCGGGCCCCCTCACCAACTTCTTTGAGATTTACTACGACGATTCCATCGACGCCAGCTCTCTCGGTGGCACAGGCTACAACGATGGCACGCTGATCGCGGCTGGAACGGTTGCATCGGTTATCGGTAACTTCACCACCCAGTTTACCTTCATCGACGGCAACGACGATGGCAACTACGACCCGGGTAACGACACCATCATTGGTTCTGGCAATCCTACAGGCGGCTTCGCGCTGCTGGATTCCAGCCCGAATGGCGACAACTGGGGTGGCCAGCAATCTGTTGTCGGTGTGGGTTCAACCGCGTTGACTGCTGACGTCACATTCCAGAACAATGACTTCTTCAAGTCGAATATCTCGTCTCTGACGATGGATCTGGAATTCAACACCTCCAACATCCTGCCTTTCAGCCAGACGAACCCTGCCCAGTCCTACTGGGATGGCTCGAGCCAGGTGGGTTTCGGCAGCGCTGATATCGGCGAAATTAACGGCCTGAGCGGTCCGGACATTATCTTCCAGTCGGATGCCAACAACAGCTTCAACGTTGAAGTGCCCGAGCCGAAGACTGTCCTGCTCTTCGCCCTCGGCCTGCTGCTCCTCGGCGCTACCACGCGTCGCCGCCAGGCTCCGCAAATGATGGCCTGAGCCGGGCAATCCACACGCGGCGGGTATCGCTTACCCGCCCTTCCCAAAAGGGGGCCAGACCGGCCCCTTTTTTTTGCGTCAACAGAAACCGCTATTTGAGACGCCGAGCCGGAGTTCCTCCCCAGAATTCCCCTGCGGGAATGCGTGTACCCTTGGTCACCACCGCAGCCACCGAGACCACTGCCCCATCTTCAATCACAACCCCGGGCATGATGACCGCTTTTGCCCCCACAGTGACATTGTCTCCTATTCGCACTGCCGCAAGTGCCATGTCCGCGCCCTCTATCACATGCGAAAACAGGACGGCATCGTGGCCGATAATGCTGTTGGCGCCGAGTTCAGTCAGCGCGGGGTCCAGGATAGCGCCGCCGCTATAGGTGTTCTCTCCCATCTTTGCACCGAGCGCCTGATACACCAGTCGCATCAGCGGCGTGGGAATAAAATAGGTACGTATCAGTGGGTAAAAAAACACCAGTCTGAACAGGCTGTCCACCTGGTAGGCAAACTCCTCGCGGGAACCGACGGCCAGATCGCCCTCCACCAACGGCATGAAACGGTGTGATAGCCGGTAGACAAGCAATGCCCAGAGATAGAACAACACGCCAAAAGCCATCAGGCTCGCAACCGCAAAAAATTCGCCGAAGACCGAGGGCCGGATCAGCACGACCGTGGTAAGAATAGCCAGCACGGCAATCAGACTGAACAGTGAGACAAATACGGTAATCTGGGCAGGTGTAATCTTGCGCATCGTCGCTCTCTCTTGGTGGGTTGGCCAGGGTTCGGCGCTATACCTCAATTTCCCGCAGAAATGCGCGGAAGTTGGCAGCGCCGTCGCAATGTGTGATTTCTTGCTTGAGGTAGTCGGCTCGCTGGCTGAAGCTCTCGCTGGCGAGCATGCGATCGACAGCAGCGCGCAGTATCCGCGGACTGAGCCTGTCCGCGCGCAGGCAAAGACCGGCACCGGCTTTAGTCAGCGTCTGCATATTGAGAAACTGATCCAGGTTTCCGGCGATACCGAGCACGGGCTTGCCACAGGCAAGCGCCTGATGGGTCGTGGGGCTGCCTCCATTGCACAATACAAGGTCTGCGCGTGAGGCCGCGGCTGCACCAGGCAGAAATGCTGCCGTGTAGATATTTTCGGGCAGGGGCGTCGTGAGTTCGAAACCGGCAGTGGAAAGCATAACGCTGAAGTCCGTGCCAGCCAGGGCTTCCAGTATAGTCGGCAGCATGGCTGAAGAACCCGAACTGCCCGGGGTCACATAGAGTATCGGCCTGCCCTCGGGCAGCGCCCGCCACCAGTCTGGCAGCGCTCCGCCGGTTGAAAACAGTACCGGCCCGATAAACCGGTGGTTGTCCGGCAGGCTTTCTGTGGTGTAAAGGGAGGGCAGGTCCGCGTACAGCGTATAGTCGCCCTGGCTGTACACCTGCCTGAGATCAAATCCCGGACTGGAGAGTCCGTAGTGCCGGCGCAGCTGGCGCATCGGCCGGCAATGTGCGGCAAACGCCAACGGTCGAGCGAGCGAAAACAGCACCTGGCCGACCCTGGAACCGAGTGCACGCGAGAGTGGAAGATCAGGTACCACGTAGCGTTGGCGAGTGTACGGCGACCAGCAGGCATTGCCGATCGTGATACAGGGAACACCGGCCAATTCAGCACTTACAGGCAGTGAAATTCGGAAGTCACCTACCACGATATCCGGGCGAATGCGCGCGATCAAATCGCTCTCTGCTTCAACATAACGCTTGAGCGCAGCAGTGTCGTATAGCGGAGCTCCCCGGGCCAGCGCTGCATTGAAGCGCTCGGGCGTAATCGACTCTATGGCATGTTCGCAGGCAGGCAAATCACCCAGCACTTCACGGTATCGGGGATGGTGTGCCAGATGTACCTCGTATGGCTCACCGTCGAGAGCCCTGGCCAGCGCCACGGGGCGGGCAACATGTGCGAGAGTGACAGCCTCCGCGACGAACAGGACGCGCTTTTTTTTGCGGGCGTCTGCTTCCGCTGCCGTACCCACCCTGGAGGCCATCGTGCTCACTCACTGGCTGGGATAGTTAGCGTCTCGAGTGGCTGTCGTACAGAGCGCGACGTTGGCGCCGGACCAAAACCCACACGTCCCATGTATACACGCCCCTGCGGATTATCCGCAGCGCCGAGTAACTCGCCCAGCTTGCCTGCAAGCCGCTCGGCCAGAACCTGCTCGGAGCCCACCTGCGTGAAAGGGATGTTATTGCGTACATAGCGGGAAAAAATCACGGGCGTCATCTCGGGCTGGAACTGCAGATTCTGGCGCGTGGCTTCGAGCCAGAAACGCTGGGTTGCGCGACCGCCGGCTCTGAAGTCGTCGGGCGTTATCAGCGGTTGTTCGGAGACGATGACGAAGTGCGCCGCGCAGCGCAGTGCAGTGAGCAGGTCCATCTGCAGGCGCGGCAGCCAGGTACCGGCAAAAAAACGATTCAGGAATTTGACCCTGCTCCAGCTACCGAGCGCCCAGCGCATGATTTTACGCGTCAACCAGTCTGCGCCCAGCGCGTGTTCGGGGAGCCTGTCTTCGCTGAAGCGCACACCCCACTCAATATTGCGTCGGTGCACTTCAAACGCCTCCGGCGTTGACAGGCGAATATGTGCATTGTGAAAGAGCAGTTTCGCCATCTCCCAGCGCGCCTTGCTCCCCTCGACCCAGATCACGCGGTATCCCGGCCCCACGGACTCCTCCAGGGCACGCTTCTGCGCGCCGCTCAGACTGCGCGTGGAAAGGCGCGCGCGCTGCGTCACCCGGGAGCGCACAAACGGTAGCCAGGGACTGGGAGAACACTCCTTGTCAGGCACCAGTTCCAGTTCGAAGGCCTGCGCTGTCTCCGGGGAGTCAGCGCGCGATGTCACGTCTGCCCGCATACCCTCTGCGGAAGCTGCAATGGAGATCGTTTCCAGCAGGGCGCCAACAGCAATCTGACTCGAACTGCCATCGAGATCGTAGACGCACCAGTCACGCGTATCGCTGGTATGGATGACCGCGTGCAGGTCGTCGATGATCTCAAAACGCCAGGGTTGGTCATTGTCGCCGCTGGGCGCCCAGCGCGCGAGATCGAGAACTCGCTCGATGGGACGGGAATAGTCCGCAGAGTCCGTCGCGGCATTTGCCGGCTTGGCCATGACCAGCCTGCGCGCCACAGCCAGGCCCGCCCGCTGCAGGGGATTGCGGTTACCCCAGGGCCGCCAGGTACGGCTCAGCCGGTTTCGATAGGCATCGAAATGAATGCCATGGGGGGCGACAGGAACATCGCCCCTGCCGAGCAGAATTTTCAACGCATAGGTGCCGGCAAAACCCGCACAGAGATCGCAGGCCATGGGCGTAGACGGCCCCTTGCGCGCATTGAAATCCACCCGCGTGTCGTCGGCCAGATACGGGAGTTGCAATCGAGCGGGTGCCAGCCCGAGCATGAAACGCAGCGCCTGCTCATTGGCGTTGGCGCCCCGCATGCAGAAATACTCTTCGTAGGTCATCGCCCCCGGCATAAAAACCAGGAGTGCGGAGCCCATACCGAGCGGCGCTGCGGTGACAGCCGGTATGCCCTTTTCGGCACAGGCGGCGAACACCTGGTTGCGTATATCCAGCGCAAAGAAATCGAGGCTGTCGACATACAGATCCACGCCATCCAGAAATGCATCCAGATTGTCGGCATCTACACCCAGGGGAAAGCTGCGGATATCCAGTTCAGGGTTGATATCGCGAGCCATGTCGGTCATTACCTCAACCTTCGGCAGATCGAGATGACGCATGCTTGCGCCGGCCTGGCGATTGAAGTTCTGAATTTCGAAGCGATCAAAATCTGCGATGGCAAAGCCGCCGATACCCAGACGCGTCAGCGTGAGAAGGTGGCTACCACCAACGCCCCCCATCCCGGCTATGGCGATCCGTTTGCCGCGCAACACCTGTTGCTCTGTCTCTGTGACCCAGCCCAGGTTGCGGGAGAATGCCGCGTTGTAATCGAACATTGAGCCTTTGCCCCGTTTAGTCGCGCTCAGAGACGACCGCTACGGGGTCCCAGGCGCACGGGCCACCCACTAGCCTCTGTAGCCCGCATGAATTCGATGATACACCTCAGTGTACAGTTCTTTCAGGTCCGGTCGCATGGTCTCCAGTGTTGTCTGCGTGGTCACGAAGTAAGGTGCCCGCATGCCATGATAGTCAATATCGCGCCCCACCCGCTTGAAATCGATACCGGAGCGTTGCAACAGGCGCGGCAGAAAAGGTTCCATCATGGCGAAAACGTTGGTGCGGCCGGAGATATCGGTCAATGCGGTTGCCGCGAGAAAGCAGGTCACAGCGATCAGTGAGAAAGTGCGACGCTCCTGCTGCGAGCAATCCAGGCCTTCAACCTCACCATAACGCGTAACCTGCTCTCCAGACCTGCGCCTGAATTCACTATCCACTGCGAGGCGGGATATCTCACAAACCTTCTGCCGTTCCAGACCGAGGCCGTCAATGTACTCCTGGTCCAGGCTGCCGGCGCAGTTCTTCTCGAACGGCAGTAAATCCCCGCCTCCCTCTCCGGTAGTGGTGACCAATCTTACGCAGCCAGCGGGTCTGCCCGACGATTTATGATATACGAGTGCATGCAGCGAATTCGCATCAAATTCGTCAAACTCCTGCCTGTCGGGAAAAGCTTCCGCCGGCTCGTAGGAAAATTCCTCACAGTAAACTCTGTAGCGAATGGCATAAACCTGCGCGAGATGCTCGGGGGACGCGGCATAATACACGTCAAAATAGCGCAGGAAGTTCTCACTCAGTGGATAGCGCATGCTTCCCACACACAATCCCTCTCGTCATTATTGTCAGGGCATTTCAACCACGTCAGTTTAACGGTTTGCCCCCGCAATTGCTTGGGAAATGTCCGGGTAGCTGCATATTCTATACGGTAATAATGAAGTGTTTCGCGCATCGTTTCTCTGCTTAACCCTCTCGCCGGGACCGGACAATTTCCTCAAGCAGGTGCGGGACAAATCCATCCAATGCGCGCCGCAGCAGTGTTAACACCTCTTCGAATCCCGCCAGGCTGCCAAAGTACGGGTCGGGTATATCACCCAGGCTACCACCCTGGGCCCAGTCACCCAGCCGCGTGAGGCGGCTGTGATAGACCGGCGAGGAAGCTGCCTGAAGCCACTGCAAACACCCCGCATCTACCGCCAGTATGTGCGCAAATCGCGTGAAATCGGCCTCCACTACCTGGCGAGCCCGGCTGCGACGCAGGCTGAGATGCTCGCGCGCGCAAATCTGGGAAGCACGGCCGTCCGCCGGGTGTCCCGGCAGGGTGGCGTGGGTTCCCGCGGAATCTATACGCACAGCGCGCAGCTCATTGCGTCGCCGCAATGCATCCTGCAACAGAACCGCTGCCATCGGCGAGCGGCAGATATTGGCCCTGCATACCAGCAGCACTGACGTGGAAGGCCTGGAAAAAGGATTCATCGTACAGCCAGGAAGAAAAAAACGCAGTATACGGCGTGCTCTCCCCTGTCGCCACGCGAGCGCGACTGCCGCCATGCATTCATCTGCGCGCCACGCCGGAACGTCCTGTAATCAGCCAGGCTAGCAGCAGAAACAGTATCGGGTCGGTCAACGCCGGTGTGCCGCGCCCGACGTATCGCTGCGCAACTTCAAGCAGCAGCAGACAGGCGGCCAGTCCTGCCGCCCAGATCATTCGCCGCGGCTTGTCCCCGAGAAACAGCAGCACAACGGCTCCGAATACGAACAACTTGCGGCACAAGGCAACGGCGTTGATCAACATGGAACCCTGCAGATAACCTGCAAATGGCATCCAGCCAAACCCCTGCGGGGAGCCTCTGGATACAAAGGGTGCCACCACGTCCAGCAAATATGCAACGAACAACGCAGCGGCCAGGTACTCGCCGCGCCAGTGCCTTGCGGCGCTTGGCCATAGCAGTATCGCGCACATCAATCCCGAGACAGCGACGGGCTCGAGCCTGTTCTCAACAATCACGATCCTGGCCAGGAATATGCACACTGCAGCCACGCAGAGCGCTACGGGTGAAAGCCGCCAACCCGCTCTGTGTTCAAGCAGATGAAAGCACACCAGCCAGCAGAGCGTCGCCAGCAGCGCGCCCTGCCAGTACCATCGCTGCAGGGCAAACAGCGGTTTCACAGCATCTTTCCAGGCCTGCAGGTCAATCGAAGGCACCCCGGGGAGCAGCTGGCTCGCGAGCCAGAAGAGCACCAGCACCAGGGGCAGGTGATGCTCGCTTCGCCGGCCGCGCTTCGCGGCGCTGGTTCCCAGTGGCAGCCTGAGCCCCACCAGCCACCCCAAAGCCATGCCGGTCACGTCCACAGACCAATCTACCAGGGAGGCATCTCGCCCCGGTGTGAACATCTGGGCAAGTTGACAGAACAGCGCCAGAAGCACCCCCGATGCCTGCAGCGTAATAGCCGCGCGCAGCGGGCGCCGCGCCCGCTCAGCGAGCAAACAGGCAAGGTAGCCATAGGGGAAAAACAGCACCAGATTACCCAGGATGTCGCCGATGCTGTTGATGTTGCGCCAGGAGGCGCCGAAGCGCGTGAACGCGAGCGCATCCAGTTCAGTGACGAAGCGAAACGGAAACAGCGAGCCGTAGACGATGCCCAGGCAAACCAGGCAGAAAATCGGCAGCAACAGCGAACGCGGTTCGCTCAATGCGCGCTCTCGTCCTCGGCACCCGCCAGCAATTCCGCGACGTGTCGCGCGGGGATCGCATAGCTGATACCGGACGGCCGGGACAGCATCGCCTCGCGACTCTCCTTCACCAGCACGCCATTGATAACGCCAATAACACGCCCGGAAGTCAGTTCAAACAGGGGGCTGCCGCTGTTGCCTGGATAGGCCGTGGCATCGAGCTGAAACGCGTCGAACTGGTTTCGCAAACGGCGGATTTGTACCATATCCAGATCCCTGGCGTTTTCCAGCGGCCTGGCGATAGGCGTGATGGCGGCGATAATGCCGCGATGGGTCGCGGGGTAAAGACCCAGCACATTGCCGATGGGAAAACCCGTGAAGGCCACGGACTGTCCCTCACGCACACGGCCGGAATCACCCAGCCGCAGAGCCGGCAGTGGCTCACCATAAAACTCAAGCAATGCCAGATCATGCACGGTATCGCGACGCACAACCGCCGCGACCTGCGCCAGCGCAGTTGCGCCACGACCCGAGAAAACAGCGAGTCGCTGATTGTTGGCGGTATCCAGATCATCCGGCAAAACGTGCTCGTTAGTAACAACCTGCCGCCCGTTGCCAATAACGAATCCGGTGCCCAGGTACAAAACAGGGTCGTCGCGCCGATTGGGCTGCCGGGACGGGTACACGGCTCCGATGGCGACAATTGAAGGGCGAATCTTTTCTATCAGCCCGGGCAGACCCTCCGCCATCGCAGAGGGCATCCAGCCAAAGCCCAGAGACAGGACAAGGAGTGCAAGCTTCAACATGTGGGCTCGATCACAGTTCCCGATAGCACCAATTGTCCGGGGCAACAATTCATCTCACAATCTGCCTTGCAGCCGTGCGGGAAATGTAAGTTACAATAGTCGCTTTCGCCCCCGAAGCATACCAAGCCTCCCTCGACCGCGGAACCATGCCTGACCTGATTCACGAGTTCATCACGCAAAGCGCCAGCGCCGCACCGGATGCGACCGCGCTGCTGTGGAAAAACGACTCTGTCAGCTATGGCGAATTGCAGGCGACAATCGAACACGTTGCCGGCGGCTTGTTGCAACTCGGCGTTGCCCCGGGGGAGCGGGTCGCCGTGTACCTGCCCAAGCAGCTGGAGACCGTCTACAGCCTGTTTGGCGCGGCGGCGGCCGGGGCCTGCTTCGTACCGGTTAATCCGCTGTTGAAACCGCGCCAGGTCGCCCACATTCTGCCGCACTGCAACGTGCGCGTGCTGGTCACCTCCTGGCAGCGGCTGGAAATTCTGCGGCCGGTGCTGCCCCAGTGCCCCGAACTGCACACGATCATTCTGGTAGACACGCCTCCAGCGGAGACGCCGGAGCCCCTGCCGCAAAATCTCATGAGCTTCGAAGACCTGTCAGCCAGCGCTGCAGCACCCGGGGCACACCGGCGCATAGATACCGATATGGCGGCCATACTCTACACGTCTGGCAGCACCGGCAACCCAAAGGGTGTGGTGCTCTCACACCGCAATATGGTAGCTGGCGCCATCAGCGTGGCCAGTTATCTTGAGAACCGCGCCTCAGACCGGGTACTGGCCGTCTTGCCATTAAGTTTTGACGCGGGGCTGAGCCAGCTGACCACGGCCTTCTCCGTCGGCGCCTCCGCGGTGCTCATGGATTACCTGTTGCCGAAAGACGTCATACGCGCTGTCGCCAGGTATCGGGTGACGGGATTGGCCGCCGTGCCACCTTTGTGGAACCAACTGTGCAACCTGCCCTGGCCGGCTGAGGCCGTGCAGTCGCTGCGCTACCTCACCAACACCGGGGGCGCCATGCCTGTGACCACCACACGCGCACTGCGCCGCGCGCTGCCGGAAACCCTCGTCTATTTGATGTACGGGCTCACGGAGGCCTTTCGCTCCACCTATCTGCCGCCGGACCAAGTTGATCTGCGGCCGGAATCAATCGGCAAGGCCATACCGAATGCCGACGTACTGGTGGTGAATGAGCAGGGAGAGGTCTGCGGGGTAAATGAGCCGGGCGAACTGGTGCATCGAGGCGCGCTGGTAAGCCTCGGCTACTGGAATGACCCCGAAAAAACCGCCGAACGTTTCAAGCCCAGCCCGGCCAGACCGGCCGAGATTCCAACCACGGAACTGGCGGTATGGTCCGGCGACCAGGTCATGCGCGATGCCGATGGTTACCTGTATTTCATCGGCCGCAAAGACGACATGATCAAAACCTCGGGCTACCGCGTGAGCCCAACCGAGGTAGAGGAAGTTGTGTATGCCTCGGGGCTGGTTGCGGGTGCAGCCGCCATCGGCCTGCCGCACAACACCCTCGGGCAGGCCATACTGCTGGTCGCAACCGCGCACCCGGAGGCCACTGCCGAGACCTCCCTGGAACAGCAGTTGCTCGCGTGCTGCCGCCGCGATCTGCCAAATTTCATGGTGCCGCTGGCGGTGATCGTCCGCGATGCGCTGCCGCACAACCAGAATGGCAAGATCGACCGCCGCGCCCTCGTAGAAGAATACCGCGAACAGTTTCGTGAGGAGAACCATGAGTAATCCGGATGGCGGGCCAGTCTCCCCGCAGCATGTGCCCATGACCCAGTTCCCGGTGAGGGACAACTGCCTGCAGGTGGGCGATCGGGCACTGACGGAGATTGCCGCAGAGCTCGGCACGCCCTTCTATGCCTACGACGCAGCGGTAATGACTGCGCAGGTGGCGCGACTGCGCACG
The DNA here is from genome assembly GCA_963976655.1 of uncultured Halieaceae bacterium. Lineage (GTDB taxonomy): Bacteria > Pseudomonadota > Gammaproteobacteria > Pseudomonadales > Halieaceae > Marimicrobium. The sequence goes on from CAXBLB010000004.1 coordinate 93,842, forward strand.
GCACTGCCGGCGGGACTGCATCTGCACTACGCGATGAAGGCCAATCCGATGCCAGAGGTGGTGCGTCACATGGCGGGTCTTGCCGACGGCCTGGATGTCGCCTCAGCCGGCGAACTGCGTGTGGCGCTCGCTGCGGGAGCGGACCCCGCGAACATGAGCTTCGCGGGCCCGGGAAAATCGGCCGAGGACCTGGCCCTGGCGGTGGACAGCGGCGTCATCATCAATATGGAATCGGAGGGCGAAATGGCGCGCCTCGCGGCTCTGGCGGAGGCCTCCCAGTCACGCCCAAGGGTAGCCATTCGGGTCAACCCCGACTTCGAGCTGAAGGCCGCCGGCATGAAAATGGGTAGCGGGCCCAAGCCCTTCGGCGTGGATGCGGAACGGGTACCGGCCATGCTCGCACAACTGGCTGACTTGCCACTGGACTTCATGGGCTTTCACATCTTCAGCGGTTCCCAGAACCTGCGCCCGGAGGCCATTGTCGACGCGCAGACGAAAACTTTCGAACTCGCGATCCGACTCTCCGCACACGCACCCAGGCCACCGCGCTGGCTGAATATCGGCGGCGGCCTGGGAATACCCTATTTCCCCGGGGAGCAACGCCTTGATCTGAGTCCCATAGCAACTAACCTGGAGCGCCTCATGCAGCACGCCCGGGAGCAGCTACCGGGCGCGGAAATCGTCATGGAACTGGGGCGCTACCTCGTTGCGGAGGCCGGTGTGTATGTGTGTGAGGTAGTCGATCGCAAGGAATCGCGAGGCGAGATATTCCTGATCACCAATGGCGGGCTGCATCATCATCTGGCCGCTTCGGGAAATTTTGGCCAGGTAATACGCAAAAACTACCCACTGGCACTGGGCAATCGCATGACGGCCGAGAGCATGGAGACGGTAAGCGTGGTCGGCCCACTGTGCACACCGCTGGATCTGCTGGGCCACAGAGTGGAACTGCCCGCAGCCGCAGGGCCGGGTGACCTCATCGTAGTGTTTCAGTCCGGGGCATACGGCTATACCGCAAGCCCGCGGGATTTCCTCAGTCATCCACAGCCCGCGCAATTGCTGGTCTAGCGTCCGATGGCGGCCACGACATGCGATGATCTGCGTCAGCCGGATGTCACCAAGCTGTAATGTCGCCATGTAAAGCTTAGAAATACTTCACATTCAGCACAAAATATTCAGCACAATGCGCTGACCCGTGCTACCTTAATTAAGCATCGCGCAACGCCTGCTGTCTGTGGATAACATTGGGGACCGCCTGTGCATAAATAATCTGGCCGGCGTTTTGCCAATAACCCCGGCACGGGACCGGAACGAACCCGAAAACCAACGAGTGATCGCCTTATTTGGGGCGACGGGGTGTGAATTACACCTCAGGTAGCGCAACACACCACAATGGCAACATGAGGCCGCATCGACGGCATCAAGGGATAGGGAATGGCCACCGTCAGGGTGTTTAACCACCATGTTCACACCTCTTTTTACCGCCTGGCGCTGGTGGACGCCGCGCTGTTCTTCTTTGCCTTCTATGCGGGAGCTTATGTTTACTGTCTGATTGCTGGCCAACCTCAGCTTTTCCAGTCGCTCCTCGCGGATGTAGCCGGTCGTGCCATTGTCTGTGCCCTCGTAATGATGCTCTGCCTCACCGCCATGGGCCTGTATGAGCCGCGCATGCGCGAGGGCCACATCGGAGTATTGCTGCGCGCCACTGGCGGCTTCGCCGCCGCCAGCCTGGTCATCACAACGGTCTTTTTTCTCCTGCCGGAGTTCACGGTCTGGCGCGGCATCCTGTTCTACGCGCTGTTGTTCTCATTTACGCTGCATTTGATCAGCCGCAGGGCGTTCATGAACCTGAGTAGTCTCGACCAGTTCAAGAGCCGGATACTGGTGTACGGATCAGGTTTTGCGGCGTCCACCATCACCAGTGCCATGCGGCGCAAAACTGATCGCCAGGGTTTCACGATTGTCGGTTTCGTGCGGGTGGATGACGAAGAGCCGCGCGTCAAGGGAGAGCGCATTATCAACCTGCGGCAGCCTCTCGCAGAATATGCGCGGCAAACGGAGATCGACCAGATCGTTGTAGCCCTTGATCACCGGCGGGAAAAAGCCCCCAAGGATGAACTGGTCAAGTGCCGCCTGCAGGGCGTCAAGGTGCTGAATCTGGTGAATTTTTTTGAACGGGAAGCCAGCAAGATTCTGGTCGATTTTACCAGCCCCGCCTGGATGACTCTCACCGAGGATCTGCGGGCGGGCTCTTCCAACACGTACACCAAACGGCTGTTCGACCTCGCCGCCAGCTTTATCCTGCTCATGGGTACCTGGCCTATCATGCTGGTTACTGTCGTGGCCATCTGGATAGAAGACGGCTTCAAGGCGCCGGTCCTCTTCAGCCAGGAGCGCGTTGGACTGAATGGCAAGACATTCCGCGTCATGAAGTTTCGCAGCATGAGCGTGGATGCGGAAGGCGATGGCAAAGCCCGCTGGGCGACCAAGAATGACAGCCGGGTGACCCGGGTCGGCGCCTTTATTCGTCGCACACGGATCGACGAGTTACCGCAAATATTCAACGTGCTGAAAGGTGAAATGGCATTTATCGGGCCGCGCCCGGAGCGGCCTGAGTTCGTCGAACAACTGGCCGAACGGATACCCTTCTACAATTCACGCCATGCCGTTAAACCCGGCATCACAGGTTGGGCGCAATTGTGCTACCCCTATGGCGCTTCCGAAGAGGACGCACGACAAAAACTGCAGTTCGACCTGTACTATGTAAAGAATCACAGTCTGTTTCTCGATTTCATGATCAGCCTGAGCACAGTGGAAGTTGTGCTTTTCGGCAAGGGTGCCCGCTGACCCAAATTCGTCAGAAAATTATACACAACGCTATTGTTGCTCTTCCCGGCCGGCGCTAACATGCTGATTGCAACTGTGTAACAGACGCCCAGCATTACGGCGCGAAAATTGCATCCTTATTATAAATCCGCAGTTTGCCTGCCTGGGACAGACAATAAATGGATGTGCTACTTCTTACCCTCGGTGTACTAGGCTTCGGCGCTATGCTCATTTCGGCATACGTGTTCATGGTTGCAGCCCGTAACTACGTCTCCGAGGATGAAGGGCAGCATGGCCGAGAAAGGCAGCATTTCAAACAAATCGCGCGCAATACCGAGGATCGACGCAGCGGCGTCACCGTCAGCTTCCCCTTAATGGTCAACGGCATACTTATCGAGCACGATCGTCGCGTGTCAGCCGACCGCAGAAGAGCAGCCGCGCACTAATCCAGCAAGCCTCCCCTGGGCCGGGAATTTGTCCAATTGCGCCCGTCTTAACTCTCGTGCTAGTTTTCCGCAGGGGACCTGTGCACCGCCGCCATGCGTTGTTGACACTGCGGTGTGCCAGGGGGGCAACCGATAGAGCAGGCTCGCAGAAGCTGCCACAGGTACGGGGTGACACGGTATGGCATTTCGCAAAGCAGCGGGCTCTGCGTGCGCGATCCTCTCTGGGGAGGAGGCACTGCGATCGCAATGACCGTCGCCGGCAAGATCAATACGCTGACCATTCTCGTTGCGATAGCCGCGGCCGGGCTCCTGGCGGGCTTCAGCATTCATAGCAACTACCTTCAGACAAAGCAGCAATTGCTCGAGCAGACCTCCCTGCGCATACAGAACCAGACATACCTGCAACTGGCGATCTACTTTCGCGATCCGGGTGGGCAGAAAGAAGCCCTGGACAACCTGCTGGACATCTCCCCCGCCATCCGGTTTGTTGCCTTGTTTGATTCCTCCGGCGACAGACTGCGTACCGTGCGACAACCCGGAGCACCCGACTACGAGACGATTGCGCTGGGTGCCCTGCGCGCTGAAGTCGACGTGATCGACGCGAACCTGAGCCGCCGCACCACGGACATCGTCCCATTGGATCAACCGCTACTGGTTGCACTCACCGGAGGTGAACAGCTCTGGGACATTACAACGCCGGTATTCTCCCTGCTGAACCCGCTAGAAAAAGGCCTGCGACGGGAAGATTTCGGCAGCGTTCTCACCTCGCCGGAAGAATCCAGCAGCCTGCATGTAATTGGCTACGTTCACGTCGGGGTGAGTCGCACACTGGTTCTGGCGGGTGTACTGCAGCGCGCGAGTACAGAGCTGGCCATAGCAATTGCTTTCATCCTGCTTTGTAGCATTATCAGCTTCGCCGTCACGCGCCGAATCACTGCGCCCTTTTCCACCATCGTGCGTATGGCGGATGATATCGCCGCGGGTCGCAACGTGAAAACCCGGGGCCTGGAAAACAGCAGCGAATTCAAGGAACTGGTGGGCCTCCTCAACGGCATCATCGTCGATTTCAAGCATCGCTCAACGCGCATGGAAGTCGATCATCAACTTTTGAGCATGAAGGTAGACGAACGCACTTCGCAGCTTTCAAAACGCAACGACGAGCTCAACAAGGCAGTCGCGGAGGTCACCCAGACCCGCGACCGGCTGCACCAGCTCGCTTATTACGACAGTCTGACGTCACTACCCAATCGCCGACTGTTCACCGAACAGCTCGACTTGCTGTTGCGCCTGGCGAAACGCAAGGACGAGCTCACCGCGCTGCTGTTCCTGGATCTGGACAACTTCAAGCGAATCAACGATTCACTGGGCCACAGCGCGGGAGATTTGCTGCTGCGGGAAGCGGCCAAACGGCTGCATCGATGCGTTCGGGCGAGCGACGTCGTAGGGCTGAATATTGAGCCCGGAGGCAGCATTGACGTATCGCGCCTCGGTGGCGACGAATTCACGGTAGTGCTCAATCAGCTGTCAGAACCCGGCGCGCCTGCCGTGGTCGCGCGTCGGCTACTGGACGCATTTGCGGAGCCCATGGTGATTGAGGGCCACGAGCTCGTGGTCACGCCCAGTATCGGTATCGCCGTGGCGCCGCGGGACGCTACCACCGTCGAGGGCCTGCTGAAAGCAGCGGATACAGCGATGTACCACGCCAAGACCACGGGAAAAAACAATTTCGTTTTCTACCGCAAGGACCTGAACGCCGCAAGCGTGGAGCGCCTCACGCTGGAAAACGAGTTGCGCAAAGCAATTGAGCGCGATGAACTGGTGCTGCACTACCAGCCTCAGGTGGACACCCTGACTGGCAATGTGGTGGGCGCGGAGGCCTTGATGCGCTGGCAGCACTCTGAGCACGGCCTGGTACCGCCGTTCAAATTCATCCCCCTGGCAGAGGAAATGGGTCTGATCGGCGAGTTGGGAGAATGGGGCCTGGAACGTGCCTGCCGGCAGATGGTCGAGCTACAGGCAGAGGGTCTGGCACTCCCCAAGGTCGCCGTGAACGTATCCGCCCTGCAGTTCACGCCGAACTTTATCGAGCGTGTGTCACTGGTACTGTCACAAACGGGCCTGTTGCCACGCCGCCTCGAACTGGAACTCACCGAGGGCATCATGATGAGCGGCGCCGAATCCACCATCGAGCACCTGCGGGCGCTAAAGGATCTCGGCGTGAAACTATCCATCGACGATTTCGGCACAGGCTACTCGTCACTCAGCTATCTCTCACGCTTCCCGCTGGACGAGCTGAAAATTGATCGCAGCTTCGTGGTGGATCTGGAGCACAGCGAGAACGATGCGAGCCTGGTGGTCGCCATCATTGCCATGGCACGCAGCCTGAATCTCGCGCTGGTAGCAGAGGGCGTCGAAAATCATGAACAATACCGCTTCCTGCGCCAGCACGGGGCCAGCGTGATCCAGGGCTACCTTTTCAGTAAACCAGTGCCGCTGGACGAGCTGAAGCCGATGCTCGCGCCCGGCTACTTTCGCGACCAGATCATGCGCATTGATCCACCCGAGGCAGCCTGAGCCCGCTACCTGGCAGCGGCATCCTTTTTGATCTCCTGAATGCGTCTCAGCTCATTGCGAAACACTTCGGACACCTTGTCGACACCTGATTCCGTGAGGCCGCCATCGTTGCCGCCAACCACGTAGCTGGCATAGAGTCCGGCGGCGGTCATCAATCCCGCATTTACGACATTGATATCGATTTCCTCGTCTTTCATCGCATTCGCCAGCGCGATGAAGCGATTGACACAGTCGTGATGCAATGCCGATTCCTTGTCTGACATGAGACTCCCTTATTTAGTTGCCAGTATCGTCGACCGAGACCCACTGATCAGACCCGGACAACATGAAACCCAGCCAGTCCATCAGATTCACCCCACCGGCGGTTTTGTCTGGTTCCAGCTGCACAAAGGTATGGCCGTCGCCTGCTGGCAGGAATGTCTGGGTGCGTTCTGGATGCGCATCGCGTTGCTGGCGCATCTCTTCCACCAGTGCCGCTTCAAAGGCGGGGCCGCCGATCTGCAGAAAAGTATCCGCGAAAACCGTATCCCGGGTGTAGCTGAGCATCGCGCGTCGCACCGTAGTGTCCTGATCCATCTGCCAGATAAGGTATTCCGTCAGATGTCCGTCCGGCGCGACGCAATCAGGGCAGCTTTCAGGGATGAACGCCTCGGTGTTCCATTCCCTCAGAAGTTGCCGCAGGAAGGAAGGATCTCCCGGCTTGGACACGCCAACTCCGGAATCGTTGATAACGTCAATCTGTACTTCAGGGTAGAGATTGCGCACCAACGGCAACGCAAAGATGGTACCGAGCCCGCCGCCACTGTTGCCCGCAATCACGATCCTGCCGGGTGACGGAAAGGTGCTTACGGCAACGTCGAGTGCAGCCGACAGATTGTGTAAGCCGCGATGGAAACGGTCGGCGCTGCCGTCATCATCGGTATCCACATCCATATCACCGGCGTGCAGGGAACCATCGCAATAGGGAACATACACCTGGTTCCAGCCCCGCATCGGGTTGTTGGCTCTTGCGGGGTCATTAATACCCGCTGCGGGGATGCCGGGGTTTACACTGGGGGTGGCTATACACAGATCGGACCAGCAGGCACCGCCCCCCTCCAGGAAAATCAGCAGTTCATCTGCCCCGGTAGCGCGCGTCGCCATGGAATAGGGCGCGCCTTCAAGACACAGGGGGCCATCCCCGGTCCCGAAGAAGTGTTGCACGACATCTCCGTCGGTTTCTGAAAGCATTGGTGTGTAGACACCGAGATAGCGGCCGATACCCTGGGAGAAGAGTTCCGCAAACGGGGCGCCCTCGTAGTTGTCGCCACCGTCCCCGCCATCCGAACAGGCCGCCAGCCCGGCCAACATGCTCAACGCGATGAGTTGTGTCAATATTCTGCGCCCAGGAATGCCTGAACTTGTCCGGGTAATGCTTCGCATCGTAGTCACCTTTCTGCGGGCGTTCGCCGCCTGTTGTTCTTCTTGAGCAGAGGATTCTGGACGATTTACGGCTGCAAGTCCAAGGGGAGATGAACGCCAGACGCGCGGTCCGCCGCCGCGCATTGACCAACTGCGTCGCAGCGCGTAGTTTTTCCCCCTATAGAATCCGTGGAGATGATTGTGAGCAAAAAAATACCCAGGTCCAATGACAACGACTACAGCCCCGAGATCATCCGGGAGCGCCAGGCATTCATCAGCGAGACTACCGGCGCCCAGCTCCAGCATACCCGCCAGTACTCCTTCGATCCCGCCGACATGTCCGGCAATATCGAAAACCTGTTCGGTGTCGCACAGATACCTATTGGTCTGGCGGGGCCACTTCTGGTGAACGGCGAGCACGCACAGGGCGAGTTCTACGTGCCCATGGCCACGATCGAAGGCACCATGCTGGCGAGTTACAACCGCGGCATGCGGGTGATTCGCGAAAGCGGCGGCGTCACCACCACCGTGGCCGGCGAGGCGATGCAGCGGGCGCCTGTGTTTGTATTCCCCAGCGCACGTGAAGCACGCGATTTCGGGCTCTGGCTGACGGAGAACTTCGACGCGGTGAAGGCGGTAGCCGAAAGCACCACCTCGGTGGGCAAGCTACTGGAGATAGAGCAGTACAACGCCCACAATATGGTATTCACCCGTTTCGATTACAGCACCGGCGATGCGGCTGGCCAGAACATGACCAGCCGGGCGACTTTTGTCGCCTGCGAATGGATTCGGGAACAGTTCAGCGCACTGTCACACTATTTGCTGTCGGGCAATTTCGACACGGAAAAGAAAACCTCGGCGGTCAACCTTCTGAAGGGTCGCGGACGCCGGGTCACTGCAGAAATCACCATCCCACGGGAAGTCATGCTGAAGAACCTGCGTATAACGCCGGAGCAAATGCACTACGGTCAGGGCATCAGTACGCTCAGCGCGTTTCTCAGCCATTCATCCAACAATGCGGCACACCCGGCCAATGGTCTGGCAGCACTTTACCTGGCAACCGGCCAGGACATCGCCAATATTGGGGAATCCAACCAGTGCACCACCTACAACAAGGTTACGCGCGATGGCGATTACTATTTCTCGATCACCCTGCCCGCGCTGATCATGGCTACTTATGGCGGTGGCACCGGCCTGCCCACACAACGTGAGTGCCTGGAGATCATGGGCTGCTACGGCAGAGGCAAAGCCTACAAGCTGGTCGAAATTGCCGCTGCCCTGGTGGTTGCCGGGGAGATATCACTGGGCGCCGCCACTCGTATCGACAAGGAAACGCGCGTCAATGAGTGGGTGGACGCCCACGAACGGCTAGGCCGCAACCGTTAACGTGCGATTGCCCGGCAGCGGATAGTCCCGATGGCCCTTGAGATTACGGGGAATGTCAGCATTCCCCTGCACGAGATTGAACTGAGCGCGGTACGCGCCCAGGGCGCGGGCGGCCAGAACATCAACAAGGTCGCCACGGCCATCCATCTGCGCTTCGATATCGAGGCCTCAACCCTGCCCGATGCCTGGAAAACGCGCCTGCGCGCGCTGCGGGATCGGCGCATCAACCGTGACGGTGTACTGACCCTGAAAGCACAGCGTTTCCGCACCCAGGAAAAGAATCGAGCAGACGCACTGGAGCGACTGCGCGCGCTGGTGCGGAGCATTGCGACAACGCCACGGGTGCGCAAGGCGACCAGGCCCACCCTGGCGAGCAAGCGCCGGCGCCTGGACAGCAAAACCCGTCGCGGACGCACCAAGGCGCTGCGGGGCCCGATCGAAGACTGAACACCGCAGGCAGTCTCGCAGCGGGCCAACCAGCATATTGAACCGCGGTTAGCAAACTGAAGGCCAGGCAGGCGCGGGGCACAGTTATCTATACTGCAAGGCTGGCAAGGCGCCCCCTGCTGTCTACTATACAATCAGCGGCAAGCTGCAAGGTATTGAGGTTTATGACTGAAGATAAAATCGCGGCCAACAAATCAATCGTCACCAGGTTTTTTGAAGCCATGAACAACGGCGATGTGGATTTCATAGTCAACACGTACGCAGAAGACGGCTGCCTGCAGACCATGGGCAACACATTGATTTCCGGCACCTTCGAGCGCGCGCAGATCGCAGTCGCAGCCGGACAGATATTCGAGGTGTTTCCGCGCGGCCTGCGCTTTGAGATTCTGGACATGCTGGCGGAGGGCGACAAAGTCGCAGTGGAGGCCACCGGTGAAGGTGAGCATATCTCCGGGCAAACCTACAACAATGAATACCATTTCAAGTTCCACTTCCGCGACGGCAAATTGCTGTTACTCAAAGAGTATATGGACACGGAGAACGTGACCGACGTGCTGTGTGGCGGCCAGCGACCACCCTTTGACTGCTGACCCGGGCAGGCAAGCCGGCCCGCGCCGGCAACTCCGACTTCGAGCATAATATTGATAATCAAGGAGACACACCCATGGACCGCAGAGAACTGCTAAAAGGCGCCGCGCTTAGCGGACTGGCAACCACGCTTCTGTCGCCCGCAACACTCACCGCGCTTGAGGCGGCGCCAGAGGGCGAGGCGACAATTGCGCTGAACGAGTTGCAGCAAACCCTGGATGCGCTGGAGGCTGGCTTTGCCACCCCCGAATGGAAACTGCGTACACCCCAGGATTTTGCCGAAGCCCGGCGAGCGCTGCTGCACATACTCATGCACGGGCTGGAAGCCTGGCTGGAAGCCGATCCGGCCCGTCCGTTTTTTACCTCGTTTATCAATCAACACAAGAAACTGCTCGGCGACAATCCGGACGCACGCTATTTCTCGGCGGTGATCGATCCTGCGCACAGCTACCGCATTCGCGGTAACCTGGCCGATGCCACCTACACCAGTTTTACCGCTGAACTGGGAGCGGGGGTGGATGGCGATGGCATAGGCTCTACGCTTAACGACACCGAGTTCGAGGCAGACGCCAATGGCGACTACGAGATCATTGCCAGCGCAACAAAGGTCAAGGGCAACTGGCTGCGGCTGCCGGAGGGCGCTTCAAGCATTACTACCCGCCACTACTACGAACGCAAACTGAGTATCAACAACGATCGTCTGCACCACATTCCAATCACAATCGAGAATCTGCACAGTGTTGATCCCCGACCTTCACCCAACGACGCCGCCATCGCTGCAGGAATTCGCAGGGTAACGGACTTCGTCAAGCGCAACACCATACCCATGAATTCCGATGTCAGCCTGCCGTGGGTGTCCAGGGTGCCCAACCAGTTTCCACCGCCGAAGCAGGACGCTTCCAACGAAAGCGTGACTTACGCCGCCAAGGACAATGTCTACAGCATGGCGCCTTTCGTGCTCGGGCCGAATCAGGCGCTGATCATTCGCGGAAGATTCCCCAAGTGTCGCTTCGCCAATGTCGTACTTTTCAATCGCTTCCTGCAAACCCTGAATTACGAAGAGCGGCAGATCTCGCTGAACCGGGCGCAAACCCGGCTGGATGAAGACGGCAACTTTGAGATGATTGTGGCGCACCGCGACCCCGGCAGCCCCAACTGGCTGGATACTGAAGGGCGGCCCTACGGCATTATGTTCTGGCGCTTCCAGCTGGCCGAGGAAGAGATTCAGCCGCTGGAAACGGCGGTGGTCGACCTGAGCTAAGGGCCGCTCAATCGCAGCCGGGCTCTCGCGGCCCGCTCAGCCATTCCAGCGCGTTTTCCAGCAGCCGGTTGACCTGCGGTTGCTCAAAAGCATCCGCACGGTGGCCCATCGCCACGTATACGGAATGGCCGTCGCCGACGCAGTTGCTCCACACCACAGGGTGGTCGCCCATGCGCAGATCCTGTACTTTCCCGAGGAATTTAGCCACCGGCGCGTAGGATTCCTCGTCTATCGTGGCGAGGATAACAAAGCCCTCCCCGCGAGGGCTGCGCTCCCAGGAATACCACTCCTCCTCATGCTCCCACACATCCGGCACCTGCTTGAGTACCGGATGCTGCTGGTTCTCCAGTAATACGCGCGCCGTCTGGAACTGCGGGCCCATGATATGCGCGGTAAAGTCCGCGCCGATCAGATTGTCGCGATACCACTGCCAATCCGCGTGTGAACTGTCACCCGCGGCGTGAATTCCCAGCCAGCCGCCGCCCGCCTCAAGCCATTTCTGGAAGGCCTGCTCCTGGGCCGCGTCAAGCATGTCTCCCGAAGCATTCAGGAACACCACCACCCTGAACTGTTCGAGGTCCGCGGCATTGAAGACCGCGCCGTTTTCCGTATGAAACAGGCCCCAGTTGCGCTCCTCGGCGATAGCCCTGAGCGCCCTGGCGCCCCCGGCGATACCCTCCTTGTGCCTGAAGGCATTGGTTTTACTGAACACCAGAACCGCGGGAGACCGGAGATCGCCGGGCAAGGCGGGCGCTACCGAGTCGTGACTGCGGTCGGGAAATATCAGATTCCATGCGCCGATCCGCCAGGCCACAAAGAGGCCGGCCAGGGCCAGGGCGAGCAGAATCAGCAACAGCCACTTGATGACCCGTGGAACAACACCGGTCTTTACGCTCATGGGCCTCTCCCGCGAGTTATTCTTTGCCCTGAATTATAGAGAGAGTCGCGCTTCCGGGGAAACGCTTGCCCACTGGCTCATTGCGCGCCGTCAAACCAGTCCTTGAAGCCGAGGCGCGTGGACGGTCCGATGTGCATCTGCTCCAGCACGCCGTGCCCTACCCGATCACCACAGGTAGCGCGCACGATCTGCTGGACGTGGAGGTTTTCCAGTGCCAGTGGGTCGAGATCGCTGTCTTTCCAGCTCTCGCCACCAATGGCCAACTCGCCATGCCATTTGCCATGGCCCCACTCCGGGTGCTGGTAGCCCAGGCCTTTCATGCGGTGCGCCAGCACAGGCTCGAGCTGCACCTGCATGCTCTCTCCAGAGCGATCATGCATGGTCACCACGGCAGACTTCGCCCGCCGGGTGCCGGGTATCATGTGCAGCTCGTGCTCGACCTCACCCTGCCAGACGCGCGTCGCCGGATCGCTGGTGCCGGGAATGTTGTCCATACTGGCATAGTGTGGCAGGAAAGCCTGATCGTTGTGCCACTGATTGCCGGTATCATCCTCGAACCAGCCGGCGAGGCTGCACTCGTCTTCCCAATGAATGGGCATCCAGCAGAAATGCACGGCCTGAAACTCCGCCAGCGGCGCACCGCCGGTGTAGGCCTCGCCCACCGGACGAATCCCCCAGGAACGGTCCTTGAGTCCGAAGGTCGTCGCACCATCCACCTTGAGTTCCTTGCCATCATAGCGGATCCAGCCGGACCAGAAGCCAAACTGATCCAGGCGCGTCGCGTCCATGACGATGTGACGTTCGTTGCGCAGCGTTTGCCGTCCCTCCTCAATACAGGCGGTGCGAGGCGTGAACACCAAGTCACACTCGATTCCGGTTTCGTTTTTCTCTATGACCAGGCGATGGCGTCCCATCGGCTCGAGTATCTGCAGCGCAAAAGGTCCCACGGTGGTATCGGTGGGCTCCTGCGGCGCCCGCCGTGAACCGTGAAAGGCATACTGGTGCCCGTCAATCGCCAGGCTGAGGCTACAATCCATGATGCCCAGGTTGGCGTAGCGACAAAGTCCGATCCCAAAATAGAAACTGCCGTCGAGCGCATGCGCGTTGTACCAGTAACGGTCGTACATGAAACGATCACTACTGGCGGTGTGGAACACCGGCTCTGCGGTCTGGTGGATGGGGTAATCGTCAAATTTGGACAGCATGCTGAATGTCTCCGGCGAATGATTCCATGAGCATGAACCACGGCGCGCGGTGCAACAAGCAAAACCCCCATTCAGCCCACCCACGTATAGTAAATCAAACCCCGCCGGGCGGGGCGCTATCGGCCATCCAGGTTGCGAGCGGATGCCTGTAGACATTCACCGGGGCCTCATCTACCGTCGGTGCTTTCAGGCACGGGATCATGCCGATGTCACAGGCCCTGCTCGGCATTCCAGCGCTCATCTTCCTGGCCTGGCTATCCAGCAGCAACCGCAAGCGCTTTCCCCTGCGTCTGGTGGTGGCTGGCCTGCTCGTGCAGTTCGCGCTCGCGGCATTGTTACTCAAGCTTCCCCAGATGCAGGATGCGCTCTTGCTGGTCAACCGCCTGGTGCTCAACATTGAGGCCGCCACCGTCGCGGGGACGTCCATGGTTTTTGGCTTTCTCGGTGGCGGCCCGGCGCCCTTCGACGTGAGCTCCCCGGAATACCGTTTTGTGCTGGCGTTTCGTGCGCTACCCATTGTGGTGGTGTTTGCGGCACTCAGCGCGTTGCTCTGGCACTGGCGGGTGATTCCGTGGTGTATCACCGGGCTTGCTCGCGCGCTCGACCGCTCGCTGGGTTTGAGCGGCGCGGTGAGCGTCGGCGCAGCCAGTTCGGTGTTCATTGGCATGGTGGAGTCACCCCTGCTGATCAAGCCACAGCTGGCGCGCATGAACAACAGCGAACTATTCATGCTTATGAGCTGTGGCATGGCCACGGTTGCAGGCACCGTGCTGGGCCTTTATGCAAGTATTCTCACCGGCCATGTGCCGGATGCGCTGAGCCATATTCTGATTGCATCGTTGATCAGCGCACCCGCGGCGCTGATGCTGGCCGCGGTGATGGTTCCGCCGGATTCGGCGCCGGCGGCAGCGGAGGGGCCGATCAGCATGCCATCACCTTACCGCAGCAGTATGGACGCCATTGTCACGGGTACCGGCGAAGGGCTGCGACTACTGGCAAATATCATCGGCATGCTCATTGTGTTCGTTGCGCTGGTGTTTCTCGTCGATCAGATACTGGGGCTGGTACCGGGGCCAGCTGAACCGCTGACGCTGGTGGGGCTGTTCGGAGACGTCCTGGCGCCACTGGCGTGGCTGATTGGCATCCCCTGGCAGGAAGCGCCCGCCGCGGGCGAACTGCTGGCGACCAAGGTATTTATCAACGAACTGGTGGCCTACCTGCAGCTCGCCGGGATGGGCGCGGACACGCTCAGTGCACACAGCCGGCTTATACTGACCTATGCGCTGTGCGGCTTCGCCAATTTTGGCAGCCTCGGCATCATGCTTGGCGGTCTGTCCGCACTGTGCCCCGAACGCAGCACCGATATTCTACGCCTCGCGCCACGCTCGATCTGGTCAGGGCTGTTGGCCACCTGTATGACCGGGGCGATTGCCGGTCTGCTGCTGTAACGTGTTTCCCAGACATGCTGTTTGACACGACACCGCCAAGATACCTGCCGCACATGCAGCAGCCGGATATACTCAGCATGGGTCTGCAACCGCAGGGCGGCGACCAGTGGATCGAAACCGACCCTCTCCTGCCACACTTCCACCAACACAAATTGCAACAACGGCGGCTGTTGGGAGACCACTGCTTTCACGCATTGGGCGGATCAGAAGCTGCAGCGCTGGAACTGGCGGAAACGCTGCAGGACTACCTGCTCCGCGAGCAGCCGCAGTGGTACCACAAGAGCGAGACCGGGCTGGTGTTCTCTCCGTGCAATCTGGCACTGTCGCCGGCAGTAGAGGAGCCGCTGTGGGACTGCTCACTGTGGGTGGCGGACGATCTGTTGCTCATGCAGGAAATAGACGGAGCCTATCGACTGACGGCCGCCAGCCTGTGCAGTCCCAGCGATTGGCGCCTTGAGGATAAAATCGGCCGCTCCCAGGCCGCTATCCACCAGCGCATTCCGGGTTTCGAACAGACCCTGACGCCCAAAGTGGAAAGATTCCTGAGCCATCTGCGCAGCGATCACCCTGCGATTCGCTGGAACTGGTCGCTACAGGCGACGAATGCGCTGTGCGCGAGACCGCCGCGAGCGGAGGTCGTCGCGGCGGAGACGCCACTCTTTTACCGCTGCGAACGCCAGTGCCTGAAACGCCTGCCGCGCTCAGGTGCGGTAGTATTCAGCATTCGCGTTTACCTGCACGCACTGGATACGTTGCACAACATCCAAGGCGCTCTGCCGGCACTATTCAGGGCGATTGAGGCAACACCGCCCGCACTTGCCAACTACAAAGGCTTCAATCGGCTCGCCCCGGCGCTGCGCAAGTACCAACCCGCCCGCGATGCCTGAACCGAGGAGTCAGCCCGAGGATGTCGTGTCACATACCGAGCGCACGCACGCATGGCTCGCCAACTGATCTGCTTCGCTGACGCCCGGAATTCCCGCGCGCAGAATCAGTTGCGTGACGCCCACGCGCGCCACGTACTCCTGCAGCCGGTCGCGCAGATAGTGAACATCACCCACTATGGCCCAATCCTCCACCGCCGCGGATTTGTCGCGGAGGGTTGCCGGAACGCTGTGCGCGAGGGCATCGCGCACCCGGCTCGCCTGGTGGGTATCCGCGGTGACAAACACCGTGCGCATTACCGGAATCTCTGTCACCGGCGGCAAGCTACAGGCAGCCACCTCCGCGTGATAGCGGCGATAGTTCTGTTCCAGCAGCTCGATAGACTCCACCGGCGATGCCAGGTACGGCAGGCCGAGACCGGCTACCTGCTTCAGCGCCAGCGGGCCAAAGGCGGCCACCCAGATGGGCGGTGAGGGTTGCTGCACCGGCAGGGGTGAAAGGCACAGTCCCCTGCCGTGCTCATCCTCAACCACGGGCTCACCACGCCATGCACTGCGCATGATGTCGAGGTTGCGGGCGAACAGCTTGCGCTTATCCGCAACAGCTACGCCAAAGGCACTGAACATCGGCCCCTGGATGCCCCGCCCGACGCCGAGAATCACACGCCCGCCGCTTAGCTGATCCAGCACCGCCACCTCCTCAGCGGCCTGCAGCGGGTGCCGTATCGGCAACAGGTAAGAGGTACAACCCAGTCGCAGGCGACTGGTGCGCGCGGCTACCGCCGCCAGAGACACCATCGGGGCGGGTATGGCGCGAGTGTCACCAAAATGATTCTCCGGCAGCCAGAAGGTATCGAAGCCCATTGATTCGGCGAGCTCCGCCTGCGCACACAGGCCCTGCGCATGCATCGACGAGTGCCAGCACCACGGCGTAGTGCCGAGATCAAGGCGCATCCATCACTCCGGGCAAAATGCTGCGCTGGCTGGCGTCGCGTTAACTGACTTTCACCACGAGCTTGCCAAAATTTTCGCCCGAGAACAGGCCGAGAAAGGCCTCCGGCGCGTTTTCCAGGCCCTCCACAACGTCTTCGCGATAGACAATTTTCCCGTCCGCCAACCAGCCTGTCATGTCGCTGACAAAGTCCGGCAACCGGTGCAGGTAATTGCCCACCAGGAAGCCCTGCATCTTGATGCTGCGACGCAGAATAATGCCCTGCAGCAGACTCATACGATCGGGCCCCGGCGGTAGCGACGTCTGGTTGTAGTGCGCTATCAGGCCGCACACCGGTACGCGCGCAAAATTGTTCAGCAGTGGCATTACCGCCTCCCACGAACTGCCGCCCACGTTCTCGAAATACACATCGATGCCCTCGGGGCAAGCCGCCTTCAGCTGACTGGCCATATCGGCGTCGTAGTGGCTGATACACGCGTCATAGCCGAGCTCCTCAACCGCGTACTCGCATTTTTCCCGGGCACCGGCGATGCCGACCACGCGACAGCCTTTCAATTTGGCGATCTGTCCCACCACCGACCCCACCGCTCCGGTGGATGCCGCAAGCACGACCGTTTCCCCGGCCTTCGGCTCGCCAATGTCGAGCAGGCCCACATAGGCGGTGAGGCCCGGCATGCCGAGAACGCCCAGCGCATAGGAAGGGCGCGGTATGCGCGGATCGACTTTCATCAGGTCATTACCCTTCGATACGGCGTATTCCTGCCAGCCGCTGAAGCCGTTCACCAGCTCACCCTCCTTGAACTGCGGGTTGCGTGAGCTGACAACCTCACTGACCGTGCCGCCTACCATCACCGCATCCAGTGCCACGGGTGGCGCATAACTCGGACCGGCACTCATGCGTCCACGCATGTAGGGGTCAAGTGACAGATAGCGTGTGCGCAGCAATACCTCACCCTCCGCCAGCTGCGGTAGTGGCACCTGTTCCAGGCGGAAGTTGTCGACCGAGGGCTCGCCCACCGGGCGCGAGGCCAGCACGATGCGACGATTGCCGCTGGCCTCGGCGGCGTGGGCTGATCCCAGCCCCAGAGCTCCCAGGGCGGTGACGGAAGCGAGAGTGAATTCACGGCGATTGAATGGCACGGGCGGCTCCATTTATTTTTTCATGATCCGGACAGACAACCATAGACCATCCCGCTGAAGCTGTCGCGCATGCCCGGCCGTGTCTCGCGGTGTTCCATATTAAACCAGCGCGGATCTTCCTTTACCACTCGCGCTATCGATGTGCGAGCGTGTTCAGTACACTCATTCATTCACGCAGACAGAGGCGACATCCCATGTACGACCTGATCATTCGCAACGCCATGATCGTTGACGGTACCGGCCGCGATGCCTACCAGGGCGATCTCGCGGTACAGGCGGGCAAGATCGCCGCCATCGGCAACGTCAGTGGCACAGCCAGAGAAGAGATCGATGCGGCCGGCAAGCTACTCACCCCTGGATGGGTGGATGTACATTCCCACATGGACGGCCAGGCCACCTGGGACCCGCTGTGCTCCCCGGCCGCCAATCACGGTATCACCACGCTGATCATGGGCAACTGCGGCGTGGGTTTTGCGCCCTGTGAACGCAGCGATGAAGCGCATGACCGGCTCATCTCCGTGATGGAGGATGTCGAGGACATTCCCGGGACGGCACTGCACGAAGGTATCGCCTGGAACTGGGAATCGTTTCCGGAGTATCTCGATGCAGTGGAGGCCTACCCGCGCGCCATCGACGTGGGTGCGCAGGTACCCCACTGCGCGGTGCGCACCTATGTCATGGGTGATCGCGGCACACAAAATGAACTGGCCACCCCTGAAGACGTTGAAAAAATGGCCGTTATCGTGCGCGAGGGGATCCGCGCAGGGGCGCTGGGTTTCACCACGTCGCGCACCGAGTTGCATACGACACGCCACTCTATCGCCATGCCCGGTACCTACGCGGACGAGAATGAACTGCTGGGTATCGGCAAGGCCATCGGCGAGCTCGGCGGCGACGGCATCTTCGGTCTCGTTTCCGACTGGAACAACTGGGAAGAAGAGATGGACTGGATGAAGCGCCTGTCCATCGAGAACAACTGCCAGGTCAATTTCGTGCTGTTCTTCCGTGAAGAGAGCGACTGGCCCCGCGTTCAGGCGCAACTCGATTTTGTGCGCAAGGCACGCGAGGAAGGTGCCCGACTGATCCCCCACGTGGGCGCACGGCCGGTGAATATCCTTCTCTCGTGGGATGGCACCATCAACCCGTTCAGCTTTCACACCAACTACGGGCCGCTGTCGGTCATGGAGCATGCCGAGCGCCTCGCGGAACTGCGCAAGCCCGAGGTGCGCGAGGCGATTCTCGCGGAGGATCTGCCACTCATGGGAGACGCCTTCATGGACACCATCATCGGCGGCTACGACAAACTGTACGAACTCGGGGATCCGCCGAATTACGAGCCGGGCCCCGAGGACAGCATTGCCGCCAAAGCTGCCGCAGCAGGCGTTTCACCCCAGGCCTACTGCTATGATCTGATGATGGGTAACGATGGCAAGAACGTCGTGTACTTCCCCTGCTTTGGCTACGGCGCGGGCGATCTGAGCCGCCAGGCGGCGTTGCTGTCTGATGAAAGCACGGTGCTCTCCCTCGCAGACACCGGCGCGCATTGCGGCGTGCTGTGTGATGCCAGCATACCCACGCAGATGCTCAGTTACTTCGTTCGCGATCGCCAGCGCGGAGAGCGCTTCCGCCTGGAAGACGTGGTGAAAATGCAGACCCACGACACCGCGCGCTGCGTCGGCCTGCTCGATAGGGGCACACTTGAGCCGGGCATGAAAGCCGACCTCAATCTGATCGATTTCGAAGCCCTGCAACTCGAGGCGCCGCACATTACCTTTGATCTTCCAGCAGGTGGCCGGCGCATGTATCAGGGCGCGAAGGGCTACGTGGCCACCATCGTCAATGGCGAAGTGATCATGCGCAACGGGGAGTACACGGGCGCCGTGCCAGGTGCACTGATTCGCGGGCCGCAGGCAGCGCCACAGCACGCGGCGTGAGCCCGCGCCTGAGCGTGCGGGCGGGCCCTCGGTGAACATTAGCGCGAACCTGCGCCTGAACCTCACCGGCGCGGAAGCGGATCCGGCGCTGCGCGCGGCCCGCTACCGGGCCGCGGTCGACATGGCCGCGTTCGCGGATGCCCAGGGCTTTGCCAGTGTCAACGTTGAAGAGCATCACGTGGCAGAGAATGGCTGGCTGCCCTCCCCGCTCACCATGGCCGCGGCCATCGCGGCACGCACCGAACGCTGCGGTATAGGCGTAATGGCGCTGCTGGTGAGCCTGTACGACCCGATTCGTCTGGCGGAGGACATTGCCGTAGTGGACCTGCTAAGCCAGGGGCGACTCAATTTCATCGCCGGCATGGGCTACCGCGAGATCGAGTTCCATATCGCCAACAAACCCTATGCCGGGCGCGGCGCATGGATGGATCATGTACTGGAAACCCTGCTCAAAGCCTGGCAGGACGAACCCTTCGAGTACAATGGCAGACAGGTAAACGTAACGCCCAAGCCCTTCTCCCGGCCACATCCGTTTTTCCTCGTGGGCGGTATGAGCAGGCCGGCGGCAAAGCGCGCGGCAAGGCTCGGGCTGCCTTTTGCACCACCGGTTGCCGACCCGGAACTGGAAGCCTACTACCACGCACAGTGCGCGGCACACGGCACCCGGGGCTTTACTCACTCGCCGCCGGCGGATTTCTCCGTGCTGTTTATTCACGAGGATCCGGAGACCGCATGGGACTCGCTCGGCGCACACTTTCTCAATGAGGTGGTGGAATACTCGAGCTGGAAAACCGCGGGCGTGAACCGTCCACTGGAGTTTGCGGCCAGCTCCATCGACGCGCTGCGCGCGGAAAAACGCTACGAAATCATCACTCCGCAGGAGTGCCTGCGCCGCCACCGTGAACGGGACGACTTTTTCGCCGCCATTCACCCATTAATTGGCGGTATGCCGCTGGACGCGGCCTGGCAATGCCTGCGACTGTACTGCAGCGAGGTGCTGGCGCCGTTGCGACAGGTAGCGGACCCCTGAACAATACGCGCATCCGCAGCGCCTCATCACTGGAGACTCGCACATGCACATGACGGCGGAACTGACCCTGTATCCTTTCAACGCCGACTATCTCCCCCCCATCAAGGGTTTTATAGACTTTCTGAACGGCATAGACGGCCTGCAGGTGGCTACCCACGCCACTTGCACCATTATCAGTGGCGACGACCAGCTTATCTTTGACACTCTGCGCGATGGCCTGCGCTGGTGTTCGCAGCAACACGGCAAGGTTGTGCTGGTAAGCAAGCTACTGCCGCAGCACGGCTAACGCATTACTGCCACAGCCTGGAGATGGGTAACGACAGTTACAGGTTGCAACATCCCACGACTCATGACCGCAGGGAGAGAGGCAGGAAACTGAAATCGACGCCATAATCTGGCGTTCGGGGCGGGTCAATGATGGATGCAAATCCCGGTTCCATTTTGGATAAATCAACAGGTCAATGAGCCTTTGCAGGCTTGAGCCGCAGACCTGCCGATTCTGGCCACCTTCCTCGATTCTGCTTGCTGAATCGCATTTTCTGAAAAATAAATGCTGAGAGGTATATGCCAAAAAGTACTAATTGGAGTATAAAATAAAGCTTTGAGGCCCAAAGAGCTTTATCCGGTGACTGAACCCGTAGCGAAGCCAAACTCCCCCTATGCCAATCTTGACAGCACCGCGTTTTGGCGGACTGCAGTTGCAGATCGACATCCGTTCGATATCGAGAGGCTCTACCGCCCCAAGTACAAGCTGAAGAGGTCGGACTCGATAGCGACAGCCGGAAGCTGTTTTGCTCAAGAGATTGGCTGGCGTCTGCGACGCGCTGGCATCGAGGTTGTCGACACCGAGGCGGTTCCACCCTCGGCGTGGACTCCTGACCTGAGCCAGTATGGCTTCGGAATGTTCTCGGCTCGGTACGGCAACATATACACACCGCGGGAGCTGCTGCAGTGCTGGCTTGAGGCGATCGGTGAGTTCGAACCTGCAGAGCCGGTGTGGGAGCGCGACGGCCGCTATTACGACGCACTTCGTCCAGGGGTGGAGCCAAACGGACTGGCTACTCCGGAGGCGGTCCTGGAGTCGCGCCGTCGACACCTTCGTCGCCTGGTCAAAGGCTACTCAGGGGCAAGCGTGTTTCTATTCACGTTTGGGCTGACAGAAACCTGGGAGCATGCGGCCAGTGGGACCGTGTACCAGACTGCTCCCGGAACCATCGCTGGGGATTTCGATCCTGCCGTTTTCAGGTTGAACAACCTCACTTTCAACGACTGCTTCGACGACTTCATGAGCTTCCGCGAATCTCTCAAGTCGATCAATCCGAATGTCAGGTTCATAGTTACGGTTAGTCCGGGGCAGAACATAGTTACTGCGACCGACAATCACGTACTTTGTGCATCGACGTATGCCAAGGCAGTACTGCGCGCGGTGGCGGGCCAGCTCGCTGCTGACTGCGACGATATCGACTACTTCCCGTCCTATGATCTGTGCGCCTTGTCTACGACGCGAGGCTTCTTCTACAAACCCAACGCACGAGGGGCGCATAACGCTGGAGTTGATTTCGTGATGAAGACCTTCTTCGATGCCCACGGCATCGGGTTCGAGCCCGACTCAGGAAGTTCGAGCGGCGATGCCCGCGAAGGCAATCAAATCGTGTGTGAAGAAGTCCTGCTAGAGGCATTTTCGTGAGGTACATCTGTGTAATCGGCGACTCGAGCACAGCCGCGCTCAAGGCGGGTTGGACTGATATTGCACCGAGCCACGAAGACACCTCTTTGACTTTCTTCGCCTCGCCTGGAGAATCTCTTCGAGCCCTGGAGCGCTCAGGCCGTTGTATCACCCCAAACAACGATGCAGTTGCGGCCTCTTTTGCCATGACGTCAGGCGGCCTCTCGACCATTGACCTCGATGACTATGACGAGATCTGGATCGCCGGCCTCGGTGTGTCGCCTGCTTTAAGTGTTGAGGTCTATTCAGGCTTTCGTTCCGAGGAACATGCCAACCTCGGCGATGACCAGACCCTCGTTTCCCAGCAGTGTTTTGACCTGATGGTCAAAGCGAAAATACTCAATTCTGCTGCCGTGGCGTTGGTTCGGCTTATTGAGGACGTAGTTGGCACGGTACCGGTCATTTCTCGACCTCTTCCTCGTGAGGACATCGTGTCAGTCGATCCTGCCTGGGCGGCAGCGATTGGAGCCGACGCAAGCTCGCTCATCGATTCGTTTGTCCGCGGGGTCCAGGAAGTGGCCGGCAGCAGGATGCCTGTCACCACACAACCTTCAGTGGTTTGCGAGTCTCTCCTCACCACCAAACGCGAGTACTCGAGTGACAACGTCGCTCTCGACATGGTCTCAACGGCGCCCGAAATCGATATGTGGCACATGAATGCGAAATTCGGGGTCGAGATACTTCGCCAGATGTTGCGTAAGAACCCCGAAGCGAGGAGCAAGGTCGAGCTTGAACCAGTGCCATGCGGCTGTTCAAGCCTGTGCTCGGCCGCGATGTTGCAGCATCCGTCTTCGCTGTTTGCCGACTATTTCAAGCAAGCGAGACGTGTGTACAACCAGCCTCAAAGCACCTCGGTAGTGATGGCCAATGTCACATGCCCGCGAGCGGTCGAGATGGTGCAGTATTTGACATCTGCCAAAAATATGTTTGTGCTCTGGTCCGGAACTGAGCCCGGTGACGTCCAGTTGCCTGCCTGGTGTCAGCTTGATCAGTGGAGTCTTGATGAGGTCGAACTGGCGGACTGTGCTCAGCAAATATCATCGATCTTTGGCGATCAATTTGCCGACATTGTGGTCGACTGCAATGCGCGTAGCGAGACCTTCGAAACGTTGTCCCATCTGGTCGAAACATATGGCAGAGGATACCTGGCGATAACAGAGTCCTCGCCGGCGAGCCAATGGTCAAGGTTGTCGGCTGAACTCTGCCTCACCACCTATCAGCGAGGAAAGCGAGAGGTCATCATGGATGGTCGTCATATCTGGGCGACCTGGATCCGGGCCATGCCTAAAGCCGAGGCCCCCGGAATGAGAAAGTTGCGGTCAGACATCATCGATACCTTTGCCCCGAAGGGGTTGGAAGTGTGAACAAGCCTAACGCCAGAACCTACGGAGGAATCACGGTTGCGCACTTCGGGGGCTCGGGCGACATCCGGACAAACCTCACGTCTGCCGAGTTGACTGACCTGGAGATCCTCGTTGGCGATTTCGATGTAAAAACGGCGCTTGTCATGGGCGCAGAGCTAGAGCCCCTGACCATTGCCCTGCACTACATCTCTGGAGCCAGAGCAACAGCAGGCGTGGGAGCTTTCGGTTCCTGGCATGATCCTTACGGGCCGCGGATGAAGGCAACTGTCCCCGTGGGCCTGAATATCCCCATGTTTGAAACCACCTCCTCAGACCCCGCTATGCTGGAGTCAGTCGTGAATGACTCCTTCGATGGCTCCTCACTTGATGTGGTTGTGGACATGGGGACGAGCAGTTTGGCGAGGCCTGGGGCCTTCTGGTCTTTGCTTCCGCGGATGTCCCCCGGTGCCCGGTATCTATTGCGTCGAATTACGCCGAAAGACATCAGTGCCAAAATAGGTACCGCCCAGCTTGAGTCGCCTGACATCGTTGCAAGGGTGACTGCGATACCTTCTTACGATGTCGCGGTCTTGTCGTATGAGGCATCGCTCCGCCTCCCTGATGCCACGAGTCCTATCTCGCGAATAACGTTGGGCCGGTCGTGGGTGACCATCGAGTTGGCCACTTCTGAAGTATAAGCGAGGGGCCAGGCGTTCGGAGCCGGCCAGCGCTTAGCCTGTCGGTAGCGCCTGCAAACCCAGCTCCGGCGAGTTGACGAGCACTGCAATATTGCCAGGCGGGTGGCTATTTTCAAACATCAGCTGGTGAGCGTCACCGACCTGCGCGAACGAGAGCGTCTTCGACAGGCACGGGTCGATCTTGCCGCTCGCGATCAAATGCGTAATTGCCGCGCACTGCGGGACGTTCGCGAAATGCGAGCCTTGCAGCCGCTTTTGGCGCATCCATAGGAAGCGCAGATCGACATCGGCGGCATAGCCGGAGGTTCCGCCGCAGATCACCACCATACCGGCGTTGTCGCAGAGGTAGATCGACGTTGGAATCGTCGACTCGCCGGGGTGCTCGACCACAATGCGGGGACTCCGCTTCTCGCCAAGCACTTCCCAGAACTTCTTGCCGAAGCCGCGCACGCCTTTGTGCCACTTGGCAAACGCTTCGGTATCAGTCATATCCGGCCGCCGACCCCAGTGGTCGAACTCCGTGCGATTGATCACGCCCTTGGCGCCGAGCTTCAAGCAGTGATCGATCTTCGTCTCGTCCGAGACGACTGCGACCGGAATGCCACCGAGCATGTTCACGATCTGGATCGCCATCGAACCCAGCCCCCCGGAGCCGCCCCAGATGAGCACGGGGTCGTTCGGTTTCACAGTGTGCGGCGCCCAGCCGGTCAGCTGGCGGTATGCGGTTGCGCCTGTGAGCATGAAGCATGCAGCCTCTTCCCAGCTCAGGCGCGCCGGCTTCGGAAAGCACTGGTATTCTTCGACAACCGTAAACTGAGCGAAGGAGCCGAAGTTCTCCTCGTAGCCCCACACCGATTGCGAACTCGAGGTCATCGGATCCGCGCCCATCCGAATATCGTAGGCGGTTTCGTCCCAGCGGCAAGAAGACATAACGACCGCATCGCCGACCTTGACGTGCTTGACGCCCTCGCCCACGGCCCACACCACGCCCGAGCCCTCCGAGCCACCGATGTGAAAGTCGTGTTGATCGCCACGTGCGCGGCGTGCCGCGATCACATCCAGCGGGCGGCCAAGTGCCGCCCACACATTGTTGTAGTTTACGCCTGCGGCCATCACCATCACGAGCACCTGCCCGCCACCGGGCAAGGGTACGTCGACGACCTCTGGTTGGAATGCTGTCACTGGAGGACCGAAGCGCTCGCTCCGAATCACCGAGGCATGCATACGCCTGGGCACTTCTCCTAGCGGGGGGAAGTGACCAACATCAAATAGTTCTTGAGTCATGGCAAAAAGAATATGCTTGAGATATTGCCAACACAAGAATAATCGCGCCATTGGCTCCTGGTGTGTCCGCAGATGTGCATTACCGCACACACTTCAGAGTGAATCGCCTTGGGATTTCCGCAGGTCAGGTATAAGACCTGTTAACGGCCTGTTGCGATTAGACAGCTTCGCCGATGCCGTCGGAGGGACTTGCTGCTCTGTCGAAGTTCCTGCCTATTGGCCTGTTGCTGTTTTCGCGGCGGTGAGCAGGCTATTCATATCCGTTCATTTGTGACCGCGTGATCGGAATCAATATGCTTCCTGCGAATTTCGAGGCAGCAGCGATGGAAGACTGCGCCGTTCCAGGCTTGCGGTATACTCGACTTTTCTGGCGCTAACCTGTTGGGCAGAGTTTGGCATATCCCCGAGTGAACGCATCGACAATCGCGGCAACTGCTATGCGATCCCCCCGTCGATTCTGGTTTCGGCTGCTATTCGGCATCGCGGTTTCAGGCGTGTTTGTTTGCCTGATCGCGCGCAACCTGGATTCAGGCGAAATGTTGAATTCCCTGTCGAGTGTGGGCTGGATATATATCGCTATAGCGGTGCTGGTACTGGCAGGCGGATATTGGCTTCGACTTCTTCGTTGGCATTACATGTTGGCCAGTATCGGCTCCCCCTTATCGCTCTCTCGATGTGCTCAACCCTTCTTCGTGGGCTTCGCGCTGAACAATCTGTTGCCGTTGCGCGCGGGTGATGTCGTGCGCGCGGTAGCGTTCAGACGGGTCATCGAACTGCCGGTTTCGACGGTATTTGGCACGCTGCTGCTGGAGCGTCTACTCGATCTGGTGGTGGTGAGCGCGATCCTCGGAGCAGGGCTTGCTGTGTATGAGAGTAACATCGCGGTCTCCGGGGAGCTGCGAGCGCTGACTGAGGCCGCGCCCATCATTGCGGTTCTTGCGTTGTCGGCCGCTGGCGTCATCATCCTTGGCGGTCGTGGGCGACCGCTCCTGAAGAAGTTCGATAGCTGTAACCATGTTGGTCCCGTCGGTCTGCGCCAGCGCATACTCGACGTGCTACACCAGTTGGTCAGCGTGTTGTGGCACTTTTCGCACTGGGGCCGGATGCTGAGGCTGTTCGCGTTAACGGCCGCGGCCTGGCTGGCTGAAGTCGGGGTCTTTTTAGTCATGGCGTGGGCTCTGCGCCTGCCGTTGTCGGGAACCTGGATATCCATGGGGGCGGGTACGCTCGGCACGCTGATCCCTGCGAGCCCCGGCCACGTCGGTACCTTTGACTATTTTGCCGCGCTGGGTATGCGGCTACATGGGGTCGACGCCAGTCTGGCCATTGCTTATGCCGTGATGGTGCACGCGGTACTCTGGGTGCCCCTGACTTTGCTCGGTGTTATTTTCATGCTCCTCCCGGCAGGCGCGGGAACCCGCGATGAAAGGTGAGTCCGCTGCAGCGGGTCGGCGCGTAATTATAGTCGGTGCGGGTTTCACCGGATTGGCGGCGGGCCTGGAGCTGGCGCAACGCGGTGTGGAGGTGACAGTACTCGAGCAGGAGGAGCAAGTGGGTGGGCTCGCCTCCGGGTTCCATGTGGGTGAAAGCCATGTGCTGGAGAAGTTCTATCATCATTGGTTCACCAGCGATCACTACGTGATGGAGCTGATCAGCGAGCTCGGCGCGAGCGATCAGGTGTTGCTGCGCCGCACACGAACCGGCATGTACTACAGCGGCAGTCATTTTCGGTTGAGCACGCCGCTTGACCTGCTGCGCTTTTCAGCGCTGGGGTTTATCGACCGTTTTCGGCTCGGTCTGCTGGCCTTGCGCGCGCGTCGCGTGCGCAACTGGCGCTCGCTGGAGTCGCTGACTGCAGCTCAATGGCTGCGCGAGATGGCGGGAGAGCGAGTCTACCGCGTGGTCTGGGAGCCGTTGTTGAAGAGCAAGTTCGGCGAGTTCGCCGACGACGTTTCCGCGGTGTGGATGTGGAACAAACTCAAGCTGCGCGGCAGTAGCCGTCGCGCAGACGGTGCGGAAACGCTGGCTTACTTTCGCGGCGGCTTCCCGGCGCTGGCAAAGCGCCTGCGGGCGGCGATTGAGAGTTTGGGAGGCAAGGTGCTCACCGGCGTGGCGGCTCAGGGCCTGCGCAGTGAGGGTGGTGCAGTGCGCGCGGTGGTCACCACAGCGGGAGATATCCCCGCCGACGCGGTCATTGCAACGCCGGCCCTGCCACTGATTGCTGATCTGCTGCGCGGACATGTCAGTGTGGAGTATGTTGAAGATCTGTGCGGCGTGCGCTATCTGGCGAATGTTTGTCTGGTCCTGGAGCTGGACAGATCGTTATCCGATACCTACTGGCTTAACGTCAATGATCCGGGTTTCCCTTTTGTGGGTGTTGTGGAACACACGAACTTCGAGCCTGCCGCACATTATGGCGGTAGTCACATTGCCTATCTTTCTCGCTATCTGCCCGCGACAGACCCGATGTACGAACTGAGTTCAGACCAGATTCTGGAATTCTGTCTACCGCACCTGCGGCGGATTTTTCCGGCGTTCCAGGCTGACTGGGTACAACATCATCATGTTTGGCGGGCGCGCTATGCGCAACCGGTTGTGACGCGCGACTACGCTGCGCAGATACCCTCCAGCGAAACGCCATTGCGTGGTTTCTATATAGCCAGCATGGCACAGATTTATCCGGAAGACAGAGGTACGAACTATGCGGTGCGCAGTGGCCAGAGTGCCGCGCAGGCAGTGATGGCATTCATGTCGCTTGAGGGGTGATTGCCCAGGCGTGCGTAGGGGGCTGTAAAACACTACGGGGCTATACCGCAAACCATAAAAGCAGGGCGCCGAGGAGCGCATAGAATTGGCCGGTGCGATCCAGCATGGCAAACACCACAGGGTCTTCGTGCAATTCACCGCGCCTTGCCAGCAACCAGAGCCGGGTCAGCATGAGCAGCAACAACGGACACAATAACCACAGTATAACGGGCCTGGAATACAGCATCAGAACCGCCTCGCTGTCGATATACAGAGCCAGAACAAGCACCGACATACACGCCGTGCCAGTACCGAAGCCCGACAGCGTATCCAGATCCTCAGATCGATAACCGCGCCGCAGCGGCAGCGGTTGCTCCGAATCCAGAAGCAGCTTCAATTCGGCATAGCGTTTCATGAGCGCGAGACTGAAAAACAGAAATAGCGAGAAGGCCAACAACCAGAAAGAGGGTTCGATGGATGTGGCAGTAGCTCCAGCGGTTATGCGCATGGTGTAGAACACCGCCAGTAACAGCACGTCGAGCAGCACAATGCGCTTAAGTATAATGGAATACAGCGTCGTCAGCGTAAAGTAGAGTCCGAGATTGAGCAGAAACTCCCCCGGCAGCATCACTCCGAACGCGAGCGACAGTATGGAAAGAAGCGCTACCGCGGCAAGCGCGCTTCTTACCGGGATGACGTTGGCGGCCAGTGGCCGCAGCCGCTTGCGGGAATGCAGTTGATCGGATTTACGATCCAGTAGATCGTTGATCAGGTAGACTGCGGACGCGCAGCAGGCCATCGAGATAAAAGCGATTGTGGCCTGTGTCATGGCATGTGAGTCATTCAGCCTGTGCGCAGTTAACACCGGCAGGAAAATCAGCACGTTCTTCAACCACTGATGCACGCGCAAAGCGCTGGCCCAGACTTTTATCGTGCCTGCTACACGCATTAGCCCGCGGCCTCCGCAAGCATCTGCTCAAACAGTGCGGCATAGTGCGCAGCACAGGCGGCGGAGCTGAACTGCGTTTTCAGGTTCCCGGCCAACACGCTGTCGAGCCGGGCACCTTGCAGCACACGCAAGACGGCATCAGCCAGTGCTTGCGGGTTGCCAACGGGCACCACTTCGCCGGCACCGGTCATCATCACAGGCTGTCGCACGCCTGGCAGGTTGGATGCAATAACGGGGCATCCACACTGCATGGCTTCGATTTGCACCAGGCCGAAAGATTCCGTGCTATTCAAGCTGGGTACTGTGAGCACATCCAGATTATCGTAGAAGTCGCGCATCTGCTTCTGATCCAGCACACCGAGAAACTTGAACCTTCCGGCGCTCTCAAAGTCCGCGATGCGCGCCGAGAGTGAATGGAAGTATGTCTGTTCGCCCCATACGTCCTGGTACTGGCCAGCAAACAGTACTTTTGCGTCCGGGTACTGCCGTAGAATTGCAGGCAGCGCATCCAGCAGTACGTTTATCCCCTTCTCGGCGGCAAAACGCGTTGCCAGGCCGATCAGTGGCCCGCCCTCGGGGTTGTGTCGTCTGGCGAAGGCAGCGGATGAGTCGGTGTCTCTCGGTGCAACGGGAACCGGCGGCAGGATGATATGGCATTTTCTGCTGTGTCGGCGCAGAAAGGGAGAGTGTGTGGCAAAGTCCCTTGTGTACGCCACCACGGCATCACACAGTCTGCCCGCAACCGAGTTCATCAAGGTGACCACAGCGTTCACGGCTTTATTCAACATACCCGCAGGCAGTTGCAGGTCGCAGTGGTAGGTAATCACTACCGGTACATTATGCAGTTTCGCCAGTAGCGCCATGCCGGCGCTGTCGAACTGTGGCAAATGCAGTAACAACACATCGTGCCTGGCCAGCAGGCGGCTGGCCTGAATGTAAAGCAGCGGGCTGATCACTCCCTTGCTTAAGCGCATTAGCACAGGTGCGCGAATAACTTGTACACCATTTTCATGGCTCTCAAGAGGCAGGTCGGGATGATGACGGCTTGTCAGCACCTGCACCTGGTGACCCTGTTCCACCAGCGCCTCTGCCAGCCTTTGCGCATAGAGCGTGAGCCCGCTCACATGCGGCCGGTAGTAGGTGAGTGACATCAGTATACGCACCCGCACTATACCTGCGTCTTGCCTTGTGTTTTCAGCGACTGCAAGAGCGTGCGCAGCCCGTCTCTGAGATCGATGGTGGGCTGCCAGTCGAGCGCTGAGCAGAGTTTACGGGTATCCGAGATGTATACCTTTTGATCGCCATGGCGCCACTCTTTAAAACGTACCGCAGGAAGCGGCGCGCAGAGCTCTTCCAGAATCGGCCGGTACTCCGACCAGATGGAGAGGCTGCGGGAAACTCCCCCGCCAATGTTGAACACTTCGCCCTTTATGCGTTCTATATCTGCAACGGCGAGGTCATAGGCATTGAGCAGGTCATCAACGTGCAGGATATCGCGTACCTGTTTGCCATCACCGTAGATGGTGACGGGCGCTCCCGACAACCCCGCAAGCATAAACCAGGCCACCCAGCCCTGGGCTTCCGCGCCCAACTGATGCGGCCCGTAGATACAGCTTTGGCGAAACACCACGGTGGGCAAGCCATATATTCGCTGATAATCCCGCACGTACTGGTCTCCCGCTCCCTTGGAGCAGCCATACGGTGAATAAAAATCGAGCTGCTGGCTCTCGTTAATACCCTGGGCATGGGTTGACTGCAGGTAGCGCGTGTCGGATTCCTGCGTGGCAATATTCTCGAGGCTGCCATAGACCTTGTTTGTGGACGCGTAGATAACCACCGGCCCATGACTCGTTCTGCGAGCCGCTTCCAGCACGTTGAGCGTACCCAGCGCATTGACGTTGAAATCCTGCCGTGGATCGCACACCGACTGAGTCACGGCGACCTGTGCCGCGAGATGCACAATAACGTCCGCTCGTGCTGCCTGCGTGCAAAGCTGTTCGAAATCACTTACATCGGCAATCATGCATTCGAGCTGGCCCTGTGCAACTGTGCTGCGCAACCAGTTGAGGTGATGCCGCGTGCCGGCTCGACTCAGGTTGTCGTAGACGATAACGCGTTCGCCGCGCCGCAGCAGCCTCTCGGCATAGTTGCAGCCGATGAAACCCGCGCCACCAGTGATCAGATAGGTTTTCACGGCAGTTCTTTCTGTTGCGAGTCGAAGGCGATAACGTAGCGCGGACGTCCTTTGGATTCCTGCGTCAGGTTTGCCAGGTATTCGCCAATAACCCCGAGCGAGATTAGCTGTACCGCGCCGAGAAAGAGGATGACCAGCATCATGGAGGTCCATCCGGGTACGTTAATGTCGTTCAGCCAGAGGCCAAGCACCACCGCGGCGTAGATTAGCGCCATGCTGACGACCAACATGCCCAGGCGTGTAATCAGCCGCAAGGGCGCGGAGGAAAACCCGACCACGGCGTCCACTGACAGCCGCAGCATTTGTGGAAGCCGGTAGTTGGTTTTGCCGCGGGGCCTCTCGGGGCGATCAAACAACAGCTGTGTTTGCCTGAATCCCGCCCAGGACACCAGTCCGCGCACATAGGGTCGTTGCTCGCCCAGCTGGTTTATCACGCGCACAACCTTGCGGTCCATCAATCTGAAATCGCCCGCATCAACCGGTATGTCGATATCACTGAATGTTGAAAGCATGCGGTAGAAGAGCTTCGAACTGATGCGCTTCACCCAGCCTTCTCCATGTCGCAAGCGTCGCACGCCGTACACGACGTCCCACCCCTGTTGCCACAGTGTGATCATGTCGTTTACCAGTTCAGGCGGGTCCTGTAGATCGCTGTCCAGCAGCACAACGGCATCGCCATGTGTGTGTTGCATGCCGGCGAGCATCGCCACCTGTTGGCCAAAGTTACGGCTCAGGCGCAGCACCCGCCACCCCGGATTGGTCTCCGCCGCATCCAGCAGTAGCGCGAAACTGTTATCTGTACTGCCATCGTCCACAAAGATAATCTCGTTTAACCCCGGTATTTCGCGCTGGAGGCTGGCGAGCCGGTTGAACAGAAGCGGCAGAACCGCCGACTCGTTGTACACCGGCAACACAAGGCTCAGGGATCTTTCAGTCATCGGTTTCATCCAGAAAAGGCGGATCCCCGGCAGGTTGATACAGCCTGAAGTGGTATAGGCCGGATTCTTCGCTCGCCCGCTGATGCCAGACGTAGCCTAGCGCGTCGCTGCTGAACAGCCAGCTGACATCCGGGTTCCACCAGGTCATCAGGGGATAGTCGCGACCTGTAAAACCCGCGTCGGTGAGGCGCGCCGCATCAGTCTCGCCCGCTTCGATCAGTATCGCAGATTTTACATCACTATCCGGCAAGCCAATGCCCACGTGGGTATCGCGCAGGTACCAGCGCATGGCCCATGTTCCGGGCCCCGCCATATACACCTGCCCCGATGCAGGCTGCATATTGCGAATGCGTTTTGCCGCCTGCTGCATTTCGCGGGTTGATGCCATATAGGTGAGCAAATGCGGCGACCCCGCCGGCATGCGGAAAACCAGCCACAGGGTGTCGCGCAATGACCATGCCAGGAGCAGCGCGATCACTGCCACCTGCACACCGCGGAACCGCCCTGACTGCCAGAGGCGATCTATCCAGCGGCCCGCCAGCAGGAACATGGGCAGCAACATGTGCATTGTGAGCCAGGGCACTTTTTCCTGCGCATAACCGTAGATCGCCAGCGACGCGACCATCCAGAAAGCCAGGAATACATCCAGCGGGCTGCGCCGTTCGCGTGCCGCCCAGATCAAAGACGGTATAGCGAGCAGGAATACCGGCTCATGCAGCACCAGCCTCGGCAGGTAGTAATACACGGGGCCCGGTATGCGCGCCTGCTGGTGCTGGCCTATCCAGTGGCCGAGAGTGGCAAACACGCCCTCCCATAATCCGGGCCAGTAGCTGAAGAAAGAAGTGAACAGTGCACTGTAAGTGACTAGCAAAACGGCCAGCCCCAGGCTCCAGTGCCGCCAGCGATCGTGTAGCCACTGCAGCGCGGTGTGCAGCATTTGGCGTCGGTCCAGACCGGGAGCGAAAGTATTGAGGGCAAGAACAAGCAGCACGAACAGTGACACGCTAGCGAAAAACAGATAGGACACCGCCTTGGTAGCAAGGAACAGCGCGGCAACCAGGCCAATCAGTGCCATCCGCCAGGCGGTTGCCCGTTGCAGGTAGCCGATAGCCAGAGTGAGCAACAGCAGGCTGAACAGGGCGCAGTAATTGTCATGTGCCAGAAATCGGCCGTAGTAACCGTAGGTCGGTGAGCAGAGCAGGAACAGCGCGGCGACTTTCCAGCCGACGTTGCCCAGCTGCTCGCGCAATGACCACAGTGGTAGCAACAGCGCGACGGAAAACAACGCCGGAAGCAGGCGCGCGGTGAAATCGCTGGCGCCCAGCAGACTGTAGACGAGAGCGTTGGTCCAGTACAGGAATGGACCGTGAAAAACCGGGTCGTAGCGATATGGCTCGCCCTGCCACAGCTGGTAGGAAAAGAACGCGTGCAGGGATTCATCGTGATGAAAGGGGGCGTCACCCAGTTGATACAGGCGCAGGCAGGCGGCGGCTGCCAGCAGGAGTGCCAGTACCAGCGCGTTCCTTTTCTGCTTGCCGGCTTGCGCCTTATGCATCTCGCACTACCTGGTAACTGACCATATTTCGCAGCGCGGTGTACTGAAAACTTTTTGCCATCCGGCGGCGCTCCAGTATTTCCCGGTTTCCGGGCCGTAGGTTGCCCATTCTAGCCCGCAGCGAACACCGTACCGAACACCAAGACGGGCAATTTCCCGCGCACCCGCCAGCGTGGTATAGGCGGCCTCCACCTGGTGTATACGTGCATCTATCTGCTCGCGATCGTGCCCATGTTGCGAGACGTGATGTGCCCACCCGAGCCAGGCGGGCAGGCCGGTGGCTGCGGAGATTCGCGCGTGGGACCCATAGCCTGGCCCATAGGCTTCAAGTATCGGCGGCTGCCCGGGTACCCGCTGCTGTAGCCAGGCGATAGCAAGCGCTTCATCGGGCTTCTGGTGGATGAGATAAGCGAGCCCGTCGAAGGTCGCGTTAGAAGACGCAATGCGCGGATTCTGCCACCAAGCGACCAGAGTCTGTAGTGACGTAGGCACACCCAGCAACAGCACCAGCATTGCAACGGGCGCAAGGAATCGCCGGGTACTGATGATCTGCGCCAGCGCCACGGCGCTTGCCAGCGCAAGCAGTATCCAAGCTTCGAAATGAAACTTGAATACCGTATTCATGCGATCCACGAGCGTAAACCACTCGCTGCCGACAATCACCAGGAGGGCGCACAGCGCCATAGCTCCGGCCAGTTCGGTGGCGGAGCTTCGCGGCTGTTGCCCGAGCTTGCCCGCCAGAAGCACCAGCAGCCCCGCGGCAAGACCCTGCAGGCCGCCCAGTCCGGCCAGCACCAGCAGCGCGCAGGGCAGCAGCATCAGCAGTTGTCGTAGCGGTTGCCCGATCATGCTCCAAACAGCGATTACGGCGAGAAAGGGGCCGAAAATGTACAGGCCCTGCGCCAGACCGATGGGTGCGACAACGTAGCTCATCGCCAGCGTATTACCCGGGAGATTGAAGAAGGGCAATGTCAGCAACACAGTTGCAAGCAGGACTGCGACGACCTGCCTGTATCGTTGAGCCTCCGAGACCATCAGTGCGCCTACCAAAAGGAGCGTCGCGTAGACGGGAGCGGCCCAGCTGTTGGTGAGCGTGAGGCAAGCCAGCGCAAAGGCGAGCAGTGCGGTAGTGGCTGCGCCGGCTTTTCTTTGCTGCAATAGCACCAGCGCTGCAAGGAACATGGCCGAGAACAGCATTCCGAGGAAGTGACTGTGCAGGTCGGCAAACACCGATGTCCAGAACGGGAACTCGTTGATGGTTCCGGGTACCACGCGGCTGGCATTCCAGAAATCCATGAACGACAGTCCGGTCAACCCGGGTTTGAATAACCAGAGCGAGAGGTTGCCTGTGAACAAAACCAGTGCCGTGCCCAGTATCGCGGGCCAGCGGCGTTGTTCGCTTCCCGCGGTAAGCTGGTACACCAACCAGAAGAAAAGCTCTGCGGCAAGTGCCGGCACGAGCGCGGCGGAGAGGTTGTACAGAGTCGCCGGCGGAGTGCCGGCGAGGCGTCCCATATAGGCCAGAACATACTGCCCCCAGGCGTGATAGTGAAGGGCTTCACCGGCAAACCATGGGTCTTGTGGAGGTAGGCTGTCGGTGCGCAGCATGGCATTGAGGATCGCGAAATCCATGGGACGCTCGCCCCACTCGATCGCCGGGTTGTGTGCACGCAGAACCAGGAAGAAAGCGAAGCAGCCCCAGAATACGCCGGCCTGGATAAGGCCTGGCCCGGGCGCTGGTCGCGGGCCGTTACGGTAGAGCAGGACCGCTGCGCTGGTGAGCATCGCGGCCAACAAAAGCAGACTGCCCTGCTTCGCGCCCCACAAACCAAGGTTCATCCCGCAGGCGCACAGGTATGCGCCGCCGGCGAGCAGTATAGCCCTGCCCGGCAGGTGGCTGCCGGGCCAGATCCACTGACACAGCGCGTTGCCGGTAACGCCAAACAGCCAGAGCAGCAGCACCCAGCGCAGCAGGTGCAGGGGACTTTCCCGGCTTGCCGCATCGAGCTCCGCCAGTGTTACCGGCGCCAGGGCACTGCCTGTCGGCTTCATCGGTGCATCGATGTGCTGCGTTTGCGCGGGCAATGCCACGGATCCCAGAGCTTCTTGTAACGCGTCCACGGAAAAGCCAACGCCCTTGGCGAAGATGTACACCGGTGCATGGTCGTGCACCGAGAACGCTTCTTCGGCACCCGCGTCACGAATGGTGACGCCTGCGAGCTTCGGATATGAGGTGAACTGCGCTACCAGTTCGAAACCCAGTACACCGTCGAAGAGCGCCTGATAGTAGCGGAACATCAGTGGATAGAGGTCGGGCAGCCGCGTCATTGAGCCGTAGCCGCGCTGGCTGCTCAGGATGACATAGTCCACTTCCGCCAGAGCGGCCAGCAGGCGTTCCCTTTTTGCTATGGTGTCGGGGCCTGTCACATCCAGCACGGTCTGGCGATACTGGTGGCCGCTTCTTCCGGGGACCGCTGCGGGTAGCGGGTCATCCCAGTACTCTATCCCCAGCGCGGCGTCCGCAGGAATGTTGGCGTCAATCCAATCGCTCGCAGCAATACGGGTGTCAGTTGCGCGATAAATACCCGTGAATGCGAGCGCCCAGAGCAATGTGCCCACGAGCACGAGCGCGAGCGGCAGATAGCGCCAGGCTCCCGAACCCCGAATCGATAGCAGGTAGTGCGCGGCCAGCACCGCCATCACGCCATAGCCCGGCCACAGGTAGCGTAACGTCGGGTTGAAACTGAGGCCGACGACTACGAGCAATGCCACCAACCACAGTAGCAATAGCAGCGGGCCTGCCTGCGCCCGGCGCCAGGCGGAAATGCCTGCAAGTGCGGCGCCGGCAAGTCCGGCCAGAAACAGGAGCGGTCCCAGACCCCACAACGCCATGTTCTCCAGAGGGAACAACAGGCCGCTACGGCCCGCCCACTGGATTGAGGGTGGCATCTGCGCATCCAGTCCCTGCAGTGATCGAAGTTGCTGCAGGACGTCGACGAAACGCGGATCGAGTGTGAGCAGCCCGGAGAAGGCGTAGGGCTGGAACAGGCGAAATGCCAGTGCGGCCGCAAGCAGCGCGTAACAAAGACTGCGCGCCCCTATGCGCCAGTCCCTGCCGCGTGCGCCGAGCAAGGCGGCTGCAACCAGTACCGGGAGGAATGGCAGGGCGCTGAGCTTGCTCGCCAGCGCGCAGCCCCAGAACAGCCCGAGGAGCCACGCGTCACCGGTTCTGCCCTTGCCGGCCAACCGCACCGCCAACAGCAGTGAGAGCAACAGGAACAGGTTCAGGAACGGGTCAACGGTAAAGAAATGCGACAGCTGAAGTGGCAGTACCGCCAGCGCGTAGAACACTGCGGCCAGCAGCCCCGTGCGGTAACTGAAGGTGTCCCGCCCAAGCAGAAAAACGATCACTATCGCGATGCAGTCGGTAACCGCTACCAAAACACGTGCGTAGAATGCGGCATCCGCCAGGCTCGCAACGCCAGTTACATCAATCCACAGCTTTGCCACGAACAAAGGGAGCGTGCCGTAAACGTATGCGCTCACGTCTCTCAGATTCAGAGGGTTCAGCGGTGACTCTGCGCTGTTCAAATACTGGGCAACGGATGTCGGCCATTCGAGTGCCGTCAACAGCATGACGAGATAGCGTTCATCGGCATGCAGCAGTGCCCCGGCGTCCCAGCTGAGCGTTGTTACGCGCAGCACAATCCCGATGCCCACCAGAAAAACCGCAGCCAGCAGACAGGCTTCACGCTGCCAGTCGACGGCGTTGCGCGTGCTGTCAAACATTCGGCTTCCGCGCATGGAAAAAAATATAGGCGCCCTCATCAGGGGCCGGGGCCTCGTAATGGGGACGCAGCCAACGCTCGTATAGCCGGTTCACCGGGCCTATCGGCCGGACTACCCATCGACCGGTGAGACGATAGCTCAGCAGACGCGGCAGGCCGAGGTAATGGCATAGATCAAATGCGCGCAAGCCCGGGGCAGACATGTAGTACTCCCAATGCTCTACGTCGAAACCGTGGTCCTGCAGGCGCACTATCCACTCTGCGGGGGAGTAGACGTGATGGTGTTCGGAGTGCCGGTTGAACCAGCTGCCGTAGGCCGCCGCCCAATGCTGCAGGTGAATTCTGCGCAGCAGCGTCGCGCCAAGCAGCATGTCTGCAAACCTGTGGCTGGGAACACCGAAGATAAAGCGGCCTCCCGGTTGCAGTACGCGCAATGCCTCCTTGAGCGCCAGGTCCAACGGCGGAATATGTTCCAGGACGCAATTGGCCGTTATGCTGGCCATGCTGGAATCCGGCAGTGGCAGCGATTGTGCCTTCGCGGTGAGAAGTAGCCGGTGACTTCGCCTCTGTTTCGCTTCATTCAGTCGCGCCGCGTTCACATCGACTCCCACGGCGGGAGCGCTGTGGTAGGCGAGCCGGGCGAAATGGCCGTCGCCACAGCCGAGGTCAAGCTGTGGCTGATCCAGTGCGCCAGCAGCGGCGAACAGCCGGCACTCAATGCTGCGAAGCAGCGCACGAAAGGCAGGTAATTCGCGCAGTTGCAGCGTTAGGGGGTCTGGCCGCGGCGTCACAGCGGCTTAACCCGGTAAATGCTGAACCCGCCTCTGGTTTGGACGAGCTGCAGTGACGTCGCCCAGAATTCGGGTCTGGCGGAGCCATAGCGACCAGTCTCCACTTCGCCAACAATAATCCAGTCGATGCTGTAGCGTTGCACAAGCTGCATGAATTCAGTCTGGCGATTGGTTCGATAGAGCGTGTCGATGTCGGCCTGGCGTTGCCCAAGATCCACCTCCGGGCCTCGCCAGACGACTTCGTGGTCCCTCCAGCCCAGCACTGCAGTGCAGGTGGTCAGCGCAGACACGCGGCTCGACCACGTATAGGAAACCCCGGCTGACTCCAGGCAGACGTCACCCGGCTGTAAACGCTGTTGCAGCCAGTGAATCAGGGCGATATCTCCGGGGTGCGCCTTTTCCAGGGCGGCTATTCCATCCCACCAGGGTCTGGGCACAGGTTGTTGCAGGCGCTGGGACAAGGCCAGCGCCGGGTAGATGAACATCGCGCCTAACAGTGGCAGCAGCGCAGCGCGCGGTAAAAACCGCCGTTCGCCCGCGGCGCCATCATTCACCAGGCGCAACGCACCCAGCACAGCCGGCAGTACCAGCAGAGGCCATGCGGCATAGGAGAACTTGAACACCGTGTTCATGCGTTCATAGGGGGGCGGATAGCCGTCCCGTACGTATACAAGCTCCGGTATCACGAGCAGTACGAGCCCACTGATCGCGGCCGCCACCCATACAGACCGCTCGCGGGAATATCCCAGGAACAACAGCAATGCCAGGCCGATACAGAGCGCCGCTACTGGTGTAATTAGCGTGAACGCGATGATTGCCAGGAATACGGGCCACCAGCGTCGTACAGCCGCCCTAGTGGTATTGCGGTCGAGCAGCCCGAGTAATAACAACGCGGGTACGCCCCATAGCAACAGGAACGCGGACAATGGACTGGTTTGATCAAGGGGCACCCATGCCAGAGTGACCCCCTGGCCAGAGACGGGCCAGAGCAGGGGTAGCATTGCCAGGCTGGGCAGGCATGACCACCACGGCATGGAGGTGCAGCGCATTATCCAGCTAACGCCGAACAACGTCAGCATAGCGGCAAGATTCCATGGGTTACCCAAAACGGTGGCGACCAACAGCAGGTTCAGTACCAGCAGCGCAATGGCGCGCGCGATGGCAGTGCGCTCCGCCTGCAACCACAGCAGGAAGCACAGCACGGCCGGGAGTAGCAACATGTGCGCATGCAAGTCTCCGGTCAATAGACTGTATGCGGGGAATTCAGTGATTGTACCCGGGATGCCGCGCGCACTCTGGAAGAGCACACTATCGATCGCGCTATTCGTACCCAGATGCAGCCACGGGTAAAGACTGCCGCCCAGGCCCAGCAAAAGGCCGCCAAGCATAGACTGTCGAAATGCGCCGGTGACACCCAGCAACAGCGCACAGCCCAACTGCGCCAACGTAGCGAACCAGCCGGCCAGTGCCAGGTTGTAAAGCACCGCAGCCGGAATGCCTCCGAATGCGCCGTGGAGCGCCACCATATGATGCCCGAACCAGTAGTAGTTCAGGGCCTCTCCTGCCAGCCATGCATCGCCAGGCGGGAACGCTGATGCCGCGCCGATCGCCCGCAAAATCGCGAAATCCATCAGTCGCTCGGTACCGTGAATGGCTGGATCGTGCGCTGTCAGCACCGCCGCCCCGGCATAGGTGAACAGGAATAAAAGTTCCAGGCCCAGAAGTGATTTCCAGGCGCCGCGAAGCCAGACGGTGATAGCCAGGCGTTGTTTGAGTACCCACACCAGCCAGGCCGTGACGATTGGCACCAATACGGCTGCCAGGGTTAGCGTGGACCATGGTTCCGGGCCTGTGTGTGCGATGGCCCGGTGTAACAGCGCAGCCAGGCATATGCCCAGGAAACGGGCGGCGGCCCAGCCACGCTCGGGCTGATGGCGCAGGGCGTGAAAACCAAAAGGTAGAGCGCTGACGAGAAAGAGCAGGCCTACAAGGTAGTAAGCCAGAAACGGGTTCATGCCCTTCGCTGGTTATCCGGGTGTACTGGCCTCAGGCCTGCGCTCGGCCGACCCGGGGAATAATGCACTGAGTGTTCAGTTTGTAGGCTTTCTACGCAGAATAAACCAAATGGCCACCATAGCGATCAGGAACGCGGCAATCGCCACGGCCTCCGAACCAATGGGAACCGCCGTAGCACCAGGTGGCGCAGGAGTGGTAGTGGGTGGCGGCGTCATCGTGGGAGTTGGCACTTGTGCCGTCGCCAGCATGACTGGGGCAGCGAAGCCGATCAGGACGAGGAGCATTTTATTCCATGCGCTTTTAATCATGCGTTCGCATCCTTCCGCAAATTTGGGAAACCAACAATATCAAGAATAAATGAGCTGGTGTCAGAGGTCAATAATGGTGGATCGGGGGTTGGCCAGCGGCGGCGGCCGGACTCGGCACGATCACCCTCGATCTCGTGTTCGCGCAACACGGCAAGGTCGTGCTGGTGAGCAGGCTACTACGGCCGGTCCAAAGCCTATAGCGACAGCCGGGTGGCCTGTGCGGCGCGTATCTCCACCGGATTGCTGCGCCCTGCAACCTCGACGCTATAGTTGCCGGGCATGAGCGAGACTGGGTCCCCGCCCGCGACGCCCGTCGCGACCTCCTCGCCCTGAGCGTCACGCACCGTAAACACGGGATTCACGGCGCTCACCAGCGCGGCACCGAGAGCAGACTCCTCGGCCACGGGAAAATACGCGCCACCGCCCAGCTCTGCCCAGCGGGCAAAGGTTTTCTCCAGGGCGGCATCGTCAATAGCCAGCCCGACGATACTGATGCGAACCTCGTTGCCGCCCGCGCGCAACGCGGCGATCACGTCGGCCGGGCTGCCATCGCAGGTCTCCTCGCCGTCCGTGAGCAGCACGATCACGCGCTCGCCGGTGACCCCCGCCAGGTCTGCTTCGGTTCTCGCCAGGGAATCGGCAATCGGGGTTTTAGCCAGGTTCATTGCCTGTACACCCGCTATCACGGCACTGGCCGCCTGGCGATCCAGCGGAGCGAGCGGAATCTCCAGGTCTGTGCGACAGCTATCTGCTTCACGATGCCCGAACACTCGCAACGCAAACGGTGTTCCCGGAGGAATCGTGTCATTGACAAGGGACTGGAGCGTGCGGCGCGCTATCTCTATACGGCGCTCACCCGCAAGCCGTTGCAGCATACTGCCCGATGCGTCCAGTACCACCTCTACCGCGTCATCCGGGTCGAGTACCGCAATTTCCACCGGTTCCACCAGAAGGGTTCCGGGCTCTCGTACTGGCGGCGTCACAGTCACCGGCCTGCTTGCCAGAGTGCGCCCGCCATGCGTGATATACCGCAGCGTATAGTCGCCGGGTTCCGACGGCGCCAGAAGCATGACCGTAGCACCACGCCGGGCATCGAGGTAGGCATAGGCGACATCGTCATCCAGGCGCGGATCGATCAACTGCACGGTATCTCCACTGTTGCCCGGGCCTTCCCACGCGACCTCGAAACGCTCTGCCCCGGCCACTTCAGCCGGCGCGTCGAGTACCGCACCGGCGGGCACAACCGTAAACGCCGCGGTCCCGATCACCCTGTCTGCGGTGAGGTACACCACCTGATAGCTGCCCGGTTCCTCGGGCGCACGCAGCTGCATCGTGTCTGGATTATTGCCGGTATAACCGTAGCTACCTGTTGCCACGCCGTCGGCATCCCGTACGCGCAACATATCTCCGCTGTTGTCCGGCCCCTGCCATCCAACCGGGAAGTGGGCGCCTTCCGTGACGGTATCGGGCACATTGAGCAGCGCTTCCACGCCAGTCACCTGCACCGCGACAGAGCCGATAGGCTGTTTGCCAGTGAAGTAGGCCACCGCGTATGACCCCGCGTCGGCTGGCGCACGCAGGCGAAGCGTATTGCCCTTCGCATTGCCCACATACGCGTAGAGTCCACGCACCGGTACACCGCTGTTATCGGT
The DNA here is from genome assembly GCA_963976655.1 of uncultured Halieaceae bacterium. Classification (GTDB taxonomy): domain Bacteria; phylum Pseudomonadota; class Gammaproteobacteria; order Pseudomonadales; family Halieaceae; genus Marimicrobium. The sequence goes on from CAXBLB010000004.1 coordinate 136,249, forward strand.
GAACTGAAGGTAATCGCCGTTGTTGCGCGGACCGGTGAAAGATACCTCAAGGTGGCCATTGGCCTGAACGCTTGCAGCGGCCTGCAGCGTTGCTGTCACGGCGCGCACGGTGAGCGGGTAGCGCGCCACAACCTCCCGCTCGGCGAGATACACAACAGCGTACTCACCGGACTCCACCGGGGCCGTCAGTTTCAGAACACCATTTTTTGCATTGCCCACATAGGCATAGCTGCCTCCCAGCACCTTACCGGCCGCATCGGCAAAACGCAGCATGTCGCCGCGTCCACCCGGGCCAGCCACCTGGATTTCGAAAGTTTCGTAACTGTTTACCACCGGGGGGACCACGAGTGCTGGCGGCTCCGATGCATAGGCCAGCATGGCGCTGCAGAGGCCTGCGAGCAGCGCAATAACAATGCGAGGTGCAATCAGGCGCAGCATGACATCGTCTCCCATGAGGTATCGATTGCAAGGCACAATCAGACCGCCAAGACGACAAACCTGCCCAATTACAATGGTTATTGCAAGCCTAAATCAGTCGCTGAAAGTGCTCTGGACTGAAGCCACGATACTGCAGGAATCGGGCGCGCCGTGCTTTCTCGCGGAGATCGCTGGCTGGATTACCACCAAACTTCCGTTCGAGCACGCTCCCGGCCAGCTCATGCCAATCTACTTCCGCTTGCGAAAAAACCTGCTGAACGATTGTGTCGTGTACCGCTCTCTGACGCATATCCAGCCGGATACGCAATGGACCATGCCCGCGACTGATCCGCTGGCGCAGGAAACTTTCTGCGAATCGTTCATCGCATTGCAAACCATCCGCTACCAGTCGCTGCAGCTGTTCTTCCACCTGGCTGCTGTCCGGGAAGCGTCTGCCCAGTTTGCGTCGCAGTTCCCCGAGGGAATGCTCTCTGCGGGCCAGCAGATTCATCGCTGCCAGGCGAATAGCGGCAGGTTCTACGTCGCCCTCGCCCTGTTCAGATAAGGAACCGGAAACCATACCGCATCAAACGTGACGAAAATCCGACAGACTGTTATTCCTCAGGCGTTACTATCTCTGAGTCGATAGCCTCGACTGCATCATCAGGCGCCTTTTTCTTCTCGGGTACCTGCACCGTCATCATCTGGGTACGAATCTGACTTTCAATTTCATTCGCTACAGCCGGATTATCTGACAGGAACTTCGCGGCGTTCGCCTTGCCCTGCCCGATCTTGTCGCCCTTGTAGGCATACCACGCCCCGGATTTATCCACGAGATTCAGTTTCACACCCCAGTCGATAACTTCTCCCATGCGGTAAATGCCATGGCCGTACATGATCTGGAATTCCGCCTGCTTGAACGGCGGTGACACCTTGTTCTTCACCACCTTCACGCGAGTCTCGTTGCCGATGACCTCGTCGCCATCCTTAACCGCTCCAATACGGCGGATATCGAGACGTACCGAGGAATAGAACTTAAGCGCATTACCACCGGTGGTGGTTTCAGGGCTGCCAAACATAACACCGATTTTCATGCGGATCTGGTTGATAAAAATTACCAGGCAATTGGTCTGCTTGATGGCCGCGGTGAGCTTGCGCATCGCCTGGCTGAGGAGACGGGCCTGCAGCCCAACGTGGGAATCGCCCATCTCTCCCTCAATCTCCGCCTTCGGCGTCAGGGCGGCAACCGAATCTATCACCAATACATCCACCGCGCCCGAGCGCACCAGCATTTCCGCCACTTCCAGCGCCTGCTCTCCGGTGTCGGGCTGGGACATAATGAGGTCGTCTACCTGCACACCGAGTTTTTCCGCGTAAATGGGATCTAGCGCGTGCTCTGCATCGATAAATGCAGCCGTGCCGCCGCTTTTCTGCGCCTCCGCTATCACCTGCAGCGTGAGCGTGGTTTTGCCGGACGACTCCGGCCCGTAAATTTCGCAAATCCGGCCTTTGGGCAAACCACCGATACCGAGGGCAATATCCAGGCCGAGAGAACCCGTGGAGATGGCCGGAATTGCAACGCGTTCACTGTCACCCATGCGCATGACGGTGCCTTTGCCGAACTGGCGCTCAATCTGGCTGAGTGCGGCGTCGAGTGCTTTTTGTTTGTTGGCATCCATGATTAACCCCCTTCCGTTTTCGTAAGTGCAGGCCTTGCGCCGGCCCGTCCCGCTGCTGCCGACCCTTTTCACTGCCCGGCAAACTACTGTACATATACTCAGTGTTTGGAAAACGGAATGCAAGCCCCACAAACCACTAAATTCGCCCACTCGCCGCCGCCTGAATAAACCGGCCTGAATTCGCGACAGGTGAAGCGATCGCCTCCAGCGCACCGCGTCCTGCTGAATAGGCCGTGCAGGGCTCGGAAGGCTGAGATACTCGCCCTGAACGGCCTATTCAGCAGGACGCTAGCTAGCGGCGTCAACCCGACCAGATTCTCCGGGACCTGAAAGGGCTAATTGAGCTGGCCGTGTGCCGCTACCACAATGCGCGCATCCCCCGAACTTGCCCGCATCGCCACTTGAGTGCACAGTAGGCAACTAGACGCAGCAAGGTTTGAAGTATGCAGCAACTGACTGAAATGGACTGCAATTTCCTGCAACAGGAAAGCGTCCACACGCCGATGCACATCAGCCCGGTGATCGTGTACGACCAGTCGCACCGGTCCAGCGGCCGCGTTCGCTACAAGGAGATTCTAACGGTCTTCGAACGCAACCTGCACAAATCGGCAATCTTCAGGCGCAAGCTCGCGGGCGGCGCGATGGGGCTGGATACGCCCTACTGGGTGGAAGATCCCAACTTCAGTCTCGAATTTCACGTGCGCCATCTCGCCCTGCCCAAGCCGGGCGACTGGCGCCAGTTCTGTATTCTGTTGTCGCGCCTGCAGGCGCGCGGGCTGGATATGAGCCGCCCGCTGTGGGAGGCCTACGTGATCGAGGGCCTGAGCGGCGTGGAGGGCCTGCCTGAGAACAGCTTTGCCATCATGCTGAAAATTCACCATGCCGCCATTGATGGTGTCTCCGGCGCGGAAATACTCACCGCGATTCACAGCCTGAGCGATGAGGTGGCGCCGCCGCTGGTGGATGACCCCTGGCAGGGAGAGCGGGAACCTTCAGCATGGAAGGTGTGGTCGCGCGCCTACCTGCACAACCTGCAACGGCCGCTGAAATTTCTTGATACGCTGGGGCACCTCGTGCCTGCGGTCATCCGCGCGAACAGGCAGAGCTCGAGAGGAGACGCGAGTCAACACAAACCGCTGGCGGCACGCACGCGCTTCAATGCGCGCGTCTCCCCCACCCGGGTCACCGATTCGCTGATTCTGCAACTCGACGACCTCAAGGCGATGCGCAAGGCGCTGGACAACTCCGTTACCATCAACGACATCGTGGTGACCATCGTCGGCGGCGGCCTGCGACGTTATCTCGCGAGTAAACAGGAGCCGCCAGAGGATAGCCTGAGCTGTGGCGCACCGGTAAACACCCGCGCAGAGCGCAACAGCGATGCGACGGGGAACCAGGTGAGCCTGATGGTGATCGACATGGCCACCGATATCTCCGACCCGCTGGCACGCCTGCAGGCGGTGCACGCCAATGCGGAGTCTTCCAAGGCCTACAGCAGCAGTTTGGGATCCAGCGTCATCGTGGATATCAGCGAGATTCTGATCCCGCAGGTGCTCGGCTGGGGTTTTCAGGCGGCGATGCTCGCCGCCACGCGCTCGCACATTCCCATCCCTTTCCACACGATCATTTCAAATGTCCCGGGGCCCCAGTTTCCACTGTACCTCGCCGGCGCTCAGGTGCACCTGATGATGGGCATTGGACCGCTTGTGCATATGATGGGGCTGTTCCATGCAGTCATCAGCGGCGCGGGCAAGATCACCATCAATTTTGTCTCCTGCAGGGAGATGCTGCCGGATCCTCAGTTTTACCGTGAATGCCTCAATGAATCGTTCGTGGAATTGCAGGGAGCGGTATTGGAAAGCCTGAAAGACCGCAAAAAGACGGCAAAAACTGCTAAAAAGCCCGCTGCAACGAAGCGCGGGGCTGGCCGCAAAAGCAAGGCCAAACGAAGCCGGGGCGCTGCCGCAGGCAGCAGCCGTAAAGCCCGCTGAGGAACGCTCGTTTCAATTGCAGCCCATCCGCTCCATCTCGTCTTTCAAACCCTGCAGTAGCTCCCGCTGCCGCTGCTCAGACACGGATTTGCCATCTTCCTCGATATAATGGCGCACCAATCGACCGTCAGCGCCAATGGTCGGGGTGGTGAACTTGCGTAAATCTTCCGCATGGCGTGCGCAGATTTCCTCGAGTTGATCGCGCCGGCTGGCCCGTTCCCGCTCCCTGTCCGCCCGCTCCCTGGCAGCGCGCTCAATCTGATAGTCAAAAATTCGTTCCTGCTCCTCACGAAAGGCCCGGGCTTCCTCCTCGCTGCGTTCGGTGGGCCGATACGCTTCCCGGATCTCCACGGGGCTGGCGGCGGCCGCGGCCTCGGGGTTCAAGGGCCTGTCGCCGAAATGCACCTTGCCTTCCTCATCTACCCATCGGTAAATCTCAGCCGTAGCGGCAGGCGACCACAGAGGCCCGCCCAGCGCCACACCAATTGCGCAGCAAAGGGCGGCGCGCCGACACGCTCGCATATGGCAGGCAAAAGCACGCTCAATCATTGACCTCTCCCGGGCCCGGTAAACAATAGCGAAGCCGACAGCGCGCCTGTGGTGCCCATGCGTCTGCCCTTGCAAGCTTGAAAATAGTTTACAGCGCCCTGGACAACAATCGGCAATACCCTGGTTGGCGCGCAGGCAGAAACACGATGCAGCGGACAAAAAAAACCCCGGAGCGCGAACGCTCCGGGGTTTCGACTGGCGATAACTGTGGCAGGTTTAGAAGTTGAAACCCACACCCAGCGTGTAGAAGAACGCGCCATCGTCAAAGCTGCTGTCGATGTCGTCGCTGTCGTCAAACAGGTACGCGTACTCCATGCCAAAACCGATGAAGGTCTTTTCCTGAACGAACCAGCGCACACCCGCTTCCAGACCGGCGATACCAGTATCTTTGGTGTTTTCACCGTAGATGCCACCGATGTTGGCGCCGATATAGGGGCGCGCATCACCGCTGCCGAAGTGATAATCGACGAAGCCGCGGGTCGAACCGTTCCACGAGTCATTTACGTCGTCGCCCACCAGGCCGTTAAAGCTCTGACGAACACCCCACAGCAGGTGCTCGGTGGCGTAAAAACCCAGTTCGCCGGAGACGCCGTAAGCGTTGCCATCGAAGTCTTTGTCGCTTGCACCGGTACCAGAAATCGAGAAGCTCTTGTCGCCGGCTTCGGGGGTTGCAAAACCCGCCATGGATACAGACATCAGCGCGGATGCAAAAACCGCTGCTACTTTTTTCATAATTTCTAACTCCTGACTTTCATAGTAAATTGCGGGTGACGATTACGAGTCCAAACTCCATCGCCAGTGCGCGCATGGTAGACAGAGAATCGGCAAGTTTCACGGGAAATTCGTGTACATATTGACACTATTTTATTGACTCTCTGCGGAACTCTCGTGCCTCAGCCGCATGCTGATCACTCCCGCTCAGCGCAATTCAGAGGTCAGGAAATCCAGGGTGGGCTCAAGCCCTGTGCCGGGCGCCGGCACCACCGCGGCGTTGAAATCGGTCACGCCGGCCTCCCGCAGGCGCGCCAGCTCCTTGCGCAGAACCCCTTCATCGCCCACCAGCGCCAGATCGGCAGGTCCCGCGACGCCCTCCCGGTCCAGCATCGCACGGTAGGAGGGCAGCATGCCGTAGACCTGCAGGGCGCTGGCGATATGCTCGCGCGCCGCTGGCACGTCGGAAGTCAGGCAAATGGGCATGCCGCAAACGATGCGCGGCGCCGGTCTGCCCGCCTCCGCCGCCGCGGCGCTGATCAGCGGTACAATGTGGGCTGCGATGGTTTTTGCTCCCGTCATCCACAGCGAGGTGCCGTCAGTGTATTGTCCGGCGAGCTTCAGCATCGCGGGGCCGAGTGCCGCCACCAGCAGGGGCACGCGGGTATCGGTAATCTCCAGTTGCAGGTGTGCGCTGAGTTGGTCGCCGGCAAAATCCGCGGCTTCGCCACGCAGCAGAGGCCCGATAATCTGCAGGTACTCGCTCATGTGGTGCGCGGGCTTGTCGTAGGACATTCCGAACATGTCCTCAATCACCAACTTGTGTGAAAGCCCGATACCCAGGGCGAAACGTCCATCGCAGGCGAGTTGCGTGGTGATGGCCTGCTGCGCCAGCGCGGCGGGATGTCGCGGATAGCTGGGTGTCACTGCGGTCCCGAGCTCTATCCGCGCGGTTTCCCAGCCGACTATGGCGCAGGCGCCCACGCCGTCCAGCCCGAAAATATTCGGCAGCCAAAGGGATTCGAAGCCCCGTGCTTCCACATCCTGTGCGAAGGCGATCAGCCCCTTGAGGTCAAAACTGGTTGCGGGCGTGCTGCCGGCAAAAATTCCTATACGCATGCGCTCTCTCCTGTATGCATGGTGGGGGATAAAAAGGCTGTCGATCGATCGCAACCGATGACGGGCCGCGCTGCGATCGGCTGCTCAGGCAATGGCCCTGCCGTCATAGGCTACGGCATATAACAGGCAATCGGCGCTGGCGATCGCGGCGTTATTGGTAATCATGAACAACTTCAACGGCTGGGCGGGAAATATCTCTCCATCGCGGATGTGCACCAGCCTCGAAACGGCGCAGCGCCCTCCTTCATCGGTGGCGACAAACAGCGAGCGGGCCGGGCCCCGGGCCCAGCCGAGCAGGGTGTCCGGCGTCACCGATCCAAAATTCAGGTTCTCGATATCGGGGCGGAGGGTAATGTCGTAACTCGGATCCGGCTTCTCTTCGTAGGTAAGCGTGACATGCTCCTGCAATTCAAGCCTGATCGGATCGTGCAACAGCTCTATGTCCGGATCTGCAGCCGCACCGGCGAATAGCTGGTCTGCGCTGAAGTAGCGTTGCAGCCCCTCCCACGCCAGTTCATGGGCTTCATTGTCGAGACGCCCGCCCACCTCCACTGTGACCGTGGGGTAGTGGTGCTCGCTGATGTCCATCAGCGCGCCGAGCCGGAGATTGGACACGATCAGGCGCCGGGTAAACAGACTGACCAGCGCACTGTGCTGTCTGTCCATAAATGTACAGACGCCGAAGGCGGGCCCGGAGCCGGATGTGTTATGCATATCAATCACTGCTTCCGGCTGGTGTAAGTGAAGTATTTCCAGCAGTTCCTCGGCAAGTGCACCCTGGGCATCCTCATAGGGCGGCCGAAAGCAGCGGTTGAGATCGCGCGCCCGCGGCAGCATGCGGTGACTGAACAGTGGCGGCTCCAGCGCGGCGACAACGGAGGCGATGATGCACAACACATTCACTGCCGGTTTGCCTGAAGACTTCAGCCAGCGAAACAGCGCCATCACGCCGGATGGCTCATTGCCATGCAACAGGGTCACTAGCGCGCGCGTGCGCGTCGCGTCTTCACCATCTATGAACACACAGGCCGGCCCGTCCAGCCGGCAGAGAAAGTCCTCCACGCTATCGCCCAGCTCGCTCGACAGCGGATTGCGCAAAAAGCGGAAGCGTTTCACAGCGGCCACTCCGCCACGGGGATATTCTGCTCGCCAAGGGTCATATACGCTTCGAGCATCGTACGCTGGGCTTCCCCGGCAGACAGGCTGCGGCGCAGCGAGGAAAGTTTGGCGCGCTGCCAGATTGCGCCGCTGCGACGACAGTCCAGTCGATGCCTGATGACCTGCAGGTAATGTTGCGATTCATCGGCATGGATACCGATGGCCTCCAGACCCTCAGCCGCCACCGGCAACAGCCGCTCTATCAGGTTGCCGACAGGCTGCTCACGATAGCCGGACTGACCCGCATCGGGCCAGACCAGGCGGGCAAACAGCCCGTGCTGCGCAGCGCGGTAGAAGTTGTACTCGGCGATTCCGAAGGGAATACCCGGAAGAAGTTCCTCGAGCCGCGGTTTCAGGCCTTCGGCGAGACCTATCAGGAAGGCCGCGTTGGCCACCATGTCGAGCGCCGTGGGGCCCGCCGGCAGTGCGCGCATTTCAATCCGCAGGTGGCCGCCGTCGATGTCGTCATAGATAGGTCGATTCCACAACCACACCGTGCTCTGATGAAGACGCAACTCCGACAGCGGTGGCGCCCCCCGGCTCGGGGCCGGGCCAGCGTCGCTGCAGATCGGCAGCAGGGGCGGATAAATGCGTACCACTTCCGCGAACAGCTCGAGCGCCCCGCGCCGCGCCCAGCCCTGACCAAAATTCACCCGCGGCGGCGGGTTCCACGAGTAACGGTCTTTATGCCGGGTGTCGATAGACTGCTTGAACAGCGGCACACGGGTTTCGTGCCAGAGATTGTGACCGAACAACGTCGGCGAGTTGGCGCCAATGGCAAGCGCCAGCGGCGTGGCGAGCTGGATCGCGTTGAAGGTGGCGGCGAAATCCTCCGCGGCCACGCGGTAGTGCACCTGGAACGAGGTATTCGCGCCTTCCAGGGTGATGTCCGCCATGTCCAGTTCCAGCGGGTGCTCGCCGTGTATGTCGACACTGAACTTGCCTCCGCGGCGCAGCAGAAGCTGCCGCACAAGCGCGTGGTAGCGCTTGCGATCAGTGATGCAGTGTGCGCCGAAATCCGACTGCTGCAGCGTTGGCAGGATGCCAATGGGCACGATAAGTCCGCCAAATTCCGCGGCGACTGCGCGCAGCCCCTGCAGCTTTTCCAGAATCTCATTTTCCAGCGCCTGGAAAGGGCTTTCACTGAGCAGGCGCGGGCTCAGATTGTACTCCAGGTTGTAGCGATTCAGTTCGAGCGCGAGCTGCGGGTCGTTGGCAAGCTTCTGAATCTCGGTGTTTGCATGCAGCGGTCGGCCTTCTGCATCAATAATGTACATCTCCAGTTCCGCGCCGACAGAGCCTGGCCCGCGAGAAAAACCGGGCGTGTTGAGCAGGGCCGCCAGCGCTTCAAGATTGGCCTGAAGAGCGCCTCTGAAGTCAGCGTAGTCGTCCGGGAGAAAGTCAGTGCGGTCAATTTCAATGCCCATATCCGCCCTGCTATCGGCGCGCCCGGGTGGGCCGGTCTTCGCGCGCCGGCAGCTGCGAGCCCGCGACCTGCCGCTGCGGCAGGCCGTGGCGGCGTCCGCGCGTGTCGTCAGTCATCAATGGCAAAGCTCATGTTGACCGTCACCTGGTAGCTGTTCTCTCCCTCGGCTACCGCCACCTCGCTGTCGGCCGCCATCCTCGCGGCCCCCATCATGGCCATCGGTCTCACCGGCGAATAGGACTGCTCGCTTATCTCCATTACCTGTCCCAGCGTCACCTGTGCGGCCGCGGCGAGAGTGCGCGCTTTGGCAGTGGCGTTCTCCACCGCTTTTTTGCGCGCCTGCTCCAGCGCCGCTGAAGGGTCGTCGTTGGCGAACGCGATGTTGCCCCCCTCATTCACCCCCAGCGTGACCGATTGATCCAGCGCTTCGCCCACTTTAGAGATGTCGCGCAGGCGCACGTTGAGGGTGTTGCGCACGGTGTAGCCAACAAACTTGCGTGTATCCTCGTGGCTACCCGCCACCCGAGGTACATGCGTATAGCGCGGCTGGATCGAAAATGCGGCGGTCTGCAGATCGCGTTCCGCCACGCCCAGTTTGCGCATGGCCGCGATGACTTCGGCCATCGCTTTGGAGTTTTCCGTGACTGCCGCACGAGCGGTGGGCGCCTCGCGATTAACCGTGAGTGTCAACAGCGCCATGTCGGGCGCTACCTCCGCACTACCGCTACCGGTCACCACAATACGCCGCGTTTCCGCGTCTGCCAGCAGCGGCGCTGACACAACGCTCAGCACCAGTAACAAAATGGCCGCGCAACCCCTGTAAAAACCCTTCATAGCAGTACTCCTTCCAAAGAGAGATCCAATTGCCGGTGTGAACCCCCGGGAAACCGCAGGCCCGATGCCGTCACCACCTGCATGCACAACCGCACAGGTAGCGGCCCGCGGCGCTCCGATTGTCACAGGCCGGGCGATATAACCCCAGCTCAGAATCTCAGTAGCAATAGTGTGCCAAAACCGGCAAACGAGGCTGCGAGGAACGCCAGGCCAAGCACACGCTGGTCGATCCCGGACAGCGCGGTCAGCGGGTCGCCACCAAAGCGCACACGGCGCAACACTGGCCACTCGACCACGGCCGCGAATACGAACCCGGCCACCGCACCGCCGTGCACTGCGGCACGTCCGAGCGTATCGGCCGGCAGGGTGAGCCACAGCAGTACCAGCGACAATGCACCGCCAACACTGCCGGCAATACTCATGAAGAAGAACTGATCGGTATTGTTCTGCGCAAAGTTCCAATCATAGACGAACAGCCCTTTTTTCCTGGGTATGCCGTAGGCGCCGCCGGAAAGCCGCGCTCCCAGATAATGAAACCACTCGTGAATCAGCGTGGTTGTGGTGATACCCGCGAGCGCGCCGGTGGCCAATGCAAGCGCGCTCGCCATTCCCAGGCCACTGAGCAGGCGCCAGCTGTCCGCCGCGGCAAACAGGCTGAACGCAACCAGCAGTACCAGGGCGTGGGTGCCCGCGAGACTGGCCAGCTGCAAACCCCGCGCGCGGTCGTCTGGCAGCGAGCGCATCGCCTCTTCCAGGGAGGTGGGTGAACTCGTCTCTGCCTGTTCGGGTGTCGCCTTGATCTGGTCGTTCATAGCGGAATTACCTCAGTACAAGTTGCGCGGCGCCGGAGATACGCGGCAGGTCAAACACCGTGACCACACCGGGCGCGGCGGCACACACCGACGGCAAGGCATTCACCACCCAGTTCGCGGCGCTCGCGTTGCCGCCCCCGGCGGCACCCGGCTCATGATGATCCTCGCCGTGCACCGTCAGGTGCAGGTCGGGGTCGCCGCTGATAAGCACCTGATGACAGCCACGGCCCTCGGGTGGATACGGCCAGCCGGGCGCGCACTCATCATCGATACGCGTGACATGCTCCAGCACGTACAGCGGATGCCCCCGGTGCTTGCCGACGACCTCAAAGCGGAAAGCACCCTGGGTGCCGGCCTCGAACGTTCCCATACCCGGCACCTCGATCGTACGCTCAAGCGGCAGTCGTTCAACGTGTATTTCGATATCATCAACCGGCTTGCCCAGTGCTTCGCCCACCAGCCGCACCATCGGCGCCCACACCATCTCGATGGCAAAATCATGCAGCATCATGGGCAACTCGTCCATTGGCGTGCCAAAACCGATCACTTCGCGCACAACCTGCGGTTGATCGTACAGTGCATAGTTGAACACCTCGCGTACGCGAATCTCGCGAATCCCGGACACCGCACCGCTGGCCACCACGGGCAACCAGTCCATCACCCAGCCGGGGTCGATGCCGGAAACGAACAATGACGCGCCGCTACTGTCACACGCCGCCTGCAGGGGAGCCAGCGTATCGGCGGGGGCAGAGCCAGGGTGCAGGAAGCTATAGAACGCTGTGGAGACCACATTGATACCGGCCTCCAGACAGGCCATCAGATCCGCCATCGCTTCCGCGGGACGAATATCCGCGGTTGCCGTGTACACGACGGCGTCCGGCTTCAGGGCTATCAAACTTGCCGCATCGTCCGTGGCGAGCACGCCCACGGGCCCCACGCCCGCAATCTCCCCGGCATCCCTGCCGACCTTGGCGGCGCTGGCGACGACCACACCCACCAGCTTCAAATCCGCGTGCGACAACACCGCGCGGATGGCGGGCCGGCCTACATTGCCGGTACCCCAGACAACAACCTTGAGTGACATGTAACGACTCCCTCGTGTTATTTCGCAACAGTATTGCGCAAGAAAACCTACGACACACGACACACTGCAAAACCATATCGCGCCCAGCCCTTTGCATGCATCCCATTGAACAAGACAGGGCGCCCTGTGGGCAAGCAACTTTTCGCCGCCGCCGGGTGGGTGTCCCGACACCCGTCAAGTTCGGTTGTGCAACGCTGCTGTCGCCGGGCGTGGCAACGCGCTCGCGCTCCCAAAACAGCCAATTTCCCTGTATCTTTAGTCGATGCTTCCTTTGCCTTCGCTCAACCGCAAACCGTGAGACGCCTGCGCAGTGCCATCAAGACCTGAGCTTCAGGATTTCGCCCGTCTGGCGGAGCAACTGGAGAAGGACAGAGAGCTGTCCATGGACGCACTGAAAGCGCGTGACCACCTGCTGGCCGCCAACTGTAGCGGCCGCGATGACGCACGCCTTCTGCTGTGCTGGCTGGATGCTATCGCGCCGGCGCAGCGGGAGGCTCATCCCGGTGCCGCGCTGATTCCCGTCAGTTATTTGCTTGCCACACTGCTGGGATTTTTCGCCATGGCGGGCTTTCTGCTCGGCAGCAGTCGGGGACTGGTGAACGTGCTGGTGCTGCTGGGCGTGTTCGTGCTCCTGCAATGCCTGATGAGCGTGTTCTCGGCGATCATGCTCGCAAGTACCGCACGCGGCAACGCAGCAGCACCGCTGGCCGCCAGCCCCGCCCGCTGGCTGGCACTGCGCAGCCTGCCCGACGGCCGCAGCCTGCGCGAGGCGTCCGGGGTACTGCGATTACTGGGGCTGCGCTTCGGGCAGGCCTGGGGCATGCTGTTCACCCTCGGCGCGCTGGCCGCGTTCGTGCTGGTGCCCGCGCTGTCTGATTTCAGCTTTGTATGGGGTTCCACCTTTTCCGTCAGCCCGGGGCTCATGCAGGGCATCACCGACACTCTCGCCGTGCCCTGGTCCGCTCTCGCACCATGGGCAACCGTTGCCCCCGAAGTCATCGACAGCAGTCGCTTTCATCCCGCGCTGTATAACATCGACCGCGCCGGCATAGAAAGCATGCGCGGCTGGTGGTCTTTCCTGTTCATGTGTCTGGTGGTATATGCGCTGCTGCCGCGGTTGCTGCTGTGGATAGGCGCGCGGATTTACTACCCGCGCCTCCTGCAGCGCTGCTTTGTCGGCTACCCCGGCGCGCGACTGGTGTTGCAGCGTATGCGCCAACCGCTGATACGCACACAGGCCACTGCCGGTGACTCCGTTCGCCAGCAGGACCACCCGCGGGAGCCTGCCACACACAGCGTACCGGTAGATGGCCGGCTGCTGCTGCTCGACTGGAGCAATGCGCTGGCCGGAGAGTCCACCCACGATTTTGAGGAACTGCTCGCGGTTGACCCAAACAATGTCATAACAGCCGGGCTCGGGCCCCTCCGGGAAGATCTGGAGAACCTGCAACAGCATCGGCAGGCGGGCTTTGACCAGCTACTGGTGGTGGTCAAATCCTGGGAGCCGCCAATGGCGGAACTGGCGGATTTGCTGGGAGAGCTTGCACAGATCGGGCACTGCACTCTGTATTTGCTGCCACTCGCGGGCAAGAGCGTGCCGCACCGCAAAGTGGATGACTGGCGCAGCTTTGCGAGGGAGCTACCATTCACCGGCATCCATGTGAGCCTGCTCAACCGGGTGACCACGCAATGAAAGTACCGGCATTTGCCGTTGTGGGCAGGCCCAACAAGGGCAAGTCGAGCATCGTTGCGACCCTCGCCCGCGACGACTCCGTGTATATCGACGCCCGCTCCGGCTCCACGCGGGAAGCGCGCGCCTTTCCCATGACGGTAGACGGGGAAACGCTGTATACACTGGTCGATACGCCCGGTATACAGCGCGCCCGCGAGGTACTCGACTGGCTGCAGGCGCACTGCAGCGACGCGTCGGCCCGCGGCGAAACGGTGCGTGAATTCGTTGCCGTGCACCAGGACAACCCGCGCTTCAACGACGAGTGCGCGCTGCTCACACCTATCGTGGAGGGCGCGGGCATTATCTACGTGGTGGATGGTTCGTGCCCGTTTGCAGCGGACTACGAGGCGGAGATGGAAATCCTGCGCTGGACCGGCAGGCCGAGCCTTGCGGTGATCAATCCGGTCGACAACGACGATTTTGCCGCGGAATGGGAAGCCGGGCTGGGACAGTATTTTCGTACAGTGCGGCGTTTCAATGCGCACCGTGCCGAGTACGACAAACAGCTCGAACTGCTGGAACTGTTTGGCCATCTGGACCCCAACTGGCGCGACGCCCTGCAGCGCGCCGTGGGCGTGCTGCGCGCCGAACGCGATGCACAGCACCGCACCGCCAGCGTGCTGATTGCCGACCTGATCAACGACAGCCTGAACTTCAGCACCTCGCAACGCCTGCTCCAGGGCATGCCAACGGAACCTGTGCAGAAAGCGCTCGCGGCGAGCTATCGCCAGCAACTCTCCGAGCGTGAACGACGCAACCGGCGCCAGGTGGAAGAGGTTTATCACTACCACAGCCTGCAGCGCAGCGAGGCCAGCCTCGCCCTCGAGGATTCCGAACTGTTCAATATGGAGAACTGGTACCTCTGGGGGCTCAACCGGCGCTCGCTCACCGTGGTGGCCTCTTCCGCCGGCGCCCTGCTCGGTGGCGGCGCGGGCATGGTGGTGGACGGTGCAACCGGCGGCTTGCTGGGCGGGCTGGCCACACTCGGCTCGAGCGCCGTGGGTGCCGTCACCGGCGGTGTCGGCGCCTGGCGCTACGCCGACGAAATTGCGCGCATTCAGTTGAAAGGCATTCCCACCGGCGGGCAACAATTGCGTTACGGGCCCAGCAGGAATATCAATTTTCCCTTCGTCCTGCTGGGGCGTGCCCTGCTGCATCATCGGCTGCTGTGCAGCAGGACGCACGCCGATCGCAGCGAGCTTAAGCTGAACGACAATCTGCTGGAGCAGTTGAGCGACACCGAGCGGCGCAAACTGGCGCGCATTTTTGCCAACCTGCGCTCGCAGAAGCGCGTGCAGGAGACGCGCGCGAAACTCGAGCAGATGCTGCTCGACTGGTGCAGGGCGCACGATGCGCACGCCACTGCCTGAGGCCAGCCACGCCCGGTGAGTTGCCGGAACACCGTGCGCGCTGTCTGCGAGCCCATCACAACTGTGTCGCACGGACGGGAAAATGGACTAGGCTGAGTGCTGTAGCGTCCAACCCGGGACACACCCGAAGGGACCGCATGTCGAAGCGATGGCTACTGATCCTGTGCACCTTGCTGCTACCCGGCTCCAGACTGGATGTCTTCGTGGGCGAGGGCGGCATTGTACGGTCTCTCAGCTCCGGCACCTGCGTGACGAATACCAGCTGCTCGCACGTCGTCGCCGACACGAATTACACCGAGACCTTCACCGCGATACCCGACACCGGCTGGCATTTCCTGAAGTGGAAATCCGGCGGCAATTTCCTCTGCGACGGCTCCACCAATCCTGTCTGCGTGGTGGGCAACGTCCCCTTTTAGGGCAACCCCGCCGCCGAGGCGGTGGTCGCGACCAACAAACCCTTTTATCTGATGCCGCTGTTCGTTCCGGACTAGCACTGGTAGCGCGTTCTACCACGCCTCCCGAATCTGTGCAGATGGGATATCCGCAAGCCAGAAATAGTGACCGCCTGATCCCGAATTAGTGACGAGGGAGGTGTTCACTGGAGGCATTTCCCTTATCATAGCGCCTCACAGCAAACTCTAAGCTATTGAACATAAAAGATAATTTTATTTTGAATCAAGACCTTAGCCACACCCCAATGATGCAGCAATACCTGCGCATCAAGGCGCAACACCCACAGGATCTCGTGTTCTACCGCATGGGGGATTTCTACGAGCTGTTCTATGACGACGCCCGGCGCGCCGCCGAGCTGCTGGATATCACGCTCACCGCGCGCGGCAAATCCGGCGGCGAACCGATCCCCATGGCGGGCGTGCCCTACCATGCGGCGGAGGGCTACCTGGCGCGGCTGGTAAAGGTCGGCGTTTCCGTGGCCATCGCCGAGCAGATCGGCGATCCGGCAACCAGCAAGGGGCCGGTAGACAGGCAGGTGGTGCGCGTGGTCACCCCGGGCACGCTCTCGGATGAAGCGCTGCTGGAAGATCGCGTCGAGCGGCTGCTGATGGCCATCTGCCAACGGCAGGACAGTTTTGGCATCGCCTACCTGGACGTTTCGAGCGGCCGCTTCCGCGTGCTGGAAGTGACCGGCGAGGAAGCGCTTGAAGGCGAACTCACGCGGCTCGACCCCGCGGAAGTGCTGCACCACGAGAATCTGTATCACCCCGGGGTTACGCAACGCGCGGGAGCGCGCAGTCAGCCCGCCTGGGAATTCGATGCCGACAGCGCGCGCCGCGCGCTCAACACGCAGTTTCAAACACATGATCTCAAGGGCTTCGGCTGCGATGAGCTGGAACTGGCGCTGGGCGCCGCCGGCTGCCTGCTACAGTATTTAAAGGATACGCAACGCGGCAGTCTGCCGCATATCCGCGCCATCGCGCAGGAGCGCCGAGAGGAAAGCCTGATCCTGGACGCCGCCACCCGGCGCAACCTGGAGATCGATGTCAACCTTGCAGGCGGCGACCGCAATACGCTGTTGTCCGTGATGGATCGTACCGCCACCGCCATGGGCAGCCGCATGCTGCGGCGCTGGCTGCACCGCCCGCTCACCGGGGTGGACGAACTCAATGCCCGCCAGGCCGCCATCGGCGCACTCTGCGACAACTACCGGTATGAACCCCTGCGCGGCGTATTGAAATCCGTGGGCGACATGGAACGCATCCTTACCCGCGTGGCGCTGCGCTCCGCACGCCCGCGGGATCTCACGCGGCTCCATACCTCGCTCGCGGCGCTGCCGCAGATACACAGCGAACTGCAACCGTGCAACGCCCCGTTGCTGGTTGCGCTTGCCGGGCAGGCTGCGCAGTATCCGGATCTGTGCGAACTGCTCGGTCGCGCCATCGTGGAAAATCCGCCGGTGGTGATTCGCGAGGGCGGCGTCATCGCGCAGGGCTACGATGCAACGCTGGACGAGTTACGCGAGATCAGCGAGGGCGCCGGCAACTACCTGCTGGAGATGGAACGCCGCGAGCGCGAGGCCACCGGCATCGCCACCTTGAAGGTTGGCTACAACCGCGTGCATGGCTACTACATCGAGATCAGCCGGGCACAGGCCGCCCAGGCGCCGGCCGCGTACATCCGGCGGCAAACCCTGAAAAACGCGGAGCGCTTCATCACCCCGGAACTCAAGGATTTCGAAGACAAGGCCCTGTCCAGCCGGAGCCGCGCACTGGCGCGGGAAAAAGCCCTGTACGATGAACTGCTGGAAACGCTCAACACCCAGCTCGCGGCACTGCAGGACACCGCCGCCGCCGTGAGCGAGATCGACGTGCTGGCCAACCTGGCCGAACGTGCCGAGAACCTTGAACTGTGTGCGCCGCAATTCTGCGAGGAAGAGGTGTTCGAGGTAACCGGTGGACGTCATCTGGTGGTGGAACAGGTGCTGGATGAGCCGTTCATCGCCAACGACGCGCTGCTCGATACAAGCCGACGCATGCTGCTGATTACCGGCCCCAACATGGGCGGCAAGTCGACCTACATGCGCCAGAACGCGGTGCTGGCGCTGCTGGCACACATCGGCAGCTACGTGCCGGCAACGGCCGCGCGACTCGCTCCGCTGGATCGTATATTCACCCGCATCGGCTCCTCTGACGATCTAGCCTCCGGGCGCTCCACATTTATGGTGGAAATGACTGAAACCGCCAACATCCTGCACAACGCAACGCCGCGCAGCCTGGTGCTGATGGACGAGGTGGGTCGTGGCACCAGCACGTTTGACGGGCTCAGTCTCGCCTGGGCCTCGGCGGTACACCTCGCGCGCGAAGTGCGCGCTTTCACCCTCTTTGCCACGCATTACTTTGAACTCACCGCCTTGCCCGAACTCTGCCCCACCATGGCCAATGTGCATCTCGACGCCACCGAACATCAGGATCACGTGGTTTTCCTGCACAATATTCAGGACGGCCCGGCAAACCGTTCATTCGGCCTGCAGGTGGCCAGGCTGGCGGGCATCCCCGCCCCCGTACTCGATGCGGCCCGGGAAAAGCTCGCTGAACTGGAAGCCGGAAAAAGCCCTGCGTTGGCGGGCGGCGGGAAGGCGGCGGCGCAACTGCAATCCGATTTGTTCAGTGTGGCACGCGATACTGCGGTACTCGACCGACTGGGCGCCCTGGATATAGATAACCTGTCGCCGCGGCAGGCGCTTGATGCGCTCTACGAACTCAAGGCGTTGCTCGACAAACCCGCATAAAATCCGCGGCTTACGCGCAAGAACTCTAAACTTCCCGCGGCCTCTCAAAGGCTTCTATTGTGCCCGCGGTGCGGGTAAACTAGCGCCCCTTAGCCAAACTGACATTACACGAGGTCCGCCAGGAATGACTTTTGTCGTAGGAGAAGATTGTATCAGGTGCAAGCATACGGACTGCGTGGAGGTGTGCCCGGTAGACTGTTTTTATGAAGGCCCGAATTTTCTGGTCATTCACCCGGACGAGTGCATCGACTGTGCCCTGTGCGAACCCGAGTGCCCCGTTGACGCCATCTTCTCCGAGGATGAACTGCCTGAGGACCAGGCCGTGTTTCTGGAACTGAATGCGGAACTGGCAGAGGTCTGGCCAAATATAACCGAAATGAAAGAAGCGCTGCCCGACTCAGAAGAGTGGGCCGGCAAGAAAGACAAACTGCAGTATCTGGAGCGCTAACTCCCACACCCGGAAAACCCCGCCCTGGCAACACGGCGGGGTTTTTTGTGCCCGGAAAAACCGTCCGTGGCAACCTCCCGCGCATCTCGCATCGACGCAAGGCAGCGGTACAAGAAGTGCGAAGGGATGCTGGCCGAATGCGGGTTCTCCACTTACACTTGAGTTCCGCCACGCGATGTTTGCCCGACAACGTAGGGCAACGTCCAACCACCTGAAACCCGGGCCAACAGGAGCCAGCGCATGTCACGCTTCATACCAGCTTCCAATGCACTGCATAAAATCTTTGCCATCGCACTGCTGGCGCTGAGCGCGCTGTCTGTGCCCGAGGTGCACGCAGAAGCCAGGGAACAGAAAGTCCGGCTTGAAGTTGTGCGTCCTGAAGGCAAGCAGTGTTATGTCCAGGCGGCATTCAAAGGTGATCACGATAACTGCAAGAATGACAAGGCGGAGGGCCGCGATGACTGCAAGAAGAAGGACGGCTGCGTCTGCTCGCGCACCGAGAAACACCTCGCATGGCAGATGAAGGGCAAAGAAGCCTATAGCCTGCGCTTCGACCAGGGCAGCAGCAATCCCTTTGTCGATCAGGGCGAACACAAGTGTGACCTGAAAAGCAATGACAAAGGCAAGCTGCGCTGCCGCCTGAAGGGCAAGGGCGTGCCCAAAGGCATGTACCGCTACTCCATCAACGTCGAGGGTTGCAAAGCGGCGCAAACCGAATTCAAGGTCTATTGAGCACAATGCATCGGCTTTCGCAGTCGGCCCGGGCCAGTATGCAACACCTGCAACTGCTCGGGCCATGAGCGCGCGCAGAACCATCTGGTCAATGGACTGGCGGGTCGCGCTGGGCTCCGTCTTTACCCTGATCTGGATCGTGGCCGGTCTGGTGTATCTGCTCGCCATGGTCGGCTGGAGCAATTTTGTTCACCTGCCCACGGCGGATATCGGGAGCTTTCTGGAAGGCGCGTTCGCCCCGCTTGCGTTCCTCTGGCTGGTAATTGGCCACTTCATGCAGCAGTCGGAAATATCCGCCAATACCCGCGCAATCAAACTGCAGGAACAGAGCGCGCGACGCCTCGAAATACATTCCCGCCAGGACAGCTACTTCAAGCTGCTCAACCTGGTGCAGGAGCAACTCGGGGGCATCGCGGCTTTTCACTTCATGTCGGTCGCCGGGCCAACCGGCACGGGCGAAATCTCGGCAGAAGAATTTACCGAGCAGCGCGCAATCGCCAGTACCGGCGATCACGCGTGGTTCGTGCGCAAGATGATCTCGCTGGCGATCAGCCACCGGGAAGACCCGGATGCCGTGCACGAAATATTTTTCGGCACCCATATCCGCACCCGGCATTCGGAGAGTTTCCGGCGCACCTTCAAGAAATTACTGGACGCCGCGAAGGAAGTAGACACCGACGACATGCTCGCCGATGCTGTGCTGAACGGTTCTGCGCAGGGGTTGCTGTATCGCATCATCTGTCATGTCTGCGGCGATGAAGGCGTGGAACCCTTCCCGGGGGCAATTCCGATCTCGCGGACGAAACCGCGCTTTGAATCCGGTTAGCCATGCGGTAACGGGCCGCGGCTAGGCGCTGTGATTCTCGAAAAACTCCACCAGCAGTGGGTCCCCTGCCCGCTCCAGATAGGCCACGGCGAGCCCTTCTGCAAAGCGTTTCTGCCAGATGGGGGCATAACCGATGGCCTTCGCCGCTGACACGCTGGCGTCCAGATCATCGATACGAAAACGCAGGTGGTGCATGCCTTCGCGCCCGGCGTCGAGAAACTCCTTGTGCGGACAACCGCCGCTGACCCACTGTATGAGTTCGATTTCCACATCGCCGCTCCTGCCAAAGGCGAGACGCAATTCACAGCTTTCACTGTTACCACGGTAGTCGTAGGTCATGGGGCCCGGGTCCATGCGGCTGAAGGCGCCGAACATCGGCTGGTAAATTGCCAGGGCCTGCTCAATATCCCGCACGACAAACCCCACCTGATCCACCGGCGGCAAATCGAGCGCCGCAAGCACCTCATCGGACATAGCTGTATACCGCTTTAGCGTTGAAAAGAGGGAGGGTAGCCGGGGTGGAGCGTGAATGCACCTATCAACTGAACAGCGAATCGCCGTTGAGGCCCTGGGTCTCCATGATAGAACGCAACCGCTTCAGCGCCTCAACCTGTATCTGCCGCACGCGCTCGCGGGTAAGGCCAATTTCACGCCCCACTTCTTCGAGCGTACTGCTCTCATAACCGCGCAGACCGAAGCGGCGTGAAACAACCTCGCGCTGCTTCTCGGAAAGTTCTTCCAGCCACATGGCGATGTTGTCCCGGATGTCATTGTCCTGCAACAGCTGGGAGGGATCACATACCCGGGCATCGG
Organism: uncultured Halieaceae bacterium; assembly: GCA_963976655.1. Taxonomy (GTDB): domain Bacteria; phylum Pseudomonadota; class Gammaproteobacteria; order Pseudomonadales; family Halieaceae; genus Marimicrobium. The sequence continues at coordinate 157,194 of CAXBLB010000004.1, forward strand.
CGATGGTATCAACCACCGCCCTGTCGGAATCGGGCCCGATGGGGGTATCCATCGAGGTCACGCGTTCATTCAGGCCCAGCATCCGCTTCACATCGGCGGCGGGCTTGTCCAGCATTTGCGCGATTTCTTCCGCCGTGGGCTCATGGTCGAGCATCTGGGTCAGTTCGCGCGCCGCGCGGAGGTAGACATTGAGTTCTTTAACCACATGAATGGGCAGACGAATTGTGCGCGTTTGGTTCATGATCGCCCGCTCGATCGTCTGGCGAATCCACCAGGTGGCATACGTGGAAAACCGGAAACCCCGCTCAGGATCGAATTTCTCCACCGCGCGAATCAGGCCAAGATTTCCCTCTTCGATCAGATCCAGCAGGGTCAGGCCCCGATTGATATAACGGCGCGAGATCTTCACCACCAGACGCAGGTTGCTCTCGATCATGCGCTTTCTGCCGGCTTCGTCACCGCTACGGGCCAAGCGCGCGTAGAATTTTTCCTCGTCGGCCGTCAGTAACGGCGAATAGCCGATCTCGTTCAGATAAAGCTGGGTTGCATCGAGGGATTTTTCAACTTTGTGCGAGGTGTTCGCCTTGGCGGTTTCAAACGAGATATCGACGTCGCCGTCGATGTTCGGGTTATCCAGGAGAAATTCGGCGGGGTCATCCTGTGCCAGCGGCTGCGGCTGATCACCGGCACAAGCCCTGGGGGGGGGCGCGGCAGCGACCTTTCCAGATGTCGCCTCCTTGCTCTCTCCCGAGTCTGAGGTCCGCTTCGAACCTGCGCCTGTCGGATCCAGTTCCATGGCCACATCCCACTCTATTATTGTTACAAGAACTCAGAGTATTTTTCCCGGGCCGACCAGATTAACCCAGAAATATTCCTCAATGCAAACGGCGCTATACCTGCTACCCCTGCCGCGGTTGCCTGCCGTTTCCGCCCGGGTATCGTCCCGTCCCGTAGCGACATTCTTCTCCCTTCTTCACCTCGGCGGCAATAACCTCTGCGGGTCAATCGGTTTACCCTCTTTGCGAATCTCGAAATGCAATTTCACGGTGTCCGTCCCGGAACTGCCCTTCTCCGCGATCTGCTGCCCCACCGCCACCAGATCGCCCTCCTTGACGAGCAATCTGTCGTTGTGCCCGTAAGCGCTCAAATACACGTCGTTGTGCTTTATAATGAGAAGCTCGCCAAAACCTACGATACCAGTGCCCGCGTAAACCACCTTGCCGGCGGCGACGGCATAAATCGGATCTCCGCGTTCGCCATCCAGGTCGATGCCCTTGTGTACGCTGCCGGAAAAGCCTCGCGTCAAACGCCCGCGTGTCGGCCAGCGCCAGCTACTCACACGCTCACCGGTGAAAACCGGGGCTGGCGCGGGCACTGCGACCGGGGGGCGGGGGGCTGGCATGGCGACCGGGGGGCTGGGCACGGGTTCAGGCGCCGGGCCAGGGGGCGCAGGCGCGGGCCCCGGCACAGGGCGGGACGACGGTATGCCAGCGGGAGGCACCGACTGTCGCGGCGTTGGTGGTGGCGCCACGGAGGTTTCCCGCAGGGCGATGCGCTGACCCGGATAAATTCGGTAGGGTGCGGGAATGTTGTTGGCTGCCGCGACCTTGCGGTAGTCGAGGCCGTAGCGAAAAGCGATGGAATACAGGGTGTCGCCGCGCTGAACCCGGTATTCGCTGGTCGAGCTCACGCTCTGTACGCCGGAGCCTGCAGTGGGATACGCATGCCGGTCTTCCACCGGCGCACGACTGTTACCGCCGCAGGCGGAGAGCACGCCCAGTGCGAGGTATAACAGCCAGCCGCGGTTCATTGATCACGGCTCATGAATCCGGGTCATCTCCCCATCGGGCGTGAATGAGCCAGACGAGGGCGAAACCGACGAGCATCAGCAACAGGCACAAGCCGATCTGCGGATCCTGACCCGTGTAAAGCACAAAATCGCCGGGCAATACCGGTTGCAGTTGCGCGGGCCGCAGCTCGCCATGACTGTCCGGTATCCACCACAACACGCGCTTCCACGGCCACACCACTGCCAGCGAACCGAGCAGAAAGCCCGTGAGTAGCGCCATGGTCGCCTGGTGAAAACGCTGTAACAGCCAGTGCAACAGACGCGAGAAGCAAAGCAGGCCGCAACCCGCGCCGAAAGCGAACACCGCGATAAACACCAGATCGAGCTGACGAATGGCCGCCAGTACCGTGCTGTACATTCCCAGCAGCAACAGAATAAAGCTGCCAGAGATGCCGGGGAGGATCATTGCACAGATCGCCAGGAACCCCGCGAGGAAGACCCCGGCCAGCCCGCCCTGCAATTGCACGGCGGGCGACAGCGCTATCGCAAGTGCCGCAGCAGTCCCCGCCAGCAGATTCACGACAAGGGGTTTGGTCCAGAGCCTTACCTCTTTCAGCAACACCAGTGCGGAGGCGAGGATCAGGCCGAAAAAAAACGCCCATAGCGGTACCGGGTGATTTTCCAGCACCCAGCCAATCAGACGCGCCAGAGACAGCACGCTGGTGGCTATGCCGGCAAGCAGGGCGAGCAGGAAGCCCCCATTCACATGCGACCACGCTCCCGCAATATCGAGCCGCAGAAGGCGTCGCAGGAACTCGAGATCCACCGCGCGAATGCTGGCTAACAGCGTGTCGTAAATCCCGGTGATGAAGGCCATGGTGCCACCGGACACGCCAGGCACGATATCGGCTGCGCCCATCAACAGGCCGCGCAGAAACACACCCAGCGATGACATCCGGCTAGCGCTCCGTTCCGGGCAGCAGAGGCACAAAACGGACCGCCTCGACGATCTCTGTTTCGAAACCCTCCCCTGTGCGGCTCACAACCTGCAGGTGCTGGGCCTCAATGCCCACGGGAATCACCAGTCGGCCGCCCGGCGCAAGCTGTGCCAGCAGTGCTTCGGGAATACGCTCTGGCGCCGCGGCAACAAGGATGCCGTCGAAGGGGCCGCGCTCTGGCCAGCCCAGCGCGCCATCGGCATGGTTCATCTGCACATTGCGCAATTTCAACTGACGCATGCGCTGACGGGCCCTGAGCTGCAGGGGTTTGATCCGCTCAACGCTGAAAACCTCGGCGATAAGTTGCGCCAGAATGGCCGTCTGGTACCCCGAGCCGGTACCGATCTCCAGTACCCGGGAGCGCGGCCCGGCCGCTAACAACAGTTCCGTCATGCGCGCGACAATATAGGGTTGCGAGAGTGTTTGCTGGAAACCGATGGGCAGGGCCACGTCCTCATAGGCCCGGTGCGCCATGGCTTCGTCGAGGAACAGGTGTCTGGGCGTTGCGCGCATCGCTTCCAGGACGGCCGTATCGTGGATTCCCTTTGCCGCCAATCGCTGCACCAGGCGCTCACGCGTGCGCCTTGAGGTCATCCCGATCCCGTCGAGATCAGCTCTGTTCACTACACTTGTCACTTATGCTATCGCCCTTGTCGCCGTGCCTGTTTCCGCCCGTACTACCGTCAACTTCCCTGTAGCGTACGAGCTCTGCAAGCAACGCGGTCGCGTAGCTGCCGGCACCCAGGCTGAAGTCCAACTGCAGGCGGCCATCATCACAAAACCGCCAGGAAAAGTCATCCGGCAGCATGCGCGTGGGCCGCCACGCGAGCGCGAGGCCCTGCCCTTCCAGAAAGGCGCAGAGCGGCGCTACATCCGCAAGCTGTGCGAACAGCGCAGCCGATGGCTCGGTATCTGAACGACCGGCAATACCCCACAGCGGCAGGCCCGGATGAATGTCGCCGCTATCGAGGCGTGCCTGGAGGCCGTTGTCCGCTGTGTCAGCACAAAAATAGCTCCGGCTACCGGCGAGCATGCAGACATCGCCCGCGCACACGCGGTTCCAGGTACCATCCTTTACCCGCACCGCCAGCAGGCGATTGAACAGGTAGGCCCGCAGTGCCGAAAAATACAGGCTGCGCCGCGCTCGGGATACCCGCCCGGGACGCCTGGCCCAGCGCAAGGCCTGCTGCAGCGTTGCGCCATCGCGGCCAAAGCGCTGCGGGCCGAAGTAGTTTGGCACACCGCGCTGGCGCAGCAGGTTGAGGCGTTCGGTCAGTGCATCGGGCGTCCCGCGCAATTCGCGCAAAACCAGTTGGAAGTGATTGGCGCGGTGCGTGCCGCGTCGCAGTTTACGCTGGTGCGTGCCCAGTGCCAGTATCCGCACGTCGCCAGGCGCCTCCAGCCTGTGCCAGTCTGGCGCCGGGCGGCCCGCCAGGCCCACGCTGAACCACTGGCTGGTCAGGGCACGGCGATCTTTCAGGCCGCTATAGCCGATATCCCGAAGCGGCACGCCGCTGACCTGGGAGAGGCGTTCGGCGAGCTCGGCTGTATTCAGATAGCGCTTTTCCAGCAGGAGATAGGCATGCTCGCCATCCCCTGACAGCTCGAAGCCCGGCTGTTCAGCGACCTGGAAATCCTCCGCTGTTGCGCGAATAACGGCCTCGCCCGGTGGCTCTCCCCACGCGGTCGGCCATTCGGTTGGCGCTGCGATCGACCCCGGCGTCGTCATTCAGGATCGGCGTGCAACAGCACGACCGCGTGGGCGGCAATACCCTCTTCCCGCCCGGTAAAACCGAGCCCTTCAGTGGTGGTTGCTTTCACATTCACGCAGCCATGGCTCACCTGCAAATCCGCCGCCAGGTTCTCGCGCATGCCTGCAATATGTGGAGCCAGTTTCGGTGCCTGCAATACCAGCGTGACGTCGAGATTTCCCAGCCGCCAGCGACTTGCGTGCATCAGCGCAACAACCCGACGCAGGAGAATGCGGCTGTCGATGCCCGCATTGGCGGCGTCCGAATCCGGGAAATGGTGGCCGATGTCGCCTTCCCCGAGGGCGCCGAGCAACGCATCACACACGGCATGGATAAGTACATCGCCGTCGGAATGGGCCAGCAGACCGCGGCCGTGCGGAATGCGCCGCCCGCCCAATACGATTCCTTCGCCATCGCCGAAGCGGTGTACATCGTAACCATGGCCTATTCTGACAGGCGCCGGGGTGGGTCGATTCATGGCGTTGTCTCCCGCTGTCGCAGGTAGAATTCCGCCAGCGGAAGATCCCCGGCAACCGTGATCTTGATGTTCTCATGCGAGGATGGCACCAGTTGTACCGGATGCCCGGCCAGCTCCATGGCGGCAGCCTCATCGGTGACGCTTTGGCCCTGCGCATGGGCCTGTGTGAGCGCCGCGTGCAGCTCGCCGATGCGGAACATCTGCGGCGTCTGCGCGCGCCACAGCGTATTGCGATCGAGCGTGGCCAGCACCCTGCCGCCTGCATCCGCCTGTTTGATGGTGTCGACCACAGGCTCGGCCAGCAGACCTCCCACCCCCGAGCGGGTGACCGTTGCAATCAAGGTCGAGATATCTTCCGCGCGCACGCAAGGGCGCGCCGCATCGTGAACCAGCACCCAGTCGCCGGGTTCCGCACGCTCAAGCAGCAGCTCGAGTCCGGCCAGCACCGAACCGCTGCGTTCGCGGGCGCCTGTCACCCGCAGCACGCGTGGATCGGCCAGGCACGACAGCGTGGCGGCGTGTTGATCCAGCGCGTCGAGAGCGACACCGATGGCCACGATGTCGGGCACCGCGAACAGCGCACTCAGGCTGCGCTCCAGCACACTGGCGCCCGCCAGTGGCAGGTACTGCTTGGGCGTGGCAGCGCCCATGCGGGCACCCGTGCCTGCCGCCGGGACAACCGCCCACAGCCTGCTCAAGGTTGCAACTCCAGGGGCGCGTTGGGATCATCCGCGACCTGAAAGAATGTCTCGCCCTCGCGCACGAGGCCCAGTTCTTCCCGTGCGCGCTGTTCAACGCCGGCGTTGCCTGTCTGCAACTCCAGAACCTCGCGTTCCAGCACTGCGTTGCGCTCGCGCAGAGCCGTATTGATCCGTGTCTGCTCCTCAACCTGCCGGGTCAGTCGCTGCTGCTCCGCAAGGCTGCCCTCGGCGAACCAGAGCCGGTATTGCAGCGCGATGAGCAGCAGCGCAAGTACGACCAACAACCAGCGCAAGGCGCTATCTCCGGGTGAACTCCGCCATGCCGCGATACGGTGCCGAACCGCCGAGTTCCGCTTCTATGCGCAGCAGACGGTTATATTTGGCCACGCGATCGGATCGGCACAGCGAGCCCGTTTTGATCTGCCCGGCACTGGTAGCGACCGCAAGGTCAGCGATTGTGGTGTCTTCGGTTTCACCCGAGCGGTGCGAAATCACGGCGGTGTACCCGGCTGCCCTGGCCATGGCGATGGCGTCGAGGGTTTCAGACAGGCTGCCGATCTGGTTGAATTTAATCAGAATCGAGTTGGCCACACCGCGTTCTATACCCTGGCGCAAAATTCGCGTATTGGTGACAAACAGGTCGTCTCCCACGAGTTGCACCCGGTCGCCAATTTTCTCCGTCAGCAGCTTCCAGCCATCCCAGTCGGATTCGTCGAGGCCGTCCTCAATGGAAATAATGGGGTGCCCGTCCGCCAGAGCGGCCAGGTAATCGGTGAAACCCGCACTGTCAAACTGCTGGCCCTCGCCCGCCAGCGTGTAAACGCCGTTGGCGTAGAACTCAGAAGCGGCACAGTCGAGCGCCAGTGTGATGTCGGACCCGAGTTTGTACCCCGCCTTGTCTACTGCTTCGGCAATAATCTCCAGCGCTGCCTCGTTGGAAGGCAAATCAGGTGCGAAACCGCCTTCGTCTCCCACTGCGGTATTCAAGCCACGAGCAGACAGCACCTTTTTCAGCTGGTGAAAAATTTCGGCGCCGGCGCGCAGGCCCTCCGCAAAGGTGGGTGCAGACACCGGCTGCACCATAAACTCCTGGATGTCCACGTTATTATCGGCGTGCTCACCACCGTTGAGAATATTCATCATGGGCACCGGCATGCTGAATTCCGTGCTGCCATTGATGTCTGCGATATGCCGGTACAGCGGCACCCCTTTCGCCAGCGCGGCGGCTTTTGCCGTCGCCAGCGAGACCGCGAGGATGGCGTTGGCACCCAGAGAGGCCTTGTTCTCGGTGCCATCCTCAGCCAGCATGGCGGCGTCAATGTCACGCTGCGCCAGTGCATCCCGACCCAGCAGCAGGTCACGAATGGCGCCGTTGACATTGCCGACAGCGGTCAGCACACCCTTGCCGAGGTAGCGTGCTGCATCGCCGTCGCGCAGCTCCAGAGCCTCCCGCGAGCCGGTGGAAGCCCCGGAGGGTGCGCAGGCGGAGCCCACTTCCCCGGAGGCCAGAGTGACTTCCGCCATGACCGTGGGGTTGCCGCGCGAATCCATGACCTCAAAGGCCTGAACATTAGCGATATTGCTCATCTGTTGTTACTCCGTGCGTATTATTCGATGTGCAGGGGGGGCAGCGACTTCACCAGTTCATCCACCGCCTTCACCTGTGACAGAAATGGCTCCAGTTGCGCCAGCGGCAGCGCGCTGGGGCCGTCACAGCGGGCGTTGTCCGGATCCGGGTGCGCCTCTAGAAAGAGGCCCGCCAGGCCCACGGCCATACCCGCTCGTGCAAGCTCTGCAACCTGGCTGCGCCGCCCACCCGAAGCCGCTCCACCCGGGTCTCGACACTGCAGTGCATGCGTCACGTCAAAGATCAGCGGAATATTCGCGCAGTCCCTTTTCATCACGCCGAAGCCGAGCATATCCACCACCAGGTTGTCGTAACCGAAGTTGCTGCCACGTTCGCAGACAAGCACCCGGTGATTGCCGCACTCGGCGAATTTTTCCACCACATTGGCCATTTGGGAGGGGCTGAGAAACTGCGGCTTCTTGATATTGATTACCGCGCCGGTGGCCGCCATGGCCGCCACGAGATCGGTCTGGCGCGCCAGAAAAGCAGGCAACTGAATTATGTCGCAGACCTCTGCCACCGGGGCCGCCTGCTCCGGGCTGTGCACGTCCGTAATCAACGGCACGCCAAAGGTGGATTTCACCTCCGCCAGAATCTTCAGGCCCTCCTCGAGCCCGGGCCCGCGAAAGGAATGTATGGAGGAGCGGTTCGCCTTGTCGAAGGAGCCCTTGAATACCAGCGGAATGCCCAGCTCGCGGCACACTCGCACATAGTGCTCCGCCACCGACAGTGTAAAGTCCCGACTCTCGAGTACATTCACACCCCCGAGTAACACAAAGGGCGCGCTGTTGGCGATCGACAGCTCGCCGAGCTGTATGCTCTGCTCAGTCAATGGTTCTACTCCGCCTGCCGCGCGAGGGGGTTCTGTTCTTCGGCATGGCTAATGGCCGCCTCGATATAACTGGTGAACAAGGGGTGACCGCGGCGGGGACGCGACGTGAACTCGGGGTGAAACTGACAGGCCAGAAACCAGCGATGACCGGGCAGCTCTATCATTTCCACCAGCGAATGATCCGCCGAGAAGCCGACGAAGCGCATGCCACCGGCCGCCAGCGTCTCGAGGTAATTGTTGTTCACCTCGAAGCGGTGCCGGTGTCGCTCTTCGATGACATCTTTGCCATAGATTGCGCGGGCGGTGCTGTCCGCCTCGAGGTGGCACGGCTGCGCGCCGAGGCGCATGGTGCCGCCGAGGTCCGAGCCGGCATCGCGTCGCTGGGCACGGCCATCGGCGTTCATCCACTCGGTGATCAGCGCGATCACCGGATGCGGCGAGGCCTGATCAAATTCGGTGGAATTGGCGCCCTCAAGACCACACACATGCCGCGCGTACTCCACCAGCGCCACGTGCATTCCGAGGCAGATTCCCAGATAGGGAATATTGTTCTCGCGCGCATAGCGCACGGCCAGAACCTTGCCCTCAATGCCGCGATCACCAAAGCCGCCCGGCACCAGGATGGCGTTCACGCCGTCCAGCACCGCGGTGCCATTGCGCTCGATATCCTCGGCGTCGATATGTTCGATCCGCACATCGGTGAAGGTGCGCAAGCCCGCGTGGGCCAGCGCCTCATTCAGCGATTTATAGGCGTCCAGCAAATCCATGTATTTACCCACCATGGCCACACGCACGGTGTGGCGCTTGGGGGAGAATTCGCGTTCGACCACGTCGTCCCACTCAGACAGATCGGCCGGGGGGCGCTCCATGCCAAAGCGCTCCAGTACGAAATCATCAAGATCGAAATCCCGCAGCATGCCGGGAATTTTGTAGATGGAATCGGCATCCAGCAGGGGTATGACCGCGCGCTCCTCCACGTTGGTGAACAGCGAGATTTTCTTGCGCGCGCTATCTTCTATATCCACGGCACAGCGACACAGCAGGATGTCTGGCTGCAGGCCGATGGAGCGCAGTTCTTTCACCGAATGCTGGGTGGGCTTGGTTTTGATCTCGCCGGCCGTGGCAATGTACGGCACCAGCGTGAGGTGCATGAGCATGGCGCGATTCAGGCCCATCTCGACCCGGAGCTGACGCGCGGCTTCGAGAAACGGCAGGCCTTCGATGTCACCCACCGTGCCGCCGATTTCGACCACTGCGACTTCGGCGTCGCCGGCGCCGAGCACCACACGCCGTTTGATTTCATCGGTAATGTGCGGAATCACCTGTACAGTGCCGCCGAGGTAATCGCCGCGACGCTCCTTGCGCAGCACCGTGTTGTACACGCGCCCGGTGGTGAAGTTGTTTGCCTTGCGCATGGTGCAGTTGGTGAACCGCTCATAGTGACCGAGATCGAGATCGGTCTCTGCGCCGTCTTCGGTGACGAACACCTCGCCGTGCTGAAACGGGCTCATGGTGCCCGGGTCGACATTGATGTAAGGGTCCAGTTTGAGCAGGGTGACGCGGATGCCACGGGCTTCCAGTAGAGCCGCGAGAGAAGCGGCGGCAATACCTTTGCCAAGCGAGGACACCACACCGCCAGTGACGAAGACGTAACGTGTCATGAATAGCCTTTTAAGCTGTGTTACCGGGCAAACAGAACACGCTTCCGGGCCCGCTGGGAGTTTTCCGGGCTGGTGCACGTCCCACAAAAAGATGGGGGATCAGCGTAGCAGAAAGGCACGACCGGCTCAATCGAAAGGGCCGCGGAATCGCTCCCAGTGCAGCCGCCAGAGTCGCTCACCCGCCTCCGGCTGGCTGCGATAACGGCTGGATGCGCACACAACCAGGTCGCCCACCGCAAGCAATTCGCCCTCCAGGTATACCAGTGGCAGGCGAGCACGCCACCAGGGTGGCACCTGCCGCTCCTGCAGCAGTGCCTTCAGCGCTATCGTTCCACTGTGGCCCACCGGCCGGCAGTGTTCTCCCCCCTCACGCCAGGCGAGATAGGGCTCATCGCCCGCTCCCAGGGCCACGCCGGCCGCAGCCGGTATAAGGCCAACTTCGCCGACGCCCGCTATCCGCTCCGTCTGTCCCGGCGCGATGGGGTGCTGCCCCTGCGGCGGGTCCGCAACAAAGGGCGGCAACAGGTAGACCGCGTCACGGTAGCGTTGCAACACATAGCTGCCGGCGTCCAGGCGCGGCGATGCAGCCGGCACCGCGACGCTGAGCTGACGCAGGAATTCCTCGAGGCTGGCCCGGTCGGGCGGTTTGCAGGCGTGCGCCTGCAGCCAGTACCTGAGCCGCAGCGCAAACGCCTCGCAATGATCAGCGGTGAGGCCTTCGATGGGACATCCGGGATCACCGCACACACTGTACACGCTCTCAGGCACCCCCAGTGTCTCGCGCAACATGCCATCGGCCGCCGCCATGTGCGCACCGGCCCGGGCCACGGCCCGCCGGTAGCCCGGCCAGCGGCTCCCCAGTAAAGGCAGAACACGGGCACGCAGGAAGTTTCTATCCAGCCCGGTATCGGCGTTGGACGGATCCTCAACGTAATCCAGGTGATGGTGCATGGCATAGGCATGCAGGTCAGAGCGCGGCGTATCGAGTAGCGGGCGCAGCAGGGTACCCGCACCGAGCGCACGCGCTGCCGGCATTCCTGCAAGCCCCGCCACCCCCGCGCCGCGCATCAGGCGCAGAAAAAAAGTCTCCACCTGATCGTCCAGGTGGTGCGCGAGAAACAGCACCTCGCCCGCCGCGAGCGATGCCTCGAACACCGCGTAGCGCGCCTCACGGGCCCCCGCTTCGCCCCCGGTGACAGCCACCGTGTGGGTCGCCAGCGGCACGCCCAGGTCGACGCAGTTGCGCTCGCAGTGGGCCGCCCAGCTATCCGCGGCCGCCTGCATCCCGTGGTGCACATGCAAGGCGCGCAGCGGTGGGCCGCCATTGCCAGCACACCAGGCATGCAGCAGGTGTAAAAGTACCGTGGAATCCAGGCCACCGCTGTAAGCCAGATACCAGGCAGGCGCATCGGCCAGCGCGCGGAGCCGGGTGTCCAATCGATGCAACAGCTTACTCTGCGGGGGCATGTTCAGTGCCAATCTGGCAGCGGCGCCGGTGGCGGGAAATCGCCCGGGCCAGCGGGGCGGTCATCGCGGAGGGCATCAAGCGCGCCCGTGCGCCTCGCCACTCGCGGCAGGCAACACACTAGCGCCCGTAAGACAGCAGACGCTGATAGCGTACATCGATCAACTCCGCGGTTGGCAATTCGGCCAGCCTGTCGAGTTGGTCCACCACGTGCTCGCGGATTCGTTGCGCCATGAGATCCACATCGCGATGAGCACCTCCCAGCGGTTCGGGGATCGTGGCATCGACAATACCCAGTTCCTGTAATACGGCCGAAGTAACCCCCATCGCCTCTGCCGCGTCCGGCGCGCGATCGATTGTCTTCCAGATGATGTTGGCGCATCCCTCGGGAGAAATGACGAAGTAGGTGGCGTACTGCAGCATCGCCAGGTGATCTCCGACGCCGATACCGAGCGCTCCACCGGAACTGCCCTCGCCGATTACAATGCAGATGATCGGCGTGGCCAGGCGCGACATCACTGCAAGATTCTGGGCGATCGATTCACTGATTCCACGCTCTTCAGAGTCGATACCGGGGTAAGCGCCAGGGGTGTCGATGAGCGTCACGACGGGCAGCTTGTAGCGCTCTGCCAGTTCCATCAGGCGCAACGCCTTGCGGTAGCCCTCGGGCTTGGGCATGCCAAAATTGCGCAGCACCTTGTCCTTGACCGCGCGTCCCTTCTCCTGCCCGATCACCATGACCGGGCGACCCTCGATGCGCGCGATCCCGCCGACAATGGCTTTGTCATCGCCGAAATGGCGATCACCATGCAGTTCATCAAATTCCGTGAAAACCCGCGGGATGTAGTCGAGGGTGTAGGGCCGCCGGGGATGGCGCGCGACCTTGACGATATCCCAGGCGGACAGGTTGGAGAATATCTTCTCGGTCAGCCTGACGCTCTTCTCACGCAGCGTCTCGATTTCTTCGCCGATGTTGATACTGTTGTCACTGCCAACCAGACGCAGCTCTTCGATCTTGACCTCCAGATCGGCGATTGGCTGCTCAAAATCCAGGTAATTGGGGTTCATCCGGGGCGATATTCCAGGCGGCTGCAAATGCCCCTTAGTGTACAGACTTAGCTGTCGGCTCACCACAGCCTGGCGGGATCAGGCATCTACCGGGGCTTTATTGTAAGCTGTATACACACTGCAGGCGGCGATGTTGCCGCAAGCGCGATCCGTGCTCCACTGGGCGCCTTCCCATGACAACCAACAAGCCGACGCAGGACATCGACCCGCCACCCTATCTGGTACCGCACAGTCGCGAACCGATCACGATCCTGCATGCCGACGACGATCTGTTGCTGGTGCGCAAACCACATTTGCTGCTCAGCGTTCCCGGACGGCACCCGCTGAACAGGGACTGCCTGATTACCCGCCTGCAACAGGACTACCCACAAGCGAGCATCGTGCATCGCCTCGACCTGGACACGTCCGGCGTTATGGTTATTCCCTTAAACCGTGAAAGTCATGCCCATATCAGCCGGCAGTTCCAGCAACGGCGCGTGCAGAAGTGGTATCACGCGATAGTGTATGGACGTGTGGAACCCGAGAGCGGAGAGATCGACCTGCCGATCGCGCCGGACTGGGCAAACCGGCCACGCCAGGTGATCTGCCACACACGGGGAAAGGCGGCCCTCACCCGCTTCGAGGTATTGGAACGCGGCACAGACCGCACCCGCGTGTTGCTCAGGCCCGTAACCGGCCGCTCGCATCAGTTGCGTATTCACATGCGCGAACTGGGCCACCCCATTCTCGGATGTGACATGTACGCGCACCCCGAGGCGCTGGGAATGGCGCAGCGCCTGATGCTGCATGCATCGAGAATCGAGTTTGCACACCCGCTCAGCGGCGAATGGCTGGTTGGCGCATGTCCGCCGGATTTCTGATTCCGCGAGCGACGGCCCCGCCAACCGCGAATTGCGCTCAAACCCCGGCCACATGCGCGAGCAGATACTTTAGCTGGCCTGCACCGGCATCGCGCCTTGCACGCCGCCAGGTCCCGTCCAGCTACGTCTGGCGCCCAGAGTAGGCCAGGCGGCAAAAATTCACTAGACTCGGGGAAAATGACACGGGGCACTGCCGCTTGGTTACTTCCTCCCGTTCTGACGCCAGCCTGACGATAATCGCCAGGCCCGACAAATCCGCCACCTGGCGCGCCAACAAACTGGTTCTGCTGGCGCTCGCGATTCCCTCACTGGGCGCAGCCATCGGTTTTACCCTCCTCGGCGCATGGCCAATCCTGCCCTTCGCGGGGCTGGAACTGCTTTCGCTCGCGGCGGCACTTTACTATGTTGACCGCAAACTGCGCCGCTGTGAGGTCATCACCGTGGGGGAAACGGTGGTAACCATAGCCAAGGGCAGCCGCGCCCCCCAGCAGGTCTGGCGCCTCAGGCGGGATTCGACGCGCCTCAGCATCGTTGCGGAGCGGCATCCCTGGGAGGGGCCGCTGCTGCGTGTACACGACCGCAGCGAGAGTGTCACGCTGGGAGAATTTCTCGCCCGCGAGGATCAGCTGGAACTGGTCGCACTGCTGCGCAGGGAGCTTCGCGTGCGCGCGGAGTCAGCCGCTGCCGAGGTAACCTTCTAACGCAAGAACCCGTGTTGGCATGCCGCTGGCAGGCGTCTGTTGCTCGTGTTGGACTACTCTCTTGTATCCTGCGCGTCGGCCGCCGAGCCATGACGGCCGGCGCCGCCCACGAAACGCGCCACGCCGTCCGCCGTTTCAGCCGACTGCAACACCTCGAGTCCGCGCTGAAACTCGTTGGCGAGCGCAGCCTCCAGCGGCATGCCCCACTGTTCGCAGGCACTCAGGCGGTCGGAACGCAGACAGGTTTGCGGTAGCCGGGCGAGGGAATCCGCCAGCGCGAGCGCCGCTGACAGCGCCTCGCCGTCCGCCACCACACGATTTGCCAGCCCTATCCGCAGGGCCTCCTCGGCATCCACACTGCGGCCGGTAAGGATCATGTCCATGGCACGGCTATGGCCGATCAGGCGCGGCAGACGAATGGTGCCGCCGTCGATCAGCGGCACTCCCCAGCGCCGGCAATACACACCGAACACCGCGCTGCGCTCCACCACCCGCAAGTCGCACCAGCAGGCGAGTTCCAGGCCGCCGGCCACCGCGTGCCCGGCGATAGCCGCAATCACGGGCTTGCCGAGCTGCATGCGCGATGGTCCCATCGGGCCGTCGCCCCCGGGTTCCAGCCGGTTGCTCTCGCGCCCCTGCGCAAGCGCCTGCAAATCCGCGCCCGCGCAGAAGCTGCCGAAGTTACCGGTCAGTACCGCAACATCGCTGCCGGCGTCGATGTCGAAGGCTCGAAAGGCTTCGGCCAGCAACGCCGCCGTTTCAGCATCCACCGCGTTGCGTACCTCCGGGCGATTGATACTGATGATGGTGGTGCGATCCCGTTTCTCAACGACGACTTTCTGCATGCCCTTGCTCCTGTGTCCGTTACTCAACGTTTTTCCGCTTACCGCTGATACGCCGTCGGCACCACGCGGCAATGGCGCCCGCTGGACGTGTGCGGGTGCAGTGCCTATGATCTGGCCACACTACGCGACAGAAGATCAATAACATGTCCTATCAACGCGCTTTGCTGGCAAGCTTTTTAACGCTGACACTCTGGGCCTGCGGCGATGAGTCCCCCAGCGGTATGCAAACCAACGAGTCGGTGGGGATCGCGGGAGGAGCGCGCGGCCAGAACACCCTGCTCCCCGCCAACACCGAGATCCTCAACCTGCGCCCACCGGCCAACCCGGAGCGTAACGCCTACTTCGGCGACCTGCACGTGCATACAGCGTACTCTTTCGATGCCTATGTGTTCGGCACCACCACCTCGCCAGCAGACGCCTACCGCTATGCCCGGGGGCAGGCGATCGACCACCCGAGCGGCTACGCAATACAGTTGCAGCAGCCGATGGATTTCTATGCGGTAACCGACCACGCCATGTTGCTCGGCGTGGTAAAGGAAGCTGCCGACACCGACAGCGAATTTTCCCGCTACCCGCTGAGCGAACCGCTGCACAATATCAATGCGCCGGACAACATGACCGAACTCAGCCTGACGAAACGCGGCAAAGCTTTCGGCAACTTTCTGCCGGCGGTATTGAATGGCCTGCTGGAAGGCAGCATCGACCCCGACCTGGTGGCAGCGATCAGCAAGGTCGCCTGGCTGGATAGTATCAACGCCGCGAACGATGCCTACAATCCGGGCAGCTTCACCACCTTTGCCGCCTTCGAGTACACCTCTTCCACGGATTCGCGCGGCAACCTGCACCGCAATGTGATTTTCCGCGATACCGGGCGCCTGCCGGCCCTGCCGTTTTCCCGCTTCAATTCCCAGAACCCGGAAGGCCTGTGGCAGTGGATGGACGGCTTGCGTGAACAGGGCATTGAAAGCCTGGCCATACCGCACAACTCAAACGGCTCCAACGGGCAGATGTTCAAGCTGACGGACTGGGCCGGCAATCCGCTGGATGATGACTACGGCAACCTGCGGGCGCGCAATGAACCGCTGGTGGAGATCACCCAGGTGAAGGGCACTTCCGATACCCACCCGCTGTTGTCAAAAAACGACGAGTGGGCAAACTTTGAAATAGCTCCCTATCGCGTGGCCACCAAGCTTTACAGCGAACCGGCCGGCGGCTACGTGCGCGATGCGCTGCTGCGTGGCCTGCAGATTCAGGCGGGCGGCGTAATCAACCCGTACAAATTCGGCGTTATCGGTGCGAGCGATACCCACGTCAGCGCCAGTTCGCTGGATGAAGCCACGTTTTTCTCCAAGGCCGGCATGCTCGACGGCACCCCACAGCTGCGCGGCTCCGTACCGGCTTCCTTCCTGTATGGCACAGTGATGAAGTTTGTTGATCCCGGCACGGTGACGGAAGTGGACGGCAAGGATTACCTGGCGAGTTCGTCCTTCGAATACTGGTCTGCCTCGGGCGTGGCCGGCGTGTGGGCGCAGGAGAATACGCGCGAGGCGATCTACGAAGCATTCCGACGCAGGGAGACTTTCGCCACCAGCGGCCCGCGCATCAAAGTACGTTTCTTTGCCGGCTACGATTTCGGGGAGGCTCTGCTGGAGAGCCCAGAACTCACCGCCACTGCCTATCGCACCGGCGTTAGCATGGGCAGTGATCTGCGCGCCGCGGGCGAGCGCGCACCGGCCTTCCTGGTGTGGGCGCTGGCCGACCCGCGCGCGGCGCCGCTACAACGCGTGCAGATTATCAAGGGCTGGCTGGAAAACGGCGAGCATCGCGAGCAGGTATTTGATGTAGCCTGTTCCGATGGCGCCCGGGTAGATGCAACTTCCGGTCGCTGCCCCGACAACGGTGCGCGTGTCGATCTATCCGACTGTTCAATCAGCGACGATGTGGGCGCTGCGGAGCTCAAGGCACTCTGGCGCGACCCGGCTTTCCAGCCCGACCAGGAGGCCTTCTACTATGTGCGGGTGCTGGAGAACCCCACCTGTCGCTGGTCGACGTGGGATGCAATCCGCGCCGACGTCGCCCCGCGTTCCGACCTGCCCACGACCATACAGGAGCGCGCCTGGTCGTCGCCCATCTGGTATCGGCCGCCAGGCGCCGGCTGGACACCAGCCTGATGCCACCGCCACCCTTTCCGCGCAGGAAACGCGGGCGGCGTTCGCCAACAACACGCGACGGCAGGCAACGCAGGAGCAAAAAAGGATTGGTGTTCCTCGCGGCAATCGTCACGGTTTACAGCCTGTACCAGTATCTGGACAGCGGCTCGGTGGACTGGCCAGGGCAGATTTTCAGCGAAGTTGAAAAAAATGTTGGCGCGTACACCACGCGACCGGATGCGGGCTGGCGGCGCGCCACGGATGCAATCGAGTCCATTGGCGATCGCCGTGAAGGACAACCGGCGCCCGACTTTGATCTCACCGGGCGGGTGGTGCGCGTCACCGACGGCGATACCATTTCCGTGCTCGACCGGCACAACGAACAACATAAAGTCCGCTTTTTCGGGATCGACACGCCGGAGCGCGACCAGCCCCACGGCGATGCGGCGCGCAAAGCGCTGGCTGAGCTGGTGGAAGGTAACAGCGTGGGCGTGGTGATAGTGACCACCGACGACTACCAGCGCACCGTGGGCACCGTGTATGTGGGTGAGACCAACATCAACCTGAAGATGATCGCCGACGGGCATGCCTGGTGGTATCGTTACTACGCACCGCACGAGCGAGCATTAGAGGCTGCCGAACAGTCAGCCCGCCGGGCCCGGCGCGGCTTGTGGCATGCGCAGAGTCCCATCGCTCCCTGGGACTGGCGCCGCGGCCGGCGCGAGTAGACTCATTCGGCACCGGCGCACAACGCCGCGGGAGATGAACATCCGGAGCACAGCATTGAATGCACACAAGGCCAGTATTATCAGTACATTTTTCCTTTGACCCAGTCGGGAGCACCGCATGATTGTCGTGAACGGTATCGTAAAAAGCACACACGCGGATATCGCCGCGCTCACACACGCCATCACCGCCATGGAAACCGCGAGCCGCGCCGAACCCGGGTGTCTCGATTATACCTTCAGCGTGGAATTGAGCGATCCCGAGGTGATTCGCATCACCGAAAAATGGGCCAGCCTGGAGGCCCTGCAAGCGCACTTCGCCACGCCACACATGGCGGAATTCCAGTCCAGCATGGGCACTCGCCCGCCGGTTTCAATGGATGTCAGCTTCTATGAGGTCGAGGAGATCCACCCCTTCTGACCCACGCAGGCCGGAAGGCGCACAGAGAACGTGCCGGGTGTGTTCGTGCGGTGTACAAATGTGACTGAATAACCCGGCCGCATCCTGTATGATCGTGCGCCGAAACGCAGGCCTGGGCGGTGCGGCAGGCGCGCTCCGGCAGCGCGGCATCCATTCTACCGCTTACTCACCTGCCACCGTTCAAACTCGAGCTTTTTTATGAGCGCTTCAGACAGAAAAAGTGTGGGCTTCATCAGTCTGGGTTGTCCGAAGGCGCTGGTGGACTCCGAGCGCATCCTGACGCAGCTCAAAATCGATGGCTATGACATCGTCCCCACCTACGAGGGCGCAGACGTGGTGGTGGTGAACACCTGTGGCTTCATCGACAGCGCAAAGCAGGAATCACTGGAGGCCATCGGTGAAGCGCTGAGCGAAAATGGCCGGGTTATCGTTACCGGCTGCATGGGCAAGGGCGACGATGCCCGTGCGATCAGGGAACTACACCCGAAAGTACTCAGTGTGACCGGCCCGGCCGCGTATGAAGAAGTGCTGGGCGCTGTGCATGAATTCGTGCCGCATACGCCCACGCACGACCCTTTCACCGATCTTGTGCCGCCACAGGGCATCAAGCTGACTCCCCGGCACTACGCCTATCTGAAAATTTCCGAAGGCTGCAACCACCGTTGCAGTTTCTGCATCATCCCCAACATGCGCGGCGATCTGGTCAGCCGCCCCATCGGCGATGTGATGGATGAAGCCGAGCGTCTGGTGCGCGCCGGAGTGCGCGAGTTGCTGGTGATTTCGCAGGACACCAGCGCCTACGGGGTCGATATCCGATACCGCACCGGGTTCTGGCAGGGGCGGCCGATAAAAACGCAGATGCAGGCGTTGTGTGAAGCGCTCGGGGAGCTCGGTGTGTGGGTGCGTCTGCACTATGTCTACCCCTATCCTCACGTCGACCGGGTGATACCGCTGATGGCCGAGGGGAAAATCCTGCCCTATCTCGATATTCCCTTTCAGCACGGCAGCCCGGATGTGCTCGCGCGCATGCGCCGGCCCGCGGCGGCGGAAAAATCCCTGGATCGCATTGCAGCCTGGCGGCGAGACTGCCCGGACATCACCCTGCGCAGCACGTTCATCGTTGGCTTTCCCGGTGAAACAGAAGCGGAGTTCAGTATGTTGCTGGATTTCATTCGTGAAGCGCGCCTCGACAGGGTCGGCTGCTTCCAGTACTCACCGGTGCGCGGCGCGAGCGCCAACGCGCTGCCGGATCACGTGCCGGAGGAGCTCAAACAGGAGCGCTGGGAACGTTTCATGGCGCTGCAGCAGGAAATCAGTAGTGCCAGGCTGCGCGAGAAAATTGGCCGCACCCTCGAGCTGATCATCGACGAGGTGCATCCCGAGGGTGCTATCGCGCGCTCGATGGGTGATGCGCCCGACATCGACGGCAAGGTTTACCTCGATGGCGCCAGCAACCTGAACCCCGGCGATTTTGTCGAAGCCGTGGTTGAAGACGCCGACGAATACGATCTCTGGGCGGGCTAGCCCTCCTTGAATCTGCTTCTGTTCACGCACGCCGACCGCATTGCACCGGATGTGCTCGCCTTCAATGACCGGCGCAGTGAGCACCTGCGCAGCGTGCACCGGGCGCAACCGGGGGACACGCTACGCGTGGGTGAGGTCGACGGCCTGATGGGCAGCGCCGAAATCATCAGCCTGGATCAGCACGGCGCCCGGTTGCGCTTTGTACTCGACACCTCGCCGCCGGCAAAGCTGCCCGTCACGCTCATCGTCGCCCTGCCCCGTCCCAAAATGCTGCGCCGGATTCTGCGCAACGCCGCCGAATTCGGCGTACAGGCGCTGCACCTGATACACAGCTACCGGGTTGAGAAGAGCTACTGGCAGAGCCCGGTACTCAACGAGACAAGCCTGCGCGACTATCTTCTCCAGGGCCTGGAACAGGCCTGCGACACGCAACTTCCCCCGTTGCAACTGCACCGGCGATTCAAACCGTGGGTGGAAGATGTGCTGCCGGCCCTGTGTGCCGACAGGCAGGCCTGGCTCGCACATCCGGGCGCCGGTCCACACTGCCCGCCCGAGATTTCCGGAGAGACGCTGCTCGTGGTTGGCCCGGAGGGAGGATTCATACCTTATGAAGTGGCAAAGCTCGAAGGGGCCGGCTGCACGCCGGTGTCACTGGGCCCACGCATCCTGCGCGTTGAGAATGCCGTGGTGAGCCTGTTAACCCGAGTCCGGACACCCACATAGACGCGTATTTGTACCATGTTCAGAATATCGTACTGTGGGGCATGGCTTTCGGTGATGCTTGATGCTAAATTTTCTGTAATGTTCAGGCCAAGACCGCCTGAACAAAAAGAACAAACGCGCAGGTCGCAACGCTCACTCCGCACAGCAAATCGATAAAATCATAACGAGCCCGAGGTATCAGCATGTCCAGCAAGCAACGTCTTATCGTAACCAGTCTGTCCACCGTCATCGCGGCCGGCACGGTGTCCGTGCTGCCGATGGCGGCACACGCGCAACTCGTGCTCGAAGAAGTAGTGGTCACCGCCCGAAAGCGCGAGGAGACACTGCAAGAGACGCCTGTGGCGGTGTCGGCGTTTTCTGCTGAATCGCTGGAAAATCTGGGCATGCGCAATATCACCGATCTGACCAAGGTTGTGCCCAACGTCGACATGTACGCCGGCAACGGCACCACCGGCACGGCCAATGTCTTCATTCGCGGGATCGGCGCGCGCAACACCGGTGTCAACTTCGACTCCGGTGTAGGTATCTACGTAGATGGCGTGTATATTTCGCGCGCCGACGGTGCATTGCTGGACAACGTCGACGTACAGACCGTGCAGGTACTGCGCGGCCCGCAGGGCACCCTGTTTGGGAAAAATACGACCGGTGGCGCGATCCTCTACACTACCAACCGACCAAACGAGGAGTTTGGTGGCCATGCCGAAGTGCGGGTCGGCAACTTCAATCGGCTGGACAGCCAGGCGACCTTGAATGTCCCCCTGGTGGGCGACACCCTGATGTCTCGCTTTTCTCTCTATCAGACCAAGATGGACGGCTACGTCCAGAGCGTGATACCAGACGGCATTCCGCAACAATCTCCTGGCAACGACGGTTTCATTGTTGATGAGTTCAATGATACTGATCGCTGGGGCGGGCAGGCACAGCTGCGCTGGGTTCCCAGCGATGACCTTTTGCTGGACCTTAACTACAACTACGGCAAAACCGACCAGGCAGCGCGCGGTCAAAATTGTGAAGTCGTGGAGGGCATTCCAGGAGCCGGATGGCAGTCCGTCTTGCAGGATGCAAGTATCGTCGTCCCATCCACCAACCAGACGATCAAGGACTGGTGCCGGGCCAACGAAGCACTCGGAAAAGACACCATCATGGCCAATCTGCGACCAAACAGATACCGAGCAGAGGTCAACTCGCTGGCGCTCACAGCGGACTGGCAGATCAACGATACCCTGAACTTCAAAAGCATCACCGCCTGGCGCAATATCAAGGGCGGTGAAGTCAACGAGCTCGATGCCATGGGAATATCGCAACTGGGCCGCACTAATTTCGGCTGGAACGGCACTGAAGAACGCGGTACAGACGTCTACACTCAAGAATTCCAGCTGGTGGGCGAGGCATTCGAGGGCAAGCTGGACTATGTCGTCGGTGCGTTCGGCTTCCACGAAGAAACCGACCAGGGCGCAGCGGCTGGCCCCTCTGGGCCTTACTTCAATGCATTGAGCCAGCCCAACCTGGCCTTTTACATCAACGATCTGGCGGAACTCCTGACCAAGAACACCTCTGCTTCACTCTTCAGCCAGGCGGACTGGCACTTTGATGAGTACTGGACCTTAACTCTCGGCGCTCGCTACACATGGGAAGAGCGCAAGCTACACCGTATAAACAAAAATCCCGATATCGCGACGCTAGCAACCACTGGAGATGCCCAGCCTTTTGCTATCAATCCGTTTTTTACATTTCCCAGCGGTCCGGACACGTTCAACCCCAACCACGGTTTCGTGCTGTCCGACGACCCTTCGGCAAATCAGACGATGCGTGTAGATGACTCCGAGATTAACCCGATGATGAGCATTCAGCGCACATTCGACGGTGTCGGCTTTATGGATTTCGGCAACGCCTATTTCACGATTGCCAACGGCTTCCTTTCTGGCGGGATCTCCGACACGCTCTCTGTTGAGGACAACCGTCTCGAACCCTACGACCCCGAGGAGGTCTGGAACTACGAACTGGGTTTCAAGATGGATGCCTGGAATCGCAAACTGCGCTTGAACACAGCAGTGTTCTACACCGATTACAAGGATCGCCAACTGACGACAGTCCGCCTCAACCCGGAAACCAATCGCCCGCAAGGTTCGCTGATCAATGCGGAGTCTTCCTGGATCGCCGGCATAGAACTCGAGGCCATCATCTTGCCAGTCGAGAACCTGCAGATCACCGCCAACATGACCTTCAATGATAGTGACATCGAGGAATATGAGGACGAGCGTATTACTATCGGTGAAGCGGGAGTCAACATTCCTGGCTGCACCCAAGTGGACACGGGGATTGGCGCGCTCGATAGCTGCCCTATCGACCGCTCTGACGAAAGCCTGCCCCGCCTACCGGACAGCGTCTACTTCCTGGCAGTTCAGTACACTTTCGAGACCCAATTCGGCACAGTAGTGCCCATGATGTCCTGGTCCTATCGCACCAATCTGGACAACTGCTTCGACTCCGCCAGCTGTCGCTCAGGTATCTACAAGGTAGATCAGGAAGACGTGACCGCGCGCTTGACCTGGCTCTCGCCGGACATGGCGTTGCGCGTGTCCGCTTTTGGTAACAATCTCACGAACGACCGCTATGTGACCGGCGGCACGCCACTGGTGGATGTCACTGAAACTGCGGGTACCATTTATAACCCGCCACGCACCTATGGCGTGGAGGTTGCCTACGACTTCTAGGGAGAAAATCCCGCCTGCAACGGGCCGGTGCATTGCTGCACCGGCCTTTTTTTTGGCGGGCAAACGGTTGGGGCGAAGGCGATTGCCCGATCAGGTGGCGGCGGCCAGGCCGACCGGGCAACTCACGCCTGTACCACCCGCACCGCAGTAGCCCCCGGCATTTTTCGCAAGATACTGCTGGTGATACTCCTCGGCATAGTAGAAAGGCGGTGCGGGCAGGATTTCGGTGCTAATCCTGCCAAAGCCCGCTGCATCCAGCGCAGCCTGGTAGGCTTCGCGAGAGGCACAGGCCAGCGCCTGCTGTTCTTCGTCAAAGGTATAGATACCCGAGCGGTACTGGGTACCGACATCATTGCCCTGACGCATACCCTGGGTCGGGTCGTGGCCTTCCCAGAACACCTGCAACAACCTCTCATAGCTGATTCTCGCCGGGTCATACACCACCAGCACTACTTCGTTGTGGCCGGTAAGCCCGCTGCATACTTCCTGGTAAGTGGCGTTGGGCGTGAGGCCGGCCGCGTAGCCCACCGCTGTAGTGAAAACACCCTCGAGCTGCCAGAACTTGCGTTCCACGCCCCAGAAACACCCCATGCCAAACAGCGCCTGGCGCAGATGGGCAGGAAAGGGGCCCTGCAGCGGGTTGCCATTCACATAATGCGCCGCCGGTACCGGCATCGCTTCGGTTCTGCCCGGCAGGGCGGAATCGGCATCCGGCATGGCCGGGGCACGCCTGCTAAATAGACTCATGGGGCATTTCTCCTGTCGTCTGGCACGGAGTTGGCCAGCTTTCAACGCTTCCACTGCATAGCCTAACGCGCTGAAGTCATGGTCACAATCGGGCTGCGATCGTTTCTCCAGCACCCGAGGCGCGAAGTATTCAGGGACAGGCCTGCATTGTGCGGCTGCAGTGCACACGCGTGGAGGCTGCTTGGGGATAGCCAATACGGGCGCATTGTGAATCCGGATTCTGTCATAATCCTGTCCTGTCTATCTGCTATGTTAGTCTCGAACCCCATAATTGATCTGCCCCGTCACAGCACTCGCTGAACGTCCCGCCCGGAGTCTGCCATGCCACTCACACGCCGTGTCTTTCTCGGTTTGTTATCGAGCAGCACCTTTTACTTCAGCGCCCCCGGCACCCACGCATCGCCGCCGGGGGATAGGGTGCGGCCGCTCACAGCCGCGCAATTCCCCCAGGGCGTCGCTTCTGGCGACCCACAGGCTTCATCCATCATGCTCTGGACGCGCGCGGAGCCCAGTGCGCCGGCAGCTGCCGAGGTGCATCTCCTGTTGGAACTGAGCCGCGACGAGGATTTTGCGGATAGCGTTTTCAGCCAGCCGGTCAGCGCGAACGCCGGGTCGGATTACACCATCCGCGCCCATGTCAGCGGGCTGGATGCCGACACGATCTACTTCTACCGCTTTCGGGGGGGCGCCAACAGCACCTCACGCACCGGGCGCACGCGCACCGCACCGGCGGCCGCCCAGGCACGCCGCATTAACGTGGCGTTCGCCAGTTGCCAGAGCTACGAACAGGCGCACTATGGTGCCTGGGCACGCATGCTGGAGGATGACGCCAGGGCGCCGGCCTCCGAACAGATAGATTTTGTGCTGCATCTGGGCGATTTCATTTACGAGCGCTCCTGGCATACCCGGCGGGATGGCAGTCCACAGGCAAGGCGCGTTCCCGACTTCCCAGATGGCGTCGAGACCGACAGGAACCGCTACGCAGTCTCGCTGCGCGACTACCGACATCTGTACAAGGTATATCTGAGCGATCCGCACCTGCAGGCCGCCCGCGCCCGATGGCCCTTCGTGTGCACCTGGGACGATCATGAATTCAGCAACGACTGTTTTCAGGCTTACAGCACCTACGCCGGCGACATCCGGCTCGAGGCCCAGCGCAAACTGTGGGCAAATCAGGCCTGGTTCGAATTTATCCCGGCAGTGCTGGATGAGTTGCACGAGCAGCCGGCTCACGGCTTCAGGCCCCGATCACTCAATGGCGACGTCGAGAGCGACAATGCAGCCGCCGTGAGCAGTTTGCGTATCTACCGCAAATGTAGCTGGGGCAAATACCTGGAAGTATTTTTGACCGATACGCGCAGCTATCGCAGCCCCCCATCATTGCCGGACGGCTTTGCTGCATCGCTGGGGTTGCCGCTGAACACGGTTGGCCTGGTCGCTATCGCCGACGGCGGCAGGGACTACAACGCGGGCCAACCGCCAGACACCCTGCCCTACGGCGATGGCAAGCAAGCCAATCCCGCGCGCGACCGGGCGCCGGGCACCTTGTTGGGGGACGCGCAACGCGAATGGTTTCTCGATGCGCTGGCAAGCTCCCGGGCGAACTGGAAGCTGTGGGGCAATTCTTTGCCATTGTTGCCCATGCGCCTGGACCTCTCCACGCTGCCCTTCACCAACTACGAAGACAGCATTTTCAACATCGATACCTGGAGCGGCTTTCCCGGCGAGGTGGAACGCCTGATGCGGGGTCTCGAGACTCGCGGCATCGCCGGCCTGGTATCGCTCTCCGGCGATCATCACATGCACGCCGCCGGTACCGTGAAGCGCAATCCAGCGGATACCGCTGCACAGGCTGTGGCAGCGGATTTTTCAGTGGCCGGCATCAGTTCCTCACCGATTTTTGAGGATCTGCTGGCGATTACCCGGGAGAGCTACAGCGCGTTTCAGACGCTGGTATACCGCGATGCGGGCCAGGCGCTGGAGCCGGTATGGAACATGACCATGCTCGACGGAACGCTACCTGCCTATCTCTACACGAAGACCGGCCTGCGCAGTGCCGCGCGCTGGCTTGGCCCGAATCGTGCCAATCCGGGCCTGCAGTACGTAGACACCACGGTCAACGGCTATGGTCTGGCGAGCTTCGACGAACACGAGTTGAGCGTGCGCCTGATAACAGTTGAAGACCCCCGCGCGGATTTCACCCACGCGCCGGCCATTCACCACGCAGCGGTATTTCGCCTGCCCCTGTGGCGAGCGGGCGAACCACCACAGATCGATGGGCCCAATTTTGATGGGCCAGCGCCGTTTCCCTTTGGGGCCGACAGCACCTAAACTACAAAAATTCCTCTTGACCCCAAACTTCAGGGTCATGTTGCTGTCATACCAGGACGCTAATCTGCATGCTATCAGAGGGACTACTGGAGTGGTGGGGTGCACCACTCAGAGAGATCAGGAGGAAGTCAAAAACCATGGAAACAACAAAAATCGAGGCCTCCCAGCTGTGCAGCCGCAAACTCTGGGAACTGGTGGAGGCGCCCAGCGAGGCAAACATCACGGAACGCGAACTCTCGGAAGTCATTGCCGAACTGTCGCGTCGCCGTCACTATCTGGAGGATTTGCAGGAATTGGGTAAACTGGGGGACCTGCCCAACCATTGAGGGAGTGCCCTTCAACCCATGGCGAATCCTCCAGCACGCCGTTCATCCTCGAAAGACATTGCGCAATTCCTCAACAAGAGCCGCAGCATCGCGGAATTCGTGGAGCGACAGCCTCGCCTGCTGTTCGCCGTAGACGCCACAGCCAGCCGACAGCCGGCCTGGGACACAGCGCGCCAGCTACAACAGGAAATGTTTCTCGCGACAGCGAAGTTGGCCACGCTGTCGGTCCAGCTCTGCTATTACCGCGGCTTTCAGGAATTCCAGGCGAGTCCGTGGCTGACTGACAGTGAGGAACTGGCCCGGCGCATGAACACGGTGCGCTGCGAAGGTGGCCACACACAGATAGAACGCCTGTTGCAGCACGCCCTCAGTGAACACCGCAAGAGCGCTGTGCGCGCAGTGGTGTTTATCGGCGATGCACTGGAAGAAAATCCCGATAAGCTGTGCAATCTCGCAGGACAGTGCGGAATCCTGGGCCTGCCGCTGTTTCTGTTTCAGGAGGGCCACGATCCGCTGGTGCGCAAGACGTTTCAGGACATGGCGAAACTGAGCAAGGGTGCCTGGGCCCGCTTCGACGCGAGTAGCGCAACCACCCTCGCAGAACTGCTTGGCGCGGTTGCCCAGTACGCGGCAGGCGGGGTGAGGGCGTTGGAGAAGAGCGGGTCCAGCAATGCTAGACTGTTGCTCGAACAATTGCGCAACTGACACAGGATACTCACACCGGGTGCCAAGACTTATTCTCCTGCTGGCGGTTATTGCCGTCGTCTATCTGTTATTTCGCCGTGTGCAGTCCGTGCCGCCGCATCGGCGCCGGGCCGAATACATCAAGCTCGCACTGGGCGTGACTCTGGTGGTGGCTGTGGGTCTGGCGCTGACGGGCCGCATGCACTGGCTGGGCGCCGCGCTCACCGGCCTGCTGGTAATTGCCCGCCAGGCACTGCCGCTGCTGTTTCGCTATTTTCCGATGCTGACGGGGCTGCTGGGCCAGAAAACCGGCGCGGGAACGCAACGTTCCACCGTGAATAGCGCGATCCTGCGTATGCACCTCGATCACGAAAGTGGTCAGCTCGATGGCGAAGTATTGCAGGGCGCTTTCAAGGGCTGGCGCCTCGCCGACATGGATCGATCCCAACTCGAAGCGTTGCTGGCCTACTGCCGTGAGCAGGATCGCGATTCGGCACAACTCCTGGACAGCTACCTGCAGCAGCGTTTTCCCGGCGAAGGCCCTTTCAGCGAGCAATCTGACCCGCAGGCCGATACTGGCGCCAACATGCACCGCAAGGAGGCCCTTGCAATACTCGGTCTGGAGGAAGGCGCGAGCAATGCGGAGGTTGTGGCCGCACACCGCAAGCTGATGCAGAAGCTTCATCCCGATCGCGGCGGCTCCGACTATCTCGCGGCGAAAGTGAACCGCGCCAAGGACATTCTGCTCGGTTCAGTCTAGGGCTGATACGCAGGCCGTTGTAAACTGGGCGGGTAAATTTTCCAGCGTGAGGATCGCCAATGACAGATGTATTTGTAATCTGCAATCAACACGGACACTACTGGGGCAAAACGAAAGCCTGGGTCGACGGCAGCGACCCGCGGACAGTGGTGCGTTGCAAGCATTCCGATGAGGCGCTGAACGCGCTGTTTGAACTCAGCTCAAAGGACGTTGAGCTTCGCGGCACTGTGCAATGCGTGCCACTTTCACAGCGCGGCGAGCCAGAACTTGAGGTCAGCACAGTGCCCCTGCCCGAGACCGATACACAAGCAGGCGATGCCACTACCGACAAGCCGGCGCTGCTCGGGGAAAGCACTTGAACAACCCGCACGCCGGCCCCATTATCAGGCTGGCGGGGTGACAGCGAGTTTGCAGAAATGCCGGTTACCGCTGGCGCCCGTTGTTCCGTACCCGGAGAAATGCACCGATGAGAATAGCTCTGTTTCTTGCCACCAACCTGGCTGTCCTGGTTCTGGTCAGTATTATCTTCAACCTTCTCGGGCTGCAGGGCGTGCTCGCAGAGAACGGCGTCGATCTCAACCTCGGGCCGCTACTTATCTTCTGCGCACTGTTCGGCTTTGGTGGTTCACTGATATCGCTGTTTTTGTCCAAATGGATGGCCAAACGCAGCACCGGCACGCAGATTATCGAACAGCCCGCAAACCGCGAGGAGCAGTGGCTGCTGGATACGGTAAAGGAACTCGCGGCGGAAGCGGGTATCGGCATGCCGGAAGTGGGTATTTTTCCCTCCGCGTCTTCCAACGCCTTTGCCACCGGCTGGAATCGCAACAAAGCCCTGGTGGCCGTGAGCGCCGGCCTGCTGCAGAGGTTTCGCCCGGAGGAGGTGCGCGCCGTTATGGCGCACGAGATTGGCCATGTCGCGAACGGTGACATGGTCACCCTCACCCTGATTCAGGGCGTGATCAATACCTTCGTCATGTTCCTGGCGCGCATTATTGGCCACACGGTCGACCGGGTGGTGTTCAAGACAGAGCGTGGTTATGGCATCGGCTACTACGTGGTCACCATCGTCAGCGAACTGGTGCTCGGCCTGCTGGCCAGCTTCATCGTGGCCTGGTTTTCACGCTGGCGCGAATACCGAGCGGATCATGCCGGGGCGACCCTTACCCGCCCGGTCCACATGATCGCCGCGCTGGAGCGGCTGCAACTGGAACAGAACCAACAGCAGGACCTGCCGGGTGAACTCACGGCTTTCGGTATCAGCGAACAGGTGAAACAGGGGCTTGGCGCCATGCTGCGCAGCCACCCTCCGCTGGCTGACCGCATCAGCGCCCTGCAGCAATACCGCTAGGCGTACCTGCACAAGAGCAGGCTTTCAGTCCTCGCGCAGGGGTTTGATGCGGTACTCGCTCATGGGAATGACATCAATTTTACTGAAATCGATGAAGCGCGCGCAGCTCTCCATCATTGCCGTCATGTGCTTTTTCAGCGTGGCCTCATCGCCGCCGCTGGCATAAAACGCGTGATCGTCGGCCATCGCTTCCGGGGGGAAATGCTCCTCCACGATGGCATGGCAGTCCAGGCTGTGTTCACCGCGGGTTTGCACCACCAGATTCTGCCGATAGCCAAAGG
This sequence comes from uncultured Halieaceae bacterium, assembly GCA_963976655.1. Lineage (GTDB taxonomy): Bacteria > Pseudomonadota > Gammaproteobacteria > Pseudomonadales > Halieaceae > Marimicrobium. The sequence continues at coordinate 186,707 of CAXBLB010000004.1, forward strand.
TAGACTGGGTATCGATGGCCACCCCGGTGTGGCTGTCTTTCCACAGGCTCAGCCAGTCCTCGCGACCGAGCCCCTCCGGGGGCGTCATGAAAACCACCTGGCACATACCGTGCACGCGCTCACCGGGCGCGCAGGGGTGCGACTGCTGAGTGCTCAGCGGCTCCGCTTCACACACCAGGTAACAGCCACGCCGTTCGGCATGCTCATCAATCAGTAATTCGAGCGGCGCAGCGGCAGCGGCGAAGTCCACCCACAGGGAGAGCAATGCATCGGGCAGCGGAGCCCGGGTCTGCATGCGCCGGCCACTGGCCGCGGCAACTGCGCTATCCGCCACGGCGAGGCGCAGACCACGCACTTCGGGCGCGTCTTGCAGGCTCACGCAGAGTGAGCCGAGGAGCGCATCACGAAAGCTGTCTGCATCCATGGCATCGGCTTTCCACAGTGGGTATAGCAGTTTTTCCATGGTCTGCTCAGAGTCCTACGGGTGGCGTGATGGTCGCGCCGTTGTCGATCAGCATCTCCGCGCCGGTTACGAAGCGCGATTCATCCGAGGCCAGGAACAATACCATATTCGCAACGTCTTCCGGGTCGCACATGTTACCGAACGCGCCGACCTTCTCGAGGTCCTCGGCAGTGGCAACATCCTTGCCCAGCGCTACCTTGACCACCATCGGCGTTTTTACACCGTCCGGATGCACCGAGTTGCAGCGCACGCCGTTTTTCTGCTCCTTGCAGTACATGGCGACGCTCTTGGTGAGGGCGCGTACCGAACCCTTGCTGGCGGAATAGGCTGCCACGAAAGACTGGCCGTGGATGGCGGCCACGGATGACATGTTCACAATGGAACCACCACCGGATTTCGCCATCGCGGGAATCGCGTGTTTGCAGCCCAGGAATACGCCTTCGCTATTCACCGCGTTTACGCGCCGGAAGTCCTCCAGCGTTGTTTCGACCACATTACCCAGACTGATCATGCCGGCGTTATTCACAAGAATATCGAGCCTGCCAAAGGTCTCAACGGTTTTTTCAATCACTGCTTTCCAGTTGTCCTCGTCTGTGACGTTCAAACGCAGGAACATCGCATTGGCGCCAATCGATGCCGCGGCTGCCTCGCCATCGGCTTCGTTCAGATCGGCCAGCACCACCTTCGCACCCTCGGCGGCCAGCAGTGCCGCATCGGCCTTGCCCATGCCGCTGGCGGCGCCGGTCACAATCGCAACTTTTCCCTCAACCCTTCCCATGATGATCCGTTCTCCGCTTGCCGGTATATGCCGCGCGGCGCGCGGCGCTTTTATGATCGCGCGCCAGTTAAGCAGAAGCCCGGCCACAGCTCAAATGCCCATCGCCTAAATTTTACGCATGGCTGCCCAGTTGAACCGCTGGGGGTCTGCCGCCACCGCACAGGGACAAAAGGCGCAGAACCCGGACACTCGCCAGCGCAAACCACCGATAGTAGACTTGCCCGTACCCGGAACTTCAAGGAGTGAGCGTCATGAACCAGCCAGCCCGGCTGCCTTCGAGTATCACCTGGTGTGGCTACCTCGCCATCACCCTGCTTCTCATTCTGCCCCTGTCGATACTGACAGTGCGCTCCGGTGCCTGGCAGCAGGGCCTGCTGCTGTATGCGCTGGCGTGCCTGGGCAGCATCACCCTGCTTATCGTATTCGTGGTGTGCCTGATGCTGCCGCGCATGGCGCCCTGGCGCGCGGCAATCCGGCGCAGGGCGCTGTTTACGCTGCCGGGCACCATCGCATTGCTTTTTCTCACGCTGGGCGGCGCCGACTATCCGCGCATTCACGACATCACGACCGACAGGCAGGATCCACCGGGCTTCGTGGTGGCGCCCGAATTGCGCGGTGATACCGCCAACCCGCTGACGCTCACCGAAGAAGAGATTCGCCTGCAGGAAGCGGCGTATCCGCAGCTGGACACGCTGCGCACGACTCTCTCGATTGACGAGGCTTACTCGCGCGCGCTGGAAGTGGCGCAAGGACTCGGCTGGGAAATCTATCACCAGGACCGCGCCGCGGGTGTGATTGAGGCCGTGGAGACCACCCCCCTGATGGGGTTCAAGGACGATATTGCGATACGCGTGCGTGGCGACGCCGCGGGTGCCTACCTGGACCTGCGCTCGGTATCGCGTGTGGGCCAGGGCGATCTCGGCGCCAATGCCAAGCGTATACAGGGCTTTATCGCGGCCTTTCAGGCGGCGGATAGTGCCTGAGCCGGATGCCTGGCATGTACACAAGGTGCCTCGTTGCCTGCCTGCTCGCGCTGGCACTGCTCTCCACTCAGGCGATGGCGCGATCGCCGGATTACCTGAGTTTTGCCACGGAAGACGAAGCCAACAGCACGGAGATCTTCCGCAAGGCAAGCCCGGCGGTGGTTTTCGTGACCAATACCGCCCTCCGACGCAGCCTGTTCAGTCTCGACATCTACGAGATACCGCGCGGTAGCGGCACAGGTTTCGTCTGGGACGAGCAGGGCCTGATCGTCACCAACTTTCATGTCATAGCCGGCGCGCACAAACTCACTGTGACACTGGCGGACCGCAGCGAGCATTCGGCGGAAGTGATCGGGGTTGCCCCGGAAAAAGACCTTGCCGTGCTGCGTCTCGACCCTCCGCCGAAGAATCTTGTCAGCCTGCCGCTGGGAGACTCCTCCGAACTCACCGTGGGCCGCAAGGTACTCGCCATAGGCAATCCCTTTGGACTCGATACCACGCTGACCACCGGCATCGTGAGTGCCCTGGGCAGAGAGATTCGCGCACCGGGCAATCGCAAGATTCACGGCGTGATACAAACCGACGCCGCTATCAATCCCGGCAATTCGGGCGGGCCGCTACTGAACTCACTGGGCCAGCTGATCGGCGTCAATACCGCCATCTACAGCCCATCGGGGGCAAGCGCCGGTATCGGTTTCGCAATCCCGGTGAATACAGTGAAGGAGGTGGTGCCGCAGCTCATCAGCTACGGGCGTGTGTTGCGCCCGGTGATCGGCGTGGAACTCGCCAGCGATCGCTGGGTACAACGAAATCGCATCAAGGGGTTGCCGCTGGTGCAGGTGTATCCGGGGCTTCCCGCCGCCGAGGCCGGCATGCGCGGTGCGTGGCGCAACGCGCGCGGAGAAGTCGTACTCGGCGACATCATCACGGCGATCGACGGCAAGCCGATTCGCAATCACGACGATTACTACAGCGCCATGGAGGCGCGCGCACCGGGCGACCTGATTCGCGTGGAAACCCTGCGCGGCAAGGACAGGCACCTGTACAAGCTGCGGCTGGTCGAGTCGCAATAAAAAACCTGCTCAGCGTGTCTGCGTGCCCGCGCCGTCGGGGCAGAACTTCAGGGCAGATTTTAAGACCCGGGCTTCAGGACAGGGTGCCGCCGTCCACGCGCACATCTTCACCGGTGATGTGAATGCCGTCCTCGCTGGCCAGCATGGCGATCAACCCTGCCACCGTTTCGGGCCCCTTGGCGCCCGACAGCGACATGATACGCGGCATCAACTTGAAATCCATATTCGGCGGAAACGCTATACCTTCCGTCATGCCCGTATTGATATCACCGGGGCAAATGCAGTTGGCCCGCACACCGCGTTTGCCGTATTCCACGGCGATGCTGCGGGTCATTGCCAGCACGCCGCCCTTACTGGCTGAATAGGCTACGCCACAGGGCAGGCCAGAGAGCGCGGCGGTGGAGGCGGCATTGACGATGCTGCCACCCGTCTTTTCCAGATGCGGCAACAACGCACGGCAGAGCAGCATGGTCCCTGTGAGATTCACATCGATGACTTTCTGCCAGTGCGCAGTTTCCAGAGTCTCGGTGTCGTCGAAGCGCAATATGCCGGCCATATTGATCAGCGCGTAGGGGCTGCCGTAGGCTGCAACACAGGCATCGACACAGGCCTGAACACTGCTTTCATCGCTGATATCGCAGGCCTGGGCGGTTGCCTGGCCACCTGCCGCGCCAATGCGTGACACGGTTTCATCGATGGCGTCGGCATTCAGATCCACGCAAAATACCAGTCCTCCCTCGGCGGCGATGCGCAGCGCGCTGGCGCGGCCAATTCCTCCACCCGCGCCTGTGACCATAACCACTTTGTCGGTAAATCGTTGCATTCGGCCCACCCTCTTGAAACGCGCAAGCATGCCTGCTTTCTGCGCACAGGGTCAAACCCTGCCGGTACGCGGCAGTAAACCGCGCGCGGTAACCGGCACCGCGCCCATGTGTCGCATTTGGCCACACCGGGCTGACATGTTGATCCATTGCGGCCATGCCATGCCGCGATATTGTATGCATCCTTCAAATGGCCGTGGCGGCCCCGTATCATACGCCCTCCGCACACAGTGAGGCTGCGCGGGCAATTGCGCAAAACGTGACGGCATCGATCAGGAGCGAAAAATTGGAAGACCTGGAGCAGTTTAGGCAAACCGTGCGCCAGTGGCTGGAGGACAACTGTCCCCCGTCCCAACGCCAGCCCATGCAGCCGGAAGACCAGTACTGGGGCGGCCGCACAGGCCGTTTCGCCAGCGACGACGCACGACTCTGGTTCGAGCGTATGCGCGACAAAGGCTGGGTGGCGCCCGAATGGCCCACCGAGTACGGCGGCGGCGGGCTCAGTGCGCAACAGGCGAAGGTGCTGACTGAAGAGATGAAACGCCTCGGCGCACGCAAGCCACTGCTTGGCCTGGGGCTGTGGATGCTTGGCCCGGCGCTGCTGGAATACGGTAACGAAGCGCAGAAGGAGCGCCACCTGCGCGCCATCGTCAATGGCGAAACGCGCTGGTGCCAGGGCTATTCCGAGCCCGGTTCGGGCTCCGACCTGGCGAGCCTGCAGTGCAAAGCCGAAGACAAGGGCGACTACTTTCTGGTCAACGGCAGCAAGATCTGGACGACCAAGGCGGATGAGTGCGACTGGATTTTCTGTCTGGTACGCACCAATACCGAGGTGAAGAAGCAGGAAGGTATCAGCTTCCTGCTGATCGATATGGACGACCCGGGCGTCAGTACAACGCCGATAGAACTGATCAGCGGTGAATCAGAGTTCTGCCAGACTTTCTTCGACAACGTGAAAGTACCGAAAGAAAACCTCGTGGGAGAGCTCAATCAGGGCTGGAGCGTGGCCAAGGCCCTGCTGGTACACGAGCGCAAGCTGATGTCGGAAATCGGCAGCGATTCACCCCGCCAGGCGCTGGTCCCGGCGGTGGCGGCAAAGGAGTACCTGGAATTTGCAGACGGGCGCATCGCCGATGGCGAGTTGCGCGCGCGCCTGGTTGAGTACGACATGCGCATGCAGGCGATCGCCCTGACGCATTTCCGCACCTTTGAAGAGAAGGTTGCGGGTCAGCGCAGCGCAGCGCCCCTGATCATGAAATACGTTGGCACCGAGGCCGAGAAAACCAAGAGCGAGTTGCTGCTGGCCATCCTGGGCAGCCGTGGCGTCGGCTGGGAAGGTGAAGGCTTCACCGCGTCTGAGCTGGATGCCACAAGGCTGTGGGCCATGAGCTATGCCCTGACCATCGCCGGCGGCACGTCGGAGATTCAGCTCAACGTTGTCGCCAAGAATGTACTCGAACTGCCGCAGGCATAGGAACCGGATAGCATGGCACTGGTATTGAATGAAGAGCAGCGATTGCTGAAAGAGTCGGCGCAGAGTTTTCTGGCTGCCGAGGCGCCGGTGGCAGCACTTAGGCAGCTGCGCGACATAAAAGACGCGCTGGGCTATGACCCGGCGCTATGGCGCCAGATGGCGGAGATGGGCTGGGCCAGCATCATTCTGCCGGAGGAATATGGCGGTCTGGATTTCGGCTTTGCAGGGCTCGGTGTAGTGCTGGAGGAAACCGGCCGCACGCTAACCGCGTCACCGCTGTTTGCCTCCGCGGTGCTCGGCGCCAGTACACTGCTGCTCGGCGGGAACGCCGAACAGAAAGCTTCCCTGTTGCCAGCGATTGCCGACGGCTCCCTGACCCTCGCACTGGCACTGGAGGAATCCCACCATCACCGCCCCACCCGCATTGCCACTCGCGCCGAGAAGCAGGGCGAACAGTACCTCATCAACGGCTGCAAAACCTTCGTACTGGACGGGCACAGCGCCGAGCAACTTATTGTGGTTGCGCGTACGGCAAACGAGCAGGACGAGCTTGCAGGGATCAGCCTCCTGCTGGTGGACCGCGATGCACCCGGCGTAACGGTGCAGCGCACCCTGATGGCAGACAGCCGCAATGCCGCGAATATCAGTTTCAGCGACGTGACGGTGCCCGCGCAGGCCCTGATTGGCAGTGAAGGCGAGGGCTGGACGATTCTCGAGCCTGTACTGGACCGTGGCCGCGTTGCCCTTGCCGCGGAAATGCTCGGCCTGTCCATGGAGTGCTTTGAGCGCACCGTTGCCTACCTCAAACAGCGCGAGCAGTTTGGCGCACTCATTGGCAGCTTCCAGGCGCTGCAACATCGCGCCGCGCACATGCAGGCGGAAATCGAACTCTGTCGCTCGGTGCTGCTGCAGGCCCTGAGCACGGTGGATGACACACCGGAACAACTGCCAATGCTCGCCAGTCTCGCCAAGGCGCAGCTCAACGAACTGGTCAAGCTCACAAGCAACGAGGCGGTGCAGATGCACGGCGGCATCGGCGTTACCGATGAACTGGAGATCGGCTTTTTTCTCAAGCGTGCCCGGGTAGCCATGCAGATACTGGGCGACACCGGCTTTCACAAAGACCGTTATGCCACGCTGAGTGGCTACTGAAAGGAGAGACAGACATGGATGCAAAGGACAAAATCGCGATGGTTCACAGGTACGTCGAGGCCTTCGACAAGCAGGACATGGACATTATCCGCTCCATGTACGCCGATGACGCCACCGTCGAAGACCCGGTGGGCACGGACCTGCACACCGGCATGGACGCTATCTGCGGCTTTTATGAGGGCGCCCTTGGCTCAGGTGCAAAACTGCAACTCACTGGTGTGCCTCGCTGCGCGGGCAACGCCGTGGCGTTTCCGTTTCAGGTAAGCATGGGCGACATGCTCGTCGACATCATCGACGTGTTTGAATTCAACGCCGAGGGCAAGGTCAAGAGCATGAAGGCCTACTGGGGGCCCGAGAACATGCAGTCCTGAGCGATACCGGGCAGCCTTACTTCGCGCCGTCTTTGTCAAAGGCGGCGCGTTGCTCAGGCGTAGCGGGCGTCTGGTACTTTTCCTTCCACTCGCTGTAGGGCATGCCGTAGATACGTTCACGGGCCGCTTCGTAGTCGACGTCCACGCCCTGCTCGCCGGCGGCCGCCACGTACCATTTCGAAAGGCAGTTGCGGCAGAAACCGGCGAGGTTCATCAGCTCGATGTTCTGCACGTCACGGCGGTTATCCAGATGTTCCAGCAGGCGGCGAAATACCGCCGCTTCGATCTTGTCCGTATCAGGCATGTTCAGCCCCTCCTTAAGGATGACGCGGCTTGTGAATTGATCGGGCACTCTTGCAAAAAAGCTGATGCTAGATGGGCATGTACTCTCCACCGTTAACATCCAGCGAGGCACCCGTCACTACCGTGGAGTAGTCAGAACCGAAAAACAGCGCCGCGCGTGCACAATCACCGTCGTCGGGGATGACGCCCAGCGGGATATTCCCGGCAACCTCCGCGATAAGCGCTTCCTGGCTCTTGCCCGTGGCCTGGGCTTGCCACTTGAAGTAGCCCTCCACGCTCGGACCCCACATCCAGCCCATGTGCACACTGTTGACACGGATATTGTACTTGCCCAGTTCCAGGGCAAGATGCTTGGTCGCGCAGCGCAGCGCAGACTTCGAGGAGCCATAGCCACCCTGGGTGGCAAGCGGCTTGTGCTCCACCATGGTGGCAATCATCACGATCGAGCCGCCGCTCTTTTTCATGTGCGGCACACAGGCCTGGGTGAGATGCATGGTGCCAAAAAAGTTGACGTCCATGGCCCGGCGCCAACCGTCCATATCCGCGGATTCAATCGGTTCGAAAGAGCCGGGATCATAGGCGGAGTTAAACAGCACATCGATGCGACCAAAACGCTCGGCGGCCGCATCGGCGAGTGCCTGGCACTGCGCCTGATCGGAAATATCAGTGGGCATCTTGAGCACCGCGGTACCCAGCCCGAGCGCGTTGATTTCCTCTTCCGCCGTATCGAGTTTCTCTACCGTGCGCGCCGCCAGCACCACCGCCGAGGCGCCCTCCTTCGCAGCCAGTGTGGACAGTTCCTGTCCCAGCCCGGGGCCGATGCCCGACACGATGACGACTTTATCCTTGAGTAACATGCTGTCTCCTTATATGGGATTGTTGTTGCGTGGATTGTGACGGCTGCACCGCAGCGGTCATTGATACTGCAGAAACACACGCTCGGCACCGACCACGCTGCGCAGTTCCTGCAACAGATCGTCGCTGGGGACCACCTGCCAGCGGGACCCCAGCCTGATGCGCGCCAGATTGTGCGGCTGCCGGTACAGCAGCGACACCGGGCAGTTCCCGCCACAGGCGCTTGCGAGGGTTCTCTCCAGCGTTGCGGTGAACTGTTCGTCCACCAGCTCCGCGTTGACCTCGATGGTCAGGTCCTGCGCATAGTTCTGGCGCGCCTGTTCCAGGCTGCGCAGGCTATTGGCGCGCATTTCCAGTTTCTGCGTTTTGTCGCTCACTGATATACGCCCTTCCGCAATCACGATCGTACCTTTGAGCATCAACTCCCGGTACTGGGCAAACGCCTCCGAGAACAGAGTGACCTCGATCTGACCGCTGCTGTCGTCCAGCTTCATCACACCCATGGTGCCGCGCTGGGTATTCATCGTACGCGTTTCCATAATCAGGCCGACAATCACCTGCGCGGCATTGCGGTCATCCCGTAACTCCGAGATACGGTTGGGCGCAAAGCGCCGCACTTCATCCTGATACTCGTCAATCGGGTGGCCGGAAATGTACAGGCCCAGGGTATCGCGCTCACCGCCGAGACGCTCCCTGTCGGACCACGGTTGCGCGTGTCGGAAGCGCACGTAAGGGTCGCTCGAGTCGGCTGCGGGGCCGGGCATAACATCCCCGAAAAGATCCGCCATGCCGCTGTCCCTGTTGGCTGCGTTCTGCTCGGCAGTTTTAATGGCGTCTTCAAGCGCGGCCATGAGTATCCAGCGCTCTGTGCCAAGGGAGTCAAAGGCGCCGGAGCGGATCAGTGCTTCTATCGCCCGGCGGTTCACCTTGCGTGGATCGGTGCGCGCGCAAAAATCGAACAGGTCGCTGAAAGGACCGCCACTTTCCCGTGCGCCGAGAATGCTCTGTACCGGGCCTTCACCCAAACCCTTGATGGCGCCCAGCCCGTAGATAATGTCGTTTTGCGCGCTCACCGTGAACATATAGCGCCCGGCGTTTACGTCGGGCAGCCTCAGCGACAGTGCCATCCGCTTGCACTCGTCCACGAACAGCACGATCTTGTCGGTATTGTCGAGTTCAGAACTCATCACCGCAGCCATGAACTGCGCCGGGTAGTGGGCTTTCAGCCAGGCCGTCTGGTAAGACACCAGCGCGTAGGCGGCCGAGTGGGATTTATTGAAGCCGTAGCCTGCGAACTTCTCCACGAGGTCAAAAATCTTCACCGCCAGGTTGGCGTCCACGCCCTGCGCCTGTGCACCGTTCTGGAAGACCTCGCGCTGCTGGGCCATTTCTTCCGGCTTCTTCTTGCCCATGGCGCGACGCAGCAAATCTGCCTCACCCAGCGTATAGCCCGCCAGCACCTGGGCGATCTGCATCACCTGTTCCTGATAAAGAATGATGCCGTAGGTCGGCTCCAGGATGGGCTTGAGCAGCACATGCTGGTACTGGGCGTCCGGGTAGGAGATCGCCTCCCGCCCGTGTTTGCGATTGATGAAATTCTCAACCATGCCGGATTGCAGCGGACCGGGCCGGAAAAGGGCCACCAGGGCCACGATATCTTCAAAGCAGTCCGGCCGCAGATCCTTGATCAGTTCCTTCATGCCGCGGGATTCGAGCTGGAACACCGCCGTGGTGTTGCCGGATTTGAGCAGGTCGAAGCTGGCGGAGTCATTCAGCGGCAGGGCATCGATATCCAGCGGTGCTTCGCCGCTGGCCTCGCGCGCTTCGTCGATCATCTTCACCGCCCAGTCAATGATCGTCAGCGTACGCAGACCGAGGAAATCGAACTTCACCAGGCCGGCATCTTCCACGTCGCCTTTGTCGTACTGGGTGACGAGACCGCCGCCGCTATCGTCGCAATACAGCGGCGCAAAATCAGTCAGCCGCGAAGGCGCAATCACCACGCCGCCGGCATGCTTGCCGACCCCGCGCGTGATGCCCTCGAGTTGTACCGCCATGTCCCATATTTCCTGGGCCTGAGCATCCTCTTCGAGAAATTCCCGCAATGGCGCTTCCTGCTCAAGCGCCTTCTGCAGCGTCATGCCGACTTCAAAGGGAATCATCTTCGACAGTTTGTCGGCCAGGCCATAGGATTTGCCCTGCACCCGGGCAACGTCGCGCACCACCGCCTTGGCCGCCATGGTGCCGAAGGTGATGATCTGGGACACCGCCTCGCGGCCATAGGCGTCCGCTACATAATCAATCACCTCATCGCGGCGCTCCATGCAGAAATCGACATCGAAATCCGGCATGGAGACACGCTCCGGGTTGAGGAATCTCTCGAACAGCAGATCGTAGGCAAGCGGATCGAGGTCGGTAATTTCCAGCGCATAAGCCACCAGCGAACCCGCGCCCGAGCCGCGCCCCGGTCCGACCGGAATCGCGTGCTGCTTCGCCCAGTGGATGAAGTCCATCACAATGAGAAAGTACCCGGGAAAACCCATCTGGATGATGGTATCCAGCTCGAATTCGAGGCGCTCGCGGTAGGTTTTCTGGCGCTCCGCGAAGTCCGGCGACTGCACATCGAACAGTGCGGCCAGGCGTCGATCCAGCCCCTCGTGGGAGAGCTGGCGAAAGTAAGCGTCCATGCTCAAACCCCGTGGCACCGGGTACTCCGGCAGGTAGGGTTTGCCCAGCTCCAGCACGACGCTGCAGCGCCGCGCGATTTCCACGGAGTTCTGCAGCGCCTCGGGAATGTCGGCGAACAACTCTGCCATTTCCGCGGGCGAACGCAGATACTGCTGTTCGGTGTACGCACGCGCCCTGCGGGGGTCATCGAGAATTCGGCCCTCGCCAATACACACCCTGGCCTCGTGTGCTTCAAACTCCTCAGCCGAGAGGAAGCGCACATCGTTGGTGGCAACCACCGGGCACTGCAGGGAATCGGCCAGTGCGACCGCCGCGTGCAGGTGGGATTCGTCGCCCTCGCGGCCGGTGCGATGCAATTCCAGATAGAAGCCCTGCGGGTACAGGTCCATCCAGAAGCGCGCACGCTGCTCGGCGAGTTCCACGCGCTCGGCCAGCAGCGCCTGCCCGACATCGCCGGCAGCGCCGCAGGACAGCGCGATCAACCCGTCACGACACTCCTCCAGCCAGGCCTTGCGCACACGCGGCACACCGAGTTGCTGGCCCTCGGTATAGGCTCTGGAGATCAGCAGAGTCAGGTTACGATAACCAGTGGCATTCATGGCCAACAGACAGAGCGGATAGACCTTGTCCGGGTCATCGTCCTCCAGCACGCGCAGATCGGCACCGATAATGGGCTGTACACCGGCATCGATCGCCGCCTTGTGGGCCTTGATCAAACCATAGAAATTGCACACATCGGTGATCGCAACGGCGGGCATTGCGAGCTCCGCCACGCGCGCCATCAGCGGCTTGATACGCACCAGACCATCGACGATGGAGTATTCCGTGTGCAGGCGCAGGTGAACAAACTGGGTCATGCCACGAGTGTACTCTGGATCGAATCGGCGCGGCAGCATCGCGGGGGATTTTTGCCCGGCGGTTTACTTTTTATGTCGCGCAATCAGGCATACAGGCGCAAGGTGCCGCGCTAGAGAATATCCCGCACCGGCCGGAAACTGCGGCGATGGACAGGCGTTGCCCCGAGGCTGCGCAGCGCAGTCAGGTGCTGAGGGGTGGAATATCCCTTGTGCTGCGCGAAGCCATAACCTGGATACAGCTGCTCGAGCTCTACCAGCTCGGCGTCGCGCTGCACCTTCGCCAGAATTGACGCGGCGGCGATGGCCGGCACCCGGTCGTCACCGCCTATCACCGGCTCGGAGGCATAGGGCCAGCGCGGCAGTCGATTGCCATCTACCAGTACGAATCCAGGCTGTGGATTGAGGGCCTCGACCGCCCGGCGCATCGCCAGCAGCGAAGCCTCGAGGATGTTCATGCTATCGATCTCGGCAACGCTGGCGCGCCCCACGGCCCAGGCGAGTGCCTGCTGGCGTATTGTGTTGGCGAGGGTCTCGCGACGCCCCGCAGTGAGCTTCTTGGAATCCCGCAGTCCCGTGATCGGCCTGCCGACATCCAGAATCACCGCGGCCGCCACCACATCGCCCGCCAGCGGGCCGCGTCCGACCTCGTCGACACCCGCAATGCCCGGGCCATGGAAATCCACCTCAAACAGCTGCATGCCCTGCCCCCCTGCCACCACTCGCGAGCTTCAGCAAAGCTTCACTGCATTCGCGCCCAAAGTCCAGCGCCAGCGGTCCGCGCAGGGCACTGAACTCCTCGCGACAGCGTGCCTGCTCCGCTGGCTCGAACAACAGGGGCCGCAGTGCGCCAAGCAGGTTTTCTGCCGTTGCCGCCTGTTGCAGATATTCCGGTACCACGGCGCGGCCGGCCAGGATATTGGGCAGCGCCACGTGCGGCGTGCGCACCATGCGCGAGAGCAGCCACCATGACAGCGCTCCTGTGCGCCAGGCCACCACCATGGGCCGCCGGAGCAACATCGCCTCCAGGGTGGCCGTGCCGGATGTCACCAGCGCCGCGTCCGCAGCTGCCAGCACCTCGGCTGAACGCCCCTCGATCAGGTGCAGGCGAAGCGCGGGGTACTCGCGCAGGAGGGGTGTGAGCGCATCGCGGCAGGCATCCGAGGCGACGGGGAGCACACAAACCAGCTCCGGCCTCTCCTGCGAGAGCTGTGCCGCGACCTGCAGAAATACCGGCGCCAGCGCGGTAATCTCGCTGACCCGGCTACCCGGCAGCAGCGCGAGCAGGGGCGCGTTCGCCGCCACTGGAGGCTGCATCTGCAGGGCCTCCCGGGCTGCCCGCTGGTCCGGCGTATCAGCCAGTTCCGTGGCCAGCGGATGACCGACACACTCGGCCGCGATACCGCGCGCACGGTAGAGTTCCGGTTCGAACGGGAACAGGCAAAGCATCAGGTCTACCGCCTTGCCGATACTCTTCAGCCGACCTGCCCGCCAGGCCCACACCGAAGGACTCACCAGGTGCGCCGTGGCAACGCCCGCAGCGCGCAGCCGGCGCGCCAGCGGCAGATTGAAATCGGGCGAATCGATACCCAGGAACAGGTCTGGCGGGTTGTCGAGAAAATGCCGCGCCAGACGGCGCCGAAGGCGGATCAGTTCCGGCAGGCGGCGCAACGGCTCGGCCAGCCCCATCACCGCCAGCCGTTCGACGGGGTACAGGCTGCTGACACCGCGAGCCGCCATTTCGCGACCGCCCACACCCTCCACGACCAGCTCGCCACAGCGCGCCCTGAGGGCATCCAGAACGCGGGCGCCGAGCAGATCGCCCGAAGCCTCGCCTGCTACCACCCCGAGACGCAACGCGGATCCCATCAGCGCACGATACCCCGCTCCGACGCCCGGATGGAATCGATGAACACAACCAGTTCCGGCGTCTTTTCGAGCATGGATTCGAGGCGCTTCAGGGCCAGGTCCAGCGTCAGGCCCTCGCGGTAGACAACGCGAAAGGCCCGCCTGAGCTGACCAATCCCCTCGGTTGAGAAGCCGCGCCGCCGCAGCCCTTCAAGATTGATCGATTTCGGCTGCGCCGGCGCTCCGGCCACCGTGACATAGGCCGGTACGTCCTTGCCGATGGCGCTGCCCATCCCGGAAAAGCTGTGCGCGCCTATCTGACAGAACTGGTGCACGAGGGTGTAGCCACTGAGGATCGCCCAGTCGCCCACCCGCACATGACCGGCCAGCGCGGAATTGTTCACCAGCACAGTGTGGTCGCCCACGACGCTGTCGTGCCCGATGTGCACATAGGCCATGATGAGGTTGTGATTGCCCACGCTGGTCTCCTCGCGCCCCTGCACGGTGCCGCGATGGATGGTCACATTCTCACGAATGACATTGCGCTCGCCGATCACCAGCCGGGTCGGCTCGTTACGGTACTTGAGGTCGGGCGTATCTTCGCCGATTGAGGAAAACTGGTAGATGCGATTGTTCGCGCCAATGCGCGTGGGGCCGCGAATCACCACGTGCGGCCCGATCACGCAGCCCGGCCCGATATCCACATCCGGGCCGATGAGCGTCCAGGGTCCTACGCTCACACCGTCGGCGAGGGTTGCGCCCGCGTCAACAATCGCCTGAGGGTGGATCATCAACGATCGGCACAGAGTATGACGGCACTCGCCGCGAGTTCGCCGTCCACCTCGGCACTGACATCAAACTTCCACAAGCCGCGACGTGAAGACAGTATGCGCGCCCGCAACATCAGTTGATCACCCGGCACACAAGGCCGCCGGAAGCGCACGTCGTCAGCGCCCGCAAGATAGTAGGTGGAACCGTCTTCATTGGTTTTATGCTGGCTGTAGAAACCGAGGATGCCGGCGGTTTGCGCGAGTGACTCTATCAGCAAGACTCCGGGGAAAATGGGCTTGTCCGGGAAGTGCCCCTGGAAAAACGGTTCATTCACCGAGAGGTTCTTGCAGGCCAGTATCGATTCGCCGCGAGCGATTTCCAGCACCCGGTCAACCAGGAGAAAGGGATAGCGGTGTGGCAGGTGTCTGCGTATTTCGGTGATATCCATCATTGATCCTGTGGCTCCCGGGAGTGCGCGGCTGGCGATGGCCGTTCCAGACTCGTCAGTCGTCGATGCATCGCATCGAGCTGCGTGAAGCGCACGGCACTGCGCTTCCAGTCGCGTGTTGCTGTCATTGGAGTGCCCGAAGAATAGGAACCGGGCGCCGTGATGGAGCGAGTCACCATGGTCATCCCCGTGACATGCACATTATCACAAATTTCGATGTGGCCGACGACGCCGACTCCCCCGGCGAGCGTGCAGTTCGCGCCGATAATGCTGCTGCCGGCAATCCCGCAACAGCCGGCTATCGCCGTGCCGCGACCAATGCGACAGTTGTGAGCCACCTGCACCTGGTTGTCGATAATCACACCATCCTCGATTAGCGTGTCTTCAAGCGTCCCACGGTCAATGGTAGTACCCGCGCCAATTTCCACCCCATCGCCAATGCGCAAACCGCCGAGCTGATGGATTTTTTCCCAGCCCCCGGGCCCGCGCGCAAAACCAAAGCCGTCGGCGCCCAACACGGCCTGCGCATGCACCACACAGCGCCTGCCGATGTGCACATTGTGATAGACCACGGCATTTGCAAATATTCGCGTATCGGCACCCACATGCGAGTGCTGTCCGATGTATACACCCGGGCCGAGCACCACGCCCTCTTCCACCACGGCGCCCGCCTCTACCACGGCGCACGCTCCCACTGAAGCCTCCGGATGCACGCGGGCATCTGCGTCAACCCAGGCTCCGGGGTGCACCCCGGACAGGCTCACGGGCCTAAAATCGAACAGGCGGGTGGCGCGGGCAAAGGCCAGGTAGGGGTTCTCCGCCAGAAGGCAATCCACCGGACAGGCTCCGGCATGCTCGGGGCGAAGAATGACCGCGGCCGCCCGGGTGGCGGCAAGACGGGGAAGATGGGTATCGCGGCTGAGAAATGCCAGTTTATCCGGGCCCGCCTCTGTCAGGGAGGCCAGGCCCGTCACCTGGGTTCGCGCATCACCGGTGAGGACGAGATCGAGTTGCTTCGCCAGTTCACCGAGCGTGTACACGCAGGTTATTCCGTAATGATGGCGTTCAGCTTGTCGGTGACTTTCGCCGTAATGCTGTAGCCGGCATCCGCATGGATAATGGACTGGCGTTGCAGCAACAGGCCGATACCTTCCTTGGCGATAATTTCTTTCAGCACTACCTGCACCCGGGGCGCCATTTCCTGCAGCAGCGCCTGGCCAGCGGCGGTTTCCGCCTTCTGCAGTTTGCCGGTAACGTGCTCGAGATCAGCCTGTTTGCTGGCGAGCTTGCTGCGCGCACTCGTCTGCTGCTCCTGGCTCATGATTGCCGCGTCTTTCTGGAATTTTTCCAGCAGCTCATCAAACTCCGTCTTGAGTTTGTCGTACTCTTTCTTGTCCTGCTTGTAGTCCTCCTGGCTACGCACCTCGCCCAGCCGTTTCTGGGCCAGATCCGTTTGCAGGATCGCCTCTTCCAGGTTGACTACCGCGATCTTGCCCTGCGCCCAGCCGGGCACGGCAAAGGCAATCGCACACACCATGAGCGCTACTTTCACTAGTTTTGACACAATCAACTCCATTTTTGGATAAAAATCAGAATCCACGACCCAGAGTAAACTGGAACACTTCCTCCTCGTCAAACTCCCCCGAATTGAGAGGCTTGGCAAGGCTGAAGGTCATGGGTCCGAACCCGGTGTACCAGGTCAGGCCCACGCCGACGGAATAGCGTAGTTCATCGAGGTCGACATCAAAGCAGTTTTGCTGGCTGCCCCGGCAGTTATCATCGAACACGTTACCCCAGTCGAGGAAGAACGCCGAGCGCAGCTGGGTGCGATCCTTGATGAACGGCAGGGGGAACAACAGCTCCGCGCTGCCCTCCAGCAGAATGTTGCCACCGAAGGGATCGGGGTTGTCCCTGACTCCCTGGACAACGAGCTTGTCATCGATTGCCACGTAACCGGCCTCGTCCTGATCCGGGCCGCCCACCTGAGTGGCATTCCCCTCATCATCGATGGCGGTCACAGGCTGGTCTACAAAGTATTCATCCGCGGGCGTACTGCGCGGGCCGAGGGTGTTGCTTTCATAGCCGCGCACCGAGCCGAAACCGCCGGAAAAGAAGTGCTCGTAAAAGGGCAGCTCGGTGGTATCACCGTAGCCGTCACCGTAGCCGAGCTCGGTGCGCAGGCGCAGCGTCCAGCTGTCGAGTAGCGGCACCGGATAGTAGATTTCGCCCCGATAGGTGAGCTTGTAGAACTCAAGGTCGGACGCCGGCATGGACACTTCCAGCGCCACTGACTGAGAGGCGCCCCGTGTCGCCAGGCGGCCGCGGTTCAGCGTCGACTGCGTCCAACTCGCGGTGATCGTCCAGTTCAGGAACTCATCGCCATTTTCATCGAGAAAACCGGTCTGTTCCGGGGGCGACAGAAAATCCTGGGGAAGCGATTCAAGTGGCAGCAACTGCTCCACGCCGGAGTAGGTACCGTCTTCCTGTCGGGTGCTGACGTAATAGCTGTCCACGGGGCTGTTGAACGCCCGCCTGTCGAGGCGCGGGCTCGCCTGAATCTCCTGCACGGCGAAACGCCCGGTGTTGATCTGGGTATTCGACACGCCGAAACTGAAGCCCAGGCGTTCTGTCTCCTTAATGGGGTAGCCAAAATTGATGGCGCCGCCGAGCGTGTCGGTACTGTAGCTCGCCACGTTGACCTCATCGAGATCGGTGGCGCGATAGAACAGGTTGAAGCCGCGGCTCACGCCATCCTCGGTGTAGTAGGGATTGGTGTAGCTGAAATTGTAGAGATCCTGGTATTTTGATGAATTCAGCGCGATCCCCACGCGTTTGCCGGTGCCGAGGAAGTTATCCTGCTGGAGGTTCAGGCCGAGGATCAGACCGGCGTCCTGGGCGAAGCCGAAACTTGCGCCGATACTGCCGGACGATTGCTCCTCAACGGTATACTCCACGTCGATCAGGTCGTCGTGCCCTGGCACCTCGGGCGTCTCCACACTCGCTTTGCTGAAGAACCCCAATCGCTCAAGACGCACCCGTGATAACTCAATCGCAGCCGCCGAAGCCGGTGCGCTCTCCATCTGGCGCATCTCACGCCGCAGCACATCGTCGACTGTTTTCAGGTTGCCCTTGAAGTTGATGCGCCGCACGTAGGTTCGCTTGCCGGGATCGACAAAAAACTTCAATGCAACACTGTTGTTGTCTTCATCTATCTCGGGAATGCCGGTGACTTTGGCGAAGTTGTAGCCCTCGTTGCCAAGCCGCCGCGTAATGAATTCCTCGGTGGAAGTGACCATCTGCTGCGAGAAGGTCTGCCCTTCAGACACCAGCAAAAAGCGCTGCAGGTCTTCCTCCGGCAGCACCAGGTCGCCGGACAGATCCACCGAGCTGACGGTAAATTTCTCGCCCTCGCTGACGTTGGCGGTTATATAAACCGCCTTCTTGTCCGGTGAAACAGAAACCTGCGTGGAATCGATTCGAAACTGCAGGTAACCACGATCCAGGTAATAGGAGGACAGGCTTTCAAGATCTCCGCTGAGCTTTTCCCGCGAGTACTTGTCATCATTGGTGAAGAATGAAAACCAGCCCGTGGTTTTCAACTCGAACAGATCGGTGAGTTCCTCGTCGCTGAACACCTCGTTGCCAACGACATTGACGTGCTTGATCGCGGCGACCGTGCCCTCGTCCACATCGATGTTCACGGTAACGCGGTTGCGGGGCTCGGGAATCACTTCGGTTTCTATATTGGCGTCGTAGCGCCCCTGCTGTACATACTGCCGCTGTAGTTCCAGTTGCATGCCTTCCAGCGTGGAGCGCTGGAATACCTGGCCCACGGACAGACCGGCGCCCTTCAGGCCATCCAGCAGAGCTTCTGTCTCGATGGCTTTATTACCTTCAATATTGATCTCCGTAATGCTGGGCCGCTCCACCACCATCACCACCAGCACGTTACCGTCCCGCCCGAGCCGGATGTCGTCGAAGTTGCCGGTGGCGAACAGACTGCGCGCGGCCTCGCGAACCACGCGCGCATCAATGATGTCGCCGACACCTACCGGGAGGGCGGCAAACACACTCCCCGCGGAGATGCGCTGCAGGCCCTCCACACGAATATCGGAAATGATGAATGTCTCGTTCTGGGCCAGGGCCACAGGAACCAGCAGCAACAGCGCCAGGGCCAGCCATTTGGGCATACGTGATATCAACATTCAATCGACCGCCCGGACCGGGCAGGACATCTCCATTTACGGGTTATTATCAAAGCCACTGTGTTGTGTTCAGGGGCCACCAACTCCAGGCCCCCGACGATTGTGCCACCGGGCCGCCACTACAGGCGAACGATATCGTTATAAATAGCCAGCAGCATGATCCCCAGGACCATAACCAGCCCCAGTTGATAGCCCAGCGCCTGTATTTTCTCAGGTACGGGGCGTCCAGCCAATAGCTCAATGGTATAAAACAGCAGGTGCCCGCCATCCAGCACTGGTATGGGCAGCAAATTCAGTACGCCGAGGCTCACGCTGAGCAGGGCGAGGAAACCAATATACGACTCGAGACCGGATTTGGCCGAGGCTGTCGCCACCTTGGCAATGGTGATGGGGCCGCTCAGGTTGCTGGGTGAAATCAGGCCTGTCAGCATTTTCTGAATAGACTTCAGGGTGAAGATGGTCAAATCTCCGGTACGCGTGAAGGCGGCCCCCAGCGACTCCAGCGGCCCGCGCTGAAAATTGCGCACCATGTGGGGTGGCATCTCCGGAATCGACACCGCGACGCCGACGCGTCCATAGGCATCGCCGTTCTCGCCGATGACCCGCTCTGGCAGGATGACCGCGCTGAGCTCTTCGCCATTACGCAACAATGTCAGTTCTATGGCCTCCGCCGGCCGCGCGCGCACGTACTCCACCCAGTCGGCCCACAGGGGCATCGCCACGCCGTTGGCGGTGAGCACCCGGTCACCGGGCTGCAGACCCGCCTCGGCAGCCGGACTGCCGGAGACCACTTCGCTCACTATCGGGGGCACTTCCGGCGTGTACAGGGTCACGCCGAGGCCGCCGAGCAGGTCGGGCTGCTCCTGATCCGACAACCAGCGCTCGATATGGGCCTCGGATTCATACAGCATGTCGGAGTCGGGGTATTTCGTCGTGAACTGCATACTGCCGGTATCGCCAATGCGATCCAGCAGACGGAAATTCAGGGCCTGCCAGGTGGGCGTCGGGCTACCGTCTACGGCGACGATCTCCTGACCGGGCTCAAGCCCGGCCACTTCAGCCACGGAACGCGACTCCACCTTGTCGACAATCGGTACATAGCCCGACTCGCCGGCGAAGAAAAGTGCCCAGAACGCCACCACTGCCAGCGCGAGATTGGCCAGCGGGCCGGCGCTGACGATGGCAATGCGCTGGAGTACAGGCTTGCGGTTGAACGCCATGTGCGCCTGTGCCGATGGCACGTCGCCATCCTGTTCACCGAGCATCTTCACATAGCCGCCGAGCGGAATTGCGGCGATGCAGTATTCGGTATCGCGGCCGTCACGCCAGCTGAACAATACCTTGCCAAAACCGATGGAGAAACGCTCTACATGCACGCCGCAACGCCGCGCCACCCAGAAATGGCCGTACTCGTGGATCGCCACCAGCACAGCGAGCGTGGCAAGGGTGAGAAGAATTGTATAGAGGAGTTCCATCAATGTTGCTCCGCCGGGCGCAGGCTAGGACGCATATCTGCCAACTGGCCAGCCGCGCATTCACGCGCCATCGTATCTGCCAGTTCGACCACCGAGAGATCGGTGGGTTCAACGGCGGTGACACGTTCCAGCGTCGCTTCGATCACCACCGGAATCTCGGTAAAGCGGATATCCTCCGCCAGGAACGCCGCCACTGCAACCTCATTCGCGGCATTGCATATCGCCATCGCGGTGCCGCCCACAGCGACCGCTTCGCGCGCCAGCCGCAGGCAGGGAAAACGCGCTTCATCCGGCGCGGCAAAATCCAGCCTCGCGGCCGCCACCAGATCCAGGGGCGCCACACCGGAATCCAGCCGCTCGGGCCAGCCGAGGCCGTAGGCGATTGGCGTGCGCATATCGGGGTTGCCCAGCTGCGCCAGCACGGACCCGTCCACATACTGAACCATTGAATGAATAATACTCTGCGGATGCACGACAACATCCACCTGCTGGGGGACGAGATCAAACAGCCAGCATGCCTCTATGAACTCCAGCCCCTTGTTCATCAGCGTTGCGGAATCGACAGATATCTTGCGCCCCATGTCCCAGTTGGGATGGGCGCAGGCCTGTGCGGGGCTTGCGGCGCGCATCTGTTCCATGGTCCAGTTTCGAAACGGCCCTCCAGACGCGGTCAGCAATACCCTGCTGACACCGCGCTTGCCGGGTTTGCCGGTCGAATCCACCGGCAGGCACTGGAATATCGCATTGTGTTCGCTGTCGATAGGCAGCAAGGTTCCGCCGGAATCCTGCACGGCCTGCATCAAAAGATGGCCCGCCATCACCAGCGATTCCTTGTTTGCGAGCAACACGGTTTTGCCCGCACGCGCCGCCGCGAGCGTGGAAGGCAGCCCCGCCGCGCCGACAATTGCGGCCATCACCACATCGACCTGCTCTCCCGCCGCTGCCTCGGCCAGGGCCGCCTCGCCGTGTTCCACGCGAGTCACGCCATCTGCGGGTAAGCGCGCCGCCAGTTCACTGGCCGCATCGGCATCCATCATCACCGCCAGCGTTGGCCGGAACTCAATGCACTGCGCCAGCAGGGCGTCCACCGAACGGTTTGCCGCAAGTGCGTGTACCCGATAGCGATCGCCATGGCGGCGCAACACATCCAGCGTGCTCTCACCAATAGAGCCGGTAGACCCCAGCACACTGACCCGACGCATGGACATGCCTTACCACCCCGCCAGCAGCAGGCCGAGCGTGAACACGGGCGCAGCGCTGCTGAGGCTGTCAAGCCTGTCCAGGATGCCGCCGTGACCGGGCAGCAGGCTGCCACTGTCTTTTACGCCACTTTCGCGTTTCACCATGCTTACCGTGAGATCGCCGACCACGGATGCCAGCGCGGTGGCCAGGGTGACAGCGAGCATGGACCCCAGGCCGATATGCGCATTCTGGTCTGGCTGCAGAAGCCAGAGTATCACTGCCAGCAAGGCGCAGGCGGCAATGCCACCCCAGAAACCCTCCCAGGTTTTCTTCGGGCTAACCGCGGACGCGAGCTGGTGACGGCCGAGAGATCTGCCGGTGAAATAGGCGCCGATATCTGCCATTGCTACAATCAGCACCAGTACCACCAGCAGTAAACCCCGCGGAGCGAAACTGAGCAGGTAGACGGCGGAGAGCCAGGCGGGTGCCAGCAACAATAAGCCCATCAGGCTGCGCATGGCGGCACTGCGCCAGATAACCGCGCTGTTCGGATAGCCTTTTACCCAAAGCAGGGCAAACGACCACCAGAGACAGGCCAGCCCGAGAAAAGGCTGCACGCGCTCCCGTTGCGGCATATCTGCCAGCTCACAATAGTGATACAGCCCGCCGAGCAGCGCGCCAAGCAGCAGCACATAGACGACCCGCGCACTCCGCGATTGCCAGCCCGCAAGGCGCGACCATTCCCATGCCCCGAGAGCAACCAGCATCCCGAACAGCAGCGCCAGCGCCGGCAGGGAGAGCAGGGCCAGACCCGCCAGGAACAGGCCCGCCATAACCAGAGCGGTAATTACGCGCTGCCTAAGCATTCTGGTCACCGCCCGCCACGATGCCGTCGGGTGCGCGCTGACCAAAGCGTCTCTCGCGCCGGCTGTAATCCTCCAGCGCGCGTGCAAATTCCAGCTCGCCAAAGTCCGGCCATAGCGTCTCGGTAAAATACAGCTCGCTGTAGGCGAACTGCCAGAGCATGAAGTTGCTGATGCGGGCATCGCCACCGGTGCGGATACACAGATCCGGCGCGGGCAGGTCGGCAGTGGAGATTCGCTGCTCAATCGCCTCGGCGTTGATGTCCTGCAGTTGCAGCTCCCCGGCCATCACCTTTTCAGCCAGTTGTCGCGCCGCCTGCGCGATATCCCACTGCCCGCCGTAGTCGACAGCAATTACCATGGTTGCGACGGAGTTGTTGCGCGTGAGATTTTCAGCCTGGTGCATCAGCTTTTGCAACCGGCGACTGAAACGACCGCGTTCGCCGATGAAGCGCAGGCGAATACCGTCTTTGTGCAGATCGCGCACTTCATTGCGCAAATAGCGGGACAAAAGGGCCAGAAGCGCGCGCACTTCCGGCACCGGCCTGCCCCAGTTCTCGCTACTGAACGCGAACAGTGTCAGCACCTCGACACCGTGGTGCCTGCAGGCGCGCAGCACGCCACGCACAGCCTCAACGCCGGCGCGATGCCCTGCCGGGCCGGGCACGCCATGTCGCTTGGCCCAGCGATTGTTGCCATCCATGATCATTGCCACGTGGCGGGGTACGAGCTTCTCCGCCGCGGGCCGTAAAACACTGGAGCGCTCAGACACGGGCGGGTCAGATTTCCATCAGGTCGGCTTCTTTACCGGCCAGCATTTTCTCTATGCGGGCGACGAAGCCGTCTGTCAGCTTCTGCACATCTTCCTGCCCGCGCCGCTCATCGTCCTCGCTGATTTCCTTGTCTTTCACCAGCTCCTTCAACATGGCCATGGCATCGCGTCGGGCATTGCGCACCGATACGCGCGCCGCCTCTGCTTCGGTGCGAGCCTGGCGCGTGAATCCCTTGCGGGTTTCCTCGGTCAGCATCGGCATGGGTATGCGTATGACTTCCCCGGCGGTAGACGGGTTCAGGCCCAGGTCCGACTTGTAGATAGCCTTCTCTACATGCGAGATCATGGATTTGTCCCAGACGGTCAGCGACAGCGTGCGCGCGTCTTCAACATTGATATTCGCCAGCTGGTTGAGGGGCGTGTCCGCGCCGTAATACTCGACTTTCAATCCGTCCAGCAGGCTTGGGTGCGCCCGCCCGGTGCGAATCTTGTTAAAATTATGCGCCAGAGCCTCCACGCTTTTTTCCATGCGCTGGCGGGCTTCATCGGTAATATCGTTAATCATGGTGCTGCGCCTCCGCTGGCTACTTTATTCTATCAACGTCCCTTCGATCCCGCCGCGAACGATATTCAGCAGTGCTCCGGGCTTTTCCATCTCGAATACGCGCACGGGCATGCCATGGTCCCGGCAGAGACAGATGGCGGTCAGATCCATCACTTCAAGTTTTTTGTCCAGAACTTCGTCGTAGGTCAGTCGCTCATAACGCACCGCCTCGGGCACCTTCATCGGATCTGCGGAATAAACACCATCCACCTTGGTGGCTTTCAATACAACTTCCGCACCGATCTCGATGCCTCTCAGGCAGGCTGAGGAATCCGTGGTAAAAAACGGGTTGCCGGTACCGGCGGCGAAAATCACCACATCGCCGTTCATCAGTGCGCGAATTGCCTTGCGGCGATCGTAATGGTCCACTACGCCACTCATGGGAATGGCCGACATGACCTGGGTGGAGATATTGGAGCGCTCCAGGGCATCGCGCATGGCGAGTGCATTCATCACCGTGGCAAGCATGCCCATGTGATCACCCGTTACCCGGTCCAGCCCGGCCGCCTGCAGCGCCGAGCCACGAAACAGATTGCCACCCCCCACTACGAGCCCTACCTGAACGCCGATACCCACGAGCTGACCGATGGCGAGCGCCATTGAATCGAGGATTCGGGGGTCGATGCCAAAGTTTTCGCTGCCAGTCAGGGCCTCGCCGCTGAGCTTGAGCAAGATGCGTTTGTACTTCTTGTCGCCGGCAGCCTTGGACATGCAACCCCCTCCAGAAAACTGGTGCGTATGTTACAGGACAACGGCTTGCGCCCCTAGTGGCATCGCCCGGTATTTACTGCACGGCTGCGCCCGGTGCGCCCAGGGCTCGCGGGGAACTGTAATCCCCGGGCACAAAAAACGGGGCATATGCCCCGTTTCCCGGTCTGCACCGCGCCTCAGCCGTTGAGCTGGGCGGCCACCTCCGATGCGAAATCCACCTTTTCCACGGTGATCCCCTCGCCAACTTCAAAGCGACAGAATGCGCTCACCTGCGCGCCGGAGCGGGCGACCAGCTTGCCGACCGTCACCTCTGGATCCTTCACAAAGGCCTGCTCGAGAAGGCTGTTCTCGGCCAGGAATTTCTTGATCCGGCCGCCGATCATCTTGTCGATGATCTCCGCAGGTTTTCCGGAATCCTGCGCCTGCGCGGTAAAAATCTCCTTCTCTTTCTCTATCACCTCGGCCGGCATGTCATCCGGGGACACCACCTGGGGATTGACCGCTGCCACATGCATGGCCACATCGCGTGCGAGGTCCTGGTCGCCCTGCTTGAGTGCAACCAGCACGGCGATGCGATTATTGCCGTGCACATAGGCACCGACGACCCCTGTGTCGGCGGTCATGAGCTGCACCCGGCGCACTGAGATATTCTCGCCGATCTTCTGTACCAGCGCTTCGCGCGCGGATTCCAGCTCGCCGGCCATTAGCGCCTGCACGTCGGTTTCACGCTTGTCGAAGGCAGCGCCTACCACTGCATCTACAAACCCGAGAAAGTTGTCATCGCGCGCCACGAAATCCGTCTCGCTGTTCACCTCGACCAGCACGCCGTAGCTGCCGTCATCGGCGATGCGAGCGGTTACCACGCCGTCCGCGGCCGTACGTCCTGCTTTTTTAGCTGCCTTCATACCGCTCGACTTGCGCAGTTCCTCTATCGCCTTTTCGATATCGCCGTCGGCCGCCGCGAGTGCCTTTTTACACTCGAGCAGACCCAGACCCGTGCGCTCACGTAATTCTTTTACCTGTGCTGCGGACATTCCCAAACCTCCTGAATCTGTTTCCGCGCGCTCCCACACGGAGAGGCGTTTAGGCCCCGGCAGGTTTCGCCGGGGCTACAAAGCTGATGCGCTGGCGCTGGTTGATTCGCCAGCCGTGAAAGTCTTTATTCCGCAGGGGCCGCATCCGGCGCTGCTGGCGCCACATCCGGCGTGGCCTTGGGCTCTGCCCCGGTCTCCGCCACAGCTGCGGAATCGGCCTGCGCCTCCACCGTGTCGCCCTCTTCCACAAACTCGTTCTTCGTGGGAATGGCTTCACCGCCATCGGCCCTGCCCTGCAGGCAGGCGTCAGCCACCGCGGTCACGTACAGCTTTACCGCACGGATCGCGTCATCATTGCCTGGGATAACGAAATCGACACCGTCCGGATCACTGTTGGTATCGACGATACCAATCACGGGAATTCCGAGCTTGTTCGCCTCCGTGATGGCGATACGCTCGTGATCGACATCAATCACAAACAGCGCATCGGGCAGTCCGCCCATATCCTTGATACCACCGATGCTGCGCTCCAGTTTTTCCATGTCGCGCATGCGCATCAGGGCTTCTTTCTTGGTCAGCTTGGCAAAGGTGCCGTCAGTCTGCTGGGCCTCGAGTTCACGCAGGCGTTTGATCGAAGCGCGAATCGTTTTGTAGTTGGTCAGCATTCCGCCCAGCCAGCGATGGCTGACATAGGGCATGCCCGCTCGCGAGGCCTGCTCCTTGATAACCTTGCCGGCGGCACGCTTGGTGCCCACAAAGAGGATTTTGTTCTTGTTGGATGCGAGGCGTTTCACAAGTTCCAGCGCTTCATTGAAGGCCGGTACCGTCTGCTCGAGATTAATAATGTGAATCTTGTTGCGGGCACCAAATATGTACTGGTCCATCTTGGGATTCCAGTAACGGGTCTGGTGACCAAAGTGCGCGCCCGCCTGCAGCAGGTCACGCATGCTTACTTGCATGTCTGACATGGTAAATTACCTGTGTATGGGTTAATCCTCCACATATCCCGCCTGTCAAACCACCGGTTGCTGGCAACCGAGCGGCACCCTGACAGGGGTTGCGATATGTGTGTGTCGTTGTGTTGCTCTCCGTCGGGGGCCCGTCCCAGTGGGCGTCAGCCTCCCGCGAAGGCGCGCTTTATACCACAACCGCGGCAGTGATTAAAGCGCGACCGCCGGGCAGCTCGACGACACGCTCGGCGCCGCGTTATCCCCTTGTGCCGCAATTGCGTTAAACTACGCTCCCCGCAGGCTTCCACGATGAGCTCACGCGGGCGCATTACCCTTGTATTTCAACAGGTTATTCATGACAGTTTCCATTAAAACTGCGCAGGACATTGAAAAAATGCGCATAGCGGGGCGCCTGACTGCGGAGGTGCTGGAAATGATTGAGCCCCTGGTGCAGGTGGGCGTGACCACGGGCGAGCTGGATCAGATCTGTCATCGCTATATCACCGAGACACAGAACGCCATTCCCGCCCCGCTGAACTATCACGGTTTTCCCCGCTCAATCTGTACCTCCGTGAATGAGGTGGTTTGCCACGGCATTCCCTCAGACAGCAAGAAGCTCAAGGACGGTGACATCGTCAATATAGACGTCACGGTCATAAAGGATGGCTTCCACGGCGATTCCAGCATCATGGTGCAGGTGGGCGAGGTGCCGACACACGCGGTACGACTCATCGAGGTGACCCGGGAATGCCTCTATATGGCAATTGAGCTTGTCAAACCGGGCGCCACCCTGGGCGACATTGGCCATGTTATTCAGACCCACGCCGAGAAGAACTACTACTCGGTAGTGCGCGAATACTGCGGCCACGGCATCGGACGGGTTTTCCATGAAGATCCGCAGGTTCTGCATTACGGACGCAAGGGTGAGGGCATGCCGCTCGAACCGGGCATGACTTTTACCATCGAGCCCATGATCAACGCCGGTCGCCGGCACACCCGGCTGAACAAGAAGGACGGCTGGACTGTCACCACCAGGGACGGTCGCCTGTCTGCCCAGTGGGAGCACACCCTCTGCGTGACCGAAGATGGCTGCGAGGTACTGACACGTCGCAGCAACGAAGCGAACCTGGCCTGAACCATGCCAACACCCCGACTTTCCCTGCCGAACGCGATGTTTGACGCAACGGCCTTTGAAAAGGCACTCGGCGCTGGCAGTACCATCAAGGCCTGCAAAGCGGCGATCGCGCAAGCCACGGAGTATCAACATCAACAATTCCGGGACGGCGCTCAGGCCAGCGAACTCATTCGCCTGCGCGCGGCGTTTCTGGATAGCCTGCTGGGCATACTCTGGGCTCGCCAGGCATTCGACGACACACAGATGGCGCTGATAGCGGTCGGCGGCTACGGTCGTGGAGAACTGCATCCACACTCCGATATCGACCTTCTCATCCTGCTGGGCGAGGGTACCGATGGCTGCCGGGAAGCGGTAGGTGGCTTCCTGACGATGCTCTGGGACATCGGTTTACACGTGGGGCACAGCGTGCGCGATATACCGGAATGCGTTGCGCTGGCAAATGAGGACATCAGCGTTCTCACCAATCTCATGGAGGCGCGCGTCATCTGTGGCTCTACCGCGCTGATGCAGCGCGTGAGAGAACTGACCGCGCCCGATCACATGTGGCCGAGCCGCGATTTCTTCCGGGCCAAGATGCAAGAACAACAGGAAAGGCACGCCAAGTTCGCTGAAACGGAGTACAACCTTGAGCCGAACGTGAAGGGTTCTCCCGGCGGCCTGCGCGACCTGCAGGTCATCGGCTGGATCGCCGAGCGCCACTTCGGTGTGGACTCACTGGAAAGCTTTACCGCCGGGGAATTTCTCAGTCCGGATGAGCTCGATATTCTGCACAATGGGAGAGCTTTCCTCTGGCAGGTGCGCTATGCCCTGCACATGATCACAGATCGCGAGGAAGATCGCCTGCTGTTTGATCACCAGCGCGAGCTGGCAACGCTATGGGGCCTCCAGGACGGTGACAAGCTCGCGGTGGAGCAGTTCATGCAGGTGTACTACCGCTGGGCCCTGGCACTGGCCCAACTGAATGAAGTGATTGTGCAGTATTTCGATCAGGCGATCCTGCGGCAGGATATGGCCGACGATATCCGCGTGATCAATGATCGTTACCAGGTGCGCAACGGCTATATCGAAGCCCGGCGACACACGCTGTTCAATGAATATCCGCCGGCGCTGCTGGAGATCTTCCTGTTCTGCGCCAATGACGCGGAAATCAACGGCATTGCCGCACCCACCATTCGACAGATTCGCAACAACCGACAACTTATAGACGATGCCTTCCGCGCCGACCCGCGCAATCACCAAAGCTTCCTGGATTTGCTGCGTAGCCCGCACAAGATGACGCTGCAACTGCGGCGCATGGCGCGTTACGGTGTGCTGGGCGATTACCTGCCGGAGTTCGGCCGCATCATTGGCCAGATGCAGCATGACCTGTTTCACGTCTACACCGTGGACGCACACACGCTCGAAGTCATCAAGTTCGCTCGACACTTCATGTCCCTGGGCAACGAAGAAATGTTCCCCGTTACCAGCCGCGTCGCGCGTCGGCTGCCACGCGTTGAACTGCTCTACATAGCTGCGCTCTATCACGACATCGGCAAAGGCCGCGGCGGCGACCATTCCGAGCTCGGCGCGCAGGATGCAGAGCAGTTTTGCCGCCGGCATGCACTCGACGAACACGCCACCGGGCTTATCGTCTGGCTGGTGCGCAACCATCTGCTGATGTCGGCGGTGTCGCAGCGCAAGGATATTTCAGACCCCGATGTGATCCAGCAATTTGCCGAACATGTGCGCGATGAAGAACACCTGAACTATCTCTTTACGCTGACCGTTGCGGATATCAATGCAACGAACCCGAAACTGTGGAATGCCTGGCGCGGTAGCCTGCTGCGCCAGCTTTACACGGAGACCCGGCGCGCCCTGCGCCGTGGCCTCGACAACCCGGTGGACAAGCAGTCGCTGATTGCGCAGACACGCGGCGTGGCCATGGACATTCTCGAAGGTCGCGGTTTTACTCCCGAAGAGCTGGATGATCTGTGGCGCGAGCGCGGGGAGGACTACTTTGTTCGCGAACGCGCAGAGGATATTGCCTGGCATACTGAAGCAATAGCGGATCACCACGAGCGCGACAGGCCGTTGGTTCTGGTGCGCAACAACGCCGAGTCAAGTGTCGCCAACACCACCCAGATTTTCATCCACGCGCGCAGCCGCAGCCAGCTTTTTTCGCGGGTTTGCGCCGCGCTGGAGCATCTGGACCTGAGCGTGCACGACGCGCGTATCTACAATGCCAACGACGGCATGAGTCTGGACACCTTCTTCGTGCTCGACTCCGCTGGTCAGCCCATCACCGAGGACACCGCCCGCCTCCGGCATATTCGCGAATTTCTCAGCGAGACGCTGAGTTCAAGCACCGCAGAGCTCGACATTGTCGAGCGCCGCACTCCAAGGCGCGTCAAATCCTTTTCCATACCGACTGAAACACGCATGAGCGTCGATGAGGCGAAGCACGTCACCGTGCTGGAAGTGGCGACCCCGGATCGCCCCGGGCTGCTGGCGCGTCTCGGCAAGATATTCACCGATTTTAAGCTCGAATTGCAGGCCGCCAAAATTCAAACCCTGGGAGAACGGGTGGAAGACGTATTTTTTATTACCGACGAAAACCAGCAACCCATCACGGATGCCCAGCTGTGTCAGCTGATACAGCAATCCATCCGCGATGAACTGGACGAAAAGGCGGCCGCCTGACAAGCCGTGAACACACATCTTAACGACCTGCAGCCGTACCCCTTCGCCCGTCTGCAAAGCCTGTTTGAAAACGTCCAACCGGCAGACAGGCGGCTTATCAAACTGTCTGTCGGCGAACCGCAGCATGCACCGCCGGAATTTGTATTACAGGCGGTGGCGGCCAATCTCGGACGACTTGCAAACTACCCCGCAACGGCCGGCGTAAGCGAGTTGCGCGAGGCGATAGCGAAATGGCTGGAGCTCCGTTTTGCCCTGCCGGAGATTGATCCCGAAACCCAGGTACTTCCCGTTAACGGCACTCGCGAAGCGCTTTTTGCCTTCGCGCAGGCGGTGATTGATCCCGGCGCGGCTTCGCTGGTCATCAGTCCGAACCCCTTTTATCAGATCTACGAGGGAGCCGCCCTGCTCGCAGGCGCCGAGCCGTTCTTCGTCAACTGCGACGCAGGCAGCGGGCTCCCCGACTTCGATAGCGTGACGCCGGATACCTGGCAACGTTGCGCATTACTGTATCTGTGCAGCCCGGGGAACCCTACCGGCGCTGTCATGCCGCTGTCGGTCATGCAGCAGTTGATAGGGCTAGCGCATGAGCACGATTTCGTTATCGCCAGTGACGAATGCTACTCCGAGATCTATCCAAACGAAGACACACCGCCACCGGGCCTGCTGGAGGCCTGTCGCGCCACGGGTGACACGCAGTACCGCCGCTGCGTGGCATTTCACTCGCTGTCAAAGCGCTCCAACCTGCCGGGTCTGCGATCCGGTTTTGTCGCCGGCGATGCGGAGGTATTGCGCGAATTTCTCAAGTACCGCACTTATCATGGCTGCGCCATGCCGCTGCATCACCAACTCGGCAGTATTGCCGCCTGGCAGGACGAAGCTCATGTGCGCGCCAACAGGCAGGCCTACCGCGAGAAATTCGACGCGGTACTTGGGGAGCTGGGAGGCTGCCTGGAGGTAACACAGCCGGATGCGGGCTTTTACCTGTGGCCAAGCACGCCAGGAAGCGATACCGCGTTTGCGCGCGGCCTGTATGCCAGCGAAGGCGTAGTGGTGCTTCCGGGGCGGTATCTCGCGCGCACCGTTGCGGGCCTGAACCCGGGGGAAAACCGGGTACGCATGGCGCTGGTGGCGGAGCTGGAGGATTGCGTTGAAGCCGCAGTGCGCATTCGACGCTACGTCGAGGCCGGCGCATAGATGCTCAAGGCGGAACGTGTCGACTTTATCCTTCAACGCTTGCAGGCGTTGTATCCCGAAACGCCGGTGCCGCTTGATCACAGGGATCCATACACTCTGCTGATCGCGGTACTGCTGAGCGCCCAGTGCACCGACGAGCGCGTCAACCGGGTCACTCCGGGGCTTTTTGCCAAAGCGGACAACCCACAGGCTATGGCGTCGCTCGACGCTGCCGAGATCGAATCCATCATCAAACCCTGTGGCCTGTCTCCGCAGAAGTCCCGCGCAATCAAGCGTCTGAGCGAAATACTCGTGGAAGAGCACGCTGGTCAGGTACCCCCCGATATGGAAGCACTGGAACGTTTGCCGGGGGTGGGCCACAAGACAGCCAGCGTGGT
The DNA here is from genome assembly GCA_963976655.1 of uncultured Halieaceae bacterium. Taxonomy (GTDB): domain Bacteria; phylum Pseudomonadota; class Gammaproteobacteria; order Pseudomonadales; family Halieaceae; genus Marimicrobium. The sequence continues at coordinate 218,770 of CAXBLB010000004.1, forward strand.
GATGGCGCAGGCATTCGGCGTACCCGCATTTCCCGTGGATACGCACATACACCGGCTGGCCCAGCGCTGGGGCCTGAGTGCCGGCAAGAATGTGGTGCAGACAGAGCGGGATCTCAAGCGCCTGTTCCCGCGTGACTGCTGGAACCGGCTGCATCTGCAGATGATTTTTTACGGGCGCGAGCACTGTACCGCGCGCAGCTGTGACGGACGCCAGTGTGATATCTGCCGAACCTGCTTTCCCACGCGCAAGCACCCGAAGCAAACCCGCAAAGCCTGAAATCTCCAGAGTAATTCCCCGCCCGGTCACCCACCGGCCAGCTATCGTCTCAACCAGCGATTTGCTATCCTGTTCGGCCCCTGCAGCAATGGGCGGCAAACGGTGATCACGCTCTACGGCATCAAGAACTGCGACACGGTCAGGACGGCACGCAAATGGCTCGACGCTCGCGATGTCGAGTACCGCTTTCACGATCTCCGCGAAGACGGTATCGACCGGCAACGCGTCGCCGCCTGGCTTGCAGAGCTGGGCTGGGAAACGCTGGTGAATCGCCGCAGTTCGAGCTGGAAGGCACTCGATGAGAAAACACGACAGGGCATGGACGAACGCAGCGCGCTCGCTGCGATACTTGAACAGCCCACTCTGGTGAAGCGGCCGCTGCTCGACACGGGCAGCGAGCGCCACGTGGGCTTTTCGCCCGCGAGCTACGCCAGGCTTCTCAACCTACACACCCTGTAAGCACACAGGTCAGGCCACAGGAATTCAGCATGAGCAACCACGCATTTGCCTTCGGCCTCGGTGTCGGCACGCACAACTCACAGGGAGGCTGGCTGGAGGTGTTTTTTCCGCATCCGGTACTCACGCCCTCGGCGGCGATCACCGAGGCTGCGGAGCACTACCCTTCCAACCACGCACTCTCTCCGGCCGAAATGCAATCACTGGGCGCGGCGCTGGAGGCCGCCGGGGAAAAGGAACAGGCCGATCTGCTGCGGCAATTCGAAAACAGTTCACGACCTGCTGTTGTTGTTCTGCTCAGGGAAGACGCGCCTCCCGCCAATGTACCGGAGGGCTACCTGAAACTGCATCTGCTATCGCACCGGCTGGTGGCGCCCCACGGCACAAATCTCGAAGGCCTTTTCGGCGTCCTGCCCAACGTGGCCTGGACCAGCGAAGGCGCCATTGCCGTGGATGAGCTGCCCGCACGACAGCTCGCCGCACGACTGCGCGGCGAAGTACTGGAAGTAAGCAGCGTCGACAAGTTCCCCAAAATGAGCAACTACGTGGTGCCGAAGGGCGTGCGTATTGCGCACACGGCGCGGGTGCGCCTGGGCGCGTACCTTGGCGAGGGCACCACCATTATGCATGAGGGCTTCGTCAACTTTAATGCCGGAACTGACGGCCCCGGCATGATTGAAGGCCGTATTTCAGCCGGCGTGCGGATCGGTAGTGGCTCAGACCTGGGCGGTGGCTGCTCAACCATCGGCACGCTTTCCGGTGGCGGTAATATTGTCATTTCCGTCGGACGCGAATGCCTGATAGGCGCCAACGCCGGAATCGGCATCCCGCTGGGCGACCGCTGCACGGTGGAAGCGGGCCTGTTCATTACCGCAGGTACCCGGGTCACCATGCTGGATGTCGAGGGGCTGCCTGCAGATACTGTCAAGGCTCGCGACCTGAGGGGAAAATCCGACCTTCTGTTCCGCCGTAACTCCACCAACGGCCGGGTGGAGTGTCTCACGAATCGCAGCGCCATCGAGCTCAACACAGAGCTACACGCACACAACTGATTTTCGCGGGCGGAATCTCGGCATGGAAAGAACATTGCAACTGTGTTGCGAGCTCATTCGCCGGCAGTCGGTCACGCCCGCGGACGACGGCTGCCAGGCATTTATGATGCAGCACCTCGAGGCGCTGGGTTTTGAGTGCACTGATCTGCCTTTTGGGGACGTGAGCAACTTCTGGGCGACCCACGGCGAAAGCGGACCGCTGCTGGTTTTCGCCGGGCATACCGATGTAGTACCGCCGGGGCCGAGCGAGAGCTGGGATTCTCCGCCTTTCGAACCCAGCCTGCGCGGCCCTTACCTGTATGGTCGCGGCAGCGCCGACATGAAAGGCAGCCTGGCGGCCATGCTCGTCGCCTGCGAGCATTTTATCGGGCGACACCCGGAGCATCCGGGCAGGGTGGGATTCCTCATTACCTCCGACGAAGAGGGTCCGGCAAAGGATGGAACGGTCAAAGTGCTCGAGTATCTGGCGGCCCGCGACGAGCGCATCGACTGGTGTGTAGTGGGTGAGCCCTCGAGCTCGGAGAAGCTTGGAGACGTCATCAAGAACGGCAGGCGCGGCTCCCTGGGTGCAGTGCTGACAGTGCATGGAACCCAGGGTCACATCGCCTATCCACAGCTGGCCGACAATCCGATACACCGCCTGCTGCCAGCGTTACACGCGCTAACCTGTGAATGTTGGGACGAGGGCAACGATTTTTTCCCGCCGACGAGCTTCCAGGTATCCAATATCAACGCGGGCACAGGCGCGACCAATGTCATTCCGGGAGACGTAACCGTGCAATGTAATTTTCGCTTTTCCACAGAAGTGACCGACGGCGAGCTGCGAGCGAGAACCGAGGCCATCCTGCAGTCCCATGCCCTTGACTACAGTCTGGACTGGCAGTTGAGCGGGCAACCTTTCATCACCGGGCGCGGTGCCCTCGTGGATGCAACGCTTGCGAGCGTACAGGAGACAACCGGCTGCACAGCCGCGCTCTCCACGGCCGGCGGCACCTCCGACGGGCGTTTTATCGCACCGACGGGGGCCGAGGTCATTGAGTTGGGACCAGTGAACGCCACCATCCACAAGGCCAACGAGTCAGTACTGGTGGATGACCTGCCACGCCTGGCGACGACCTATTGCGGGATACTGGAGCGCCTGTTGCTGGCCGGGCGCTAACCCAGCTGGGCGAGAGATTTTTCCAGCGCTGTTCGCGCAATGGCAAGATTGTGCGCGCCAGGCACCACCAGCACACGTCCACTGCCCAATGCCGCCAGGCTCTGCTCAACCACCTCGGATGACTCCATCCACAGCTCTGCCGGAATGCGCTCGCGAGCAAAGCCGTGGTCTGACAGCGCATCGTGAAATTCGGTTCGGGTGAACCCGGGGCACAGTGCCTGCACCTCGATACCACTGCCGGCAAGCTCCAGCTGTAGCGCCTCGGAGAAGTGATTCAGAAACGCCTTGCTCGCGCCATACACACTCAGGCGCTTGCCGGGTAGCAGCGCGCCCAGCGATGACACGTTGATAATCACACCACCGCCACGCTCCTGCATGAAGGGAATGGCTGCACGACACAGGGTGATCGTTGCATCGATATGCAGATCCAGCATGGCGCGCTGGCTGTCTATCGAGCTTTCCGCGAATGGGGCAAACGTGGAAAAACCTGCGTTGTTGACAAGATAATCTACCGGCCCCTGCTGCCGCAGTGCCTCCATCGCGCGCGTCTGACCCTCAATGGTAGTGAGATCTGCGCCTATACAGTGCATCTCGACAACATTTTCAAGTTCTGCTGCCAGCGCCTGCAAACGTTCCACTGAGCGCGCAATCGCGATAATCACATCACAGCGGCTGGCGAGCTGTCTGCAGAACTCCGCACCCAACCCCGCCGAGGCCCCGGTGACCAGCGCGACTTTTTTGTGTTCAGACATACAGACTCCCCTGTCAGGCGTATGCGATCGCTATCTTCAGCCCAGCGGCCCCAGAACGTGAACATCATAACGCACGGCCTTGCCGCCGATACAGTACGATGGCTCTACATCTCCTATGGACGGTGCACGCGGTGCACGCTTGACAACCACCCGGGCCGGCGCCTGCGCCAAAGCCCAGGCAAGCAGGGCTGCGTCCTCGCCAGGGTTGGGTTCACCGAGTAGTTCGTGCAGAAGGGCCATTTCTTTCGCCGGCGCCGCGCGCCGGCCCTGCTGTCCGTACATTGGATCCAGGTAAATAACATCCAGGGCCGATAGAACCTGTCGGGGCAGATCACGCGCATCCAGCGGGTACAGCTGCATCCGCGCGCACACTGTGCTGAGCCACCCATCGTCGCCTGTGGCAGCCACGCGCATACCGGAACTCAACAGTTCCGCCAGTACTGGATGACGCTCGCACAGCAGCACGCTGCAGCCCAGGTCGCAGAGCACAAAGGCATCCCGGCCCAGACCCGCGGTAGCATCCAACACTCGCAACGCAGACTTTTTGCCAACCCCGACTGCGCGACCCAACAGTTCATTGGCCCCCGACCGGCGCCGATGGCGCATGCTGCCACTGCCGAAATCCACGCTTACCGGCCCGGCAACACCTGTGCCCGTGCGCTGCAGGCTCAGTCGTTCGCCCTCCACACGGACCACCGCTTGCACCGTCTCGTCGACGCTGGAAGACGGACCATCCGCTAACAGGGGCAGTTGCAGGCGTGACGCGAGAGCTGCAGCCTGAGGCGCGTCCCGGGCCGTCAGCGGCAGCACCGCCAGTTTCAAAAAACTGTCGCCGGGAACGCTCAGGGCGAAAGCGGCTCGCTGGCTGCCAGCAGCCGCTCAAGGTTGCGGCGGTTTGCGTCGATGGCATCCATATACAGGTGGCGGCCGCCGAAATGCACAGCCAGATAACGATGTACGCCGTTGAAAAGGCCGTCGAGGCGAGCCTCGACAGCATTGTGCATAAACGCCGGCGTCTTCTGCAGGAGCTGCTCGGGAGAGTGATAGAGTGCAGTGGCAGGCATCGCGGCGGCATGCTCCGCTTTCGCAAGGCCAGCGGCAACAAACTCCGTGTACAGGTAGTCCCGGCACTTTCGCAGATAGTCACTGTCTGCCATTTGCGCCATCAGGTCTGCGGTGCCGAGCAGCGAACCCAGCAAATGCTCGGTCGGCTCTCGAAGGGGGAATTCACCGGGATCCACCTCATAGCCTGTGTAGTGAATAATCCGGGTACATACAGGCATGATACGTGCGAGACCCACCTGTGGTAGAAATGTCTGCAGAAATTGCACGCCGCGGCTGACATGCACCCGTGTGTACGCCGCGCCACTGCGGTGGCGCGTATCATGACTGCGCCGAATGTAGCCGGAATCGTGAAAAAGAGCGGCAGCCATGCCAGCGAGCGCCATATCTGCGGGAAGCCTGTCTGACGCGACGTGGTCAGTATGGTGTCCGTGCAGCAGGCGCGCCATTGCCAGCGTTACGTCCAGCACATGCTGGGCATCATGATACTGTATGTCACAGGCTCGAAAGCCGGGGTAGCTGCCGCTGTAAAGGCGATCGAAATCCCGGAAAAGGCGCTGCAGGGCATCCACGTCGAAGGCCGTATAGCGAGTCGAGAGCAGCGCAGTGGCAACCGCAAGTACATTTTCTGTATCGGTAACGTCTACCGTGTTGCTCACATCCATATGACCCGCGCGCTGAAACTGACCCATACGGTCTAGTCCTCCGTAATTGTCCTGGGTACACGTTTCTTCATCAGCGTGGAGAGATCGTCAATCAATTCCTCCGTGCTTTGCACGCGCACGTTCCCCGATTGGTCACCGGGATCCGCTCCTTCATCCTGTCTCGCGCAAGGTCGAAGGGGCAGGCCCGCGTCGTCGAGACCCAACGACAGCCTCTCTCCCGCCAGATCAATCTCGATCTGCAGGTTGTAGGCGAAGCGCGACAACCCATGTTTATCGACGATGCGAAAGCGGCGCGGGCGCGACTGCCCGTCAGGCTCGACCACCTCGGTAAGAAAGCAGGTCATGCCCTCGATTGGCTTACTGGAAAGCTGTATCCCATGCACCGCATCAAGCACGCGACTGCAGCCGTTGACGAAGGTGGTTGCAGACACCGAGGTGATCGATTTCACTGTGCTGGCGCCCCAACCCGCCTGCTCGCAATGAAATTCGCCCACCAGCACCTGATGCGCGCGCGCGGGTTCCAGCATGCGCGCGAGCTCTATGGTCACATCGCCCACGATATAGCTGAACACGGACGGGTTCACGCCCTCGGCCTGATACAACTCATAGTGTCCACCGATATGATAGCCGGTACGAACAACAGGCACGGTATTGCCTTTCGAGGCCGCGCGCGCCACCGCGTTATCGGCCACTACCAGTAGCATGAACACGAACAGGTCGCGATTCGCACCAGGATTGAGATCCCGGTTCCACACATAGTACCCATCGCCGGTGGTGGTGCGGGCGAAGTTGATCTCAATGCCCTTGCTCATAAGCTTGCTACAGGCAGAGTTCAGCGAATAAGACAGACTGTTGAGCTGACTGGCCTGCTCAAAGGGGGTGTACAGCGAAAAGTCGACAATATCGAAAAGCAGTACCGCGCGGCTGTCCACGTAGCTGATACCGTAGCGCTTTATCAGTTGTTCCACCGCATCCAGCACCTGTGCTTCGTCACTTAACGCAGTGTTGAGCTTGATGAAGGTTGGCGAGACGTCCAGGCGCTCGCATACAGCGAACAGTTCTTCGCGACTCTTGCGTCGCTGCCCGGAAATCAGTTGGCGGATAAAGGCTTCGTTGTCCCGGCTTTTATCCATGGCGGGTTCGGCACCGGAGGCGCAATAATTGCCGAGGAAATAGTGTGGAACAAAAATGACCAGCACTCCACGCTCATCGGTGCTCCAGCAGAGCACAATGTTCTGGCCCATGCGCCATTGTTTGCGCAGGGTTTTCTCCAGTGACTTGAGATTGCCGCGCTGCACGATGCTGATGGCCTCCAGGGCATCCCTGGCGCCCCCGTTGGCTGGTACGGGACCTTCCGTCCCGCGACCAGGCTCGCCAGTGTTATGTGATTCCGACATAGTCTGCTGTGCCCCTCCCCACTGCCTGGCGACGCGCGACGCGCACACCCTGGAGAGAGTATAATGGGAGGCAGGGCCGTGGGCCACACATCCGCTGACCTCGCCGCTCGCGCGGGCCGGAGCACCCTGAGCCGACTGGGCCTGTTGGAGATTCCTGAACATGCAGTATTTTCTCTTGCGTTGCGGTTTGATCCTGCCGCTGTTTTTCCTGTACGCCTGCCAGGGCTACGATGTCAGGGTGAATGAGCGCGTTGTCTACACACCCCCGCCGCTGTTTAAACAATTTGATCTGCCTGACGCCGCATTGCGTGTCTGCGTGCAACAGGTAATCGCGGATGAATCCATCACGCGCGCCTCTCAACTGGTGGCGCTCAACTGCAGCCATGCCGGCATAGAGAACCTCGACGGCCTGCAGGTCTTCTCCAGCCTTGCCAGCCTGCGCCTCTCCGCCAACCGCATTCGCAACCTGCTGGCTCTGAGTGAATTACAGGAATTGCAACACCTCTACCTCGACAGTAATCGCGTCATTGACCCGGTACCGCTCAACCGGCTGCAAAAACTGCAGACGCTGGATCTGACAGCCAATCCCGCGCTCCAGTGCCCCGAATCGGGCGCGTTTTCAGGGGTTGGGAAGCTCTCCCTGCCGGCCCATTGCACCGCCGGCGGCTGAGCGGGAAAGCGGTCTTTGCCCACGAGCGTCAAGGCTAGCTCAAACAGCGGAACCAGATAAACGTCCACGTGCTGCGCGCGGGCCGAAACGCGAGATGGCTCACAGTTGGCAAAAAAATGCAGCGCAGGCACAGTCATCGAATGCAGGGAGGACTCCCGGGACTGTTCCGGGCAGGGTGACTAGTCCAGCTGCAACCAGTCGAAGCCTTCGCCCTGTTGCGCGAAGGTGACACCATCGAGAGACTTGAGCACCGAGAGCAGGGCCCTTTCCGCCAGCTCGCGACGATTGTTCTTTTCGCTGACATGCGCTACGACCAGATGATCCAGCCTGCTGCCCCCCAGCTGGCGCAGCAGATCCACTGCCTGCTCGTTATTCAGGTGCCCCCAATCGCCGCCTACCCGACGCTTTAGCGCTGCCGGATAATCCCCGGCCAGCAGCATCGGCAGATCGTGGTTGAACTCAAGCAACAGGCTGCGGCAACTGCCGTACATGTCTACGATATGGGGCGTGATGCTGCCGAGATCGGTCAGCAGGCCGAGCGAACAGTGTCGCCAGTTGAAGCGAAACTGGCAGGGTTCTGCGGCATCGTGAGGCACAGGCACGGCACACACTGCCAACTCGCCGATACTGAAGCTGTGCTCGCTGTTAAAACGGCAATAAGCGTGGCCGCCATCCAAACGACCGGTCGCATGCGTTCCGTGGGTGAGGTAGACCGGCACCGCAAAGCGACGCGAGAGTGCCGCCACGCCGCTGGCGTGATCGGAATGTTCGTGGGTGACCAGAATCGCGTCGAGATCCTCGGCTTGCACACCGAGACGCCGCATACGCCGGGTGGTCTCGCGCACGGAAAACCCACAATCGATCATGACCAGCGTGCCACCCGCCCGCACCAGCGTGGCGTTGCCTTTGCTGCCGGAGCCCAGCGATGCGAACTGCATTAGTGTCGTGCCCGGTGGTGGTGCCTGCGCAGGCGCGTAGCGGGTGGCGTAGGCCCTCCACCCATCTAGTTGATACTGCCCTTTATCAAGGCGAGCAAGCCCTGCTCCTGCGCCTTGTCGAATTCCAGTTGCTCATTCTGGGGGCGTATGCGGATGGCAACCAGGCCCTCTGCAAGTGCCTCCAGCTGGATAACGAAGACCTCGTTGCTCATCGGGTGATCGTCCTCGCTCCACAGCCAACCAAACCAGCCTTCTTCTTCGTCTTCCGGAGTTCCGATAAAGCGCGCGTAATACAGACCTTCACTGCGGTTGCGGTCAGTGAGTTCAAAGGATGCGCTCTCCAGAGCGAGCCCGAGCGAAGCCCAGGCGCGATCGTAGGGCAACTCCAGGCGAATGTAGCTGTACCCCTCAGGCGCCTCCTGCAGGGAAATCCTGCCGGAGGAACTGATGCCCTGCTCAGCCACCATGGATACCGGAGTGGAATCGGCGCTGTCGGCGAGGTACTGGGCGACCGCCCGCAGCATTTCCTGCGCCTGCTCTGGATCGTCGGAGTTCGCCGGCCAGCTGCTGACATCGCCGGCCTGGTTCATCTGCAGGACATGCAGTTCACTGGTGCCGCGCTGTACCCCCTGCTCCATGCGGAAACGGAAGCGACTCGCCATCGGCTTGCCCTCCAGGGTCAGCCAGGTCGAATCGATGATCCCTGCGCGGGCATCCACGCGCGCCACCTGCATGCCGGCGGCAGCCAGAAAACTCCGCACCTGGGGCCACACCTGCCCGGGCGCGAGGCCTACCAGCGCCCAGCTCTGGTCGCCGAGCTTCTGAATACGTACGACATCGCTACCGGCGCCATCCACCAGTGGTGCGGGGCGCGGCACGACAAACTCACCCTTCAATACCACACCCGTATCGACCTGCGGGATCACATAGATCTCGCGCAACTCCTCTTCGCTCTTGCCTTCGGGTACTGCAAGCACAGGCAGCTCGGGAGCGGACTTGTAGTCTTCCGAACGGTCACGAAACATCCCCTCGTCACCGAGCAAAAAACCACAACCACCCAGCGCGATCAGCGAGCCGGCAAGCGGTAGCAGCAACAAACGACTGATCGACATATACCTCACACTCCCACCGCGCGCAGCGCGGCATTCACCTCGGCATGAAACCGCTCATCCAGCTCGGTCATGGGCAGACGTATCCCACCACCAATCAACCCCTGTTGTTGCAATGCCCACTTCACGGGAATCGGATTGGCTTCAAGGTACAGTGCAGTGTACAACGGCGCCAGCCGCTGATCGATCTCTGCCGCGCCGTTACGATCGCCGGCAAGGGCCAGGCGGCAGAGTTCCGCGGTCAACGCCGGCGCTACATTCGCCGCCACCGAAATCGCTCCCTGCCCTCCGGCGAATATCAATTCCATCGCAGTGGCGTCATCGCCCGAATAAATCGCGAAGTTTTCGCCGCAGGCCTGCCGCAAAACCGGCACCCGTGACAGATCGCCCGTGGCATCCTTGATGCCAACGATATTCGCCACCCCGGAAAGCTGGATGACTGTGTCATTGTGCAGGTCTACGGCGGTTCGCCCCGGCACATTGTAGAGAATCTGCGGTATATCCACCGCCTGGGCCACGCAGCGAAAATGTTCGTACAGACCCCGCTGTGTGGGCCGGTTGTAGTAGGGAGTGACCAACAGGCAGTATGCGGCACCAGCTTCGGCGGCGGCCGTAGTCAGTTCAATCGCCTCCACGGTGGAGTTCGAACCGGTGCCCGCTATCACCGGCAGGCGCCCGCGGAGGTAGTCGACACAGTAGCGGATGAATTCGCAGTGCTCCGGCACGCTCAGGGTGGCGCTTTCGCCAGTTGTACCCACTGCACCGATAGCTGCGGTGCCCGCCTCAACGTGCAGATCCAATAGCCTCTCGAGCCCCTGCCAGTCGATGCCGCCATCGGGGTGCATGGGCGTCACCAGGGCAACAATGCTGCCGGTAATCATGTGTTGTCTCCGCGTGCCAGGGCCGGTCTCGTGAGGTGCCTGGCACCCCCCGCCGGAAAGCCCGACATTATCCATGACAGAGGCAGGATAACAACCTGTGCGCTAGAATGGACGGCCAACCGTCAACGCAGGGTCAACACACACGGGGGAGGAGCTTGTTATGTACCGCACTGGCGCACTGATCGTCGCCGTCTTACTGCACTGTACAGTGCTCATTCCAGCGGCGTGGGCCGAGGCTGGCGAGCCACGCATCGGTGAGCTGTCCGCACTCGACCGCCAGTACATGGCGCAGCAGCGCGATCTGATCGAGGACATCACACTGCGCCGCCTGGGGCGTGACTTCAGCGGTGATCGCGAACGTGATCTCGCACTGCTGCAGGACATGCTCGACAAGCGGCTGGTAGACGCATCGCAGACACGCGAGTTGCAGGCCATGGGAATGATTCTCGGCGAGCACCTGGCCGATGCGCTCGACATGCACTGGGTGATCTACGAGGACGCCCTGGGCCGCAGCCGCGCGCTGCAGTATGCCGACACGGACAACTATCTGTTCCCGATGACCATGATTTCCAGGCGGGTGGAGGCGGGCAGCTCTACCTCGGTAAAAGACATTTACCAGAAGGCCTACGATATTATTGACGCCGCGCGACCAGCTCTGCCCTTTCGCTAGGTTCCCGCTGGCCTTGCGCCCGGCAGCCACGCATACCGCGCGACAGGTGACATCTGGCGGGGCCAGCCATTAGACTGAGCGCCAGCCAACTATCCGTGCGCCTGCATGTCCTCGCTGCCTCCCACTTACGAGCTGCAAACCGACGACCCGCGTGAGAGCCTCCTGCTACTGCAGGGCAACTGGCAACAGGGCCGCCCCACCGCCCCGTTCGCTGAGCTGCGAACGCAGTTGCTCGGCGAACATCCACAGCACCTGATTGCAGACGGCAGCGCGCTGGGAGAATGGGATGCCATCCTCATGGCATTTTTGCTCAACTGCCACAATCATTGCCGCAGGGAGGGCATTGGTTTCGGGACGCGCAATATGCCCGCCGCAGTGGACAAATTGCTGGCGGTTGCCACTGCGGTGCCGCCGCACGAGCCACCCGAGGAGTCGCAACGCCACCTGTTCGGACAGTTGCACCCTGCGCAGCTGCTGCAAAGCCTGGCCGACAACCTGCGCGAAGCCCTGGCTTTTATCGGCGAGGTGAGCATCGCCCTGTGGCGTCTTGTCACCGGGCGTTCGAACACACGCTTCGTCGATTTCCGCCTGTTCTGTTTTCAGGCCGGACCGGACGCCTTCGCCATTATCAGCCTGACCAGCGTGCTGGTTGGCATGATCCTCGCTTATCTCGGCGCCGTGCAATTACAACAGTTCGGCGCGGGCATCTACGTTGCCGATCTAGTGGTGATCGGCATGTTGCGCGAAATGGGCGTGCTCATGACCGCGGTAGTCATGGCCGGGCGCACCGGAGCGGCCTACGCCGCGCAGCTTGGCAGCATGCAAAGCAACGACGAAATCGACGCAATTACCACCATGGGCATCTCTCCCGTGGAATTTCTGGTCATTCCGCGAATGCTGGCGCTGGTGGTCATCATGCCCCTGCTGACGGTGTACGCCAATCTGCTGGGTATCATCGGCGGTGGTATAGTCGCCGGTATCATGGGCATTACCCCCATTCAATATCTCAACCAGGGCGAGGGCGCGATCGCGGCGGCGCATGTCGGCGTGGGATTGCTCAAGGCGCTGGTGTTTGCAGTGCTGATAGCCATCGCCGGATGCCGCGCCGGCATCAACTCGGGGCGCAGTTCCGCGGCGGTCGGACAGGCTGCAACGAAAGCGGTGGTAACCGCGATCGTTTACCTGATCGTCGCCGACGCCGCGATCAACATCATTTTCCAGCGGGTTGGCATATGACGCAGATTCCGCACATTGCAGTCCGCGACCTGACAATGGCCTATGGTTCTCTGGTGATTCAGCGCGATCTCAGCTTCGATATTCAGCGCGGGGACATATTCGTCATCATGGGCGGCAGCGGCTGTGGCAAAAGTACGCTCCTGAAACACCTGCTGGGCCTTATCAGGCCGGCCAGCGGGGATATTCTCTACGACGGCACCAGCTTTGTGCACGCGAATGACGCCACTCGCGAGAAAATGCGCCAGGGCTGGGGTATCACCTATCAGTCGGGGGGCCTGTTCAGCGCCATGACGCTGGCCGAAAATATCGCGCTGCCGTTGCAACTCTACACGCGCTTCAGCGCTGCGCAGATCACGGAAGTCGTGGCTTACAAGCTGGCGTTGGTAGGCCTCGCGGGCTATCAAGCCTACTATCCCGCCGAGCTCAGCGGCGGCATGCGCAAGCGCGCAGCGCTGGCGCGAGCGATCGCGCTGGACCCGCAGATCCTGTTTTTTGACGAACCATCGGCGGGTCTCGACCCGATCAGCTCCCGCTTGCTGGACGAATTGATTGTGCAGCTGAAGGAGAGCATCGACGCCACCGTGGTGATAGTTACGCATGAGCTGGCAAGCATCTTTGCGATTGCCAGCAACTCTGTCTATCTCGACAACACCAGCCGCACCATGATTGCGTACGGGCCGCCCGCAGAGCTGCGGGAATCGAGCGACCAACCGGTGGTGCGACAGTTTCTGACGCGCAGCGCCAGTGCCTCCCGCGAGAAGCAGGTATGAGCGAGCAGCCCCATACCGTCGCCATTGGTGCGTTCGTAGCGGGCGCTATCCTGATCGCCCTGAGCACATTCCTGTTCCTCATCGGCTCCGGACTGGGCGGCAAGGAAAAGGTCATCATGGCTTTCGATGGCTCCGTAACGGGACTCAACATCGGCGCACCGGTAGCCCTGCGCGGGGTCCAGGTGGGCCAGGTTACCGACATTGAGGTCATTCTGGATTCCGACAACATTGAGTTGATCATGCTCGTGGAAGCGGAGTTCGACCCGGGCGCCATACGCATCCGTGGTGCGGTGAAAGACGATCTGACCGATGAGCTGCTCGCGCGGGGCCTGCGGGCGCAGCTCAATACCCAGAGCCTGCTTACAGGTCTGCTGTATGTGCAGATGGATTTCCATCCGGGCAGCGAAATCAAGCTGGCTGACATCGACTCGCCCTATTTCCAGTTTCCCACCATACCCACCGATCTGGAGCGCATCGCGAAAACCCTGCAGGATATCGATGTGGCCGACCTGGCCGAGCAGTTGACGGAGATGGTGCAGAACGTGAACCGCCTGGTAAGCAGTGAAGACTTTCAGGCGCTACCGGCGGATACCGGCACCGCTCTGCAATCCGTGGTCGATCTCAGCAACCAGTTACAGACGCAATTATCCAGTTCCGGCCCCAAACTGGACCAGGTGCTGGATGGAGCCGCTTCCACACTGGATACCGCCTCCCGCGAGCTACCCCCCATCTACAGCCTGGTACAGCGCAATCTGGACAAGCTGGACGAGGCGATTGTCGCTTTTGAAGAGACGTTGACCAGCGTCGATGGCCTGCTGTCCAAGGATTCCCCCACTCTGTTTGAGCTCAACAGGGCGCTTAAGGAAATGACCCAGACCAGCAGGTCTCTACAATCGCTGGCACGCACGCTGGAAAGCAATCCCGAGGCCCTGTTGCGCGGCAGACGTGGAGATGGTCAATGATACGGATACTACTGCGATACATGCTGGCACTGGGCTGCGCCGCGCTACTCGTAGCCTGCGCCAGCAGCCCCACCAGCAACTACTACCTCCTGACTACAGACTCACTGCCATCAGCGTCCGCGGGGATGCCGCCGCAGGACACCCTGCCATCTCTGGGCGTGGGCCCGATCAGCATTCCGCTGTACCTGCAGCGGGACAACCTAGTATATCACCGGGAAGACAACCAGGTACATATCGCGGCCTACCACAAGTGGGCGGAACCCCTGGAAGATGGCATCGCCCGCGTGCTGACGCTGAATCTGGCTCAAGGGCTCGCGTCACAGAACGTGCGCAGGTTCCCCTGGCACATGTCGCAGGCGCCGGAGTACGCAGTCAGCATAGACGTACTGGATCTCGATACGCGGGCGGGGCGGGCCAATATGACCGTCGAATGGCTACTTTACCGACCACAAACCGGAGCCAGCGTGGTGCGGCGGGTCAGTCGGGTGCAAACTGATCTGGAAGACCGCACCTCGCCACTGCAGGGCATCCCCGCCGCCTACAGCGAGTTACTGGCGACCCTGAGTGCAATCATCGCCGGGGAAATCCGCAGCGCAAGCGCGGCCGCCGGAGCCTCCCCCTAACTGATGGACGATGCCGAAGACTGCCGTGCCGCACCAGTGAAGTCAGGCGCCAAGCTCAACCGTTTCGCCCAACGGCGCCAGCAGCTCGGCATCCTTGTGGCGCGCGTTGCCTATAGAGCGTGACAGCGGCGAGAGCTGCAGCGGCATCTTCAGCTCACTGCGAAACATCCGGTGATCGCTGGCGAGTGTTCGGGTATTATCCAGCCACTGATCCCATTCGTCGGCCGCCAGCAGCACCGGCATACGCGAGTGCCAGGGTGCAAACTCGGGGGCCGCTGCCGTCGTCACGATGCACAGGGAGAGCAATGGTGCCTCTCCTTTTTTCTCCCAGACGTCCCACAGCGCTGCGGCAGCGAGTGCCGCATCCCCGCCCGCTGACACCAGCCACGGTTGTTTCACGCCTTCCTCGGCCCGCCACTCTATAAAGCTGCTCATCGGCACCAGACCGCGCTGGCACTTGAACGCGTGGCTGAATGCACGACTGCTGGCGAGCGTTTCCGCTCGCGCGTTGAACATCGAATACTTCTGGTCGACGGCGGGAGCCCAGCCCGGTGTGAACCACCAACGAGCCCACTCAAGGTTTCGCTCCGCCGGGTTCCCGGTCACCAGCGGCGCCTTTTCCGTGGGCGCCACGTTCACCCTCTGCGGCAGCGACAGGTCAATACCGAGATCCTGCAGCAACTGCCTCAGTCCCGGGTTGTCGATAACATTGAAGCGACCGCACATCGGCGGAACTGTGCACAATCCATCAGAGGCTTGCAAGCCGGAAACCGGCCTGCGCCACCCATGAAGCGGCGCGCATCGGCCTTGCCTGCGCTGTCGCCGGGGGGTACCCTGAGCCCCGATTTTTCCCCGGGAGCACAGCATGAGCGGAAAACCCCAAACGCCCGCCATTGAAGGCTGGTATACAATGACCTCCAGCCCCCACCTCATCGGTACACGCTGTCGGTCCTGTAGCACCTATTTTTTCCCCAAGCAGACGCACTACTGCCGCAATCCCGAGTGTGAGAGCACTGAGTTTGACGAAGTGGAGCTCAGCCGCAGGGGTCACATCTGGAGCTATACCAACGCCTGCTATAAACCGCCGGCGCCGTTTGTTGCCGCCGAGCCCTTTGTGCCCTACGCCATTGCCGCCGTGCAACTCGAACAGGAGCAAATGGTGATTCTCGGCCAGGTCGTGGAAGGGGTCAGCGTCGAGCAACTCAAAGTGGGTATGCCTGTCGAACTCGTCCTCGAGCCACTGCACGAAACGGACGACGACATCAAGGTCACCTGGAAATGGCAACCGGTGGCTCTCTAGCCACGCATTACTACTGGAGCGCAAAACATGTCCAATGAGATCGCCATTCTCGGCGCTGGTATGCACCCCTGGGGCAAATGGGGCCATAACTTTGTGGAGTATGGCGTTGCCGCCGCGCGCGAAGCGCTGGCAGACGCCGGCATTCCCTGGCGGGACATCCGCTTTGTCTCGGGCGGAGCCACCGTGCGTTGCGGCTATCCGGGCTACGTTGCCGGCGCCACGTTCGCCCAGGCGCTCGGCTGGCAGGGTGCCGAGGTAAACACCTCCTATGCGGCCTGCGCTTCCGGCTCCCAGGCCCTGGCGGCCGCGCGCAACAAGATTCTCGCGGGCGAGTGCGATGTGGCGCTGGTTGTGGGCGCAGACACCACGCCGAAGGGCTTCCTGGCGCCCGCCGGAGGCTACCGTCCGGAAGATCCAGACTGGGTGCGCTTTTATCTGGGCATTACCAACCCGACCTACTTTGCCCTGTACGCCAGGCGTCGCATGGATGTATACGGTGACACGCTGGAGGATTTCGCGGCCGTAAAAGTCAAAAATTCCCGTGTAGGCAGCAAGAATCCCAGGGCGCGCTATCGCAAATGTTTCACTGCCGAGGATGTTGCAGCGTCTGCGATGGTCGCGGACCCCCTGCGCCTGATGGATATTTGCGCCACTTCAGATGGCGGCGCGGCGCTGATTGTCTCGAGTCTCGACTACGCCAAACGCATCGGCAAAGGCAATGCGCCAAGAGTAGCGGCAATCTCCACTGTCACCCCCACATTTGCCAGCGGTGTCATTGAAATGCCTGACATTGCAACCGATTCGGCAGCGGCAGAGGGCGTAGAAGCCATCGCCTACCGCAGCAGGATTCCAGTAAAAGCCTACGAGGAAGCGGGCATTGGGCCCGAGGATATTGATCTCGCCGAGGTATACGACCTGTCCACCGCACTGGAACTCGACTGGATAGAAGATCTGCAACTGGCGCCGAGAGGCGAAGCGGCTGCGCTGTTGCGCGCCGGCGACACCGCCATAGGCGGCCGTATCCCGGTGAATGCCTCCGGCGGACTCGCCTGTTTCGGCGAAGCAGTGCCGGCTCAGGCGCTAGCGCAGATCTGCGAGCTGACCTGGCAACTGCGGGGTGAAGCCGGTGATCGTCAGGTTGCGGGCGCGAAGGTCGGTATCACGGCCAACCAGGGCCTGTTCGGCCACGGCAGTTCCGTCATCGTGAAAGCCTGAGGAGCGGGCCCACAGTACGTCCCGCCCGCCGCGGCTAGCGAACTACAGCTCCCGCAAGTAGCGTAACTGATCGTTCACCATGTAAAGGCGATGGCGCGGCCCGCTCGCGTCGAGCGCCTCAGAGTCATACCCGGCGTCGCCGGCGTACAGAAAA
Organism: uncultured Halieaceae bacterium; assembly: GCA_963976655.1. Lineage (GTDB taxonomy): Bacteria > Pseudomonadota > Gammaproteobacteria > Pseudomonadales > Halieaceae > Marimicrobium. Next base: position 236,118 of record CAXBLB010000004.1, read on the forward strand.
CACACACCGTCCTCTACAAACACCATACGCGGCGCGTATATGAACGGCGCGCGCGTGTCGAGGCGCTGGCGCGCCTCGGCACAATCACTGCAATCGGCTATGTCATTCAGGCTCACGAAAGTGGGTGGCATCAAACGCAGCTCATGCGCCTCATCGGCAGACTCGGCAAGCGCATCACCGGGCCGCACCCAGCGATGATTGGCGATCTCGCCGCCATCGACCCGCACCTCCTGATCGTCTTCCAGGATTGTCAGGAAGAACCACGTGGCAAAACGGCGCTTCGCACCTTCGGGCGTCGTCCAGTGTGCCAGGTGCACCAGCTGATCCGGCGTGACCACTACACCCGCCTCCTCCTGTGTTTCCCGAATAGCGGCATTCACCGCCGCCTGATACACATCCCGATCGTGGGGGTAATCGGCCTCATCAACCTTGCCTCCCGGAAACACCCACATCCCGCCCATGTGCGACACCGCGGTGTTGCGCTGCACGAGCAGCACTTCGAGTCCTTCGCGTCCGTCGCGCACGAGTACTACCGTTGCCGAAGGATGTACAGGCTCTGCTGAGGCGCTGGTGTCAAACATGGCTCGCTCCTTGACGCATCGTTGGACCCGCTTCAGGGAAAGAAACGACTGATGGTATCGATCACGCAGGCGGGGCGATCGCTGCCCTCTATTTCTATTGTCATACGCACCACAATCTGCACGCCGCCTTTCACTTCTTCAGCGCTGATCAGTTCGCCGTGCCCGCGAATACGGCTGCCCACCGGAACAGCCGCGGGAAAGCGGACTTTCTCACAACCGTAGTTAACCCCCATGGAGGTATTGCGCACCTCAAGAATTTCGGGCAGAAACAGGTTGGCCAGCGAGAGAGTGAGATAGCCGTGTGCGATGGTGGCGCCGTAGGGCCCCTCTGCCGCCCGCTCCGGATCCACATGAATCCACTGGTGGTCGCCGGTGGCATCGGCAAACTGGTTGATGCGTTCCTGCTCTATCTGCAACCAGCTGCTGTGGCCGAGGTCTCGCCCAACGGCATCCATCAGGGCGGCGGGATTCTCAAACGTCGTCGTCATCATCTGCCTCGTTTCTTAAAAAATCTGCGGAACTATAGCATCCTGCGTCACGCAGCCGCAGGCTGAGCGGTTCAAAAATTTTGTAAACCGGCTGTTGTCGGCTATTGTTATGATTGAAAGATTACGGGCAGGGACCCCGATGGCGACTACTGCCCCCGTTCTACCGACACCCTGCGCCGGAGCGGCCAGATCTCTCCTTAATTATCATAGGACCCGTTAGATGAATGACCTGAATATGGAAATCCTGATCAACGACTACGTCATACCCTGGAGTATCAAGATCCTGCTGGCGCTGGTCATCTTTTATATCGGCCGCCTGGTGGTCGGCATCCTCGTCAACGCGGTGCGCAAGTTAATGCTTGGGCGCGGCATGGACGACATTCTCGTCAGCTTTCTGACCAGTATTATAAGCTGGGTGTTATTGCTATTCGTCGTCGTTGCGGCTCTCAGTCAGCTCGGCATAGACACAACCTCCCTGGTGGCATTGGTCGCCGCGGCGGGGCTTGCCATTGGCCTGTCATTGCAGAGCTCGCTGTCGAACTTCGCCTCCGGCGTAATGCTGATTACCTTTCGTCCGTTTACCAAGGGCAACTTCGTTGAGGCCGGCGGCACGGCGGGCGTAATCGAAACCATCGGTATTTTCACTACGACCATGACCACCCCCGACAACAAGGAGGTCATTGTTCCCAATGGCGCTATCATCAGCAATAACATCATCAACTATTCCGCGCGCGACACGCGGCGCGTGGACATGGTTTTTGGTATCTCCTACGACGATGACCTGCTCAAGGCCAAGCAGATACTTCAGGAAATCGTGGATGAGGACGAGCGCGTTCTGAAGGATCCCGCTCCGGTTATCGCACTGGGCGAACTGGCCGACTCCAGCGTCAACTTCCTGGTACGCCCCTGGGCCAAAACCGCTGATTTCTGGGGCGTTTACTGGGATACGCAGGAGAAGGTCAAGCTGCGCTTTGACGAAGAAGACATTACCATTCCCTACCCGCAAATGGATGTACACGGCATCAACAAGGATTAATGCCCAGGCGGCGCCAGTCACTGCCTGGAGTTCTGAATAGCCCACGTAGCCCGGGGCGCGTAGCCCGCGGCGCGCCTACAGCGCCCGCAGGGCTGCTCTCCTATATTACAAGTTTTTCACAGGATGCCGCTGGCCCATTGTGGTATAAAAGCTGTCCCTGTGCTGACCGCCGCTGCGCCATCGACGCGGAGGCATCATCGGTTCGCATTTCCCATCACAGCGCGGTTGATTACTACAGTGGCCTCCACGAAAAAGCAGATTTTACTGTCCATTGCAATGTTGGGCGCAGCGACAGCGGTTACCGTCGCCATGTACCTGAGCCGACCAACAGCCGAAACCGCTGACCCGGACATCAAACCCATCAGTGTGGATGTGGCGGAAGTGGTTCGCGAGAACCTGCGTATCGCCGTGCAGGCCCAGGGCACCGTCAGCCCATTGCAGCAGTCATCTCTGCTGTCAGAGGTACAGGGCCGGGTGGTGGAGGTTTCTCCTTTTTTCAATGTGGGGGGCTTTGTCGAGGCGCAGGACGTGCTGCTGCGGATAGACCCCCGAGACTACGAAACCAATCTGCTCCGGGCTCGGGCGGCGGTCGCTTCAGCCGAAAGCACGCTAGCCCAGGAAAAGGGCCGTGCAGATGTTGCGCAACGTGAATGGGAGAAGCTGCCCGCGGGCAGTCAGCGCAGTGAAGAGGCCCGACAGCTCTATTTGCGCAAGCCCCAACTGGAACAGGCCCAGGCTCAGTTGCAGGCCGCCCGGGCCGACCTCGATACGGCTGAGGACAATCTCGAACGCACGATAATCAGGGCGCCCTACGATGCCCTGATTCGCGCCAAGCACAGTGATCTGGGGCAGTTTGTATCACCCGGCACACCGCTGGCGGATATTATCTCCGTGGACTACGCCGAAGTGCGCCTGCCGATTCCACAAAACCGGCTTGAGTACCTGGAACTGCCGGGGCTCGGCCGTCTGGACGAAGGCGCTTCAATCGATCTCTATACCGACCTGGGCGGCGAGCTGAAACACTGGGAAGCAGAGCTGCATCGCACGGAAGGAGTGTTTGATGAACGCTCCCGCGTGCTGTATGCAGTGGCGCGCATTGAAGATCCCTATGCGCTTAAGCACTCCGGGCGCGAACCGCTGCGTATCGGCACTTTCGTCAATGCAAACATAATGGGGCGTGAACTTGAAAACATCGTACAGTTACCACGCTACGTTCTTCGTGCGGGCAATTACCTGTGGGTAGTGGACAAGAACATGCGCCTGACAAACCGCCGCGTGTCCCTGCTGAGCGCCGGCGGCGATACTGTTTACGTCAGCGATGGACTGCAGGATGGCGATTTGGTTTCACTGACCACGCTGGACGCCAGTTTTGATCGCTCGGAAGTGACTATCCAGTCGCGTACGCCTACCACCCAACTCGACACTCCGGGCAACCCCACGTCACCGGCCGACGAATCGCTCAGCGACGCCACTGCGATTGTCGGCGAGGATGCCGGGGGAGCCGGCGGCTGATGCCTGCACAACCCAAAGGCATAATCGCCTGGTTTGCCTACAACCCGGTAGCCGCAAACCTGCTGATGCTGATCATCATGACTGTAGGACTCGGCTCCGCTTTCAATATTCAGCGGGCGATGTTTCCCGCCTTCGACATCGAAGTCGTGTTCATCGATATCGCCTACCCGGGTGCCGCTCCGGAGGAAGTGGAACAGGGCGTGGTACTGCGCATCGAAGAAGCGATCAACGACCTGGAGGGCATCAAACGGGTGGAGTCTGATGCCTTCGAATCCGCCGGCATGATGATGATCGAACCGCTGGAGGGCACTGACCTTGCGAAACTGCTGGGCGACGTCCAGAACAGGGTTGATGCAATCCAGCAGTTTCCCGAAGGCGCGGAAAAGCCCATTATCAGCCAGCCCGAAGTGATGTTCCCCGCGCTTACCCTGCAGGTATCGGGCAACATCGATGAACGCAGCATGAAATCGCTGGCAGACAGCATACGCCGCGACCTGTTGACCTACCCGGCGATTTCATCGGCAACGGTGGTGGGTGCGCGCGAATACGAAATAGCGATCGAAATTTCCGAACAGCTACTGCGCGAATATCACCTGACCCTGGGCGACGTGGCAAATGTCATCGCCGCCTCTTCACTCGACCTCCCGGCGGGCTCGGTGCGCACGGAGAACGGCGAGATCATGCTGCGCACTATCGGTCAGGCTTATGTACAGCAGGATTTCGAGCGTCTCGTTCTGAAGACCTGGCCGGATGGCACACGGCTGCTGCTGGGCGACATCGCCACGATCAACGATGGCTTTGAAGACGGTGCCGGATTCGCGGTATTTGACGGCAAGTATTCCCTCGGCATCAACGTGTTTGCAACGGGCGAGCAGGACATCATCGAGACCGCCGACGCGGCCAAGGCCTATGTAGAAGAGCGTTCCGCCACACTGCCGGATGGTGTGACCCTGGATGTGTGGTACGACACCACATACTACCTCGAGGGCCGATTGAGCATGATGGTGCAGAACCTGGCCCTCGGCGCATTGCTCGTATTCGTCATCCTCGCGCTATTTCTGGAGATCAAACTCGCATTCTGGGTGATGCTGGGCATTCCGGTCTGCTTCCTCGGCGCAATGGCCATGATCAACACGCCCTACATCCACGCCAGCCTGAACATGATCAGTATCTTCGGATTCATTCTCGTACTGGGCATCGTGGTCGACGACGCCATTATCATGGGCGAGAGCGCCTACACTGAGCAGGAAGAACACGGCTACAATATCGAGAGTGTCGTGCAAGGTGTCTACAAAGTCGCCACGCCAGCGACCTTCGGGGTGTTGACCACCATAATGGCCTTTGCGCCATCCCTGTTTATCGACGGTGTATTCGGTGCTTTCCCGCGGGCCTGCGGCTGGGTGGTGATTCTCTGCCTGGTGTTCTCGCTGATCGAGTCCAAGTGGATTCTGCCCGCACACCTTGCACACAGCAGGCCGACCCGCAACCGTCTCCTGCTCAAGATCGACCAGCTGCAGGAAGCCGTGAATCGTACGCTGCGAAATTTCGTGGAAAGGCGCTACCAGCCGTTCATGTTGCGCTGTGTGGAGAATCGCTATACCACCCTCGCCTTCTTTCTTTCCCTGTTGGTGTTGTGCAGCGGCTTGCTGGCGGGCGGCGTGGTACGCACCGTACTCTCCCCCGAGACACCCGGCGAGTTTCTGCAGGTCGAGCTGCGCATGGCGCAGGGCATTCCCGAAGAACGCACCCTCGAGGCGATCAATCAGATCGCCGGTGCCTTCCACACCATGGAGGAAAACTATCGCCTGGAGTCCGGGAAAGACGAGAAGCTGCTGCAGCACATGGCTGTCTACGGCTTCAACCGCATCAATGGCCGCATCGACGTGGAGCTGACCAAGGAAGAAAAGCGCAGCATACGAACCCGCGAAATTGAAGATCGCTGGCGCGAAGCCGTCGGCCATATCCATGGCGCCGAGGTGTTTTCCATAACCAGCGCCGAGGGCCCCGAGTTCGATGCCGCTGTTGCGTTCGACCTGATGCACAACAACCCGGACACCCTGCGCGCCGCCGCTGGCGAACTCGAGGCAGCCCTGCGGCGCTACGACGGGCTCTACGATATCCGCAACGGCGCATCGGATTCCGCCGACGAATTTCATCTCGACATCCTCCCGGAAGCCGAAAGCCTGGGTTTAACGCGTCTGCAGCTCGCCACCCAGGTTCGCCACGCATTTTTCGGGGCGGAGGCGCAGCGCGTACAGCGCGGTATCGACGAGGTCAAGGTCATGGTGCGTTATCCACTGGCCGACAGGGAGAACGTCAGCAGCCTGAATAACATGTTCATACGCACCCCTGCTGGTGACGAAGTACCTTTTGAGAGCGTGGCCGATCTGGAAGTCAAACAGGGCCTTCTGAAAGCGACGCGGATCAATTATCAACGCGCTGCGGAGGTGACCGCGGAAGCCAACAAACAGATCGTGGAACCGGGCAAAGTCATCAGTGATATAGAACAGAATTTCTTACCGGGGCTGATGAAAAAGTATCCCGGACTCAGCTACGGTATTTCGGGCATGGCGGAAGAAGAGGCAAAAATGGCCTCGAGCATGCTTGTGGGCTTTGCACTGTCGCTGTTTGGCATCTATGCGCTGCTTGCCATTCCCACCAGAAGCTACCTGCAGCCGCTGATTATCATGGGCGTCATCCCTTTTGGCATGATCGGCGCGATATTCGGACACTGGGTTACCGGCTATCCGCTCAGCATGATGTCTCTCATGGGTGTGATCGCGCTGAGTGGGGTGGTGGTGAACGACAGTCTGATTCTCGTCGATTTCGTAAACAAATCCATCGCCGCAGGCACGGAGCGTTTTACTGCGGTTGTACAGGCAGGCATGCGACGTTTCCGCGCAATACTGCTGACTTCACTGACGACGTTCTTCGGTCTCGTACCGATGCTGCTGGAGGACTCCATTCAGGCAGAGCAGATGATCCCGATGGCGGTTTCGCTGGCCTACGGTATTGTATTTGCCACGGTGATCACACTGCTGCTCATCCCCAGCCTGTACATGATTCTCGATGACCTGGGTCAATGGTGGCAGAAGCGCCAGACCGAGAAGGGCGGTCTGCTCAGCAGCCAGCACTGAGCAAGCGGGCACTCGGCAAACGCTTTCGCCCTGCAGATGCCACCGATAGCCACCACCTCCAAAGCTGACCCTTAACGCGCCACCGCGCACGCGATGCAGCGCATATACAGGTTCCGCGGATCGGCCAGCGCATCCAGTTCGGCGGCCGCCTCGCGAACAGGTGCCAGCAGCGTCTCCAGGCTCAGATTCCCGGTTATCGCGCTGTGGCCCAGCCATCCACTCTGCGCTGACCGATTGGCCAGCTCCCTGAGCAGCATTTCCTGCGGGGACACTGGAATTTCCCTGTAATCGACCTCGTAATCCGTGAGGCCCGCGAGTTCGGCGGCCGATGCAATGGCGTCCTCGAGGCTGCCCAGGTTGTCAACCAGACCCGCGGCCAGCGCGTCGGGAGCACTCCAGACGCGTCCTGCCGCGAGCGGTTCTACCTCCTCTACCGTCATCTCGCGCCCCACCGCGACAATCTCCAGAAACGCGCGATAGGCAAAGTCCACGCCGCTGTCCAATGCCTCTACCAGTTTAGGGTTCAGTGCACGGTCGGGTCTCAATGCGCCGGCAAGCTCTGTAGTGCCCACGCCATCGGTGTTCACGCCCACCCGCTCAAGCAGCTCCTCAAAGGTCGGAAAGGCTGCAAAAACGCCGATACTGCCGGTAATAGTAGACGGGGTAGCCCATATTTCATCCGCCTCCGCCGCGATGTAATAACCACCGGATGCGGCGACAGACCCCATGGATACAACAATTGGCATACCACTGTCGCGCGCCTGCGCCAATTGTCTGCGAATCACCTCCGAGGCAAACAGGCTGCCGCCACCGCTGTCGATACGCAGTACAATCGCGCCGATACCGTCGTCTTCCACGGCGTTTCGAATCAGTCGGGCAAGTGATTCACCGCCAATAGTGCCCGGCGGCTGCTCGCCCGGCAGCATCGTGCCCTGTGCGGTTATAACCGCCACACGATCACCCCCAGGACCGGATATAGACAGCGGGCGTTTGCGTGCCACGTAGCGCTCGAACACCACTGCCTCGTAAAGCCCATCGTCATTCTGGGCGCCGACCACGCTGATCAGGTGCTCGTTGGCTTCGCTACGACCCATCAGCCTGTCCACCAGCCCTGCCTGCAGTGCTGCCTGGGCGGCGTCACCGCGTGTCTCGCGGAGCTTGTCGGCGAAATTGTTGATATACAGGTCAACACTGCCCGGAGCGAGTTCACGCTGTGTTTCCACGATTGAAGTGTACTGGCTCCAGAGATCGGACAGCCAGCGAATGGTCACTGCGCGCTCGCCCTCGGACATATCGTTGCGCTTGAAGGGCTCCACCGCCGACTTGAACTCCCCGGCCCGGAACACATGCACATTCACCGAGAGTTTCTCCAGCGCATCCTTGAAATAATTGCGGTAGCTACTGAACCCTTCCAGCGCGACTCCGCCCAATGGGTGCACAATGATCTCGTCGGCGTGGCTGGCCAGGAGATACTGATCCTGGGAATAATAGTCGCCAACTGCGACAATTGGCTTGCCGGTGGCCCGGAACACTTCCAACGCCTCGACAATTTCCTGGGTCTTGCTGATCCCCACGTACCTCAGGGCGTCGAGTTCCAGTACCAGGGTGCTGATTGCCGGATCTTCAGCCGCGAACTCTATGGCATCCAGTAGATCGCGCAACAGTACCTCGTGCATTGCAGGCGAGGGTTCCGTGACGAGCGCCTGCAATGGATCCACCGGCGAGCGCTGGTCTACGACAGTGCCACTCAGATTGACCAGCAGGGCGGCCCGCTCTGGCAAAGGCTCCGGCGCTCCACCCATGTAGACGAAATAGATCACTGCCAGCAACGCCAGAAACAGCAGGTTGGACAGCGCGAGCCGCACCCGCGTGATCCCGTTCCAGATTGCCGAAAGCACTCTCACTGGCAGCGACCTCTTTGTCATCGACTATTTCCCTGTGTTTCCGGCCTTGACGGGCTGCTGCGTTACCAGTCTTTTCTCGGGAGCGCGCCAGCGCACATACAGCATCGCCGCAACAAACAATAGCACCACAGCCAGCATGCCAATGAGCGACAGCGGGTTGAGCGGATCGGCGAACAGGCGCTGCACGAGCAGCATGAAATAGCCAAGGCAGACGAAACACACCCATATGAAGCTGCGCAGATTATCCTTCAACATCCCGCGCAGAAAAAGCAGTAGCGGCAAAATCTTCACCAGCCAGATAAACCACGGAGCGCCACTGGCGAAGGCGTCCGCCGCCTGTTGCAGCAGCAGGGTCCAATAGGCCAGCCAGGTTGTAACGCGCGCTCGCGTGCTCAGCGGATTCACGCTTTCCGACCCAGCGCCACGCGGGCCACCCGCGCGCCCAACGCCCGGCACAGGCTCGCCTCGGTGTCATCCAGCGCGCGGCTGTTGTCATCTCCCGCCCAGTGTGACGCGCCATAGGGTGTGCCGCCAGAGGTAGACGTCATCAGGCCGGGTTCACTGTAGGGGAGCCCCACAATCAGCATTCCGTGATGTAACAGCGGCAACATCATGCTGAGCAAGGTCGACTCCTGTCCGCCGTGCAGACTGACAGTAGAAGTAAAAGCCGCGGCGGGCTTGTCGATCAACGCGCCGCTCATCCACAGGGACGACGTCTGGTCGAGAAAATACTTGAGCGGCGCGGCCATATTGCCGAAGCGAGTCGGACTGCCGAGCACCAGCCCCGCGCAATCACGCAGCTGTTGGAGATCACAATACAGTGGCCCCGTTTCCGGAATCTCGTCGTCTACCTGTTCGCTGGTTGGAGATACCGGCGGCACGGTGCGCAGCAGCGCGCTTACCCCCTGCACACGCTCGACTCCCCGCGCTACCTGCTCCGCCATGGCCGCTGTGGCACCGCTGCGGGAATAATACAGTACAAGAATGTAGGGTTCGTCCATCAGTTCAACAGATCCAGGACGTTCTCCGGCGGACGACCGATAACCGCTCTGTCTCCGCGTACAACGATCGGGCGTTGCAACAATCGCGGATGCTTCACGATCGCCGCAATGATTTCGGCATCACTGGATTCGTCACCAAGCCCGGCAGACAGGTATTCTTGCTCATTGCGCCGCACCAGATCGGCCGCGGACCCACCGAGACGGGTGAGCAGCGAGCGCAACCGGGCGGCATCCGGCGGCGTCTCCAGATACAGCACTACTTCCGGCGATACGCCATTCTCCTCCAGCAGTGCCAGCGCGTCGCGCGATTTGGAGCAGCGGGGGTTGTGGTAGATGGTCAGTTCGGACATACAGCACTCCACGGGCTGTGCGAGTCGCCGCAGATTACAGTAATTCACGGCGGGCGAAAACCGGCGCTGCAGCGCGCTGTATGGCGCGTTTACAATCATGCGATAATCCCACTATGGATTTTCCCAGGCAGGCAATTCACGAACTGTTGTTGCGAGCGCGCTATGTACTGTGGCGTTACAGTGCTGACCGCTGCTCGGAAAACGCGGCGGCGCTTACCTACATGAGCCTGTTCGCTCTGGTGCCGCTGCTCACGGTGTTGTACACCATGGCGTCAGCAATACCGGCATTCAAGGGTGCCGAAAGCCAGATGCAGGCGTTCCTGTTCACGCACCTGGTACCCGAGGCCGGCTCGGAAATCCAGCAGTACCTGAACGAGTTTTCACAACAGGCGAAGAACCTGACCGGACCGGGAATCGCTTTTGTCCTGATTACCGCTGTGCTGATGCTGCGCAATATCGAAAAGGCCTTCAACCAGCTCTGGCGCGCGCGCGAAAACCGCAGCCCGGTGGCCAGTTTTTTGCTGTACTGGGCCGTACTCACGCTTGCGCCTATCACCATTGGCCTGGCACTCGGGCTCGGTACCTATGTCGAAATGGCCTCTGACGCACTCGGGCGTTTCGAGGCCGTGGGCGTGGGCGCGCGCGCATTGCTGCTGCAACTGGCGCCGCTGGCGCTATCAACCGCGGGCTTTTCACTCTTGTACGTTGCGGTTCCGAATTGTCAGGTCCCCTTCAAACATGCGCTGGTGGGCGGTCTGCTGGCGGCCCTGTTTTTTGAACTCGGGCGCGGCGTGTTCACCGCGTTGATGGTCCGCACAAGTATTTCCCTGATATACGGTGCATTTGCCGCGGTGCCGCTGTTCATGTTCTGGATTTACCTGTCGTGGAACATCGTGTTGCTGGGGGGCATTCTGGTGCACAGCCTCTCGGCCTACCAGACCAGCGACCAGGCAAGCCGACCCAATGTGTTGAAGGCGCTGGATGTACTGTATCTCTTCTGGCAAAAGCAGCGTCAGGGCTTGCCGATAAGCGAAAAGGAACTTCTGCGAGGCAAACACAAGGTGGTAAGCGGCCTGGACAGCGACACCTGGAGCGAACTGCGCGATGTGTTTATGGCCCACCGCCTGATCACCCAGAATGATCGGGGGCAGTTTCTGCTCTCGCGAGACCTGCACAGTGTCAAATTCTCGCAACTCAAAGCCTGGGTCAACGATGAGAAACCGCTCGATCGTACAGACCTTGCCGGCGATCTGGCCTGGCAGAGCCATGCGTATCAGCTCCTGCAGGCCGAGCGTGACGGCCAGCGCGACATACTCGGTATCAATCTGGTGGAGCTGTTCTCACAATGAAAGCATGGATTCTTCTGGTACTGGCAGTGGGCCTCACCGCGTGCTCTGGCGATACCGGGAAGCCCGGCGGTGGCGCGCTCAGCGAACTGCGCGGAAAATGGCTGGTCGTCAACTACTGGGCACAATGGTGCGCGCCCTGCATTGAGGAGATTCCAGAGCTCAATGCGCTGGCCGCTGGGCGGCCCGACATCCATGTACTGGGCGTTAATTACGATGGTGCCTCGGGTGAAGAACTCGCCCGACAGGAACGGGAGCTCGGCGTAAAATTCCGGACATTAACTACCGACCCCGCCGCTGAACTGGGCATTCAGCGTCCGAGCGTGCTTCCAACCACCCTGCTGATTGACCCCGACGGCAGTATTGCGGCGACCCTCGTGGGGCCACAAACGCTGGAGTCGCTGCAACACAGTATCGACCAGGCCGCCGATAGCGATGCCGGAGTCGCCGGAAACCGGCCAAAAAAAACCGGCCAGGAGGCCGGTTGAAGTGGGGTACTTCCCCAAGGAGCTATGAGACCCGGATGCTTCCGGATATCGCCAATGATGCTGCACCAGCAGGCTGGAAGCAGCGACATCACCATCGATGAAACTGGGACACGCAGCGCGGCCCGGGGTTCCCTATCGAATAAAAATATTTCTATCCTGCCTGAACTCAGCGCCCGGTTCCGGTTGGACACGGCGGACCACCGGTACTAATCTTGCACCTCTGCCCCTGCGAACGGCGCTGGGCACAAGTCATTGATCAGGAAGCAGTTATGAGTGGACTCTTCAACAACAATGCCGAAACCATTGGCGGCACGCCGCTGGTAAAGATCAACCACATCAGCGAGGGCAATATTTACGCCAAAATCGAAAGTCGCAATCCGGCCATGTCGGTCAAATGCCGCATAGGTACCAGCATGGTTGCCGCCGCTGAGGCCGATGGGCACCTGAAGCCGGGCATGACAATTGTCGAGCCGACCAGCGGAAATACCGGCATTGCACTGGCTTTTGTCGCAGCCGCAAAAGGCTACCGCTGCATTCTGACAATGCCGAATACAATGAGCCTTGAGCGGCGCATGCTGATGAAATCGCTGGGGGCTGACATCGTTCTCACCGACGGTACAAAAGGCATTCCCGCCGCGATCGAACGCGCCGAGAGTATCATTGCCTCTGATCCGGAGAAGTACTGGGGACCGCACCAGTTCGAAAACCCGGCCAATCCAGCTATCCACGAACAAACCACCGGCCCGGAGATCTGGGCAGACACCGATGGCGCGGTAGACATTGTCGTTTCGGGTGTTGGCACCGGTGGCACCATCACGGGCATAGGACGCTATTTCAAGCACACCCAGGGCAAAAACGTGCACTGCGTGGCGATAGAACCCGACAGCAGCAGCATGATAAGCGCGGCGCTGTCGGGCGAGGAGCCCACCCACGGGCCGCACAAGATACAGGGCATTGGCGCCGGCTTCGTACCGGACAATCTGGATCTGTCACTGGTTGATCAGGTCGAACGCGTGTCCAGCGAAGACGCCATGGCATGGGCGCACAAGCTGATGCAGCGCGAGGGCATTCTGGCTGGTATTTCCTCGGGAGCGGCCATGGCTGTCGCAGATCGCATCGCACAGCAGGACGCGCACCGCGGTAAAATGATTGTGGTCATTCTGCCGGACTCCGGCGAACGCTACCTCAGTTCGGCACTATTCGCCGATAGCTTCAGCGAAAACGAAACTCTCCAGGGAACCATCACAGCCTGAAACGGGGGACCCAGGCGCTGCAGTCGCTCGCTAGCGCGACAGCAGCCGCTGGAGTTTTTTCTTCACCGCAGGCCAGTCTTTGTCGATGATACTGAAGTAGACCGAATCGCGAACATAATTGCCCTGCACAATCATATGGTTGCGCAGTACACCCTCCCGCGTGGCGCCGATACGCTCCAGCGCTCGCTGCGAACGCAGATTGCGGGAATCGGCCTTGAACTCCACCCGTACGCAGCCCAGCCGCTCTATCGCGTGAGTCAGTAGCAGGAGCTTCGCTTCAGTGTTGACCCCCGTTCTCTGCCACTCCTGCCCCAGCCAGGTCCAGCCGATTTCCAGACTGCGGTGCTCCGCGCGGATATTCAGATAACGCGTGCTGCCTACAACCCGATCCTTGTGCATTTCCACGATGGCAAAAGGCTGCTGGTCGGGCGCATTGAGTGCCTCTGATATCCACTGGCGGGTATCCGCCAGATCCACGAAGCAGGCGCGCGGCATAAACGCCCAGTCTGGCGCCGAACGACCACGATTGTACAAACCCTGGGCATGTTCCTCGCCGAGCGGTTCGAGGCGGATACCCTTACCCTTCAACACAGCAAACGCGGGCTCACGGATCACTCTATTTCTCCCGGATAGCGGCTGCAATCAATGCGGCGCGGTAATGGCTCAGCCCGTATGCGAGTAGCAGAGCGGCCAGCGGACAAACCAGCAGGGGCAGTATCCCCAGCGACTTTGCGAGCGCCGCGTCATCACCGAAGCCGAAATCCGTGATGGCCGCCACCGCACTCGGTCCGATGGCAAGCCCGAAAAGGTTGGTCATAAACAGCATCAGCGCCGAGATTTGCGCCCGCATCCTGTTCGGCGTTATACCCTGCAGGGCCGCTATTGCCAGCGCGAAGTAACTGTTGAGAAAAAACACAATGGGTATGGCCAGCCAGAGGGCCCATTCGCTACTTGCGAACATCGGCCCGAGTGCCGCGGGTGGCAGCCAAAGCAGGGATATCCACAGTATCAGGCGCATATCCGCATCCGCGTAACCGCGCGCGAGCAACGGCTTCGCGCTGAATCCCGCCAGCAGCGTGCCAGCACTGCCGGCAATAATGAAAATCGCGCCGAACTGGGAACCGGCCTGCGATCGACTCAATCCATGATTGCGTACCAGAAATTCCGGGTACCATGCCATGGTCCCGTAACCGAGCACTGCCAGCAACGATACCGCAACTATGAGGCTGCCATAGGCCCGCCAGTGACCGCGCAGCTGCGCGCCAATCTCTGCCAGGCTGTACCCCGCAGCAGTGGCAGTCAGCACACCGCGGCGCTCAGGCTCCACCATCAGCGACAGTAATACGACCAGTAGAAACCCGGGCACGCCGACGATGACAAACGTCGTCTGCCACGGCCGCAACTCGCCAATCACCGGTACGATCAGCGCCCCGTGCACGCTAAAATAATCAAACACGGCGCCGCCGACCATATACGCGAGCCCGCCCCCCACCGTAATGCCCAGCGTGTAGATTGCCAGGGCTCGGGGCAGTTCGGCGCTGTCAAAAAAATCGCTGAGCAGGCTGTACGCGGGAGGAGACAGTGCGGCCTCTCCCACTCCAACGCCGACCCTTGCCAGAAACAACGCGCCAAAACTGCGTGCAACACCGCACAGACAGGTCATCAGGCTCCAGAAAAACACTCCCGCCGTTATCACCCATTTCCGGCTGCCCCGGTCGGCCAGCCGGGCAATCGGCAGGCCGAGCACTATATAAAACATGGAGAAAGCGAAACCGTGCAGCAGGCTGTACTGGAAATCACTGATCGCGAAGTCTTCGCGGATGGGCCCAATCAAAACCGCCATGACATTGCGATCGACAAAAGACAGTATGTAGGCAAGCAACAGCACGCACAGCGCATAGCCCGCGCCCCGCTGTCTTCCCGTAGCTGCCACCGTCACCGCTTAGGTCCGGCGCACGCCAGGACAGGATAGACCTTCAAGGCAGCAGCACGCTGGAACCGATGGTGCGCCTGCCCTGAAGGTCCCGGTGCGCCTGTTGCACCTCTTCCAGCGCATAGCGCTGATTGATTTCCACACGCAGCTCCCCGCTCAACACACGGGAGAAAACATCCCGGGACGAGCGCCTGAGCTCCTCGGCACTGGCCGTATAGGTGAGCAACGTGGGACGGGTGATGTACAGCGACCCCTTGGCTGAGAGGAGCTGCAGGTCGAGCGGCGCGGGCGCGCCGGATGCATTGCCGAAGCTCACCATGAGACCACGCGGGCGCAGACAATCGAGCGACATCGCAAACGTGTCGCTGCCCACGCCGTCGTAGACTACTGGCAGTTTTTCGCCGCCAGTGATCGACAACACACGTTCCAGCACATCTTCTTCCTTATAGTTGATCACATGCGCAAAGCCATGCGCCAGCGCCTGTTCGGCCTTTTCGGCGGAACCGACCGTACCGATAGCCAGCGCCCCGATGCCTGCGGCCCACTGTCCAAACAGCAGGCCCACGCCGCCTGCAGCCGCATGAAAAAGGCAGTGCTCCCCCGCCTTCAACGCATAGGTGCGCTGCAATAAATACTCCGCGGTCTGCCCCTTCAGCAGCACTGCGGCGGCCTGTTCGAAGCTGATTCCCTCCGGAATCCTGACCAGCCGCTCCGAGGGCAGGTTGATGGCGTCTGAATAGGCCCCGAAACCGGCGGAGCAGTAGGCGACCCTGTCGCCCACGGCAAACTCCGCGCCCTCGCCCACCGCTTCGACAACGCCGGCGGCTTCCATCCCGAGACCGATAGGCAGCGGCAGGGGGTAGAGACCGCTGCGGTGGTAGGTGTCGATATAGTTCAGGCCGATCGCCCGGTGGGCCACCTGAGCCATACCGGGCCCCGGCGCCTCGAGCTCGATGTCTTCGAGCGCAAGCACTTCCGGCCCGCCCGTTTCCCTGAGTATCACCGCCCGTACCATGTCGAATTCTCCCGCTGTCACCCAAGCTGCGCCGTGGCAGGCGACAGTGTGCATCAGCGGTGCGCGGATGCGCAATCGCAGACAGGTTCCGGCAACATTCCGCCGGCCTTTTGAGCTAGACTGTCGACCCACTTAATCGTCGATGACCGGAGACCCCCGTGTTCGAGGAACTTCCGCTGGAGCACAGCCTGCGACTGGCGCTCGCAGACATGGCGCTCGAGCAACCCACGGAGGTGCAGGCTGCCGTCGTCCCTGTGGCCATCTCCGGCCGTGACCTGACTGTCATGGCGCGCACGGGCAGCGGCAAAACACATGCCTACCTCATTCCCATCGTGCAGCGCATACTGAGCGGTGAATTCCGGGGGCGCAGCGGCTCACTCGCGCTGGTGCTCGTGCCCACGCGGGAGCTCGCCAGGCAGGTGCTGACCCAGTGTCGCAAGCTGATTGCCAAATCGCCGCTGTCTGCGCAGGCCATCACTGGCGGGGCGGACTACAAATACCAGCGCGCGCTGTTGCGCAAAGAGCCGGAAATACTGATCGCAACGCCAGGACGCCTTCTCGAGCATTGCGAGAAAGGTGGGGTCAATCTCAAAGAGCTGCTGATCCTGGTTCTCGATGAGGCAGATCGCATGCTGGACATGGGCTTCCGCGACGACGTGCTGGCCATCAGTGGCCGTTGCAATCCCGAACGCCAGGTGCTGATGCTCTCGGCCACGCTGCGGCATGCGGGCGTAGCGGCGATAAGCGATTCCCTGTTGCGTGACCCGCTGAAGATCGCGCTGGATGAGATTCGCGCCCCGCATGCCGACATTGAGCATCAGCTGGTGTTGGCAGACAGCGCGGAGCACAAGGATGCACTCCTGCAGGCACTGCTTGCCAACCCTGAATACGGCCGCGTGCTGGTGTTCGCCAACAAGCGTATTACCGCGGCGCGGCTGGCGGACATGCTGCGCCGGCATGGCCTGCGCTGCGGCAGCCTGCACGGCGAACTCAGTACTGAAGAGCGCAAACACGTTGTACAGCAATTTCACGACGACAAAATTCAGATCCTGTGCGCCAGCGATATCGCTGCGCGCGGGCTGGATGTGCAGGGCATCAAACTGGTGGTGAACTACGACATGCCGCGCAGCGGCGAAGACTATCTGCACCGCACCGGGCGCACCGGCCGTGCAGGCGTTTCGGGGCTCGCGCTATCTTTCGTGACCCAGCCTGAGTGGAACTTGATGATTGCGATACAACGCTATCTCAAGCTCGACTTCGAGCGTCGCTCGATAGAAGGGCTGAAAGCGCGATTTAGTGGGCCGAAGAAGCTAAAATCTTCCGGCAAGGCTGTGGGCAGCAAGAAAAAGGCCAAACGGCCTGCCGGCGAGAAAGCGCGCTCGCGTCAGCGCAACCAGAAAAATCTCGGCAAGCCGCGCCGCCCCCCCGCGGGCGATGGAGGCGGCAACGATGGTTTCGCGCCCCTGAAAAAGCGCGATACCGAACACTAGTACGCGCCCGGCGCCTTGGGAAGAGGCCCGAACACACACATACCCGAGGGTCCAGGTTACAACAGCTTTCGCGCGATCTTCACAGGAGTTTCCAGCATGGCCAATCCGCTGCTCGAAGAGCATACACTTCCGCCTTTTTCCCGCATCGAGCCACAGCATGTGGAGCCGGCGATTCGTGGGCTGATCGAAGCCAACAAGGCCAGAATCACGGATCTGCTCGCGGCAACCGACACCTATACCTGGGCCAATCTCCTCGCACCGCTGGAAGAACTGGAAGACCGGCTGGCGCAGGCCTGGTCCCCGGTCTCCCATTTGAATAGCGTGCGCAACAACGAAGCGCTGCGCGAAGCCTACAACGCCTGCCTGCCCCTGCTTTCGGAATACGGCACATGGACAGGCCAGCACGCAAAGCTATGTGGGGCCTACCGGCAGATAGCGGAGGGGCCGGAATGGCACACGCTCGACCGGGCCCAGCAAAAAACGATCGACAACGCGTTACGTGATTTCAGGCTCGCAGGAGTCTCGCTACCGGAAGCGGAAAAGGCCCGCTACGGCGAATTACAGAAGCGGCTCTCGGCATTGGCTAGCCGGTTCAGCGAAAACGTACTGGATGCCACCCGGGCCTGGTCCAAACGCGTAACCCGGGAGCAGCTGGAAGGACTTCCGGCCACGGCACTCGCCAACGCGCGCCAGGCCGCTGAACAGGCAGGCCAGGAGGGTTATCTGATCACTCTGGATTTCCCTTCCTACATGCCGGTACAGACCTACTGCCATGACCGGGCGCTGCGTGAAGAGGTCTACACTGCCTTCTGTACGCGCGCCTCGGATCAGGGGCCACAGGCCGGACAATGGGATAACGGGCCCCTGATTGAGGAAATCCTGGAGCTGCGCCAGAGACTGGCGGAATTGCTCGGCTACGACAACTACGCAGAGCTGTCGCTGGCGCGAAAAATGGCGCCCGATACGGGCCACGTAATGGATTTTCTTACGCAACTCGCGGATCAGTCGCGGGCACAGGGCATGCAGGAATGGGAATCGCTGCTGGCGTTCAGCCGCGAGCAGGATGGCCCCGATGAACTCGAGGCCTGGGACATCGCCTACTACAGCGAGCAGATGGGCCAGCACCGCTACAATATCTCACAGGAGGATGTCCGCCCCTACCTGCCAGTCAATCGGGTACTGGAAGGGCTGTTTGAAGTGGTCGAAAGGCTGTTCGCTGTCGGAGTTCGGGAATGTCAGGATTTCGACCGCTATCACGAGAGCGTCAGGTTGTTCGAGCTTGTGGAAGGGAACAACGTCATCGCCCGCTTCTACCTCGATCTGTACGCGCGCGCGGAGAAACGCGGCGGCGCATGGATGGACGACTGCCGTGTGCGCCGGTCGGCAAAGTCGGGCCTGCAGATTCCCGTGGCCTACCTGGTCTGTAACTTCACTCCTCCCGCGGGGGATACGCCCGCCCTGCTGACCCACAACGAGTTGACTACCCTGTTCCATGAGTTCGGGCACGGCCTGCATCACATGCTCACACAGCAAACGGTTGCGCCGGTTTCCGGTATTAACGGCGTTGCCTGGGACGCCGTTGAGCTACCCAGCCAGTTCATGGAAAACTGGTGCTGGGAACGCGAGGCGCTGGCATTTATCTCCGGTCACTTTGAAACCGGAGAACCACTGCCGGATGCCCTGCTCGACAAACTGCTGGCCGCACGCAATTTTCAGGCGGCGATGGCCCTGCTGCGGCAACTGGAGTTCTCGCTGTTTGATTTTCGCCTGCATCTCGAGTTCGATCGCGGCACATTCAGCTCAGCACAGGAACTTCTGGACGAAGTGCGAAGCGCGCTGGCGGTCACCCCAACGCCCGCTTTCAACCGTTTCCAGAACGGGTTCTCGCACATTTTCGCGGGTGGCTATGCCGCCGGGTATTACAGTTATAAATGGGCGGAAGTGCTTTCCGCAGACGCCTTCTCGCGCTTTGAAGAGGAGGGAATTTTCAATCGCCAGACGGGCGCTGATTTCCGCTCGGTGATTCTTGCCCAGGGCGGAGCAGAAGATCCGATGACGCTGTTCAGCAGATTTCGTGGTCGCGAGCCGGATATCGAGGCGCTGTTGCGACACAGCGGTATTCAGCGAGCGGCGTAAATCCCTGGGAGGCTACCGCGACCAGGGTTAGGCCTGCCGCCAGGTGGCGCAACCCTTCTGGCCCGGCCCCGAGGCCACGCAGAGTTCGATTTCGCGCAGGTCCTCTCCCGCGCTTTCTTCTACCAGACGTGCCAGAAGGTAGCTAGACAGTTCTTCGACAGTCACGTTGCGCAATGGCAGCACCAGCGTGTCGCTGCGCAGGAACAGCATGACTTCGTCAGCGAAGAATACCCGGTAATTGGCGCCCTCCTCCTCAATCCGCTGATAGGGTGACTGCGCGGCCAGAATCAAATACTCATCGAGCGAGTCGCACAGGCTCGCCAGGCGACTCTTGTAGACGTTGTAATCAGCGGAAAATCCATTCTCACCGAGGGGCGCGACGATACGCGCCGACACCGAATAATTGTGGCCGTGCAGACGTTCCCGCTCCGTGGCGGAAAATATCGTGAAATGCGCCACAGAGAACTTGTGGCTCTCCTTGTCGATGTACAGCGTGGTTAATTCATCCATGCAACACAGTGTAGCGGAGCATGCTCGACGCGTCACCGCAGAAACGGCTGAGACCTCCGCAGTTGCCGGGTATACTGTGTGCTGAGAGAAATTCCAAGCAGACGGAAAGGCCCAATGAAAATTGCGATCATCACCGGAGCAAGTGTAGGCATCGGCAGCGCGAGCGCGCAGCTTTTCCTGGAAGAGGGTTTCCAGGTTTTCAACCTGTCGCGCCGCAAGTCCCTAATTGCCGGTGTCGAGAACCTGCAGTGCGATCTTGCCAGTTCCGCATCCATCCAGTCTGTGTGTGAGGTGCTGGCGCCTCAGTTGGCGCAAGTAGATAGCGCGGCGCTGGTACACAACGCCAGTCAGATGCGCAAGGACAGCGTCACGGCTTGCGACAGCCAGAGTTTGCGAGAAGTCATTGAAACCAACGTCATCGGAATCAACAGCCTTAACCAGCTTCTGCTGCCAGCCCTGCCAGCAAGCTCCAGCGTGTTGTATATAGGCTCCACGCTGTCAGAAAAGGCCGTTGCGGGCTCTTTCAGCTATGTGGTGAGCAAACACGCCCAGCTGGGCATGATGCGCGCCACCTGTCAGGACCTCATGGGGAAATCCATACACACCGCACTCATCTGCCCGGGCTTTACCGACACCGAGATGCTGCGCACGCACATCGGCCTGGATCCCGAAGTGGAAGCCGCAATTGCCGGCATGAACAGCTTCGGACGCCTGATCGACCCGGCAGAGATCGCCGAGCTCATTCGCTGGGCCCACCACAACCCGGTTATCAACGGCGCTGTCCTGCACGCGAATCTCGGGCAGAAGGAAAACTAGCCGCATGCTCACAGAGTCGGGACTGAGGGAACGGCGCGAGCGCACTTTTCTGGTACTGGCGGGTATATTCCTGTGCGCCATGACGCTGCTGAACGTTATCGGCATCACGCGTTTTGTGCAATTGGGGCCGATGGCGCTCGCTGTTGGGGTACTGCCCTACCCGCTCACATTCCTGTGCACCGACCTCATCTGCGAACTGTACGGTAAATCGCGCGCCAATTTCCTGGTCACCGTTGGCCTGGGGCTGAATTTTTTCATTCTGCTGGTACTGATGCTGGGCAACGCCATGCCATCGGTGCCCGCGGAGAACATGCCGCCCTGGCAGATACTGCAACTCGCCGCGCCCGTCGCGCTGCCCAATGGGGAGATGATCGAACAGAGCGTCGGACTCTACCAACTCATTTACGCGACTACGACCGGCGCCGTGTTCGCCTCCATGCTGGCCTATATTACCGCCCAGTACTGCGATGTGCAGCTGTTCCACTTCTGGAAACGCGTCACACGCGGCAAACACCTGTGGATTCGCAACAATTTCAGTACGCTGATGAGCCAGATGGTAGATTCCGTCATGGTTATTTCAGTCACTTTCGGCGCAGCTTTCCTGCGCGGGGAAATGGCCTTCAATACACTGCTGGTGCTTGTTGGCAGCAATTATCTGTTCAAGGCCACTGTTGCCCTGCTGGACACCGGCCCGCTGTATCTGGCGGTTCACTATCTGCGACCGTTCCTGAAACTGGCGCACGGTGAGACAGTGGGTCCGGGCAGTGGGACTCATGCTGAACAGTAAACTACCCGCTGTGGGCACGACCATCTTCAGCCGCATGTCGCAGCTGGCAGCGGAAGTGCAGGCGCTCAATCTATCGCAGGGCTTCCCGGATTTTGCACCGCCGGCGGCTTTGCTGGAGGCCATGACGCGAGCGGTGCACAAGGGCAACAACCAGTATGCGCCCATGCCCGGGGTAATGCGCCTGCGGGAGCAGATCGCTGCGCAGCTGCTATTGCACCGCAATGTCAGCGCAAACCCGGATACCGAGATCACCGTGGTTCCGGGCGCCACCGAGGGTATTTTCTGCGCAATCATGGCCGCTGCAGGCAAGGGTGACGAGGTTATCGTACTGGATCCCTGCTACGACAGCTATGAGCCCGCCATTACCCTCGCCGGCGCCTGTGCGGTGCACGTTCCGTTGATCGCCGAGAGCTTCGCTGTCGACTGGGAACGTGTGGAGGCCGCGATCACAGCACGTACGCGCATGCTCATTATCAATTCGCCCCACAACCCTACCGGCAGCGTGCTGGCGGCTTCCGACATGGCTCGCCTGGAAGCGCTGGTCGAGCGCCACGAACTACTGGTTGTCAGTGACGAAGTTTACGAGCACCTGGTATTTGACGCGCGCCAGCACCATAGCGTTTTGCAGTACCCCGGGTTGCGCGCGCGCAGCGTGGCGGTGTTTTCCTTCGGCAAAACCTACGCTGTGACCGGCTGGAAGACGGGCTACTGCGTGGCCCCTCCGGCGCTCACCGCCGAGCTGCGCAAGATTCATCAGTTTGTTTGTTTTGTTGCGGTAACGCCTGTGCAGGAGGCGCTGGCGGATTTCATGGCCGCAGAGCCCGACTATCCGGCAACGCTGGCAGATTTTTATCAGGCAAAGCGCGATCTTTTCTGCAGGGCGCTGGCGCCCTCGATGTTTCGCATAAAGCCGAGCGCTGGGACCTATTTCCAGCTTCTGGACTACAGTGCTATTAGCCGCAGGGAAGATGTCGAGGTAGCGGAAAACTGGACGCAGAAACGGAAGATCGCGTCGATACCGGTTTCTGTGTTCTACCAGCAACCGCCAGACGCATATTTGCTGCGTCTGTGCTTCGCCAAACGTGACGAGCTATTACTGGAGGCCGCAGAGCGACTATGCAGGATTTCATCGTAGTACCCGTTCAATGTGAACTGGCCTGGGAGCGTCCCGAGGATAATCGCGCCGGGTTCAGCGCCATTATTGACCGGCTGGAAGGCGCAGCAGATCTTATCGTATTGCCTGAAATGTTCACCACCGGTTTCACCATGAACGCGCTTGCCAACGCAGAGGAACCCGGCGGTGCAACCGAGCAATGGCTCAGCGACATGGCCCGCAAGCTAGACTGCGCAGTAACTGGCAGTATCGCCGTGCGTGTCGGCAATCGTGTATTCAATCGCATGCTGTTCGCCACGCCTGACACGCTGACTCACTATGACAAACGTCACCTGTTTCGCATGGGCGGCGAGCACAAACGCTATGCCGCGGGCGAACAGCGCAAGATCGTTGCGTGGCGCGGATGGCGCATCAATCTTCAGGTGTGTTACGACCTGCGTTTCCCGGTATTCAGCCGCAACCGGGACGACTACGATCTGCTCCTTTATGTAGCCAACTGGCCAGCCGCAAGACGCGCACACTGGCGCTCGCTACTGATCGCTCGCGCGATCGAAAACCAGGCTTATGTGGTGGGGGTCAATCGGATTGGCAGTGACGCCAACGGGCTGGATTACAGCGGCGACAGCCTGGTGATCGCGGCTGACGGCAAACTTTTATGGGACGCCCAGAACGCAGAAAGCGCCGCCAGGGTGACCCTGGACGGCGCGTTGCTGGAAGCGTATCGAGCGGACTTTCCCTGCCAACTGGATGCCGATGGCTTCCAGTTGGACCTGGGGTAGACCCGCCTTCAGTCTTCGTATTCGACTTCCAGAGTAGCCATGACGCGACGATTCTCCGCGCGGCCGTCTTTGGTGTCATTGCTGGCCACTGGCTGCGTTTCTCCGTAGCCCTTGGGCTCCAGACGGCTGCGTGCAATGCCGTACTGGTTAACCAGAACATCGACCACCGCGTTTGCGCGACGCTGCGAGAGGCTCATGTTGTAGTCATCCGGGCCGATGCTGTCAGTATGCCCTTCCACGTCAACCTGGAGATCAGAGAAGCGCTTGAGGAAATCAGCCAGTTCGCTCAAATCGTCAAAGTACTCCTCCTGAACCCTGGATGAATCAAATGCAAACAGCACTTTTAGCTTCACGGAAGCCACTTTCGCTACCGGCAGCGGACAGCCATCCGCATCGACACGCGTGCCGGGTGCGGTACCGGGGCAGCGGTCGCGATCATCCGGCACGCCGTCGCCGTCGGAATCAACCACTTCCGCGACAACAGGGTCGGCGTCAACTTTGCCGAGGTAGATATTCAGGCCGGCCGTGGTGAGAATATCTGTCTCACTTTCGTCGAGGCTGTAAAGGGCGCGCGCCTCAAGGCGCATGCCTACCCGCTTGCCCAGCATCCAGCGTACACCCAGACCGCCATTTACCGTGGTTTCCACTGTATCGAAATTATCCGCGTCGAGGTCGATTTCACCCGCGCCGAAGGCCGCGTAGGGACGCAGCCGCATGCCTTCACCGATATAGCTGCCTGCGTAGTAGAGCATGCCGATCTGCCAGGTCGTCACGTCAGCGTCACCGCCACCGTCGAGATCGGTCTCGTCGTCGGCAAACAGTATCTCTGCCGCCCAGTTGTCGTTGAAAGCCCACTCGAGGCCAACGACAGGCGTACCGGTATCGTCGACATCGAAACCTTGCAGGTCACGGTCAAAAAACCAGTAACCGTAGCCGGCGTTAATTGTAACGGGTATCTCTGCGGACGCCGTTTGCGTCACACCTGCCAGGGCAAGACAGGCTGCAGCGGTTGCTGTCATGAGTTTTTTGTTCATTCTTAAGGATCTCCACTCCGGGGTTTGCGGGATTCAACAAGGATAGCATTCATTTGCGGGCCACCAACACCGAATAGTGTGAAATTTCCCATTCCGGGGAACTCACCGGTACTACCAACCCAGCGCCTGCTTTACAAACGGTATCGACAGCGGACGCTGCTCTGCCAGCGAGGCATGATCCAGAATGTCCAGCAGTGCCAGCAACTGCTCGAGCTCACGCGAAGCCCGCGCAACAATAAAGCCGGCTGTTATCGGCGAGAGCGTCAATCCGCGCCGGTGTGCCCTGAAACGGAGAATATCCGCTTTCTCGCGATCGTCCAGTTTCTCCAGCCGGAACACCACGCCCCCGCTCAACCTGGACTGTAGGTCAGCGAGCCTGAGGCCGATCGCGCGGGGCGCGGCGTTGGCTGCCACCACGACACGGCAATGCTGCTCACGCGCACGGTTGCACAGATGAAACAGCGCTTCCTCCCACACAGGATCAGCGACAACCGCCTCCAGGTCATCCAGGCAGACGCGGCGCACCTCCGCAACCCCCTGCAATACTTCAGCCGGCGGGTAATCGCGCAACTGGGCGAGCGGCAAATACAGTTCATTGTGCCCCGCGGACTGGCAACAGGCCTGCAACAGATGCGATTTACCCACTCCGGCAGGCCCGCAGAGGTACACCAGGTGCTCGCCACCCGGCGACAACTGGTGTTCGAGCGCTTCCAGTGGTGCCCGGTGCGCGTCGAGCGCGAGAAAGTTACTGAAGGTGGCTTCGTCGCGCGGCCGTATTTCCAGCGGGAGCTGCTGGCGCGGCCCCCCGGATTCTAGGGTTCCCATCGATAACTCAGCGTCTGACCCATCTGTGTCGCGTCTACCGGCTGCAGGCTCTGGTTGAGTTCAAACAGCGTGGCCAGCTGGGCGGTACTTACGCGGGTCTGCAGGCGCAACTCGAGACGATCACCGACGATGCGCTCCGGCATGGCAATATCGACCAGCTCCAGGCGTTGCAGCCAGCCCACAAGCGCCGCGTAATCCGCGTAGGCATGCACCCCGGTGATCCAGACCACAACGCCCCTGTCGGACGGCGCAGAGGCCGCGACAGCGTAACGTGCGGCCATATCGTCGGCGATCAGAGCCACTCCCGCGCCCACGAAGTCATCAAATGCAGGTACCGTAAGCGCCCTATCCATGCGCTCATCGAGCGCCAGATAACTCCAGTCGCCGGCGAAGTTACCCGACTCCAGACTGACGACCCGCCCGCTCATGATGTGCTGGACACCGTATCGCGAAGAAGCCGCGCGCAGGGCTGTCTCATCCAGCCGCCAGACATCATCGGGGCTGATGGCGGCAGAATCGCTGAGATCGAACAGCGGAAGCTGGACCGGCACACCGCGCCGCTTAAACGCCTCCCGCACCTGTGCGACTTTCTCGGGCGAAGTTTCGCTATTCACAAAATGCCGCCCCTGGCCGTCTTCCAACACCAGCCACAGCAGAACGCCTGGGCGATTCGCGGTCCACAGGGGAATCCCCGCCTCAATCACCTGGGAGTTAACCCAGGCCGGATCGAATTCAAAGCGCACCTGCAACTCCTCTCCCGACGGCCCGCGGCGAGCATAGGCGTACTGCTGCACATGGGCGCGCGCTTCTTTCACTACAGGAGCAATGGCCGCAGAATTCAATACATCAGAGGTACCCGTGACCTTTATCAGTACCTCCTCGAGTGCCTGGCGAGCCGCGCCCGTGAGGGAAGCATCGCTCTGGTCGGCGACCGGCACACTGGCTGAATAGAGATCACGCGCAACGTCTGCACTGGCGGGAAACGTCAACGCCAGGAACAGGCTACACAGCCAGATCGGGAAAATTCTTGCCACTGCAGTCTCCACGCGTTGACAGGCACAAAGCTGCATTGTAGCAGCACCCAAGGGCCGCCAATAAGTCATTGGCGCGCAGCGCCTGTATACATTCGCTGACGAGTGCGCGGCGGTCGCCGGCGCGCTAGAATAGTCGCCCTGTACATCAGCCAACTGACAACCGGACCACACTCCATGAGCGACCAAAGCGGCAAACCCAGCCTCACCTACCGGGATGCGGGCGTGAATATCGACGCCGGCAATGCCCTGGTTGAACGCATCAAGGCGGTTTCCCGGCGTACCGCGCGCCCGGAAGTACTCGGAGGGCTTGGCGGCTTTGGCGCATTGTGTGAAATTCCGGCAGGCTACCGCGAGCCGGTGCTGGTTTCGGGCACGGATGGTGTGGGCACAAAACTACGCCTGGCGATGGACATGGGGATTCACGACACGATTGGTATCGACCTGGTCGCCATGTGCGCCAACGATCTGGTCGTTGCGGGCGCCGAGCCACTGTTTTTCCTGGACTATTACGCAACAGGCGCGCTCAACGTGGAGACCGCGGCGGCGGTGGTGACCGGCATCGGCCGCGGCTGCGAGCTGGCCGGCTGTGCGCTGGTGGGTGGCGAGACAGCCGAGATGCCGGGAATGTATGCAGGTGAGGACTACGATCTTGCGGGCTTCTGCGTGGGCGTTGTGGAAAAATCCTCCATCATCGACGGCAGCACCGTGCAGGCTGGCGATATCCTGCTGGGCCTTGCAAGCAGCGGCCCGCACTCCAACGGCTTCTCGCTGGTGCGCAGAATTCTCGCACTGAGCGGCGCATCCCTGGACCAGGCCTGCGGCGATACCACACTGGGCGCGGCACTCCTGGAACCGACAACGCTGTATGTCAAGGCGGTACTGCAGTTGATTCGCGATACCCATGTGAAGGCGCTGTCTCACATTACCGGCGGCGGCTTGCTGGAAAACCTCCCGCGCGTGCTGCCCGTAGAGTGCCGTGCCCACATAGATACGCGCAGCTGGGAGTGGCCCGCGGTGTTTCAATGGCTACAGGCACAGGGCAATGTGGAGCGGCATGAAATGTACCGCACGTTTAACTGTGGCGTAGGTATGGTCGTGTGCGTGGCGGCCGGTGACGAGCGGGCCGCCCTGGACAGCCTGGCTGGCAGCGGCATTCACGCCTGGACAATAGGGCGCGTAGACGCTGGAGAGCATGGCGTTGAGTTTGAGGCATGAAGACGCCTCGCCCGGCCAGCCGCGCCTGGCGATACTTATTTCCGGCCAGGGCTCCAATATGCGGGCTTTTATCGATGCCTGCGCCACGGGTAAGCTGGAAGCGCGCATCGGCGTGGTTATCAGTAATAACCCGCAGGCGGCAGGTTTGGACGTGGCTGCCTCTGCGGGCATTCCCACACGGGTGATCGACCACCGCAGTTACACGAATCGCGAGTCCTTCGATGCCGCCCTGGTTGCCGAACTCTCAGAGCATGCGCCACAGCTTGTGGTGCTCGCCGGCTTCATGCGTATATTGACCCCCGTCTTCATCCAGGCCCATGCGGGGCGCCTGCTGAACATCCATCCCTCCCTGTTGCCGTTGTATCCCGGCCTGAACACCCATCAAAGGGCACTGGATGCAGGCGATGCTTTCGCCGGCTGCACGGTACACTTCGTTACCCAGGAGCTGGATGGCGGGCCTCCGGTACTGCAGGCTCGGGTTCCCGTGATTCACGGGGACAGCGCCGTGACCCTTGCCGCGCGGGTGCAGGAAATGGAACACGTGATCTATCCGCTGGCCGCGCGCTGGTTTCTGGAAAACCGGTTGACGCTGCGCTCCGATGGCGCCTACCTGGATGACTCAAGGCTCCCCCCATCCGGCGTTGCTTACCACCCGGAGATGCGCTGACACCGCAGCGCGCCGGCAGGCATCAGGCACGCGGCAGCGTCACCCCGATCTGGCCCTGGTATTTGCCGCCACGGTCCTTGTAGCTCACTTCACAAACTTCGTCCGACTCGAAAAACAGCATCTGCGCCACGCCTTCGTTGGCGTAGATTTTCGCGGGCAGCGTAGTTGTGTTGGAAAATTCCAGCGTCACATGTCCTTCCCACTCGGGCTCGAGCGGTGTGACATTTACGATAATGCCGCAGCGCGCGTAGGTCGACTTGCCGAGGCAAATGGTAAGCACGTTACGCGGAATGCGGAAGTATTCCACGGTGCTTGCCAGCGCGAAGGAATTCGGCGGTATGACACAGACGTCTCCAGCGACGTCGACGAAGCTGTCCTCATCGAAGTGCTTGGGGTCAACGGTGGCCGAGTTGATATTGGTAAACACCTTGAACTGACTGGAACAACGCACATCGTAGCCATAGCTGGATGTGCCGTAGGAAATGAGACGCTCACCGCCGCTGGTGCGCACCTGGCCAGGCTCAAAGGGTTCTATCATGCCGTGGTCTGCCGCCATACGGCGGATCCACTTGTCGGATTTAATACTCAATTGCGAGGCTTCCTGGTTCTGATTGGCTAGTCGTCGGTGATGGAAATTTCCGGGAAATGCTGCACTGCGCCGTCCCCCAGTGCCAGGAGGGCCTCTTCCACTGCCGCGGCGGCATCGAGATACAGCGCGGTCTCCGCTGAATCCGGCGCCGAGACGACGGTAGGTACACCGCCATCGGTCTGCTCACGTATCGAAAGTGACAGCGGCAGGCTGGCCAGCAATGGCACAGCATACTCGCGCGCGATGCGCGCACCACCCTCGGCACCAAAAATATGCTCCCGATGGCCACAGGCACTGCACACATGCACCGCCATGTTCTCGACGATGCCCAGCACAGGCACATCTACCTTGCGGAACATCTCGATACCCTTCTGCGCGTCCAGCAAGGCGATATCCTGCGGTGTGGTAACAATCACCGCGCCGGATACCCTGGCTTTCTGAGACAGGGTCAGCTGAATATCGCCCGTGCCGGGGGGCATGTCGATAATCAGATAGTCGAGCTCGCCCCATAGCGTTTGCAGCAACAACTGCGTCAGCGCGCCGCCGGCCATCGGCCCGCGCCAGACCATGGGCGTGCGCTCGTCGGCCAGGTAGCCCATCGACATGGTCTTCAATCCGTGAGCTTCTACCGGCAGCAGCCATTTGCCATCCTTCTGTTGCGGCCGCACGTCCGCGCCAATACCCAGCATCAACTGCTGGCTGGGGCCGTAGATATCGGCATCCAGCAGACCCACCGCCGCGCCGCGTGCCTTGAGAGCCAGAGCGAGATTCACCGAGGTTGTGGATTTACCGACACCGCCCTTGCCGGAGGCGACGGCAACGATATATTTAATCTTGTCCATGACATTCCCGATTGATGGCACAGGGGTCTGGCGCCGGAAGATTGGCCCTCTGCGTAGCCGCCCAGTATAGGCACATGCCCTGCGATCAACAACGCCGGCGGGACGCACGCCAGATGAAACCACGCCACAAAACAGCTATAGTAGCGCCCCTTTTTTGCCGAAGCCACAGACCTCATGGCCAGAGAGATTCCCCGCAGAATACTGGTAACCAGCGCGCTGCCCTACGCCAACGGCTCGCTGCATCTCGGCCATCTGCTGGAGCAGGTGCAGACGGATATCTGGGTGCGTTTCCAGAAGTCGCGAGGGCACGACTGCGTATATGTCTGCGCTGACGATGCCCACGGCACCGCGATCATGTTGACTGCGGAAAAACTCGGGATCAGCCCGCAACAGCAGATCGACACGATACGCGAGGAACACGAGCGGGACAGCGCGGGATTCCTGATCGGGTTCGATAATTTCCATACCACCCACTCCCCCGAAAACAGGCACTGGTGTGAAACGATCTACCAGAGACTCCGGGATAACGGCCATATAGCCACGCGCAATATCACCCAGGCATACGATCCCGAGAAAGGCCTGTTCCTTGCGGACCGTTTCATCAGGGGAACCTGCCCAAGCTGCGGCACGGCAGATCAGTATGGCGATAACTGCGAGGCCTGCGGCGCAACCTACAGCCCCCTTGAGCTGATTTCGCCAGTCTCGGCACTGTCCGGGTCGGCACCGGTAGAAAAGGATTCCACGCATTTCTTTTTCAAACTCCCGGAGTTTGAGGCCATGCTGCGCGAGTGGCTGGCGTCTGAAACCCTGCAGAGCCAGGTCGCCAATAAACTGCGCGAGTGGGTGGATGGAGGTTTGCAGGAGTGGGACATCAGCCGCGACGCACCCTACTTCGGCTTCGAGATCCCGGGCGAGCCGGGCAAGTACTTCTACGTTTGGCTGGATGCACCCATCGGCTACATTGCGAGCTTCCAGAACTACTGCGACCGGACGGGACACCCGTTCGATGACTACTGGCAGCGCGGCAACGACACGGAGCTCTATCACTTCATCGGCAAGGACATCATCAATTTTCACGGCCTGTTCTGGCCCGCGATGCTGGACTCGGCAAATTTGCGCGCGCCCACCGCCATCTACGCGCACGGCTTCCTCACGGTCAATGGCACCAAAATGTCAAAAAGCCGTGGCACATTCATCAAGGCCGGCACATACCTCGAGCACCTGGACGCCCAGTACCTGCGCTACTATTTTGCGGCGAAGCTCAGCGCATCGGTGGACGATATCGACCTCAATCTCGACGACTTCATCCAGCGCGTGAACGCGGACATCGTGGGCAAGGTGGTGAACATTGCCAGCCGCTGCGCGGGTTTTTTGCACAAGGGGCACGCCAACACCCTGTCCGCGACTTGCGCCGAACCGGAATTGCTGCAGTCCTTCATCGATCGCGGCGAGGGTATTGCCGCACTGTTCGAGGGCCGCGAGTTCAACAAGGCAATGCGCGAAATCATCGCCCTGGCAGACCGCGCGAACCAGTACATTGACGAGAAAAAGCCCTGGTTGCTCGCGAAAGAGGAAGGCCGGCAGCAGACGGTGCACGATGTCTGTAGCGTGGGCATCAACCTGTTCCGCGTGCTGATGATATACCTCAAGCCCGTGCTCCCGGGCATGGCGGAGAAAAGCGAGCACTTTCTCAATTGTGCGTTGAACTGGACCGACCTCGAGGAGGTATTGCTGGGCCATCGTCTCAACGAGTTCACACCTCTGCTGACGCGGATTGATCCTGCGCGGGTAGAGGCGATGATTGCGGCGAGCCGTGAAGCGCCGGAGGGCGATGCCCCGGCGGCACAGAATGCAGCCACACCCGAAGGCAGGAAAGAGCCTGCAGGCTCGGATAGCAACACAGGCACTCCCACCATTGCCTATGAGGATTTCGCCAGAATCGACCTGCGAGTGGCTGAAATCACGGCCGCCGAGCACGTGGATGGCGCCGACAAACTGCTACGTTTGACACTTCACCTCGGTGAGCATGAGCCCGGGCGCCAGGTGCTCGCGGGAATCCGGGGAGCCTATCAGCCCGAAGAACTGGTTGGACGCCTGACTGTGGTCGTGGCCAACCTGGCGCCGCGTAAAATGCGCTTCGGCGTGTCGGAGGGCATGGTGCTGGCCGCCGGTCCGGGTGGCGACGAGATTTTTCTGCTGTCGCCCGACCAGGGGGCGCGGCCCGGGATGGTGGTCAAGTGATGCGCCAACGCGATCTTCGCGGACGGCCGGAATATGCAAAACTCCCGCTGCAGCGCGCTCCGGCAGGCTTTGGGAGTTTTAAGTTAAGCTGTTAGACTACTGGGCATTAGTTTGCCAAATCAAACTGCGATGGGCGACAGCGGGCGCTAGAATAGCACCCGGCTGCCGCAGAGGGTCCGATACGTCCTCCTGGAATGGCGCGACGAGAACACGAGCATGCTTGCAGATTATTCCGTACTGTTGATCGGCGCGATTCTGGTCAACAACTTTGTGCTGGTACAGTTCCTGGGGCTGTGCCCGTTCATGGGCGTTTCCAACAAACTGGAAACCGCCATGGGAATGTCCATGGCCACCACCTTCGTGCTCACTCTCGCATCCGCGTGCAGCAACCTCACCTACCATTTTCTGCTCGCTCCGCTCGGGCTTGAATACCTGAAAACCATTGCCTTCATCCTGGTCATCGCCGTGGTCGTGCAGTTCACGGAGATGGTGGTGCGCAAAACCAGCCCCCTGCTCTACCGGGTATTGGGCGTATACCTGCCGCTGATTACAACCAACTGTGCCGTGCTCGGTGTAGCCCTGCTCAACCTGAACAAAGAACACGATTTCATGCAGGCGCTGTTCTACGGCTTTGGTGCAGCGGTAGGCTTTTCGCTGGTACTGGTGTTGTTCGCAGCCATGCGCGAGCGGCTTGCGGTAGCAGACATACCCACCCCCTTTCGCGGCGCGGCCATCGGCATGATCACAGCGGGCCTGATGTCGCTGGGCTTCATGGGTTTTGCAGGGCTGGTGTAGAGGCGTGATCGAGCTACTCTTACAGCACCCGCTGCTGGCCGCCCTGGTTGCTCTCGTGGGGCTGGCTGCGGTATTTGGCGCGCTACTCGGCTTTGCCGCGGTCCGCTTCAGGGCCGAGGGCAATCCGATCGTCGACCAGATCAACAACATTCTGCCACAAACCCAATGCGGTCAATGTGGCTTCCCAGGCTGCAAACCCTACGCCGAAGCGATCGCCGCGGGGGAAGCGATCAACAAATGTCCGCCCGGTGGCGAAGCGGGAATACAGGCGCTGGCCGACCTGCTGGATCTCGAGGTTATTCCTCTGGACGCGGAGCACGGTGAGGAAAGCCCGAGACCTGCAGTGGCCTTCATCCGTGAGGACGAGTGTATCGGTTGCACCAAGTGCATCCAGGCGTGTCCCGTAGACGCCATACTCGGTGCCGCCAAACAGATGCATACCGTCATCGCCAGCGAATGTACCGGCTGCGACCTGTGCGTGGAGCCCTGTCCCGTCGACTGTATCGACATGATTCGGGAGAAGGAATCCCTGCAATCCTGGCACTGGCAACTGCCGGACCCGGTGAGTCGGCGTGTCGAAATCATCGCCACCGACGCGCAAGACGATCTATCCGGGGAGCGGGCCGCGTGAGCCGTATCCACCGATTCCACGGGGGCGTGCACCCGCCGGAAAACAAGCATCAGTCTGTGCGCACCCCGATTGCCGACGCAGGTATTCCACCACAGCTTGTCGTACCCCTTTCGCAGCACATCGGTGCGCCCGCGGTAGCCGTGGTCTCCGTGGGCGAACAGGTTCTCAAGGGGCAGGTCATCGCCGAACCGCAGGGTTTCGTCAGTGTACCCGTTCACGCACCCAGTTCCGGTACGGTGGCTGCCATCGAGAAGCGGCTGGTGCCGCATATTTCCGGGCATTCAGCGCCATGTATCGTTATCGATACAGACGGCCTCGACCAATGGGTAGAACACCACGGCACGCCGGACTACCAGGCACTCGAGACCACCGAGTTGCTGCAACGCATCAGCAATGCCGGTATCGCCGGTATGGGCGGCGCCGGCTTTCCCAGCGCGGTGAAGCTCGCGGTGCGCGAAGGCGTGACCATAAATACCTTGATCATCAACGGCACGGAGTGTGAACCGTACATTACCGCAGACGACATACTCATGCGCGAACGCGCGACGGAGATCGTTGAGGGGGCCAGGATTCTCGCGCACCTGGTTCAGCCCGGTGAAACGCTTATAGGCATTGAAGACAACAAGCCCGAGAGCATTCAGGCCATCCGCGCGGCAATTGCTGGCGACGATATCCGGGTTGTGGTGTTCCCGACCAAGTACCCCTCCGGCGGTGAAAAGCAGCTAATCGAAATTCTCACCGGCAAGCAGGTGCCCAGCGGGGGGCTGCCCGCGGATATCGGGGTGGTTTGCCAGAACGTCGGCACCGCCGCAGCCGTGTACGATGCCGTTGTGCGCGGCAGGCCGCTGATCTCGCGCATCACTACGGTGACCGGCGACAGTGTGCGGGAGCCCCAGAACTTCCAGGTACTCATCGGCACGCCCATGTCTTACCTGCTGGCAAAGGCGGGCTATCGGCAGGCAGATAACAATCGCCTCATCATGGGGGGGCCGATGATGGGCTTCACCGTGCCGGATCCCGCGGTACCGATTGTGAAAACCACCAACTGCCTGCTGGCGCCCACGGAAGCGGAATTGCCGACACCGCCACCCGCACAGGCCTGTATCCGCTGTGGCATGTGCGCCGCAGCCTGCCCGGCGAGCCTGCTCCCGCAGCAGCTCTTCTGGTTCGCCCAGGGCAAAGAGCACGAAAAGCTCGAGGAACACAACCTGTTCGACTGCATTGAATGCGGCGCCTGCTCCTACGTCTGCCCAAGCCATATTCCACTGGTGCAGTACTACCGTGCCTCCAAGGCGGAAATCCTCCAGCAGCGGCGCGATCACGCGAAGGCCGAACACTCCCGGTTACGCTTCGAAGCTCGCCAGGCAAGGCTCGAGCGCGAGGAACAGGAAAAAGAAGCCAAGCGCGCCGCGCGCAAACTGGCTGCTGAAACCAAGGCCAGAGAGGATGCCGGCGGCAGCGGGGAAGACCCGATACAGGCGGCGATCGAGCGTGCGAGAGCGAAGAAAGCGGCGCAGCAATCCTCCGGCGCAGAGGCGCAAGACACGCTGGCAGGCCTGGAGAAAGCCGTGGTTTCAGCGCGCAAGCGTCTGGACACAGCGAACGAGAAGCTCGCCCAGGCGCAGGCGGAAGGCTCAGACCTGGTGCAGGCTCTGGCGACCGGCGTTGAGAAGACGCAAGCCAGACTGCGCGACGCTGAAGCCGCCCTGCAAGCCCACGCACAGCAATCCAGCGGGACAACTGATCAGGCACCGGAAGGCGGCGACGCCGCGCAGCTCGCCATCGAAAAGGCCCGTGCGGCTCGCGCGGCTGATGCGCAACTGAGCCCCGACGAGAAAGCCCGGGCCACGCTGGCAAACCTGGAGCAGCGACTGGAGAAGTCGCGCGACAAACTCGAGCAGCGGCGTGCGGCCGGCGACGAGGCAAAAATAATCGAGGCGCTGGAGTCCACCGTGGAGCGCCTTGGCGAGAAAGTCGAGCAGGCGCGAAATCAACTGCAAGCTGCGGAAAAGGCCTGACATGTCGATGCTTCGCCTCACTTCACCGCATGCGCATGGGCCGCAAAGTACGCCCAGGGTGATGCAAACCGTGTTGCTGGCAACAGTGCCGGGAATCCTTGTACTTACGCATTTTTTCGGTTTTGGCACGCTGGTGAATATCCTCTGGGGGTCAATCGTCGCGCTGGCGCTGGAATCGGCCGCACTGAAGTTGCGCGGCCGGCCGGTAGGTTTTTACCTCAAAGACTGCAGTGCCCTGGTCACCGCCTTCCTGCTGTGTATCGCACTGCCACCCTACTCCCCCTGGTGGCTCATCGCGGTCGGCATCGCCAGCGCGATCCTGCTGGGTAAGCACTTTTACGGCGGCCTTGGCTACAACCCGTTCAACCCGGCGATGGTCGGCTACGTCGTTCTACTCATTTCTTTTCCCCTGCAAATGACATCCTGGGCACCGCCGCGCGGGGTGGGCGAAGTGCCCGGCTTCCTCGAGGCACTGCAGGCCTGCTTTCTGCCCGCCACCTACGATGGCGTGACAATGGCCACGCCACTGGACGTGCTGCGCCAGAACGAAAGCCTGCTCATGGAGGATCTCTGGGCACAGAGCCCGGTGTTTGGGCGCTGGGCGGGAATTGGCTGGGAATGGGTGAATATCGCCTTTCTGGCTGGCGGCCTGTGGCTGTTGCAACGACGGATATTCAGCTGGCATGCGCCGCTGGCCATGCTCGCAAGCCTGGCACTACTGGCGGCAATTTTCTACGATGGTGGCAGCTCTGCAAGTGGGGGCTCACCCCTGTTCCATCTGCTCAGCGGGGCGACCATGTTCGGCGCCTTCTTTATTATCACCGACCCGGTGAGTTCCGCCGTTTCCGTGCGCGGCCGCCTGATCTACGGCGCCCTGATCGGCGTCCTGGTGTATGTTATCCGCGTGCGCGGCAACTACCCGGATGCGGTGGCCTTTGCCGTGCTGATCATGAATTTTGCCGCACCCTTTATCGACTACTACACACAGCCGCGCACCTATGGGCACAAGCGCGCCGGAGGGGGTGACTGATATGCTCGGCAAGTCGATAACCCGCAACAGTGTACTGCTGGCGCTCTTCGCGGTGGTAACTACCCTGCTCATCGTCGGTACACAATTGAGCACGCAAGACGACATCCGCAGGCAGATTCGTCTGGCGGAGGAAAAGGCACTACTGCAGATCATACCGCGCGAGGCGCATGACAATTCCATGCTCGACGATACGCTCAGCGTCGGCCCCGCCGAGGTCGAGCTCGGCTTGCGGGAACCGAAGTCCGTCTACCTGGCGCGCCGCGACGGCAAGGTAGTCGCCGCGATCATCCCGGCTACCGCCCGCGACGGCTACACCGACGATATTCATCTCATTGTAGGCGTCAACCGCGACGGCAGTGTGGCGGGTGTGCGTGTGCTGGGACACAAGGAGACGCCCGGACTGGGCGACAAGGTCGACTTGCGCAAATCTGACTGGATTCTGGGTTTCGCGGGCCGCTCGCTGGGCAATCCAGCCACCCCCGGCTGGGCCGT
The DNA here is from genome assembly GCA_963976655.1 of uncultured Halieaceae bacterium. Lineage (GTDB taxonomy): Bacteria > Pseudomonadota > Gammaproteobacteria > Pseudomonadales > Halieaceae > Marimicrobium. The sequence goes on from CAXBLB010000004.1 coordinate 273,207, forward strand.
CAAAAAAGACGGCGGTGTCTTCGACCATTTCACCGGAGCCACTATTACGCCGCGCGCAATTGTCGCAGCGGTGTTGCGGGTTTTACAATTCGCTGAAAGCAATCGTACGATGCTGTTCGGCACCCCTGCAGGCGCCCCTGCAGGCGCCCCTGCAGACGCATCTGCAACCAGCACAACAACAGGTAACACCTAATGGCAGCGACCGGCTACGGCGAACTGACCCTCAACGGCTTGTGGAAAAACAATCCCGCTATCGTGCAGTTGCTTGGCCTGTGCCCGCTGCTGGCCGTCACCGGTTCGGTGGTAAATGCCATCGGCCTGGGCCTCGCCACCATTCTCGTGCTGATGTGTTCCAATACCGCGGTATCCATCATCCGCAATATCGTATCGGACGCGGTGCGGCTGCCCGCATTTGTCATGATCATCGCCGCCGCGGTAACCTGCATCGAACTGCTGATGCAGGCATACACCTACGAGTTATACCAGATTCTCGGCATATTCCTGCCACTGATCACCACCAACTGCGTGATTCTCGGCCGGGCCGATGGCTTCGCAGCCAGAAACCGTGTGGGCCCCGCGCTGTATGACGGTTTTATCATGGGCATGGGCTTTGCTGCCGTGCTGGTGCTGCTCGGCGCGGTGCGCGAGCTGTTTGGCACGGGCGCGGTGTTCGCCAACATGGATTTATTATTCGGATCGGGAGCCGCAAACTGGAAGCTCACGGTTTTTGCCAGCTACCAGCCCTTCCTGCTTGCCATCCTGCCACCAGGCGCCTTTATCTTCACTGGCCTGATCATTGTGCTCAAGAATATTATCGACACGCGCATCAAACGCTACCAGGACGCATTGAAGGAAAAACCTGTAAAAGGCTCGCGGCGTGTGCGGGTCACCGGCAACGTTTCGTGACGCCCGCCAGCCCTGTCTGATCAGACATCCTGCTGAGCGGGCTCAGCATCCAGCACGCTCAGTGTATCGAGTAGTTCATCCACCGCCGAATCATCCATGCCGCGATTCTCCAGCTCGCAGCTATAGGTGACGTAGAGTAACAAGCCGCCACAGGCAACGAACCATTCTCGCAGCGCAGTATCCTCTTCCTCACTGGTAGCGCTCACGCCGGAAAAATCGCCAAGTCGCACCGCCTCCCAGCCGTCGCTTTCAGATTCCATCCGGGCGATCTGCGCCACGCCTGCACTGTCGAATTCTCCAGTTTCCTTGTGCAGGGTACTGATCTCGATGGTTCCCACCCCGTCCCGGTCGCCAATGAGGATGCTTTCTTCTTCCGTATCCGCCCACCACTCGGGCGGCAACGCGAGTGACCACCATTCTGTTTCCAGTACGTTCATAGCAACCTCGACATTAATAGCGCATCTTCGTGGCCCTGTTCGCCCCGATAGTAAGCCTTGCGCACGCCATCGGGCTGGAACGCACGCGATTCGTACATGCGGATAGCCGCCCGATTGGATACACGCACCTCGAGCAGGCAGCGCTGCGCGCCCTCACTGCACATGCGGAGACAGGCAGTATCGAGCAGACGTCCACCCAGACCCTGCCGCTGCACTTCGCGCCGCACGCCGATACTCAGCAGTGTGGCTTCATCCAGTACGCGCGAATACACGAGAAAACCCTGAATACCGTCTGCGCCCCGTGCTATCAGCGTCGTGCTGGCAGCTCCGGCGGCACACACCGCGCGAAAGCGTTCCGCAGACCAGGGACTGGGATTGATCTGGCTGTCGAGGGCCGCCAGTGCCACGGAATCTTCCGGCTGCGCAATAGCCACAGCAAGCTGCAACGCTCAGGCTCGCTCGCGGCCAGCCGCCGCACCCATTGCCAGTGGCTGCAGTGCTCGCCAGGCCTGACGTTTCAACTCCGGGTCTTGCAGCATCTGTGCCGTGCTCGCTATTGTCACCGCTGGAACCTCCAGGCGGGTTGTCTCTACCCAGCGCGCGCATTCGTCACCCAGAAGCACAATGCCCACACATCCCTGTTGTTCTATACGGCGCTCCAGGAACGCCGCCAGGCTCGCTTTTGCAGCGTCAATGCCGCTGTCCAGCTGTCGGTTACTGTGCATCGGCCAGTTGAAGGTCGACACGTGTGGCGAAGCGGCATCCCTGACCACTCGAGCCTCGACAGAGCTGCGGAAGCCGAGCGCGTGCGCCATGGCCTGCACCAGATTCACCTGATCCGAGGCGAGCGGCATATCCCCCAGGCCCTCCAGCCACAGCCAACGCCCCGCCAGCATCGCAACCAGGCTGAAACTGCAGGAATCCGCCTGCGCGCCTGATTGCGCAGTTGCGCTCGCCGGGGAAACAGCTCCCCCGGTCCGGGCAGGCGGCTCGGCCGGGGAGGTCCCGCGAAGACTCACCGCTGATGCATCCCGCGGGAGCGGACGGGCGACAGCCGTGTCTTTCGGCATCGCTGGCGCGACCTGCTCTTTGCGCACCACAACCAGCCGCCGGCTGGGCGCGGCGCCTGGTGCCTGGCGACGCGACACATAGCTCGGCACACCGAGGGCCTGAAGGTAGGCCAGTTTGTGCAGCGTACTTTTGTGTATCTCTTCCATTTTCACCAAATCACCTGCGACAGCAGCCGCAGTCTAGTGTTTGGCGTGACCGCGACGCAATACTTGCAACGCTGCGTCCGCGCCCTGACCCATGATCCTGATGCCATCAGACCGGCGACATCGTCTGTTGCGCTCACTCAAAACACACCTTGCGGCGCCCATTTGTCAGAATTACAGCCATCGCCAACCGTAGCGGCTGAAGAAGGTTGAGGCAGAGCGCAGAAAATAGCTGATATGCCGTCTGCCCTTGCGCGATGCGTAGCCGCCGTGGTGCACAATTCTCATCGCCGGATGGAACACCAACCGGCCCATGCGAGCCAGCCGCAAGGACAGGTCGAAGTCTTCGAAATAGAGAAAAAAGCTCTCGTCAAACCCGCCAACCGCGCGCAGCTGCGAGGTGCGCACCAGCATGCAGCAGCCGCTTGCGATATCGACATCGCAGGGCACCCCCGCGCTCAGCTCCTGACGCATTTCATAACGTGCCAGCCGCGAGTCGAAGGCACGCCTGAGCAACACTGGTGCGAAACCACGCAGCGAAAGCACGAGCACGGAAGGATAACGCTTGCACAGGAACTCCGGTTGTCCGTCCGGGCCACTGACTGCGGGGCTCAGCAGGGCGATATCGAGGTTGTCTGCCATTGCCGCGATACCTTTGGCGAGCGCGTAGGCATCAAGTTCCGCATCGGGGTTCAATATCAGGTGGTAATCACTGCGCGCCGCAGCAAGCGCCGCGTTATGGCCCGCCCCAAAACCGCGGTTCTGTTCCAGCAGCAAGTACTCCAGGCGATAACGCTCATTCCGGGTATGCGCGTTGAGCAACTTCACCAGCGAGCCGCGATAAGCCGGTTCAGACGCGTTATCCACACAATACACGACCAGCCCCTCCAGCCCGCCCTGCCCCACCGCCAGCTCTGTGGCGCGCTGCAGGCTTTCGAGCACGCGCTGCAGCATAAACAGTGGGCTGTTGTGCACGACAATCGACACGGACATGTGTGCCGTGGAAGCTGGGTTGGCTGGCATGCCGGGGATGGTAGCAGTTCACGGGAATCCGGCATACGACGCGTTCGCTACAGCCGGAACCCGAGGCCGCTGCGTGCCGCGCCGCACAACGCCCGAAGCGCACTCCAGACCTTGAAAATGACCGGCTGAAACCAGCTTTAACAGACCTCTCAGAGCTGCCCCGAAGCCAGTGTGAAAAATCACAAAAACCCCCTATCATCATGTAATTCATCGTGTTTTCTGATCGCACCATGCTAAGCTGTTAAGAAGTACATAATTCAAAGGTTGACTCTGTTAGCAAAGATCGCAGAATCACCATGGGGCTAGTGAATAAAACCAAGACCTGCCAACGTGCGGGCAACAGGGGACAACAATGATGATCAGGGGCTTCTCTCTCTACAGCCGTTTGGCTGCCGTTATCGCCATGCTATTTGCACTCACCGCCTGCGGCGGTGGAGGCGGCGGCGAGGGCGGTTTCATTCCTGAAACCAACGAGCTGCAGCTCACTCTGTTCGGGCCCGATGGCGAGCGGACCAACATTGTTTCCGTTACCAAGCCAGGCACGCTTGAAGTGCGTGTAAAGGGTGATAACAAACGCGGCGTGGTCGTGTCGGTCAACTCAACGCTGGGCACCCTGACACCGGCAACGGGCACGGCCCTGACCGATGATCGCGGCATCGCGACGTTTCTGATCGAGGCCGGTGCGGAGCGTGGTGCTGGCACAATCAACGCCACCGCGGAAGTGAACGGTGACAATATCACGGGCAGTCTCGGCTTTCAGGTGGGCGAAACCGGCTTCCGTATCGGATTCTTCGATGATGACGGCATGTTTGTGGAAGGCGCGGTAAAGATCGAGCCGGAGTCGACACTCGCCGCCGGCGGTAGTGCGCAGTTATCCGTGGTGGTGCTCGACCCGGATGGCAACCTTGTTACGAGTGTGGAAGAAGTGATTTTCAGCAGCGGCTGCATTGCGGCCGGCCAGTCCGCCATCAACCCGGAGAGCCCCGTTTCAACCCTGAACTCCCGGGCGTCAACGCTCTACTCGGCAGGCAACTGTTCTGGCCAGGATGACATCACAGCGAGTCTCGTGGGCACCAATGCGCAGGCCTTCGGCAATCTCACAGTCGCGCCCGCCTCCGCCAACGCAGTATTGTTCGTGAGCGCCGAGCCGGAATTGATCGTACTGCGCGGCACAGGCGGCCAGAATCGCGATGAAACCTCCGAGGTCATATTCCAGGTAAACGATGGTATCGGCCAGCCGCTACCGGGCGTGACGGTAAATTTTGCATTAAACACCGAGGTCGGCGGTATTTCGCTCAACACGACGTCCGGCCTGACCAATGGCGAAGGGCAGGTGACGGTTATTGTCTCCTCCGGTGACGTTGCCACCACTGTCCGCGTGATTGCGACTATCGACGACGGCAGTGGCAACCCGCTGGGTACCGTATCTGACCTGTTGACCGTAACCACCGGCCTGCCGGACCAGAACTCCATCAGCCTCGCAGTGTCTGACACGTTCGTGGTTGAAAATGGCATGCGTACAGACGGTGTAACCCGCGCATTCACCGTGTCGATGGCCGACAAGTTCAATAACCCTGTGGTGGACGGCACGGCCGCTGTATTTACCACCGAGTATGGCGCCATCGTCGGTTCATGCACCACCACCGAAGGTACCTGCTCGGTGCAGTGGCGCTCACAGGAACCCCGTTTCCCTACACTGACCGACAATATCTTTGTCAAGACGATCTTCGATGACGACTACGATTGCCCCACCCACAACGGTAATTCCGGGCCCTGTGAGGCGGATCTCGGGCAGATTCGCGGCGGTCGCTCTGCGGTTCTGGTGCACGCTCTGGGGGAGGAATCTTTTATCGATCGCAACGGCAACGGCATCATGGACCAGGATGAGGCCGCTCTGTTCGATAATCTGCCCGAGGCATTTATCGATTACAATGACGACGGCGTGTATACGCCAGTCCTACCAGAGTGCATTGCCAACCCGCAGGGTTCGCTGCAGTGCATCTCCGGTCAGGAAGAGATATTTGTCGACATCAACTCCAATAATGAATACGACACCAATGACGACCCCGCCGTATACAACGGCCTGCTCTGCCCGCCCGAGGGCGATGGTGTCTGGTGTAGCCGCAACCTGGTGCACGTATTCGCCAGCAGTATCGTAATGCTCTCCGATGCGCCCTCCTGGGACATCATCCTGCTGGATGGCAATCGCGTGGTGAATACCACTGAGCATGGCGTGCTGCACAGGGCCCTGATAGCGGATACCTACAACACGCCTCCGCCAGGCGGCTCCACCGTGGCAGTCAGCGTTACCGGCGACTGCAAGCTATTATCTGAATCATCCTTCACGGTGCCGAACTTCTCGTCAACGCGCGCGTACTCGATACCGGTGCGAACGGATTTCCCGGATGAATTCAACGATGAACCCGGCATTCTGCGTATCAGGCTTGACGCGGTGGGCGGCACCAGTTTCACCCGGGACTTTGACTGCGATGGAAGCCGGCCAGACCCTATAGACGAGTGCGCTATCAGCCCGCAGCCACCCGAATGCATCGATCCCAACTCACCCTAGTGGGGCTACTATATTCTTCAGAAGCCGCGTTTACCGCGGCTTTTTTTTCGTCCGCTTTGTGCTCCACAAAAACGGTTCGCCTCTACGGGAACTCCTCCTGTGCTGTCACGGTGGGCGTCGCGAAGTCCGGCATACGAAAGCGCTTGCGGTAAGCGCCCGGCGGGAGCCAGGTGATGCGCTTGAAAGTACGCTCTACCAGCCGGGAGTGTTTGATCACTCTCTCCACCGGGTTGGCCACGGAAAAATACTCATTCAACCACTTCTGGGCGGACCGAATCCCGGCATCACCGTGATCCACCCTGCCCGCAAAAACGATGTAGGGCGTCAAGCCATCCTGATGCCATTGCAACGCGAACTGTCTTGCGATCTGCAGGGCAATGCTACTGGCAGATAATACCAGCCCGGTATTTCTCCCTCCGGCCTGGGCGGCACCTGCATCCCTGTGTTTCGATGAGGAGAAGACACTTAAGGCCCTACGTACCGGCGCCGGCGTGTCCTGGGGCGACCAACATAGCCGCCCGCAGTGTGGCGGCTCAGTGGCGTTCTACCGCAATGGGTATCGCAGCAGCCTGGTGCCCAAGTGGCTACCTGCGCTGGCAGGTATGGTGGCTGAACTGGAAACTGGCATCAACGTCGCTGACATTGGCTACGGGCACGGCAATGCTGGTAGAGCCGTTTGCCCAAGACAAGGTGGAGCAAAACCTGGCTACCGTGGGCAGAATGTACTGTTCAGCATCTACAACCATTTGCTGTGCCCATGCGATGCCAGAGGGCGGAAAGCTCCGTGCCTGGAGCACAAGCGGGTGAAGCACGGCTCGTGACAGCATCCGGCTGAGCGCTCAAAAAGCTCGTCGGCGTGCTCGGTGATTCGAATTCAGAAGCGGGGTAGAGAGGGAGAAAAATGCGGCGCCGGCAGAGAGCCGGCGCCGCACGAGTGTGGATCAGAAGAAGTTGTAGCGTACCTCAGCGCCGTAATGACGGCCTTTGGACAGTGGTGAGAAGGTTCCGCCCCATTCGGCTAAGACGGCTCCACTCGCAGGATCGCGGATCGCGTCAGGAAGCTGAGTATCGCCACCGTGTTTAACCTCATCCAACAGGTTTCTGCCGTACAGTGAGAATACCCAGTGGCCATCGTTGGAGTAGAAGTCGAGCCCCGCATCCACCACATCCTGTTCGAGGATGAAGCCAAGGTTGCTATCCGTGAAGAACGTTTCGTCACGGTAGGCATAACTCACGCGCGAACTCATGTAGCCCCAGCTACCAATGTCCAGATCGTGATTGATGCCGAAGCTGTAGGTCCATTCCGGGGCGCGCGGAAGATCGAGATCCTCATCGTCGCCATCGATAACGCCGTCTTCGTTCAGGTCCACATCCACTTCGGAGTATTGCGCATCAATATAGCCAAGGGATGCGGTGAGCAGGAGGTTTTCGGTAATGGCATAGGTGCCGTCCACCTCAAGACCGAAAATTTCGGCATCCGCCGTGTTCTGGATGAGCTGGATCACGCCGATCGGACCGGCCTTGTTCACTTCACGCTGCATGTCGCTGACTTCGTTGTAGAATACCGCGGCATTCAGCCTGCCCCGACCGTGATTGGATTTGTAGCCAATCTCGAAGTTGTCTACCTGCTCCTGGTCAAACGGCCCCGGAGAATCATTCGGGTCGGTCGAGGTGTTTCTCAGGTTGTAGCCGCCGGAACGGAAACCGCGTGTCCAGTGAGCGTACATGCGAGCGTCATCGCTCAGGTGATACGTGGCGCCGATCTTCGGTGACCAGCTATCCCAGTTCTCATCGTCCTCGAAATTGATATTACAGGTGCCGTCGATCACGCTGCAGGGTGCATTTCGACTGGGTGGCAGAGTCGCCACCTCAGCGTCTTTTTCCTCGTAGGAATAACGAATACCCAGGTTCAGGGTCAGCACATCAGAGATATCGTAGTCCACCGCGGCGAATGCCCCGTAGGTCTCCACGTCGAGATTACCACCACCGTGAAAAGTTGCAGCCGGTGCCGCACCCCCTAATATAACGCCTCCCAGTTCACGATTTTCATCGTAGGAAAGGTCGTTGGTGAAATAGTAGAGACCCAGTGTGACATTGGCGTTGTCGTTGAAGATGCCGTTGTAGCGCAGCTCATTACTGTACTGCTCGGTTTCCAGTGCCGCGGGGGCATGGAACAGCCAGACCGGCTGACCGTCGATATCCGCGCGGGAGTCGCCGGAGCCCTGGCGCCAGCCGAATATGTTGGTCACGGTGCCGTCGCCGAAACCCACGTCCCAGTTGGTTTCAAATACCAGGAAATCCGAATCGTTGTCCTGGCTGCCTTCGTCATCATAGGCCACATCGAAGCTGTCGCGCTTGGGTATGTTGAAGCCGTTGCGTTCAAACTGCTGTGGGTCAATACCGAGGCCATTGCGGTGGCTCTGGGACACGGGCCCATCACCCTCGATATCCGTGTGCTCGTAAATGAGCGTAAACTCCAGCTTATCGCTCGGGGTCCATACCAGCGTAGGACGCACCATGGTCTGCTCTATGGCGCCTACGTCATTGCCAGTAAATTCGTTTTCCAGCCAACCGTCATCATCGTTGTAGTAGGCGGTTAAACGACCTTTCAGTGTGTCTGTGATCGGCCCGCCCGCGGCGCCCATGATGTATTTGTTGTAACCGCCCTGATCCGCCATATCCGCCGCCACTTTTACCGTGGCATCGAACTCGTCTGTGGGGCGTTTGGTATTGAGCAGAATGGCGCCGCCGGTCACGTTACGGCCAAACAGTATGCCCTGTGGTCCGCGCAACACCTCTATGCTCTCAAGATCGAAGGTATCGAAAACGACACCCACGTTGTTGCCGATGAACACCTGGTTGATGAAAACCCCAACCGTCGGATCAATACCGGGAATGGAACTGTTAATACCCAGGCCGCGAATAGAGAAGTTGGCGGTTCCACGACTGGTGCCTACATCGTCGAGTACCACATTGGGCAGGCCGGTGGAGAGGCTGAAAAGATCCCGCACCTTCAGCGCCTGGATCTGGTCGGAATTGAACGCACTGACAGAGAGCGGCACTTCCTGCGCCCCTTCCTGACGTTTCCGTGCAGTAACAACTACCTCTTCCAGCAGGGAGGCAGTACCGCCTCGCTTCGGTTGGGCCTGTGCCTGAGCCTGAGCCGTAATGGCAGGCAATACCAGCGACGCGCAAAGCGCTGCGGCCAGGGGGGCTCTCGTAAACGGAATATTCTTAAAATGGCTGAGTTTCATGCGAGCGCTACCTTTATTGCGGAATTATAATTTATCGTTTGGGTCACCGAAGGTGGCGCCCCGTGAGCATTGTTGCATTTTTATTAACTTATTGTCGGCCTACTATGAAACAAAGCGGCAGCGCGGGTTAAGTCCGAATATTGTGAAAATTCCCATAAAAGCTGGCAGTTTTATCGCCAGACCAGGCAGTGTCAGGCGAACGGTTTGTTCTCGGCCGGGGGTGGCGGGGGGCATTCACGCGGGCTTTTGCTACTGCTGGTTCCCACGCCAGTCAGACGGAGCGCAGCCGTAAGCGCGTCTGAAAAACCGTCGGAAAGATGCACTGTCGGAGAAGCCCAACTGCTGCGCAATCAGGCTAATGGGTGTGTCGCCACCCTGTAGCAGGCGCTCGGCCGTTTCCCGCAGGCATTGCTCGCGTATCGCACGATACGAGGTGCCCGCCACATGCAGGCGATGGCGGAAGGTCGACAGAGGGATACCGAGACTGATTGCCAGCTCAGCCTGCGTTGGCACGCCTGCCCCGCCGGCCATGGCCGCCCCCAGTACTGCGCCGACCTGCTCTGCGAGCGTGTTCAGATGGGAACCAAAAACTGCGCAGGGATACAGTTCGAAGAAGGCGCCAAACTCAGACACCGAGCGCACTACCGGCAGTTTATCGATACCCACCGGGAAGGAGAGCGCGTACTCTTTACCGCCCGCCAGCACGGGAGCTGCAAACAGGCGCAGAAATGGCAGCATGTCTTCACGACTGATTGCGCCGATGCGTACCTGTAGCAACTGCAAGTCCACGCCTGCAAGCCATTGAAACAACTGGTAGAAAGCGAACAGGCCGGTAATATCGAGAAGACTGCTGGCAGTGCTGCGCTCTGCGCGCAACGAATCCAGAGAGAAAGCCAGCTCCCGCTTGCCTGGCGTAATGCCCACACAGCCCGCCCGGGGATGCAGCGCTTTGCAAAATTCTGCGACCAACTGCATCGCCTGACCGAGATCCCTGGCCGTCAGTGCGCAACGACACATGAGCTCTATCTCACTGCGGGATATGGCCTGCGTACCGCTAGCCAGTGCAACATCAGCTTCGAGCATCTGCACAACCTGGAGATACCAGCGTGTGAATGCCACGGCCGATTCGGGGTGTGCTCCGGGCGAGGAAATACCACGCTGGGCAAGCTCTGCCCGCAACACATCAACCAGCGGATCCAGCGAATTGCGCAGCAACGGCATCGATGGCTCTGCCAGGAAGGGTCTCCGTGTAGGCAAAATTGGCGGCATCCGCGGATAATGCCATAATTGACACTATAGATACTATATTTGAGCATTTTTGTTCTGACCTGGCTCCAGACTACCGCGTAAGCTAGGTTCCTCCAGAATCGCAGGAGCACAGGCAAATGGCCGACAATGGCTTGAAAATCGTGGTGATCGGAGCCGGTATGGCAGGCATTCTCGCCGGTATCAAACTGCACGAGCAGGGCAAACACCGTTTCGTCATCTACGAGAAGGCAGACCGCATTGGCGGCACCTGGCGCGAGAATACCTACCCCGGCCTGACCTGCGATGTTCCCTCGCACCATTACACCTATTCCTTTGAGCGCAACCCGGAATGGAGCCGGCATCTGCCGCCCGGGGGCGAGATTCAGGGCTATTTCGAGAAGACCTGCGAGAAATACGCTATCTACCCCTACATCCGTTTCGGAGAGGAGCTGGCGCAGGCGACTTACCGGGAAGGTCGCTGGCTGCTGCAGATGAAAAGTGGCCTGCAGGATGAGGCCGACGTGGTAATCGCGGCAACAGGCGTGCTGCATCACCCCAACACGCCGACGATACAGGGCGCAGAGAGTTTTGAGGGGGCAATGTTCCACAGTTCACGCTGGGATCACAGCGTGACTCTGGACAACAAGCGTATCGGCGTTATCGGTAATGGTTCTACCGGCGTGCAGATCATCTCGGCCCTGGCAGGCAAGGTCCGCCACATATCGCACTTCCAGCGCACAGCGCAGTGGATCATGCCGGTGGAAAACGGTTACTTCAGCGCCGAAGAGAAAGCGCGCTTTCGCGAGGATCCGGCCGCCCTTGAAGCTGCAATGGATGTGGGCGCCTATCAGGCGGCCGTCGAAGGCTATTCCCAGGTCATAACCGGAGAAAACGGCGATGGCGCACGCTACTTTATCGACTCCTGCAAAAGCAATCTCGAGAATAACGTCCAGGATCCGGAGCTCAGGGAAAAGCTGCGGCCCGACCACGCACCCCTGTGCAAGCGGCTTATCTTTTCACCAGACTATTACGAAGCGATCCAGCGACCAAATACCTCGCTGGTGACCACAGACATTGAGCGCATTGAGAAAAACGGCATCCGCACTGTCGACGGGACGCTGCATGAGCTGGACGTGATCGTCTATGCCACCGGGTTTCATGCAGACGCTTTCATGCGGCCAATGCAGGTACAGGGACGCAATGGCGCGACGCTGGAAGATTTCTGGTCAGAACGGCCCAAGGCCTATCTGGCAATAGCTATGCCCGATTTTCCCAATTTCTTCATGCTCAATGGTCCCAACGGTCCCGTTGGCAATTTTTCGCTGATAGACATCGCCGAACTGCAGTGGGGATATATCAGTCAACTGATAGACCGGCTTGATCAACTACCCGGCGCAGAGATCTGCCCGCGCCGGGACGTACTGGAGAATTTCGAGCAGGAGCGTATCGCCGCCGCCAGGAAAACAGTCTGGTTTACGGGCGGCTGTCGCAGCTGGTACCTGGATGCGCAGGGCATACCCGCCAGTTGGCCGTGGAGCTACCAGCACTTTGTGGAGGAGATGTCGGCACCTCGCTGGGAGAATTTTGAACCCGCAGAACTGGCGGATATAAGCGCAGCACAAGCGACCGCCTGACCACAACGACTCCAGGCCTGAATTAGTCGCTCAAGGCCATACGTTGTATCTGGGACGAGTAATACCAGGGCACGCCGAGCTGCGTATGCAGTTGTGCAGCAGACACCGGCTTTGAAAACAGATAGCCCTGCATGGTACGTACGCCATTGGCGGCGAGAAACCGGTATTCACCGGACGTTTCCACGCCTTCAGCCAGCGGTCGCATCTGCAGGCTCTCCGCCATGGCGATGATAGCCTTGGCCAGTCTGCCGGTTTCGGCCCGCTTGTCGCAGCCTGAAACGAAGCGACGGTCTACTTTTATTTCATCCAGCGAGTATCGCCCCAGGCAGGCAAGGGGCGCGCCGGCAGTGCCAAAATTGTCGAGCGAGAGATAGACACCCATGTCTCCAAGGGCGGTCACACTGCGCGCCAAATCAGGGTTTGCATCATCCAGCACTCCCTCGGAGAGGCCCAGTTCCAGCCTTGATGGGCGAAGTCCATACTTCTCCAGTGCATTCCAGACGCGGTGGACAAAATCCTGCGACACTTCCATCGCGGAAATATTCACCGCAATCCGCGGAAGATCCAGGCCTCGAGCACTGCAGGCCTGCAACTGACGGCAGGCCTCCATCAGCACCCAATCGCCCAGATCGCGCATCATCCCTAGCTCTTCTGCGACGGGAAGGAAGCGATTGGGAGGTACCAGGCCAAACTCGGGATGTTCCCAGCGCAGAAGCGCCTCCGCCCCGACGATGGCTCCGTCGAAGACGTCCACCTGCGGCTGATAATGCAGTGTCAATTGCTCCCGCTCGAGCGCCTGGCGCAGCTCGATCTCGAATTTGAATTGAGCGACAGCCGAAGTATCCATATCCTGCTTGTAATAGACAAAATCAGCACTACGACTGGCTCTGCCATGCTGCATCGCAGCAGCGGCAGCGCGCAAAAGATCCTCGACCGTTTCGCCATCAGTCGGTGCAATGGAAATACCTATACTCGCTGTGAGGGAAATTTCCTGCCCATCAACGTTGCAAGGCTCCGCCAGCGTATTCGTTACCCGCTGCGCGATTGCGCCAGCAGATTCGGGACTCTCCAGCATTAGCAGTACCAGAGTGAACTCATCGCCCCCTATACGTGAAACATCAATGGGTGCAGCCGATTGCCGATTGGTTGCAAGCATGTCGCTGGCGCGTACACAGCCAATCAGACGCTGGGCAACCAGGCTTAGTAGCTGGTCACCCACCGCGTACCCAAGAGATTCGTTAATGCGTCTGAAGTTGTTCAGATTGACCAGCAAAAGGCCCAGATACCTGCCATCGCGTTCACGCACGTTCAGCAACTGACGCAACTGTTCCGTAAAAAGTGTGCGGTTCGGCAGGGAGGTCAGGCTGTCATAATAGGAAGCACGGTGCAGGCGATCTTTCGCCTCGCTGATCTGCTCAGTAGCGCGTTTCAGTTCCTCCTCTCTAAGCGACAATGTGGACGCGCTCTGGTCTGCCTTATGCGATAGCGTCTTCCGGCTCGCCTCGATTTCCTGCTCGCGACGATGCAGGCGCTTCACAAGATGATTGATGGCCTCGAACAGGTCGCGCATTTCACCGCTTAAATCCATACGCAGTTGCAGGGCACCGCCCTCGTCGCCAATCCGCTGTGAAAGCTTCTGCAGTTCCTGCATGGGACGAGCAATACGTCGCCTGAGGTTCTCACTGATTAGAATCAGGCCCAGCAGAGGTATCAGAAATATCAGTAAAAATGGCCAGCTTGAAATCAGTGCAGCATGACCCCAGGTGTGGACATTGGCGCCCAGCGCCATGTATCCGATCACAACCCTGCCCCGGCTTGTTGAATGCCGCCCAAAATTGACCCACCTGAGGGGGTAATTTCCATCCAAAACT
>CAXBLB010000005.1:0-275749 GCA_963976655.1 uncultured Halieaceae bacterium
CCGGGTCAGAATTGGACGGAAACCCCGGGTCAGTTTTAAAAGGCAACCAACAGTCGTTGACGCTGTGATCGGCGGCACGATTGCGGGGGCAGCTGGCGGTGAGAGAGCCTTCTTCTGGCGCAGATGGTTGACGTGTTTTCGGTTGGTGGTAAACCCCCTCTGTAATCTCAGCTGTTCGATTTTTTCCGTCACGGTCTCCACGTCGGCCTGGCTGAGGATCACTTCGCGCCGCGCTTTGATATACCGGATATACCCTCCGGCATAAACCACATTGTCGGGTAACTCCGTCTTGAACGTCGAATCACCGACAAACACCACCAGCGAGTGAATTGCGGAAGCGGAAATATCCAGCAAAGCTTCCAGCGTTTTGACGTGCTTATAGTTCTGGTGCAGTGGATTCTGAAATTTATGGGTGTGTTTGTAGATTTTCTGGGTCCAGGTCTTCTGGTTGGCCGAACCGAATATCCAGCCCTTCATGTTTTTGGTTTCAATTACGAACACGCCGTAGCGCGACACAATGATGTGGTCGATCTGTGTGGTGCCATCATCGGTTTGTAATGTCACATCCTTGATCAGGTGGTATTCGTCCTTTGCAAGAAACAGCCGTGCGGCCGCATTGACCAGAAACTCACCGGTAATGCCTTTGAACCAGGGTGACTTGAGAATACCTGCCAGGATAGCGAGAGGTATGAGGTACCACAGCGCGTTGTAGACCTGTTGGATGATGGGGCTGAAATCCATTCCCGTATCTTTTCCGTTATGAATGTTCCGCCATTATAGGAATCTCGCTTCCGGTCGGCCAGAAACATCAACGCATCGTGTCTCGATTTTCCGTTTATCCCCCACCATCAATCCTTCAGCATGGATGCTCTGTCAAAGGTATGTGGATCTGGATAGCCGCGAGTGAATAGTGCAAGAGCTCATCTCATTCTTTCGATCGTTCTAACAGGGATGCTCTGTGAGCCGGTTTTGGCTGATGAACCATCAATTGCGATCGAGGTATTTACCGATTCAATGAACCCTGTGGCGAATGGTACGGACGGTATAACCGTGTATTACATAGACCGTATTGATCGAATTCAGCAAGAACTCTCCAAAGATTTACCAGCGAATCCCCAAGCCGCAAAACAGGCTGCCCTTCGTCGCTTTCAACGTATTGACAGCCATCTCAGCAGTGAATTGGAAAATGCTGCGAAAGGCCTTGTGCAGGCGATGCACTACGGTATTGATCGCTACCCGGCTATTGTCTTCGATGGCAATGCGGTGGTTTACGGCATCACCGATGTTCGAGCGGCAACCCAACGGTATCGGCAGTGGCAGGCCGGGGAGGCTCGATCATGATGCGCGCTATCCGCCGTTGTGGATTCATGCTGCTGATGTGGTTGCCCCTCATGAGCCATGCTGGAACCATCTCCACCACGGAAATCGTCTCTCAGACCACGAGTGCCGCGCTCAGCTGTATGCGCTGGATGCCGGTGGGGATGTGCTTTTGGCTGCGCTGTTCCATTTACGAATGTGATGTCGAGACCTCCATCAAAGTTGGCCATTACCAGCCGGATGCGGTGGTGAGCAGTTACAACGAACTCGGTAGCAATCCCTGGACAGAGATCCGCAGTATTCTTGGGGCCGCCCAAAGTTCCGCCGCGACAGGACTGCTCGGCAGCTTGCTGGCCGTGCCCATCGAGAGCGCCGGGAATCGAACGGAAGGTGGGCAGGGCAACAAGGATCACCGTAATCTGATCTTTCGGGAGACCGATGTCATCGGCCATCCTTTAGGTTCGCTGCCGGGTGTCCTGGCGGGTACCGGCTATTTGTGTGAATCGGAAACCACCTCCTTTTATCCCTATTTCATGTCGAGCCTGGATGCGCTCTCCTGGCGTATGGAAATCCCGGAGATGTTCTATCCAGCGAGTCTGATACCCGGCATGCGGGAAATCGGCACCTGGCCTCTGCAGACCTGGGGTGGTGTCTACCCCAGAACAGGCTGGACCACACAGGCAGAGGAGCCCAAGGCCGCGGCAATCAATGCGCAGCGAGCCGGGGATATCGTGACCCGGAACGGTCAGCCGCACATTTACGATCAGATCGAACCGTCTTCCAGTTCCGATCAGCGGATTTGGTCGCCGGGCCCATTGGTTGAAGACGATCCCGCCACCGGTGAGTGGCAGATGTTGCTCCCCAAAGCGGAATCGAGCTGCGCCGTATTCGGCACCAACGACCTCGCCAGTGCCAATGGTTGGGGCGGAGGTAGAGTTGATGCCGGGGGTGATTACGTGTGGAACCTCTGGAGGCCCTACCAATGTTGCGAGAGGGAAGGGCAGTTTTTTCTAATCGACATTAACTGGATCAATTACCCCCCATGAAGATCGATAACCGACGCATGTTGCTACTTTTCGGTTGGTCGCTCCTATGGACCATTAACGGTTTTGCCGCGCAAGCACCCACCGAAGATAGCTTGTGGTACTACGAAATCGGCGGAGCAGAGCCCGTTTCGGTACCGACCAATCCCTCAGTCGTATCAGTGACTCTGGGGGGATCCGCCCAACTAGGCTTAGGCTATAGCTGCGGCAAGTTCGATCCGGTGGCGGCGGTGACCAATACCCTGAACGACATTGGCGCCGGTGTCGACAATATGATGAACGCCATGACAGCAGCCGCGACCAGCGCTATTGCTGCCTTGCCAGCACTGATACTGCAACGAGCCAATCCTGGTTTGTATGACCTGTTTCAAAACGCCCTGCTCAAAGCTGAAGAGACCATGCAGTTGGCCACAAAATCCTGTGAGCAGATGGAGGCGGAAATCGCTCAGGGCAAGAACCCCTATGCTGACTTGATTACCTTATCCAAAGGCAACGACTGGAAAGTGCAGATGGGGGTCGGTGGAAATGATGCCGTCACCGCAAAAACCACGGTGGAGTCGTCCAATGGCAATAACGGAGTGCCCTGGATTGGCGGCCAGGCCGGTGGCAGCGGACAACCGGTGCTGGAATTTACAGGCGATATCGTTGAGGCCGGCTACAACATCAATATGAATCGGCCAGTTACGGATCCGAGCCCGGTGCCGGCAGCGTCATCGACACGGTTATCCGAGGTCTGGCCATCACCGGCTGATGCACGCGATTGGACGGTCGAGGTGGTGGGCGAGAATATCGTTACCACCTGCGACACTTGCCGCAAGGACAGCATTCCTGGCACGGGGTTGTTACCCAAGCTCTACCAGGAGTCCGCTGCCGTCGCCACAGACATCCAGAATCTGGTCAGTGGTGCAACACCGCTAACGCTTACCAACCTCGACAAGATCACTGCACCCGGAGTGGCCATTACCCGGCAAGTGATCGAAGCGATTCGCGAAATGCCAGCCTCGGAGCAAAGCCTGATCATGGGCCGCCTGGTGTCTGAAATCAGTACTGCGCGCACAGTAGAGAAGGCACTATTTGCCCGGAGGCTACTATTGTCAGGGCGACAAGTGCCCGAGGTCTATGCCACCGAAGTGGCCAGAGAGCATGCCGATAACTCCATTGCCGAGCTCGACAAAGAAATCGAGAACCTGCTATTTGAAACCCGTGTACGCAAGGAAGTGGTCTCCGATACCGTTGCCACATTACTCGAGCGAGCGGCTGCCAGGCGACAGAGCTCTATTACTGTGCCCGAAGTCCCCACTCTTGATCCCAACCCATTGCGAGGTGGGCGTGTTCAATAAACATCTCCAAAGGCGCAAAGGTTTTCTGGTGTTGACTACCTTGGCCGCACTGCTGACCGGGGTGGTCGGCTATATACTTATGCACCAGCTACAGACTCAATCGGTACAATCCGTCCAGTACAGTATCAATGCATGGCGGATGGCGTTCACACTGCTTCGTTGGACACTGATCGCCTTTGTTGCGCTCGGTTGGAATTATCTGATCACGAGGTTGGCGAGTGCAGGCAGTATCACTCACAGCAAGGTCGCGTCGCTAGCAGCGTTGCGCTGGCGGGCCATCACCTGGCTAGTGTTATTGGAGCTGGTATTAGGGCAGGGCGCACTGGTTAAAGCCCTGAGCCTGATGGCCGGAACACTACCATGAGTGTCGATAGCTACCTGGAGCTCTTTACGTCGCTTTTTGGCTGGACGTTTTACGGTATTGTGTGGGATGTGCTGGTCAGTACCGGTATCGTCTTTTTGCCGTTTCTGGGCATCCTGATCGATAACTGGCGCGAGCCTGCTCAAGGCGGTGAAGTAGGTCATGCCAGTGGCCTCTCACTGCGGCGCATGGAGATCGAGCTGTTTATCGCATTACTGGTGGTTGTGCTGGCTGGGCAACCCGCTGCGCTGACACCGCTCAACGCCGGCACTTTGTCCTATTCACCACCGCCAACCCTGTTGGATCCAACGCCAGCCACAGCAACCGTGGCTGCCTCTCAGAGCACCTATGGTACAACGGGCTTTATCGGTACCACGGCAACCGTCAATGTTCCCGTCTGGTGGTACGGGGTGATTGCACTCAGCTCGGGTTTAAACCACGCCATTGTCGAAGGCCTGCCTACGGTGGCGGATATGCGGACTTTCGAGCAGCAGGCACGCCTGGCCACCATTGCCGATCCTCGCCTCAAGCAGGAAGTGAGCGATTTTTTCAGCCAGTGTTATATTCCGGCGCGTTCCAAATATCAGGCAGAACGACCGGACACAGCGGCCATCAATGGCATTCTCACCACCTACGGCGCCAATGACCCCGACTGGATGGGCTCACACGTCTATCGGGATACAGCGGATTATTACGATACGCTGCGCCCGGCCAACCAAATTACCGGCTGGGCTTACAACGCGGCCAGGGATACGGAATACGATCCGACGACTCCGCCAGCCTGGGGCAAACCTTACTGCAAACAGTGGTGGGAGGATGGGGCCATCGGCTTGCGGGAGAAACTGATCAATGAGGCGGATGCCACCTCGGCCGGCTTTTCCGGGCTGGTGGTCGCTATCGCACCGGCTCTGGCCAGCGAGCAGCAAAACGATGCCGTCGCCAAAACCGTACTCACCAACGCGCCACCCTCCTGGTCAAATAATGAGCTAATTGCCAACAACGCTTCCGGCTCAGGGCTTGTCAACGCGGCTGGTTCCATTGTCAAAGGCGGGCTTGCCGCCGGTGGAATGATTACAGCATCCGCCCTGTTTTCCGTGACCATGACCGCGGTACTTCAGTCTCTGCCCATGGTGCAGGCCATCATGCTGCTGGGTATCTACTCACTACTGCCGCTGGTGGTCGTGTTATCCCGATATTCCATTGCCATGATGGTTGTAGGTGGCATGGCCATCTTCACCATTAAATTCTGGAGTGTGCTTTGGTATTTGGCCATGTGGGTGGATCAGAACCTGATTTTGTCTATGTACCCGGACGCCAATGTCTTCTTGCAGATCTTCGCCAACCCCGGCGAGCACGATGCTAAGCGCATGCTACTGAATATGATTACCACGAGCCTCTATCTAGGGCTGCCATTGCTATGGAGCGGGATGATGGCGTGGGCGGGGGTGAAAGTGGGGCGGTCAATTGATGCAGCGGCGAGCCCTATCAAGGCTCCCGCGCAGGACGCGGGAAACCAAGGGGGGAGTATCGGGAAAATGGTGCTGACCAAGGGTAAGAAGCGTTAGTCCTTTTCGTACCAGCCAGCGGCATCCGTGCCGTCGTCAAGTTTACTGGTTCGGTAATTCAATACGCCTCCACGAACAGAGTCTGAAGTTGCTTTCTCAAAGTCCGTCTCCGCGCTTTCAGCGAAAAACTGAAGCACATCGCGCAGAAAATGGCCGATGACAGCTGCCACTGCGAATATGGCCAGTAATACTCGGCGAGTTCTAGGTTTTCTGGCTTTCAATCTCATGATTCCTTCTCAAATTCCGCTGAGTTGAACCGCAGGGAATTGTAATTTCCCTTGACAGCGCATTGCATGAATTCGTCTTGGTTCGTAGCCTCAATCTCAACAGAAACTTTAGCATTTACGCCAGGCTTGGCTGTGAACTGCTGTACGGCTTCATCAATGATTGTAGCAGACTCCATTTGGACTTCGACCGGAAAAAGCGAGACAACCCCGTAAAATTCGAGGTTTGGAGCCTCCGACAAATCCGGGGCGATTTAAACTAATATTGGCCTTGATCTTGTCAGTCGCTTGGGAGAAAGGTTCAGGTCGTGTCGGGAAAAAAGAGCGTAAACGTGGTTTTATTCCGGGCCGATGCCGCCTCCACGCGGCCACCGTGGGCCTCGACTATGGAGCGCACAATGGCCAGCCCAAGTCCAGCGCCTTCGCTTTGTCGTGTCCTAGACGGATCGATGCGGTAAAAGCGGTCGAAAATGTTACGCAGGTGTTCCGCGGGTATCTCTGGCCCCGGGTTTTGTACGCTCAGCGATACCTCGTGGTTCGAGGGATTGGCCAGCCTTACCAGCACCTTTTTACCTGAGGGCGTGTGACGGATGGCATTGGACAGCAGGTTGGAAACCGCCCGACGCAGCATGGCGCGATCCCCTTGGACGCTCGGCGCCTGACCCTCCAATGCCAGGTGGATTTGTCTCTCTTCCGCCAGCGCTTCGAAAAAATCAAACAGTTCATTGACCTCTCTGGTTAGATCCAGCGGCACCTGAACCGGTTTGAGCAGGCCATGGTCACCCTTGGCCAGCCACAGCATTTCATTGACCATCTTGGTCAGACGCTCCTGTTCCTCCAGATTGGAGTACAGGAGTTCACGGTATTGCTCGGGGGCTCTGGCCTTGCCCAGCCCCACCTGAGTCTGGGTGATGAGATTGGTCAGCGGTGTGCGCAGCTCGTGGGCAATATCGGCGGAAAAGTGTGACAGGCGAGTAAAACTCTCTTCCAGTCGGCCAATCATGTGATTGAACGCGGTGACCAAGCCTTGTAACTCCGATGGAACCGAGGAGGCATCTAGGCGCACATGCAGCCGATCGGCCTGAATGTCTCCCATTCTATCGGAGAGCCCGCGCAAGGGAGCATGCGCTTGATGTACGCCATACCAGGCAGCCAGCAGCGTAACGATGCCAGCAAGGCTCATGATCAACCACAGAGTTTGCTGGAACCTGTCCAAAAACTGCAGGTGAAAGCCTATATCGATGGCAGTAGTGACGGAGTAGATCTGGCCCATGATGTTATTCTGCGTGAGCACGCCCCGGAAGGTCTTGTCATCCTCATGCCAGGTTTGCAGGTTGGCTGCGTGAATCGCGGGCGCTGGGGTGAGCATAGTGGTCGCCCCTGACAGTTCGGCCCCTGGTGTGGCATAGACAACTTCGCCTTGCCGATTCCGCACCTGAAAGTAGACACCGTGATGTCCCGATATGGCATTGGATAGTGCTTCGCGCCGTCGCGCTGTATCGTTGCTACTATTTCGGAGGGCTTTGACCACGGCTTCGGTCATCACCGCCAGTTCGCCAGCATCCTGTTCGGCGAAGTGGCGCTCGACGGCATTAAGCACCAGGCTTCCGATCAGGATGAGGCTGAGCCCGATGGCCAGCCCGACGAATATCATTACCCGGGCGGCCAGTGACAGTGGTTGCCGATCAGTGAGCTTCATCATCGGTTTCCACGTCAAGCTTGTATCCCATGCCGCGAACCGTGTGGATCAGTTTGGGTTCGAAATCGTCGTCAATTTTGGCCCGCAGTCGGCGAATCGCCACATCGATCACGTTGGTGTCGGATTCAAAGTTCATGTCCCATACCTGGGAAGCAATCAGGGAGCGTGGTAATACCTCACCGCGGCGCCGGGCCAACAGCTCCAGAAGACAAAACTCCTTGTGGCTGAGATTGATTTTTCTGCCGGCGCGCATGACGCGGTGTTTGGGCAGGTCCAGGGTGAGATCGGCCACCTGGAGCCGGTCCGACAGGGTGGGGGTCGAGCTCCGGCGCAGTAACGTGCGTACCCGGGCCAACAGTTCGGCAAAGGCAAAGGGTTTGACCAGATAGTCGTCGGCGCCCAGCTCCAGGCCCTTGACGCGGTCATCCACCGTGTCGCGGGCGGTAAGGAACAGCACCGGGGTCTGGCGGCCGGCTTGGCGCAACGACTGCATGATGCGCCATCCGTCCACATCCGGCAGCATGACATCCAGGATAATCAGGTCAAAAGATTCCGTCATGGCAAGGTGATGGCCGTCGAGTCCATTGCGTGCCAACGCGACGATAAAGCCCGCCTCGGCCAATCCCTGCCTGAGATAGTCGCCTGTTTTTACTTCGTCTTCCACGACCAATAGTCGCATGCTGTATCGCTCCAGTTTGCTATCACCCCAGCTTGGTATCGCTCCAGTCTAGCCAGCTGTGTCCAACGACAAGGTTACATGGTGATTACAAAATTGTAATGAAAGAGTCATCTGGCAGACAGGGCCTGTTCGCTACGCTGACCGTGCTTCTGAGGAAGGTAAGTTGCTCTCCTCACGTCATTCATCACAACCGAGGAGTAGACCATGACACGCGAAACTCTTACATGGCTGGCGGCCTTGCCGGCATTTTTTCTGGCCTTCTCTGCTCAGGCGCATGACCCCGCGGAGCACATGAAAGGGGGCGAAAAACCGGATTGTGCGGCGATGCAGCACATGGATCGTTCCAGGCTGGACAGTGATGATGCGGTCATGCAGGCCATGATGCAGAAATGTATGGACGAAATGCATCGGGACCAGGCCGGGCCGGAGGACTCCCCTGCCGACCACTCGCGGCAGAACGATAACGGCGATGCCAATAGTCCTGCCAAGCACGAGCAATAAACCAAAGCGAGAATTTGCCTTTTTAGGGGGGAGTATGCCATTAACCAAGTTCCTGTCGTGCATCAAATGTCTCGCGGTGGCTTCCGGCGTGGCCGTCGCGGCGGGCGTGGCGTTCATCTACTCGGGCTTCTATCCTGTGGGCGCTGATGACCGCCATACCGCGCTGACCTTTTGGGCGCTGGAAACGCTGCGGGAGCGCTCCATCGCCAGGGCGTCGGCCGGTATCGAGGTGCCGGCGAACATGGGTACGCCCGAGCGCCTGTTGGCGGGTGGCGCCGACTACAATGACATGTGTGCCGGCTGCCACCTCAAGCCCGGCAGGACCGAGAGCGATTTCACCCTGGGCCTCTATCCGGCGCCGCCGAATCTAACTCAGGTGGCACCGGGCCATGGCGACCTGGAGGCCCAGGCCCGGCAGCGATTCTGGACCATCAAGCATGGTATCAAGGCATCCGGCATGCCGGCCTGGGGGCCGGGGCACGACGATGAACGTATCTGGAACATGGTGGGTTTTCTGCGACGACTTCCTGATTTGTCGTCCGAGCAATACCAGATTTTGACCGCCCGTGGTTCCACTGATTCGGGTCACCATTGATGAGAAAATATCGTGCAGTGTCAGGCGGCTCGTAGCCGGCGTCAGTATTGCAAGCAATATACGAGGTTATGCGATGGAAAAACCAATAGAAGAGGGTCGTAGACGGTTTATCAAATCGGCTATAGGGACGGCATCAGCCTTGGCGCTGGCCAAAATCGCCCCGGCCTGGGCCTATCCAATGGGCCGAAGCTATGGCGACGTCATCAAAGCCGACAGTGCAGTCGATCTGCATATTCGCCGGGAGAACCTGGGTATCGGCGGGCAAATCGGCAGGCCGATTACCATCAACGGTAGCATGCCCGGGCCACTGATCAGGCTGAAAGAAGGGCAGCGAGCCCGACTGAACGTCACCAATGCGCTGGATGAAGACACGTCCATACATTGGCACGGGATTATTCTGCCCGAGAACATGGACGGTGTGCCCGGCGTCAGTTTTCCTGGTATCAAGACCGGAGAGACATTTCATTACGAGTACGATGTTCAGCAAAGTGGGACCTACTGGTATCACAGTCACTCGGGGCTCCAGGAACAGTTAGGTCATCTTGGACCTCTTGTCATCGAGCCGGCGGACGGTGATATTGGTGCGGATCGTGAGCACGTCGTTATTCTGAGTGATTGGACCTTTGAAGATCCCTACGAAGTGTTGCGCAACCTCACAGTAGCGGAGGGATATTACAACTACCAGCAGCGAACACTGGGTGACACTCTGGTCGATATCCGCAACCAGGGGCTGGCCAAAACCTGGGAAGAACGCGCTATGTGGAATCGAATGCGCATGAGTGCCCGGGATCTGCTGGATGTGACCGGATCCACGTATACCTATCTGATCAATGGGCGCGACAACGCAACCAACTGGACAGCGCTATACAAACCCGGGGAAACAATCCGCTTGAGAATCATTAACGGTTCGGCCATGTCGTTCTTTGATTTCCGCATCCCCGGCGTTGAGATGACCGTGGTCTCGGCAGACGGCCAGCCGGTCAAACCCGTGACAGTAGATGAATTCCGCATCGGGGTGGCGGAGACCTACGATGTCATCGTTACCCCGAAGGGCGGTCGACCCTATACGCTGTTTGCGGAAAGCATGGATCGCAGCGGCTACGTGCGGGCCACGTTGGCGACGGAATTGGGACAGGAAGCAGCAGTACCTGAATTGCGACCGGTGGCCGAACGGGGTATGGCGGCCATGGGTATGTCCCATGAGATGAGTGGCGTGGATACGGAGTCCTCTGGCAGGGATAAATCCGGCATGGATGGGCACCACGACATGCACGCGGGTCAGAGTGCAAAAATGGGCATGGGGCCGCCGCGGCCCTCAGCGCCAGATCTTGGTATTGAGCATGCACCGGGTGGACATGGGCCCGGCGCGGCCATGATTGCCCGAAAACCGGTCAGCCGGCTGAACGAGGCCGGCGTTGGCCTTGACGATGCCACTCATCGTGTCCTGGTCTATGGTGATCTCATCGGCGCCCATCCCTGGCCGGACGAGAGGAAGCCGGAGCGGGACATCGAGCTCCATCTCACCGGCAATATGGAAAAATACATGTGGTCATTTGACGGTTTGAAGTTTACCGAAGTCGATGGGCCGGTGGAGTTCCGCTACGGCGAGCGTCTGCGTTTGATTATGGTGAACGACACCATGATGGATCACCCCATTCATTTGCATGGCATGTGGATGGAGCTTGAGAACGGTCAGTACCCGCGGCCTCGAAAACACACTATTAGTCTCAAGCCAAGCGAAGTGGTCTCGCTGCAAATCAGCGCTGATGCGCCCGGTAGCTGGGCCTTCCACTGCCATCTCCTCTATCACATGAAGGCGGGAATGTTCCGCGTAGTCAATGTCAGTTAAAGGGGGATCCATGAGGACACTGAAAATTGTGATGTCTTTATCCTTGGCAGGAATGAGCGTTCCGTTGTTCGCCGGCCACGCTGAAGATCACTGGCCGGAACCCATCAAGCCGTATCGCACCGGTCAGGTATTGTTTGACCGACTGGAAATCACACGCACGGAGAATGATGAGAACTTGATCGTCTGGGATATGCTCGCCTGGTACGGTGGAGATAGGAACCGAATCTATTTCAAAAGCGAAGGAGAGAACAGGTCAGATGACGGCGAGCCTACCGAGCTCGAGAGTGTGGAGTTACTGGCCAGTCGTCTGATTGCACCATTCTGGGAAATACAGGGAGGCGCTGGTACACGGGGTTCGGTGGCGTCTGGAGCAGAGCGGGAAAACTACCTGGTGTTCAGCCTGTTTGGTATGGCTCCCTATCGGTTTGAAATGGATAACTCCATTACGGTCAACGAAGACGGAGATATCGCCGCGAGCATCGAAGCCGAATACGATATTCGTCTGTCTCAGGTGTCGTATTTACAGCCACGTCTGGTGGTGGAAGCGGCATTCACTGACGCTGAAGAGTATGATCGCCCAAGTGGATTCAATAATGTGCGTGTGGGATTACGCTATCGCTACGAACTGTCCAGAGAGTTTGCCCCTTACATTGGTGTCTATTGGAGTCGCGCCCTGGGTGACAAGGCCGACCAGATTCGCGCTCAAGGTGTCGATGAGTCCGAAATTGGCGTCGTTGTCGGCGTTCGTATGTGGTTCTAGGCCGATACATTGAGCAAACAACCGGAGGGTTCATGGCTGAGGAGAAAGACAGAACAACGCATTACCGAGAAGGTAGCCTGACCTTAGCGGGTACCGTGATGTTGGGAACCGGCGTCATGATCGGCGCCGGTATCTTTGCGCTGACCGGACAAATGGCACAAATGACCGGTGTACTGTTTCCCCTGGCGTTCCTTGCGGCGGCTGTCATCGTTTCATTCAGTGCATATTCTTACATCAAGATTTCCAATGCCTATCCGTCCGCCGGAGGCATTGGCATGTATCTGCACAAGGCCTACGGCGACCGTTTGCCGACGGCTTTCAATGCACTGCTGATGTATTTCTCGATGGTGATCGCCCAAAGCTTTCTTGCCCGCACGTTCGGTGCCTATACCATGCAGCTATTCGGCGGAGACGAGAGTGGTCGTATGGTGCCCATTCTCGGGGTGTCACTTATCCTCGCGGCCTTTCTGATCAATCTGATGGGCAACCGCCTTATCGAGAACGTGGCTTCGTTTATCGGCATTTTGAAAATCGGGGGCATTCTGGTTTTCGGGCTCGTGGGTGTCTGGATTGCCGATAGCATTTCCGTGGACTTCTCCAGCACTGGAGAGGCCGGAACCGTTGGCAACTTCCTTGGTGCGACCGCACTGGGGATACTGGCGTTCAAGGGCTTCACAACGATCACCAACAGTGGTTCGGAGGTGAAGGACCCGCATCGCAACGTTGGCCGGGCCATTGTCATTTCTATCGCGGCGTGTGTGGTGATCTACACTCTGGTCGGCTTTGCGGTTGCGAGCAATCTTTCGCTTGCCGAAATCATAAAAACACGGGATTACTCCCTCGCTGCCGCCGCCCGGCCGGCGTTGGGAGATTATGGCGTTTGGTTCACGGTGGCCATTGCTATCATGGCCACCGCCGGCGGCATTTTGGCCAGCATTTTTGCGGTCTCGCGCATGCTCGCAATGCTGACGGAAATGAAACTGGTTCCCCACCGCCATTTCGGCATGCCGGGCAGTATCCAGAAGCACACGCTTGTCTACACCGTGGTTCTGGGCCTGGTCCTGACCGCGTTCTTTGACCTCTCCCGGATTGCGGCGCTGGGAATCGTGTTCTATCTGATTATGGACATTGCCATCCACTGGGGCGTTATTCGTTATCTTCGGGAGGACATCAAAGCCAGGGCATGGGTACCCGTCATAGCCATTTTTCTCGACCTTCTTGCACTTGGAGGTTTTGTCTGGGTTAAGGTGAATTCTGACCCCTTTGTAATTGGCGTTGCCGTGGTCACCATGATAATCATTGCAATTGCCGAGCAGATCTTCCTGAAAAGCTCGGCGCGGGCCAGACAAAAGGCTCTGGAGGAATCGCATACACACCACCACTGAAATCATTTATTGAATCGGAGGGTCAGACGATAATGGAAAGTCATATGTTGGGTCACACAATGTGGGCCGGCCACTGGCTGTGGATGCTGATTATCGCCGTTATCGTCTTACTCCCGGTATGGCGTATCTGCCGCCGCACGGGCTATCCGGGCTGGCTGGGATTCCTGATGCTGATTCCTGTCGTCAATCTCATTTTCCTTTATTTCCTGGCGTTTGCAGACTGGCCGGCCAATAAAGTGGGAGATCGCCATGACTGAACATCAGCACGCAGGTAGATTACCGCTGGCCGATAAGACCATTTTTAGAGATGGAAGAATGATCGAGTATGGAAGTTAGAACATTTTATGACCTGATCGAATGGACCCGAGAACTCCATGCCAAACTGGCAGAGTGCCTGGGTCATTGCGCTTCGCGTCACGGTGAGGAGCAGGCCTCCTTGCTGCTCGAGTATCTGGCGTCTCACGAAACCGAAATGGAGAAAATGGTTGCGGCCTTTGAACGGCAGGCCGACCCCAAGGCGGCGCGCACTTATGTCTACGATTACATGCCGCATAATCCGATTACGACACATTTGGTTTGCGATGATCACTACGCAAAACTGGATGCCGATACGATTAGTGCTGAAGTCTTTGATTTCCACGAGCAAATCATCAACCTTTACCGAACCCTTAAGGGCAAGGCTGAAATTCAGGAAGCTGTAGAGCTTATGCAATCGCTGCTGGAAATGGAGGAGCACGAAACCAAGCGGTTGGTCCGGCAGGTAGAGCGAATGGACGATTTGTAAGCAGCCGGGTCGCCCGTTTGGTCATGTATCGGTTTGCGGTTTGCTGCGGTCACTCCATAAGCAGCAAAGGCGCAAAGCCCCCGCCTGGGGTACGAAAATTGGTGGTCTGGCCCCGATACAGTCTTGCCGCGGCCAGGAGCAGGGTGCCGCGATAAGTATATAGGCGCACGTCGACCTTGAGCACTTCCCGCGCGCCATCGACAAGGACCAGGCGCCCGGAGGGCGGCACATAGGCCTGAGCGATATAGTCACTTTCGAGAATTCGAGCGAAGGTACTTTTGGTAAGTTTGCTGCCGCTGTATACGCCTTTGCTGCCGTGGCCCGCCACGGGTTTGAAGAACCACTGGCGTCGCTGCTGCCAAAGATCCTCCCCGTTACTGGCGGTGACTGTTACGGTACGCGGAATACCACGGCGGAGCAATTCGACGTATTCAGGACTTAAGCCCCAATCCAGAAGGGTCGCGCGATCCGATAAAACTGTCAGATTGCGTTTATCCGCGAACAGTGCGTGAGTATAGGGGTTGGGGGTTATGACAGCCCCTCCGCCGAGCCACGCGGAGCGCAAGGCTGCGTGTTCGGGCATTTCCAGCCCGAAGTCCACCAGACGGTTGTAAACCAGGTCGATTCGCTTGTCGCCACCGTATAACGCGCCTGACTCATACCTGAAATCGGAGGGAGAGAATATGACGGCATCAATACCATTGTTTCGCAATAGCTGCTGCGCTAGCCGGAATTCGGGATAGAGGTACTGCCCGGAAGGCTGATCATCGACGATCGCTATGCGCTCGGGGCGTCCGCTGCCCCGCTGGGTGCGCCATTCACTCTCGAACTGGGCGATCACCGCGGCGTCGAAGTCTTCCGCCCAGGATGCATTCGTAGAACCGCCGCAGCATCGCAGTTGGGCTCGTGCCAGCACGGCATTGAGGAACGCGCCCCCGGCGTTGGTATTGACTTCGATGAGACGAGGCCCCTCCTCGCCGAGGTGGAAATCATAGCCCATAAATGCGCCCAGAGGCCCGCGGTTGATCTGTGCATTCTGCGGGGCCCAGGACAGCACTCGTCGCTGGTAGCCGGGGAGCTCGGCAGCGGCCTCAAGGGCCTGGACGATGGCCTGCATGTGGTCCAGATCCCGGCCAGGAACAAAAATGGCGGCATCGGAGAAGAATTGCTGCCAGGCGGTGCTGGACAGGACATCATGGGTGTCGTCGCCCAATTGACTGGCGAGATTGATAGCGATTGCCGCCCGATCGAGAGTAGCGCAGGCGCAGTGCTGGTTCAACCTTTCGGCTTCCGTCTGTTCTGGTGTGTCATCGGGTGGTTGCAAGAGCGGTTCTCTGGTTCATTTCGCGATTACCTACCGCTGCATTGTAGTCCGGTCGGAACTCAATTGCGGCACAATGAGGCTACCGTTATGGAGTCCCCACATCAAACCGAACTGTATGCCATGACAGCGGACAGTAAGCACGACACTGAAACCTTCACCACCAAAGTGCGCCGGCAACGACAACCGGATTTTTGTGGCGGGGGGTGCGCTATTCGACGCGATGCTGTCTGATTTTGCCGCCGCTAAACGGAGGATCTGGCTGGAATCCTATATTTCTGCCGACGACGCCATAGGGCAGGTATTCGTGGAGGTGATCAGTGATTGCAGCCGGTGTGGTCTGGATGTGCGGGCGAGGGTCGAAGCCCGGCGAAGGCGGTATTCTTCCCGCCTGTAAAGTCACCAAAGAAATTGCTGAAGCTCGTAATATTCCCGAAGATGAAGATTCCATCTTTCTTAATCGTAACAAGGAAGCAGCCAACACTTCGGAGCTACTCGATTTCATTGCAGAGCTACGGAAGATTATCGGCAAGCCTATCGTGATAAAAACTACATTAGGTGATCCGGCATGGGTGGAAGAGTTTTGTGAAGAAGTCACAGAACGTGACGAACGTGCTGCCCCGGGTTTTCTCACCATGGATCGTTCTGAAGGTGGCAGTGGCGCGGCACTGATGATGCTTATGGATTGGGCGGCTTTATCTATCCGCATTGCCCTGCCAGCCACCGTAAAGGCCCTTAAAAAATATAGCCTAAAAAAACGTATACGCATTATCGCCTCTGGCCAACTGGTTACGTCAGGTGATGTAGCGTGTGCATTAGCAGCAGGAGCTGATTACGTGGTTTCAGCGCGGGCTTTATACTTGCCATTGGCTGTATACAAGCCACGCGCTGCCATACCAACACTTGCCCCAGCGGTGTAGCCACTTTTGATCCAGATTTGCAGAAGGCTCTAAAGCTGGAGGAAAAGAAACATGGTGCCTGTAACTATGTGAACCGCGTGCGTGAGGAAACAGTATTTATTGCTCGCACCTGTGGTCTGCGGCATGTACGCGACTTTACGCCGGAATATGTTTTCATGTTTAGCCAATCTAACAATTACTCCGAGCTAATTCACTCCCACCATAGCGCGGACCTTACCAGCCGAGCACGCACATCCTAACCGGCATCCAGATCGCCATCGCTACCATCATCAGATTTTCCGTCAGCGATACGAAACCCAGAGGAACGTTCGAGCCGCCACCTACGCACGCACACTTCAGTTCGCGCTTGTCGATATAGACTGCCTTGAATACCGACACCGCGCCGACTGTGCCTATGAACAGTGCGACTGGTGCCGCGATCCACATCAGCACGCCGGCGATCATCAGGATACCCGCTAACGCCTCGCCAAAAGGATAGATGTAGCCGTAGCGTACCCAACGACGCGCCAGCAGATCGTAGTTCAGAAACATGGTTGAGAAGCTCTCCACGTCCTGCAACTTCTGCAATGCCAGCAGCGTCATCGAGATGGCGATAAACCATTCAACTGCGCGCACCGTGAAAATTGTGCCAAACACGACCCAACTGACGGCCAGCGCCATCAGAAAGCCGACAGCGAAGATTGCTATTACCGGTTTGTAGCTGGTTTCGTCCTCGTCGGGTACATTCTCCCCAAAGTGTTCACGCAGAGCGTCGTAACCGCCAATACGCTCATCGCCGATCCAGGTTTGGGGCGTTGTATCAACACCGTGCTTTTCCTGAAACGCATCGGTCTCCTCGCGAGATTCGAGGTGGTGGTCCTCTACTTGAAATCCTTTGCGCTCCAGCAGATCGACCGCCTTTAATCCGTAGGGACAGAGATGGTCGGGCATGACCATGCGGTAAATAGTTGCCTTCTTTGTGTTCGTATCGCTCGACATTACTTTAATCCTTTAGCTTTGAATGATGAGTAGTTCTCGAAACTTTCACATCGCAAGCTGCCTATGTCTGGCAGGTCCACAATCCCCGATAGCCCGCCGTTAGTCCCGCATCGAGAGTGAAGACCAGCTGTGCGTTTGAGCGCCAGTCCGACTTGTCACCAAGCGAGTTGATTATCACCGTCATCCCCGGCGCCGTAAAAGCAAAGCCACCAGAGTTAGCCTTACTGCTCTTTTCCAACGGCATGAGTACGCCGTTCAGTTTCATCGCAGCTGCCGCCTCGTCCTGAGATGTCCACAGGATCGGATCATCTCCCGGACTGCGATTGAAGGTGCAGCCAAATCCAGATTCAAGTACCTGGGTAGCCTCGTTCCGGGGCATCGGCGCCAGATCAAGAGTGGAGATCAGCGTGTTATTCAGTGCCTGCTCCAGCGTCCCCAGTTTGGCCGGTGGGTCTTCATAGAGATCCTCCACGATATTCCCCGCCGAAACGTCAGCAATCAGATAACGCATCTCGGCGATCTCGCGTCTTTGCGCCGCAATGATGTTGTCGGCGAGCTTGCGCACGCGGGGGTCGCGGATTTGCGCGCGCTCCGAGGTGAGCACCGCGATCGAGTGATGCGGGATCATCGCGCGCATGTAGCTGGGCCCAGAAACTGTGATCTGGCTGCGGACCAACCAGAGTGCCAGGATGAAAACAACTATCGACCCGGCAAAGATTGCAGCGTTGAGTTTTGCGTTAGAATACATACCCAGCATGAAACCAAGCATGATGACCGCCATCGTTGCGCCCATCACAATTGCCATATAAAAGCGTGTTTCAGAGAAAAAGACGTGCTCCCAAGCATAGGTGTTCAGATACATGAGAATGAACATGACCACCGTTGAAGTGAGAATCATCAGACCGAATCGAATGTAGGACATAACAGATTGCTCTCTGAACATTGAATTGTTCGGTGTTGCCATGCGCAGCCTAGGTCAAGTCACGATAACCTTGTCAAGTTGGCGTCAGATGTGGGGCAGGAGGTTAAGAGACTGCGAATACCGCTAACCTCTCAGGCGAAGAACACAAACGCGACACCCTTTGCTTTCGGACAGAGTGGACTTCGAATACTGCCGCCGACAGTAGCAGCGATTTCGCCCCTTACTTTGTGTGAAGCTGATTCGCGAGCTTGTAAATTCGAGGTCACCTACTTCAATTAGCAAAATACGTGCCAAGTCGAGTTCGTGCGCTTGTATGTATCTGAATGCGGAAAGGTATCTCCGTGATGGCAGATGGTTTGTCCCGTTGGGAACTTGCAGGCTGACATCCGCTGTCGGGTGAATCGCTTAGTAATAGGCCCGCCACCCGATAAAACCTACAAAAAAACGGTAAGCCTTACACCTCGAGGTGTGCTCAGTCCATTTTCAAGAATTGTTGACCACACGTTTTTTCTCAATGCGGGCTGTTGTTGCCGTCAGCGCCAGCTTTCTAGTAATTAGATGGTGCGGTGTTGGTTAAACGCCGCGCGAGTCGCGCACGACAAGGCGAGCAACACTGACAAGGACGAATACAATGGTTCGGCGGATCCCGTACAAGCGCGCAAGGAGGGGCGCGAGGTTGTGAAAGCAACCTTTAGTCACCAGTCACAATCCGTGATGAATACGGCTCAGATCGGCAGTTTGTCGCACTTCTGCGCGGGGCATTCCTCTGGAGCTGTTGGATGGATTTCTTCCTCTTCCCGGCGCTCCGCGTCCCGCTCGGGTTCCCGCATTAGCAATTTCTCAAGCCTGGTGCGGAGCAATTGTTCTTTTTCCTCCCGCCGCAGGATCTCCGCCGCGAGATCTTTGTGAAGGGAGAATGCCATCAGCACCATCAGTAACATAAAGGGGAAAGCGGCGATAATGGATACAGTTCGCAGCCCGTTCAGGCCACCACTTAGTAACAGGACGGAAGCCATCAGTAGCTGAAGTCCCCCCCAGAGGATACGAACAAACCGTGTTGGAGTAAGAACACCCTTGGAGGTGAACATGCCCAGCACAAATGTGGCGGAATCCGCCGACGTCACCACGAACATGGAGACCAGTGCCACGGTCAGTATGGAGGCGAACTCACCCCAGGGTAACTGATCGAGAAGAACGTAAAGTCCGGCCGGCACTTCCTCCGATACGGCATCTGCAATCGCGACGCCATCGAACAAATCGAAGTAGATTGCGGAGCCACCGAAAGTGGCAAACCACAACATGCTTAAAGCCACCGGGACGATCATTACGCCCAGGACAAACTCGCGGACAGTTCTTCCCCTCGAGATCCTCGCTATGAAACTGCCCACGAACGGCGCCCAGCTCAATCCCCAGGCCCAGTAGAACATGGTCCACTGCTCCACCCAGTGTTCGTGGGAATAGGGAGTGGTTACTAGGCTCATCTCTATGATATTGCCAAGGTACTCACCTGCTGTCTGGGTGAGTTCGCTGAAGATAAAACCGCTCGGTCCCGTGACGAGCACAAAAAACAGCAGTCCAGCGGCGAGCACCATATTGGCATTGCTGAGGTAGCGGATCCCCATGTTGAGGGGCGTCATTGCCGAAATGATGAACAAGGTTGCGAGTCCCGCGAGAATGTAGAGTTGTGATGTCGTCGAGTAGGCAGCCACTCCCAGATTGGCCAGTCCGCTGTTGACCTGTAACGCTCCAAGACCGAGAGTCGTTGCGACGCCGAATACGGTGGAGACCACGGCCAGGATATCGACGATATTGCCCCAGCCGCGGTCCACCCGATCGCCCAGTAACGAGCGGAAGCTTTCGCTGATCAGGCCGCGACTGCTGTGACGAAAACGCACATAGGCAATGGCCAGCCCTACCAGTGTGAAATTGGCCCATTGGTGGAATCCCCAGTGAAAAAACGCGTAGCGCATTCCCAGCTGTGCTGCCTCTGAGGTGCGGGGTTCGGCAAGGCCAAGGGGCGGATCGTTGAAATGCATCATCGGTTCGGCCACGCCCCAGAAAACCAGACCGACACCCATCCCGCCCGAGAATATCATCGCCAGCCAGCTGTTGAACGAGAACTCCGGTGGTTCACCCTCTGCTCCCAGGCGAATGCTTCCAAATTTGGAGAAGGCGAGAAACAGGACAAACAACACAAAGCCGGTGGTTGCCATCAGATACATCCAGCCGAGTTTTCGGGCGGTGATATCGAGAATCTTCAGGGCTGTGGATTCCACCGCGTCGGGATACAGGACGGAGGAGGTGACGAATGCAGTTATGATGACTACCGAGGTGTAAAACACCAGTCCCACATCGCCCAGATATTCCCTAAGAAATATTTTCAACCTGTTCATAAACGGCTCACTTTAAGCTGTTCACGGTAAGTCTTATGTAATGAATGAATGACGAGATGGAAAAATGCCCCGACAGCCTTCGAGTGTTGGTCAAAGATTCGAAGCGGGTTCGTTCGACCTATGATGAGTATGATGCCACTATAGCTCGCTTCTGGAGAACAGCCGGTACAAGGGTACGAACAAAACCGCGATATACCAGCCGTACAGATAGACTTCGACTAAGCCAATGAAGAAGCCAGTCCACGTAAGCCATTCGAAGCCGGGCAGTAGCGGTGCCCACGCCTCGTACATGCGCATCTGTGCCGGGGCAAGCAGGCCAAAACCCACGCACAGCAGATAGCTGATTACCAACAACAGCGACAGGGTATTGCCTAACGGGGCGACACGTAACTGGGTGACAGGTGTGCTTGAATTGCTCATAGTTAACGTCCTCTCTTAGTCCGAATTCTCCAAGGGTTAAAGTAGAATACGGGACATTTACATCCGGATTGGATCTTTACTGATCGCTGTCGGGGTTGTTCTTAATGTCCGCATTCTGTTGTCTGCGACGTTTTCGTTGGTGTAATCCAACCAGAATAATAACGACAATGAAGATAATGCCGCTGGCAATTGTAACGGCTTGCGGGTTCATGTGGACCTCCTGCTCATATCGCTGGATGGAATAAACATCGGTACTCTACGCTGGTACGCCCGGTATTCATCGCCGAATTGCTCAAGCATTTGACGCTCTTCTTTTTTTGCGAGGTACGTATAGGCGGCGACAATGATGGGGAATGCCAGTACCGAGAGAATCGTCGGCCAGTGTACGACACCTTCCCCGAAGATTATCAGGAAAAGGCCTGTATATTGGGGGTGGCGTAGGTGAGCGTAAATTCCATCGGTCATAAGCACGTTTTCGCGTCTTGCCGCGTGGATCCGTCGCCAGCCTTCGGCTACGAGTGATGCACCGATAAAGACTATGCCGTATCCCAGAACCATGGCCACGATGTGCGCCATTGGCGAGTCAAAAAGTTGGGCCCAGAGATTTCCACCTTCGCCCCATTCGAGATCCAGTCCAAAAAAGCGGGCCAGAAAATAGATAGTGAGGGGGAAACCGTACATTTCTGCGTAAAAGGCGATGATGAAAGCCTGCAGCACACCGGCGCGTGCCCACTCCTTCCAGCTATCCGGGGCGAGATAACGATACATTAACCAGGAAACGATAACGGTGACGATGACTGCCAAGCCCCACATTCCTACATGCATATCAGTACCCTCAATGAAAAGCTCAAGTCAAAATTAATTAATGTTTCCGTTCACGCTAAAAATGCTTTCAGTGCAAACTAACATCTGTCGTCCATGATTCTTAAATTCCATTTCAAATAGCGGCTATCGTTTATTCCCAAAAAGTAGCGATATTCCACCGTAGTTCATTGGTGAACAGGCCCTATTACGCTCGCGGTGAGGACCAAGATGGACAGTTGGTGAAGATTCATCGCTCATCGCTCATCGCTTGTCTCGTCGACGCTAACCTGAATGGCACCTCCCCCTTGCATGAGGGCTATACCGTATAAGATGATCAGGATGCCCAGCGCCTGGACAAATTGCAGCCTTTCATCAAAGAAAAGAAATCCAATCAGAAGCCCAAACACCGGGGTCAGAAAGCTGAAGATGTTCAGTTGGTTCAAGGGCGCGCGGGCAAGTAGCCCAAACCAGAGGAATATCATGGCTGCTGTTGCCAGCGCGGAGAGAATGAGCAGGGAACCAGTGAACCGGGCTGTCCAGTTAACGTTCCAGTGCTCACCGGCCATCGCTGAGGCGAGCAACAGCATTCCGCCACCGAACAGAAGTTGGATCGCCATGGGTGCAGCAATGGAGCCGCCCGCTTCCTTTTTCAGCAGAATATTGCCTACCGCCGTTCCGATAGCCGCCATCAGTACCCAGGTAATTCCTCGGAGATAGCCGTCGTTGTTCCCGTCGTATCCCGGCCACGACAATAAGGCTACACCTAGAAAACCGGTGACCAACCCGGCTATACCCTTGGCTTTTAGGGTCTCACCGAGCCAGATGGCGGCAATAGCGGCGGCAATGAGGGGCTGGGTGCCCGCCAGCACGGTTGCCAGGCCCGGTGACAAGTGCCCGGCGCCCAGGAACATGCCGCCAAAGCCCAAAGCCGTGTACGATAAGCCGATCAGTCCCAGCTGTCGCAGGTTTCGTGGGTTAAGCTGACAAGTCCCCCGATGCCGCTGCGCCATGCACACGAAGATTAGCAGCCCACCGGCAAGAAAGGCACGCAGGGCGGCAAATAGCAGAGGTGGCGCGTCCGGTAAGCCAATCACAATAAACGGGAAGCAAATGGCCCAGAGCAGGGCCACCATTACCATCCACGCAATATCGGTGCGTCGGGGGTGCCCGCTCATGTTGACGTCTCGGGGAAGTACCGGCGCCAATAAAGGTGTTCGTAGAGAGAGCACCACATCAGGCCGAGAGTGCCGGCAAACAGCAGCTCCTCCACAAGGACACAGGCCACCAGCCAGCCGCTGAGGGACTCCACTCTCTGCGGCAACACCTGCACGAGGTGGTCCACAAATGGTCTCTGTGCTCCTTCAGGAGAAGTAGTTCGGCAAACGCGGTGAAACCGCAGAGAATACACCAGTATCGCCAATTGACGGGTCTGTTCGGCTTTTCTCCTTGGGAACTATCGCTCTTTTGTGATTGCTGGTTCATTTTTGCACCTGTCTTGGATATGCGGGAGCAAATGGCATGACGTTTCAGCCCCTATTTCCGGTTATGCGGGGGTATGTTGTGACAGCTCCAGGGTTCATGTTGCGCATTCTCTTTGACGTTCTGATCGGTGAACCGGTAGTACTCTTCTTTAAAATGCGTCCACCAGTCATCTCTGGGTTGAATAGCGTGCTTCGTCAGAATTTCCTCCACGCAGTCGATACATAACCGGGATGCGTCATAGGAGAAATTAAGTTTGGTGGATTTCTCATTGAAAGTGACTTCATCCAGGCCGTAGAGCTGGTCAATCTCTGCAATGGCTTCATTCAGTTTCGTGCTATCAATGGGCGTCACAAGTTTGAGATGACGATTTACCAAGTTGACCTCTGAAACGCCCAATCGGTGTTCTTTGTGTTTCATTAACGGGGCTCCGTATCGCTGTGCTGGTTGTATATTCAGCGTCTGGGTTTAGGGTGAACAGTTTCCGTTAGAACAGTTATTCTTTGTGAATATGTTTGCGCTGATATGTCTCTTGCACCTTGTTTTGTCACCTGTTGATGGCCCTCCGGAGCGAAGACAGGGGTTGGAATAAATATAACGAGAGCGATTGCTTTGGGTAGTTTTCGTGTTGCTCTCCCGATAGATAAATTTTAAAAGCCAACTTCGGTTGGTGAGGGGTGAGCTCACCGGTTGTATATAATTTCTATGGTCGTTTCGCAGCCTCTTTTCGGCCTTCTTCCAAGCCTCGGCGATAAGCTTCGTCCGCATCCGGTTGTTGATGTTGGCCGTGACCGTGCTCTGCGCCGCCGTGCCCGCCGTGCCCCTTGTGCATAAAGACATGCATCAGCGGACACAACAGGATAATCAGAAAGGGCAGATACGGAAGGAGGTGAGCGCCGTGTTCTACAAGGAGGAAATAGAGTGCGGCGCCAATCAGTGTGAGCGTTGCCAAGCCGTGAAGGCTGGTCCAGTATCCGGGTTTGCTTGTCATTGGGTTTCTCCTTCGCCGCCTGTCAGGCAGCGCTGTTAATTTGGAATCGGATTATTTGTCCGCATTCAGTTTCACCCGCTTGAGGCGTAGGGAGTTGCCGATCACCGACAGGGAGCTGCTGGTCATGGCGATCACCCCGATCATGGGATGGAGCAGGCCCACCGCCGCAATGGGAATGGCCGCCAGGTTGTAGAACCAGGCCCAGAACAGGTTTTCCACGATCTTGCGGAAGGTGGCCCGTGACAGGCGAATAGCTTCCACCACCTTGGACAGTTCGCCCTTTACCAGAGTGACATCCGCCGCCTCGATGGCGACGTCGGCACCAGCGCCGATGGCAATGCCCACATTGGCCTGTTTCAGTGCCGGGGCGTCGTTGATGCCGTCGCCCACCATGGCCACCTGCTGACCATACTTTGCCTGCAGTTTTCTAATGGCGTCCACCTTGCCTTCCGGTAGAACACCCGCCAGCACCTCGTCGATGCCTACTTGGTTCGCCACATGGCGGGCAGTACGCTCGTTGTCGCCGGTTATCATGACGGTGTGAATCTCCAGCTCATGAAGCGCGGCAATGGCGGCTTTCGAGTCCTCCTTGATGGTATCGGCCACGGCGACAATGCCAGCGGCGCGGTCTCCAGCGGCCACCAGCATGGCGGTCTTGCCCTCATTTTCCAGTCGCACCAGGGCCTCTTCTAGGTTGCCCAGTTCTATGTTTGCTTCATTGAGAAGCCGGCGGCTACCGACGCGAATATGTTGGTCGTCCACCCGGCCCTCCACTCCGCGGGCGGTAATTGCGCGGAAGTCGGCGACGGTCGGAACATTCAAGCCTTTCTCCCGGGCACCGGCTACGATGGCTTGACCCAGGGGGTGCTCGGAACCCGCTTCC
Organism: uncultured Halieaceae bacterium; assembly: GCA_963976655.1. Classification (GTDB taxonomy): domain Bacteria; phylum Pseudomonadota; class Gammaproteobacteria; order Pseudomonadales; family Halieaceae; genus Marimicrobium. The sequence continues at coordinate 25,214 of CAXBLB010000005.1, forward strand.
ACCGACGCCGCGAATCGAAGCACGTCGCTCGCATCGAAGTCGGTGGTGGCAATCACGTCGGTCAGGGCGGGCTCGCCTTTGGTGATCGTACCGGTCTTGTCGAGGACCACGGCCTTGATATCCTTGAGGGACTGAATGGCTTCGCCGGAACGGATCAGTACGCCGGATTCGGCGCCCAGGCCCGAGCCCACCATAATGGCGGTGGGAGTGGCCAGTCCCAGAGCACAGGGGCAGGCGATGACCAGGACGGAAATGGCCGCTAGAATCCCCAACATTAAGGGTGAAAGTTCCGGGTTAACCCAAGGCAGGAATTCGGCGCCCCAGTAGAGAATCGGTCGCAGCGGCTCGGCGAACAGCAGCCAGACCACCAGGCTCGCCAAACTGATGACAATAACCCCCGGGACGAATTTCGCGGTCACCTTGTCGGCGAATTCCTGGATGGGCACCCTGGACCCCTGAGCCTGCTCCACCAGCCGGACGACCTGTGACAGGAAGGTGTCGGCACCCACCCGGGTGGCGCGTACCTGGAGCATGCCTTCCTTGTTGATGGTGGCACCAATCACCCCGTCGCCGGGCCCTTTCTCAACCGGCACGGACTCGCCGGTGGCGATGGATTCATCCAGGTGGCTGTTGCCGTCGACAATCTCGCCGTCGGTGGGCACCTTGGCGCCGGGCCGGACTACCATGATGTCACCCACCTGCAATTCGGCGACCGGCACTTCCACTTCCTCGCCGTTCCGCAGCACGGAGGCGGTCTTGGCGCCCAGTTTGAGCAGCTTCTTGATCGCTTGGGAGGCCCGCCCCTTGGCCCGGGTTTCCAGGTAGCGGCCGAGCATGTGAAAAGTCATGATGGTGGCGGCCATCTCAATAAAAGAGGTCATGGGGTAGACAAAGCCCACCAGCCCAATCAGGTAGGGGGGCAGGCTGCCCATGGAGATGAGCACATCCATGTTGGCGGTACGGTTGGTGAGGGAGCGCCAGGACGAGCGGTGGGTGGCCCAACCACCCCGGAGGAACACCACGGGAAAGCCGAGCAGGGCCACCCAGGCCAGATAACCTGGCACCGGCATCCATAGCATGTGTACCATCATCAGTACCATGATCAGGGTGGTGGGTATGGCGGCGAACCACAGGCGCTTCCATGCCTGGTCGAGGTAGCGTTCCTCGACGGCTTCATCCGCCTCCGTATCCGTCTGCTCTCGGTTTTCGCTGACGCCGGCCACCTCGTATCCCGCACGTTCAATGGCGTTTTTGATAGTTTCTGCATCCGCCGTTGCCGGATCAAAGCGAACCGTCACCTTGTGATTGGCAATGTTGGTGGAAATGTCAGTGATGCCGGCGAGACGCTTGATGGAGCTGGAAACCAGTCCGGCACAGTGATCGCTGCCCATGCCGGGGACAGTGAAAGTGGACTCACCGCCGGTCTCCGGTGGTGAGGATGTCGTGCTGGCCACGTCGTAGCCGGCTTTTTCAATGGCACTCTGGATAGGGTCGCCACTGGTTTGGGATGCGTCGAATTCAACACCGACGCGATGATTACCGATATTGGTATTCACGGTAAGAATGCCCGGCAATCGCTCAATGGACTCGGTAATCAGGCCGGCACAGTGGTTGCTACCCATACCCGGTACTACGAATTGGATGAATTGCTGGTTATCGCGATCATTGACTTTTTGTGAATGTGAGGACGAGCTGGGGGTGTCCATGAGATCTCTCCGATTGCTTATGCGCCGATGTCGACAGTTGCCGCGGTGTGGTCAAATTCTTCGATCAAGTGGCAGATCATGTCACCTGTCGGTGCTCGGTCCGGCTTCTGGCTCCAGGTTTCAACCGCCGTCTTCATGCGTTGGCGAAGTTGCACGCTGTCTTGAAAGCTCTTTTCAGTTTCGATCAAACGCTGCCGGATTAGCTCCCGGACCAGTGGGCAGGGGGAGCGACCCTGTTCGGCGGTACTGAGGATTTGACCAATATTCTCCACCGAAAACCCCAGTTGTCTAGCGCTCAGAATAAAACGCAGCATGCGCCTTTCCTTGTTGCCATACTCTTTATATCCATTGGTAGGGTTTTTGTTCGGGTTGAGGTAGCCGACGCGCGTGTAGAAGCGCACTGTATCCGGGGTTACCCCAATCGCCTTGGCTATTTGGTTGACTCGCATTTGCTCTGTATCCTCTTTACCCGCCATTAGCGATCAGGCTAGACCTCCTAATGAGTTTCACCAATGATCTATGTTTAGCTGCCGGGCTCTAGACCTAGGTTTTACTGTAGCTATCGCCACGATAAACCTGCGTCATGAACACAGGTCAAGTGGCGCTCGAATTCGGATGCCACATTATCCAGATGGTCGTCGTTCTCTGAGCGCTCGGGCCAAGATCGGCCTCGAGATATCGTCGCTTGTAATTGCTGATTACACTCTCCTGCCCGGCAACTCTGTGAAGCTAAATGTCGGTGCAGGGCGCAAAGGCTCTCGCTTTTTGCTTGGTCATGATCCGCAACCACGGGAGCTACAGATTCCGCTACTCATCGCATGATAAGAAACATGAAACCGTTACTAGTAGGGTAGAGGGAAATGCCTGTCAGTCGCATGACGCAAAAATTACAACAATGTAATGTGGGGGTAATCTTTCTGTTGGTCCGTAAATTCTATTATGGGATCGTGCGTGGCTTCCTTAAACAAGATTAGGGCGGCAAATGGGTACCTGGTTTTTATCGTTACCCAATGGTGTGATGCCATTATATCTGCAACGATTGTCTAAATACTGGACGAAGCGGGTGGAACTGGGGAGTAACCTGAATGGTTGCAATTAACATAGCTGGACTCCTGCTGATCGCGCTCATGGTATGGGGGTTCTGGCTGTACAAAGACGAAACAGATACTCAAGTGGCCGGTGATACGATTCCATCACTTCCGGTCAGTCATCAACGCTGCTATTTTTGAGAGTTGGTGAATCCCCTTGCTCAGCGGTAGTTGTGTTCGCTGGTCTAAGTATTAGCCAGGACCTAATAGTGGATGAAGTGTCTGAAGTCGCTTTACCTGCTCTCCCACGGGGAAAATATGTGTTTACGCACCAAATGCAGATGTATCGGGGTGGTTTAACTGTGAAGGAGGTGTGATATGACGAGTGCCGAGAATGAAGCAAAGCGATGGCTCACGGCTAGAAATATCGCCATTACAGGGTGAAGAGATCGAATCGCACGAAGGCAAACAGGAAAGGAACAACTAGCATGGCCAGCTATTTATCCAACAAACTTGCTAGATTCTCCAGCCGCAATCGGGTGCGCACTTCTCGAGGCCGAGCGATATTCCAATTGATGATGTTGTGCCTCGTAGTGAACCTACCGATGAATGCTTTTGCTTCGGATGGCAGCGCAACGGACTCAGTTCTTACGGCGCGAAAAGCGGTGCTGGTAGCGCTTGAAGACAATCCTGGCCTGACAGCAATGCAACATCGCTACGAGGCGCTGCAGGAAGTGCCTAGCCAGGTCGGTAGTTTGCCGGACCCCATGGTCAACATCAACGCGATGAACTTCCCAACCGACAGTTTTGATCGCGATCAGGAGGGCATGACGCAACTGCAGTTCGGGTTTAGCCAGGAGTTTCCCTTCCCCGGGAAACTGGATCTCAAAGAAGAAGCTGCGACGTTTGATGCGATTGCCGCTGGCTACTCTGTAGACGAAATGAGAGTGCGGCTAGCGAACTCCGTAAAGACAACCTGGTGGCAGATACACTATCTCGATCACGCGTTGGAGACGCTGGAGAAAAACAAGGAGCTACTGCGTCAGTTTATTGCAGTGGCCGAAACCAAATATGAAACAGGCAGGGGGCTACAGCAGGATATTTTGCTCGCGCAGCTGGAACTTTCCAAGCTGATTGATCAGGGCATAAGTCTGGTGGCGTTGAGAAAACACCAGTCGATCCAGCTCAATACGCTCATGGATAGACCGGCCAGCACTCGTGTAGCGCTCGCTGACGTTGACCCCAGCTCGATGCCGGGCATCCTCAGCGAAACCGAGCTCTTTGCGATCGCGGGCGAATCCAGGCCAACTTTAAAAGAGAAGGAGACTCAGGTAGAAGCGGCTCTAACGCGGCTCGAGCTTGCAAAGAAAGACAGGTATCCGGATTTCAAGCTAGGCGTGACATATGGAGAACGGACTGGTGATAACCCACCCTTCATGGGTGGATCACGAGCGGATCTCTTCTCGGTAATGCTGGGCGTCAAGATACCGCTTTATGCGGGCCGCAAGCAGTCACGAGCCATCTCTCAACAAACCGCGGAAGTCGCGAAAAATCGCTACGCGCTTATTGATGAGAAAAGTGCCGTGAGATCTACCATTGCAACCGCTGTCACCGACTATCAAAAATCGAAAGACCAGAGTGAGTTGTTCAGTACAGGGATCATTCCACAAGCCGAGCAAACGGTGCAATCGATGCTCGCTGCCTATCAGGTGAGTGAGGTCGACTTTCTCAATTTGGTACGAAGTCAGATGACATTGTTCAACTATGAGCTTCTGTACTGGAAGTCAGTCAGTGAAGCCAACCAGGCCTTGTCGCGCCTGGAGGCCGCAGTAGGAAAGGGGTCCATCTATGAGTAAAGCAACAATTATGACAGGGGTCATCATGCTTGGCCTCGGGCTGGCAGGCGGCTATTGGCTATCTCGGGACACCGGGGGCACCACTGTCGCTGAAGTCAGTGAGTCTGAGCCGCTTTACTACCGTAATCCAATGAACCCGGGCGTCACCTCGCCTGTGCCGGCGCAAGACTCGATGGGCATGGATTATATCCCGGTCTATGCAGACGAAGCGGGCTCAACGACCGAGCCAGAAATCTTGTACTACCGAAACCCGATGAACCCGTCGGTCACTTCGCCTACTCCCATGAAGGATTCCATGGGTATGGACTATGTGCCCGTGTATGCCGAAGGCGAGAGTAGCGATGTCGTCGGCACAGTAAAGATCGATCCTGTGGTCGTCCAGAATATCGGGGTTCGCACCGCGATAGCGAAATCTGAATCCATAAGCCGGACGATAAGAACCGTTGGCCGCGTTGACTTCAATGAGGAGCGCATGGCGCGGCTCCATCCAAAAGTACAGGGCTGGATTGAGGAGCTGTACGTTGACAAGACTGGTGAAACTGTCGCATCCAACGACATACTCCTGAGCATCTACTCCCCCCAGTTGGTTTCCACTCAGCAGGAATACCTGCTGGCACTGAACAATCTGGCTGCGCTTGGCGAGAGCCCCTTTGAAGAGATTCGCGAGGGTGCCAGGAATCTGGTGAAGAGCTCGCGCGAACGGTTGCAGTTTCTGGATGTACCCGAACACCAGATAGAGGAATTAGAGACAAGTCGGGAGATAAAGAAGAGCATTCACATTCACTCGCCTGTGGATGGCACGGTGCTGCGAATTGGGGTTCGTCCAGGGCAGCATGTAACGCCCCAGCAAGAACTCTACATGCTGGCAGACCTGAGTGAAGTGTGGGTATTGGCCGACATCTATGAAAACGAGATTCCCTGGGTAAATGTCGGCGACGAGGTGGAAATGACACTCACATCCGTACCCGGTAAGACCTTTACGGGTGAAGTGGCTTACATCTACCCCTATTCGGAGGCAAAGACCCGGACCACCAAAGTCAGATTGGTGTTCGACAATCCTGACCTCCTGCTTCGGCCCGATATGTTCGCTGAAGTGAAAATTCTATCTGACACACGCGAGAAGTCCGTTGTAGTGCCATCCGAGGCAGTCGTGCGCTCTGGAGGCAATCCGCAGATATTTGTCGTGAGGGAGCCCGGAAAGTTCGAGCCCAGGACTGTCAGGCTAGGCGTGGAATCAGGCGGTCGCGTCGAGGTGCTCGACGGTGTCAGTGATGGAGAAGAGGTGGTGACATCGGCGCAGTTCCTGGTTGACTCGGAATCAAAGCTGCGCGAGGCCACCGCCAAAATGATGGACGTACTTAAAGGCGAGGATATTCAAGCGGAGGCTGATCACTCCGCGCACTCAGGTGGTCGCAAGAACATGGATGGCAACGATTCTGAAATGTCTGCGGCGCAGGGCGACTCTCGTAGCGATACGGGGCATGAGACAAGCGATGAACCAGACCATGAGATGGGCGAAGACGCTCACGGAGGCATGGTTCATGATTAAGGCGATCATCAATGCGTCCCTGCGTGATCGATTTATGGTTCTGGTGGCGACTTTCATTATAGGCGTGGTCGGCATTTTCTCTTATAAGAACGTTCCGCTGGACGCAATTCCCGATTTGTCGGATGTCCAGGTCATCATCTTTACCAAGTACCCGGGGCAGTCGCCGCAGGTTGTGGAAGACCAGGTGACCTATCCGCTGACAACCTCGATGTTGGCTGTTCCCGATACGAAAGTTGTGCGGGGCTACTCGTTTTTTGGACTGTCGTTTGTCTATATCATTTTTGAAGACGGCACTGATATGTATTGGGCACGCTCGCGTGTTCTCGAATCAATCAATTACGTCAGCGGGCGACTGCCCCAGGGCGTTACGCCCACATTGGGGCCCGATGCGACGGGCGTGGGTTGGGTCTACGAGTACGCCCTTGTCGATCGAAGCGGTAAACACGACCTGGCGGAGCTTCGCTCTTTGCAGGATTGGTATCTTCGATATCCCCTACAAACCGTCAATGGCGTTTCGGAAGTCGCGTCTGTTGGTGGCTTTGTTAAGCAGTATCAGGTTGAAGTCGATCCCAATGCGCTGCTTCGCTACAACATTCCCCTCGACAATGTCAGGATGGCAATCAAGATGTCCAATAAGGACGTAGGTGGCCGCCTGGTCGAGATGGCCGAGACCGAGTACATGGTGCGGGGTCTGGGCTATATACAGTCCATCGATGATCTCAATTCGATACCCGTCTCCGTTGATGAAAATGGTACGCCAATCCGTCTGCGAGATGTCGCGAATGTGCAGATCGGCCCCGAACTGCGGCGCGGGCTCGTGGATCTCAATGGGGAGGGCGAGGTTGCAGGCGGCGTTGTCATTATGCGCTTTGGTGAAAATGCGTTGGCAACAATTCAGGCCGTGCGGGAAAAACTGGAAGAGCTGAAAGCAGGGCTGCCCGAGGGCGTTGAGATCGTCCCGGTCTACGACCGTGGTGATTTGATTGAGCGAGCGGTTGACAGCCTCAACACATCACTCGCCCAGGAACTGGTTATCGTAAGCATCGTGGTGATTTTGTTCTTGCTACACGCGCGCTCTGCGTTTGTAGTGATTATCACTCTGCCCTTGGGCGTTCTGATGGCCTTTATCGTAATGCGTATCCAAGGCCTTAACGCCAACATCATGTCATTAGGTGGGATCGCAATCACCATCGGGACCATGGTGGACGGTGCCATTGTGATGGTGGAGAACGCGCATAGCCGACTTGCAATGGCTCGCGACGCCAAGGGCAGTGAGCTCACGATCGAGGAGCGTTGGAAAACGATCGGCGAGTCTTGCCAGGAAGTAGGCCCTGCTCTGTTTTTCTCCCTTCTAGTGATTACCGTATCGTTCCTACCCATTTTTACGATGCAGGCACAAGAAGGGAGGCTTTTCAGTCCTCTGGCTTTCACGGCGACCTATGCAATGGCCGCTTCAGCAATACTGGCGATTACACTGGTCCCGGTAATGATGGGCTACTTTCTGCGAGGCAGGATCATTGCCGAGCACAGAAACCCACTGAATCGCGCGCTCCACGCACTCCATCGGCCTGCTTTGAAAACGGCGATGCGCTGGAGGGTAGTGACTGTCGTGTGTGCGATAGCGCTTCTAGGCGCTACCTACTACCCCTATTCCAAACTGGGCAGCGAGTTCATGCCGCCGCTGGATGAAGGCGACATACTGTATATGCCCACAACGTTCCCCGGAATATCGATCACCAAGGCAAGGGAACTGTTGCAACAAACGGACAAAATACTCGCCACATTCCCCGAGGTACATCATGTGTTTGGCAAGGTGGGCCGTGCAGAAACCGCGACTGACTCCGCGCCACTGGCAATGATCGAAACCACTGTGCGGTTGAAGCCAAAAGAGGAGTGGCCCGATCCGGGCAAAACAACGAAAGAGCTGATGAGCGAGATGGACGCCGCGATCCAGTTTCCTGGTCTCGCCAACGCATGGACCATGCCGATCAAGACGCGCATCGACATGCTTTCTACCGGCATCAAGACGCCTATCGGTATCAAAGTATCGGGGCCTGATCTCAATGTCCTGCAGGAAGTTTCTCAGGACATTGAGCAGGCCATGAAAACGCTCCCCGAGACGACCTCCGCGTTTGGCGACCGCGCAGTCGGTGGCTATTACCTCGATTTTGACATCGATCGGGAAAGTGCTTCGCGCTATGGACTCACGGTTGGCGCAGTACAGGACGTCATTCAAAGCGCTATCGGGGGTATGAATATCACCGAAACCGTGGAGGGGCTGGAGCGTTACCCGGTGAACTTACGCTATCCCAGAGAGCTTCGGGGTGATCTGGAATCCCTCAAACGCGTGATCATACCCACGCCAACAGGTGCACAAATCCCTCTCGCGCTGGTGGCTGACATCAACTACACACGAGGGCCGCCGGTCATCAAGAGTGAGGATGCGAGGCCCAATGCATGGATCTATGTAGATATATCGACTTCGGATATTGGCGGATTTGTGAACAAGGCTAAAGAGGTGATTAACCAGCAAGTCGATATACCGGCTGGCTATACGCTGACATGGTCGGGCCAGTTCGAGTATATGGAACGAGCAGCGAAGCGGCTTGGTATCGTAGCGCCTGCAACCCTCTTCATTATCTTCCTGCTACTTTACTTCAATTTCCGGAATGTTATTGAGCCGGTTGTAGTGATGATATCGATCCCCTTTGGCCTGATAGGAGGAATCTGGCTCATCTATTTTAACGACTACAACGTGTCGGTTGCGGTAGCGGTTGGGTTCATCGCGTTGGCGGGCATGGCGGCAGAGATTGGCGTGCTTGTGTTGAGCTTTATCGATACAGAAATTGCCGAGCGCAGAAGTGAAAGCGATAGGCGTCTTACATTGGAAGAGCTTCGGGATGCTGTACTGAACGCAACATCTAAACGAGTAAGGCCGGTAGCAATGACCGCCATCTCCACGATGGCGGGTTTGATACCAATCATGTTGAGTAGTGGCACAGGATCGGATGTCACCCATCGAATCGCCGCGCCCATGCTCGGCGGAATGCTGACCGTGATGATACTCAATCTGCTGGTGCTGCCGGTGATTTATAGCTTTGTTCTCCAGTTTCAGGAAAAGCGACGCGTTGTGGCCGATAGCTCTGAAGTACAGTCCGAAGACGGGCCAGCAGGTGCGGTTTCATGATTATTACGATCGCGTTAGCGTTCGGGCTGGTCGCCTTGACGTTTATGTTTCATTACCGGGCGTTACTTTGGCTGGGATCAAGAGCTACCCGGTTTAGAATTTCTACACAGGCAAAAGTGCTATTTATCGTTGTGACGCTCTTTCTGGTACATATAGCAGAGATCGGAATGTATGCGATCACCTACGGTGTCTCTGTGTCCGTTCTGGAGCTTGGAGTTTTTCAAGGTGCCTTGATCACGGATGCGATGAGCTATCTCTACTATTCGGGCGTGATTTATACAACGCTTGGTCTGGGTGACATTGAGCCTCAGGGCCACATCCGCTTTATCACAGCCATTGAAGCACTCAACGGTTTTCTACTTATTACATGGTCTGCGTCATTCACTTTTCTAGCGATGGGCCGTTTTTGGCCATGGGAAAATAGATGCGGCACGCCGATTGCGCATGTGGACACGACACTTGTCAACGAGAGGGGAAGTAGGAAATGATTAGAATGAGGAGATTATGTGCTGCTAGGGGCGCGGTAGCGGCAATGTTTGCGATGTTTCTAGTTGTGGCGTGCTCGGAAAAGCAACCTGTTCCCGGTCAGCAAAGCGAGGTCAACAGCATCAAGATGGAGGTGTTCAAGACCCCAACTTGTGGTTGTTGCAATAAATGGGTAGACCATCTAAAGAACGAAGGGTTCGAAGTGATCACGAAAGACCGGGTGAGTCTTGATGCAATAAAAGAGGGGTACAACATAGATCCTCACTACCAGTCTTGCCATACGGGTGTAGTAGATGGGTATGTCTTTGAAGGCCATATTCCCGCGCCATTGATTAGGCAATTCCTAGACGACATACCGGAAGGCGCATTCGGATTAGCGGTACCAGGCATGCCCATAGGAAGCCCTGGTATGGAAATGGGTGAGCGATTCGATAGCTACGATGTGCTGTTGCTGAAAAGCGACGGGACCAGCGAAATATTTTCCCATGTTGATGGTCGGGACTAGGTGGACCAGAGTCTAGCTAGTAATGGCAAAGAGAAAAGGGCCAGAGAAGTAGCACTAAAGTGATTTCCGCTTTGGCCCAACGCATTATTTTCACCGGTGTCTTGCGATAAGTCAAAACCGCCGCAAGAATATCGCAATATGCAATATGCAATATGCAACATGCAACATGCAACATGCAATAGGGTAGCGTCATAGTGAAACTACGGATACGCTGATGAGCATGGTAATCCGCTGACATTGGGTATGTATGACATATTTATACGATCAGGCATTCTTTTCGAAGCTTGTTTCCTGGGCCGCCCCCTTTTTTTTTAGCGTTAGGTTTGCAGATATCCGATTTGGGCCCTGTGGACGCGAAACTGGTCTGTTGGGTGCTTTCAGTAGTGGTGGCGGCGATACTCGGGAGGACGGTCATTCCATTGGTCATAGCTTCCCCGTTATACAGGAAGGAGCGCTGGATACTTGGGCTCGCCCTGCTCCTTCGTGGCGAGCTCGGCCTAATTGTTGCCAGTATTGGGCTTTCAAAGCAGAACATTTCTCACCACGGCATGGTGGCCCTGAAGATCATGACCCTAATGATGGCCCTGCTACTTCCGCTCCTGTTACCGAGACTTAGATATTGACCTGTGAGTAGGACAGAGGTGTAAGTTATAGACAGCTGTAACGCTGATAGATGCTCGGGCCAGTATGCGTTTAGGGTAATGATTGAGAAAGGCACTCGAAGCTAGGAGTTAGGTGATGCGCGTGAATGAATTTGCAGGCAGTATTGGAGTTTTTGCGCACACGATAAGATTTCACACACGTAAGGGTCTGCTGCGCCCCGAACGATGCCCGACGAATGGGTATCGGGAATACCGATCGATGAAAAGAAAGCCAGCTGCGATTCATACTGGTGTGAAACTACTTGGTTTTTCCCTCGGAGATATTGCCCAGATCTTTGAGGGGCCGAAAAGGGTGAACGCAATACCCCCTGTGCCGAGTAATGGTCAAACAGTGTCTGGATGAAATAGAGCAGCGATTCGAAGGTATGACACTAATGAAAAATAGAATGCGCCGGGCCTCTAACGACTGTGAGTGAGCCAGATGGCATGCCCAATGGACACACAATCTGTCACCTGATTGAGGAATTTCGCGAATAGATAATTAGCGATGTGAAGAACTATATCAATGTAGACGAACATAATATTGAAGGCTACGCCAGCGATAAAAAACACAGCTCTTCCTATGAGTAAGTGAGTTTGTCGGTGGTCTTTTCGTTGTTTGTGAACAGAAATGAAAATACCGGAGGATTGTCATGAAAAAGCTATATCTCGCCATAACGTTGTTTGGAGCCCTTGGTTTTGCAACGCTAGGAGTGGCCCAGGAGAGTGGGTCGAAACATAATCATCGTGAGCACAAAGGCTTGCCGAGCGGGCATTCGTCAGGTGATTCGACGGAGTCTGAGGGTACATATCAAGGCACACACGATCACCGTAAGCAAAAAGGTCTGCCAGGCAAAGGGATACCGACCGATCAGGCTGCATCAGAATCGATGAAGTCGTCCTCCGAGGAGCCTGATGATGTCTCGATCGGTTCGACTGGTAGTATCAAGCACGACCACCGCAAGCAGAAGGGATTAGCTGGCTCTTCACAGCCAGACGAAGGCGAAGTCGTTGAGCGCTCGGGCGATCTAAGCTCCAAGAAAGCCCACGATCATAAGAAAATGCACAAGTGACACATTACCAGAGATGTAAATAGAAACAGGCACTTGAAGGAATTATTGAAGCAACCGAACCATGTTATTTATAGGGTGAAACAAAAAAATGCACATCAATCAGAAGTTGAAGAAATCTTAATGGTTACACTACTTTTATCTTCTATTAAGGAGAATGGACATGAAGCAGCTACTTATACTCTGCGCAATATCACTGTTAACAGTAACAGGTACGATGCATGCTTTTTCAGCTGAAAAGAGCGTGACGTGGAATGCGGCGCAAGCCCAGGCTCAAACGGACAATCTTCTGGACGCCGCGCAAAAACTGGTCAGGGAGTGTCGGACTTCACCACCAAATTATTCGGAGGTCGCTACATCAAATACCCACCTTGAATTCCTGTATCACGTTCGGCACTTCAGAAGCGTGGCAGCTGAGCTTTCCATGGCGCTAGAAAATGGCAAAGGGAGAGACTGGACCGCTCCCATGTACGACGAGTTGGTTGATATTATGCCGGATCTCAAGAAGTACGCTATTGATAACCCGAGAGGAGCCTGGGTGGCCGTGGAGCGAGCGGTTATCGAGGCTGATAACGCGCTAAAAGAGCTGGGAACGTCGTATGCGAACTAACTCTTCTGCAAACTATTAGCCTGATTTATATTGATGAATTTTGGAGTACGACCCTCTTGACTAGAGATGAAGGAATTTATAGATAGTAGCGAAATAGGACGACAGGCTCAGTGTGGACGAGGTTACTTTGGTCAAGCTCAGCCTCAGGTTGACCGAGCCCAATAAATCGACTATTGAGCAGGCGCCTCAGGAAATTGACGCGATCTATGGGATGGGCGAGACTTGCTTTGACGCGGAATTCCACGAGCTTTACGTTGCATACGGCGCGTCGCGAATCTGCCTTAATTGCGTAGACGAGATTTTGAAAAATCAGCGAGTGAAATTTGATCTGGGCTGGTGGAATCGTTTCAAGGAAAAATACTACAAGTTCATCGTGGCAACCTTCGCGGGCGCGTGGATAGAAACATGGCGATCGCCCTCAAACAGAAGACGCAATATAAGTCGCGCCCTCAGTGGGTAATTATTTCGAGCTTTGTCAAGGATGTCCTAAGCATGGTGTTTTTGATGTTATCGCCGTTTATCAGGAATATAGGTGTTGAAAATAAAATTATGAAATTAGCTTATTGATAATCGAGTGGAGTAGGCGTGGTCGTCACTTGATTTTTTAAGAATAAAATATGTTTATAGTTGAGTGGCTCGCATGCGTTATCAATCGATTAATACATGCTGGGTGTGGAAGCTTCGAGACAAAATTGCCATTTACCCCTCTCCATCAAAGGCAACCCGATCTGGCGAGAAGACAACGAAAAAGTACTACGGTCGCGGGAAGTGCGGGAGGTTTTTTGAATGCGCGTGTCAGCCGCTCGAAACCGGAGTAGCCGATAAATTCCGCAATATGCCGCACTGCTCCACTGTCCGACGGTTTGAGCAACTGCGGCGCAGCATTCTCAGTTGCTCGTTCAGCTTGGTGAGTTCCTGAATTCGCGCCTCCACCTGCTCGATATGCCTATCCATCATTCGGTTCACGTCATCACATTGAGCACCGGGCGAACGGTTTAATGCCAACAACTGCCGAATCTCCGGCAAACTTAGATCCAGGCTGCGACAGTGCTTGATAAACAGCAGTTGCTCAACGGCAGCTTCATCGTACAGGCGGAAATTGCCTTCACTGCGTTCTGCAGAGGCAATCAAATCTTCCTTTTCATAATGCCGGATGGTTTGCACGGAGCAGCCAGTCACTTTCGACAGTTCGCCGATCTTCATGATCTCTCAATATTCCAATTGACTCTATAGCTGCTATAGAGTTTATAGTGATCGTCTGTACATCCACAAGGGCTTTATTCGATGTCTGACCCGTGCAGTGACGGCTGCCAGAGCGCGAAGGTTGCCAATGCCCCCACCTCTGGGATAGCGAATACTGATACGGCTTTTCAACATGGCTATGTCAGTGACTACCGGGTACCAAAAATGGACTGCCCGTCGGAAGAGGGGATGATCCGCATGGCCTTGGACAGTATTGAGCCCCGGGTTTTACTGGAGTTCGATACACCGAATCGGAAGGTGCGGGTATTCCATGGCGACAATGGGGCTGCCATCGAGGAGAGGATGCGCTCCCTGGGGCTGGGTGCCACGCTCGAAAAAACCACCCCGGTGGGGGAAGAGGATCTAGTCCTGGCCAGGGAGAAGGAAGAGGCAACCGCCCAGGTCGAAGCCGGTATACTGAAGTGGTTGCTGGCCATCAACGGCGTTATGTTCGTGGTTGAACTGACAGTAGGCTGGCTGGCGCAATCCACTGGCTTGATCGCGGATTCTTTGGACATGTTTGCTGATGCCGCCGTCTACGGCGTGGCACTATATGCCGTTGGACACAGTGTGCGGATGAAGCTGCGCGCGGCGCATTTGTCAGGCTGGCTGCAGTTGATTCTGGCGCTGGGAGTCCTGGCTGAAGTCGGGCGGCGATTTGTCTTCGGCAGCGAACCCGTATCCGCGTTAATGATGGGTTTTGGTCTTGTGGCCCTGGCGGCCAACGTCTGGTGTCTGGTGCTTATCGCAAGAAACCGGCACGGCGGCGCACACATGAAAGCAAGTTGGATCTTTTCCGCTAACGATGTCATCGCCAATGTGGGCGTTATCGTCGCCGGTGTATTGGTCGCCTGGACGGGTTCCCGTTATCCTGACTTGGTCATTGGTCTGATCATCGGGCTGATTGTGTTGAATGGCGCCCGGCGTATTCTGCAACTGCGCTATTAGTCTCTGGTCCTTTCTCGCTGCTCGGATTCATGTCGGCAGAATTCCGCGCCTGGGCGGCCTATTGAAATAGTCTCCGCTCTCGTCGGTGCTTACGGAGAATCTTTAACCATGCCCATAGGTGTGGGCATCCTTGTGCACGTGGTCTGGGTGTTCGAATTCCAGTGTTGAATGACGGATGTTGAATTCCTGCGCCAGAGCCTGTTTTATCCTGTACTTGATATTCTCAAGCTGATCCCATGCACTTTCCTCGATAATCACATGAGCCTCCAGCGAGGCATCGTGTTCGCCCATCTGCCAAAAATGCACGTGGTGAAGATCGATAACGCCTTCGATGTTGGACAGGGCAACAATGACGGCATCGGTATCGATGTCCACCGGGCTACCCAGCATGAGTGTTCTGATGGTACCGCCGATTTCTGTCAGACCCAGGTAGAGAATGTAGCCCGCGATGCCGATGGTGATGGCAGGATCAACCCAGCGCATGTCGTAGAGTAAAATAAGGGTTCCGCCAATGACCACGGCGACCGACGCCAGTGCATCCGACAGATTGTGAAGAAACAGTGCGCGGATATTGATGCTGTCTTTCTGCATCGAATAGGTGAGCAACGCTGTCAATGCGTCCACGGCCAGAGCGATACCACCAAGCCAGACGACCCACCAGCCCTTTACCTCTGGAGGATCGATTATCCGCATGCCACCTTCGTAAATCAGGTAGAACCCGATAATGATCAAGGTAGTGTAGTTGATGAGGGCTGCAACGATTTCAATGCGTCCGTAGCCAAAGGTCATCTTTGCGTCAGCCGGGCGGCGCGCAATTTTTTGCGCCGCGAACGCGATGACGAGTGATGCCATGTCAGAGAAGTTATGCAGGGCGTCCGCGATAAGGGCGAGACTGCCGGCAAAGATACCTCCCCCAATCTGAGCCAGGGTCAGGATCCCGTTCGCCCAGATGGCGATAGCAACGCGTTTATCCTTGATCTCGGGGGGCATATGCACATGATCGTGGCTCATCGGACTAACCTCGTTGGGAGCTATTTATAAAAATGCATTTGCTGTACTTAACTTACTCTTTTCCTGGTTGCCTGGTTGCCTGGTTGCCTGGTTGCCTGGTTGCCTGGTTGCCTCGTCGCCTGTGCCTTGGCGACTTTGTGGGTTTTGGGCCATCGTTCACTCATCCTTTTTGGCAGTTTTCAGGAATTCCGCCAAGGCTGCCTCTGCAGCCTCTTTGGTCGAAAACGGTCCGATATTTTGACCTTCACGGGTTAAAAAATACCAGTCACTGTTAATGGCGTGGATGCGATGTGTTCGAAAGGATGGAGCTTCTTTCGAGTCATCTTTTCGTTGCTCCGGTGGATCGTTCATAGTCTTTCCAGAGTATAAACCGCAATAAAAGCACGTTGACAGAATCATGGGGAGGTTCCTCCCCATGAAGGAGTTTTGGTTAACTTTCAGTGTCGTGCTTAATGTCACCTGTGGGAGTGGAGTTACTGGCACTTCTGCCATGCGACAACGCATACAGCACAGGGAGCACAAACAACGTCAATAGGGTGGACGAGACAATCCCGCCGATCACCACGGTCGCCAGAGGACGCTGGACTTCGGCACCGGTCCCGGTGTTGAGTGCCATGGGCACAAAGCCAAGGCTGGCCACCAGAGCGGTCATCAATACCGGCCGCAGGCGGATCAGGGCGCCTTCGAAAATGGCTCTAATCAGGTCACCCTGTTCGTGCCACAGATCGCGGATGAAGGCGATCATCACCAGGCCGTTCAACACCGCCACTCCGGATAGGGCGATAAAACCAACGCCCGCCGAGATCGATAGGGGCATGTCCCGCAGCCACAGAGACAGAACACCGCCGGTGAGGGCCAGTGGCACGCCGGTAAAGATGATCAGGGCATCCTTGAGGGAGCCAAAAGCCATCACCAATAGTGCGAGGATGATCGCGAGGGTTACGGGCACCACGATGGCAAGGCGCTGACTGGCGGACTGCAGTTGCTCGAAGGTACCGCCGTAATCGAGCCAGTATCCGGGGGGTAGATCCACGTCATTCGCAATGCGCGCCTGTGCTTCCTCAACAAATCCCCCCAGGTCGCGGTCCCGAACGTTGGCGGTGACTACCACCCGACGCTTGCCGTTTTCCCGGCTGATCTGGTTGGGCGCGGGTGCCAGTTCAAGATCGGCCACTTCCGACAGGGGCACATAGCCGACGTCCGGCAGGGGGACTGGCAGGTCCGCGAGGCTGTCCACATCTCGGCGGATGTCTTCGGGCAGACGCACCACCAACTTGAAGCGGCGGTCGCCTTCGTAAATCAGGCCGGCGTTTTCGCCCCCGACACCGGCTGCCACCAGATCCTGGAGATCATCCACGGTCAGCCCGTAGCGGGATAGCGCCATGCGCTTGGGGTGTACTGACAGCATGGGCAGGCCAGTCACCTGTTCGACCCGGGCATCGGCGGCGCCCGCCAGTGATTCGATGACCTCAAGGACGTCGTTGGCCGATGTCAGCAACTGATCCAGGTCATCGCCGAACACTTTGATACCGAGATCGGCGCGCACGCCGGAGATCAGCTCGTTGAAGCGCATTTCGATTGGCTGGGTGAACTCATATTTGTTGCCGGGAAGCATTTCCACCGCTTCTGCCATTTCCTCCACCAATTTATCTTTGGTTTTGTCTGGTTCTGGCCATTGGCTGCGGGGCTTCAAGATGACAAAGTTGTCCGCCACGCTGGGGGGCATGGGGTCGGTGGCCACTTCCGGCGTGCCGATTTTGGCAAACACCTTGTCCACCTCCGGAAACGCCCTCAGCCGTTCCTCCAGCTGGGACTGCATCTCGATAGATTGCTCCAGTCCGGTGCCCGGGATGCGCAGAGCATGGAGCGCAATATCCCCTTCATCCAGTTGTGGAATAAACTCCGACCCCAGGGTGGTCGCCAGCCAGAGACAGACCGCCACCAGCGCAGTTGCCCCGCCCAACACCAGCCAGCGGAACCTCATAGCCACCCGCAGCGCGGGCCTGTAGAGTGATTTGGCACCGCTGATTACCGGGCTTTCCTTTTCGCTGATCTTGCCGCGCATGAAGACCGCCACAGCGGCAGGCACCACAGTGAGCGACAGCACCATGGCCGACAGTAGAGCCATCACTACGGTGGCCGCCATGGGGTGGAACATCTTGCCCTCGACCCCGGTGAGAGCAAAGATCGGCAGGTACACCACGGTAATGATGGCGACACCGAACAGGCTAGGACGAATGACCTCGTTGGTGGCCTCGAACACCAGTTGCAGTCGCTCCTTGAGGGCCAGTTGATCCTCGTGCTGGGCCTGGGACAGGCGCCGGGTACAGTTCTCGACGATGATGACCGCGCCGTCGACGATCAGGCCGAAGTCCAGCGCCCCCAGGCTCATCAAATTGGCGGACACGCCAGACCGCACCATACCGGTGATGGTGGCGAGCATCGAAAGCGGAATGACTGCTGCCGTGATCAAGGCGGCGCGCAGGTTGCCCAGCAACAGAAACAGCACCACGATCACCAGCAGTGCCCCTTCAAGCAGGTTTTTCTCCACCGTGGCGATGGCCTTGTCCACCAGCGCCGTGCGGTCGTATACCGCCTCCACCTTGATCCCGTCGGGTAGGGAGGGCTGGATAGCCTCCAGCTTTTTGGCCACGGCCTGTGCGACTGCCCGGGAGTTTTCCCCCACCAGCATCATGGCGGTGCCCATCACCGTTTCCCTGCCGTCGCGAGTGGCGGCTCCGGTGCGTAGCTCTTTGCCAATGGCCACTTCAGCTACATCGGCTACCCGGACTGGCGCACCATCCCGGTTGGCGATCACCACCTGCTCAATATCGCCGATGGTCGCCAACTGCCCCGGTGAGCGCACCAACAACTGCTGGCCGTTGCGTTCGATATAGCCAGCGCCGCGATTGGTGTTATTGGCCTGCAGGGCGCTGACCAGTTTATCCACAGTGATGCCGAACTCCAGCAACCGTTGGGGTGATGGCGTGACGTGGTACTGCTTGTCGTAGCCGCCAATGGTGTTGACTTCGATTACGCCGGGCACCTGGGCAAGCTGAGGTTTGATGATCCAGTCCTGGATTTCCCGCAGTGCCGTGGCGTCCAGCGGACTGCCATCCGCTTGAGTGGCGCCGGGCAGGGCTTCTACGGTGTACATGAAGATCTCGCCAAGGCCGGTGGCGATGGGACCCATCTCCGGCTCCAGCCCGGGGGGCAGCGCGCCCTTGATGGCGCCCAGTCGCTCATTGATCAGATTGCGGGCGAAGTAGATATCCGTGCCTTCTTCGAACACCACCGTCACCTGGGACAGGCCGTAGCGGGACAGGGACCGGGTATAGGACAGGTTGGGCAGGCCGTACAAGGCCGTTTCCACCGGGAAGGTGATGCGTTGCTCTGCCTCCAGGGGCGAATAGCCCGGTGCCTCGGTGTTGATCTGTACCTGGACATTAGTGATATCCGGCACCGCGTCGATGGGCAGGCGCTGAAAACTCCACACGCCCACGCCGACCAGCACCAGAATAAGGGATAACATTAAAAACCGCCGCTCTACCGAGAGACGTAAGATGGCATTGATCATCATAGCCTCCTGGTTAGTGGTCGTGGGATGCGCCGGATTTTTCGATATCGGCCTTGATCAAATAACTGTTTTCCACCACATAGCGATCGCCTGCCTGTAGGCCTCCCAGCACCTCAGTCAGGTTGCCGTCGCTGCGGCCCAGCTCCAGTGGGCGGATCTCGTAGGTGTCATCCACCTGAATAAACACCACGGTCCAGTCCCGAAAGGATTGTAGGGCGCGGTTGTCAACCACCAAGGGGGTCTCCACCGTTTCTACCACGATATCCCCGGCCACCAGCAACCCGGGGGTCAACAGACCATCGGCATTGTCGACTTCGACCCGGGCCAGGGTGTAGGGCGCGTTGCTGGGTGCCGGCAGCAGGTGGCGGATGGTGCCTTCCCGGTCAATGCCGTCAGCCCTCAGTCGGACTTTCTGGCCGACGTCAACCTCGGCCCGCTGGCCAGGGAAGACCTTGAGTTCGGCCCACAGAGTGGTCAAATCGGCAATGGCGAACAGGGGTTGCTCCCCGGCTATTTCCCCGTTGCTGATCCGACGCTCAATGACGATTCCGCCGATGGGCGCTCGCAGTGGGTAAGTCCGTAGGCTTTCGTTGGATTCCACCTGGGCCAGCACGTCGCCACGCTCGACCCGATCGCCCAAATTGACATTTACTTCATTGACTACCCCGGAGAAGCGGGCTCGTACCCGCGCAATTTGCTGCGGTGCAGTGGTTACGCTGCCGTAGGTGGTGAGGCTGCGCTCGATGACACCCGGCCCGGCTGCGGCCGTTGTAATACCCGCTTTTTGGGCGATAGCCGGGGCGATCCGGATGCGACCCTCGTGGGATTCCCACTGCCAGCGGTAGTTCTTGCCGTCCATGGCGAGGGCCACTTCCACGTCGAAGGAGTGTGGTTCGGTCACCACGCCATCCCCCAGCCAGTAGTCCCCCTGGTGGGTGAAGTCGAAAGTGTCCACTTGCCCGCCCAGGCGGGTGAGCTGAACATTGAGGTCAATATCATTGGTAACGGCGCGGCCATCCCTGGTGACCCAGGCCCGGTATTCCGGGGGAACGCCCTGTTCAAAGATCTGCAGTTCGACGGTGAAGTCGGCCTGTTGCAGCAATATGCCGCCATGAGGCCCTTTAGCCTGGGCTTGCGATTCGCCCTGTTGTTCTTCGGCAGCTTGTAAGGGGTTGATGGCAAGGCAGGTGGCCACCAGTATCAGAGAGAGTTGTTTTATCAGTTGCATGGTGTGAATCCTGAATTTGTGGGCTAGCGCGTCGGGGCGCCCGAAACAGTCGCGAGGGGCTGCGCCGTGAGTTGTTCGATCAGCGCCTGGTTGAGCAAGGCCGTGGTGGCGGCGTCGACCAATGTTCGCCGAGCGGCGAGCAGTTCCCGCTGGGCGGCGGTCCATTCCACATAGCTGTAGCGGCCGCGTTCGTAGGCCTCGCGGGTTTGGCTGAGTGCTTCGGTCAGGTCGGGAAGCATTTGGCTGTGAATCTGCTCAATAGTCTCGATGCTTTGTTGCCGCAAGTGGTAGGCGTCGAACAAGCGCGAATGGAGGCGCAGCAGGGTATCCTTCCGGCGGAACCGGACCTCATCCCGCGCCGCCAGGGCGGCCTGCACCTCGCCGCGATTGCGCCGTCCGGAAAAGAGCGGTACCGAGAGCCCAGCGGTCAAGGCCGTGTCATCCGTCTCTTCGAAACGCCGGATGCCGACCTGCCAACGGATGTCGCTCTCGGACTGGCTGCGCGCCAGCTGAATCTCCGCTTCACGGATACGCTGTTCGCTCGCGTAGATTTGAATGGCCGGGCTGTCGCTGACCCGCTGGTACAGGGCATCGAAGTCGTCGGAGGAGTCGAACTGGAACAGATTGCCTTCCAGCAATTGAAAGTCCGGGCTGGTATCACCCCACAGCGAAGCCAGAGCCATTTTCCGGCTAGCGAATTCGGTCTGCAGACGGGACTGCTCAATACGACTCTGGGTGAGCGCCGCCCTGGCGCGCAAGACCTCGGCCTGAGGCGCGGCACCCCGGTCGACACGCCGGGTGACGATCTTGTGAGCGGCCTCGGCCAGCGCCACGGCTTCAGCGGCGAGTTCGAGTTTTTCCTGCAGGGCCAGGGTGGCGACAAAGCGCTGGGTCACCTGTCCCAAGAGATCCAGGGTCTCGGCCCGGCGCTCAGCCTCGACCCGCCCGTATCGTGAGTCAACGACTCTGACTCGGGCCTGACGCTTGCCGCCAAGTTCGAGGATCGATGACAGGGACAGAGTGTATTCCGCCCCGTCAACTCCTTGCAGGTTGTCGCTGCCGAGGAAGTTTTCCACTTCCAGGCCGGCCGCCAGGGCAGGATTTTGATCTGCCGTGATGCGGCGGCCATCAAGACCCTGTAGGCGAAAATCGAAGACCTGGAGGCCAGGATTTTGTGCCATGGCCCGCGAGAGAGCGTTGGACAGAGTAAGCGGTTTCTCCCCGGCGTGTGCAAGGGCGGAACCGAATGCCAGCGCTAGAAGGCAAAAGGCATGAATAATAGAGTGGCACGGCAGTGCGCGCCGCCCAGTTTTTATGGGCATTCTGAAAAGCATGAGACTGCTCCTACGAAAGTCTAAATGACAGTTGTTCCCCGGGTGGGGAAGATATTCGCAGGGTCAGGAAATGGGAGGGCGGAAAAGGGAGGATTGAACCCCGGTTGTGAAGTTGGCTTGGTAATCGGACAGTACTATTCCCGCAGCAACCCCGGAAATGTCTGTGAGGGTTTCCAGCAACACCATATGAAAGCAGCTGTGGCTGTGATGGCAATGGTCCGCTGCATGACTGGGGCTGTCGAGAGACGACTTGGTTGTCTGATTTTCGCTGTTAAAATCCGCTGATTCGTGTGAATGCTCATCATAATGTGGCATTGCGGGGTTGTGCGGTTGTGTTTCATAGGCAATAGACGCCACTGACTGCAAAGCAATCAACAGCGTCATTGCGACTATGAAACAACGTTTAATCATGCAAGTGGTCCCGGAATTTGATCGTGAGCCTAGCAGAAAGGCAACCACATTGAAACGACTGGACCCCCATGGCATTACGTGAGGCAGTAGTGCGATGGCCTGAGCAAATCAAGTGGAGGCGATAATTAAATTGCGTCATTAATATCCCCATAGATAGATTGATACCGCTATAGCGGATAGCCACAGACTGATAATGACGCCTGCCGCGACCCGGCTGAACGGCGTTGAGTGGTGGAGTTTAGCGCGTTCACAATGTCCTCACCGGCATTGGGGGAGGCATTTGAGTGTGAAGGCATTCGGGTATTGCTGCGGACTCAGGTCAGCCGGGTCAGTTACGCCGATGCCGTATTCGTACTGGCCAGCGATGCTGGTGAACTGTGCTCAGAGCAGCTGTTAATCGCCACCGGACGCAGACCCCATACCTAACTACTGAACCTGGAACAGATCGGCGTAAAGACAGTGCGTGGCGCGATTCAGGTGGATGAGCGAATGCAAACCAACGTGCCGGGTATCTATGCGGCGGGTGATTGCACCGACCAACCGAAGTTCGTCTATGTGGCCGCCGCCGGAGGCAGCCGGGCCGGGATCAACATAACCGGCGGCGAGGCCATGCTTGATCTCGGTGCCATGCCGGTGGTCATTTTCACCGATCCGCAGGTGGCAACCGTTGGCCTGACGGAAGAGCGGGCGACCACGCAGGGCTTACGAGTCGATACGCGCGTTCTTAGTTTGGACAGTGTGCCGCGCGCCTTGGTGAATTTCGACACCGCCGGCTTTATCAAGATGGTGGTCGAACAGGATTCAGGCCGCTTGCTGGGAGTGCAGGCAGTTGCCGCCGAGGCTGGAGAACTGATCCAGACGGCAGTAATGGTGATGCGGGCCAATATGACCGTGCAGGAAATGGCTGAAGAGCTGTTTCCCTACCTGACCATGGTGGAAGGGCTCAAGCTCTGCGCCCAGACTTTTACCCGAGATGTGGCGCAATTATCCTGTTGCGCTGGGTTAGGCTGCGTTCCCAGCTCAGTCGGCATGCTTGAACAGGCGCGGCAGCCAGCGCAGATACGCGACCATGCCGAACAGCTCGACCAGGGATTGGAAGACGATGATAACGATAGCGGCCCGCCAGGGTTCCGGCAGTGACAGGGCCAGCGGCAGCATGACGAAGGAGTTGCGGGTACTGAAGCTGAAGGTAAGGGTGCGGCCGATAGTGGGTGTAAACCCAAATAGCTCGCTGAGCCCCTTGCCGATAATGGCGGCAGCAACCAGGTAAATCACAAAGACCGCGAGCGCCGACCACAGAAGGGCGCCATTGTCGATCACCAGGCTGATCTGGGAGCCGGCAATCAGAAACACCACCAGTGCCAGCAATGGCACGGGCAGCCACCCAAGCCAGTCCACCAGTGTTTGTACTCGCTGGTGCTTCTCCGTCAACCGTTCGGTTAACCAGGCCAGGGTCAGTGGTGTGACAATCAATCCGAAGAAGGCTGGCAGCAAGTGGCTGCCAACGGCCAGCTCAATGGCGATATTGCCCATGAAGAGCCAGATATAAACGGGCAACAAAATGAGCTGGACCAGCAAAAGGATAGGTGCGGCCGTGATGGCTCGGGCGCCGTCCCCGCCGCCGAGATGGGTAAAGCTGATAAACCAGTCGGTACAGGGCACCAGCAGTACCAGCAACACGCCGAGACGAATAGCGGGATCATCCGGTAATAGCCACAACAGAAGACCAACGACCACCGGTATCAGGAGAAAATTGCCCGTCAGCAAAGCCGCCAGAAAGCGGCGATCACGAAATGCCGACGTGAGATGTATCAGTGGCACCTGGGTGAAAGTGGTATATAGGAGGGCGCCCAGGGCCGGCCAGAGCAATAGCTCCCAATCTCGAGTCTGTTCTGGTGAGCCCCAGCCGATGGCCATGCCGGCCAGGATGGCTACCAGATAAAGCCAGACCTGATATCGCTCCAGTTGTTCGCGCATGCAAGGCTGTTTCTGCTGTTTTTCGAGGGCACTATAATATCACTGGTGCGCCATGAGCTCCCGGGACACGCCCTAAGGGTTTCGGCAGACTCATCGAGAGGACTGGAATCTCTTTAGGCGGTGTCGGGAGAGATACGGTAAAATGGGTAGTGCCAGCATTTCACCTTTTTGCCGGCTAGTAGAGGGGAGGGTGTCCCCAAATGGTTGTTGGTTTTTCCCTGTTTGGCAGGTTCTGACCCTGTTATGCGGGGCTATCGGTAAAAAATGAAATTATTTTCAAGAATTTTCTGGGCATGGTATTTTTCATGGTATTGCCGATCAGAAGGAAGATAACCCATTGAAAATAAAATATAAAAAAGTCTTATTTACAATTGAGTGGGAGTGACTGGTACTGGCGGGCAACGTCTGGCACTGACAGGCATTCATTCAACCCAGCGTCATTGCTGGGTTGTTTGTTTTTGGACTTTGATTAATTACCTGGAATTACCCGGTTTTTCTATTTGAACCTCAGTGCATCGACCAGCAAGCGAAACAGTGGTGATGATTGACGGCGACTTGGGTAATACAGGTAGTACCCGTCATACGTGGTAACCCAGTCCTTCAACAGATTTACAAGTTTTCCGTTTTCCAGCTCTTCTCTCACCATTGCGGTTGGCACCCACGCCAGCCCCAACCCGTCGACAGCCGCTTTTACCAGTAAATGCGCATGACTGAATATCATGACCGGTTGAGGGCGGAATTGAATCGTGTCGCGCTGCGTGTCGTTGTTACTACCGTTGTTATCAGCGTTATCACCAGACGCCTGAAGTTCCCAGCTCATGATGTTCTCGCGGGTTGGCAACCGTAAAGCCAGGCAGCGGTGGCGGTCCAGCTCCGCAGGTGTGGCCGGCATGCCATGGGCTTGTATGTATTCAGGTGAAGCGACAACGATCATTTGCATATCGGGTGTGATCTTTACGGCAATCATATCCTTGTCGACCGCGTGGCCCAAACGGATGCCGATGTCGTAGCGATCCTTGACGATGTCGGTCAGCGAGTAGTCCGTTGTGATTTCCAGGTGGATGTCGGGGTAGTCACGCGCGAACTGGGAGAGTCTAGTCCACAGGATTGAGTTAACGACATGCTCGGTACCATTGATCCGCAGAGTCCCTCGGGGAGTGTCACGGTACTCGTTGAGGGCACTCATTTTTTGCTCGATACCGGCGATCAGCGGAGCAATGTCATTCAACAGCTGTTCTCCGGCCTGGGTAGTGGAGACGCTGCGGGTGGTACGATTGAGTAACTTGATGCCAATACGCTGTTCGAGTGCCTTGATGGTGTGGCTCAAGGCCGATTGGGAGACCCCCATCTGACCGGCGGCTTTGGTAAAGCTGCCCGCTTCGGCAACCAGCGTGAAGGCTCGCAGGTCATTCAAACTTTCAGACATGGAAGCTCCTGATATAACGTTATTAAATAACTCATTTCATGTCGCTTGCCGCATAAATCGGGCCGGTTTGGCCAAGTCCCTCCAGATTCTACCTTTTATTAATGAATTTATCTCATAAAAGTAAGCGAGAACAGGTATCTAATCAACCACGCTATTCCCCACTATAGTGAGTCTCAGAATTTGGGCTACAGGAGCCAATGCATGAGAAATCTTACCCTGAATAACGATGTGACTATGCCTGTGTTGGGTTTTGGTGTCTTTCAGATCACTGACCCCGAAGAATGTGCACGCGCTGTGCTTGATGCCATCGAAAGCGGTTACCGCCATATCGACACGGCGGCGTCTTACCAGAATGAAACCCAGGTGGGCAACGCCCTGAGAGGCAGTGGGGTGGCACGCGGTGAATTGTTTGTCACTACCAAATTGTGGTTGCAGGACAGTAACTATGAGGGGGCAAAAGCGCAGTTCGAGCGCTCGTTGAACCGCCTACAAACCGACTACCTGGATTTGTATCTGATCCATCAACCCTACGGCGATGTTCACGGTGCCTGGCGAGCCATGGAAGAGCTGCTGGCCGAGGGAAAGGTGCGAGCCATTGGTGTGAGCAACTTCCATCCGGACCGGTTGGCGGATTTGATGGCCTTCAACAGTATCAAGCCGACCGTGAACCAGGTGGAAATCAACCCCTTTAACCAGCAATTACATGCCGTTCCCTGGATGCAGGCCAATGGCATTCAGCCCGAGGCCTGGGCACCCTTTGCGGAAGGGCGCAACGACCTGTTCAGCCACCCCGTGCTCACGGAAATAGGCCAGCAGTACGGTAAATCCGTGGGCCAGGTGGTGCTGCGCTGGGTACTGCAGCGCGGTGCGGTGGCGCTGGCGAAAACCGTGCGGAAGGCGCGTATGCAAGAAAACCTGGATGTGCTGGATTTTGAACTGTCGGACGTCGACATGAACAGGATCGCGGCCATGGATACCGCCACCAGCGCCTTTTTCTCCCACCGGGATCCGGCCATGGTGCAGTGGCTGGCGTCGAGAAAGTTGGAGGTGTAGTACTTCCGTGCATGAGGGACATCATTCGTTTGCAATACTTCAGACAACACAGGATTGAGCACAATGTTGAAATTGATTACTGCGCTGATCGCGGTGGCGAGTCTGTCTTCCGCTTCAGTCATGGCGCAGGACAGCACCGAATCAGGCAATCCCTTTGGGCTGGTGTACGCGGATGCCATTACTGAGAATGTGGCGGGCCAGGTCAATATCCACCCGGTCAGTTACCCGCTGAATGGGCTGACGATCTCCGCCAACATTTATACACCCGCAAATTACCAGGCCGGTAAAACCTACCCGGCTATCGTGGTGGCGCACCCCAACGGCGGCGTCAAAGAGCAGGTTGCCGGATTGTATGCCCAGCGTCTGGCGGAGCAGGGTTACATCACGATTACGGCGGATGCTGCATATCAGGGGGCAAGTGGTGGCTTGCCGCGCAATGTTGACACGCCCGCCAATCGTATTGAAGACATCCACCGCATGGCGGATTTTATTACTCAGTTTAAGGGTGTGGACGCTGAGCGTCTGGGCTTGCTGGGTATCTGTGGTGGCGGTGGCTATTCGCTGGCCGCGGCGCAAACTGATAAGCGTTTCAAGACCGTCGCCACACTGAGCATGTTTAACTCAGGAAGAGTGCGTCGCAATGGTTATGTTGACTCACAGCTGGACAGTATTCAGCTGCGTCTGCAGCAGGCCTCTGCCGCTCGCACTCAGGAAGCGGCCGGCGGCGAAGTACTTTATTCCGGGGATGCCAATTTGACTGATGAGCAAATCGCCGCATTGCCCTTCGAGCTGTATCGGCAGGGTTACGAGTACTACTGGAAAACTCACGCCCATCCCAACTCGACGTTCAAGTACACCACCAGCAGCTTGCTCGACCTGATGCGTTTTGACGCCACCGACCAGATCGAATTGATCCAGCAACCGTTGCTGATAATCGCTGGCAGCGATGCCGATAGCCTGTATATGAGCGAAAACGCCTACGCCAAGGCCACAGGCGCGCAGGATAAAGAACT
This sequence comes from uncultured Halieaceae bacterium, assembly GCA_963976655.1. Classification (GTDB taxonomy): domain Bacteria; phylum Pseudomonadota; class Gammaproteobacteria; order Pseudomonadales; family Halieaceae; genus Marimicrobium. Next base: position 53,072 of record CAXBLB010000005.1, read on the forward strand.
GTTTTTGATCGACGGAGCCACCCATATCGAAACCTACTGGGTGCCCGACTATGTGGATCTGGCGATGAGCAAGCTGGTCGACTTCTATGCGTCATCGCTTTAACAGCATCTTGGCGCATTTCAGTGGCGTCTCACCAACGTGTGTTTCCCCAGAGTTTGTAAAAGGAGTCTCATGATTACCCGACTTACATCGTCTCAATGGATTTCAGGATTGTCGCTCATCATTGCGCTGGCATTGCCGGGCACCGCGCTGGCGTCGGAGGTGGCTGACGAGGCCGGTTCCGCTGAGCATCAGGTCATCACTCGCCACGCCACGCTTGAGGAGCATCAGGGGCCGGCGGATAAATTCCAGGGCCAGGCGGTCTTTTCACGCTTTCCGGTCATGCCGTCGCAGGGCCCCGTAGCTCCTGCTATCGTCAGCTTTGAAGCCGGTGCCCTCACCAACTGGCATCGTCATCCCCACGGGCAGTATCTGATTGTGGTGGAGGGGGAGGGCCGTACCCAGGAGTGGGGCAAGCCCGTACAGGTCATCCGGCAGGGGGATACGGTCTGGTGCCCGCCGGGGGTCAAGCACTGGCACGGTGGTGGGGAGCAGACGTCCATGACGCATGTGGCCATCAGCCCGGTTGCCGAAGACGGACAGAGCGTGACCTGGCTGGAACCGGTGGCATTGCCGGCCAGCAACGCCGGGCAGGCAAAATCATCCACCGAACTTGTTACGTTAAGCGAGCGTCAGCTGGCCATTGTGCCGATTGCCGCCTTCAATGCGACCGGAGACCTGGACGGGCTTAAGCCAGCGCTGGAGGCAGGCCTGCACAGCGGGCTGACCATCAACGAGATCAAGGAAGTCCTGTCGCACCAGTACGCCTATGTAGGCTTTCCCCGCAGTTTGAACGGTCTCTCGGTATTCAAGACGCTGCTGGAAGAGCGGCAGCAGGCGGGCCTTGACGATCCGGTAGGCAAAGAGGCCAGCCGTCGCCCCCGCAGTACTGATTATTATCAGCTCGGTACCGAGACACTGGTGTACCTGACCCGGGGGCCTGCCAGCCGACCGATGTTCGAGTTTGCCCCGGCGATGGATCATGCTCTCAAGTCACATCTGTTTGGGTATCTGTTCAGCCGCGATAACCTCAGCCCTGTCGACAGGGAGTTGACCACCATCGCCACGCTGGCCGCGGTGGGTAACGTCAACAGCCAATTGATTTCGCACTTGAAGGTGGCGGGCAACCTGGGCGTGAGCCGGCAGCAATTGCAGCGGGTGATTGCCACGCTTGACCGCAAGGTGGATCCGTCGATCGCGAAAAATGCAGCTTTGCAACTGGCAACACTGGATAAATAAAGAGGATTGGTCATGCCTGAGTACACCTTGAATGTGAACGGTCAAAAGAAGCAGGTTGATGTCAGCCCCGACACGCCGTTGTTGTGGGTGCTGCGCGAGGAGCTGGATCTGGTGGGCACCAAGTACGGTTGCGGTGTCGCCATGTGCGGTGCGTGCACCGTGCACCTCAATGGCCAGGCCATACGCTCCTGCTCATTGCCGGTGTCAGCCGTGGGTACTCAAGCGGTCACCACCATTGAAGGTTTGAGTGAGCAGGGTGATCACCCGGTACAGAGAGCCTGGCTGGAACACGACGTGGCACAGTGCGGCTACTGCCAGTCCGGCCAGATCATGAGTGCCGTCGCCCTGTTGGCGACTAATAGCAATCCGAGCGATGCGGACATTGCCAATGCCATGAACGGCAATATCTGCCGTTGTGGCACTTACACTCGCATCAAAGCGGCCATCAAAACCGCGGCAGCCAAATAAAGGGGAGACGGCGATGAGCAGCATCAAGACAGCCATGAGTCGGCGCAAGTTTCTGACCGTTTCCGCGCTGGCGGGCGGCGGCATTATGTTGAACTTCAGTTTAAGCGCCGCCTGTTTTGCGGACAGCAGCACAGCCTCTGACGTGCCCGCAGAATGGTCGCGTTTGAACGCCTACCTCAGTATCGCTAACAACGGTGACGTTATCATTCAGTCACCCAATCCGGAATTTGGTCAGAATGTGATGACCGCCATGCCGATGATTGTGGCCGAAGAGCTGGATATCGACTGGCAGTCAGTGAAAGTTGAGCAGGCCGCGTTCGACAAATCCATCTACAACAATCAGTTTACCGGTGGCAGCCGGGGCATTCTAACCGCCTGGCCCGGTTTGCGGATGGCCGGTGCGACCGCACGCCATATGCTGCGCCAGGCAGCGGCTCAACACTGGGGCGTGCCTCTGGATGAAGTCTCCACAAGCGCCGGCCGCTTGCTGCATCAAAAGTCCAATCGCTCGGCCACCTACGCCGAGCTGGCCGAGCTGGCCGCCAGCCTGACGCCACCCGAGGAGGTGGAGCTGAAGCCGATCAGTGATTTTCAGATTGTCGGCAAGTCACAGAAAAATGTTGAGGGCGCCAAAATCGTTACCGGCAAACCGCTGTTCGGGCTGGATTATAAACAGGAGGGCATGCTGATCGCGATGATCGTGCCTCCCCCGGCCTTTGGCATGAAGCTGAAAGCCGTCAGTGCCGAGCAGATCAGGAAAACGAAACAGATGTCGGGCATTGTGGATGTATTCCCTATCAAGACGTTTGAGGATGGCTACGAGAGAAACGTATTTGATGCCAACGCATTTCCCGAGCTGGTGGCCATTGTCGGTAAATCCACCTGGCAGGTTATGCAGGCGAAGAAAAATTTGCAGGTGGAGTGGGAGCCGATTGAAGACCACACGGTAATTCAGGCCGGGGTTGAAAAGTCTGTGCCCGCCGGTCTCGAAAGTACCTCGAAGCACGAGAAGGCAATGGCTGAGTTCGAGCAAAAAACGCCTGAGCGCCTGCGCCGTGACGGCGATCCGGAGCAGGTATTCCAGCAGGCGGAGAACGTCATCGAGCGAAGCTATACGGCCCCATTTCTGGCGCACAATATGATGGAGCCGATCAATTTTTTTGCGGATGTCCGGGGTGACAAGGTGCGTGTAGCCGGTCCGCTTCAAGCGCCCGAGTTCATCGAGCAAACCCTGGCTGCGCGAATGGGCATCCCGCTGGAAAACATTGAGATTCACATGACCCGCATGGGTGGGGGCTTTGGGCGCCGTGCCTACAGCCATCACCTGGTGGAAGCAGCGCTGATCTCGCAAACAGTGAAAGCACCGGTAAAACTGGTGTATTCCCGCGAGGACGATATGCGCTTCGGTGTCTATCGTCCCGCCTACCGGGCAACCTTTCGGGCGGTGCTGGACGACGACAACAAACTGATCGCCTACCATGTACGCGCCGGTGGCATTACGGAAAGCCCACTGGAGCGCGGTTCCGAAAACCGCTTCCCGGCGGGGGCGGTGGATCACTATCTGGCGGAGAGCTGGATGATGGACTCCAACATCACCACCGGCGCCTTTCGTGCCCCCCGATCCAATTTTATGGGCGCCGTGGAGCAGGCGTTTCTGGATGAAGTGGCGGAAGCGGCGGGCAAGGATCCGATTGATTTTCGCCTGGAGCTGCTGGCGCGCGCCAAAAGCAATCCGGTTGGTGAGCGCAATGACTACGATGCCGACCGCTACGCCGGTGTGTTGAAGCTGGTAAAAGAAAAATCGGGCTGGTCAAGTCGAGGGGACAAAGATCTCGGGCGGGGGGTCGCCGCCTATTTTTGCCACAACTCCTACGCGGCGCAGGTGGTTGATGTGACCATTGCAGACGGCAAGCCGGTGATAAAGCGCGTGGTGAGTGCGCTGGATTGTGGTGTGGTCGTCAATCCCGATGCGGCCACCAATATGGTGGAGGGGGCGGTAGTAGATGCTATCGGTAACGCCTTGTTTGGCGCTATGAGCTTTAAGGAGGGTGTTCCGGACAAGACCAACTTCCACAATTATCGGATGATCCGGCACGGCGAAGCCCCTGAACGGATTGAGGTGCATTTTGTAAAAAGCGACATTAAACCGACTGGACTGGGTGAGCCACCCTTTCCTCCAGTTTTTGCGGCCCTGGCCAATGCCCTCTATACGGCTACTGGCAAACGGTTTTATGACCAACCCTTTATGGGTGACAGTCAAACCATTACCTGATTGTCTTTCTGCGAGAATCTTATGAATCTTTTTTCACACAAGCTGTTATCGATCTCGATGGTTTCCGGGCTGGTGGCAATCCTCGCTGCCTGTGCGTCTGGCCCGGCATCCGGGCCAGAGCCAATTACCCTGTCTGCACAGGGTAATTTCGCCGCCGGTGGTGCGGTTGTCAAAAGCGATGGCGTGTTCGACGGGCAGCAGCTGTTTGACCCCCAGGGGCAAACGCTGCATGGGGATCACGCGATGGTGTTCTATCAGCTGCCCGTCGACGCGAAGCCCTATCCGTTGGTGTTTCTGCACGGTGCCGGTCAGTCCGCCAACACCTGGGGTACCACGCCAGATGGGCGTGAGGGCTTTCAGTCATACTTTCTGCGACACGGGTATGGCACCTATCTGATTGATCAACCGCGCCGGGGCCGTGCAGGGCAATCGACAGTGCCGGGGGAGGTGTCCGCCGAGACCAATGACCAGATGTGGTTCAATATGTTCCGCATGGGCCAGTGGCCGGACTTTTTTGACGAGGTTCAGTTCTCGCGCAAGCCCGAGGCCCTGGATCAGTTTTTTCGTCAGATGACGCCCAACACGGGGCCGTTTGACGAGCAGGTGATCAGTGATTCGGTTGCCCGGGTGTTTGCGCGCTCAGGGTCCGGTGTACTGATCACTCATTCGCAAGGGGGTGGCCCGGGCTGGTGGACAGCGATAAAAACCGATGGGGTGCGTGGCATCGTGGCCTATGAGCCGGGCAGTGGCTTTGTCTTTCCGGAAGGTGAGGTGCCCGACCCCATGTCCAGCGGTACCGGCGAGCTGGTGGCCACCGCCGTGGAGCTTGAGCAATTCAGGAAGCTGACTCGTATCCCCATCGTTATCTATTACGGCGATAACATCCCCACGCGGCCGAGTGACAACCCGGGGCAGGATAACTGGCGGGTGCGGGTACAGATGGCGCAGCTGTGGGTTGACACGATTAACCAGCATGGCGGCGACGCCCAGCTCGTGCTTCTGCCCGATGTCGGGATTGAGGGCAACACCCACTTTCCCTTTTCGGACTTGAACAGCGATCAGGTGGCGGAACTGTTGCAACAGTGGTTGCACAACAACCAGCTGGATCGTTAGTGGCAGTATTGGGGTGCCAGGTGCACTTTATCAAATCGCTTTGTTTAAAGGTTTTCACGAGTATGATGCTGGGTGCGGTGGCCTCTGCCGATACGGTTCTGGATGACGGCGTAGCCGCCCAGGTCACATCCGAGACAACGATTGGCGAGATGCTCAATCATCCAGACTTTGAGGGGTTTGCAGAGCGGTTATTGCCGCGCGCTGAGGATCGACAGCAAACGGCCTTGCCTCTGCGAGAGGCGGGGGCATTGATGCCCTACCACTCGATGATCAATGCCGGGGATATGGCCGCGGGGCTCAACTTTCTCGCACGGCAAGCGCGGCGGCAGACCCCGGTGTTTTTCGAGTTCTATACCGCGGATGAACAGCGTGCAGATCCCCGCAAAGCAGAGACGGGGCTGTTTTTCTTCAGGGGCAAGCCCGGTGCGCCTTTTGCGATCATTGCGCCAGGGGGTGGCTTTTCCTATGTGGCGACCCTGCATGAGGGCCTGCCACTGGCGCAGACAATCGCCGAGCAGGGGCTCAATGCCTTTGTGTTGACATACCGTACCGGTCAGGGCGAAAGGGCAGCGACGCAAGACCTGGCCAGAGCGATTGCCTTTATCTTCAAACATCAAAAAAACCTGCAGGTCAGCAGGCGCGCGTATTCGTTATGGGGCGCCTCTGCCGGCGCGCGCATGGCGGCCGCCGTAGGCTCGCACGGTCCCGATACGTTCGGAGGTGCCGTTCAGGAGCGTCCCTGTTGTGTGGTGATGTTGTACACCGGCCATGCGGATTACGTTGCCAGCGAGCCCGCCACCTTCGTCGCTGTAGGGGAAAGAGACCGGATCTCGCCGCCGCGGGTCATGCGCCAGCGGGTCAACGCCCTGGCGGCAGCAGGAACGCCGGTGGAGTTTCATGTGTACTCGGATGTGGGGCATGGTTTCGGGTTGGGCACGGAGTCTCCAGCGGAAGGGTGGATCGATAATGCCATCCAGTTTTGGCGGGCTCGGAGTCGTAACTAAACAGTGGTATCTTTCATTTATCCAGTTGAGCGCTTCACGCGATCTCTGTCAGGCTCTCATTCTTCCGGGCGACATTTGATTAGCGAGTTACAAATAATTTCAAACATTTTTTGAGCATGGTATTTTTCATGGCATTAGCGATTAACTGGAAAATAAGCCATTGATAATAAAAGATAAAAATGGCCTATTGATAATAGAGTGGGAGTGATTCCACGTCTGGCACTGGTCCGGAAGCGTCTGGGTCGGCCATCGCCTTCACCTGAGACCAAACCCGCCGCGCAATACTGGTAAATGCAAAGCCGCCGTGGCAATCTCCCGAAGCTGACTGGGGAGATTTTCATGCGCACCATTCTCATTCTGGCCCTTTTCGCGGTCCTGCCAGCATCATCGCTGGCGCAGGATTACACCATCGCGGCTCCGGCGGAAGTCCATATCAGGCAGAGTATCGAGGTCGCATGGACCGCCGCAGATGAAACCGGAAACATGATTGAGATCCGTCCTCTGGAGGAGGGTGCCAGGCGGGTGGCCTACTCCTACCTTCGAGCCAATCCGGAAAGTATCGAAGCTCCAGAACAGCCGGGCGACTATCTGCTGGTCTTCACCCATGGCGGCGAGGTCGTCGCCAGCCAGCCCCTGCGCGTCGTCATGGCAGAGGCGACGATTACGGCTCCGCAAACAGCGGGTGCCGGCGAAACCATTCAAGTCAGCTGGACCGGCCCAATCAGCCGCAGCGATTTTGTGGCATGGGCAGAACGGAACGGTGACCATATACGGGGTTCATCCTACGGCTATGTCGGAAACTCTCCCGGCGGCAGCCGCAGCCTGCGCGCACCGGCCGATGCAGGAGAATATGACGTCGTATATATCACCGGCAGCACCATTCTGGCGCGTACGCCTGTGACCGTCGGCAGCATTTCCGCAACCGTGACCGCGCCTGCGACCGTCCATGCGGGCGGCAGCATAGATGTCACATTCGACGGTCCGGAAAATTCCGGAGACTTGATCACCTTCGGTGACCGCGACGGCGATTCGCGGAGGGGTATCGGCTCCTATACTTATGTCGGAAACGCGACCGGCAACAGCGTGTCGCTCCGCGTCGGCGAGACATTGGGCGAATTCGATGTCGTCTATGTCTCGAATAACCGCGTCATCGGCCGCTCACCCATCGAAGTTGTCGAAGCCAGCGTTGAGATCGACGGCCCTGACAAAGTCCATGCCCGATTTCGTTTCAACGTCGCCTGGGAGGGGGCCGGCAATGGCGGCGACATGATTTTCATTTCCGATGCAGACGGTAACAGTTTCGATTACAGCTATGTCGACCCCGCCTTGCCGACGGTCGAACTTGGGGCACCGGAAAATATTGGCGAATACAGCCTCGTCTACCGTACGCGCGGCGGCGCAATCATGGATACCGAACCCCTGTCGGTCACCCCTGCCCCCAATCCGCCCGGCGAGCTGATCGTCACGCAAAACCGCGCCGCCCTCGGATCCGGTGATGCCGTCGAGATCATCCTCGATGCGTCCGGATCCATGCTGCAACGTATTGGCAGTGACCGTCGCATTGAAATCGCAAAAACGACGCTCACAAAGCTCGTCCGCGAGAGAATTCCCGAAGGCACCGGCTTCGCCCTGCGCGTTTTTGGACATCGTGAGGCGGATAGCTGCCGCTCCGATCTGGAAATCCCGCTCGGTCCGATGGATGCCGCAGCGGTGAACTCAACCATCAGCAGAATGAATGCCATGAATCTCGCCCGCACACCCATCGGTGCGTCCATCGCTCATGTCCGCACCGATCTCGCGGGCGCAACGGGACAGCGCGTGCTCGTCGTCCTGACCGATGGCGAAGAGACCTGCGATGGCGATGCGGCAAGCGAAATTGCGGCGCTGCGAGCGCTCGGCTGGGATATCCGCGTCAACATAGTGGGCTTTGCGATTGATGATGCCGATCTGGAACAGACCTTTGAAAGCTGGGCGGCGGCCGGTAATGGCAGTTATTTCAGCGCCGTGGACGCCGAAGGTCTGGCGGATGCCATGACCCGCGCTGTCGCCACGCGGTTTAAGGTGATCGACACGGAGGGCGAGACTGTGGCCTCGGGCCTGACCGGCGGCGATCCGATCACACTGCCGACCGGTGATTACACAATTTCAGGCGGCGGCCGCGAGATCAGTGCCACCATTCTGTCAGAGAAAGTGACAACGGTCGGGCTTGATTGATGAAACGCCACGCAGCGAGGACGGCAATATGATCCGCGCCCTGCTGGTACTGTTTCTGACGTTGTTTTCCGCACTCGCCGGTTTTGGAAGGGCACATTCGCCGCGTCCCGGTTTCTGCTTGGGCCGGGTGCGGGTCTGGCGGGCGCCTCCGAAGCGGTTGTTTATGGCACCATCTACCCGGACGTGATTGAATCCGCCGGCGACGATTGAGTGGAAGTGAGCGGAATTGACAGGTACCAGCTGGCATCCCGTGGTCTGTCCCCGATACCCCCCGACCTCAACGCAAACGCCGGGCGCGGATGCCGCGCCCCTTGACCTTGCCCTCAGTGAAAAACTGCAACACCTGTTTCGCCACCGATCTGTCAACGGCGATAAAACTGCGCATATCGAAAATGTCGATCTTGCCGACACACGCGCCGGAAATCCCGGCATCGCCGGTGAGTGCGCCAAGCAGGTCTCCGGGGCGAAGTTTTTGTTTGCGTCCGGCGTTGAGTTCGAGGGTCGCCATGCTGCCGCTGAGCGCAAAGCCGGGATCCCGATCCAGCGACATGGGCGTGTCCTGAAGGCACGGCGCAGAAAGCTCCACTTCGATGGCGGCGAGTCGACGAATTTCAGTCTCGGCGAACAGCGACATGGCCAGGCCCTGCTCGCCGGCACGCCCGGTGCGCCCGATGCGGTGTACGTACACCTTGGGATCCTTCGGAAGTTCGTAGTTGAATACGGCGGCGAGCAGTTTTATGTCCAGCCCGCGCGCGGCGACGTCGGTTGCTACCAGTACCGGGCAGCTGTTGTTGGCCAACTGCACCAGCACCTCGTCCCGCTCGCGCTGCTCCAGATCACCATGAATGGCGAGCGATTCAATGCGGTTTTCCTGTAGCAGCTTGCTTGTCTCTGCGCATTGCTTGCGTGTATTGCAGAACACCAGGGTCGAGCTTGGCCTGTAGTGCTGAAACAATGCCAGTAGTGCCGCGTTTCGTTCGTGTGCTTTCACCTCGTAGAAAATCTGCTCGATCACACCGGGGCGATGCACCGACTCCACGCTTACCATCACCGGTGCGTTCTGTATCTTGTGGCTGATGGCGGCTATGGCGTCGGGGTAGGTCGCGGAAAAGAGCAGGGTCTGGCGCTTCTTTGGCACCGCAGCGACGATGGCCTCCATGGTATCGGCGAAACCCATGTCGAGCATATGGTCCGCCTCGTCCAGAATCAGGGTTCGAAGCCCCTGGAGTTTGAGATTGCCCTTCTGCAGGTGATCGAGCACGCGGCCTGGAGTGCCCACCACCACATGAGCGCCGTGCGCGAGCGAATCTTTCTGCGGTCCGAACGGTTTGCCGCCCACCAGTGAGAGCAGCTTTAGATTGGGAAGCGCTCGCGCGAGGCGTCGCAATTCCTGGGCGACCTGGTCTGCCAGTTCGCGCGTGGGGCACAATACAAGCGCCTGGGTACCAAAAAAACGTGGATTAATCTGTTCGAAAAGGCCGATACCAAAAGCAGCCGTTTTGCCGCTGCCGGTTTTGGCTTGTGCGATCAGGTCGTTCCCGGCCAGTATCTCGGGCAGGCTCGCCGCCTGAATCGGTGTCATGCAAGCGTATTCCAGCGATCGAAGATTGTCGATCTGCGCCTGTGAGATGGCGAGCGAACTGAATTCGGTGTCAGGCTGTGATGTCATGGGTTGGCGGGGTCCGTGGTGTTCGTTAGCGCGTGCGGCAGTGTAACGCAGGGCCGGCTATTCAGGTGTATTGCCGCGGGCTGTGCGCATGCGATAATCGTGATCTTCCCGAGTCATTTAACGATTGGATCGCGACAATGCGCCTGATACTTGCGCCCATGGAAGGCGTTGTCGATCACACGATGCGCTCCCTCCTCACCTCGCTGGGCGGTATCGACCGCTGCGTCACCGAGTTCGTGCGCGTCACCGAGCGGCTGCTGCCGCCACGGGTATTCTTCCGCCTGTGCCCCGAGCTTTCGGCCAATGGCCTTACAGCGGCAGGGGTGCCGGTCTACGTGCAACTGTTGGGCGGGCAGGCTGTGGCGGTTGCCGAGAACGCCGCCCGCGCGGCGGAACTCGGCGCACGCGGCATTGATCTGAACTTCGGATGCCCGGCCAAAACGGTGAACCGCTCCGATGGCGGCGCTATTCTGCTGCGTGAACCCGAGCGGGTGCACGCCATTGTCAGCGCCGTTCGCACCGCAGTTCCGGCCGATGTGCCGGTTACGGTAAAAACCCGTCTGGGCTTCGAAGACGATGCGCTCTTCCTGGATATCGTGCGCGGCATTCAGGCTGCTGGCGCCACGGAGTTAGCGGTGCATGCGCGCACCCGTCGCCAGGGCTATCGGCCCCCGGCTCATTGGGAGGCAATCGCCAGGGCGCGAGAGATACTCCAGATTCCGGTAATCGCGAACGGGGAGATCTGGAGCGTGGATGATGCACTGCGCTGTCGCGAGGTGAGCGGCTGCAGTGACCTCATGCTGGGGCGAGGCGCACTGTGCCGGCCCGACCTACCGCGGGTGATTCGCAGTGCACTGCAGGTTGACTCTGCCGTTGACACAGTGCAACCGCTGGCGTGGCGGGCTGTTATTCCACTGCTGCTAGCCTACTTCGACCTCAATCTTGCCGCCTACGAGGCTCGCTTTGTGGGTAACCCGATCAAGCAATGGCTGGCGTACCTGCGCAGGCATTACTGGCAGGCAGCGCTGCTGTTTGAGCGTATCAAACGCCTGCACCAGCCGGATGCTATTCGCGCGGAGTTGCTGGTGGAATTGCACGGTCTTCACGCGGATAAGGACACTGCCACCGGGTACCTGGCGAGCCAGGGAGGGTGATGTTGTGAGCCAGTGTCTGGCGGCCGGAAACGGACGCATTCAGAGACCGGCCAGACATCCTCGCTTGACTAGCCGGCTCGATGAAAGCCGCAAATCTTGTGGCCGTCCGGGTCCAGGAAGTAGCAGAGGTGTATGTCACCCATCGTCGTATCGCGCTTGCCGGGCGGGTCCTCCACGCTGGCCCCGCCGTGAGCCACAGCAACGTCATGAAACTCCTTGATCTGTGCCGGTGAGTTGCAGACGAAACCGATGGTTGAGCCGTTGGCAACGCTCACGGGTTCGCCATTGATGGGTTCGGTAATGCAGAAGGTGGCCCCGTCGTGCATGTAGAACAGCCGCATCTGCCCGGTATCGTTAATATGCTCGAAGGGCTCGCCCGCGCCCAGCACGCCGAGTACTGCGTTGTAGAACGTTCTGGTTTTCTCGATATCATTCGAGCCGATCATTACGTGATTAATCATTCGTCTCTCCATCTCATCTGAAAAAGGGCAGCGACCAACACACTAGCTGTAAATTGAAAGAAAATGCAATGCGCGTTGCGGATTTCCAGGTTTCGGGTTCGTCCAGTCCGGCCGTTGGAAGTCGGGAAAGACTACCAGGCGTTAAATGAATCTGCTCGCTCGTCAATATCGCATTCAGGATGGATACCCAGGCACAGGGATACTGACGCACCCATTCGAAGCGGATTCATGCTAACCCGGCCGGTCACCAATCCGAACATTCAGATTATCGAGCAGATAGTCCGCCAGCACACGCACAGCAGGCGATTGTCCACGGCGTGAAGGCATCAGCAGACTTAACTGCGCATTTCCAGCGATCCAGTCGGGCAGGACACGCACCAGCGATCCGTCCTCAAGTTCATCCCTGCAGGTGTAGGCGGGCAAGCTCACAATGCCCAGCCCCTTCGCCGCTGCCTGCTTCAACGTGCTCATGTCATCGCTGCAAAGTTGCGGACTAAAGGCTATGGTGGTTTTTAACCCGTCCGTATTCTCCAGGCTCCAGTGTCCGGTTACCGGTTGCCAACCTACCTTCAAGCTTTGTCTTTTCAGCAAATCATAGGGCGACTCCGGCGTGCCGGTTCGAGCCAGGTACTCGGGGCTCGCGAACAGGTGCCAGGACACAGTAGCCAGGTGTCGCTGAATAAGAGCCGAATCGGGCAGCGCTTCGGTGTGGCCCCGGATGGCCATATCGATGCCCGAGGAAACGAGGTCGATTGCCTGGTTGGTTACCTGCTGAACCAGTGCCACCTTCGGGTGTCTTGCCAGGAAATCAAATACCAGGTCCTTGATCGCAAACTGGGCAACACCTACCGAGCAACTCATGATCACGCGCCCGCTTAATGACGCCTTGCGGCTTTGAATCGCCGCTTCGGCCGCCTCCATTTCCTCGATCAGCGCCCTGGCATGCTGGTAAAACACTTGGCCGGCTTCAGTGACTTTAAACTGCCGCGAGGTGCGTTGTATCAACCGGGTATCAAGCCTTTCTTCCAGCCTGGAGACGTGTCGACTCAAACGTGACTTGGGCATATCGAGGGCTCTCGCAGCGGGAGAGAAGCCCTGTTTTTCGACCACGTGAACGAAGTAGAAATAATCATTAAGGTCAATCATGGCGTCTGGCGCTATCCCGGTTCAGGTGCTAACTGTTCCAATTATAGAACGATAAATTCCTATTCTGCATCTAAACACGCTTATCGTTCCATTGATAATATCGAAATCCTACTTACGGCGTAACCCATCCAGGAGATCGAACAATGAACGCAACAACCTCTTTAGCCAAAAAACCGGAATACAAGGGTAATCCGGCCGCATCTGTCACAGCCCCCCAAGGTGGCCACCCGCTCGAAATCGGTACGGGATTTACCGCGCGCTCTTTTCGGGAGCGCGATTTCTCCGGCGCGATGGACCCACTGGTCATGGTCGATCACTACCGCATGAGTGAATCGACCTTTGGTGCACACCCCCACGCCGGCCTCTCCGCTGTGTCCGTTCTTTTTGAAGACAGCGAGGGTAAATTTCACAACCGGGATTCACTTGGCAACGATTTTGATCTGATGCCCGGCGACCTGTACTGGTTAAAGGCCGGCTCCGGTGCTGTTCACGATGAGGCGCCCAGGGCCGGTGCAAGAACTCACGGCTTGCAGGTATTTGTGAACCTGCCCGCGCGGATGAAACAGGATGCGCCTGAATCACTGCGTGTAAAAGCACGGGATATGCCCGTCCTGGAAACCGCTGGCAATCGCGTTCGCGTTGTACTCGGTGAGAGCAAGGGCATTGCAGGCCAGGTATCACCCGCGCAGCCCATGACCATTCTCGACGGCAAGATTGCTGCCGGGTCCACCTTTGCCCACGACTTGCAGGCTGGAGAGAACGGCTGGGTATACGCAATATCAGGTGAGCTCGAACTCAATGTTGCCGGTGCGAAAGTAAGGCTGCAAGCAGGTGAAGCCATCGCAATCGAAGCAAGCTCCGGGTCCGCCATCCATAGGATTGATTTGACGAATGTTGCAGGTTCCGGCGCACACTTTGCACTCTTTGCCGCTGTGCCCGTTAAGGAAGCCTTCGTCCAGAAGGGCCCCTTCGTGATGAACAACGAGGCTGAAATAGTACAGGTCGAAGCGGACCATGCGGCCGGCAAACTCGGCCGTCTCGAATAGCCACTGCGAAATTGAATGACGCTCCTTGCAGGAGAAAAACATGTAAGTTTTAGCATTCGCAGCAAGCAATAGCCGCAATTCAGTCTTGAACAACCCGGTCGCGCGCACCAGGTCGTTGACCGGGTGCCTATCCCCGCTTCGCGCTGGCCGCCTCGAAATGTGCCATCTGATCGGCATAGGCCTTTCTGAATGCGGGGCGGTTGGTGACACGCTCCACGTAACTTTCGGTTTCCGGACGGTCGCCGAACGCGCGGACCTCCTTCACCCGCAGGGCGTCCGCCATTGACAGATCCGCGACAGTGAAGCGGTCTCCTGCGAGCCATTCCCGTTCACTCAGAACGGCCTCCAGGTGCTGAAGGCGCGAGTTCATCCACTCGGTTAGTCCGTTGTCCGCTGTGCCGGACATCGTCAGAAACCACCAGGGTACGGTGACCATCTCGATTGAGTTGAGCGCGGCGATGACCCATTGCAGGGTATGTGCTTCGCCAACAGGATCACGAGGCATCAACTTGTCGGATTTTCGGGCCAGGTGTAGCAGGCAGGCGCCGCTTTCGAATAGCTGTAGCTCTCCGTCACTCAGGAACGGAACCTGTCCAAAAGGCTGCTGCGCGAGATGATTGGTCTCGCGATCATCGAAGGGGACAGTTTGAACTGTATAGGAAAGCCCCGCTTCCTCACAGGCCCAGCGTAGCCTCAAATCACGCACGAAGCCCCGCGGGCCTTCGGGTACCCAGTCGAGAGTCCAGATAATCAGTTCGCTCATGATCTCATCCTTTCAACGCATCTGCGTGATGTGTCCAGGTTAGGCCCGGTATAGCCATACTGTTTCGGGTGGTACGGCCACAATGCCATCAACTGTGAATCGCCCATTACTCATCATTGTCTCCTCCCTTTTCCATCTACGCATGGTCGGGAATATCCGGCCCAACGAGTCTGGCGAGTTGTTCCAGGGACTCCTGCCAGCCAAGGTAACAACTCTCAACGGGAATAAGTGACGGAATGCCTGACTGGACGATTTGTATCTCCGTACCGCAGGATACGGCTTTCAGGTCGATGGTCACCTGCATTTCACCGGGCAGGCTTTCATCGTCGAAGCGGTCGGTGTGGCGAATGCGTTGGTTGGGCACCAGTTCGACATACTCAGCACGGAACGAATGGCTGCTGCCGGTACCGAAGTTGGTGAAGGACATGTGATAACCACCACCCGCGCGGATATCGATTTCATGGATGGTGCCGGTAAAGCCGTAGGGCGGTAGCCAGTATTCCAATGCCTGCTTATCGGTGAACGCTTTATAGACGCGCTCCACGGGGGCTTGTAGTACGCGGTGTAGTCGGACGGTGCCGGTGTCACTGGCCATGGGAATCTCCTGTCAAGTTGCTCGAAACGTTAATTCAGTCAGTGGTTGACGGGCATTTTCCTGCTCCATCAATTCCCGCATCGGAGAATTTCCACCTGGGTTTCACGGATTGTCAGGCGTTAGCCAATTAGTCTCGATCGGGCGCGCCCGGTGGAAACAGGGAACGATACGGGCGCGCATCGTCGACACAGCGCCGAACGCTTGGCCGGGTCAGCAGGCTGGCCCTGTAGCGGTGTAAGGCCCTGTATTTTTCATCAATTTCGTCGACCCAGTCGGCGTAAAACAGCGAGGGTGCGGCGGCACAATCGGCGAGCGTAAACGTTTCGCCACAGGCATAGCTGCTATGTTGCAGGTGCGTGTCCAGCCAGTCATAGCTTCGTTGCAGCATGGTATGTGCCGAACTGACAGTCAGGGAATCGCGATGAGCAGGTTCGCGCATAAAATCGCTAACAATGTGCTGAGTCGGTGTCATCACGTAATTGTCGAAAAATCGGTCAAGCATGCGCACGTCCAGCGCCTTATCTTGATCTTCGGGCAATAGCGTTGCCGGCCCGGGATGGTGGCGCTGTAAGTATTCAATAATAATTGATGATTCACACAGTACGCGATCGCCATCAATTAGCACGGGAAATTTACCCTGTGGCGATAAGGCTTGAATGCGTTGTGTATTCTGCGGGTGATCAGGATCAATCATGCGAAAGCTAAAAGGCGTATCGTTTTCATACAGCGCAATCAGTGCTTTCCAGGTATAGGATGAAAATGGGTGGCCGAATAGTTCAAGCATGGTTCTGTTCCTCGTCAGCTATGAGTTTTTGGAACCAACCAGGGCAAACAGCGCCCCCTGTGGATCCATACCCTGGATGGTAAAGTCTCCGCCAGGGATTTCCTGGGGGCCGTTGAGGATCTGTCCGCCGTTTGCCGTGACGGTGCTGGAGGCAAGGTCGATATCGGCGCAGCGGAAATAGTACTGCCACATGGGCATTGGCATTTCTTCTGGCTTGGGCATCAGCGCGCCAATAACGCCGTTATGACGAATAAATTCGTAATTGCCCATTGGCCCCATATCCATCTCGCCATCCTTGCTCCAGCCAAACTCCCGGAAGTAAAATGCTTTGGCGGCTTGGGGGTTGGTTGTCACCAGTTCATTCCAGGCACAATGGCCGACGCGGGGTTTATCCGAGGCAAAGGCCAGGCTGGTCTCACTGCTGAAGCTTCGCATCACGTAAAAAGCCGCGCCCTGTGGGTCGGTGACCATGGCAATACGACCGACTTCGGGAATATCTGTGGCGGGCATGTGCACGCTACCTCCTGCGGCGGCGATATTCGCGACCGTCTGATCCACATCATCGGCGCCGATATACCCCATCCATACCGGCCTGGCCCCACCTTGGCGCATCTCGTCGGTTAACTGCATCAGGCCACCGATGTCGTGGGGTTCGTCGGTGTCTTCATCCCGAGCGTGAAGAATTCGGTAGTCCATTCCAGGCTGGCCACTTTCGGTGGCCTGCCAGCCCAGTAATGCGCTATAAAAGGCCAGTGCCGCCTCGCTATTGTCGGTTAATAATTCGTACCAGATAAATTCGCCGTGTTGGTTTGCCATGGTGTTCTCCCTTTGTCTGAAAATGGGCGTCTGTAACTGGGTGAGCGGCGACTACTTATTGAGTTCCACCACGGGTATAAAGCCGCCGAAGATCATGCGCATGCCATCGAAGGGCATGGGATTTTGCTCAGGGCTGATGCGAGGGTCCGTGTTCATCGTCGCCATCATCTTTTCCATACCGGCATCGCGGGTGGCTTTGTCCGGCCATTCGATCCAGGAAAATACCACGGCTTCGTCTTCATTCGCTTGCACAGCCCGGCGAAAGTCGGTGACCTTGCCATCGGAAACGTCGTCTTCCCAGCATTCGAGAACCCGGGTGGCGCCCAATTCCATTAAGGCGGCGTCACCAATGGTCGCGTGCTGGGTAAATTTATCTTTATTGGCTTTGGGTACGGCGATAATAAATCCATCGATATAACTCATGGTTGCGCTCCTGAAATTGTCATTGGGTGGTTTCACCTATTAGTCGTTGCTTTCTGTTGGAAATCGACAGGTCAGAAAATATTTTGCTTTTATCTCCTGTGGGTTTTGCCGCTGTATCCACTCATATTGCTTCCCAGATGTGGCCCTCGGGATCCACCAGCGCCCGGCCGTACATAACCCCTAAATCCCCTACAGGATTTAGTTCGGTATGGACGGGGCGGTATTCCATGAGAGGTGGGTTTATATTTCCCACACTTGATGATTTAAATCCTACCTTTAGCTCGCAGGCACGACTTGGAATGTCTCTATGCTAATGTCACTATCTCAGTCAAAATCACAAGGAGCACAGCGACAATGTCTTTACGAGTAGTTCTGGCGCTGGTTTTTTTCGCCCTGCCAATCAGCACCACTTACGCCAACACTGACTGCACCGTGGAACGGCTGGCAGGTGAATACAAGACAGCCTTTGGAGCAATGAAGTGCGAGGCGACTTCAGGTCAACTCGCATGCTGCTATGGCGACGTCACCTCCTGTGGCAAGAAACTGGAACTCACACTAACCTCGCGCGGCAATGAGTTGACGGGCAAATGGACGGAGGGGAGCCAGAACGGAGCTGCACGGTTTGCAGTAACAGAAGGTTGCAGCGTAACGGATGGATTTTGGGGCAATGGTCGACGCGCCACCTCGCCCTGGTCTGTCGCACGCGTGGGGCAGGTAGAAGCGGCTCCCACTCCGGGTCGAAATGTAGCGGGAGCCAAAACCGGCCAGACTGCCCCAGCGCAACCCAACACGTCATCGTCAATTTCACAGGCAGACGCCGCCACTGGAATGCGCATCGAAAGCTCACTTGCCGCACTGGGCCACGACCCAGGTACGGTAGATGGCGTCATTGATGGCAATACCCGGCTCGCCATTGTCGAATGGCAGCGCCAGACTGGCCACAGCACAACCAGAGGGCTAACCACAAGGCAGCTGGAGTTTATGGAAGAACAGGCAGTAGAGGCTCGTGCTCGCGCTGAGCATCGCGCCAAGCTCGAGGCGATCAGCCCGCTGGCCCGCTTTAACAGACGTATAGAACGCAACGATGCTGTCGTGCTCGTGGATACAAAAACCCGCTGCGAAGAAACCGGCGATCCGCTGGTTGTTATCGCCGAAAGTGAAGCGGCCATCCCCGAAAGTGCTCGTGTACTCAGCGCTTTAGAGAATGCTAAAAACTACTTGCGTCTGGAGTGCCGCAAGCAGTGGCGTCGGTTTGACGTGCCGGTCTTTACGCCGGGTGGTGAGAAGCTGAGCGAGAGCTACATGTACATGTTCAAAGCAGGTGTGCTCCTGCCATACTCAATTCTTTCGCCGGAGTACCTGGATTTTCTGAGCAGCGATCCGGGTTACCCGTTCGCCCGGGTGGCGCCGCCCTTGATCAATATAGCCAGCGGCTTATGGGAGCGAGAATTTACTCGCGGCAAGTGGGCTCAATCCATGGGTGGCAACGCACATTGGCAGACCATTGCTTTCCAGTTCGCGCTGGCAGATGCACAATTGTGCAAAAATCAGGTAGGCAAAACCGTAACCTATGAGCACACTATTACGCAGCAAGACGAATACACCGTAGATACCGATACGTTTACCTATGAGTTTGATGCAGACTGGGAGCCGATCATTCTGCAGATACTTGAAAATGGCAACCACATTGGCATTCCCATGGGCACCGGCGCTAGGTACCTGATCCGAACTTTCGGTTGTGATTCACCAGAAATTGCTCGCCTGCGTCGCAACCCGATTACCGTGGTGGCCAAAGCCCTAAACATGCCTTTACCGCCCGGCGCAGGACATGTTCAGCAGTAAACCCGGGGCTGGAGAGCACCGGGAGAGGTGGCCGGTTGCCGAGTGCTTTACGACGTTCGGAGAACAGATCAGGCGGGGCTGCAGATCATGTAGTGCTCGACGATCCTTTCGGGGTCATTGAGCGAATCCACTTTCCAGCCGGTATTTTCCATCAGCTCAAGTGCGTACTTGCGCGAGTACATTGCGACTTTCAGCGGTTGCTTGGGATAGACATCAACAAAATCCGGTGGCCCCTGGTTGCGGCCCGCTTCTTCGAGGGAGGCGCGCTGCTTCTCCTGAAGTGAGGCATCCTTGGCGACCAAGGCTTTCATTATGCCATCCATGCAGCCGTACCCGCCCGGCGTAAGCTCGTGCACGAACAGGCTGAAAATCAGTTTGCCCTGCGGGTGGATGTAGTTGCGCAATAACTTCAGCATGGGGGCGTAGTCGTGCGGCGCGAGATGAGTAAAAACGGAAAACAGGCAGATAATATCAAAATCCGTTTCGCTTATGGGTAACTCCCTGGTATCTGCCAGAGGCTGGCCTCCCGCGTTGTACATCTCGTTGTGCAGATCAATATGGTGAAAGCTGAACCTGGAATCGCCCACGCTTTCCCGGAGAAACTGGATCATCTCCGCGTATACATCGATGCCGACATAACGGGCAATCGGGATATTCCTGCTCAAAATCGCCTGCGTGAACTTGGTTCCGCAGCCAATATCCAGGATACGGGAGTTGCCGAGGCCATCCAGCCCGAACCTGCTGGCCATCAGTGCCAGCAATTTCACGCCAGACTCGACATACGCGTCTTCATCCTGCTTGAGATTTCCCCGACGCAGATGCAAGGGGATTTCGAGTTCTAAACGGCTCATTTTATTATTTGTATAACCTTTGTAGTTAATGGATTACATCAACGTGATTAGCAATATCACTCGAAAGATACACAATACACCAGATTTCTATCCGCGACACCCAGGCTCAACTTGATTGTATGGCTACCAGCAGGGTGAGACCGTCGCCGATCAGCGCGAAAGCGGCCGAATATGACACGTGTATAGACATCACTCACAATGCCGTCGCTGTCCGTCGCCGTCGAACGATTGTGGTATGTGTTTTTCGCGGTCAGTGTTACCGCTGGACATGTGTAAAAAGTGGTTTTATTCTTCTGGTTGATTGATTGACAACACATTTTTCCCACCCGCTGAGGAAACCAGGAGTTCCCATGACACTACTCGTTCGATACGTGCTGCTGCTCAGTGCGTTGCTGTTTTCCGCGACTGCCCTGTCGCAGGATATTTCCGGTAACTACACGCTGGACGTTGTCCAGAATCCCGGCGCGCAGGATTGCGTATGGAGCGGTAACCTTAACCTGGCCCAGTCGGGCGGCAACCCCGGCTCGTTTTCCGGTAGCGCCAATGTGAATATTGTGAGCGGGCCCTGCCCCAATATCGGGGGCGCTGTGTCAGGCACTATTAACGGCACCACACTGAGTATCGGTGTCGCGGTCAGTGGTCTTGGCAATGCGACCTTTACCGGCAATGTTGTGGGCGGTGGCAATCTTTCCGGCACTTGGTCTGGCCTGGGTGTTACCGGTACGTGGTTGGCCTCGCCGATTGTCGCTCCCCCGCCCGCGCCGGTAGCAACGGCCGTGCCGGTGTTGCCGCTCTGGGGGCTGCTGCTGTTGCCCCTGTTCATCGTCGGGCTGGCAGCGCGCATGGGGTTCAAACGCCGGGTTTAACCGGCGCCCTGTCAGGGTGCAATGACAGGCGGTTTGCACAGCTGTATTTACGGGCTCCATGGCAGGCGATAGTTCTCGCGCAGATGCCGGCCGAGGGCTTTCGCTCCGTAAGTACTCAGATGCACACCGTCTTCCGTGAGCAGGTTTCCGGTCTCACGGTCATGCAGGTGGTATCGGCCGTCGTAGAACAACGGCTTGTTCGACACATACACCGCACCCGTGGCTGCAATTTTTTCCGCGTAGGTACCGTCTAATCTGAACGGTTCTTCAACGAGAAAGCGCTCGAGATAATTATCATCGCTGAACCTGGATGCGCCGATGGCAATCTCGACGGGGTTCTTGTGTTGAGTGATCCGGAACTCCCCAAGCAGGTAGACGGTTTTACCCGCTTGTCGCAGGAGTCGAACCGTTTCGAGCATGGCTTCTTCACGCCATTTCGGCAAATCGGCCGCCAGGAAAATAACATCCTCCTTGGGCGCCTCGATTGCCGCCGCCAACCGCGCCTCATTTAACTCGGGGCAGTTATCAATAAACCTGCGGTGGCCCACCGTAGGCGTGAAGGTCGGGGGGCAGCCGGCAGCCCAGGAAACCATCACGTTGGCCTCTGGGTAGGCTTCCCTCAGGGCGATATATATATCGGTGCCCCGGGAGTCAGCGAGCAGGAGAATGGTCGGCTTGTCCGGCACCCGGGTACCGCAGAATATGTCGCCGGCCGGTGAGCAGGTCTCTTCGAGATACTGCCTGCGCGAAGCCCTGTCCGCGCGCAGATCGATCTTCATGAGCGCCTGTTCAGCCGGAGAAAAGCGCGAGGGCCAGCCCTCGGCAAGCACCAGGGTTGCGCAGGCCACTACGATGAGCACAACAGCCGCCCCCGTAAACCCCGCCGCGCGTCTCGCGGGCGTTTTACTCACCGTTAGTTTGCCGTCACGTGAAAGTCGAAAGCGTCGCTCCACATAGTGATTCAACAGTGCCGCCGCGCCCAGGATGGCCACAAATACTCCCGTGAGCTGCAACAGGGAAGGGTGCGCTTCAAAGTGTTGCCGGTAGAACACGATGATGGGCCAGTGCACCAGGTACAGCGAGTAGGACACCTTCCCCAACCATGACATCAACGCATTATTGAGCAACCAGCGGGCAATGGGGGAGGGCCCCGCCAGGATGATCAACAACGTGCCCACCAGGGGAACCAGCATCCAGACACCGGGCAAGGGCGAGAGGGAGTGGAATTTAAAAGTACTCCCCAGTATCAGCAGCACTCCCGAAAGAGTCGCAGCGGATGACAACCAGCCAATGCCTTGCAAAGGCAGCATTCGCTGTACCAGCAGCGTGCCCAAACCACCCAGCGCGAACTCGTAGAATCTCAGCGGTGTGAAGTAGAAGGCCGCCTCGCGATAATGTCGCGTTGCAATCTCGCTGGCATACAGACTGATAGCAAAGGTCACAAGCAGCAAAGCTATAACGCCCCGCAACCCGCCTATACGATGCGCCGCGAAGAGCAACAGTGGATACACAAGATAAAACTGTTCCTCCACACCCAGCGACCAGGTATGCAGCAGAACGAAAGTTTCAGCAGCGGGTGCCCAGTAGTCTGCTTCCGACCAGAAAAAGAGGTTACTCACGGACAGCAGTGCGTAGATACTTTGCTGCGCGGTGTGCGCGAGCGCCTGGGGCTGCTGCAGATACAGCGAGCACAACAGCACCACCGCCACGGTAACCGCCAGAGCAGGAATGATGCGAGTGACACGCCGGATATAAAAATCCCGGAAGGAGAATTGCCCGGCCTGCAGTTGCGACACAATAATCTGGGTAATCAGAAAGCCAGATACCACGAAGAATACGTCAACACCAATGAAACCACCCTGGAAACCGGGTAGCTGCATATGGAAAAAAATAATCACCAGAACCGCTATGGCTCTAAGGCCATCAATCTCCTGGCGATAGTAGGTTTTGGGCACCGTTTCTTCTTTTTAGGATGCTGGGTTTGTTTGCTAGAACAGTATCGGCACTCCGGACTCTTTATAGGTCGACGGCGCCATCAGCCACGTCTCGATGGCATAGCGTGTTTTCGTCATGCCAGGGTCTGCGGCAGTTCTATGCAGACAAATATGGTCGAATATAATAGCGTCCCCCGGTGCAAAAACCGGTCGCACCGTGCAACCCTCAGAGACTTCTTTCGCGGCTTGTGGATTCGTTGCCCATTCGGCGAAATCGCTGCCGGTCTGAACGATGCCGGGCAGTCGTTTTGCGACAATATCCATGCCGGGCGCATCGACCCCGCTGTCGGTCAATGCGAGCCAAACGTTCAGCGCCCGGATATCCTCGCCCAGGAACCCGCCGTCCTGGTGCCATCCACCCGTTCTGACATCGTGACGCACGCGCCGAAGCGTTCCCTTGCGTGACAGGAGTGCCGGAGGTTCGCCAAAATAATCACGTATTACCGCGCTGAGGCCGCAGGATTCGAATATTTCCAGGAGGTCGAATAGGGCAGGCGGGGAGTCGACGGTCAACATCGATCCCTTTAACCGGTTTCTGGCGCGGTCGGTGATCGTGTCTCTGTGAAAAGGTTCAAACCAGCCTTCAAGTTCCGGGCCAACCGATTCCGCTTCGACAGCATCGAACGCCCGAAGAACCCGGTCGATATTGTTGCGCAACAGGTCAACCTGATCCGGCGTAATGAGTTGGCGAATTATCAGAGAGCCATGGTTCCTGAGACCACTGCGAATTGCTTCAGCGCTGAGTTGGTCGCCGTTGATCTCGGGAATACCCTCGCCGCCAAACTGGTCCGGGACCTCTTCGGGCCACTGAGGGGATTCTTTCTGCCGCTGGCCTGAGAGAAAACCCTCTGATCGCAGTTCCAGCAGCAGCCTGTCGATGTCGCGCTGCCTGTTGCTTTGGTTGGCGGCGGTGAGAAGCGCTATCGCCTCTCTGAAGTTGCCGGCCTGCGCAAGGCCTCTGGCTTCAGCGGTTACCGTAAGCTCATGGGTCTGTGCAATTGAAGCCGAGCTTTCCAGCGCGCCAGTGCGTTCCCGCAGCCATTTGATCAAGCCCATCCTTGTTCCCTCCCGAGGTGCGTATCGCTAGCGTGCTTTAGTTCATTATCGTTATGTATACACCAAACTCGTGGTTAACATCGGGTTTGTCGGCCAACTCACTATGGGGAGTTGCGCCGATGGTTCATTGCATGCAGATCGCGTTGACCAGTTGCACCGTTGATCCGGACACTGAACCCACATCGTGAAATCGCAAAAAACCGGAAAAAGTATGTCTGATTTGGGTGCCACACGCAATCAGCCGTAGTCTTCAACCTGTGCGCCAGTGCCTGTTTAGCGCAGGTATTTGTTGGCGCATCCTGTTTATCGGGCAGGCCAGAAACCCTGTGTGTGCAGGGCAAGCACCACTGATCGGCAGATAGATGGAATATCGGCATCGACGCTGACCGTCACCACATTGCCCTCTGTGCGCGGGTCTTCCAGCGCGGCAAACTGGCTGGCCAGCAGATGGTCCGGCATGAAGTGTCCCGTGCGTTCGCTCATGCGTGAGGCGATAAGTTCCCGAGAGCCTTCCAGGAACACATAAACCACATTGCCGGCTTTATTCAGTGTCTGCCGGTAGCGCCGTTTCAATGCTGAACACGCGATAACGCAGATTCCGTGCGCTCGAGCCTGCGTGGCGGCGTACTCAGCCACGGCGGCAAGCCAGGGTTGCCGGTCCTCGTCGGTCAAAGGTGTGCCAGCGACCATCTTGGCGATGTTGCAGGACGGATGCAGTTCGTCACCGTCTTTGAAATGGCCCCTCAGTTCGCCGGCGAGGTACTCGGCAACCGATGATTTGCCACAACCACTAACGCCCATTACAACGACAATCAGTGGTACGCGAGCAGGGTTTGCTGTCATGGCGTCTGTTGGTGTCATTGGCCTGTACGATACACCGGGTATACGGGGTACGTCATGCGTCCGTGCGCAATCGACGGGTGGCGCCGGGCATGCTATTTTTTCAGCATCTTCCCACGGGCATCGGCTAATAACCCGTTGATTGCTCGGTTGAAAGCATTGGAACAGGGATGCGAGTGATCAAATTTGTCGCTATTGCGGGTCTCCTCTACCTCGCAATAGTCCTTTTCTACACGCTAATGCAGCGCTCGTTTATTTATTTTCCGCAGACGCAGAACCTCGACACCGCGCTGGCCAGCGTGGAACGCCTGGACGGTAGTGCCTGGCGGGATGTCGACGGCAGCTGGCTGGGGTGGCGCCGCACCTCGCCTGGTGCCACCCGGCGGGTGCTGGTGATGCATGGTAACGGCGGACAGGCGCTCGACCGACGCTACATTACAGAGCTGTTTCGCGGCCTGCGGGAATCCGGGCCGTGGGACGTCTACGTGCTTGAGTATCCTGGCTACGGGCCGCGTGCCGGGAGGCCTTCAGAACAGGCACTGCGGGACGCCGCTTTGCAGGCGACGGAGCTGTTACTGCAGGAGCAGCCCGGACAGGTGTTACTGGTCGGCGAATCGCTGGGTAGTGGTGTGGCCGCGCATGTGGCCACCGCGCGCCCGGAGGCTGTCGCAGGTCTGTTGCTGATAACGCCGTTTGCCTCGCTGGGTGCCGTGGCGCAAAGCCACATGCCCTTCCTGCCGGTGTCGCTGTTATTGCGAGACCGCTTTGACACCCGCAAACTGCTGGTGGATTACGCAGGGCCCATGGTGATTGTGACCGGCGCCGACGATTCCATTGTGCCGGAGCTGCTCGCCTTGCCGCTGAAAGAGGCGCATCGAGGCAAGCTGCTGCACTGGAGCCAGCCGGGTGCTGGTCACAACACTATAGATTTTGACCCCGGCGATGAAGGGTGGCAGGCCATCGATGCGTTTCTGGCGGCGGCAATGGACAGCGTCGCAAATAGACAGCATCGGGGCCGGCAGTGAACCGGCCTCCACCTTGAGCTGTCTTCCCACCTGCCCGGGGTTTCAGGTCGCCTTCGCCTGTTTCCACGACGTCACCAGGTATAGCAGGGGGCCGAAGGAGCCCATGAACAAGGTGATAAGGACCCATGGCCACGGATTGCGACCGGATTTCCTCGCGTCGTTGATTAACCAGCACAGGATGAGCACCAGGGCGATAACCAGATCGGCAAACACCTGCCAGCCGGCGGGACTGTGGCGGTGGTAGTCAAAAATCCCTATATAGCCGACTTCCATGACCGCGTAGCCGGTAAGTGCGGTGAACGGTATTAGCAGGATGATGGCAAGCGTACGAACATTTCCCATTTCAATCTCCTTGCAGTGGATTTCGAGTATCCTCCGCCTGCCATAGTATTGAAGCAATTACCTCAGAGGTTATTGTGCAGATGATGGCCGCTCGTCGAGAATGGTGTTCACCCGGGAGAAAAATATGGCTTCTGTTGCACCCACAGCCGCGCAGAGTTTTCAATCCCTCTGCCGCCAGTGGCGTCAGCTCAGAAAATGGTCACAACTGGATCTGGCTCTGGCCGCTGATGTTTCGCAACGCCATGTGAGCTGGCTGGAGACGGGTCGTAGCCAGCCCAGCCGCGAAATGGTAATGCGTCTTTCCGACGCGCTGGACATTCCCCTGCGTGAACGCAACGTGTTGTTGCAATGCGCGGGCTACGCGCCTGCATACAGTGAGACCCGATTGGAAGAACCCGTCATGGCCCCGATTCTGGACGCGTTGAACCATGTGCTGGAATACCACCAGCCGCTACCCGCCGTGGTAGTGGATCGTTTCTGGAACATAAAAAGGAAAAATCGGGCGGCCGACCTGATTCTGGACATTGTCAGTGATCGGGAGAATGTGCATGCAAATAATGGTACCGGGAGCGAACTGAATCTGGCACTGCTGACGCTACACCCAGCCGGTCTACGGCCATTTATTGCCAACTGGCAGCAGGCGGCCCCGTCGTTTATTCGGCGGCTGAGGAGCGAAGCAATGGCCTCATGCGATGTGCAGCTGCAGCAGCGGCTCGCTGACTACATAGCTCTCGCAGGGCCGATGGAGCACGCGGACGACCCCAGCGAAAGTCTGCTGCCGGTGCTGCCGCTGGAACTGAATATCAATGGCCTGGAGTTGAGCCTGTTTTCAGTAATCTCGACATTCGGCACACCGCAGGACATTACCACGGATGAACTGCGCATCGAGGCGTTCTATCCCACCGATGCACAGACCGAGCAATTTTTCACAAGCATGGCTTAGAGCCACCCGGCAGGGCGGCTGGTCTGCACATGGCAAAGCAGCGTCAGGCAATGATTACCAAAAGCAGAATCAGGAACAAAAAACCGGCCGTGATCTTGTAGATTCCGCTTCGGGTGATGGCCGGCTTTCGATTCTGCTTCTCTTCCACCACCAAACGCGCCATCAACGCATCGATATCCCCGCTCCCGAGGCGCGTCGGCTCGCCCCCCGTGGCGCTGTTGTTCGCTGCCGTAGCGTTCGCATCCGATCTGGCTGCCGTGGAGACACCCGATTTATCCAGCGCGGCGGAAACCGTTTTCAGTGACAGGCTGTGCTGGCGCTTGACGGCCTCCAGCAAATTAATCAGGTGACGGCGATCTTCCAGCGGTATATTGCGTATCGTAACGGGATCACCGGCATCGACGCTGTAGGTTTTGCCATCTATGACGAACGTGACTTTTGGGTAATGCATGCTCGTGTGTTCACTTATCGAAGGGCTTGCGCCTTTGCATTTCGCGTTTTATTGGTTAGAGAATCCCGGTAACCCTAACACAGTTCCCGGGGCATCTACCTGAGCAGATTGCCGCCATGGTTGACGCCGTCCATGCCCCTGTGCCATATGTTTGCAGGGGGAGGGGGCTACTATTGTTGGCCTGGCGCCTTTAGGATCCGAGTTGCACAATGAGACCGGGAAGAATATGAACTACGAAACGCAAGACAACATCGCGATCATTCGCATTGATGACGACAAGGCCAATGTTGTTGGTCATGAATTTCTGGACGCCATTAACGCGGCACTCGATCGCGCCGAAAAGGAGGAAGTGGGCGCGGTTGTCCTGCGCGGGCGGGACGGGATATTTTCAGCGGGCTTCGATCTTGCCGAATTCGAGAAGGGCCCCGCCACCGGGATGTCGATGGTTACCAAGGGCATGCAACTGCTCATACGCCTGTATGGCTTTCCTCTGCCGCTGGTGGCCGCGTGTACCGGGCACGGCATCGCCATGGGCGCGTTTATCATCATGGCCTGCGATTCGCGCATCGGGACGCGCGGCAACTACAAGATCACCCTGCCCGAGACGGCCATTGGCATGGAGTTACCGCATACCCTGCTGGAGCTGACCGCATCGCGCATACCGCCGCAGTTCATGACGCGTGCGGCGATACAGGCCGAAATCTTCACGCCTGACCAGGCAATTACCGCCGGCTTCCTGGACGAAGTGGTTGACGCGGCGCAACTGGATACGCGCGCGCAGGAAGTCGCCACGCAACTCGCCAGGCTGCCGGGGCCTGCCTATGCCGCGAATAAATTATTCGTGCGCAAGAAGGTGCTCGCGGCGATGGCCGAGGAACTCGATAAGATGATCGCAAAGATGTCGTGAGCGACCTCACGGCAGCACATCAGAGTTACCCTGTTATATCAACGCACCCCGGGCCTACACTTCGAAGTCATTGGTGTAGAGGCACTTAAACTACCTTGAGTTCTGGGCTTTGCTATATCAGTTTCCCACTTCCTCGTTCCTCGGGTAATAGGAAATATAGGAGGGTCCGGCAAAGGGTTCCAGTGCATACTGCTGCTGCAGGAACGTTACCAGATCACCCAGTTGGGCAACTGTCATCAATTCGTTGTAGTTGCGCATGCTAGATTCACCCGCCTGGACGTAGGGCTCCCTGTCGTAGCGGCGGGAAACTTTGTGGGATGGATTGATGATGGAGGTGACGAGCTCGCCATAGGTGGAAATCCGCGAGGTGGGGCCGCCCAGTTTGACACTCATCAATGGCTTCCCTTCCGGTTTGAGAGTCGCCTTTCCCTCGATGCTGTGGCAATCGTTGCAGTGCAATTGCACGAAGGCGGCCTCACCGGCGGCGGCATCGCCCTCGGGCAGTACAAAGCCACTGCCCGACTTCGGCCCCTGATCGCAGGCGCTTAGCAGGCACGCCAGCCCGACCACCATCAATTGCTGAACTTTTGTTTCACTACCGGTAAACATGGCAAGCCTCGCAAGCGTGGGGTTAGAGAAACGAAGCTCCCAGCGTACCAAAAAACCGCAGTGGCGGCTTGTTCCGCTATAGGTATCCCATGCTGCCTTTCGCGTACCGGAACGTAGCCCGGTGATCGAGTCCGCAACGCATCTTTCCGAGTGTGCTACCGTTGGTTTGGCAAAGGCGTTGAGTTGAACGTATAGCACTCTCAGGGGAAGCACCGTGCAAAGTATCACTTACCATGTAAGGCAGACGCTGGGGGAAGTGGGCCCGGTGTTCTATCTGTCGGTAGTGCTCATCACCAGCTTTGTCAGCTTCACCGCGTTCAATCCATCGGCGGTAGAACAGTTTGCCCAGCAAGTGCTGGACACCTTGGCGGTCAAGGTGGGCTGGATGTACCTGCTGGTGACCAGCGGCTTCGTAATTTTTGCCGCCTTCCTGGCCATCTCCCGCTATGGGGGTTTCAAGCTGGGCGCCGAGGATGAACCACCGGAATTTTCCTACACGAGCTGGCTCGCCATGATTTTTTCCGGCGGCATGGGTGTGGGCCTGGTGTTCTGGGGTGTAGCCGAACCCATGATGCATTTTAATGCGCCGCCGCTCGGCATCGGCGAGCCGCGCACGGCGGAAGCGGCGCAACTGGGGATGCGCTATGCTTTTTTCCACTGGGGTTTTCACCAGTGGGCCAACTTCACGCTGGTGGGGCTGGCTATCGCCTACGTCCGGTTTCGCCACAACAGTCACGGCCTGATCAGCGAAACCTTCAGACCGCTGTTGGGTGCGAGGGTGGACAAGGCCTGGGGCAAGGCCATCGATATCCTCGCCGTGATCTCTACCATTTTTGGTGTGGCGACCACACTGGGACTGGGCGCCTTACAGATCAACAGCGGACTCGCGCGGATGGAAATTGTCCCCTACGGTGTAAGCTCGCAGTTTCTGATAATTGCCGGAATCGGCGTACTGTTTACTCTCTCGGCAATGACACCGCTGGACAAGGGCATCCGTTATCTGAGTAATCTGAACATGGCACTGGCCGCCGGGCTGATGTTGTTTGTGCTGATTCAGGGCCCCACCGCTTTCATCTTCAGCGACCTGACCCAGACCGTGGGCGAATACCTGGGCAATATTATCGAGATGAGCCTGGTGACAACGCCTTACTCCAGTGATAACTGGGTTGAACAGTGGACCATGTTCTATTGGGCCTGGGGACTGAGCTGGGCGCCTTTCGTCGGTAGCTTTATCGCCCGGATATCCCGCGGGCGCACCATCCGCGAATTTATCAGCGGGGTAATGCTCATGCCGGTGGGGCTGAGTATGCTCTGGTTCTCCACCTTCGGCAGTTCCGCCATTCACGTGGAACTGTTCAGCGCCGGCGGTATCGCAGACGCGGTGGCGCAGGAGGTTCCCGCCGGCCTGTACGCGCTGCTTGAGCAGCTCCCCGGCGGCTTCTACGCGGTCATCGCCGCCATCGTTTTGGTATCGGTCTTTCTGATCACCTCCGCCGACTCCGCCACCTTCGTCCTGGGCATGTTCACCTCCAACGGGGTGCTGAATCCAACCCGGTTCGTGCGCGTTCTGTGGGGCGTGCTGCAGTTGCTGATGGCCGCGGTTCTGCTCTTCAGCGGCGGCCTGATGGGACTGAGAACGCTGTCTATCCTGGCGGCCTTTCCCTTCATGCTGTTGATGGTGCTGATGGCGGTAGCACTGCACCGGGACCTGCAGCAGGAGCTCCGGCGTCGGGAGCAGCAGGATCAGCTGCTGCGCAGCCGGATTGAAAGGCTCCTGCTGCGGGAATCCGAACGGGAGGCCCAACTCCGGGCCGAAGAGGAGTTTCACCCCACCATTCCCGAGGAAAGTGTGGAGGAATCGCCGCGTACCGGACCGGGGCCTGTAAAACCCTAAAGGTGATCCAGTCGTGGAATAGCGGACTGGATCAATCTTTCGCTGGCTGGGCCTGGCGGCCGTAGAGCGTGTGCAGAGTGTCGATGATTATCTCCAGGGTTTGCATTGGGTCCATGCCGCGCACGCCGCTGGTCTGGTCTGTATGCAGGCGCGGAAGTCGCGGCGCGTGGAAATGCGTATGCGGATGCTCTTGCGCATAGCCTTCGACGAAAGACTCCGCAGCCTGCTTGGCCTCAATGTACTCGCCGAAGCCCTTTATATCGCTCTCCAGGAAAACGCTGGAAGGAATAAATACCGCTAGCGGTGTGTTTGCTTCACGTTGCGTCCGCAGCCTCTCCAGCAGTGCCGCAAGTCCGTCGACGTAAAAGCGGTGATAGGCCTGGAACAGTGCTGCGTCGCGCCCTCCCGGCTCGCCCTTGCGGATCAGGGGTGATGCAAGGTAGTAGATGTGTGAAGCATTCGACAGGAATGCATCGAAGGCCGGGCTCGAGGCGGGAGCCAGCACATCGTACTGGCAGGTTGCGGGTCGCTCGCGTATTGCTCCAATCTCTTGCGCGATGCTCTCGGCTTCGGCGGCGCCTGAGGCATAGGTGAGCATGAGCCTGGCGCCTCCCGCGGCGAGCGCCTTTGCGATCACCTCGCCGAGGCCCCGGGATGCCCCGATAACCAGTGCAGTCTGGTTTTCAAACTCCGCTGCCGCTACCCGGTCGCAGGCGACGGTGAACGGCGCCTGACGCACGGGTGGCGGTCTGAAGAAGGCTTCTATTGTGCCCTGCGCAAACCCGTTCTCGACCGCCATGACCACCCGGTTGATGCGCGAATCGGACGCAGTGACGCGAAAGTCGAGACTGGAGAGAGAGCCGTCCACGACGCCGGGAAACAGCAGCTCAAGTGTCGCGAATACAGAGTGGAGGCCGGGGCAGCGCATGCCGACAATTTCGGTGCACGCGATGATCGACGAGATCTGTCCGGCCGGTAGCACGCGGCAGACGTTGGGGAACAATGCCGGCAGTTCTGTTGTGCCAGGCCGCAGGTCGACTGCGTCCGAAAGACCTTCGCATGCGCGGATATCCAGTTCGCGACATGCAGTTTGCGGCTGATCACCCCTTCTCGCCGGCTCGGGAACAGTCGCCGCAATTGTCCCGGTGTCCAGTTCGATAATCTGGCAGCGCGTATCGTTCGCGAAAAGTTCCAGACACCGGCCCGAATCGCACGCTGTTTCGTAAACGGTGATGTCTACATCCTGACCCACGGGCTTCGAGTATTTTACCTGCAGGTTGCGCAGGGTGACGGGGGCGGTCTGATGTTGTAAAGCGATATCCAGTGCGCGCAGGGTGCCGC
This sequence comes from uncultured Halieaceae bacterium, assembly GCA_963976655.1. Taxonomy (GTDB): domain Bacteria; phylum Pseudomonadota; class Gammaproteobacteria; order Pseudomonadales; family Halieaceae; genus Marimicrobium. Next base: position 85,300 of record CAXBLB010000005.1, read on the forward strand.
AAACACCGTGGATCAAAGTGTGACCGAACTGCGTGCGGCGCGCGGCCAGTGGATCGAGATGCAGGGGGTTGTAATCGCCCGAAGCTCGGGCGAATGCAAGCGACTCTTCGCCGGTGATGCGGAATGTACCCAGCTTTTCCATTGCCATCCGGTGACCGACTTGAAGAGCCCGCCAGGGCGCGGCTCACCCCGTCAAACGGTGGTTTCATTTAAGGGGATTGCCCGACAGATTTCAAGCCGGCGGGAAACCGTATCGTCGCAACCGGAGCGAATGTCGGATAGCGCACAGACCGTGATAGCTGTCTTCCATAGATTGGCGCTTGCCGCTTAGCGACGACCACCAGAAGCACTTCGTCGACGTGGAACCGGACTGACCGCATCTTTGTGACTGGCAACCGCTGGCATGTAGTATTGGGTTGGCCGTCTATGCAAACGGGAGATCAGCATGACTGAGCACCAGAACGCTCACGCCTGCGACAACCGGCGTCCGGGGGAACACCCCGCCAGGGATCCGGTGTGTGGCATGACTGTCGATCCGCACACGGCGGAGCATCGCAGCCAGCATGGTGGTAAAACCTGGTACTTCTGCTCCTCGCACTGCAAATCCCGGTTTGACGAAGATCCGCAACAGTACCTCGACGAAAGCCAGAAGCAGGCTGAGCCGGCAGCGCCGGGCGCGATCTATACCTGTCCAATGCATCCGGAGATCCGCCAGCAGGGGCCTGGTGATTGCCCGATCTGTGGCATGGGCCTCGAGCCCGAGGTTGTCAGCCTGGACGAGGGCCCCTCCGAGGAACTCAGGGATATGAGCCGTCGGTTCTGGATAGGCCTGGCGCTGACACTACCGGTATTTCTGCTCGAAATGGGCGGACACCTTCTCGGCCTCGATCATATCGTGGCGCCGCAGATATCCAACTGGATTCAACTGACACTGGCGACACCCGTGGTTCTCTGGTGCGGCTGGCCCTTCTTTGTCAGAGGTTGGAAATCCGTCGTCAGCCGCAACCTGAACATGTTCACGTTGATCGCCATCGGCACCGGTGTGTCGCTGATCTACAGCCTGGTGGCCACGCTGGCGCCCCAGCTGTTTCCGGATGCTTTTCGACAGGCGGATGGCTCGGTCGCGGTGTATTTCGAAGCCGCCGCCGTGATCGTGGTGCTGGTTTTACTCGGGCAGGTGCTGGAGCTGCGTGCGCGGGAAAAAACCTCCGGCGCTATCAGGGCCTTGCTGGACCTCGCCCCGGCCACTGCGCGCAAACTGGACGATTCAGGTGGTGAATCTGACGTGGCGCTCGAGCAGGTCAAAGTGGGTGATCGTCTGCGAGTGCGTCCCGGCGACAAGGTGCCGCTCGACGGCGAGGTGCTCGAGGGCCGCTCCAATGTGGATGAGTCCATGGTGACCGGCGAGTCTATGGCGATCGCCAAGGAAGCGGGTGACCAGGTGATCGGCGGCAGCATCAATCAGCAGGGCAGTTTCATCATGCGTGCCGACAAGGTGGGCCGTGACACCATGCTGTCCCAGATTGTACAGATGGTGGCCAGTGCCCAGCGCAGCCGTGCGCCGATCCAGGGTCTGGCGGATAAAGTGGCCGGCTGGTTTGTACCCGCTGTGATTGGTATCGCTGTCATCGCCTTTGTCGTCTGGTCAATGGTTGGACCCACTCCACCGATGGCCTTCGGCCTGATTGCGGCAGTCAGTGTCCTGATCATCGCCTGTCCCTGTGCACTGGGGCTGGCAACGCCCATGTCCATCATGGTCGGGGTGGGGCGCGGGGCGCAAAGTGGCGTGCTCATCCGCGATGCCGAAGCGCTGGAACGCATGGAGAAGGTAGACACTGTTGTGGTGGACAAGACGGGCACGCTGACGGAGGGCAAGCCACAGGTGACCAGGCTCGTTCCCGCTGAGGGGCTCACCGGGGAACGCCTGATGTACTTCGCCGGCGGTCTGGAAAAGGGCAGTGAACACCCATTGGCCCACGCCATTCTCGACCAGGCCAAAGCTATGAACCTGACCCTGCCAGACGCAGAAGACTTTGATTCCCCGAATGGTAAAGGTGTAACCGGCACAATCGATGGCCAGCGGGTGTTGCTGGGCAACAGGCTGTTGATGGAGTCGGAGAACGTCGATACCGCTGCCTTTGAACACGATGCCGAGCAGCTCCGTAAAGGTGGCGCCACGGTGATTTTCGCCGTTGTCGACGGGAGAGTCTGCGGTTTGCTCGCCATTGCCGACCCCATCAAGGAAACCACTGAAGCCGCCATAGCAGCCCTGCAGAAAGAGGGTATCCGGGTGGTGATGCTGACGGGTGACAACCGCACATCGGCCGAGGCGGTTGCCCGGAAGCTGCATATCGATGAGGTGGAAGCGGAGGTGCTGCCCGAAGACAAGGGGAGAATTATCCAGGGTCTGAAAGACGCGGGCCGCGTTGTACTGATGGCCGGTGATGGCGTTAACGATGCGCCGGCGCTGGCGACCGCGGATGTGGGTGTGGCCATGGGCACGGGTACCGACGTGGCCATTGAAAGTGCCGGAATCACCCTGCTGCGGGGCGACCTGATGGGCATCGTTTACGCTCGAAGGCTGTCGTTGGCGACCATGCGCAACATCCGTCAGAATCTGTTCTTTGCCTTTTTCTACAACTCGGCGGGGGTACCCATCGCGGCTGGCGTCCTCTTCCCGTTCACGGGAATTCTCCTGTCGCCCGTTTTTGCGGCGGCAGCCATGTCTCTGTCTTCAGTCAGCGTCATTGTCAACGCGCTTCGGCTGCGAGTGATCAAACTGGAGGAGACCCGTTAACAGCATGAATCGCTTTAATCATCCAGGAGAACCCGAGCATGCAGATCAAAACATTTTCTGACCTTATTGAGTGGACCCGGACCTTGCACGCCGATCTGTCGCAGTGTCTGGCGCATTGTGCCAGGCGCCATACTGCTGAGCGTGCCGCAATGCTGCTTGACTATCTGGCGTCGCACGAAGCTGAAATGGAAAGCATGGTTGCGGCCTTTGCACAGCAGGCCGACCCCAAGGCGGCGCGCACTTTTGTCTATGACTACATGCCGCACAATCCCATCACCGCGCATCTGGTATGCGATGATCATTACGCCAAACTGGATGCCGGTGAAATCAGTGCTGAAGTTTTCGACTTCCACGAGGAGATCATCAGCCTGTACAGAACCCTGGTTGGCAAGGCAGAAATTCCGGAGGCGAAAGAACTTATGCAATCGCTGCTGGATATGGAGGAGCAGGAGACGAAACGCCTGGTGCATCAGGTAGCCCGAATGGACGAACTGTAGGCAGGCAAAGAGCCGTCACTTATCGCGCGACCAACCACCCCACTAACAAACTTGCCAACAGCGCTGCACAAATCAACCACACGCTCACAGCCACGGTGCCCTGTTGCCAGAAACGATTCCACCTTCGCTCCCGGCGCCGCCACGCGCCGAGGTCAAAAACCGGATCAATGTCCGGCACAGGTGGACGCAGGAGCAGGCGTTTCAAACGCAGTGATACATGGCGAGCGGGATTGGGCAGATGCGTTAACCGGGCGGGAAGCCTCCAGCCACGGCGCAGTGCGACAATCACCACCCCGGCTGTTAACAATATTGGCCACAGCAGCGCCCACAATTTATCCAGCTCCAGGCTGGCTGGCAAGAGCGACCGCATCGCGGGCAGCAACACTGCCAGTAACAGTGGCGTTGTACTCAACAATAGCCAGGGGTAGAGCATACCCGGCGGCGGTTTTCTGCGGCTGGCAGCGTCCTGCCTTAGCTGGCACTGCGTTTGATACATCAGCCAAAGCGCGCGAGCTACCACCAGTCCCGTCGCCACGGAACCCAGCGACAATAGCGGCAACCAGTGGACAAGCGGGGTGGCGGTGATGCCGTCCTTCAGCAGCAGCTTCACTGCTGCACCGCTGGTAAACGGCAGGCCGGCCAGCGCCAGGGCCGGTAATGCCAGTAGCAGCCAATGCATTCGGCGCATCGCGTAGTGGCTGCTGAGCCCGGCTCCCAGAAATAGCGCGCCTTTCGCGAGACCATGGTGGACGGTATAGAGTACCAACACGATAGCCCACGCCTCGCGGGCGCCTGGTTGCAGCCAGGCAAGGGCGACGATAGCGAGCAGAAAGCCCACCTGACTCACCGAGGAGTAGGCGAGTGCGGCCTTGGCGCGGGTTTGTATTACACCCATTAGCGCGCCGTAAAACACGCTGAACATGGCGATCGCAAATACCGCTATGGCCCAACTCTGTAGCCCGGCATCCGCCACGGGTGTGAAACGCCAGATGCCGAGTATGCCCGCCTTGATCATCGCGCCCGAGAGTACCGCGCTGGCTGCCGCAGGCGCCGCCGGATGCGCCAGGGGAAGCCACACATGCAGCGGCCAGAACCCCGCCTTAAGACCAAAACCCAGCAGTAAGAGTATCGCGGTGAGTCCGCCAATTGGCACGCTCTGCCAGTGGTCGAAACCCCAATCGATAAAGCTCCAGTCATCGACTCCCCAGTTTCCTGCGCCGATAGCTCCGCCGGCTTCATGGATGCGCAGCATAATGCCCGCGTACAGGAGCATCTCGCCGAGTACCGCCAGTTGCAGATACACCCGTCCGGCCTGCCGTGGTCCAGGGCCTCCCAGATGCACCACCAGTCCGTAAGCCGCCAGGCTCATCACGCTAAAGCCCACGTAGAAGCTGGCGGCATCCTGAGCGATTACCAGCAGCAGGTTGCCGCTGAGCGAGAGCAGCCAGAACAACCAGAATTTCTGCCGCCGCGGGTGGCTGCGTTCACTGACTGCCGCGAAGATCGTGGCGCAGCCCCAGAGCAGCGCGCTGAAGCCCAGAAATCCCCGGGCCATCAGATCGTCGGCTCCCCAGCGTGTGCCCGGCCAAAGCAGCGAGAAAGAGGACGGCTGCGCCGGCCAGCACGCCAGTAGCAGCGCCGGAACGCAGCTCAGCCACAGCCATGGAATCACCCGGTCCTGCCAACGCAGGAGCACCAGGCCCACACAGGGCGCCAGGGGGACCAGCAACCAGGCAAACCCGGTCATAGCGGGAACGTCCGCGCCACGATGAGTTGCGCCCAGGCCAGTGGGCTGATATCCGCGCCTGCCAGCAAGCCCGACAACAACGCCAGCGTGGCGGTAAACAGGGCAGGCCAAAGGAGCATCCAGTGGGTCTCCCGCCAGCCGGGCGACCCCCGCAATGCGGCGTTTTCCTGCCAGCGCCCATTGGGTTCTGCGAACCAGCCGCGATACACCAGTGGCAGAAAGTAAGCCGCGTTTAACAACCCGGAACCTACCAGTACAGCCAGCACCCAGGTTTCCTCCACCTGTAAAGCACCTATGCCCAGGTACCATTTGCTGATGAATCCCGCCATGGGCGGTACACCAATCATACCCAGCGCACCCACTGTGAAAGCCGCCATTGTCAGGGGCATTCGTCGCCCGATGCCGTTCATTTCCGTCACCCGGTGTACGTTAAGCGTCTCCGCGAAATTGCCGGCGCAAAAAAACAGGGTGATTTTCATCAGGCCCTGATGCACCAGGTGCACCAGCGCCCCCACCGCCGCCAGCGGCCCCAACAACGCGACTCCCAGAGTGATGTAGGACACCTGGCTGATGGTGGAATAGGCCAGGCGCTTTTTCAGTTCCTGTTGCTGCAGCGCCTTGAGAGAACCGTAGACAATTGTGATAGCCGCCAGCCATAGCAGCGGCTGCGCCAGATGGAGCAAGCGCATGGCGTCTATGCCGTATACATCGTACACAACCCGTATAATGCCGAAGGCGCCTGCCTTAACCACAGCCACAGCGTGTAGCAAAGCGCTCACCGGCGCGGGCGCCACCATGGCGATGGGCAGCCATCCATGCAGCGGCACCAACGCGGCCTTTACGCCAAACCCCGCAATCAATAAGACAAACGCCAGGGTCAAGCTGGTGTGATGCCCGGCCCCCAGCGCCTGCAGATAACCACCGGCGCTAAAGTCCGGGCTGCCTACCAACGCATGCAGTAGTGCCACACCCATCAATGCCAGTGCGCCGCCGCCCAAGGTGTACGCGAGATAGATCTTCCCGGCACGCAGTGCGCGGTCTGTACCGCGATGCACCACCAGCGGAAACGTGGCCAGGGTGAGCAGTTCATAGAACAATAAAAACGTCACCAGATTTCCCGCCAGTGCCACGCCGACCGTGGCGCTGACGCATAAACTGAAATAGCCGAAGAAGCGCGACCTCAGGGGCGAATCTTCCAGGTAGCCAATCGCGTAGATCGTAGTTGCCAGCCACAGCACTGAGGACAACGCGACAAATTGCAGTGAAAGCGCATCACCCTGCAGCACCAGTTCGCCACCGGGCAAAAACGGCAATGCAAAGCGGAAGTAGAGCCCCTGGCTTACGCCGTAGAGCATCAGCCCCACCAGGCTGAGCTTGAGCAGCACGGCGAGCAGGTTGAGCAGAATTCTCAGGCGGTGCTGCTCCTCCCGCAGTGTGAAAATCAGCAGGCCAGGTACCAGCGAGCTCAGCACGATGGCGGGTGGTAGCAGGCTGGTCCAGGCCACCATTAACCCGTCACTCCCGTTAACCACAGGATCAGCGGCTCACCGATCAATGCCATTCCCCAGACCAATAGCGCTGGCAACATGGCCAGCCATTGCGCGAAATGGTCGGGATCATAGTCGGGTTGGGTAGGTTCGGCGCGATCAAAAGCCGGAGCCACCACCCGAAACACATAGGCGGCGGTCATCAGGGTGCCAATCAGCACGCCCAGGGCCCAGGGCCAATGCGCAGGCTCGGAAAAAAGTGGTTGCAGAAGCACCCACTTGGCCAGGAAGCCGCCGCTGGGCGGGAGGCCGATCAAGCTGCCCCCGGCCACGGCAAACGCGAACATGCCTACAGGCAGGGTTTGCGTTGCGCCTTTCAGTGCGGAGATGCGGCGGCTGCCGAGGGTGCCCTGCATCTCGCCTGCCGCCAGGAACATCGACACCTTGGCCAACCCATGGGCGATGACAAACAGCCACAGCGCAACATGCAGGTCGGGCTTTTGCCAGTACAGCAGCAGGCCCAAAGCCAGCAGGGCATAGCCCAACTGCGCCACGGTAGAGTAGGCCACCAGCGTTTTGATAAAAGGGGTGCGCAGAGCGGACCAGCCTCCGGATATCAGCGCGAGCACGCCAGCCACCGCCAGCAACAAGCCCGCCGCTTGCCCCAGTTCGGTTGGCGCTATGCGCGTCCACAATAACCAGAGAATGTACACAGGGCCTATCACCACCAGGGCTGAAAGCAGCGCACTCACCGCGGTGGGCGCACTGGCATGCGCCGGAGGCAGCCACAAATGTAGCGGCCACAGGGCAGCTTTCAGCATCAGCCCCAGGGTCATCAGTACCAGGGCTGCCGTGGTGGGTGCATCGGCCACGGTGACATTGGCGAGCAGATGGATATCCAGTAGCCCGTAGCGACCATAAATCAGCGCCACGCCCAGTAAGTAGCACAGCGACCCCGCCAGAGAGAGCAGCAGATAGCGCAACGCCGGGCTGTATGCCCGGGGGCCGGACAAACACACCATGGCCACCGATACGAGCCCCAGGAGCTCCAGAGTGATGTACCAGTTAAATACATCGCTGGATAACCACAGCGCTGCCAGGCTGCCGTGAAGCAAACACGACAGCGGCCAGTAGTCAGTGTTGCGGGTGCGACTGTGCCGACTGCGCCCCGCGTAAACCGCTACCAGCAAATGAACCAGTGCGGTGAACACCAACAGCAGTCCACTCACCGGCATCAGATAGATGCGGATGGCGAGGGATTCCTCCCAGCCACCCAGAAACAGCATCTGATTCCCGCCATCCAGAACCTGGCGCAGGGCGTTAGCGCCCGCCACCAAACTGATGCTGCTGGCAGCAATCACCCAGAGTGGATTGCGCCAATAGCTGAGCAATAGCACGATCGCCGTGACCAGCGGTGCCAGCATGCTAAGCAAAGCCCAGGTCATTCGGGCTCCTTTACCGACACCCATTGCATTGACTGAACTATCGGCCCGCGCATGGTTTCAGACACGTTCCGCGTTGCGGTCGGGGGAGTTGCCGGAGTTGGTGGCGCGAGGGTCTGCCTCGGCTTCTGCGCAGGCCAGCCGCAATGCGAATGCGGTGGCACTGACCGCCACGACCAAACCGGTTAGCACCAACGCCTGCAATACCGGGTCGGTAGTATCCCCTCGATATCCCAGGGCGACCATCACCATGAACACGCCGCTACCCATGAGATTAATGGCGATAATGCGCCGCAATGCGTGACGCGCCAGCATGAGTCCGTGCAGCCCCAGACCCCACAGACAAAGGCCGATGCTCAGATAGAACACGCTGGTGGTCATGCTGTGGGCTCCTGCGGTGCTGCGGGCTCGCGCTCGCCAATGATCAACAAAGTGAGCGTGGCTGCAATGGAAAGGGTCGCGGCGATTTCTATGCCTAGTATGATCGAGTCGTTCCAGGTGCGCGGGTAAGTGAGCCAGCCTTCACCCGTCCACGTCGTGGCGATTGCCACCGCCAAAAACACACCGAAGCCCAGCAGAACCAGCAAACGCAAAGGCCAGAGATTCCAGTGCAACGAGGGCAACAGACCGGTTAGTCGCAGCACCACGGCGCCTGCGGCAAGCAGCGCCCCCGCCTGAAACGCACCGCCCGGACCAGCCGTGCCGCGCCAGAGTAAATAGCCGCCAACCAACACCAGCAGAGGGGCGAGAAATCGCGTCCACGCCAACAGGAGCGGCCAGGGAGCAAAGGCAGACGGGCGAGTGGAGGCTATTTGTCGGACTCCCAGTAGCGCCAGTACCAACACCAACAGCTCCAGCAGCGTGTCCCATGCGCGAAAATTCAGCAGCACGGCTGTTACCGGGTGAGAGACGCCGCTGTCCGCCAAATGCGCAGCCACCAATGCGGGCAGCGCGCCGGGTTCAGCCGGTAGCTCCCAGGCCGCGCGGAGCAGCAACAGCAATACCAAACCCACAAACACTATCGCCGGCCAGCGCACGGCGCGCAATGAGGAAGGGCGTTCATCACCCAGTTCGGCGAGGGAGGAAAACAGCAGCGCCCCGGTCAGACCGGCCCCGATAGCCGCTTCCGCCAAGGCCAGATCCGGCGCTCCCAGTCGCGCCCAGGTCAATGCCAGAACCAGCCCCAAACCGATGAAGACCACCACACTGGCGTACAGACTGCGGGCATACAGCGCGGCGATCGACAGCACGATCAGCAGCAACCCCACACTGCCATCAAACAACCAGTCAGTGGCCGTCATCAGGCTGCTCCAGCGTTAGCTCCCGCTCTCGCTCGTGGCGGGCCAGGAGTTGACAGGCAGTGGCACCGGAAGCCATGACCAGCAGCCAGATCACCAGCATTATCCCCACCGCTTGCCAGCTCTCTGCCAACAGGCTCAGGCCCAACACCACGAAACCAAGCCCCAGTGTGTCGGCCTTGGTGAGTGCGTGTAAGCGGCAATACACATCGGGAAAGCGCAGCATGCCCACCGTGCCCGCCACAAAGAAGAACGCACCAGCGCCCAGCGCCAGCCAACTCAAGCCTTCAATCATTTCCTCTGCTCCGCCGGCATGTCGCGTTCTCCGGGTACTGCTCTCCCGGAACCTGATTGTCGGAGGTACTGCACCAGGGCCGCTGAGACCGCAGCCGCCAGCAGCGCCAGCACCAGCGCCACATGCCGCAGCGCCGGTTGACCCTGCCACTGCGCCATGATCAACAACAAGGCGGTGCCTGTCGTGCCGAACAACTGAACGGCCAGCAGCCGATCGGCGGGGGCAGGGCCACGCCAGACACGCCACAAGCCTGCGACGATCGTCAGTACCAGTATGGCGCCCAGCGCCGCCATCAGTTGCGCACTTCCGCGCAGGTAGCGCCTAACAGGCATGCCAGCTCGCGTTCCAGATCCGCCACCGTAGTGAGCCAATCCTGATTCCTGTCCAGGGTATGGATATGGAGTTGATCTTCCTCATAGCGCGAAGACAATGTGCCGGGCAAAAGTCCCACCATCGCCGAGAGCGTCAGTTTTACGCGAGCGTCGTCACAGTTCAGCGGATAGATCACCCAGGCCGGATCCACCGGCCGCCGGGGATGCAAGGCACGGCGCGCCACATCCCAGCCACCTAAACAGAGCTCCCACAGAAAAAATCGGAGAAACTGCGGCAGCGCCCGCAAGCGGAACCGCCACGGCGCGGCGTCGAGCCAGATCGACGCCGCAACAGCGGCCACTACAACCACTGCGCCAAAACCCCAGCCCGCGTGTCCGGCCAACAGCCACCAAAGCGCGGTGTAGAGCAATAGCCAGTAACAGGCGTTCACTATAGTTTGTCGAGGCATAAGCTTTGCAACCGATTGGAATCAGGCGCCGCCACCGCAGTGTTCGTCAATACCGTCTGCGGACATTGTGCTCAGCTGCTTCTTCGGGCCTGCATCTGCAACTGCAGCAAATTGGCGAACTCTTCCGCCGGCATCGGTACGCTGCCATAAAAGCCCTGAAACTCATCACAGCTATGGGTGCGCAGGAAGTCGGCCTGCTCCATTGTCTCCACGCCTTCGGCAACTACCGTAAGACTCAGGCTTTTACCCAAAGCGATAACGGCCTCGGTCAGCCCTTTGTCTTCGGCACTGCGAATCACATCGTGAATAAAGGATTCGTCGATCTTGATCGTGTCGAGTGGAAACTGCTTGAGCGTGGACAATGATGAGTAGCCGGTGCCAAAATCGTCGATCGCGACGCGAACGCCCATCTGCTTGAGTTCGGTGAGAATATGGATGGTCTTGACCATATCGCGCATCACCATGCTCTCGGTTATTTCCACTTCCAGCAACTGCGGCTGCATGCCTGTGTCGCGCAGAACGTCCTTGATGGTGTCGAGCAACTCCTCGTCATGGAACTGGCGCGCCGACAGGTTTACCGCGATGCTGAGCTCCGGGAATCCCAGCTCCTGCCAGGCAACGTTCTGCCTGCAGGCGGTTTCCAGCACCCAGCGGCCGATAGGCACAATGAGCCCGGTTTCTTCGGCCATCGGAATGAACTGCATCGGCATGATCAGGCCCAGCTCCGGGTGTTGCCAGCGCAGCAAAGCTTCCATGCCCGTGATACGCCCGGTCGCCATATTCTGTTTGGCCTGATAGAAGAGCTGAAACTCGTGTTGCTCCAGAGCACGACGCAAACTCGATTCCAGTGCGAGCCTTTCCAGGGAATCGGCATTCAGTTCCTCGGAGTAAAACTGGAAGTTGTTCTTGCCCTTTTCCTTGGCGTGGTACATCGCGACATCGGCATTTTTCATCAATGTCTGCTCGTCCTCGCCGTCGTCCGGGAAAAGCGTGGCGCCGATGCTCACCGTCACGCGAAACTCCTGTCCCGCAAGCTTGAAGGGTTTGCTTACCGCAGTCAGTGCACGATCAGCCAGTAGCGTCACCTGGTTGCCGGCACCGACTTCCGGCAGCAGAATCACAAATTCGTCACCTCCAAGGCGGGCGACAACATCGCTGTCGCGCACGGCGTCTTGCAGCCTGCGTGCAACCTCGCTCAGCAGCTCATCGCCGGCATCGTGACCGAGGGAGTCGTTAATGGTCTTGAAGCGATCCAGATCAAGGAACAGCAATGCCAGCTTCCGGTTGTAGCGCCGCGCCTGCTGCATTCCCTGAATCAATAGCTGGGAAAAAAAGGCCCGGTTCGGCAACCCGGTAAGATTGTCGTGGAAGGCGAGGTATTCGACGTATCGTGCATGCTCGATGCGCTCCTGCATGATGCGCTTGCGAGTGTTTTGAAGCTGCCAGCTCAAACCGCCGAGCAAAGCGATGACGGCAAGTACCAGCAGGCTGGCTCCGCCTGCGCGCCACAGGTAACTGCGCTTGAGTAGCGCGGCGGTGGCCAACTGCTCACGCGTGGACAGCCCGACCACCAACGCTATCGGGAATCCATAAAGCTCCCGGGCGAGCGTATAGCGACGTACGCCGTCCCAGGGGTTGACCTCGACCATCGGTGCCGCCTCGCCTGTTTCGTCAGCCGACATCCACGACGCGTAATCGATACGCTCGCCCGCGACGAGTTGGTCGCCGCTGCGCCGCGCGCGAAATACGCCATCGTTGCCGACGAGCGCGAGTACACCCTGCTCGCCCAGGGTATCGGGCTCATAACCACTGACGAAATAGCCGGCATGCGTGGTGACCATAACGATTCCGCGGAAGGCTTCACCGACAGCTCCGAGGCGGCGGGCGAAGGGGAGTCGAAATTCGCCGCCCGCTGAAGCGCGATACGGCAGCCCGACTACCATTCCTTCGCTGTCGCGCGCTCGCTGGAGAAGATCGGCGGGGACTGCGCCTGTGCCGGCCGCTTCGCCGTTGGAAGCGATAATATTCTCCGTGGCATCCGCAATACTGACAGTGAAGATGAACTCGGGTGGTAAAAGTGCTTTCTCCGCCAGTATCTGCAGCGCCTCGCCCGGCGGCGTGTCGTCGAGTTCGTGGCGGACGAGCTGCAAGGTGTGTTCGATCTCGCGCAGGGCCCTCACCACCTGGGCCTCATAGGTGTCGGCGAGGTCTGCAGTAGTGGTAATGGCGGCGCGTTCGGCTGACGCATACTCCCGATTGATGAGATTCAGGGTTATCGTCCAGATCACAACCAGCGCCGCCACCGCGATGGCGGTGAACAGCACTGGCGGTTCCACCAGGCGATGATGCCAGCTTGATGTAACCGCATGCTCCTTCGGCGGATCCGGTTTGCCGATGGTTTTCCCGTCGTTACTCAATGGAGACTATCCGCACGTCGCTAGTAATGTAGTCTGAATCAGTATAGCCAATCGCCTTTGGATGTTCGGCGATGAACTCGGCCATTGCAGCCCCGTCTTCGACCGAGCGCGGCGGCTGGCCGCGGCCGGTAAAGATGAGCTTCGACCAGTGTGCCTTGATCTGGGCCGGCGATTGTCCGAGATAGTCGCGGTAGAACGCCGCGCGCGCATCGGTGCCTTCTTTTTGATCAATGGGTACAACGGGCTCGCCATTCGGGAATCGACTCATACGACCCAGGTAGATGTCGGTCAACTGTGTGCGGCTCAGTGTAGTCACCGGGCTTTGTTGGGAGACCACGACCACCACATCGGCGCACACCGCGCTGGCTGCGAAGCTCAGGGCAAGCGCGCAACCCATTGATGACAGTATTCTCGACATCGTCATTATCTCAGAAGACAAAATCGATGCTGGCGCTGTACAGCATGACCGTACCGCCGGGCTCAAAGGCCGGTTGCGGATTGATGAGTAGTCCTACTGAGTCATGGTCTAGTTCCATATGGTCGAATTGCAGCTTCAGGGAGAAATTCTGCGCGAAATCCCAGCGCGCCCCCAGCGACACGCTTTTCTGCGCAGGCGCCGTCGAGACCAGCAGATCGTTGAGGCCCGCGTTGAGCCCCTCGGCGAGCGCGGCGAGCGCCGGCGGGAGCTCCTCCAATGGGAGGCCGGGAGTGGACGTATCGCTATCAACGTCGACTCGGGCCAGTGTCAGGTAGGGTGTGATCGGACCGAAACGGTAGCCGCCGCTGACGTACATGCCGTAGCTGTCTGCCAGAACGCTCCGATGGGTTGAACGCGTTAGTTCGCCCATCACGAACCAGTCACCCGGGTCGTATCGCGCCCCGAGGCTGACGATTTCGGAGCGCTTGTCCTCGACGCTGAAGCGCTCCGCGATCGCCTCGCCCGGGGGACCGAACTGTCTGAAGCCGTCGAACAACGGATCAAAAGACGTGATGGTCAAGTCGCTTCTATTGTAGCTGGAGGCGAAGGTCATGGCTCCACGCTCCAGCGTATAAGCTAGCGTTACTGAGTTGCGTGCCCGCACCTCGCCACCGAACTCATTGGGGAGATCGAGATCCCGCCGGCCGTACAGGGCCTGCAGATTATGGTTGAAATCGCCGGCCCGGAAACGATAGGCCAGACTGACCGCATCTGCGCTGCTCACAGGTACAAGGCGATAGACCTCCAGCGGCGGGCGAATCCAGGGCAACGCATAGCCGACATTTCGATACTCGGATACCAGGAAGGTCGGCAGCACCATGCGCCCCACGCGGGCACTCAGGCGCTCGCTGAAGTCATAGCGGAGATTTGCCCATTCGAGTTCCGGCTTCCAGGTGCCGTCATAGCGGTGCTCGACAATGATTTGTCCGAAGGCGGCAAGGTCGGGTGTGATCTCCGCAGTAGCCTGTAGTCCGAGCCGGCTGTCGACCTCCGGGCTCAACTCGCTGTTGTATCCGGCGCCGTCGGGATCGAAAATGTCGGCCACGAAATCCGCCTGGTCCTCGCTGGAATGGACCACGCCAAGTGTTCCGTAGCCATCGAAATGCCACTTGGGATACTGTGATCCCTGCGCCCATCCTCCCGTAGTATGCAATAGCATGAGCGAAAACGCGGCCAATAGCTTGATCTTCATGGGCGTTCCTGCATGAGGGCATTGAAGCAAATCTAACATACATTGAGCTCCCCGGTCAGTGCGCCACCCGGTTCGAGCCGCACTGGCAAGGCTCTGAAATTGTTAGCAAAAGTGGGATAAACCGCGTGGAATGGGGGTGGCCGGGTGGTTTTTCGGCAAAATGGGGGTTTATACTCCCTGTTTTGGCCACCCTCACGGCTCCTTTCCGGCATGCGGATTGCCAATCATTGCCCGTTCCGGCCATATTACACAGGACATTGCTGGCGTTTTACATACAATAAGAAGTGGCGCAGACATCGGAGAATTCCATGGAAAGCCTGAACTTTGGAAAGCTGACCATTTCGCAGACTGACGCGGGAGTCGAAATCGATTCACACGGCGCGGCGGTCCTGAAGAATGCCGATATACCGCTGCTGCTGGAATTTCTCAAACAGTACTTGTCAGAATACGCCGACCTCAGATCGAGCTGGCGTCTCGACGTTGGGCAGCTGAAGGACACCCCTGCCGAGGCATTACGGGTCTCCGTTTCCGGAAAACACGCATCCGCGCATACCACCGTGCTCGATATTTCCCTCACGGGTATCTTCCTGCAGTCCGACAAGCCGCTTGGAGAGCGCGGGGAGACGGTGGAGGTTACGGTGGAATTCCAGGGCGAAAAAGCCGTGCTCAACGGAACCATTGTGCGCCATAACGATGAACTCAACCGGTTTGCCTTTACCTTTCCCGATTGCATCAGCGCGGATGGCGATCTCAGCCCCCCGAAGGCCTACCGCGCCATATTCTATGCGCTGGAGCAAATCTGGCTCGACAAACAACTCGGGCTGCAGTGGAACTAGCCTGAACTCTCCTGGCGCCAGCGCCCCCGGCCTTGTAGCGGGAATGAACAGCCAGTATGAATCACTGAACTGACGAAGCCGGTGGCTTGTGCTGTAGTCAAGTGTGAATGCGTTGCGGCTTTGATAATAAATCGCTACAGGATGGCAAAAATGACTCTGCTGAAGTGTGTTTGCATCGGGATATTACTGACGTTCGTCTACGCCTGCAGTCACCCCATCGAGATAGCAGGGGAGGGCGATGTCAGCTCTGCCAGTGGTACCAGGGGCTGTCTGCTGGAAGAGTTTCAGGCGGAACAGGACAACTGTACCGAGAACTATGTGGTTGGCGCGTACCAGGAGACCTACTACGCCACACCCCGCCCCGGCTGGCAGTTCGATCGCTGGAGTAATTACTGCGCCAGCGCCACCGGCAATGAATGCAGTTTCAATGTCGCCGCGCAGGCGGTTTACGCGTTCTGGGGCGAGAGCGTGCCGCCGTTGCGGGCCGTGTTCGCCAGGCACAAGGTGACGGGGCCGATACAGCCGGACAGCGGTATTTCTCTCGGCACCGGTTTCCAGCCGCCCAGCTACCAGAAGAAGGAGTTCTTCCTCAACGGCATTGCCCGCAGCTATACGCCAACCCTGCCTCTGCCGAGTGATGGCAAGCTGATGGTCACCGCCAACCCCGAGAGCGCTGCCGGCACGTACAAGACACGCCTGGTTGTGCTCAGGCCGGTTGATCCCGCCCAGTTTAACGGCACGGTAATCGTTGAATGGCTGAACGTGAGCGCCGGTGCCGACTCCCCGCCTGAATGGATTATGGCGCACAACGAGTTCGTCCGCAGCGGTTATGCATGGGTCGGCGTATCGGCCCAGGCAACGGGGGTAAACGCCCTCAAGAACGGCGCCGCGACGGCTGCCCGCTACGCCTCGCTTGCGCACCCGGGAGACAGCTACTCGTATGACATCTACAGCCAGGCCGGCCTGCGCGCCGCAGAAGCGGCCTCACCACTGCTTGGAGGCCTCACGGCGGAGCGGGTGATTGCCGCGGGCCAGTCGCAATCGGCATTCCGCATGGTCACCTACATCGATGCGATCCAGCCGCTGGAGCAGGTGTATGACGCTTTCCTGGTGCACAGCCGATGGGGCTACGGCGCAGCGATCTCGCAACCACCGCTGCCAACCTATAACTTCCCCGCGCCGGCGCCGATCCGCGACGATCTCGATGTGCCGGTGATGGTGGTACAGGCCGAGGGCGATGTGATCGTTTCAAACCTGGCTGCGCGTCAACCCGACACACCGCTGTTCCGCCAGTGGGAGATGGCGGGAACGGCGCACGCCGATGCCTACACGCTGCAGGGCCTGAACGACCCCGGCGACGGCAGCGGCGCCCTGGCAATGTTCGGCTTCCTGCGCGCTCCCACCAACCCCTTCGGTTGTGCCAATCCGATCAACGCAGGTGCGCACCACTGGATCCTGCAGGCGGCTTTCGACGGGCTCGATAACTGGTTGAGAACCGGTGTTGCGCCGCCGACGGCACCACCACTTGAGGCGGTTTCGTCGTCGCCGGTAGTGCTGGCGCGCGACGTCCATGGCAATGCCCTGGGCGGCGTGCGCTCGCCGCAGGTGGATGTGCCTGTTGCCACGCTGGACAGTGAGAACAGCGGTATCTTCTTCTGTGGTCTGTTCGGCAGGACGGTGCCTTTCAGCGCCGGGGATGTTCTGGGCCTGTATGGCACCAAGGAGAGCTTCCTGAGCCAGTGGCTGGATGCGCTGGATGAAGGTGTGCAGAACGGATTCCTGCTGGAGGCAGACACTGGCGAACTTGAAGCCGCTGCCGGGGCGTGGGATTTTCCCAACTGAGGCGCACTCTCAAACCAAAAATGTGAACTCGCGGTTTTGCTGTAACACCGGAGCTTCCTGCGAAGAGCATTAATCTGCACGGGAATGATACTCGACCAGGCCTCTCGCGTTCCGCCGGGAGCCCCGGGCCTGGCTGCAGTGCGTTGTGCTGGCTAGGCCCGAGGGGTTGGTTCGCCCGGCGCGTCTGCCTCGTTCCGTGCGCGTGCCTGTTCGGCTTCCGCCTCTCTGGCCAGGGCCATCCCACCCTGCAATATAATGGACTTCAGGCGCGGATCGCTCTGCTCCACCACGCCGAGGGTAAACGCTGCGGCAGCGGCCTCCAGTGGGTTGTTGCGCACAAGACCCCTGATCGCATCGAGCGAGGATTCCGACGGCTGCGCCTGTTGCGCATCGCCCGATTTTTTAGCCGCGGGCGGGCGCGTCAGCAGATAGAAACCTGAAGCCAGTAACAACAGGCACGACAAGCCTGTCACCGCCAGCGCGCCGACCTCGCCCACGAAGGGGGCCAGCGCGAGTGTGGCGGCATTGACGAGCATGTAGAAGCCGGTGGTCAGCAGGGCGACCAGCAACACCAGCGCCAGCACAAAGCCGATGAAACCGGCAGCGGCCTTGCGCAGGAGGCCCTGCAATCGGGCTGAATCAGGCATCGTCAGCGGTCCAGCAAGCGACCAACAAGCAGCCCGGCAAAAAACATGATCATGATACTGAGAAACGGCCGTTCCTCAATTTTGTGTTCGGCTTCGTGCAGGGTTTTGCTGCCTGCATCGCGCGCGCGACTGATGGCTTCGTCGCCACGCTGCTTCACCTGCTCAAACGCCTCGCGGCCTTCCCGGCGGGCTTCATCGCGCAGATTGCTGATGTTGCTCTTCTGCCCTTCGGCCACGGCTTTGGTGAGTTTGGCAAGATCGTCGCTGAGCTTTTTCAGATCCGCTCTTACCTGTTCATATTCTTGCTGACTGGATTTCGCTTCCATTTGTTGCCTCCTTCTCGGTAAAACTTACCGGTATCTCGGCTGTTGGTAACGATGGGTACGATTGACTGAACGCTATTACCAGGAAAGTGTCGCACTTTTCCGCCGACATTCAGTAGCCACGCAATGCATGCGCGGTTACTACTAGGATAGCACAATATCGGGTTGTTGATCGACGCGGGGTGATCCATGCAAGTCTTGTTGTTACATTGCGAAGTCCACTGTCCCGGGAATTATTCAAAACATTGTATAGGCTGGCGAGGTGTATATGGCTGACCTGAACCTGATCGACGTGCTTGAAGACGCGCGCAATTGTCGACTGTGTAGTGCTCATCTGCCGCATGCCCCGCGTCCGGTTCTGCGCGCCGCCGCTACCGCGCGCATCATGCTTATTGGCCAGGCACCGGGCACGCGGGTACATGCCAGCGGCATTCCCTGGGACGACGCCAGTGGCGATCGGTTGCGGGACTGGCTGGGTGTAGGCAGCGAGCTTTTCTATGATGAGAGGCAGTTTGCGATCATGCCGATGGGATTCTGCTATCCCGGCAAGGGGCGCTCGGGCGATCTGCCGCCGCGCCCGGAGTGTGCTCCCCAATGGCACGCCGCATTGCTTTCCGGTTTGCCGGATATTCGCCTGACACTGCTCATCGGGCAGTATGCCCAGCGCTACTACCTGGGCCGGCAGCACAAGACACTGACTGCAACGGTGCAGGACTGGCAGACGCATCTGCCGCGCTACTTCGCCCTGCCGCACCCCTCGCCACGCAACCGCTTGTGGCTGCGGAAAAACCCCTGGTTCGAGACTGAAGTGGTACCTGAGTTGAAGCGCCGGGTAGCGCAATGCCTGGATGAGTAGCTGCGAGGGCTGCGTTGTGTTTTTTTACCGGCGGGTTTCGTCGTGCGTGTTGCGGGTCTGTGTTCAGTGTTGCCGCGGGCAGGACGATTGTGCAACCCTTCCCCGCAGGGCTGAATCGCACACCTGCCCGACCACCTATCCGACATCTATAGTGAGAGTGGCACCGCATACTGATGGACCTGCTTGAATCCGTGGAAATAGCCCTGAACCAGTTTGCCGACGCAATGTGGGGCACACCGATGTTGTTGCTGCTGGTGGGCGGCGGCATATTCCTGACCCTGTATTCCCGCCTGCGCCCTTTCCGCCATTTCGGCCATGCCATCGCGCTGTTGCGCGGGCGCTACAATCGTGCGCAGGACCCCGGCCATCTGTCCCATGCACAGGCGCTCTCCACAGCGCTTTCCGGCACTCTCGGCCTCGGCAATATCGCCGGTGTTGCCATTGCCATTTCCGTCGGCGGCCCCGGCGCGGTGTTCTGGATGTGGGTCACCGCGCTGATCGGCATCACCACCAAATTCTATACCGCCACCCTCGCCGTGATGTACCGCGGCTACGACAGCGAGGGCGTGCTCCGCGGCGGGCCCATGTATGTGATCAGGGAAGGCCTGGGCAAACGCTGGTATCCGCTGGCGGTGCTGTTTGCCGTGGCGGGCATGTTCGGCACACTGCCAATATTTCAGGCGAATCAGCTCGTCGCCCTGTTGCGGGAAGGTATTGCCATGCCCGCCGGCTGGGCCAGCACGCAAAACAGCCTGGCGTTCGACATCGGTGCCAGCAGCGTACTGGCGTTGCTGGTCTGGCTGGTGGTGGTGGGCAAGATACAGCGGGTTGGCAAAGTAACCGTGAAACTGGTGCCCGCGATGGTGGCATTGTACCTGGGCATGACTGCCTGGGTACTGCTGACACATGCCGCCGAAATTCCCGCAGTGCTGTCACTCATACTGCGCGACGCGTTCTCGGGTGACGCCGTGGCTGGCGGTGCGCTGGCCACAACCATCATGATCGGTATCCGCCGGGGTGCCTTTTCCAACGAGGCCGGCATCGGTACGGAATCCATGGCCCACGGCGCCGCCCGCACCGATCAACCGGTGCGCGAAGGCATCGTCGCCATGACCGGGCCGGTTATCGACACGCTGATCGTGTGTACCTGCACGGCCATGATTATTCTGCTTACCGGTGTCTGGCAGGCGGGCGACGGTATCGAGGGAGTGTCCCTCACCGCCTCGGCGATCAGCAGCGTGTTTCCCCGCAGCGGCCTGTTTCTCATCACACTGATGGTCGCGTTGCTCAGTTTCAGTACCATCATCGCCTTCTGGTTCTACGGTGCAAAATGCGTGGGCTTTCTGTTTGGTGCGCACCGCCAGCACTACTACACGCCCGTGTATATCGCGCTGATTGTCATCGGTACGCTGTTGTCGCTGAATACGGTGAATGGCCTGGTGGTGGGGATGTACGCCGTGATGGCTATTCCCACCATGCTCTCCACTGTGCTGCTGGCGCCGTGGGTGAACGACGCGGCAAAGCGTTATTTCAGCGGGTTGAGATCAGCTTGAACCCTCTGCGCGGCAACACAGCCTGGCATTGACTGCCAGCACTGCCAGCAGATACTTTGATCTATACTTTCAGATAAGCGCGGGTGAATTGCCTACCATGCTCACCAGCCGCCAGGCAAAACAAGATGGCTGCCCGGCCCTGGCTTCAGCCCGGGTCACTTTCGGGCTCCCGCGGCCGGCCTCTCTGCCCGGGCCCGCCCCGGCGCACAATATTGCAAGCCAGGCAGGGCGCAACCGGGGTGCCAGCGAATGGACCTGATACCCGAGCTTGAATGGAATATAGTTGCGCTGCACATTCGCGATCTGTTGATTGCCTACATTCTCGCGCTGCCGATCGGTTGGGACCGCGAAAAAAATGAGCGTACAGCGGGCTTGCGTACTTTCCCCCTGGTAGCCGTTGCCGCATGCGGCTATATGCTGGTCGGCCTTCAGGTTCTCACCTCAACCGATGCCGAAGCCCGTGTCATGCAGGGCATCATTACTGGTATTGGCTTTATTGGTGGCGGCGCCATCCTGAAGAATGTCGTGCGAGGCGAGAGTTTCGTTTCTGGCACGGCAACTGCTGCCAGCCTGTGGTTGACAGGGGCAATCGGGATATCCGTAGCTACCGGGAGATTCGAAATTGCGCTGATTCTGAGCGCCCTGACCTTTTTCACGTTACGCATCATGACGTCGGCCAAAGGGCTCATGGGCACCCCGCGCAGCGAGGAGGACTGAAGCGCTTTCGGGTGGCTGGTACACGCCGCCAAAAAGCCATGGACTGTTCTGGTTATGCGCGTTTGCGCCGCAGCATGCTGCGCACAGACTCTGCATCCACTACTTGCTAAAAACCCTTTTTCATCAAACTCCCTGGTTTGCGCTGTGCTGAGAGGCCCCTTTGACTGGGCCTTTTCACCGGTCGGTAACTTTATCCCGTGAGTAACATGGGTGTTGTACCGGGTGAGCTTTCCGGCTTGGATAGGGGCTGATGTGTTTGCTAGGGTTAATAAAGGTAGTCCTCATCCTACGGACTTAACAGGAGGGCCTATGACTGTTCCCGCCAGGATGGCCGCCATGGTGCTAACCGGGCATGGTGGCATCGACAAACTCCAGTATCAGAAATTGCCTGTACCCAAACCCGACGCCGGTGAAGTTCTGGTACAGGTTACCGCCACGGCGAAAAACAATACCGACAGGAAGGTGCGCGAAGGCTTGTACCCCACCAATGACAATAATGATGTCACTACCTTTCAGATGACAGAAGCTCCTACCCTGCGGTTTCCACGCATCCAGGGCGCCGACATTGTCGGACACATCGTGCAGACAGGAGAAGGCGTATCGGACACCCGTCTGGGCGAGCGGGGGTTACTGGATTTCAATATTTACTCCGACCAGCGCCGCACTATTAATCTGACACCGGATTATTTTGGCCATGGCGCCGACGGCGGCTTCGCTGAGTACGTCTGCGTGCCTGCAGACCAGTTTTATGCGATACCCAACCCTGAGCTGAAAGATGCGGAGCTGGCCGCGCTGGGTATGTGCTCTTACCAAACCGCCTATCACATGCTGACTTCGGCGAAGGTTAAAGCCGGCGAACATCTGCTGATCAGTGGTGCCAGCGGTGGCGTGGGCACCGCGCTGGTGCAGTTAAGCCGGATTATGGGAGCTGTGCCCCACTGCATCAGCAGTCCAGGAAAAGCAGAAGGTCTGAAAAAGCTGGGAGCGGAAACCGTATTGGACCGCACTCAGGTGAGCGACTGGATAAGCGCGGTGAATGCAGCCACCGGCAACCGGATCATTGACGCCGTTATGGATTTGGCCGGCGGTAACATGATCAATCCTTTGCTGGATGTCATGACCCAGAATATGGCCCAGCGCCAGGACTATCCTCGCCTCTCCATAGCTGGCGCCAGTGCGGGCAACGTCAGTGAAATGCTGTGGACCAGGATTTATCTTTACCAGATTCAGATTTTTGGCGTTTCCCACGGCACCAGGGACGAAGCCGCCCAGCTCATGCAGTGGATTCGCCAGGGAGAGCTGAAGCCTGTGCTTCACGGGGCGTTCAGACTCAGTGAACTGCATCAGGCAGAACAGTATTTTGCTGAAAACCGTAGCACTGATTATCTGGGCAAAATCGTCATCGTGCCGGATAGCCAGTGGCAGGCTCATGGCGAAGAATTTGCAGTCCGGCACTGACTCTGCACCTTGATTTTGCAGAGAGAGGGACGCTCATGAAATCGACCTATGTCGTTAAACTGATCGATACCCATGCCGGGGGCGATGTCAGCCGTATTGTCACCCAGGGTGTCGGGGCGCTACCCGGCAACACCGTTCGCCAACAGATGGAGTATTTAAGGGACCATGCCGACGGCCTGCGCAAACTGCTGCTCTATGAGCCGTTTGGGATTCCGGAAATGTCCATCGATCTTGTGGTTCCCGCCTGCCACCCGGAAGCGGAATATGGCTATATCATTATGGAGGTGATGGGCTACCCCATTTACTCCGGATCAAACACCATCTGCACCGCTACGGCCCTGCTCGAGAGCGGCATGATCGAGATGCAGGAAGGGGAGCAGAGTTTCAAGCTTGAGTCGCCCGCCGGGCTGGTGAATATCAAAGCCTGCAATAGAAGTGGCCGCGTTGAGTCCATTACCATTCAGGGCTTACCCAGTTATGTTGATATTATCGATGAAACCATAGACATAAAGGGCTTTGGCCCCATCAATTTTAGCGTCGCTTACAGCGGTGGTTTTTATGCCCTGGTGGATGCCGAGCAGCTTGGCTTTTCCCTGACCCTTGCGGAAGAAGTAGAGCTTGCCGCGGCCGCCCACAGAATTGTCGAAACCATCTGTAAGGAACGGGGCTTCGAGCATCCGGAGCTGGGTGATGTCGGGCCACTGCCGTTCCTGCATTTTATGGGGCCCCTGGAAAAGGAAGGACCCAACGCCTTCTTCTCAAGAAGCGCCACGTACGTGCATCCCAATGTTATTTGTCGCAGCACCACCGGCACCGGTACCGCGGCGAGGCTGGCCTATCACTGCGCCAAAGGCCAGATGCAAACCGGACAGTCATTACGGACTATATCCATCCGCAATACCGAATTTATCGGCCAGCTGCAGAAAGAAGTCAGTGTCAGTCACCACAGGGGGGTCGAAAGCACTATCACCGGGCGTGCTTTCATACTCGCCCACTCCAATATTCTGGTGAATCATCAGGATATCATCGTAAATCCCGCAGAATTGCCGCCGCTGATTGTTGTTCACTGATGCCGATTGTTTGCTGATACCGGTCGTTGATTACCTCAGGGTTTTCTCGCTGCGCCCGGAGGTCATGCCGCTGTGGGCAGTGCTCCTGGCGGGCTGGTGGCCTATGCCTTTTCGACAGCAGACGCTGATTTCAAGCGTTCAACAGCCCT
This sequence comes from uncultured Halieaceae bacterium, assembly GCA_963976655.1. GTDB lineage: Bacteria > Pseudomonadota > Gammaproteobacteria > Pseudomonadales > Halieaceae > Marimicrobium. The sequence continues at coordinate 109,182 of CAXBLB010000005.1, forward strand.
TCCCGCAGCATCGTAAAATGGCAGCAAGATCAGCGTGGCGCCTTTGTCTCTGAGCATTTCCCGGTCATGCAGATGCTGCGTGGAAACCGCTATGCCGCCCGTGAAACCTTGCTGTTTGAGTCCCTCGATCAGGGACAAACGCGCATCTTCATGGGTAACACCGATGGCATCCTGCGGCAGGGCGGAAACCACCCACTTGACACCCTGAAGGGGTAGATTGCCAACGAATGCCGGGTCGCTGGCATCGCCGTACATTACCTGGTGCCCTTGCTCGCGCCAGCGGCGCACTTCTTGCGGGTTGAAATCGATGGCGAGCAGGTTGTAGCCCTCCTGCAGCAGATAGTGCGCCAGCGCTTTGCCGTAGCGGCCCAGCCCGAAGAGGATGACGTCGTGGGAGCCCTTGAGTTGCTGCGAGTTCTCCAACTCGTCTTCGCGGTAGGGCTTGCTGCGTTCAAACAGGTGCAGATGCGGTTCAAGCCTGCTGTACAGACTGTGAGAATAGGTGATCATATAGACCGATATGGCGATGGTGATCAGCCCTACCAGTGTGACCAGGCCGAGGGCCTCCGCGGACACGTGCCCGAGTGTGAGCCCCATGGCCATGAAGATCAGGGAAAATTCACTGATCTGTGCCACCGTCAGGCCCGCCAGGAAGCCCGTTCGCTTGCGGTAGCCCATCCAGCCCATGATCACCATCACGATCAGCGGGTTGCCGATCAAGACAAACACGGAAAGCACCAGCGCCGGGCCAACCTGCGCGCCAAGCAGGTCGAGATCGAGCTGCAAGCCCAGGGCGATAAAGAAAAACAGCAGCAGAAAATCCCGCAGTGAAGCCAGCCGCGCCACGATCGCCTCGCGGAAGGGTGTGGAGGCAAGCGAGATGCCGGCGAGCAAACCGCCCAGTTCTTTGCTGAAACCCAACTGGCTGCCGATGGCCGCCAATAGCGCAGCCCAGCCGATGGCGAAGGTGACCAGCAGTTCCTGTGAGCGGGCAATCTGCCCGACCAGTGGCGTAGCCAGATAACGGATGAAAAGTAAGACCAGCCCAAGCATCAGCAATCCGTAAGTCAGAACGCCGGCAAGGTGCAGCCATACGGAGGTATCTGCATCCGCCTGCGCGCCAACGCCAAACGCCGAAAGCACCATCATCGCCAGTACGACCACAAGGTCCTGAACGATCAGGAAGCCGACAGCGATGCGGCCGTGCAGGGAGTCCACTTCGCGTTTATCAGACAGCAGTTTGACGATGATGATCGTACTGGAGAATGTCAGGGCCACAGCCACATACAGTGAGGTGATGGTATCCAGCCCGAGCGCGAGGCCCAGCAGGAAACCGAACACCGAGGTGAAGCTTACCTGCCCGAGGCCGGTGGCCAGCGCAACCGGCCCCAGCGTGCGAATCAGCTTGAGGTCGAGTTTCAGCCCAACCAGAAACAACAGGACCGCAATGCCTAGTTCCGCCAGGAGTTCGATGTGCTCCTGCGATTGAACGATGTTCAGGGCCGAGGGCCCGGCCAGCACCCCGACCGCAATAAAGCTGACGATCATGGGCTGGCGCGCCAGTACGCCAATAAAGCCGATGACCGCAGCCAGGGCGATCAGTGCGGTGAGTTCATAGAAAGGGGACGCGTGGATAAAGGCCAGTTCTGGCATTCTACCCTCTCTTGATTTAGCGGAGCGCGAGTGGAAACGGTGTTTCAGGCTGCATGATAGTCAAGAATGCGCGGGCAATGCCAGCGACCATCGAGTCACTGATAATCACGCCAGGATAATGGTTGTGCGTACATCGGCCGAGGCGGTGGCGCGGTTTCCGCCGGCGGTTGAATTACGCCCGCTTTTGCGTATGATTGCCGCTCTTTTTTCCAGGTACCGGTTCTGCTCGCCCCTCGCTGTAAGCTGTCATGTGCAAGTAACGTGTTGTCACATCCCCAGCCCGATTGAACGCCACGTTCCGGGCGGCCGCCCGGCTTGTCCAGAGTTCCCGCTAGCCCTTTTTCACTTGCAGCGCGGTATGCGCGGCAAGATGAATGTTATGAATTTGCAGGTAATAAATGATAGAAACAATCAGGCGGGACTGGTTCTCCAATATTCGTGGTGATCTACTGGCGGGGATGGTTGTCGCACTCGCCTTGATCCCCGAAGCCATCGCCTTTTCGATAATCGCCGGTGTAGACCCCAAAGTCGGCTTGTACGCCTCATTCTGTATTGCTGTGGTGATTGCCTTCGTGGGTGGCCGTCCGGGCATGATCAGCGCGGCCACCGGGGCCATGGCGCTGCTGATGATTACCCTGGTAAAACAGCATGGCCTGGAGTATCTGCTGGCAGCCACGCTGCTGACGGGTATAATCCAGATTGCCGCGGGGTTCCTCAAACTGGGTGGGCTGATGCGTTTTGTGTCGCGCTCGGTGGTCACCGGCTTTGTTAACGCCCTGGCTATCCTGATCCTGATGGCCCAACTGCCGGAACTGACCAACGTGAGCTGGCACGTGTACGCCATGACGGCCAGCGGGTTGGCGATCATCTACCTGTTTCCCTATCTGCCGGGTATCGGCAAGGTCATTCCATCACCGCTCGTCTGCATCACGGCGCTGACCGCGGCTGCGATGCTGCTGAACCTGGATATCCGCACCGTTGGCGATATGGGCCAGTTGCCGGATACCCTGCCGATCTTCCTCTGGCCGGATGTACCGCTCAACCTCACGACCCTGCAGATCATCCTGCCGTACGCCATTGGCCTGGCCGTTGTCGGCTTGCTCGAATCGATGATGACCGCCACTATCGTGGACGATCTCACGGATACCCGCAGTGACAAGAACCGTGAATGCAAGGGGCAGGGCATCGCCAATATCGGGGCCGGCCTGCTGGGGGGTATGGCGGGCTGCGCCATGATCGGGCAATCCATTATCAATATCAAATCCGGCGGGCGTGGGCGGCTTTCAGCCTTCGCCGCGGGGGTGTTCCTGATCATCATGGTAGTTTTTCTCGACGAATGGCTGAAGCAGATTCCCATGGCGGCGCTGGTCGCGGTTATGATCATGGTATCCATCGGCACCTTCTCTTGGGAGTCAGTGCGGAACCTGCGAAAGCACCCACTGTCGAGCAACGTGGTTATGCTCGCCACTGTGGTGGTGGTGGTCGCCACGCATAATCTGGCGATCGGGGTGTTTGTCGGCGTGCTGCTGGCGGCGTTGTTTTTCGCCAACAAAATTGGCCGCTTTATGGTGGTGAAGAACGAACAAATGGAAGAGGGTCACCGACATTACACGGTGGTCGGGCAGGTGTTTTTTGCCTCGGCCGATCACTTTCGCGAGTCCTTCGATTTCAAAGAGGTGGTTGATCAGGTAACCATCGATTTATATGGCGCTCACTTCTGGGACATCACGTCGGTAGCGGCACTGGATAAGGTGGTGATCAGGTTCCGTCGCGAAGGCACGCAAGTGAACGTCATTGGCATGAATGAAGCGACGCGTACTGTAGTCGACAAATTCGGCGTATACGATAACCCGGAAGAAGTTGAGAAACTGATGGCCGGCCACTGACGCACGGAGAACAATAATGACAAAACAACGGATTACCGCCTGTATCGATGGTTCCGCAATTTCAACGGCGGTGTGTGACACGGCGGCCTGGGCGAGCCAGGTTCTGGATGCGCCATTGACCCTGTTGCATGTGCTGGAGAAATCCCATACACACGCGCCGGAAGATCTGTCGGGCGCGATTGGTCTCGGCAGCCGCGAACAGCTGCTTGAAGAATTGACGGCACTGGATGAAAGACGCAACAGGCTGGCGATTGAACACGGCAAACATGTGCTCCAGGACTGCAAGAACAGGGCGCTGGCCGCCGGCGCGGTAGCCGTGAATGGCGAGCAGCGCCACGATCAGTTGCTGGAAGCATTGCTGGCGTATGAAGAGATCACCCGCTTGTTCGTGATCGGCCGCCTCGGCGGTGACCACGACCTGCAACAGCAAACCATCGGCACCCATGTGGAAAATGTGGTGCGCGGGATTCATACGCCGATCCTGATGGCGACGGGTAAATTCTCGACGCCGGGTAACTACATGCTGGCCTATGATGGCAGTGACACGGCCTTAAAGGCTATCGACCGCGTTGCCAGCAGCCCCTTGCTGGCCAATCTGCCCGGGCATATGGTGATGGTAGGCAATGACACGCCGGCAAATCGCAAGAGCCTCGAAGAGGCCTGTTTGCGCCTGTCCGGTACAGGTCTCAAGGTGCAGCCTCACCTGCTGCAGGGCAATGTCATTGAAGCGCTGGTAGATTTTCAGCACCGTTTCGAGATAGAACTCAAAGTGATGGGGGCTTACGGTCACTCGCGGATCAGGGAGTTTATCGTCGGCAGCAACACCACCAGAATGTTGGGCAGCAGCACCGTTCCGGTGTTGATTCTGCGCTAGCCCGATTGAGCCATGCAACAGTGACAGCCGCACAGCGCTTTATCGCGGTACATCTTTTTCGCGCCGGCCAGTGAACACAACGCGCTTGCTGAGTGAATAGTTGACCAGCATGCCCGCCAGTGAGCCCACGGCAACCGCAACCGGCAGGGCGGAAGGCGGCAGGGTGAAAAGATACACGACCAGAAAATAGGAGAGGAGATTCACCGCGCCACCACCGAGCATGGAGAGAAAGTACAATGAGAACTCCCGATGTATCGGTTTGCCATCCCGCTGGTGCCTGAAGGTCAGCGAGCGGTTTATCAGCCACGTGGTCAACACCGCGCAGCTAAAAGACACGAAGCGACCCGCGTAGGCGCCTGTCCAGGGGTACACCAGCAATAGCGTGAACGTGTCGGCCAGATAACCGACAGTGCCGGCAAAGGCAAATTGCGAAATCTGTTTCACGGTTTGTAGAATCCATCTACTGACATCGCAGACCAACATGCTGCAACGCCAGTGTAACCGGTAGTCAGCTCAGCCGCATATCCGCGCGCGCCACGCTATGTTCAATTGTCCCGCCATCATCCATCACGTAATCGCGCGATTGCACGGTAGAGACGAAGCGGTGGCTCGCGCGCACTTCTTCCGCCCTGAACTCCACATACAGGTAGCCGCGGTTCATGAGATTGGCGCGCCGCAGATCATCGATCAGGCTGGCTGCCAGCGGGGCGAAAAGTTCCGCTGCCTCCTCGCCGAGGGTGTTCTCGAAACCGTCGGATGTCACACTGGTGGCGCCGAACTCGACCCCGGCGATGGCACCCTCCGGCGTAGTAAGCTGGGTGCTCCAGGCGTTGTGCGTGTCACCCGTCAGCACCACCAGATGTGAGCCTACATCCACGGCATGGCGCAGCAACTGGTCGCGTTCGTATTCGTAGCCGTCCCACTGATCGAGGTTGAACGGAATACTGGAATCCAGCAGCGCCTGCTCTTCGGCGCTGCGCTCCTCCGGGCTCTTGTTTTTTGCCGCTACCGCAGCCAGCACCGCCGTGGTGGCTGCGGCGAGGCTGTCCTCGCCTGATGCGCCGATGGTCAGCGCCTCGACAATGGGCGCCGGCAGCTGGTACCGCCCCAGCAGCACCTGCTGCCCCAGCACCTGCCAGTGCGCGGCGCTCCCGCTGAGCTGTTCGCGCAGCCAGGCGCGCTGGTCTTCACCGAGCAGGGTGCGCTCGGCCGCACCGATGGCGGCCCGGGCCGAGGCGAGGTCAATCTGCCCGCCAGTGCTGAAATCCGCATAGTCGAGCTGTTGGTCGCGCCCGATGATACGCGTGTCGAGCATCAGCAGGTCGAGCAGATCGCCGTACTGGAAACGGCGGTAGATGATTTCCTCCAGCGCGGAGGGTGGCCTCACGGGTTGCCATTCATACCAGGCCTGTATCGCCTCCCGCTTGCGCGTGGCGAAATCTCCGTCGGTGGCGGGATCGTGGTTGTCGGCGCCATTGCTCCAGGTGTCATTGGACACCTCGTGATCGTCCCACACTGTAATAAACGGGTGGGCTGCATGCGCCGCCTGCAGATCGGTATCGCCACGGTACTGGGCGTAGCGTGTGCGGTAGTCGCTGAGGGTGAGGAGTTCCCGCGGCGGCTCTACCACGCGCCCGAGTTCCGCACCTTTGCTGCCGTTGCCCGATTCGTACAGGTAGTCCCCGAGGTGCAGCACCGCGGCCACGTCCTGTTCCGCCACTTCACGGTAGACGTTGAAATAGCCCTCCGGAAAATTGCTGCAGGAGACCACCGCGAAACTCGCCATGCTCACCGCGCCCAGCGGCAGCGTGCGGGTTCTGCCAACGGGCGAGGTGCTGTCGCCACTGCTGAACCGGTAGTAATAGCGCTGATCGGCCGCCAGCCCTGTCACGTCGACCTTCACGGTGTAGTCCACCTCTGCCGAGGTTGTCCCCTGTCCGCTGGCGATGAGCGCGTCGAAATCGGGCGATTCGCTGACTTCCCAGGCAACGCGCACGAGGCCCTCGGATTGTGGCGTGAGACGCGTCCATAGAATCACGCCGTCGGCGAGAGGATCACCGGAGGCAACGCCGTGCAGGAACGCGGCGGGCACACCCGGTGCGAAGTCGTCCGAGCCGTCTGAACAGCCGACAAGATTGGCTCCCAGCAGGGGCAGCAGGGAGGTGGCGGCCATACCTTTTAGCAGGGTGCGGCGGCGCAGAGAGTGGCGCTCGGTCATAGTCGCGATTTCCCGATGATTATCCGCTAGAGTCTGGCAGCTATTGATGAAAGTGGCATGACAATCGCCAGCGTTGTGCGGGCGTCATTTTATTCTGAAGTTCAGTCTCAGCAGTGCGAGTGAGAGCGCGAACAGCGCGAGGCTCGGCGGCGCGGGTACGGCGTTCGCCGTTTCGCGGTAGAGCCATGCCCCAATGTTTTGCTGTCCCGTTGTTGAAATTGTCGGAATGGCGGCGACCGAATCCACGAACGGAGGTCGATGCGCATCCGCGACGTAAACCAGGCCATAGAAGACAGTGCCATCACTGAGGACCTGTCGCTCGCGCACAAAGCCGTTAACCATTGAGCGACCGGGGTCAACGTCGTTTGCAGCAAACGACTCCAGAAATAAAGGAGCCCAGGCGCTGTTGAGCCCCGCTGCGATGTCGCCGGGGGGCGCACCGGTAAAAGCGCTGGTCATCGCAAACACTGCATTGAGGCCTGCCCAGGTCCAGCCGCTGACATCGTGCCCGCCGAGGGTTCCGTTGCAGGCTCCGGATTCAGGGTCGCATACCGTGCTGATGGTGTTCCAGCTGAGCGAGACGAAATCCAGTGGCTGCAGCCACTCCTGCTCATTCACCACCACCGCGGGCAGTAAGGTGGCGCTCACGGAACTGGCCCAACCCGAAAGGACAACAATCGCTGCAAGACACAATCGACGTGACAACATGGTGAAGCGCTCCTGAGTAAAGTGTGCCGCGTTACTGCATCCGGCCAGCAGCATTTCCCGCATGCTACATTTTAAAGCTAGTGTGGCACACTTTCCCGGTCCGTCAATCAGGCGCTCAAAGCTGCCCTGCTGGGCGTAGTGGTCATCGCGGTGTTGGCCATTTCCCTGTTTGAGGCGCTGGCACTGGAAGATCTGACGAACTGGTCCGGGCGGAAATGGCGGGCGTTGCAGTGATCGGCGGCTGACAAAAAATCGTCAGGAGGTAACAGCACTCGTGGTATAAATATCCTCTGGCTGAGAAGCAACTGCCCGCCGCCGCCCGCCAAGGCCATGCCGGCGTCTGCGATCACGCGACAATAAAGGGCAAACCACAGGTTGCCAACAACGGGGAGTACCACGAATGGATGTAAAAGATCCGCAGCCCGCCAGGCGCTCCGCTGAATTCTTCGACCTCGCCATGCGGCTTGGCCTTGTGGCACTGCTGGCCTGGCTGGCACTGCAGGTGTTCAAACCCTTTCTCGCGCTGATGGTGTGGGCCGTGGTGTTGGCGATCGCCCTCTATCCACTGGTCGAACGGCTCGCCCCCACCCTGGGTGGCAGCACCGCGCGTGCCGCCACGGCGCTGGTACTGGTGCTGGTGCTGGCCCTGGGCGTGCCCACAGCGATTCTCACCGCATCATTCGTCGATCATATGCTCGATATCTACCAGGGAGTCGCGGCGGGGACGTACCGGGTGCCCGCGCCGAGCGACAGCGTTGCCGAGTGGCCGCTGATCGGCGAGCGGGTATACGCCGGGTGGCAGGCCGCATCGGAGAACCTCGCCGAATTTCTCAGCGCGCGTGAGGCGCAGCTGCGTCAGCTTTCCCGCGATGCGGCATCCACGCTCGGCTCTTTGCTAACCACCATACTGGCCTTCATCGGCGCGTTCATCATCGCGGGCATCATGATGGCCTACGCCCAGAGTGGGGCGCATACCTCCGCGCGTATTTTCAGCCGCGTCTGCGGGCCCAGGGTCGGTCCGCAGTTACACGGCCTCACGGTAGCCACAATCCGCTCGGTCGCCGTGGGTGTGGTTGGGGTGGCGTTCATTCAGGCCGTTTTGCTGGGTATCGGGTTTCTTTTCGCCGGTATTCCCGCCGCCGGCCTGCTCGCGGTAGTTGTGCTGTTCCTGGGCATTCTGCAGATTCCCGCGGCACTCATCGTCATCCCCGCTATCGCCTGGCTCTGGACCCAGGGCGACGCCTCCACCGTGATGAATGTGGTGATCAGCATTTATCTGCTGGTCGCCGGCCTCGCCGACAATGTACTCAAACCGATGTTGCTCGGGCGCGGTCTGCCTGTGCCGATGCCGGTGGTATTGCTCGGCGCGTTGGGCGGTATGGTGGCCAGTGGGCTGATCGGCCTGTTTGTGGGTGCAGTGATACTCGCGGTGGCTTACCAGGTGTTCATGGCCTGGGTTGATGAGGGCGAACCGGCGGTCGACGCAGACCGCTCTGACAGTTGAACCGGCATCGATCAACGGCAGTGGCGTCTCGCGCGGCCCTTGCCCTGCTGGCTCTGGCCGTGACCGCCTGCGCTCCGCTCGGGCCCAACTTTCAGGAACCGGACCCCGAGTGGCTGGAAAACTGGCAGCCCGGGCTCTACGCCCAGGTCAGTCAGGATGCGCGGGCCGATGGCCTGGACGAGTGGTGGCAGCGCTTCAACGATCCGGTGCTGAGTGAACTCATCGCCGATGCGCGGCGCGAGAATCCGGGGCTGCGGGCCGCCGGTCTGCGCATTCTCGAAAGCCGCGCTTTGCAGGGTATCGCCAGCGGTTTGCGTTATCCCCAGGTGCAGAGAATCGACGCCAACGGCGCCTTCATCTACCAGAACACCGATGGCCGGCCGGGCGACGACGGGCGCGATTTCCGCACTGGTGAAGCGGCGTTCGAACTCGGCTGGGAACTGGATTTCTGGGGCCGCTTTCGCCGTGGCATCGAGTCTGCCGATGCGGCGTATTTCGCGTCGGTGGCCAACCAGCGTGACGCCCAGGTGTTACTGGCGGCGCAGGTCGCCACACTGTATTACAGCTATAAGACCACGCTGCAGCGCGTCGAGATTGCCCGGCGCAATGTTGCGCTGCAGCAGCGCAGCCTGGATATCACGCAGCGACTGTTCGACAGCGGCCAGGATTCCGAGCTGGACGTGCAACAGGCGCGCACCCAGTACCTCGGCACGCTGGCCACCATCCCCGCGCTGGAGGCGGCCCTGACGCAGAACCGCAACGCACTCAGCGCGCTACTCGGGCGCGCACCGGGCGACCTGCCGGAACTGGCGGGCGTTGACAGTGCCCTGCCGCAGCTCGATACCCTGGCTATCGCGGAGATGCCGGCGAATCTGCTGTTGCGCCGCTCCGACGTGCGTGCCGCCGCCTGGCTGGCGGCTGCGCAGTCGGCCCAGGTCGGTGTGGCCGAGGCCGATCTTTACCCTTCGCTGTCGCTGGTTGGGAGTCTCGGCTGGTCCGGCAACAGTCTCGACGCGGTGCGCGATACAACAACGCTCGCCGGCGGCCCCTCCCTGACGTGGAACCTGTTCAATTACGGCCGTATCAAGAACAATGTGCGGGCGCAGGATGCGCGCCTGCAGCAGGCGCTGGAGGGCTTTCGGGCCACGGCGTTGAACGCCGCACGCGAAGTGGACGACGCCGCCAGCCGTATCGCCCAGACGGGCGCGAGCCAGGATATTCTCGATCAGTCACTCGTGGCGGCGCAGCGTTCCCTGACTATTGCCACGCGTCGCTATCAGGAAGGCTATTCGGATTTTCAGCGGGTGCTGGACGCCCAGGCGGCAACTTTCGGCCAGGCGGACCGCGCTGTGGTTAATCGCGGAGACCATGTCGCTGCAATCATCGGCTTATACCGTGCCCTGGGTGGAGGCTGGCGCGCCGTCACCATCGATAGCGTGATTCCACAAGAGATGCGCGAGCTCATGCGTGAGCGCACGGACTGGGGCGAACTGCTGGATGCGCCATTGACACCGTTACCCGGAGAAGGAAACCGACCATGAGCGACGTTGACGCAAACCGCAACGTGCGGCAGGCCGAAGGCGATGCAAACAACCCGCAACCGGGCGCAGCAGGCGCAGTCGAGAATGCAGCGTCGAAGGCGATAGGGAAGGGCGCACGTATTCTGCTGATTCTCTTGCTGGTGTCGCTGTCATGGTATCTGCTCGCAAATCGTTTCACGCCCTACACATCCCAGGCGCGGGTGCAGGGCTACGTGGTGGGCATTGCGCCGAAGGTGGGTGGCATTGTCACCGCCATCGAGGTGGCTAACGGCGAACGGGTGACTGCCGGGCAGGCACTGTTCGCCATCGATCGCGCACAGTACGAAATCGCACTGCGGCAGGCGAGCTCCAACCTGGCGAACGCGCGCACGCAGGTCGCCGCCGGGGACGCGGCGGTCGAGCAGGCGCGCGCCAGCCTGCGCGCCGCCGAGGCGGGCCTGCTGAAAGCGCAACAGGACTACACACGTCTCGGGACGTTGCGCGCGGATGACCCGGGTACTATCTCCGAGCGTCGGCTGGAAGTCTCGCGGGCCACCCTCGAGCAGGCGCAGGCCAACGTGGCGGCGGCGCGCGCCGGTATCCAGCGCGCCATTGAGCAGAAAGGTGGCGCTTCGGACGACGCCAACACCCTGCTGCAGACCGCGCAGGCGGGCGTGGACAAGGCGCAGCTCGACCTCGACAACACGACCGTGGTGGCTGTGGCGGACGGGCTGGTTACCGACCTGCGCACGGATGTCGGTCAGTTCGCGGGCGCCGGCACACCGGTGCTGACCCTGATCGCCGTTGAGGACGTGTGGATCAGCGCCGACTACACAGAGAACAATCTCGGCCACCTGCAACCCGGAACCCCGGTGGAGATAGTGCTGGATGCCCTGCCCGGCAGGGTATTGCCCGGCCGCGTGCGCGACATCGGGCGGGGCGTCAGCGCCGGCAGTCCGCCGCCGCCTGGCGCGCTGCCCGGCGTGACCAACGATCGCGACTGGTTGCGCCAGGCGCAGCGCTTTCCGGTGCGCGTCGAGTTCGAGACGCCGCTCCCGCCCGAAGTGCTGGCGCAGTTGCGCCTGGGCGGCCAGGCCTCGGTGATTGCTTATACTGAAGGGCATGCCGTGCTGCGCCTGCTGGGCAAGGTGTACCTGCGCGTGCTCAGTATTTTCTCCTACGCCTACTGATGGCGGCTTCACACTCAATGGCAGGGCTGGCGCGCGGCAGGCAGATGCCACTAGCGGCCCGACGCTGTTTTCGCCTCGCGTTCGCCACCGGTGTGGCCCTGGCGCTGGCCTATGGCTTCAATCTCGGCGTGCCGTTTATCGCGCCGCTGTTCGCCGTGTTGCTGGGCGCCCAGCCGGCGCCCCCTCCGGGGCTGCGACAGAGTGCGCTGCTGCTCGTATTTCTCACGCTGGCACTGGGTATTGGCGTACTGCTTGGGCCACTGCTGCAGTACGCACCGCTCTCCGCACTGCTGCTCATCGCCCTCGGGCTTTTTTTCAGCAACCGGATTGCGATCGTTGGCGGCAAGGTTATGCCATCCACGTTGTTGGCGTTCGGCTTTACCGTTATCCCGGCGGCCAGCAGTGTCAGTCAGGCATTGGCGAGTGCGCTGATTGCCGCAATGGTGCTGGGCGTCATGGTCGCCGTCGTGTCGCTATGGCTGGTATACCCGCTGTTTCCCGAGGATGGAGCGGCGCCGGCGGCGCCCGCGGGCCCGCCCAGCGCGCAGGAGGGCGACTGGCTGTCACTGCGCGCGACACTGATCGTGCTGCCGGCCTTCCTGTTCACGCTCACCAACCCCCTTGCCTATTTGCCGCTGACGGTGAAGAGCATCCTGCTCGGCCGCGAGGCATCCCGGGTGCAACTGCGCAATGCCGGCCGAGAACTGATCGGTTCTACCGCCCTCGGCGGCGCCTGTGCTGTGCTGGTCTGGCTCTGCCTGAGCCTCGCGGTGGAGCTGTGGTTTTTCGCGGGCTGGGTGAGCCTGTGCGCGCTGTGGCTGGCGTCTCGCGCCACGGGCGCGCGCCATAGCCGGCTGGCGCCGACCTTCTGGATCAGTGCTCTCACCACGATGCTGATTCTGCTCGGCGCCGCGGTGCAGGACAGTGCGAACGGCAAGGATGTATTCCAGGCGTTTGCTGTACGTTTCAGCCTGTTCCTCGCCGTCACAATTTACGCTTTGCTCGCGATGGCGGCGCTGGAGGCCTGGCGTGCGCGGGCGGGGAAAACCTTCGAGGAGATCACCTGATGTTGCTCAACCTGACGCTCGGAATCACCACAATGGTCGTCTGTCTGTTCGTGCAGGGTGTACTGGTGGTGTCCGCTCTGCGCTTCTACGCCCGTCGTCTCGGTCGCGCGCACCTGTCGTTCCTCGCGGCGATGCGCGTCACCAGCGGCATGCTGCTGATACTCATTGTCGGCAGCCTGGCACAGGTTAGCGTGTGGGCGCTGGTGTTCCTGATGCTGGGTGAGTTCGAGACACTCGAGGTGGCGTTCTATCATTCCGGCGTCAACTTCGCGACGCTGGGCTACGGGGATATTGTGATGTCACTGGAACATCGAATACTCGGTCCGCTGGAAGCGATCAACGGCGCCCTGATGATCGGCGTGTCCACGGCGGCGTTATCGCGAGCCTTCCGTGAGGTGCTGGTGGCAGTGCAGGGTGAAGAGAAATAGAGCGTTGTGCCGGCGCGCCGGCACAGACGTGTGTTGTCTGCGGCCAGATACCGTCGTTGCGGTGCTTGGGTGTTGGAGTGACCGGCACGCAGCGCAAAAAACGCACTGCGCGCTGGTCGGTAGAGGGAATGGCACGGAACGGCGGGTGCTCCGCGCGCATCCGTGCCGTATCAGTCAGCTTTTCGCGATATAGCGATCAAACCACAGCCCGGCTGCCTGTATCCATTCGTCGAGCAGGGGCTGGATATTGGAGAGCGCCACCGGCTTGCCCTGCGGCACGGTGCTCGAACCCATCCTCGCGGTGGCCGCCACGCGTTTGCTGCTAACCGAGTCGAGCAATTCCACCTCGGCGATCAATTGCACACCGTCGTCGCGCAGTCCGGTGGCTTCACCGGCGGCAACCGCCACGGCGCTCACAGGTACATAGTTGTACCACTTCATGGGCTTGAAGCCGACGCTCGCGGTGGTGAGTGCCGAGCGCATTCTCAGCACGCCGGGGCCCGGCTCGCTGACCAGTGTCATGTGTTCGCCCAGAGTATCCTTCATGCCTTCGCTGAGGTATGCGAGCGCCTTGGCCACGTCGGCTTCATCGAAGCGATCAAAACTGCGCTCCGGCGGATAGACGATTGCGGGGTCGATCATCAGCGAGTGGTAGTTGTCGCTGATATCGGGGCTTATCCAGCCCACAACGGTCACGCCATCGGGGGCCTGCAATTGCTCAAAGCCGGAATAGTCACCGAGGAACCCGGAAAACTGCTCGTCCTTGACCTCCTGCTGTGCGCAACCTGCCAGCAGAGTCAGTGCCAGAATAGGCGCTGCCATTGCGCTCAGACTTTTCCCAAAAGAATATTTCCGTGTTGCTCGTGCTGTAAGTTCCATCTTTGGTGGCCTCCTCAGGCGTAGTGGCCTTTGAATATAGCAGCAAAATTGTGAAGGGCAATCGCTGGGGCTATTTTTCCGCGCACCAGCAGCCGCCGGAATTCCAGATTCCCGGCATGCGCGAAACCGCGCGCGACAGACAATGCGCACCCGGCTCAAAAAAATCGCTGGCGGGCGTATTGCTCAATCGGGTATATAGATACAGAATTCCGGTCACTTCATATCCAGAGGCTTCGAGGGAGGCTTGCGCATGCGAACAGTCACACGGGTTTTGTTGGGCGTTCCAGTGTTATGTCTCGGGCTATCGGCAATGGCCGAGCAACTCATTGTTTACCCGGCCAAGGGTCAGACGGCGGAACAGCAAGCCAGTGATGAGGCCGCCTGCTATGGATGGGCCAGGCAGTCTACCGGCATAGACCCGGTGGCCGTTGCCGAGGCGCCGGCTCCTCCCCCGGCAGAAGGCGGGCCGGCCATAGGCGGCGGAGAACGCCTCGGTGGCGCATTGCGTGGCGCGGCGGGTGGCGCGATCATCGGTGAAATTGCCGGTGACGATGCCGGTGAGGGCGCCGCTGTGGGCGCCGTGGCGGGTACCATGCTGGGCGGCGCCCGGGCGAGGAAGCAGCATGCCGCGGAGCAGCAGCACCAGCAGCAACAGGCGCAGGCCGGCAAGGAGCAGCAGTTCGCTACCTACAACCGGGCTTACAGCGCGTGCCTGGAAGGTCGCGGCTACACGGTAAAATAGCAGTATGCTGGTGAGGCGCGCCTGCAATGCGCTCATGCACGCCAGACATTCAAGCGAGCCGGACCCTGTTGCCGTGTCCATTCGGGTTATTCTGTTCCTGCTGGGCGCATCACTGACGCCCGCCTGTTCGTCACTTCCTCCAGTAGAGCATCCGCAGATCTCCCAGGCCTTCCATGCGCCCGGGCAGACTCTGCTCGAAGCCCAGGTGCTTGACCGGGCAAAGCGGCACACCGGAAGATCCGGATTTTTGATCCTGGATACCGGGCAACAGGCTTTTCTGCAGCGGGCCTCGTTGATCGAAGCCGCTGAGCGCAGTATCGATGCGCAATATTACATCTGGAACAGCGACACCTCGGGGCGTTATCTGGCGCGGCGACTGCTGCTGGCCGCGGACAGGGGAGTGCGTGTGCGCCTGCTCCTCGATGACATCAATGTGAGTGGCAGGGACCGGCTGATCGCCGCGCTCGACCAGCATGAAAACATAGAAATTCGTATCTACAATCCGCTCGCCGTGAGGGATGGACCGGGCAAGCTGTTGTCTTTCGCAGTGGATTTTCAGCGCATGAACCGCCGCATGCACAACAAGACCTTCGTGGTGGATGGCGCCATGGGTATTGTCGGCGGGCGCAATATCGGCGACGAGTACTTCGATCTGCACCCGCGTATGAATCACCGTGACCGGGATGTGCTGGCCGCCGGGCCGATCGTGAAGGATATGTCGCGCAATTTCGACGCTTACTGGAATAGCGCGTGGTCTTACCCCATCGCCCAACTGGCCAGGGATGTCCCGGGCGAGAGCGAGTATGCCGAATGGGTTGCACAGGCGCGCGCCAGCGCTGCCGGGGTGGCCGGCCTGAGTGCGCAGCCGGTTCAGCATCAGGCCACCGCCCTTGAGGTTCTCAAGCAGGTGTTGCAGGAACTTGTATGGGCGCCCGCAGAGCTGGTGTTTGACCCGCCGCAGGACATGAACGCCCCGGCAGACAGGCCGAAGAAAACCGCTGACGCGCTACGAGAGCTGGTTGCCCGGACCCAGTCCGGGCTGCTGATCGAATCGGCGTATTTGATCCTGGCCGAGCCCCAACTCGAGATGATGGATGAACTCGGGGACAGGGGTGTAGAGGTCGCGGCGATAACCAACTCCCTTGCGACCAACGACCTGATCGCCAATCACGCCGGCTACGCGCGATGGCGGCCGGCCATGCTCGACCATGGCATACAGTTGTATGAGTTACGTCCCGACGCCACGGCCTGCCGCGTGTGGGTCGAGCCGCCGGAATACTGCAACTCCCGGGCAGTAAGTCTGCATGCAAAGTCCGCGGTATTTGACCGCAAGACGCTCTATGTGGGCTCGTTCAATATCAACCTGCGTTCCATTTTTCTCAATGGCGAAACGGTACTTATCATCCATAGCCCGGCCCTTGCGGAACAGGTGGCGAGTGCCATAGAGACGGCCATGTCGCCGCGCAACAGCTGGCGGGTGAGTGCCACTGACGGAGGCCATTTGCGCTGGTCATCCAGCGTGGACAGCGGTTTGACGCATGAGCCGGAAACCGGCTGGTGGCGACGCTTCAAATCCAGCGTGCTCTCGCGCCTGCCGATAGAAAAATATTTGTGAGCGAAGCGTCACAAAAGTGCTTTAATCTGGGCGGAGCACAACGGAAGCGTATCAAGGGATTGGAGCTTGCAATGATAAGAATATTCTCTCAGTGGCGCTTCGCCATCGTGTGGCTTGTGGCTTGTGGCCTGTGCATGCCGGCGGTGCATGCCGGCGCTGTCAGTCAGCAACAGGGCCAGGCGCAGGCCGCTGAACCGGTCGCCGCGCAAAACTCCCGTCCGAAAATCGGTCTCGCGCTGAGTGGCGGCGGCGCGCGCGGCGCGGCTCATATCGGGGTCCTGCGTTTCCTGGAGGAGATGCACATCCCCGTCGACTATATCGCCGGCACCAGTATGGGATCCATTATCGGCGGGCTGTATGCCTCCGGCATGACACCGGATGAGATTGAACTCGGCCTGAAGAGCATGGATTGGGCGCATATCTTCGATGACTCACCACCACGCAAAGACCGTTCCTTTCGCCGCAAGCGCGACGATGACCTCTACCTTGTAAAAGCCAAACTGGGTGTTTCAGATGATGGCGAGGTGCTGTTCCCGACCGGGGCAATCCAGGGTCAGAAATTTGATCTCGCCCTGCGAGAGCTGACCTTGCCGGTGACCACAACCGGCAACTTCGACCAGTTGTATATCCCTTTCCGGGCCGTTGCCTCCGACATCGGCAGCGGTAAGAAAGTAGTGCTGGGATCGGGAGACCTGGCCATGGCGTTGCGCGCCAGTATGGCGGTTCCCGGCATCTTTGCCGCCACGGAGATTGATGGTCATCTGCTTGTGGATGGCGGGATAACGGACAACCTGCCGGTGGATGTGGTGCGGGAGATGGGAGCCGATATCGTCATCGCCATTGATATTGGTACACCCAATATGGCGGCGGACGAGGTGAACAACCTGTTCATGATTACCAGCCAGTTGATTTCCATCATGACCCGTACCAACGTCGAAGAGCAGATTGCCAGCCTGACGGAGCGGGATGTTTTCATCGTTCCCGACCTGCAGGGTTTTTCCAGCACTGATTTTATCAATGCAACCAGCATTGTGCCGGCCGGGTACGCGGCGGCAGTCGCGCAGCGGGAGGAGTTGGCGCGTCTGGCATTGCCGGAGAGCGCGTATGCACAGCATCTCGCTGCGCGGATTGCGCGCCCGGTGAGAACCCTGTTGCCGGTTATTGAATTTGTGCGAGTGGAGAATGATTCCGGATTGGGTGATGGCATGATCCGCGACCGGCTGCGACAGGAGCTGGGGCAACCGCTGGATCGGCAGCAACTGGAAGAGGACCTCAGTCGTATATACGGCCTGGAGGTATTCCAGACAGTGCATTACAACGTGATTGAAGAAGACGGCAAACAGGGCCTGTTGATAGATGCCAGCGCCCGTAGCTGGGGCCCCAACTATCTCCAGTTGGGTATGGAGCTTTCCAATGATCAGGAAGGTAATAACCAGTTCGACCTGGGGCTCGCCTATCTGCGCACCGGCATAAACGCTCGCGGCGGCGAGATTCGATTGGCTGTGCAGGTGGGTGAGAACCCTCTCGTTGGCGCAGAGTGGCATCAGCCGCTGGACAACCTGTCGCACTACTTCGTGCGGGGGTTGACCAGCTATCAGGAAAACAATGTCAGCCTGTACGATGGCAGGGGGAAGAACAGGCTGGCTGATTTCCGTGTCAGCGAGGCGAAGGTCGATGTGACTGCGGGCCGCGAGTTCGGCGTGTTCGGCGAGGCGCGCGTTGGCTATCGGTATCGAACCGGCGACGTGGACCTGGATTCGGGTGTCTTCGATGCGGGCGACTTCAGCTATAGCACCGGGGAGGTCTACGGCCGTATCGCCTTTGATCGACTGGATAATTTCAATTTCCCGGGGGACGGCTGGCTGGCCAGCATGGAGTACGATGTGGCCCGCGAGGACTATGGCGGTGACGAGGATTTCGAACAGTTACAAGTGCGCGCCAACAAGTTCTCAACTTTCGGTGACGGCCATGTCTTCGGGCTGGGCGGTGTGGTCTCTTCAACCCTGGACGGCGACGCGCCGATACAGGATCGCTTCACGCTCGGCGGTTTTCTCAACCTGTCCGGTTTCGCGGAGGATAGCCTGAGTGGCCAGCAGGCGGGTGTGGTCAATGCTATCTACTACAGACGCTTTAACGCCCTGCCGTTTCTGTCCTGGTATCTGGGCGGTTCCCTGGAATACGGTGGCGTCTGGGAGGACGAGAACGATCTGTTTGACGATGGCATCACTTCAGGCAGTATCTTTCTCGGCGCCGACACGCCTGTAGGGCCGCTGTATCTGGGCTATGGCAATGCCGAGGATGGCTTTCACTCGATCTTCTTCTACCTTGGCCGTCCTCCGTTCTGATGGAGCCGGACAATGCATAGCAATTGAGACCCGTCGTTCAGGGAGACAAGGTATGAGCAAGGCAAGTGATGTTTTCAAACACGAGGTGAAAGAGGCGATACCGCCCTTCCTGTTCTTTCTGGTTGCCTTCCACCTGGTGGCCTTGTTGCGTGCCCTGCTGCAACATCAATATGGTCTGGAGGCCGGGACGGTCATGAACACGACCATCGCGGCGCTGATCGTGGCCAAAGTTGTTTTACTGGCCGACCTGTTGCCGATCGTTAATCGCTTTCCGGAAAAGCCGCTGGTTTACAACATTGTGTGGAAGACGCTGATCTACCAGGCGGCCGCCATTTTCGTGAGCTATCTCGAACACCTGTGGGACGCCTACCGGGAGGTCGGTAGCTTCGCTGGCGCCCAGTCGCACCTGGTTGATGCCGTAGTCTGGCCACATTTCTGGCTGGTACAGATACTGATGTTGGTGCTTTTTCTGCAGTACTGTACGCTGCGTGAGTTCAGTCGTGCCGTGGGCGGGCAGCGGATGCGCGAAATGTTCCTGGGGCCGTTGCCCGCTAAAAATCATTGACCGGGCAACCTGGCTGTTGGCGTCTTCATCTGCCCGCCGGGGAAACTACAGGCCCGGCCCGGGGCCACAATAATGGACAACCACCGAGGTGAGAAAAATAATGAAACGACAAATCGCATTGAACAAGGTATGCGCTCGCTTGCGGCCTCAGGTACTCCTGCGTCCCGGCATCGCCCTCGCCGTGCTGGCAAGCTCCATGCAGGCTCTGGGAGCCGACTCGGATACGTGGCAGTGGCGGGCCACCATTTACGGCTGGCTGCCGACGATTGAAGGCAAGTCACAGTTTTCGAGTGGCGCTAGCGGGCCTTCGATCCAGGTCGATCCGGACCAGCTGCTGGACAACCTGGATTTCACCTTTATGGGCGCGCTCTCGGTTAAAAAGGGTTCCTGGGGGGCCTTTACCGATGTCATCTATCTTGATGAAAGCGCCTCCACCAATGGCTCGCGCGAATTCTCAATCGGCCGCCGGGACCTGCCGGCGGGCGTGAGCATTGACGCCGACTTCGAGCTTGAATCCTGGGTCTGGACACTGGCCGGCACTTACAGCCTGAGCGATGACGAGAAGAATCCTGTCGACCTGCTGTTCGGTGCCCGCGTGATCGACATTGCGCAGGAGCTTGACTGGACTGTTAACGGCAGTCTGGCCGGATTGGGTTTGCCAGCCCGCAGCGGCAGTGCCTCCGCATCGGAAGCAAACTGGGATGCCATCGTCGGCATCAAGGGGTTCGTATCACTCGGTGCAAACGAGCGCTGGTTAGTGCCTTATCATGTGGATATTGGAACGGGCGATTCGGATTTCACCTGGCAGGCGATGGCAGGTATCGGCTATCAGTTTGATTGGGGAGCGGTGATGTTGAACTACCGTTACCTTGATTACGAGCTGGATTCCGCCGCCAGCGCCTCGGAGCTCACTTTCAGCGGTGCGATGCTCGGCGCCTCCTTCAACTGGTAAGCCTGCGGGCAGGCGTGTCACCAGTTGACCTGGATACGCGCCTGCGCCAGCCAGCCATCGCTGGAAGAATCCTCGGCATCCACATAGATAAGGTTGAATTGACCGCGCAGGTTGGGGCGTGGGTAGTAATTGAGTGCCAGCCCGGTATTGCGTTGCTCGCCGCCTTCCACGTCTCCGTCGTTCAAATTCAGCCAGGAGAACCGGTAACCGAGTTCCCAGGCGGCGTCGCCTTTGGCAAGGGCGGGCCTCACGAACTTGCCGTTCAGGTAGCGGAAGGGTTGCCCGGTAATAAAATAGCCGCCTTCCATATAGGCGCCGACAAAGCGATTCTCCGAGCCATCCTCTCGCTGCCATTCTTTCACCAGAAATTCCAGCCGGGTGCTGAAGGCGCCCCTGGCGCCGGCGGCCTCAACACCCAGGCGACGAGTGGTTTCAACGTCATCGAATTTGCCCGTATCCACGATGAAGGTATCAGTCACATGCGACTCCGGCCGTGTGCGCAGGCTGGTGGACCCGCTGATGTCTTCGCGCACGCCCGATACGCCAAGGTGCAGTATGCCGCCCGCCGAGCGCAGTGGATTGACGAAGGCTCGCAGGGCTACGCCGCGATGCCTGGTGTCACTGTTCAGGTCTTCGCCAAACAGCAGGGCGTGCACGCCAGACCGACGTCCGGAGTAGTCGTAGCTGACGCCAAGGCGCTTGTCCAGGCCAAAGGCCTGAATCGGTAGCGGTTCCTCCATGAACAGCTGCGACAGTGAGCCAGTGCTGGCAGACAGGCTTTGCGAGCCGTCCTGGTTGCCGATGGTGAACGAGCCATTGTCGCCGAAAGAGGCGATGACATACGCGCTCGACAGGGTGCTGCTGCCATCGGTGAGATCGATTTCCACCTTGTAGGAAAGGTTTTCAAACCACGGGTTGAGACCGATCAGGCCGAGGCGAAAGCGTCGCAGCTCGTAGTCGGTCTCATCCGTAATCAGTGGGATATCATAGTGGGCGATATCCCCTTCCACCCGGCCAAAGAAGCGGAATTGCCTCTCTGTGAGCAGCTTGCGCAAGAGGAAAATATTCTGCGTGTCTTCGGCGGCATCCACCGAGACCGTGCGGCCGCTTTGTTCCTGCGCGACCGCGGCGACGGCCGTGAAGGACAACAGGCAGAGCAGCAGCCAGCCGGGAATGCTGGGTCGCGGGTGAGCGGTAGGCATGTGGAATTGCTCGTTCCAGAGACGGCAAGTATAGGAAGCAATAGCGATGTGTGTCGAGCATCTTGTCCTTCTGGCCCGAGGCTTTTGCCGAGGCGGGGGATAAGGGAGGACGCATGCCCGGGCGGGATGCTTGTTGTTCAACCCGCGCGCGGAATATTCTATAGTGCAGTAATCGCCGGTAGTGCTAAGCTCCCAACGGTGAGAATTTTTTGTCTTCCTGCGGCCGCATCTTCGCTGCATAGTCTCAAGGAAAAATAATGAACAAGCATTTGCGCCTTTGTGTATTCGCCGTGGGTCTTTCATCGTCCCTGTGCGGATTGTCTGTAGCCGCTCAATCAATCGATCGCAGCGTGTTGCCGATCGCTGAGCCGGTGTATCCGGCGAGCACCGAACTCGATGTGCGCAATGCCACGCCGCCGCCACGCTTTCAGGTGACAGCGCCGGAGGGCGCCCCCAATGTTGTGATCGTGCTGGTGGATGACCTGGGCTTTGGTGCTACCAGCGCATTCGGCGGCCCCATCCCCACGCCGACTCTGGAAGGCCTTGCGCAAACGGGCCTGCGTTACAATAATTTCCATACTACGGCGCTCTGCTCACCCACTCGCGTCGCGTTGAAATCCGGCCGCAACCACCATACAGCTAATGCCGGTTCCATCATGGAAACTTCAACGGCCTTTCCGGGTAATACCGGCGCCATCCCGAACAGAGTTGCGCCGCTGGCTGAGATGTTGCGCCTGAACGGTTTCAGTACCGCCGCTTTTGGCAAATGGCACGAAACCGCCGCCTGGGAAACCAGTGTGTCGGGTCCCTTTGATCGCTGGCCGACACGCCAGGGCTTTGACAAGTTCTATGGCTTCATCGGTGGCGAAACCGATCAATGGGCGCCGCTGATCTATGACGGTGTGAAGAAGGTCAACCCACCCGCCAAAGAGAATTATCACTTCACCGAAGATATGACCGACCAGGCCGTGAACTGGGTCAAGGCGCAGCAGTCAATGACGCCAGACAAGCCCTTTTTCATCTATTTCGCGACCGGCGCTGTGCACGCGCCACACCACGTACCCAAGGAGTGGATAGAAAAATTCCACGGCCAGTTTGATGCCGGCTGGGACGAGGTGCGCGAGGCAACGTTTTTGCGGCAGAAGGCAGCCGGCATTATTCCTGAGAATACCAGGCTGCCAGAGCGTCCCGCTGATCTGTCGGCCTGGGATGACCTGCCAGCAGACCACAAGAAGCTGTTTCGCCGGCAGGCTGAAGTTTTTGCCGGTTTTGTCGGCCACACGGATCACCACATCGGCCGGCTGGTTGCAGCCATTGAAGAGATCGGCGAGCTGGACAACACGCTGATTTTCTACATCGCCGGTGACAACGGCACCAGCGCCGAAGGTGGCATGGTGGGTATGTACAATGAAATGACCTACTTCAATGGTGTGCAGGAGAAAGTTGAGGACTTGCTGCCCCTGATGGACAAGTGGGGCAGCAAGGAGACCTTCCCGCATATGTCCGCGGGTTGGGCAGTGGCGTTTGACGCGCCCTTCGCCTGGACCAAGCAGGTGGCCTCGGATTTTGGCGGCACCCGCAACGGCACTGTTGTGCACTGGCCTGACGGCATTAAAAAGGGCAATGAAATAAGAACGCAATTCAGCCATGTCATTGATGTTGCGCCCACGATCATGGAAGCCGCGGAATTGCCGGAGCCCAAAATGGTGAATGGCACGGCGCAGATTCCATTTGAAGGCACCAGCATGCTGTACAGCTTCAATGATGCGCAGGCAAAAGAACGTCATACCACGCAGTACTTCGAAATTTTCGGCAATCGCGGTATTTATCACGACGGCTGGTTTGCCCGCACGATCCACAGAGCGCCCTGGCAAGTGGGGAAACAAAAGCCACTTACCGAAGACACCTGGGATCTGTATCGGGTGAGCACGGATTTCAGCCTGGCAAATAACCTTGCCGAAGAGCAACCGGAGAAGCTGCAGGCAATGCAGGCGCTGTTCATGCAGGAAGCGCAAAAGTACAACGTACTTCCCATTGATGACCGTACCATCGAACGTGTGAACCCCGCGCTGGCGGGGCGTCCGGATCTCATGGCTGGGCGCAGTGAGTTAAACCTGTACGAGGGGATGGAGGGCATGATGGAAAACACGTTTATCAACGTGAAGAATCGTTCCAAATCCATCACTGCGGAACTGGAAATACCCAAGGACGGCGCATCCGGCGCGATATTGGTTCAGGGCGGGCGCTTCGGCGGTTGGTCTTTGCATATGCGCGACGGCAAGCCAGCCTATGAATACAACTGGTTGGGTCTGCAGCGGTTTGTGGTGGAAAGCCAGGACGTCCTGTCGCCCGGAAAAGCAACAGTGACGCTGGACTTTGCCTACGATGGCGATGGTCTGGGCAAGGGCGGCATGGCAACGCTTTCGGTGAATGGTTCGCAGGTGGCACAGGGGCGAATTGATAAAACCCAGCCGATGATTTTCTCCGCGGATGAAACGGCCGATGTCGGCCTGGATAACCAGACACCCGTGGCGCTTGGCATTGGCTATGGACCGGAGGAAACCCGGTTTAGCGGCAAGATCAACAAGGTAACTGTCAGACTCAACTAGCGAGAGTTCCTGTTGGGAGCAATCGGGAGATTGTCGATGGCCGCGCGATGCCCGGCGCGTGCGGGGCGTTGATTGCAGTATATCCGCCCAATTGCAGGGAGGGCTTCACATTCCCCGCGGTAGTGCATTGACCCTGGATAGTAGTAATGATAATGCTGGTCGGAAACGGTAGGTGGGGTCCGTTCCATGCGTCGCACGAATGCTTCAGTGCCAGTACCAGGGCGCCCCGCGAAGTGGTGGGCGCCCTGGTTGCTCTCCGGGCTGGTGCTGGCAACTGGTTTACTGTCCACCTGGATTTATTGGGAACAGACACAACGCCACTCCAGTGCAGCCCTCGAGAAACTCTTTCAGGCCGACAGCGAACGGATTCACGCCACTATTGCGCGGCAACTCGATCTCTACCAGGTTGCCATGCGCGGCGTGCAGGGTTTCTTTCGCGGCTCGGAGCAGGTGTACTACGCCGAGTTCGCCGAGTATGTGCCGTCGCTCGATCTCACCCAGGAACTCGAGGGCGTACAGGGAGTTGCGTACGCGAAGCTCGTCAGCGCCGCGGAACTGCCCCGACACCTTGCGCAAATGGCCGCGGAATTGCCGGTGGCCTATCGCATTCACCCCGCGGGAAGTCGGCAATACTATGCGCCCATCGGCTATATCGATCCGCTGGATGATGCCAATCTCGCCGCACTCGGTTTCGACATTCTCACCAATCCGGCAGCCCGCACCGCCGCAGAAAGAGCCCGGGACACCGGGGAAATCGCTATCAGCCCACCCACGGCGTTGGTACAGGACAGCCGCGGCTCTGCGCACACCTCCTTCATTATGTATCTGCCTGTCTACGATATCGATATCGCGATAAACAGTGTCGAAGACCGGCGCCGTGCCCTGCTGGGCTGGGTGGACGTACCTTTCCGCATGCGCGATCTGATGGCTGGCATGGCGGCGGAACTCGACCCGACCATCGACATCGATATACGCGATGCCGCAGTCAGCGGTGCTGAGGGTCTACTGCACCAGGCCGACAGCATCTCGCATGGGCAACGGGCAGCAGCCGGAGAGTTGCAAACAGAGCGCAGCCTCAACGTGGGTGGCCGCGAGTGGCAACTGCTGTTCAGCAGCACGGCCGCATACCGCGCCAACAGGGCGCTACTGGGGGGTTCGTCGCTGATTCTCTGGTCTGGCATCGCAAGCAGCGTGATGCTGGCTTTGCTGGTGTTTGTGATTGCATACAGTAGGGTGCACAACCAGCGACGCGCCGTGCGCATGAGCCATCTCTACCGCGCCCTCAGCGAAATAAACCAGGCCATTGTCAGGATGGACCGGGAGTCGGAACTGTTTCCCATGGTGTGCCGTCTGGCGGTCGAGGACGGCGGCATGGCGATGGCATGGGTGGGGCAGATCGATGCGGCCTCCGGGAACGTGGTCCCGGTGGCAACGCACGGGGAAGGGGTGGAAGCGCTACAGCCCATGCCGGTGGCTTCTCTGGTGGACCGGCCCGAAGGCGCGGGCCCTGTGGGCACCGCGCTGCGCGAAAATCGTATTGTCATCGTCAACGACTTCCTGGAGCAGGCGGGCGGCGTGCACTGGCACGCGGATGTGCAACGTCTGGGCTGGCACGCTGGCGCCGCCTTTCCCCTGCACCGCAACGGCGAGCCCGTGGCCGTACTCAACGTGTACCATCGCAAGGCTGGCGCCTTCGACGAGGATACGGTAGGCCTGCTGCGGGAGATGAGCGACGACATCAGTTTTGCCCTGGACAACTTCGATCGCGCTACCGAACGAGTGGCGTATGAACAGGCGCTGCTGGAGAGCGAGGAGCGCCTGAGCACCATCCTGGAAAACGTAGGAGCCTGCATCTACCTCAAAGACACCCGGGGCCGCTATACCTACGTCAACCAACAGGTGCTGAATCTCTGGGGCGTGGGCAGGGAAGCGGTGCTCGGGCGCGATGACTCCCCGTTCTTCGACGCCCGAAGCGTCGCCCGGGTGAAGGCCAACGACCGGCGGGTGCTGCGCAGCGGCGAAGTGGTGCAGACGGAGGAAACCGATACCCTGAAAGCGGGCGGCCTGAGCCGTACCTTCTGGTCGGTGAAAATTCCGCTGCGCAACACCGCCGGAGAAATCTATGGGCTGTGCGGTATATCCACCGATATCAGCGAGAAAAAGGCGGATCAGGACAGGATTCGTTACCTGAGCAACTACGATGCGCTGACAGGCCTGCCCAATCGCACGCTCCTGCAGGAGAGAGCCAGCGTGGCCCTGGCTTCAGCCAAGGCCACGGAAAGCCCTGTAGCGCTTCTATATATCGACCTGGATCGCTTCACAATCATCAACGATTCGCTGGGACACGGTGTGGGCGACCGGATACTGGTGGAAATGGCCCGCCGCCTCAGCGAGCACCTGCACATGAACGCCACCCTGTGCCGGGCGGGTGGGGATGAGTTCTACCTGCTGCTGCCAAACATGGCACACGCGCGGGTGATGAGCAGTGCGGCGGAATTGTTGGAGCTCATCGCCCTGCCAATGCAGATCGACGGGCAGCGGCTGGAAGTATCGGCCAGCATCGGCGTGGCCTGTTACCCGGAGCACGGGGGTAATCTCGAAGAGCTTGCGCAGTGCGCCGATGCCGCCCTGGCCCAGGCCAAGAACAACGGGCGCGGCCAGGTTGAGCTGTTCGCCGAAGAAATGCTCAGTTGGGCGAGAAAGACCCTTCTGGTGGAGAGCGAACTGCGTGAGGCCCTGCGGCGGGATGAACTGCTGTTGCATTACCAGCCCCAGATAGACATGCGTAGCGGGCGGGTGACCGGGATTGAGGCGCTTGTGCGCTGGCAACACCCCGAGCGCGGGCTGATACTGCCGGGCCGGTTTATTCCGGTGGCGGAAGAGAGCAGCCTGATCATCGAAATCGGCAACTGGGTCATGGAAACCGCCGTGGCGCAGCAGGCCGCATGGCAGGCAGAAGGAATTCCGCTGGTGCCTATGGCCGTCAATCTGTCGGTGGTGCAGGTTTACAGTAGCGATTTCTGCGACATGGTTGAAGCCATCCTGCGCAAGCACGCACTGCCCACCGCGATGCTGGAGCTGGAACTCACGGAGAGTATCGCCATGGAGCACTCCGACCGGACCCTCGCGACGCTGGCGCGGTTGAACGCGCTTGGCGTGAACCTGGCGATTGACGATTTTGGCACAGGCTACTCTTCACTGAGCTATCTGAAACGTTATCCGCTAGACAAGCTCAAGATCGACAAATCCTTCGTTGACGGGCTCGCGGACAGCGCCGAGGACCAGGCTATTGTGATGGCAATTATCGGCATCGCCCGGGGGCTCGGTTACAAAACCGTGGCGGAGGGCGTGGAAACTCGCGAGCAATGGCAGTTTTTGCGCGAAAACGGCTGTGACGCGTACCAGGGCTATTATTTCAGCAAGCCGGCGCCCGCCGAGGTCATCAGCGATATATTGCTGCAGACACAGGGCGAAAAAATGACTGGCGCGGGTTGAATGTAGCCTTGGCTCAGTTTATGTCCGCGACTCCATCACCCTGCGGCGTGAGTGCTCCATCAGCGCCCACAGGATGTTGTTCGAGCTGACCTGACCCACCAGGCTGCCGTCTTCCAGTACCGGCCTGCGCCGCTGGCGGGTGTTGACCATGGACTGCGCCACCTCCACGATATTGTCACCGGCAGAGCAGGTGTTGAGATCTGCCTCCATGGCGTCCTGCACCTGCAGGTGCTGCGGGTCGCCATCGTTGTAGAGCGCATTCAGCACGGCCTGTATGCAGTCCAGCTCGGACAGAATGCCCACCACCTTGCCGCCCTCGTCCGTGACAGTCAGGCCCGTCAGCTTGTTTTCGACAATCGTCGAAATCGCTTTTGCAAGACTGTCCGTCGGCCCGATCGTCAATGGATTGCGGTGCATACAATCGCTGACTCTGATGGAAATTGGCATGCTGTGTCTCCTGTGCTGTTGGGTGAGGAACGCTGCTCTGCGTTGCGAGGTTCCCCGGCGGCTACCCTTGGTCCTGCTGTGCAGTGTAGATTATTGTATTCTACAGGTTTAGTCCCGGCGCCTACACGTTATGTACCAGCAACCTTGAATGTTGTCAGTGGGGTTTAACGCTTTTCTGGTTTTACCATTGTTCAGCTTTAAAATCTTTGAGGCCATCACATTTCCAATCAGCAAATTAATGGCGGTAGCGGAAATTAGGGTAGAGATGCACTACACTGAAGTGCGTTGGCTGAACATCGCCGGTCCACGATATAAAAGCAACCATGGAGAAGAAAATGAAAGTGATACAACGTATTGTTATTTCGCTTGTTTGTTTGACGCTACCGGTCGCAGTGTCGGCCCGGGATGACAGAAATCAGTATCCCGTTGCGGATGCAATGAATACCGAGGCTGCCAAGCAAAAGCTGAACAAGGGTTACACATTCAAGTTTGGCGATCAGGCCGTTGGCAAGGTATCTGCGCGGCATGGCGAGTTCATGTCCAACAAGAAGACCAACGCATTCAACAAGACTGACAAGGAGGCCTGCGAATGGGCTTTTCTGTCCGCCATGCTCAGCTTCCAGGACAGGATCACCCAGGAAGGTGGTAATGCAGTGATCAATATTCGAAGCTACTACAAGAAAAACGACTTCCGCAGCACCAGCGAGTATGAATGCGGTAATGGTGCAATCATGGCGGGTGTCACTTTTGTCGGTGACGTGGTCACCCTGGATTAAGCCGGATCAGTTAGATGCCAGACTGGCCTCCGAAGTTATTCCGCGCGTTTGAAGATCAATGAAGTATTAATCCCGCCGAAGGCGAAGTTGTTGTTCATGACGTGCTCGACATCAAGGCTGCGACCCGCTCCGATGATATAGTCCAGATCACCGCACTGTTCGTCCACATTGTCGAGGTTCAGTGTGGGCGCGAACCAGCCCTCGCGCATCATCTGAATGCTGGCCCATGATTCAAGCGCGCCGCAGGCCCCCAGTGTGTGGCCGAGATGTCCTTTCAGGCCACTGAATACCTGTGAAGACCCGAATAGCCGTTGTGTGGCCCGAGATTCCGCCACGTCGCCCAGGTCGGTCGCGGTGCCGTGGGCGTTAACGTGGCCAATCGCCGCAGGCCCCAGACCTGCATCTGCCAGCGCCAGTTCCATCGCCACTTGCATGGTGGTGCTATCGGGCTGGGTAACGTGCCCGCCATCGGAGTTTGTGCCGAAACCGACAATTTCAGCGTGGATATTCGCCCCTCTGGCAAGTGCGTGCTCGCGCTCCTCAAGAATCAGTGTGCCGGCGCCCTCGCCAATGACCAGGCCGTCCCGGTCGCGGTCAAAGGGTCTGGGTGTGGCATCCGGGGCGTCATTGCGGGTGCTGGTGGCGTACAGGGCGTCGAACACCGCGGCCTCTGTCGGGCACAACTCCTCGGCACCGCCCGCCACCATAACGGTCTGCTGGCCAGCGCGGATGGCCTCGTAGGCATAGCCTATACCCTGGCTACCAGAGGTACAGGCACTGGAGGTGGTGTACACCCGTCCACGCAGACCGAAGTACACACCGATGTTTACCGCGGCAGTATGCGACATCATCCGGATATAGGTCGTGGCGGTGACCCTGCCCATATCGCGGTTGATCAGCAAGCTAACCATGTCCTGCGCCGCGTCAGTGCTGCCGGTGGATGAGCCGTAGGCCACGCCGGTAAGGCCGCTGCCCAGTATCGGGTCGTCCAGCAGGCCGGCGTCTGTCAGCGCCCGCTCCGAAGCGAGGGTTGCCAGCAGCGCGACCCGGCCCATGGAGCGGGTTTTCTTGCGCGTGAAGTGCGCCGGCAACTGTAGTTCGCCGACGGGCCCCGCGAGCCGGGTATTGAGGCCGGTATACTGGTCCCAGTCGGACATATATTGTATACCGCTGATGCCCTCGTCCAGGGCTGCGCGAAAGCTGGGCCAGTCTTTCCCCAGAGAACTGATGATGCCGCAGCCGGTGACCACCACCCGTTTCATTAATACATACCCCCGTTGACGGAGATGACCTGGCGTGTGACATAGGCGGCGCCGTCGGACATGAGGAAACTCACCACAGCGGCCACCTCTTGCGGCGTACCCATACGGCGCATGGGGATCATGCCCAGGGCCTCGCTGGCAACGGTTTCATTCACCATCGTGGTGTCGATCAGGCCTGGTGCCACACAGTTCACTGTGATTTTTCGTTTTGCCAGCTCCACCGCCAGTGCCTTCGTCGCGCCAATAATGCCCGCCTTGGCGGCACTGTAGTTCACCTGGCCGCGATTCCCCATCATGCCGGCGACTGACGAGAGGGTAATGATCCGGCCACCCTGTCGGCCACGCACCATCGGCATGGTGATGGGCTGCACCACGTTGTAAAAGCCGCCCAGATTGGTGTCCAGCACGCTGTCCCAGTCGGCCTCGCTGAGAGCGGGAAAGGCGTTATCGGCGGTGATGCCAGCATTGCAGATCACACCGTAGTAGCTGCCGTGGTGATCAATATCGTCCAGCAAGCTTTCGCGAGTGGCCTCCCGATCGGCGACATCGAAAGTGAGCGTGCGCGCAGTGCCGCCCGCTGCCAGAATGTCAGCCTGTACCTGCGCAGCGCCCTTCAGGTCACTCCGACAGTGCAGGACAATGTCGTAGCCCTGTTGGCCCAGCGCCAGGGCTATGGCTTTACCTATGCCTCTGCTGGACCCCGTCACCAATACCGAGCGTGTCATAAGGCTGTCTATCCAATCTGTTTTATTGAATTTATGTTATGTCCTGGGATGTCGTGCCCCGCTGACCAGCAGGGATGCCAGTAACCAGTTGCACAGCACGCCGGTCAACACGGTCAGGCCGAAGGCGGCGATCATCGGTGTGGCGCTCAGCGCCAACAGGCCGAAGGACAGGGAACTGGTAAGGACAGATAACAGGATTGCCAGCAGGCAATCGTCTTCGTGTCCATGGGACTCGCGCAGGAATATACCATAGTCCATGCCCAGGCCGAGAACGAGAAACAGTGCGAACAGATGGAACAAGGTCAGCGGAATACCCAGCAGCGCCAGCAGGGAGAGGGTCAAAAGCGTACTCCCCAACGGTACCAACAGGATGCGCAGCGCTTGCGTCGAGCGGTAGTACAGTAGCAATAGCAGTCCGATGGTGCCGTATGCAGCCAGCAATAGCCAGGCCGCGGTGCGGGTCCGCTCCGTCAGGGCCGTTGACACAGAAGCCGCCGTATTGATGAAGTCAATATCTGTGTAGTCCCGGGCGATGCTGTCCAGCGCTGCGAGATCATGCACGCCCGTCAGCATCACCAGGCTGTAGTGGCGTTGCTCAATCCTCCCCAGCCACAAAAGGGCCTGCTCCGGTGGTGCGCTGGCGAGCCAGGTTTCCGGGGTCAGCGGCGAGGCCCGGGCGAATCCGGCGCGAAATTCGGCCGCTACTTCCGCGGGAAAGCCCAGCCTCTGAAAAAACACATCCGCCTCGCCGCCTTCACGGTACACAGTGTTGGCGAGTAGTCGGTGGGTGCGCTGCTGCCGCTCGATTGATGGTAGTGCATCGCTGAGCAGGCGGAAATCCTCGATTGCGCCCCGGCTGACCGCCTGTTCCAAGCGAGGGCGGAAGCGCTCGCCCAACAGGAGTAATTGTTCTGCCGTCTCCGCCTGTAACAGAAACAACTGGTTGCCAGCCGGCGTGGGCTGCAGGTGGTCGATAGCCGCCTGCTGGTCGAGCAGTTGCCCGTCGGGCCTATGTAATATGCTCAGGTCATTACTGATATACAGGCGAGGGACGGTCACGGCGGCGAGCAGCACAACGGCCAGAAGCAGCCACCCGACTCTGTTGTAAAGCCATCGTCTGGGGAGTTGCGCCAACACCGGCACAAACCCCTGACGCCGCGAGCGCAGGCGCGCGGGTAAGCGTGGAATGACTGCGGCGACGAACAATGCGCTGGCGAGCAGGCCGGTGATGGAGAACAGGGCCATTTCCGCCAGCCCGGGCAGCCGCGCATGCAGCAGGCTGCCGTAGCCCACGGTGGATGTAAGTAGAGCCAGTCCGAGTCCCGGCAGGCGTCCAGGGCTCTGCTGTTGGCGCACCAGCGCGTGCAGGGCGTAATCCACCGAGACGCCCACCAGGCTGGCGCCGAACACCAGCGTGAGCAGGTGCAGCGTGCCATACAGGTTCCAGCACAGGACCAGGGCCGTCAGGCAACCGAAGCCGACGGAGCAGAGGCTCAGCAGCAGTGGCCAGAGCGAGCGGAAGGTCAGCAAGAACAGGGTCAGTATGCCCAGTGCGGATCCTGCGCCGATGATCGCAATCTCCAGTCTGGCCCTGGCGGCGGCGCGGCTGGCGTGAAAGATGGCGCCGGCGCGCAAGATCGTTACATCCGCCAGTTGCAGGCTCGCGTTCCGCGCCCATGTGTGTTCCAGCGAAGCCATGGCCTGCTGTGCGTCCAGATTGAAGGCGCCCGCGTCGACCCGTCCATGCAGCAGAGCCCAATGGATTGCGCCATCGTACAGTACCGGGAAGCCGTCGATGATCTCGGTGTTCCCGGAGGCGTCATTGACAAGGCTTTCAAGGTAATCGTTGAACAGACCCAGTGGATCTTCCCGCGGGCCGGCCAGGCGCGCGCCTGCGCCGAAGTCGTAGGCCTTTTCGATCGCTTGCGACAGGAGCTTGTGGTCATTACCCTCCGCCAGCTGGGCGGCGCGCGAGGGAGACAGAAGGAAGTAGCGATACGCCTTGAGCGTCTCCAGGTGGCGTAATTGCTGCTCCAGTTGGCTGTGTGCGGATTGCAGCTCGAAATGCCCCGAGCGTTCCAGTTGTTGCTGTAACTGCGTCGCCGCAGCGATAGCCCGCCGCGAATCGGCGGCGCCAACGAAAAGAATAAACTGGTCTCCCAGGGCAGTGCTGAGTTGATCGCTGGCGTGGGCAGCCGCCCTGTTGTGTTGATCGGCGGGCAGTAAAGCCAGCAGGTTGCTTTGCAGGGACGCATCGAGTTGCCACAGGCGCAGGCCACCCAGAATCACCGCCAGCAGCAGCCCGGCGAGGGCGATATCGAGGCTACGGGCGGTGGTCATGGAGTAGTTGTTCACACTCGCTGGCACTGTAGGCAAACAGAGCAGTGCAGTCGCTGGCGGACAGTCTGTCGGGTGAGCTTAGCTGCCGAAATTGGGTGCTCAGCACCTCGCCATTGCGGCTGGCGATACGCAGGCTGGAGAGCGTATCGCTACCGCCGAGCGTGACCGATTCGAGGAACCGGCGGGTGCTGCGGCTGCGGGGTGTGAGCGTCACTCCCCAGTGGTCACCGTCGATACTCCAATGGCTGGAGAAATCCTGTTCGAGCTGCTGCAGGTCGAAACTGAATACGCTCATCAGCAGCCCGCGTAGTTGCCGGTCTTGACGACTATTGAGCGTCTGGGGCGTGCCGTCCTCCTCCGGCCAAGCCAGGGTCTGGTCGCTGCGGTAGGTAATCTGTCTATGTACCGGCTGCAGGGTGGCCCAGTAGATCCCGTGTTCGCGCCAGAAAGTGAACTCGCCTTGCGAGCGGAGCCCACCGGGCAAACCCGGCACCTCACGCAACTGTTCGAACTCGCCGCGAACAACCGTGTGGCTCCTGATCTTATCGGCAATTTCTTCCGGGGAGAGGTCGGTAGCGGAGGCCGGGGTGCAATACACAGTGCAGGCGAGGCCGTAGACCAGCGACAGCACACGCAGTCCGCTGGCGCGCATCAGAGAAAGCTTTCCAGTTTCTCGGCCAGAATGGGCGGTGACTGGTAGCACATTTCACCGCTGTCCGCTGCGACCGCCACCTGCGTGGTGTAGCCCGTGCTCAGCTTCTCGCCGCTGTGCGCATCGGCGATGCGGTAGCGGATCCTGAGCCGGTACTCCCATTCGACCAGGTGTGCTTCAATCCGGATGATTTGCCCGAATCGGGCTGAGCGCACGTATTTCAGCCGTAAGTCGACCACCGGCCAGAGGAAACCGGATGCCCACATTTCGCGATAGCCATAGCCGAAAGATTCCAGCAGTTTGCAACGGGCCAGTTCGATATAGCGAGTGTAGTGCCCGTGCCACACCACGTTCATGGAGTCCACATCGTGAAAGGGAATCTCCAGTTCTATGGCGGTGGCTAGAGCTTTATCCATGGTAGCTGTGCTTATCCTCGGAAGAGTTTGCGTCGTAATAGAAGAGGGGAGCGTATGATCATACCCAGCACCAGCAGTGTGTGCATGCGCGTTATGCGCAAGTTGTCAGCCACCATGCGGAAGTGCGAGGGAATATGGTCGCGATAGATTACGCGGGTCGCCAGTTGGGTAACCGGCACACCGCGCCACATCAGTCGTACCAGAATGTCGGTGTCGAAGTCCATGCGTTGGCCTACCTTGTGCCGGCCAAGCAGCGCCATGGTTGCAGGCAACGGATACAGGCGATACCCACACATGGAGTCCTCGATCCGGGTGGACAGGGTTTCCAGCCACACCAGCATGTCGGTGAGCTTGCGGCCGTAATGGCGCGCTGCAGAAATTCCCTCGGCGACCCGGGTGCCAGTGACGATTGCCGCCGGTTCGGCGCGCGAGGCGGCGATAAAGCGCGGTACGTCGGCCAGGTCGTGCTGGGCGTCGGCGTCAACCTGCAGGGCGTGACTGAAGCCCAGTTTCTGCGCGTGGGCGAGACCCGCGCTGACGGCGGCACCCTTGCCTCTGTTCTGCTCAAAGCGCAGCAGTTCCACCCACGCGTATCGATCCGCCAATAGCCGCAGCAGATCGCGGCAGGGGGCATCACTGCCGTCGTCAACCAGCAGGCAGGGCAGGGCGAACCGGTTCAGTTTTTCACACACAATTTGTATGCCGTCAGGATGATTGTAGACGGGCACCAGGATGCAGGGATGATGAGAGGGGGAGCTCGCCGGCACTGCACAGTTCTCAGGCGGCGGTGTCGCCTTCGGTGGTCGCCAGATTATAGACTGCGTCGACGATGTCCTGCACTGTAGAGATATCCTTGAATTCCTCTGGCTGGATTTTGCGTTCTGTCAGTGCCTGCATTTCTACAGCGATATCGATTGCGTCGATGCTGTCGATGTCGAGATCTTCCTCCAGTCTGGCGTCCGGGCGAACGGCATCGCTGTCAATCTCGAATAACTGTAC
This sequence comes from uncultured Halieaceae bacterium, assembly GCA_963976655.1. Lineage (GTDB taxonomy): Bacteria > Pseudomonadota > Gammaproteobacteria > Pseudomonadales > Halieaceae > Marimicrobium. The sequence goes on from CAXBLB010000005.1 coordinate 144,251, forward strand.
CAGCACTGTCGCCAGGTGATTGTAGATGCTGTCTTTGCTTTGCACGGGAATCTAGTCCTTGACGGCTGCGACGGTATCAGTTGCGCACTTTAGCAGAAAGGCGATGGCGCTATCCACGCTCAACGGCATCGGTAAAAGGCCTCCAGATCCGCCGTCAGCCGCCGGGCACTCAGGCTGCGAGGTAGTGATTGCTGCAGATACGGGGCGATGGGGATTGGTGAATGTGCCTCAATGTGCACATCCAGCGTCTCGCTGCTCATTTCGTACCAGGCCTGGTGCTTCATCAGTCGTGCCGGTCGGCAGCGGATTACCAGCGGATGAATATCGCAGCCTGCAGCCAGAGCAATATTGGCGCTGCCACGCAGGAAACGGAAGGGCTTTTGCGGGTCAGTACGGGTGCCCTCAGGAAAAATAATCAGGCTATCCCCGGCTGCCAGGGATGCGCTACCCAGCTCCAGCAGCTGATCGGAGTCATTGCGGATATAACCGGCCGCCCTTACTGCAGCGGCGGTAAAGGGATTGAAGAAAAGTGAACGCTTGACCAGACAGTTGGCATTATCCACCAGCGCGATCAGGTAGACCACATCCAGCAGGGAGGGGTGGTTGGCCACCAGCAGTTGGCCGCCGGGTGCCAGCGAGTCGCAATCATGCAGGTGCAGGCGAATCAGACCGCAGCGTTCCATAAAGCGAATGTACAGCGGGAACAGCGTGGAGAGAATCTTACGCGCCCACCGCTGGCGCAGGTGGCGGCCCAATGGGAGCAGGTGCAGCATGGGAAACACGGTGATGGATAACAGGGCGCCGACAAGACCGAACAGGGCAAAACTGAGCCCCGAAAACATGACCTTGGTGGACAGCAAGGGCGCGTCTTCGCCCACCTGGGAGGCCATGCTGTGCAGCGATGGTTTATTCATACCGCTCGTTCAGGCTCGCGTTCGCGGCAACTGATTGCACATGCCGTCTATCTCAACCAGTAGCTCCCGGCGGCAGATGTCGGCCTGCAGGTACAGTGTCGACACACCCGGGAAGCGACTGTTCACGCTGTCTGCCACCTGCTGATAGTCTGCTGCGTGGCGAACGTATACCTTGAGTAGATCCGGCACGGGGCTTGCGGCCAACGATGCCTGTTGTTTTGCTTGTGCCAGCAGGCTATCGATATTGTCAAAGGTGGTTTGCAATTGACCCGCCAGATTGTTGATGTGGCGGCTCTGGTGACCGACGATGCTGGCGGTGCCTGACAGGTATAACTGACTGCCCACCGGCCAGTGCACCAGACCCGCACGGGCGAAAGACGGGCTCGCGGGCCCGTACTGGCGCGGGTAATTGTAGGCGCTCTCCTGCCGCGGGTTTTCGATATGCAGTGGCGCGGATTTTCCGGCCAACAAATAGATGACACTGCCGTCACCGTGGTGGCCCAGGGCGCAGGCTGCAGGAAAGGCCTCCCGTGGGTAGCGGGTTTCATAAAATGCCTCCTGCCGACCCTGGCAGAACTGGCGATAACCCTCATCGTCGCCCTCGCCACGATTGATGTCCGGCAGGTAATTCCACATGCGGATAATCTGCGGGTAGCCTTCAGCAATTACAAAGCGCAGCAGCCGCTGGTAGGCGTCGCGGCCAGCCTGGCGTAAATCTCTGGAGTCGCATGCGTCCATCCAGAGGGCGGCGATCAGCATGTCCTTGTTACGCGACCAGCGCACGCCGTGTTCAATACCGGTGGCAACCGGAACATCGCTGTAGAACACTTCCTGTAGCTGTTCCTGGGCCCGGTCCAGAGCGCCGAGGCCACAGTGAAAATGACGCGGATCCTGTACCTGTGAATTGGGCTCCCCGCTGCTGATCACGGCCAGAACGTTGGTGGAAGACAGCAGCTGTTCTACCGGTTGAGAAGTGTAAAAACAGGTCAGGCTCTCGTAGGGTCGAAGGTTCGGCTCACAAAGGCTCACGGTGCTAGTCCAGTTGGGGGCCCACGGGTGTTGTGTGAGGGACCAAGGGTGTCTTGCTGCGTCTTCCCGCCGGGATTTACAGGCTGTGTTTAACTTATATTATGGATTTATAATGGCATTTTCACAGGTGCACTGCAATACGATTGCATCGTTGTCGCGCCGCATTGATTAATGCCTCCGGCGCCTATAAAGTGGCCGACATTCCAGGGCAGGGGATCGCAAAAAAATATGAACCAGACTGATTCCAGGGTTGCGCCCCATCCCGTGCTCTCAGACTATTACGGTAGCGAGTGTGTCCGGCGTGAGCGGGTCGACCGCATGTTTGACGCCTCTGCCGAGCACTACGACTGGATAAATTCGGTAATGAGCTTCGGCACCGGTGAATGGTATCGTCGCGACGCCCTGAAGCGCATAGGTATCCAGCCCGGCATGATGGTGCTGGATGCCGGCACGGGCACGGGTGTTGTCGCCGCCATAGAACAGGAACTGGTCGGTGTCGACGGTCTGGTGGTGGCGCTGGATCCCAGCGCCGGTATGCTTGGCGAGGCGAAAAAGCGCGGCGTTCGGCACATCGCGCAGGGCCTGGGTGAGACTCTTCCGTTTGGGGCTGACCAGTTTGATCGCATCACCATGAGTTACGCCTTGCGTCATGTGGCCGATTTACGCGTGTTGTTCGCCGAGTACCGGCGCGTGCTGAAGCCCGGCGGCAAGCTGTTGATTCTCGAGATTACCCGTCCGGAAGGGCGGTTCACGCGCGCACTGCTTCACTTATATATGAAAACCGTGGTGCCAGGCCTGACGCGACTGTTGCGTCGCAGTGTCGAAGCCCAGGAACTGATGCGATACTATTGGGACACCATTGAGCACTGCGTACCTCCCGACACGATAACCGGAATCATGCGCTCCACCGGACTTGAGGACGTTGGGCGCAATGTGATGTTCGGTACCTTCAGCGAATACAGGGCGACCAAGCCGGCGTTGCCTGCCGCGGGAGGCCAGCAGGGTGAGACAGCATGACAGATCAAACGGCTGAGGAGCGGGCGCTGGCCGAGATTCTGGTTGAGGCGCTGGACCTGGAGGATATAGCACCAGACGATATCGGTGCCGAGACACCATTGTTTGGTGTCGAAGGTGCCGATTGCCTGGGGCTGGATTCAATCGATGCGCTGGAGATCGCCCTGGCTATAGACCAGCACTACGGCGTCAAGCTCAAGGCAGACGATGAGAGCAACAAAGTGGTCTTTCGCAGTCTGCGTTCCCTTGTCACCTATATAGATGCCCATCGGTAGCCCCAGGATACTCATTCAGGCAGCGTTGCTGATCGCCTACCTGGTCTGCAGTCACGCTGGCGTAACGCTGGACCAGCCGCAGTTGCAACTGCTGGCTGTGTGGTTGCTGGCGCTCGGCCTGGCCCTGCGCGGTCTGCTGGAAACCAGTTTGGCGAGTTGGGGCCTGATGCTGGCGCTGACGCTGGGATCCCTGGCGTTGATGGCGCTGGACTCGTTGCTCTACCTCCTGTACGTGCCGCCCGTGGTGTTTCCGCTATTGCTGTGGAGCGTATTCCAGGGCAGTTTGGGGCCCGGCCGTACGCCGTTGATCACCGCGATCGCACGCGAGGTTCGCGGCAGTCTGTCGCCGGAATTGTGCAACTATACTCGTGCGGTGACCGCACTGTGGAGCGGGTGCTTCCTGTCGCTGGCGCTGTTGTGCGCGCTGCTGCCACTGTTCGCAAGTTCTGCCCTATGGTCGCTGTTCGCCAACTGCCTCAACTATGTACTTATCGTGCTGCTGTTTGTGCTCGAGTTTGTCTATCGCCAGTGGCGTTTTCGCGAGATTGAGCACAAGACTTTCTGGCAATACCTGCAAAGTATCGTGCGGGTGGACTTCCGTCAGTTTCGATGAGCCAGGCGGCGGCCGCTACGGCCTTTTTCACTGCACAGGGGGACTTGTCCCGGAGCTGTTTGATGCTGCAGGCGGCACAGGTGGCCGCCCGATTGGGAGGTGTACCCTACGTCATCAACCTCGCCGCCTGTCGCCACCACTTTGCTGTCGGTTTTGCCAGTGCCCTCAAGGTCGGTGCCATCACTTTGCTGCCGCCGAATCGGCAGCCGGGTACGATTGTGCAGGTGGCCGGCCTGTATCCCGGATGCGTGGCGCTGTGCGACCAACCGCTGAACGCGGAACTGCTGGAGGAGCTGTGCAAGGCTGGTGTGCCCTTGCTGGATATCACTGAGTCCGGACAAGGGCTGCTTGAGTCCGCAACTGACCTGTCATCCATTGCCGCTGATCAGTGCGCAGCGATTGTCTTTACCTCCGGCAGTACCGGAGAGCCCGCTGCGGTGGCAAAGCCCTGGGGCGCGCTGACCGGCGCCGCTGATCTGATTGCGCGGCGTTTTTTTTCGTCACACGCGGGTGCCGTTGTCGCCACGGTACCACCACAGCATATGTATGGCCTGGAAACCACTGTGGTGATGGGGCTGTGCGGTGGTGCCTCCATCTGCGCAACCCAGCCTTTCTTCCCGGCGGATGTGCAGGCAGCTTTGGCAGCTGTCCCGGCACCGCGCACGCTGGTGACGACTCCGGTGCATTTGCGCGCATTGTTGCGCGCCGACTTGAGCGTGCCGCAGCTGCGCCAGGTAATCTCCGCTACAGCGCCCTTGCAGGCGGATCAGGCAGCAGAAGCTGAAGCGCGCTGGGACTGCCGGGTAATGGAGATTTACGGTTGCAGTGAGGCCGGTAGTCTGGCCAGCCGGCGCACCGTGGAGGGAGACTTCTGGGAATTGCTCGACGGCATCCGGCTGGTACAAGGGGGAGAGCAGTTGCAGGTTGTCGCGCCCCACCTGCCGGGCCCCGTACCCCTGCAGGATCGGCTGGCGCCAGTGGACGACCGGCACTTTCGTTTTCTTGGCCGGGGTGCCGATATGTTGAATATTGCCGGCAAGCGGGCCTCGCTGGCGGAATTGACAGCTCGCCTGTTGGCGGTGCCCGGCGTGGAAGACGGCGTAATTTTCCAGCGTGATATCGCGAAGCCCGGTCAGCAACGACTGGCTGCACTGGTCGTAAGCGCGCGCCCGCCACAGGAAATTCTTGCCGACATGGCCGTCGGGATAGACCCGGTATTCCTGCCGCGGCCTTTGCGCGCAGTGGAGAGCATCGGGCGCAACGCGGTCGGCAAGGTGCCTCGCGCACAGCTGTTGGCCATGTTGCAGCGCACCAGCGGCGGTGGAGACTGAATGTCGGAGTCGGAGATTATCGCCCGTTTGCAAGAGAAGCGACTGGAGGTACCCCTGGAGCACCCGGTGTATGCCGGGCACTTTCCGGATAACCCGATTGTTCCCGGTGCGTTGCTCTTGTTGTGGTTGCAGCAGCGGGTGGAGTCGGCGCTGCCTGGCCGGTGGGTAAGCGCGGTGCCCTCGGCCAAGTTTCTCACGCCGGTGCGGCCCGGGGATAGCCTCGCACTTGCGGCAACGCTAGAGCCCGGCAGCATGCGCCTGCGATTGATGGCGAGCACCACCGCCGGCCCGGTTTGCAAGCTGATCTTCGAGCTGGAACCTGCCCGTTGATGTCTGCCTGGCGCGAGCAGACCGCTGAGCGCGGTAACCTGTTCTGGCTGCGCGTCTTGTCCTGGATCGCCACTACGCTGGGTCGTGGTTTCCTGCGGCTGGTCTGTGGCGCGGTCGCGCTGTTTTTTCTGATCAGCGCACCCGATCCGCGTCGCACATCCAGGGCCTACCTGCAACGCGTGTTGGGGCGGGCAGTGGGCCTGCCGGATGTGTGGCGACATTTCTATACTTTCGCAATAGTGTCCGGCGACCGCCTGTTGTTCCTGGCTGGCAAGTCTGATCGCTTTTCCCTGAGCTTCTCCGGAGATGAAATCGTGCGCCAGTATGCCGCCCGGGGCCAGGGCTGTGTCTTGCTGGTATCCCATGTAGGTAGTTTCGATGCCATGCGGATCCCGGCGGCCGGAGAAGACATCAAAGTGCGAATCGTCATCGACAAACAGCACAATCCGGCGGCCATGCAGGTGATCGAGTCGCTTAACCCGGATCTGGCCAGGGCCTCCATAGACGCCGCAGTTGATGCTTCGCAATTGGTGCTGGCGGTGGCAGAGGCCTGTTCGAATGGGGATATGGTGGGCATCATGGCGGACCGGCTGGCCCGGGACGAGGCTGCGCTAGAGGTGGAATTCCTCGGGGACCAGGTGTCGCTGCCGCGGGGCCCCTGGGTGCTGGCCATGGTGCTGAAAGTGCCGGTTATTCTTTGTTTCGCCGTCTACGAGGGCGGCAATCGCTACCAGTTGCGTTTCACCGAGGTGTACGATGGCACTCCAGTGGCGCGGCGGCAGCGGCAGTCGGCGTTGACCGACCTGGCCGAGCGCTACGCAACGGAACTGGAACATGTGGTGCGGGCCTATCCCTACAACTGGTTTAACTTCTACGATTTCTGGCAGCATGACACCACTCTCGATAACTGATTACACGTTGACCAGCAGTCTGGGGCGTGGCCGGGATCAACATCTGCAGCGGTTGCTTAACGGCCAAAGCGGCCTGGCGCCCTGCCGTTTTCCCGGCGCCGAGAATCTGAATGCCTTTGTCGGGGAGGTGGATGGCCTGGACCGGGTCGAACTGCCAGCGGCGCTTGAGCGCTTCGATTGTCGCAACAACCGTCTGGCCTGGCTGGGGCTTGCCCAGGACAGTTTTCGCACTGCGGTGGAAAAGGCGGTGGCGCGCCACGGCGCAAGCCGCGTCGCGGTGTTCATCGGTACCAGTACTTCCGGTATTCAGCAGACGGAGCTCGCCTACCGCGCGCTGGATATGGGGAAGGAGTCGCCGCAGCTACCCGACTGGTATTGCTATGAGGGCACCCACAATGCCAGCTCTGTGGCGGAATTTGTGCGCCTGACGCTTGGCCTTGAGGGCGCCAGCAGTGCTGTGTCTACGGCCTGTTCCTCCAGCGCCAAGGTCTTCGCCAGTGCGCACCGCGCCATACGGGCGGGATTGTGCGATGCGGCGGTGGTTGGCGGGGTTGACAGCCTGTGCCTGACCACCTTGCACGGATTCAACGCTCTGCAACTGGTCGCCCAGGATATCTGCCGCCCCTTTGATGCCGCGCGCCAGGGTTTGTCGATTGGCGAGGCGGCGGGTTTCGCCCTGCTGGAACAGAACAGTGACGATGGTCTGGCGCCTTGTTTGCTGGGCTACGGTGAGAGCAGCGATGCCTACCATATGTCCGCTCCGCATCCCGAGGGTAAGGGTGCCTACCGCGCCATGTCTGACGCGCTCAGCCGCGCGGCGCTGGCACCGGCCGATATCGATTACATCAACCTGCACGGTACCGGCACGCGAGCCAACGATCAGGTCGAGTCGCTGGCGGTACAACGCCTGTTCGGCAGCGCAGTGCCCTGCAGCTCCACCAAGGGTTTTACCGGCCACACTCTGGGAGCGGCGGGTATCGTCGAGGCTGTAATTGCACTGCTCTGCCTGCAACGCGGTCTGCGGCCGGCGTCGCTGAACATTCGCGATATCGACCCGGAGATCAACCTTGCGCTGTTACTGGCAGCCCGGGAGCAGGCGCTGGATACGGTTCTCAGCAACTCCTTCGGATTCGGTGGCAGTAACTGTTCGCTAATACTGGGAAGGGCGGCGCATGGATGAAGTCTATCTCGAGGCGGTAGGGCTGTCTGGGCCCGGCCTCGCCGGATGGGAAGTAAGCCAGCCGGTACTGCGTGGCGAACAGTCGTGGCAGGACCAGGTATTACCACGCTACAAGCCCGCCCTGCTGGCCGCGAACGAGCGGCGGCGGGCCACCGCCAGCGTGCGTATGGCATTCGGGGCCTGTGAGGATGCTGTGGGTGACAGGCTGGAGGAGGCCCGTGAGCTGGCCTCGGTCTTCGTGTCTTCGGGCGGTGATTACAATACCCATGACCAGATATGTCGGGGCCTGCTGACAGAACCGGTAATGCTGTCTCCCACCCAGTTTCACAACTCGGTACACAATGCACCGGCGGGGTACTGGAGTATCGCCACTGGCAGTTCCGCCCCCTCGGTCAGCTTGTCAGCCTTCGACTACGGTATCAGTGCGGGCCTGATGGAGGCACTTCCGCTGGTGGCCCTGGAGCAGCAGTCGGCACTGCTGGTGTTTTTCGATGTGGCCCCCTGCGCGCCGATGAATCAGGTGCGCGCGGTAACCCGATCATTTGCCACTGCGCTGTGGCTGACGCCGGCGCGCAGCGCCAACAGCCTGGCGTCACTGCGGCTGGGTTTGCGCGGGGAAGCGCAGTACCCGGAAACGCCTGCCAGTGCAGCGTCGCTGGAGACACTCAGGCTCGCGAATCCCGCTGCCAGGATATTGCCACTGCTGGAACGGCTAGCCCTGGGCCAGGGGGCGACGCTGGTGTTTGCCACCTCTGCCGGCCAGTCTCTGCTGCTGCAGCTCGATTGCCTGTAGGTTGACTGTGTACCAGGGACAGGCCATCGACACCTTGCTGCCCCACGCAGGCAGTATGCGATTGCTGGATTCAGTATTGCAGGTCACGGAATCCGGGATCACCTGCCAGAGCCGCAGTCATCGGCGGCCGGGTAACCCTCTGGCACAGGGCGGTCGACTCGGTTGCGCAGCCCTGGTGGAATATGCAGCCCAGGCCGCCGCCATTCACGCGAGCCTCAGCGGCGCGGGCATTGGTGATCAGCGGGTGGCTCTCATCGGCGCTGTCAAGAGCCTGCAACTGCATTGCCGTGATATCGCCAGGGATTGCGAGCAATTGCAGATCAACGCGCGTGCCGTCCTGCAGAGCGAAGACGGCGCGATCTATGAATTCAGCGTGGAAGCTGACGGCCAGATGTTGGCGACGGGGCGTCTGGTGCTGCTTGTTCCCGGTAGTGCGAGCTCTGCCTAGCTGAACTTCTGTTGTGGTACCAGCGGCAGTACGCGATTAAGCCTGCAAATCCACAGGAACAGCCGGAAACGCCATTTAAGCGCGAAACCCGGATTGGAGTTACCGGCGACGATAGAATTCACTGACTGAAACAGCTGGAAACGGTTGGATGGAGACATGAACACCGAGTAGCTGTTGCTGTCGTAGTACACCTCGATCAGGTCGCGCATCACGCGCACATTCTTTTTCAGTGACCCGGTGTATTGTTGCTGCTCTGCCGCGGTAATAGTCCGCTGTTGCTGGTGGGCCAGCAGTACCTGATCCACGGCCATGCTGCCCGAGCGCATGGCGAGGTATACACCGGAAGAAAAAATCGGGTCGATAAAACCGGCGGCGTCTCCCATCAGCAGGTAACGCGGGCCGGCGTAGTCGGTGAAGCTGTAGGTGTAGTCAGCGGTGACGCGGTAGGAGTCACAGGGCAGGGCATCGCGCATCAATGAGGACAGGTACGGCGAGCGCTCCACCTCATGGCGGAAAAAAGTTTCAGCGGTGAAAGCCGGATCTTTCCACTGCTCCCGCTTGCGTGTGGAAACCACGCCTACCGAAGTTTTACGTTCATCCAGCGGAATGGCCCAGAACCAGCCGTCCTGTAGCCGCGTGATGATAATATTGCCACCCTCGCGGCCCTCGCGACGCGGCACGCCCTCGAAGTGATTGTAAACGGCAAACCGTTTGGGATAGGGAATGTGATCCTCGCCGTGACCCAAACGCCGGCCGAGGAAGGCTGTGCGACCACTGGCATCCAGCAGCCAGCGGGCGCGGATGCCAGACGGTCCCTCGCCTTTATCCAGAGACACCTGCCAGCCCTCGTCCTGTTCCTGAACGGCGGTCACGCGCCGTGGCTGCAGCAGTGTCGCGCCCTTTTCCACGGCGTTATCTCGCAGCAAGGTATCGAAGCGGGCGCGCTCGACCTGGTAGGTGTAGTCCAGGCCCTTGACCAGTCCTTCGGAGAAAACATTATGCACCCGGGTTTGGCCGTCGGCGCTGACAAATTCGGCGCCGTACTTGCGGATAAAACCTGCGGCATCCATTTTGTCCCACACCCCCAGACGCTTGAGCAGGGCGTTGCCACCGGGCAGCAGGGATTCGCCAATCCGAAAACGCGGGAATTCATCCCGTTCCACCAGGCATACAGACAGACCCTGTTCCGCCAGGAGTGCCGCGGCGGTACTGCCGGCGGGGCCTGCGCCGATGATCACTGCATCCACCGCTGGGGTGGTCGTTTCCGAGTTGATGTGGTCCATACGGCTTAATCCAGTTCCACCGCGCGGTCATCGAAGCCCTTGTGCCGGGAGCCGAACAGTTGTCGCAGTTTGTGCGCCAGGAAGGCGCGGCCGAAGTTGATAAGCCGCAGCAGGTGCGTCGGGTGGCGTAAGGAAAAGCGGGTGTAATAGCCGGGGATGCGCGCCTGACTGTAGAAGGCACGAAGCACTGCGCGATACTCCCTGTCCACATCCTTTATGGTCATACCCTCCGGCGCCCAGAGAAAGTTCATGCCGTTCATTTTCTGCCAGTGGTCTTCTCGAATGCGGGTGCCGTACAGATCGCGATAGATGGGCGAACCGGGGTAGGGGGTGAACTTGGTCAGGTTCATGATCGTCAAAGGCACATCCCGCACGAAGGCCTTCGTCGCCGCGATGGTCTCGGGCGTCTCCCCCGGATAGCCCAGCATGAACAGGCCTTTACTGCGGATCCCTGCGCGATGTGTCCATTCCAGCGCCTCACGTGAGCGCGCCAGATCCGCCGACTTGTCCATTTGCTGCAGTAGTTCGTTGGAGCCCGACTCCAGGCCAAAGCTGATCTCCCAGCATCCGGCCCGCTTCATCAGCGATAGCAGATCCGGCTTCACTACATCTACCCGGGAGGCACAGCTCCAGGTCATCTGCATGCCGCTCTCGATAATCAACTCGCACAATTCAGTGGTGCGTTTGCGACTGGCTGTAAACAGGTCGTCCACGAACATGATGTGACGTATTCCGTACTTCTCCTGCAGGTGTTGCATGATTTCGAACACCCGCCGGGCGCTGTAGGCGCGCACTGCCGCACCGAAGGTGGAGGTATCGCAAAACTTGCAGTGAAAGGGGCAGCCCCGGGAGGCGGCGATCGAGGCCACCGGACCTGCGGGGTAGTCGTACAGGGCAGGTCGGTAGGCCCGGGGGAAATCAGGCAAGAGATCCCAGGCAGGCATCGGCAGGCGATCCATGTCCTTGGTAATAGGGTGTTTCGGAGCTACATGCAATTGGTCGACAATTTCACCGCGGCGCATATACACCAGCCCCGGGATATTATCCACGGCCTCACCAGCTTGCAGCGCATCCAGCAGGTTGATCAGGATCTCCTCACCCTCGCCAACTACCGCGTAGTCGAACTCGCGAAAGCGTTGCATGGTTTCTTCCGCCATCGAGGAAATGTGTGGGCCGCCGACGATAATGACTGTATCGGGCAACTGGAACCTGATTTTGCGGGCGATCTCGGCGGCGCACCACACCCCGACCGTGAACATGGTGATCCCGACATAAGCTGGCCGGTCCTGCACCACCTGCTCCACGACCTGTTCTACGCTGAGATTGAAAATATCGCTCTCGATGATGCGCGGCTCGTAGTCGTGCCGTCGAACCTCGGCGGCCAGGTGCAGCAGGCCCAACGAGGGCGCCTGATTGGTAACCAGCTTGACGAACTCGTAGCCCCGGGCGATCCGCTCGTAAGGTGGCGTGATCAGGGTGATTTTTCGGTTGCCGCCGTGGGCTGAAGGCCGGGCGTTGGACATACGGAACACTCCGCTGTGCTAAAGTTGTCAGGATGTGCGGGTTCCCAGAATATCGGTTTTAGAACGCCTTGTCGCCATTGACTGGAAGTGTTCCAGAGCTGTCGCAGGGTGTCGTTGCGGTCATTGTGTTGCCGGTGGTGGGCCTGTCCAGCGCCCGGGTGGCGGCGCTGGCGGCGCTGCTTGACGATGATGAATGCGAGCGCAATCGCGCCTATAGCCGTCCGGCAGTGCGCCAGCGCGATGCGGTCTGCCGCGGCCTGCTGCGCGAGCTGTTGTCGAGGTACCTGGGGATCGCGCCTGGCGACATTGCGCTGGATCGCAGCGAGCACGGCAAGCCGCGTTTGCTGAACGTGCATAGCGACCTTGCCTTCAACTACTCACACAGTCGCGATCATGTGGCCTACGCCTTCTGCCATGGCGCTGACATCGGGGTGGATATTGAATTCACCGGGCGTCGAGCCAGTGCCCTGGGGGTTAGCCGGGGATATTTTTCACAGCAGGAGTATCAGGCGTTGGCGTCGTTGTCTCCGGACGAGCAACAGCAGCGCTTTTTCCATTTGTGGACGCTCAAGGAGGCTTATCTTAAGGCCCGGGGCGAGGGTGTTTTCGTCGGGTTGGATCATTTCCGATTTGAACTGGGCGCGGGAGAGTCGCCGGAGGTTGAGATTCACTTTGCTGCTGGAGTCGATGATTTTCCACAGCACTGGCAGTTTCACAGCATGACTTTTGCGTCGGGCTATTGTCTGGGCCTGGCGCTGCGTCGGGCTGGGCGGCCGGCGTATAAACTCGAGCTGATGCAGCCGGGAGTATAATTGGAATACCCTGTGTTTGAATCCACCCTGCCGGGTTGATAGAGGAAAATTCGCCATGCCTCACCGACAGCATCTTTTCTCATTGCGGGTGGGCCATGCGCTGCGCGAAGTATTCAGGGAGGGTTACGGCCGCAGGGAGTTGGTGAAAGATCTCATCGCCGGGATGACGGTTGGGGTGATCGCCATTCCGCTGGCCATGGCGCTGGCCATCGCCAGCGGCGTGGCCCCGCAATACGGCCTGTACACCGCGATTATCGCCGGCGCAATCATCGCGTTCACGGGCGGCAGCCGCTTCAGCATTTCCGGTCCGACCGCGGCTTTCGTGGTGATTCTACATCCGCTCACGGCAGAATATGGTCTGGCGGGGCTGTTGCTGGCATCCCTCATGGCGGGCGCCATACTCATTGTCATGGCCTATGCGCGTCTCGGTCGTTTTATCGAATACATACCGGAAGCCGTCACGCTGGGCTTCACAGGCGGTATCGCCATCGTGATCGTAGTGCTGCAGGTGCCGGATTTCATCGGCATCCAAATCGGGGCAATGCCGGAGCATTTTGTGGGGAAACTCGCGTCCATAGCAGGCCAGTTAACGCAGCTTGATATGGGCAGCACCCTGGTTGCCGTATTCACGCTGGTGGTGATGATCCTCTGGCCGCGCCTGCGCACGCCCATACCGCCGCATCTACCCGCGCTGGTACTGGCCTGCCTTCTCGGCGTGGTATTCGGCTGGCTCGGCATCGAGGTGGATACCATCGGCTCCCGTTTTCATTACCTCTTGCCCGATGGCGGTGAAGCGAGCGGCATTCCACCCTATCTGCCTGCCTTTGAATGGCCGTGGAATCGCGCGGGTACCGACGGCCAGCCGCTGGAATTATCACTGCAACTGGTTTCGGCATTGCTGCCTGCGGCTTTTGCCATCGCCATGCTGGGAGCCATTGAGTCACTGCTTTGCGCAGTTGTGCTGGATGGCATGTCAGGCAAACGTCACAGTGCTAACAGCGAATTGCTGGCGCAGGGCATCGGCAACCTGGTTACGCCCTTCTTCGGTGGGGTCACTGCAACGGCGGCCATTGCGCGCTCGGCCACCAATTTCAGGGCCGGTGCCATATCGCCTGTCGCGGCGCTCATTCATTCCCTGGTGGTACTGCTGGGGTTGTTGCTGCTTTCCCGTGCGCTCGCCTACGTGCCCATGCCGGCAATGGCGGCGCTGTTGATGGTGGTTGCCTGGAACATGAGTGAGGCGCCCAAAGCGCTCAAACTGGTGAGGAAATCCCCGCCCGGCGATGTGCTGGTGCTGTTGACCTGCCTGTCGCTGACGGTGTTGTTCGATATGGTAATCGCCATCACTGTGGGTATCCTGTTGGCTTCACTTTTGTTCATGAAAGAGATTGCCGCGCTCACACAGGTCGTGGACATCAGCGATAATCCCGATTTCGTGCACGATTCGCTGCCACCCGGCTGGAAGGTTTTTAAAGTTCGTGGCGCACTGTTCTTCGCGGCTGCGGACCGGGTGTGTGGAGAACTTTCCCAGAAAATCAGAGGGCTCGACGGTGTGATCCTGCACATGCAGTACAGCTCGTATCTGGATGCAGGTGGACTCTCGGCAATCGAAAAATTGCTGGCCGAGTGTGAGCAGTACCAGGTGCGCCTGTGCTTCTCCGGTTGGCCTTTTCAACCGCTGAAGACGCTGGCGAGAGCGCGAGGTGAGACACCGGGCCCACTCGATGTCTCCTTTGCTACGCTGGACCAGGCGGTTGCCGATGTTTTGCAGAGGAGCAGAAACGATGAAGCTGGATGACGCAGTTGTGCTCGGTAGAGACGGCGCATGGCGGGAGGCCACGTTGAGACTGAGCCCGGGGAGCCGGACGCACTGGTTCGTGATGTTGCATGACAACGACAATAAAACCTATATTCTTGCCGGCAACGACGATAAGGCCATCGCCAGCGACGACCTGAACGCGCTGGCTCTGCTGGTTCAATCCCTGGGCCTTAAGGACTTCACCGTTTGTCTGTAGCCACAGGGGTTCGTGCATTGCCCGGGCGGCGGGCGCGTTTCACTCGATAAGATAATCTGCCGGATCTGGCTTTCGGGTCATCTGCCAGTAATCGATAATGCGAAACGGCAGGTTGCTCGTCACCCGCCCGGCACTGTTCTTGTACCAGTTGTTCACAGAGGGAGAGCCCCAGGCAGTGGCTGCATTTATTGCATCCACGCGAGCGTTGTAGGCGTCGTGCACGGACTGTTTGCAGTCCAGGGTTGCGCGATCTTCCTCCAGCAGCAGGCGAATGCACTGCGCAATGTAATTCACCTGGGATTCGGCATTGTGGGCGATACTGCCTGCCACCACCAGGTTGGTGTTGGGACCGTAAATACAAAACAGGTTGGGGAAGTTGGGTACCGTGATGCCCAGGTAGGCGCGTCCGTCGGTATCGCGCCACTGTTGATTGAGTTCAATACCCTCGCGCCCGATGATCTTCATCGGGAACAGAAACCGGTCGGCGTGGAAACCGGTAGCACAGACAATCGCATCCACGCCGTGCTCATCGCCATCTTCCGTGAGTATGCCGCGTTCGGTGATTGCGGAAATGCCGCTTGTGATCACCTCGACGTTGCTTTGCTGCAGGGCGGCCAGGTAAGTACCGTTGTCCTGCAATATCCGCTTGCCGAAGGGAGGGTAGGTGGGCAGTACTTTGCGCAACAGTTGCGGGTCCTCCACCTGGGATTCAATCCACGCGGTCAGCGCCTTGCGCATCTCGTCATTGGATTTGCTTACCGAGAGCGGATTGTGCCAGTCGGGGTCCACCAGGGTTTGTTCATACACGCCTTCAACGGCGCTATAGAACAGCCAGAAGCGGTACCACTTCGAGTAGCCGGGCAGTTTTTTCAAGGCCCATTGCTGACCCTCACCCACGGCGGCGTGATAGCCCGGGTTGGGGAACATCCACGCCGGGGAGCGCTGGAACACCTTGAGTGGCGCCGCGCACTTCGCCAGTTCCGGAATAATCTGGAAAGCGCTGGCGCCGGAGCCGATCACAGCCACTTTCTTTCCGGCGAGGTCGAGACCCGCAGGCCAGGCGGCTGAATGCACAACAGGGCCGTCGAAGTTGTCCAGCCCGGGAATCTCGGGAAATTTCGGTCGATTGAGCTGGCCCACCGCGCTGATCAGTGCCCGGGCCTCCAGCGTTTCCTCGCCACCGGCGGCGTCGCGCAGCGTAACCCGCCACACCTGGCGCTGTTCGTCAAACCTGGCGGCGATTACCTCTGTCTCGAAACGAATGCACTGCTTCACGCCGTACTTGCTGGCGCATCGATCGTAGTAAGCCTGTATCTCCGCTGCCAGCGGAAAGTGTGAGCTCCACTCGTGGTTGGGCTCGAAGGAATAGCTGTAACTGTGGCCCGGCACATCCACACGGCAGCCCGGATAACGGTTCTCGTACCAGGTGCCGCCGATTCCCGGATTCTTCTCGATCACGGTGCAGGGGATGCCCGCCTGCCTGAGGCGGATCGCTGCCAGCACACCGCCCATGCCCGCGCCGATTATCACCACCGGGAAGCGGCCGGCGCGCGCCTTGATAACCGGGTCATCCAGTTCCAGGACGCGGTGGTCGATGCCGTCCAGCGCGATCTCTTCCTTGATGAAAGCCAGGTAGGTGTCGTCTATGGCGTGGCCGCACATATAGCGGTACATGGCGTCCAGGGTGGTGTTACTCAGCGCCGCCGGCGTGCAGTCATGTTCGCGGTAGATGGCTATCGCTTCCCGGGCGTGTGCCTGCACCCGCTCAATCTCCTCGCGCGTGTAGCCGCCTTCGAGCGTCTCACTGCTTCGCGTGCCCGCAGCGACAACGTCCGTGGCGTGCGGGCTGTGCAGCTCTTGCAGGATGCTGGTATCGCCTGTCATGTGCACAGTGGACATGATGAGCGCGCCGGTATTCAGTTCGCGCAGATACCGGGCTATCGTTTCATCGCTTTCCGAAATGCCATCGGCAGATGTCGGGAAATGTCTGGTCATCATTGTGCTCCAACCCGTGCGCGCTCAGCGACTGGCATACGCAACCCCGGGCACTGCCTCAGAAGGTATAGGACAGCTCCACCCCGTAGCTGCGTGGCTGACCGCGCACCAGCGTGGCGGCGCCGAGGGCGGCGCTTACCGTAAACCCGCTGGCGTAGTAGCCCTCGTCGAGTACGTTATCCACGTAGGCGCTCAGGCGGAAATCCTCCTGCGGCAGCCAGCTAAGGCGGGCATTCACCATGTGCAGGGAATCGATCGTGGAACTCTCAAAATCGATGGCGCGCTCATCGATGCCGGTAAAGATCTCATCCCGGAAATAATAGGACACGCGAGGCACGATGGCGCCTATCGGTGACATCCAGTTGTACTGGGCCGCGAAGGAGAAGGTCGTTTCGGGCACCAGGGCAAACTCCTCATCGCTGCGATCCACGGTGCTGGTCTGCCCGGAGAGCGGGTCCACCACCTGGCCGTCGAATTCGTCGAAGCTCGCATCGGTGTAGGCCGCATTGGCACTCAGCAGCCAGTTGTCCAGCAGCAACGTGGCTTCCAGTTCCGCGCCGGTTACCTGGGCCTTCCCGGCATTGGAGAGGAAGAGGAATATATCGGTGATGGCTTGGCCCTGCTCGGCTACCCGCACCTGGATATCGTCGTAATTCATGTGATAGATCGCGCCATTCAGACGCAGGCGCCGCTGGAAGGCGTCCACTTTCGCACCGATCTCGAAATTGGTGACCTGCTCCGGGTCGAAGGGAATCAGTTCATCGCCGCGCGGTTCGAAACCGCCCGCCTTGAAGCCTTCGCTGTAGGTGAAGTAGCTCATGAAGTTATCCATGCCCAGACGATCCAGCATTTCCTGGGGCGCGATGTAGGCCAGCGTCGCCGAGGGCGTGAACTCATCGAAATCCACGCTGCGTTTGTCGGCCGATGGTCGGAACTCCAACGGCAGCGGTGGCTGGGAATCGGCGAACTGCTCGAACTGCGCGCTGGAGATTGGCGAACACAGGCCATTTCCGAGGCTCACGCTGTTCCCGAGCCGCGGGCAGTAGGTGTCCATGTCGACGTCGAAAACATCCATGTCCCGTTCGCGATCCTCGTAGGTGTAGCGTCCTCCAAGAGTTAATTGCAACTGCTCGGTGATGTCGTAGGTGCCCTGGGCGAATGCCGCCACGGAGAGATTCTCCAGGTCGCTACGGGTGGCAAGCGCCGTCGGGAAGGGCAGTACGGAGCTTCCGGCAGAGGGCACCGCCTGCAGCCCGCCCGGACCGATCAGTTGCGTGAAGGGGTTGTCGGTTATTTTCTCCAGTGAGCCGAACAGTCCGAGCGTGTATTGCAGGCGATCATCGAAGGCCAGATTGTGTAGCTGTAGTTCCTGGCTGATCTGGTAGCGCTCTTCGTCCTCGATGGGCAGGTCGCTGTCGCGCAGAATCTTGTTCAGCGCCCGGGTGCCGTTGTTGATCACGCTGGTCTGGGTGCCGTCCTGATCGTCGTTGCGCTCGATGTTGCTCCAGGTGCTGTAGCCGGTCACGCTCTTGATGCGGAGATCCCCGGCAGACCAGTTCAGGGTGAGCGCGAGGATACTGCTGTCGATCTCTACCACGCTGTCTGCACTGTTGACGGCGACTTTATTGCTGGAGGCCAGTGCTTCGCTGCGCCGGCATGCCTCTTCCAGCGGGGGTCCTCCGGGCGTGATCACCGTGGCGAGATTGGATTCGGGATTCTGGAATATACAGCTCAGAGCGGTGCTGCGCTCCCGCTGACGGCTCCAGTAGCCGAACAGCTCGGAGGTGAAGTTGTCGGACACGTCCCATACCAGCCGCGCCGTGGCAGCCCAGCGATCCTCATCGCCGAAGTCGTTGCCGTCCAGTACGTTCTCCAGGTACCCGTCGAGCGACCTGCGATTGACGGCATAGCGCACGCCCATGCTATTTTCGATCAGCGGCACATTGCCCCTGACCGTGGCGTCCTGGCGCCCGAAATTGCCCAGCCGTGCCGACACGGTGGTCTCGAAGTCGTTGAAGTTCGGCTCGCGCGTACTGACCAGAATCGCGCCACCGGTGGTGTTCTTGCCAAAAAGTGTGCCCTGTGGTCCGCGCAATACCTGGATGCTCTGGGTGTCTACAGTGTCGAGCAACTGGGCGTCCTGTCGCGGGATGTAGACATCGTTGATGTACACGCCAACTCCCGGGTCGAGTACCGCCGAGCCCTCGCGCTGGCCGATACCGCGGATGAAGATAGCCGGTGTCTTGGAGCCGCTCTCGCCGAACTGCAGGCCCGGCACTGAGTCCTCGAGATCGGTAATGCTCATGATCCCGGCTGCCGTCAGATCTTCGGCGCTGAATGCACTGACGGCCACCGGTGTCTCCTGCAGTGATTCTTCACGCCGTCGCGCGGTGACAATCACTTCTTCCAGCATCGCGCCACCGCGACTTGCTGTAGATGCCGGTTCGTCTGGCGCAGCGGCTTGCGAGATCGCCTGGGCGGCGAAGGTGAGTGAAGACAGGAGACCTGCGCGCAAACACAGGTTGATAATGCGCTGTTTCATTGGTTCATGGCCTCTGTTATTGGTTTGGGCGGGAGGCATCGTCGTCCGCTTGACGCGGCAGATGCAAGATGCGCGGCGAGGTTGTCGCAAGAGTCTGACAGAACCTGGACCGGGTTGCATGCCTCGTCTGGGTGATACCACCCCAAGGAACCTCGGTTTTTTTCAGCTCATCGCCGATATCATCGACTGTATTTCCTCCTCGCTCTCGGCAAGGATGGCGTGCAACTGTTCGGCGGTCATGCCCATGCGGGCCAGGGAGTCCAGGTCGCCGAGGTACTGCGCCGCGTTGATGCCCGCCCGGGCCATGATGTTGGCGATGAACAGAAGGTCGCTCGGGTCAGCGGGCGCGTTGCGATCCCGCTGTTTCAGTTCCTGTTCGTCAACCGCCACGGCGATAGCGTCGGGGAACCGCCACGACTCCACGATGGCACGGGCCACGCCCGTATGCCACTGTGCAACCAGCGCATCGAGCGCTTCGCGGTCGCTGAACAGCGCGGGATGATCAGCGGCCTTGGTATAGATGTAAAACTTGCCGACGGAACTGAGCAGCCCCGCCAGCATCGCCTCGTCCGGCTTGCGGATGCTGCGCACATGCCGCGCCAGCAGATAGGCTATGGCGGCCATGCTGACGCCATGGCGGCGCAATTTTGTCAGTTCGTCAATACAGGGGCTCCCGGGCTTCGGCTTGAATGCTTCGCGGGCAGCGAAGGAGGCGGCGGCGTTCTGCACCATGTCCATGCCGACCCGCGAGATGGCGGTGGGAATGTCGGTCACCTCGATCGGTCCGCGGCGCATCATCGCCGAGTTGGCCATCCGCATCAGCCGCGCCGCGAGTGCCGGTTCCAGGGCTACGATAGCGGCAAGTGATTTGTTGTCAGCGTTCGGATCGCGGATGCATGCCTGCACCCTGATGGCGGTATCGGGGAAGGGGGGCAGGTCAAAGTCGCCCGCTTCCAGTTCCAGGGCCATTTGTTGCACAAACTGGCGCGTGGCGTCGCCCCTGGCCGCGGGGGTGGAGATGTCTTTCGAATTTTCGTCCATGCTGAGGCCCTGTCATTCCGTCTCGAGTGGCGTGCTGCGAAACCCAATGCCGGTGGCTCCGGCGGCTCGTGGGATTATTCCACACAGCATGGCATCAGGCGATGGGTGTTTTCCAGTGCCTTTACGGCGCCGGCCATTTGCGAAAGAATGTCCTTCCCGCCGCCACCGCACCGAGCATTGCTGCACGCATGTCTGACGCACCGCCCGACCCCGAGGCCATCATTCTCGACGCCGCCCGCGATTGCTATCTCAGCGCAGGAATCGACGACACCAGCATGCGCGACGTCGCCGCCCGCGCGGGCGTGGCGCGCTCTACCGTGTATCGATACTACCCCGGGCGCGATGAATTGCTTGTGGCGGTGATCAAGCAGGAAATGTTCGCCGCCAATGCGCGCATCCGCTTGCGGCTGGCGAAGTTTCCGGCGCCGGCCGATCAGGTGGTGGAGGGCATGCTGTTAGCCCTCAGGGAAATACCCCGGCGGCCGCTGTTGCGCGCCGTGTTTGCCTCCGAGGAAGGCAGCAGGGCGCGCCGCGTGGTGTGGAGTTCCGACGTTATTGTGCGCTTTGGCGAGGAACTCATGGAGCACGTGGTACGCCCGGCGCAGGATTCCGGGCTGCTGCAAGATGCGGTGCCGCCCGAGGTGCTGGTGGAGTGGATCTACCGCCTGCTGCTGTCCTTTCTCACCCTGCCGAGCAACTGGATCAGAAGCGATGCCCAGTTGCGCGCAACGCTGCACGCGCTGCTGGTGCCGGTGCTGTTGAATCAGCAAAAATCGGCGGGCACCAGCGGCGATCGCGTCAGGTCATAGAGAAACAAGCCATCGCTGTTGCCGTGCTGCCCGCCCTTGATCCGCAGCGCGAACAGGAACGACTTGCAGTCGGGGCTCACCACCGGGTTGTTGGCGCCATAGCCCCGATAGTCGCTGAAATGGGTGAGCCGGGTGTAGTCGCCGCTGCCGTCGAGGCGCAGCGCCCAGATATCGATCTCCCCGGAGGGGTTCATCAGCAGCGTGAACTCTCGTTCCACCAGCGCGTAGTTGCCGCCGGGGGCGATGCCCTCGGGCTCGTCGTACCACCAGTTTCTTGAATAGTTGACCCGTGCGCCGGTGTTGAGGTTCACGCCCATCACCTCGCCACCGCGATAGCCGTAGGCGCTGAAAATCAGCTCTTGCTCCGATGGTGGCCGGAAATCCTGAGGCTCGTACATTGCCAGGTAGTAGAGGTCGCTGCGCTCAAGCAGTTGGCGAGCATTGGCAATACGTGGAGTGTCGCCGTCCAGCGCAATTTCGCCAGTCCATAATTGCGAATGAGCGGTGAGGAGCTTGTCTGGGTAATTGGTGCGAGTCCAGGCGATGCGCATCGAATCCCGGGCCACGGCGGGGCCCTCAAAGCAGGCCTCCTGCAGGGGCACGGCAGGGCTGTCCAGCGTTTGGCTGAGAAAATAAAACTCGGAATCCCAGCGGCCCTTTTCCGGATCATCCGGATCAACCGCAGAGGGCCCGCAGAACAGGTAGTCGCCACTGGCGAGGTAGTGGGCGCGGGTGAATCCGGCGTGCTCAAAGTGCCCGGTGAGACTCCGCGCGCTGCGCTCGGCGACATTGTATTCGTAGACGTCGCCCACCAGCGCATCGAGATACAGGAAATACCGCCCGTCGCCTGACCAGGACGGACGCACCACGCTGCCAAGTTCGGTGAGTTCGGTAATATGCGCGGGCAGTGTCTCCCGCGGTGATCCGGATTTGGTTGCAACGCCCTGAGGTGTGCAAGCCGCCAGCACAATGGCCAGCACCGGCAGTATCCATCGAATTGCCATGTTCTCCCCTCGGGTGACGACGACCTGGCTAGACTGACGGAGCCCCTTGGCTGGCCTGCAGGGCAATAGCGGGGGTGCGGTCTTTACCCCAGCTTCGATGTATATAGTCGATAATGGTACCGATATTTTCCTCGGGTACGCCGGCTGCGTCCCCGCGTTCCAGTGCATCGTAGTGAAAGATGTAGATGCGCGAGGCGAATTCTTCAAAGCCCAGTGACGATTCGCCGAACAATTCGCCGTTGTCGGCGGTACTCACGACAATGCCGTCGCCCCAATCCTGCCCGCTGTCATTGTTTGGGTTGTAAAAATACACACGCATTCTGCCGCTCGGGTCCAGCGCCACCCGCTGAATGGTGATGGCATGCCAGCCGATGAAGCGCGCTGCGCTGTCGGTAATCGCCAGTCCCGCCGGCTGGGGGTGGATCAAAGGCTGGTTGCCGTTGTAGTAAGGGTGGTAGTAGGCATAGAAGTCGCGGAAAAAGCTTTCCAGTCCGGTCAGTTGGCCGCTGGCAACCTCCACATTGATGCGGAATCCGCGCCCCACCCGCCAGCCGTGAAATTCCGGATTGATCCAGCGGTGCGGGTCGCCTTCACGCCCGAGACAGAGCGTGCCCATTTCGCCGTAGATGTAGTCCAGATGTGGTACCAGAATAATGGAGACCGGATCCAGATCCATCGGCAACCCAGCCAACTGCGTGGTGACGGTTTTTGATGAAATGGCCTGCCCTTCGAAATGCATGACGATTTCATCGTCGCGTGCGGCCGAGGCGACAATTTGCAGCAGATAGTCCGGGTCGCCGTAGGACCAGATGGAGATTGCCCGCGCCGACTGGCAGGTAGGGTTGTTGCCCTGGCCGATACCCAGCGGCAAACCCAGCACCAGCAGCACGCCTTCCAGCAGCCGCGTCTGTGCCGCAACGGCATAGCCGAAAGTCGCCAGCAGGCGCTGCTCCGACCAATGCGACAGCTTCAGGTTCAACTGACGCCAGAGTGAGGGCGCGGCAGCGGGGTGATAGAGAATACCCCGCTCCAGAATCAACGTCAGCCCGAACACCGCCTGCGGCGTATAGGGGGTTACCGCCTTGTCTACCAGCGCCATTACCAGCTCGTGATAACACAGCAGGCTGTCTCGACCGGTGCCGGACAAGCCCAGCGCATCAACCACCAGGTGCGGGCTGGTTGCACAAATGTGGCGCAGCAACACCGCATGGTAGGGCGACACCAGCCCGGTATCGTGCATGGCGCGTGCGAATCCGGTAGCTTCCGCCTGCACGGCATTGCTGTCGAGATTGCTCAGGCGCTCCCTGTAAACCTCCACGCCCGGGTCCTCGCGGCAGAGCTGGGTGGGCCCGAAAAGACTGCTCACCAGCCGGTCGGCGCCCTGCACCAAAGGCTCGCCGCCGATGCCGCCCTCGTTGTTTTTCAGTTCGCCGGTACCCTGGCAGATGGCGATCTGGGTAATCATCTGCTTGACCGACTCGACCTGCACGGGGCGCTGGCGCAATACACGCCAGATTTCGTCGATCAGTTTGTCGATGATGTGCTCGTAGCCAATCTCACCCGCCAGGTGCTTGAGCAGCCCGCGCGGTATCCCCGCCAGACGCCCCTGGGTGGCACGTTCGGCTTCACTCAGGGGCGTGAACAGCATGGCCAGGTTGATGGCGAGTACCTGGGTGAGATAGTGGTGCGCCTGCTCGGCGGAAAACTGCGGCAGGATCAGGTTGCCACGGGCGGCGGCGAGCAGCCGCAACTCGCTCAGGGCTTCTATCACAACCGTATTGGCATCGGGGCTTTTCAGCGAATAGCCGCTGAGCGCGGGCACCAGAATGTGTGGCTGCGCCCAATCGGACCCGGCAAAAACCTGTGCCCGCTCGAGGGCATCGCTGCGCGCTTCGATGGCGGCGAAGCCACCGTCAGTCAGCATCAGCCTGCGGGCGAAATCCAGAATCCGCTGCAGCTTGCCGGGTTTGGCAAAATCGCGCGCGGCGGCCATGCCGGCGAGTGCCGCATCCAGTTCTGCGGCAAGCCGTTGACATTTGTCGTCTGTCGAAACGTCAGGCAGTGTCATTGCTGTGCACGGCCACGCCGCGATAATACCGCTTGCTTACACGTAAAAATCCAGCTCTTCCTGACGCTTGAGCAATTTGTGCAGAATTTCAGGATCATCTCCCTTGAAATAGGTTAATCCCCAGTGGGTACCGAAAGCACTGCGCTTGGTAACGGTCTCCTCCATCGGCTCGGTGAGCTCGTGGGATTCGAAGTAGGGATGATCTTCGGTTTCCTCGGGAATTTCCAGCTTGTTGACGACCCGACGGCGGGGATAGACACCGAAACAGCCCGCATAGCATTTCGCGTCCACCACTTCGCGTGGGAAGAAGCCGGTGATCTCTTCCTCGGTGGTTTTGGGGTCAAAGGCCAGTATCAAAGCCTGATAGGCGTTGAAGCCGTAGACTCTCTCCAGCAATTCGAACACTTTGAAGCCGGGCGGACGGTAGGCGACCTCGCCGAAGTACATTTCGTCGTCGCTGGTAAGAAAGTACTCCGGATGCACAAAGCCGAACTCAATATCGAACACCTTGATCAGCTTTTCGATTTCGCGCTTGATCTGGTCGCGGTACTTCTCGAGTTCGGGGGAGGCGGGTACAAACACTGAATAGCCGAGAGTGACATACTCGGAAATATTCAAAAACCTTACCTTGCCATTGTGAACCCAGGCTTCAACGGCAAACTCCCAGCCATCCAGATGCGATTCTATCAGTGCGGGAAACTCCTCATCGGGAATGGCATCCACATCGTCGGGGGTGCGAATTACGCGATGCCCCAGGCACCCGGCCTTGTCGAAGGCCTTGAAGTGAATGGGATCATTCGGGTCGCCATCGAGTTTCAACAGCGTCTGGTTGACCCGCCGCAGGAAGCGGATGACATCTTCGCGGTCGTGCGCCTCTTCAAAAATACCGACGCGGATGCCGCCGAGCTGGGCGCGGCGCTTCATCAGGGATTTGTCGCGCATGAGCATGGATTGGCCCAGCAGGCGCGGGTTGTCGAGCAACACGGAGTTGACGGCGCCCGCCCATTCCACTGTTTCCTCAAACAGCGGAATGGCGACATCCACACCCATTTCCTTGAGCTTGTTGGCAATTTCTATGGAGCGTTCGTTGAGCCGTTCAAAATTCCAGGCCACGTAGGGGATGTCGTGCTGCTGGCAGTATTCTTCGGCCCAATCCGGAGCGACGACAACATAGCGCCGGTTGAAGTCGGCGGCGGCTTCCACCGCGTTGAGACTCCAGCCGAGTAAAGCGACGTAACCTTTTTCCGTATTAACCTGCATAGATTCCTCGTTGGATGAATGGCTTTCAACGCCGTACGGCCGGACAATGATGCTAGCCAGGCGCTGTCTCGTAGCGCTGTGATTGTGAGAAATTCACCAGCAACCCTACAGCCCCAGCGCTTTTGTTGCAATTTGCGCCAACTGCAGCGAGGCCCTTGACGCTTGGCCGGGGGCAGATTCCGGCTTGAGAATCCGCGCGAATCTACGCCGCGCGCGCCGCGGATTCGGCTGCCGCTGGGCTGGCCCCGGTCTGCGGCATCGCCGCCGTGGCCATGATTTCATGCGCGCAGTTGTAGCCTGGCAGGAAGGTCACCCCGGGACCGGGGTGACAGGAGGCCCCGCACAGGTACAAGCCCGGAAGGGGCGTGGTGTGCCCGGTGCCGTCCACCAGGCAGCGCTCGCCGATCATCTGGTCGGGATGCAACAGCCCGTGCGTCCAGTCGCCCCCGGTAACACCGTGCATGCTGGAGAAGTGATCGCCGGAGAAAATCGCCTGATCGACAATCAGCTCGCGAAAATCCGGCATGTGCTGCGACCAGTGGTCGATAATCTTTTCCGCCATGCGGTCGCGCAGTTTGCCGCGCTCGGCTTTGTCCGCCTCGCACGGGAAATAGAAGCCGTAGGCGCTGGCGATGTGATAGCCCTCGGGTGCGAGAGATGGATCGTTCACTGTGGGAATCTGGAACGCCAGTGGTACCTGCTCGGGCAGTTCGCCACGCAGGCAGGTCTCGTAACTGCGCTGCAGCTCCTCCGGATCGAGCACCATGGCGCCGCCGAAGTGTGCCCCTTCAATGCGGTTGAGGCGCTCGAGGTGTTGCGAGTAGCGCGGCAGGCCCTTCAGGCGGAACAGCATGTGGACGAAAGCGCCGCGGTGCGTGAAGGCGTCCACGCGCGCCTGATCCGGCATGGCCAGCGGATGCTCCGCCAACAGATGGTTGAAGGTGGCCTGCTTGTCGAGATTGGAGACCACCAGTGGAGCGTACACGCGCTCGCCGTTTTTCAGTTCGACGCCGGTAGCGCGCCCGCCCTCGGTGAGTATGCGCGTGACCCGCTGCTTCAGGCGCACCTCGCCCTGCAGTGCCTCGATCTGTCGAGCCAGTGATTCCGAGAGGCTGCCCATGCCGCCTTTCACGCGCTGCATCAGCCCCTCCGAACCCTCCTGCGCCATGGTGTAAATGAGGCACAGGCCGGAGCCGGGCGAGTAGGGGCCCTTGTAGGTGGCCTGCACTGCCGCGAAGGCCATGGCTGCGCGCAGTTCGCGGTGTTTCACCCTGTCGGGGAAGAAACGGTCGATAATATCCATCGCCGAGCCCCTGAAAGCGAGCTCCAGGTGCTCGCGCTGCGCCTGCGTCTGTGCCCGTGCGATGATGTCTTCCAGCTTGCGCGGCGCCTTGCGTGGAGTGAAGCGGTCCAGCACCTGTGCCGGGTACTGGCAGAATTTCAGGAAGCGGGCGAAGCCGAGCATGGCGCCCGGGCCAAACTGGCGCAGCAGGTTGAACGAGGTGCGCAACTGGCTCTTGAAAAAGATGAGTGGCCGCCCGTCGGCGCCCACCAGGTTGACCGCCATCACCGGCAGGGGGATGAGTTCCACGCCGTGCGACTCGAAGTCGAAGTAGGCCTTTACCTCCGCCGACAGCGGAAAGAGACAGCTCGCGCCCACTTCATTGCGACAGCCCGGGAAAATATCCCGCGTACCGCCCATGCCGCCGACGTAGTCGTTCTTCTCCAGCACCAGCACCCGCCGCCCGTTGCGGGCCAGCACCAGGGCGGTGGCCAGGCCGTTGTGGCCCGCGCCAACAACGATACAGTCAAAATGCTCGTCGCGCTGGCCGGGGCCGCCCGTTGTTGTTATCTGCTGGGTCATGTCGTTTGCTCTCCCGCCGGATTTCCGGCCATGCTCACTTGTTTCGTCATGCGCTCGGACATATTATTAAAAATGTCCGACAGCGGCAACCGCCGCGCGCAAGTCAACCGGTGGTCAATAAGGAGTCACGATGTACCTGATGGACGCTTTGAAGATGGCGGGTATAGCGACCGCCGGTGCCGGTGCGCTGGCGCGCGACGCCCTCGGGGACTTCTCCGGCCAAAGCCTGCCGTATCGCCCCCAGGACGTCTGCCGGCCAGAGACGTTCAATCGCCTGCTGCGCGAAGGCGCTGTTGCCCCCTGGCCGCAACCTCCCGCAGTCACGGCGATTGAGCGGCAGGACATCCCGTCGATCAGCAGCAACTGCCACAACCTGGTGCTGAGCCTGGAGCAGGCGGGGACAGCGCAGCTGCCCGATAGCGTTTTCGTGAAGCTGCCCATGGAGACGCGGATGACGCGTTGGTTCATGCACATCATCCGTTCCTGGCAGTTGGAGTCTTACTTCTCGGGGCATGTGGCGCCGACCCTGCCCCTGCGCACGCCGGTCACCTACGCCACCGCCAGCCGCGGTACGCGCTTCTATCTGGTGCAGGAAAACCTGCATAGCAACCCCGAGGTGGAACTGTTCACCAACCCCGACATGGCGAGTGGCCCCTCGATGGCTATTGTGCGGCGCTGCCTGGATACCTTCGCGCGCCTGCACGCCAGCCATGCCGGGCTCACTGCACGCGAGCGTGAGGCTATTCTGCCGCGGGCGTTTCATGTGTTTTTGTCGCCGGCGCTGGCGCCCGTGTCGCGCGGCCTGAACCAGTTCGCCCTCGATCCGTGCCTGCGCCGCCGGCCGGGTATCATTTCCCCTGAAGTGGCAGCGGCTTACCGGGAGTCCATCGCCCATTGGGATGCCCTGCTGGGCCACTGGTTCAGCGAACCGCTTACCCTGCTGCACGGCGACAGCCACCTGGGCAACTTCTTCGTCTGCGGTGACGAGATGGGCATGCTCGACTGGCAGGCGCCCCACTGGGGCAAGGGTATTCGTGATGTGCAGTATTTTCTTATCGACTCCCTGCCGGCAGCAACCCTCGCCGCCGCGGAGCGCGACCTGGTGAACTACTACGTGGAGCGGCGCGCGGTACACGGCGCCCCGGTGGATGCGGCACAGACCTGGGAGGAATACCGCAGCTTTACGTTTCACACACTGTTCACGATCTGCGTTGCGGTGGGTTTCGGCACGCTCAACGAGGAGCAGGACGTGCTCATGACGGAGATTCTCAGGCGCGCCGTGGCTGCGGTGGAGCGGGTGGATTACGCCGGCTGGTTGCGCGATTTTCTGCGATAACGCGCGGGTATCCCGCCGCTTTGCAATGACCGAAGCGAAAGCGATCGCCGTCGAGGTATGCGATTTCCCGTACCGGACTGTATAGTGCCGCAAGCGGGCGAACGCCCGTCTGGCACAGGCTTTTGGTTTGAGCGCACAAGTCCCGGGGCGGCGCCGCGTTTCAAAGTGGCAGGCATGCACAACAACAACGGAGCATCTGGATGAAAAGAGCAATCCTGCTTGCCGTGATCAGCCTACTGATAGCCGGCTTCTTCTGGCTCGACCTCGATGCGCTGCTGACACTGGAGGGCTTGAAAGCCGGCTTGATAGAGTTTGAACGCTGGCGCGCTGCCAATCCCGTGTTGGTCGGCGGCGCTTTCCTGCTTCTGTATATCGTGGTGACGGCGCTCTCACTCCCCGGCGCGGCGGTCATGACGCTGGCCGCCGGCGCCCTGTTCGGCTTGCTTTGGGGCACACTCATCGTGTCGTTTGCCAGCTCCATCGGCGCCACACTGGCCTTCCTGGTTTCGCGCTACCTGTTGCGAGACACCGTCCAGAGCCGCTTCGGCGAGCGGCTGAAAGCATTGAACGAGGGCATAGAAAAGGAGGGCGCCTTTTACCTGTTCACCCTGCGCCTGGTGCCCATCTTCCCGTTTTTCCTGATCAATCTGCTGATGGGTCTCACGCCCATCCGCGCGCTGACTTTCTACTGGGTGAGCCAGGTGGGAATGCTGGCGGGCACGCTGGTGTACGTGAATGCCGGCACCCAGTTGGCGCAACTCGAGAGCCTTTCTGGCGTACTCTCGCCTTCGCTGGTGTTCTCTTTTGCGCTGCTGGGCCTGTTTCCGCTGATTTCAAAAAAGTTGTTGGCACTGTTCAAGGCACGCCGGGTATACGCAGATTACAAAAAGCCCGCGCGTTTTGATCGCAACCTGATTGTGATTGGCGCCGGCGCCGGTGGCCTGGTGTCTGCCTATATCGCGGCGGCGGTCAAGGCAAAAGTGACACTGGTTGAAGCGCATAAAATGGGAGGGGACTGTCTGAACTACGGTTGTGTGCCGAGCAAGGCGCTCATCCGCAGCGCGAAACTCGCGCACCAGATGCGCCACGCGGGGCACTATGGCCTGGAAGATGCAGCCCCCGGGTTTTCCTTTCGCAAGGTGATGCAACGGGTTCACGACATCATTGCCCTGATCGAGCCGCACGACAGTGTCGAGCGCTATCGGGAGCTCGGCGTCGAGGTGATCAGCGGTTACGCGAAGCTGGTTGATCCGTGGACGGTTGAAATTCAGCACACCAACGGTGAGGTACAGCGCCTCACCAGCCGCGCCATTGTGCTGGCCACGGGCGCAGAGCCTTTCGTGCCGCCATTGCCGGGCCTGGAGGAGGTGGGTTATGTCACCAGCGATACCCTGTGGGATGAGTTCGCCGGGCTGGAAGAGGCGCCCAGACGGCTGGTAGTGCTGGGCGGCGGACCCATTGGCTGCGAACTGGCGCAGAGTTTCGCCCGCCTGGGTTCACAGGTGACCCAGGTGGAGATGGCGCCGCGCATTATGCTGCGCGAAGACGCGGAAGTCGCTGAACTTGCAAAAAACTCGCTGGAGCAGGACGGAGTGACGGTGCTGACCAGTCACAAGGGCCTGCGCTGTGAACAGGATGGCGAGGAGAAGCGCCTCGTGGTGGAACACGGGGGTAAGGAAATAGCCATCGAATTCGATGCGCTGATTTGCGCGGTAGGTCGTGCGGCACGATTGCAGGGTTACGGCCTTGAGACACTGGGGATTGAAACCGACCGTGTTATTGTGACGAACGAGTATCTGGAAACCCGCTATCCCAATATCTTCGCCGCAGGTGACGTGGCCGGCCCCTATCAGTTGACGCACGCAGCCTCGCATCAGGCCTGGTATGCCGCGGTCAACGGCCTGTTCGGTCACCTGAAAAAATTCAGGGTGGACTACCGGGTAATCCCCTGGACAACCTTTATTGACCCCGAAGTGGCGCGTGTGGGACTCAACGAAGAGGAGGCTCGCGAGAAGGGCGTTGCCGTTGAGGTGACCCGCTATAAACTGGACGATCTGGATCGCGCGATTGCCGACGGCGCCGCCCACGGTTTTGTAAAGGTACTCACGGTGCCGGGCAAGGACCGTATTCTCGGCGTGACCATTGTGGGTGAACACAGTGGCGAGCTGCTGGCCGAGTTTGTACTGGCAATGAAGCACGGCCTCGGCCTGAACAAGATTCTCGGCACCATCCACACCTATCCCACCTGGGCCGAGGCCAACAAGTACGCCGCGGGCGAGTGGAAACGCGCCCACGCGCCGCAGCGCCTGCTGTCAATCGTGGAGAAGTATCACGCCTGGAGACGCGGAGGTGCAGCCTGAGCTGTGGTCTGTTGACACTCCCCGGCGTTTGTCGCGCTGCCTAGTTGCTGTCCTCTTCAATCAGCGAATCGGATAGCACTTGCTTGTCCTGGGTAATCACGCCACAGGCCAGGCGTGCGCCGGCGGCTCCCGATGGGTCGGTTTCCAGGTCGTCCGCCTCGGCGTGCACCACCACGGCCTTCTGCAGAATGGAAGTCGGCCCTGAGAATCCCAGGCGTGCCGATGTCAGGGTGGTATCGACGATGCCGTCGGCATCCGCGGTCACGTTGCCCAGATCACCGAGGTGATGGCGCGCAGCATCCGGGCCGCCGTGTTGCACATTGTACGGATTGAAGTGGCCGCCGGCGGAGCTGGCATCTTTTGCCGAGCAATCACCTACCGCGTGGATATGAAAGCCGTGTTTACCGGGGCTCAGGCCGCGCAACTTGACCTGTATGAGCATCTTCTCGCCTGCCGTGTCGGGCCTGAAGGTCACCTCGCCGCTCACGTTTGAGTTCTCCGTGGGTTGCAACACGCTCGATGCCTGCTCGACCAGCGAGAATTGCGCCATCTCCGCTGCGGGAGAGTCACCCAATACGGTTCTGTCTCTGTCGGAGCCATTGATATCGCCCGGCACCGAGCTGTCTTGGGCGGCTGGCTCGCTTGCGCTGTTGCTTCCGCTTTCCTGGCTTGCCGCTTGTGCCGGGCTGCCGGCATCGCCTGCCTCACCCGATTGCCGGGTATCACAGGCGCTGACTGCCAGGCAGCAGGCGACCACCGCCGCCGTCAATCCGCCCCTGTTGAGGTAGTTGCGCTTGGCATGTAGCTCTATGGACGTATCTGCTTGCTTGAAAAGTTGCATTAATTTTCTCCTCGGCCGGATTCAGGTTGTCGTTTACAGGTGCTGTTGCAGGGTGCTCTTGTAGAGTGCTATTTCATGCTACATAAATGCATTTTTCATACCAGGTTGAGACTCTTGTTTCCTACACGCGTTCCAATACCGTGGTAATTCCCTGACCGAGGCCGATGCACATGGTCGAGATACCCAGCGTGAGGTTGCGGTCTTCCATCACGTTGAGCAGGGAACCGGTAATGCGGGTGCCGGAGCAGCCGAACGGATGCCCGAGCGCGATGGCGCCGCCGTGCACGTTGACCTTTTCATCCATCTTCTCCAGCAGTCCGAGGTCTTTCAGTACGGGTAGTGACTGCGCCGCGAAGGCCTCGTTCAACTCCACCATCTCGATATCGTCGATTGTCAGGGCGAGTCGCTTCAGCGCCTTCTGCGTGGAAGGTACCGGGCCGTAGCCCATGATGGAGGGGTCCACGCCCGCCAGGGTCATGGCGCGCACCACAGCGATGGGTTTGATGCCAAGATCCTGTGCCTTCGCCGCGGACATTACGAGCATCGCGGATGCGCCATCCGATATCTGCGATGACTGCCCGGCTGTTACCGTACCGCCCTGCGGATTGAAGGAGGGTTTCAACGCGGCCAGGCCCTCCAGGGTGGTTTCCGGGCGGATGGTTTCATCGGTGGTGACCGAGACCAGCGCGCCGTCTTCGTCGTGGCCGTCAATCGGGATGATTTCCCGCGCAAACTTGCCGTCCAGCGTGGCCTTGTGCGCCAACTGGTGGGAACGCAGGCCGAACTTGTCCTGGTCTTCCCGGCTCACGCCGTGCATCAATGCCAGCATTTCAGCGGTCATGCCCATCATGCCCGCGGCCTTGGCCACCGAGCGTCCCATGCGGGGGTTCGGGTCGATATTCGCCTCATCCATCATAGGCAGGTGCCCCAGGTGTTCCACGCCGCCCACCAGGTAGACGTCGCCCACGCCGGCCATGATATTGGCCGCCGCGGTATGCAGCGCCGACATGGATGAGCCGCACAGGCGGTTGACGGTTTGCGCGGGGATTGTATGCGGCAGTTCGGCGTTGAGTACGATCATGCGCGCCAGGTTCATGCCCTGTTCGCCGCGCTGAATTACGCAACCCCAGATAAGGTCGTCGATCTCCGCCGGGTCCAGCGCCGCGTGTCGCGCCAGCATGCCGCGGATGACAGCGGCAGAGAGATCGTCTGCGCGCACATGGCGGAAGCATCCGTTTCTGGAGCGCCCCATGGCTGAGCGGGCGTACTCGACAATCACTGCGTCTCGCGGATTCACACTCACAGTATTTCTCCTTGCATCGACCCGTTGTTCGAATGTAGAGGTTTCAGTAGTAGGTTTTGCCGTCGGCCAGCATCTTGCGCATGTTGTCGGTCAGTTCGTAGGCTTTGCCGAGGTGCGCGAACTTCTCCGAGGCCTCCGCCAGGTGCGCCATGCCCACGCTGTCCATCCAGCGGAAAATGCCGCCGCGGAAGGGCGGGAAGCCCACGCCGTACAACAGGGCGAGATCGGCCTCCGCCGGCGTTTCGACGATGCCTTCTTCCACGCAGCGCGCCGTCTCGATCGCCATCGGCAGTAGCATGCGCGCGATAATGTCCTCGCGCTCGAACTCGGTGCGCCCGGCAACCACCGGCTCGATCAATTTATACGTCTCGTCGCTGGCCACTTTCTGCGGCTTGCCGCGTTTGTCAGGCCTGTACTCGTAAAAGCCCTTGCCGTTCTTCTGGCCGTAGCGTTCATTTTCGAACATCACCTCGGCAACGCTTTTGTAGTCGTGTTGCATGCGATCCGGGAAGCCTTCAGCCATTACTTCGGCCGCATGCACACCGGTGTCGATACCTACCACGTCCATCAGGTAGGCCGGGCCCATCGGCCAGCCCCAGCGTTCCATGACCTTGTCCACGGCCTGGAAGTCGGCGCCGTCGCGGACCAGGGCGTTGAACCCGCCGAAATAGGGGAAGAGCACGCGATTGACGAGAAAGCCCGGACAGTCGTTTACCACCACCGCCTTCTTGCCGAGCTTGTTGGCGTAGGCCACGGTGCGCGCGATTGCCGCATCGGAGCTCTGCTTGCCGCGGATCACTTCCACCAGCGGCATGGCGTGCACCGGGTTGAAAAAATGCATGCCACAGAAGTTTTCCGGGCGCTCGAGGGCCTCGGCGAGGTAGCTGATGGAAATTGTGGAGGTATTGGAAGCCAGCACGCTGTCTTTATCGATTTCTTTTTCCGTCTCGGCCAGCACCGCGTGCTTGACCTTCGGGTTTTCCACCACGGCCTCAACCACGATATCTACAGCGTCGAAACCGGCGTATGAGAGCGTCGGGTCGATGCTGCTGAGAATCTTGCCCATTTCCGCGGGCGTCATGCGGCCGCGGTCCACCCGCTTGGCCAGCAACCCGGTGGCCTCGGCGAGACCGAGATCGAGCCCCTCCTGGGCGATGTCCTTCATCTTGATGGGCACGCCCTTGTACGCGCTCTGGTAGGCAATGCCGCCGCCCATGATGCCGGCACCGAGCACGGCGGCGCGTTCGATCTTTTTGTCGGCCTTCTGTTCCCAGCTTTTGGCCTTCTTGCCCAGTAGCTGGTCGTTGAGAAAAACCCCGACGAGCGCCGCGGCAACGGGCGTTGTGGCCAGCTCGGCAAAGGCCTCTGCTTCTACATCCAGCGCGTCCTCCAGGTGCATGAGCCGCGCGGCCTCGATCACCTCCACGACCTTGACGGGCGCGGGGTAGTTGCGTCCCGCCTGTTCCGCGACCATGGCTTTGATGGTGAAGAAGGACATCATGGCCTCGGTGTCATTCAGGGGCAGCGGCCCGTGTTTACGGCTGCGGCGATCCTCGTATTCCAGGCTGCCATCCATGGCCCGCTGCAGGGTCGTGAGCGTGATGGCGCGCAATTGATCGGGTTCAACCACAGCATCCACCGCACCCGCCTTGAGCGCGTCGGCGGGGCGTTTCTCCGCCCCGGTTGCCATCCACATCACCGCTTCGTCCACCCCGATAATGCGCGGCAGGCGCACGGTGCCGCCCCAGCCCGGCAGAATGCCGAGCTTGGTTTCCGGCAGGCCGATTTTCGCCGCCGTGCTCAGCACGCGAAAATCGCAGGCCAGGCAGCACTCCAGGCCGCCGCCCATGGCATAGCCGTTGATGGCCACGGCGCTGGGGTAGGGGAGGCCGGCGATGCGGTTGAAATTGCTGTTGTTGGCGGCGGTAAACGGCTTGATCTCCTCCTTGCTGGCGCCGAACAGGCCGGTGAACTCGGTGATATCAGCGCCGACGATGAAAACCGGTTTGCCGCTGGTCACCAGCAGGCCGCGAACGCCGGTTTCCGCCTCCAGTGCGTCCAGACCCGCAGTCAGGCTGGTGACCGTGGCGTTGTCGAACTTGTTCACCGATTCGCCCTTGAGGTCGAAGTTCAATTCGACGATGTCGCCCTCCAGGCGCTGTAGCGTGAGTTGTTCACTCTGGTAAATCATGTCGGTGTCCTGTGTCTGGTTGTTTCGAGGTGCCTGACAGACAAGTATAGCCAATTGTGATGGCCGCGACTTGCGCCCGCGGCCTCTCAGCCCCGCGCAATCACGCCCACCGGCAGACGCCGTCTTTCGAGCTGGAATTTTACCCCACTGCTGGTGCGGGCGATGGCGAGTTCCACCGGTGTTTCCGCGGGTTCGTTGCTGGCGTCGATAATGACGTCCCAGGCGAACCTGGCATCGGCATCCGGCGCGACGGGATGGCATCGCGCACGCGGGTTCACCTGCGCGACGAGCGCATCGAGCGCCGGGTGGGGCGCCTCGGTGAGTTGCGTAAACCAGCTATGCGCAATGTTTTCATGCAGCGCCGGGCAATCGTTGATCGAAAGACGCAGCGTGTTCGCGCCGGTGATTTCGACGGCGATGTCGGTGTAGCTGCGCGGCTGGAAGTGCGGATGCAACTGGATGATCTTGGCCAGTGTTTCGATGTCATCCCCCGCGAGATCCAGGTTGTTCTGCATGCGTTCCACGGCCAGCGCCGCGTGGCCTACCCACGCACGCTCGGCGAAGCGCCGTCCCACCTCGTCACCGTAGTTGCTCGTCTGGCTCAGTGTGTAGCTGTGCGAGAGTAACAGCGCCTGCACGGCGCTTTCCTGCGCCAGCAGGCTCAACGCCCGCTGTGAGAAATCCTCAAACTGACACAGCGTGTCTAGTGGGTGGGAGTAGTCATCCCAGCCGCCCTCTTCTCGCAGCTCACGCGGCTGCACGAGCTCGATTGCGGCGAGTTGCGTGCCTGCGATACGCTGCAGGTTGGGGTGGTTTTCATAGGGCTGCGCCTCTTCGGAAATATAGACCTGCCAGCGACACACCGGGAACCGGCCCTTGCCGTTACCGCCTTCTTCATTGATGCGCGGCGGCCTGTGTATGGGCCGCATGACCATGCGCGGGTTGGTGGCAGCGGCCGTGGCGTCGAAGGTGGGATCCTCGATGTCGTGGCACATATGCTTGATCAGGCCGGGATCGCCGCCGTTGGTTTCCAGGTCGTTGAGCGCGCCGCAGAAGGGCAGCCAGAATTCGCCGTAGTCGGGTGAATCGAGACGGAACTGGAAATCCAGGAACTGCTGGGGCGCGCCCACTTCAAGCTGGATATTCTTGAATACGGTGCCGACATCGCTGCCCTCGAACTTCATCAGCCGCTGCATGCGCTTGGAATACACGGGGCTGGCGCACTGCCATTCCTCAATGGCGGATCTGACGAAACCCTCCTCGCCGTACTCCAGCGCGACAATGGGCTGGCCAACGCGATCCAGCAGGTGGCCGATCAGGTTGTATTCGTGTGTGAGCCTGGCGAGAAAATCCCGCGAGAAGTCATCCAGCCGCAGATTCGGATCGAAATTTCCCGAGTAGTCATTGCGCAGCGCCATCTTGGTGATCTCCATGGTTCGTTGTGGAAAACCGGGTGGGTTGAAGCTGGAAAGCGCTTCGAAAAACGCAACGCTACATCTTGCAGACACCGGGGCCCTGTAGCAAGGCGGAAAGTTTGCGCTACCATGGTGCCAATACCCTGAGCAGCCAATGTCCGGTTTGATCCGGCAGACCACAAGGAGAAAATGCGTGCTGGGAGACAACCCCAAGGATCGTGAGCTCGAGGCCGGATGGCAGCATTTCTGCGACCAGTTGAAGGAGGCGGGCTCGCTGGTGTTTCGCGATACCACGCCGGCCACCGATATCGAGCGGGCCAAGGGCTTGCGTTTGCTGGCACGCAACATTGCGCTGGGCCTGCAGTTTTGTCTGGAGAACAACGACCCGCATTTCCCGGAATTGCTGCATTACTTCGACCCGATTCGCAAACAGGGCGGTGACAACACCGACGCCCTGTATGTGGGCGCGCCCATCAACGGCGAGCACACCTACCGCATCTCCGGGCAGCGCGGCGATGCCCGCTACTTTGCCGTGACGGTGCTGGAAGAGGGCGCAACGCCGTGGGGTGGGGCGGTTGTTGGCAGCCTGATTGACGACGAGGTGGTGTGCGACGAGAACGGGCGTTTTGAGATAATGCTCAGCCCGAACGAGCACCCGGGCAACTGGATTCGCACCACGCCCGGCGCCTGGCGTGTGACAGTGCGCCAGTTTTTTGCCGACTGGGAGAACGAGGCGCCGATGCAGGCGGTTATTGACTGCCTCGATCCCATCCCCCATAACCCGGAGGTGACGCCGGAGGCTGTTGTCGAGGGGCTTGCCGCGTCAGTCGCCTGGGTGCGTGATTCCACGCTCTACTGGGCCGACATGCTCGACCGCTGGCAGGCGCAGCCGAATACCTTCCTGTCTTACCGGCAGCTCGACAAGAATGCAATTGATGCAACGCCCGGCGGTGAGCCGCTCATCTGCTACTGGCGCGTGCCGCAAGACGAGGCGCTGATTGTGCGGGTTGTGCCGCCGGAGGCGCGTTACTGGGCAGTGGAATTCGGCAACTACTGGTGGGAGACGATGGATTACCGTTACCGCCTGTGCAGCACCAACTGCCACCACGCCGTGCTGGAAGACAACGGCGAGCTGTTGCTGGTGGTGACCCACGACGACCCGGGCCTGCCCAACTGGCTCGACCCTTCCGGACATTGCGAGGGCTATATCACGGTGCGCTGGATCGGCGCGCAGGCCTATCCGCGGCCGGAATGCCGGCAGGTGCCGCGCACGGAGCTCGAGCAGGCTCTGCCTGCCGGAGTAAAGCGTATCACGCCGGAACAACGCAGCGCACAGTTGCAGGGCCGCCGGCGTGGCGTAATTCGCCGCTTCGGTACGCTTGGCCCCTAGTAGCGCGCAAGTGCCGCGCCGCATGCAAGCACAACAAAAATACGCGAGAGAGCCCGTATGAGTGAAACCGATGCGCCGCTGTGGACGCCCCCCGATCCGCCCGAATGGCTGCGGGCGATGAATGCGGAGGGGCGCTGCTTCGATCTGCCGGCGGTCGTCCCCCTGGATGCCGCGTCGTTGCTCGACAGCGCACAGCGCGCTACCGGCCTCGACGACTTCGGCGATGAGCTGTGGCGCGAACCGTTTTTGGTGTATGTGCGTGCACTGGAAGAGGAGGCGGAACTGACCCTGATGGGGCGACTGATGGCGCGCAGCGATATCGTGCTGTGGTTAAGTACGCGCCTGCGCGTGGTGCAGACACTGGCGCGCCACCCCGAGATTCTTCGCGAGGAGATTCGCGCGCCCATGGTGATCGTGGGGCTGCCGCGCTCGGGCACGTCCATTCTTTACGAACTGCTGGCGCAGGACCCGGCGGTGGGCGTGCCGCTGATGTGGGAGGCCTTGCAGCCCTGCCCGCCGCCGGAAGCGACGAGCTATGACACTGATGCGCGTATCGCCACAGCCGACAGGCTGTTCACGCAGTGGAACCGGGTGGCGCCAGCCTTTGCCAGCATGCACGAGATGCGCGGCGATATTCCCGCGGAGTGCGGGCTGCTCATGGCCAGCACATTCATCTCGGACCACAACGCCTCGCTGCACCAGACGCCCAGCTACGCCGCCTGGCTGGCGAAGGCGGATTATCGTCCAGTATACGAATACCATAAAAAAGTACTGCAGATTCTGCAGTGGAAGAACCCCCGCGAGCGTTGGCTATTGAAAGCGCCGGAACATCAGGTGCATCTGGATACGCTGCTGGCGGTGTACCCGGATGCGCGTATCGTGCAAACCCATCGCGACCCGCTCAAGTGCATGGCCTCGGCCACCAGCCTGATGGGCACGCTGTACGCCATGCGCTCGGATAAACCCTTTGATGCGCGGCTGTTCGAAAACATCATCATGGGTGAGGCAACCGCGCAGCGCCTGGAGCATGTGATGGCACAACGCGATGCGGGCATTGTGCCGGCGTCCAGTATCGCCGATTCCCGTTATCAGGATCTCATGGATGACCCGATGGGCCGCATCGAACGTATCTATGCGCATTTCGGCATGCGTCTTGAGGCGGCTGCGCGACAGCGCATGCTCGACTACCTGGCGAACAAGCCCCAGGGCAAGTTCGGCGCGCATGGCTACGCGGTGCAGGAACGTCACCTCCGGGAGCGATCTCTGTTCCGTCGCTATCAGCAAACTTACGCTGTGCCGGACGAGGTGTAGGGCAGCAGGTTGCCCAGACGTGATACTCAGGCTGACGGCAACCTTGCAACTTATTGCGACCCAGGCTTTGCAGGCGCAATCCTGTCGACATAATTGTGCAGGCACAACAGTGTTGAAATTTCGCCGGTTAGAGTAAACTTCGTTGCCGGAGAGTATCTGAAGTCATCGGGGCTGCGACGCGATACAATCAGCAGTGCTCGCATCTACCGACTTCGGCACTCTGGAAGTCATCTTTTTGCTCCGACAAAGTACGAAACTCTCCTTTGTAGGCCGCCGTGCTTGAGCAATCAAAGTCTGGTGCAACATTAATTGATTTCGAAAGGAGCTGTTTTTGTCCTCACTTGCCAAAGTTCTCAAAGATGAAATAGCACGCCTGGCGCGCAAGGAAGCCCGCGCCGAAGCGGCATCGTTGCAGAAAGCGTCTGCGCAATACCGGCGCGACATTGCCGGGCTGAAGCGGCAGGTAAAGAGCCTGGAGCAACGCCTGTCTTTTCTGGAGAAGCAGGAGAAAAAACGTGTGACAGCCGATGCGCCGGTGGAGCAGGCCGAGCAGGTGCGCTTTTCGCCAAAATACGTGAAATCACACCGCGAGAAACTGGGCTTTTCGGCGGCGGATTACGCCACGCTCGTGGGTGTGTCAGCGGTGACGATCTACAATTGGGAACAGGGCAAATCGAAACCCCGTGCACAACAGCTTGCCGACTGGGTTGCGGTGCGCGATCTCGGCAAGCGCGAAGCCAGAATGCAGTTGGAGCTGGTGGCGACATGAGGGGGTATCACTGATAACCAATCTCTGGTACTTCCTCGCAGGGGTTTGTCTATGGCCCGCGCTGGAGTACGGCCTGCATTCAGCGCTGGGGCATTTGTTTCTTCGCGGTAAAACTGCGTTTTCCAGAGAACATCTGCGCCATCACGCGGAAAAAGATTATTTTGCACCCACGCCGAAAAAAATTGCCGCTGCACTCCCTGTATTTTTTGTGTTCTTGTGCTTTTTCAGCGTTATCAGCGGGCTGCTGAATGCCATCGCGCTCACCTCCGGCTTTGCGCTGATGTACACTACCTACGAAGTGATTCACCGGCGTGCGCACACGCATGGCCCCACCGGTCCTTACAGTCGCTGGGTGCGTCGCAATCATTTTTCCCATCACTTTCAGAACCCGCGCAAAAACCACGGTGTAACCACGCCTGTTTTTGATTTTGTGTTTGGCACGCATGTTCCGCCGGGCAAGGTGATCGTACCTGAGCGCTATGTCATGGGCTGGTTGCGCGATCCGCGCACCGGGGAGGTGTGGCCACACCTGGCCGACGACTATGCAATCAAAGTTGCGTCCAGGCCGGATCTGGCCAGGCAGCAGGATCTGCAGGGCGATATCGCGGCCGCTTACGCCGGTGAGGCGCCAGCCAGTTAGCGCGATTGACCGTTCAAACAAAGGTCGCAGGAATCCGCACACTGAACAAGCCTTCAACGCCGCAACTACAACTCGAGCGGAGTAAGCAATCAATACGACAGAGTGAGTGCAGGCGGCACCGTGGTCGATGGCAACGACCTGCTGAAGTATGGGCGTCGCACTTCACATCAGGCGCGCTCAGGGCGAGGCGATACTCAGGCTGACGGCGACGTTGGCGCTGCCGGCACCGCCCGCGTCGATGTCGATACCGGCGTTCACGGTTTTTGCGCTGCCAGCGCCGGGCATCGCGCCGAACCCGCTGCAGGTGAACTGCACGTTGA
Source organism: uncultured Halieaceae bacterium (assembly GCA_963976655.1). Classification (GTDB taxonomy): domain Bacteria; phylum Pseudomonadota; class Gammaproteobacteria; order Pseudomonadales; family Halieaceae; genus Marimicrobium. The sequence continues at coordinate 185,181 of CAXBLB010000005.1, forward strand.
CCTCGGATCGCGCACCGGGGGCCAGGGTGCCGCCGTCGCCGCTCAGCGCGAGAAAGCTGCCGCCGTTGCTCACCCGGTACTCGAGTGCGCTATCTCCGATATTCGCGATGGCAAACGTCCCCAGCGTTTGCGGACAGGGACTACCGCCCACCGTGTGCACCTCGCTGATGCGCGTGTCGCCGGACAGGGCGAGTTTCCCCGGCGCCTTGGGGGGCGGTGGCGTGGGTGTGGGTGCCGGCGCCGGCTCCTGGGCGGGCGGCGGCATGGGCGTGCCGCCGGGCGGTGTAACGAGAATCGGATCGTCGGCTGGCGGAGGCGTCGGCGCAGGGGCGGGTGCGGCCGGCGGTTTGGGCTTCGGCTTCGGTTTCTCGGCTCTCGGCGGCGGTGGGGCGGGTTCCGCTGTCTGTTGCGTACCCAGCGCAATGAGGTCGCGGCTCGAATGCACGTTGGTGCCGGACACGGAGACAGCGCTTTCCAGTTCGAAGGTGACACCGCCCCCCAGCGACACCCGGTTCTCGCCCGCCGGGGGAGGCTGCACATAGCTGCGATCGTCGTAGAAACCGCCGGAGTAAAAGCTGAAGTAGATGGGTGAGATGGGCGATACCTCAGCGCCGGTGCCGCCCCCGACCACATACTGTGTATTGTCGTCGCTACTTGCCGCGCCGGTTGCCGTTGCGGCGCTGCTGCCCGGCGAGGCAGCCGTTGTCCCGGGCGCCGAGGCAACCTCGGGTTCACCCGTGCTGCTCCTGGTATCCGGCTTCGCCTCGGGTGCTCGCAGGGGTTCCGGCGTCTTCTCGCGCTCCCTCTTCTCGCCTTCGGCCTGTATGGCTTTGCCGGCCGCCACGGCGGTGCGTGTGTTCGGGTTGGTCTGCTTGAGGTCTTCTACGGCCTGACGCTCGGTCGCTTCACGCTGGGCACGCTTCAACTGCCCGCGGGCATCGCGTGCGGCGCGCTCGGCCTGTGTCAACTCGCCGAAGTCCCAGCCGGGCATGTGATCCATCCTGAAGCCTTTTTCGCTCCAGCTTTCGAAGAACCTGCGCACCTCGTTCGACGAGTGCAGGAGCTGCACATCGCCATTCGGCAGGAACACGGTGATCGGGAAATCCGCCGCTTCAAATTCGCCGGCGAAGCGATTGGCGGGGCCGTGATGCACCACGTTGCCGCCGGTATAGCCGGCCTGCTTGGCGGCGTCGTTCAGGCGGTTCATGGTGGCGACCTCGTTACGTCCGATGCTACCCATTTCCGCGACCTGCTCCGGGTCATCCACCAGGCCGCCCTCACCGCGTTTGCTCGAAACGGCGAACAGATCGTAATCTGCGGTGATCGGTCGCGGCGGGTCGCTGAAATCCGCCAGCACCTTGATTTTCTCCCCGTTGGGCCCGTCTACCTCGATTTCCTGGGCAATGGGTTTCTTCGGCTTGCGCTTAACCCATTTTCCGTCCACCAGTTCTTCGTAGGGTTTGCCCAGCGCCTTATTGTTAAGCTCGCGATAGCTCTTGATTTTCTCGGGCGTCACTCCGGTGGCCAGGCCGCCCTCCGGGGTGCCCATTTTGCTGTAGATGGGGTCGACGGGGATCATGCCGCGCTGTGGTCCCCAGTCGGCGCTCTTGCCCTTGATATTCATGCCCTTGGTTGCCGCGCCGCTCACAATCCGTTCGGTGGCGTGCGGGTTGACCGGACGCATCATAATGATCTCACCGCTTTCCCGGGCGACCTTTGAGAACGCCTCCGCATGTTCCGGTACGACATTCGACTCGCGAATGGCGATGGCGCGGCGTTCCGGATCGATCGCGTCAGCGCCGCTGCGCGGCCTGTCTCCTTTGTCTGCAGCCGTGCGGGTCGGGGTGCTGTCGTCACCGCTGCGGGTGGGGGTGGAGTCTGCGGTGCTCGCCGGTGCAGCATCGGCACCGGGGGTTGCGGTTTTACTGCCGCCGAGGGCCGCGACGTCGAGGTTCGCGTCCGGCGCCTTGAGCGGTGGCCCCTGGCCCGGTGCTTTCGTTGGCTGGTAATCCAGCGGCTTGGCGGCTTCGGGGTAATCCACCGCATTGCGCGGATCAAACGGGAACACGCCTTCGCCCTGGGTGCCGTCCTTGCCCAGAGAACGGTAATTGTGCCCGGCTTCCGTCTGCCAGCGCTGCCAATCCATCAGGGGGTCCAGCTCTGCAAGCGCCTCGTGGGTAAATTCGCGTCCCGGGCCCGACCCGTCTCCCAAATTCCAGTTCTCCTTTTTTGGCGTGAACCCGGTCATTGATTGCGGGGTGTCCAGCGCCTGTTGCACCTTCGCCGCGGCCTCGGGAGACTTCGCCGGTGCGATGGATTCGCGGTCGGGTATTACCAGCGTCCACTCGTCCGCCGTGCCCTCGACCTTCCTGAATGAATAATTGCCGTGGTGATTGTCCAGGAACACGTAGCCTTTCTTGTTCAACGCATCCATGGCGTTGCGATAGGCCTCAATCTGGCCCTTGGTCATGCCGCCGCTGGCACTCCGCGTGACGCCCGGTTTGTTAAAGGTATCCGGCGCCTTCTCCACGATGGTCAGCGTGCCGCCTTCGAGGTCTATGATGTCCCCGTGCTTCGATTGCGGCAGCATGCCGGTATTGATGCGCTGGCTGCCCAGCGTCGCGGGGGTGCTCAGCAGGGTGCCGGAAGGATCCGCCTCGAGAATTGCCCTGCGGCCGAATTCGTCCAGCTTCTCGCCGCCGGGGGTGGAACGACTGAGCCTGACCACGATGTCGTCGCGGCCTTTCACCTTGAAAACGCCGGTGGACGAACCGCGACCGATCTCTTCGCCCAGCGTCAGTTCATTGCCCCCGGCGTCGCGCACCACGATGTTGCCGTCGGCATCCCGGCGCACATCCACGGGGGGCGTATCCGCTTTCTTCGCGACAGGGGTGCGACCGGTGGATGTTTCAGGTTTGCCCGTTGTACCTGCGCCCGACCCCGTATCAACATCCGGCGCGCGGCTGGTTGCACCGGTATTCCCGGCGTCAGCATTGGCCGAAAGGTTTGCGTCCGGCGCGCGCGCCGCATCGCCCGCGGCCCCGGTGCCGGATGGCGTGGGTGCATCCGGCGCGCTGCCAGCCAGTTTGCCCAGGTCATCCAGGCCTTTTACCTTGGTTAGTAATGCAGCCGCCGCCGCGCGTGCCAAAGCCTCTTCCGGTGCAAGCACTGTGCCGGTGACATAACCGGTATCTTCCAGCGCCTTGCGAATGCCGACCTTGCCCTGACCGGCCATTTTTTCGTAGCGTCGGTCCAACGCGTCTATCACACTCTCGCCCTTGGCCATGGCTTCCTGCGCGATTCTGGCTCCCTCGGGATCGTCAAAATCCAGCAGGATTGCCGCCTTGTTGCCGATGTTGCCGAGTGCGCTAACGTTTTCCTTGCCGGTGATATTGGTGTTGGTGCCGGTGTAGGTGTTGATCGCCACCTCGATGGCCTCCGCACCCGTATCGCCTATTTCATAGCCGAGCACTGCAAGATCGACTATGGCGTCTTTGGCGGCGCGACCCACTCCCTTGGCGTAATACAGGTACCGCACGATGAATTCGCCCGGGTCGGTAAACAGCGTAACTGCATTGTCGACGTAATAATCCCTGAGAAAGGTCACAGCCGTATTTTCGTGCGTCGTATTCTTGCCTGCAGCGGCAGCGATGGTGGTTGCCGACCCCTTGGCGGCCTGCACCGCTGTGGTATCGACAAACTGCGTTGCGCTGCCGGGATCTTCGCCTTTCGCCCTGGCTTCCTTGCGCAGATGGCTATTCAGGTCGCCGCTGTTGCGCGGGCCAATGCCATCCTCCCGGTTGGCCTCGTAGAGTCGGGTGAGTTCCTTGCGGTGGTTTGCCAGTTCAACGTCCTGCCCTTTACGCCACTGGCTGTGTGTTTGCTCCAGTTTTTCCAGTTCCGCTTCCGCCAGCTCTGCCTCCTCATCCTTGTCAGCCGCTTCCGCGTTGGCGATCTTCACTTTGAGTTGTTGCGTGGCAATGGCAAACTCGAGTTCGCCCACTTCGATCTGGGCGCGCTGGGTTTCAAATTCGCGCTTCGCGTCGGCGGCCTGCCGGGTTCGTGTGGCTGTTTCCTTTGCCAGACGCGCTGTGTCCAGCCGGGTGATCTGCAGTTGCAGTGCTTCCTCGTAGCGGCGCGCGTCGCCGATGCGTTTATCTCTCGCGTTGCGCCAGCGGGTTGCCTGGGTGGTGTGCGTTTTGATGGCCATTTCCGCTGCGGACGCTTCCAGTTGCAGTCGATCGGTTTCCGCATCGTCAATGATTTTCTGGTACCAGGCCTTGCTTGCATTCAATTTCTTCAGCGCTGCCTCGGCATCCGCCTTGCGCTTCTTTGCGGCCTGCAGTTGCTTGTATTGCATCTGGTAGCGGCGATCCAGGTTGCGTATCTGTTCTGCGTGTTCCCGGCGACCGCGAAGGATGTCCTGGCGAAGTTTCTGAATTTTCTGTTCGTTGGCGGAGAGCGGCACAGGCTGCCTGGCGACCTCGGCGGGTGGTGTTGGTGCCCGGGGCGGGGGCAGGGTGGCCGGGTCGCGCGCACCGCTGGTTTCGTAAAGTCCTTTCTCCGTGGTGGCGGCGCGTGCCGCGGCTTTCTCCCAATCCTCTTCGGCAACCGTCGCGTGCGCGGCTATCAGGCAAAGCCACAAACCGATTACGCGAGTCACCATCGGGTGTCTTCCGCGGCCTGGCTGGCGCGCGCTTTCATCGCCAGCAACTCCTCGACCGATTTGCCCTGCACGTCGCCGAATGTGCGCAGCCAGGTCCAGTCAGCGGGCGCGTGTTCGATAAACGGCGCCAGGATCTTGTCGATGAAGTGTGCTGCCAGTGTTTGCATTTTTGCTGTGCATGCCTCGTCGCTCGCCCCATTCGGCTGCTCACCCGAATTCCACCAGACAGTGCAGGGATCGGTTGTCGCCAGCCGGGAGGGACCGGTATCGCCGTCTTTTCCCGGGGGACGCCAATGTATGTGGCCGGTGGGCCGGTAAGTGATGCGCGTGGCGTAGCAGACCTGGCCGTTGACATCCATCGCTTCCGGGTGCCAGGCGACCACCTCGCCGCCGATGGCAACGGCGTTGGGCTGGTGCAGGGCAGGCTGGCCGGGCGGCACGAAATGCGGTGGGAACTCCACATGCCCCATCGGCGGTTCGCCGGGCAGGCCGGTGGGAATGGGCGGCGAGGGCAGCGTGACCTTGCCGATGACATCGAGGCCCCTGGAGCCGGGCGGTACCGAGACCTTCGCGGGGAAGGTAAGCCCGGGTACATCGGTCACGAAAATTGACGTGGGCTGCCGGCTCTTGCAGTTGTTGGTAACGTGTAGCACCACACTGAAGCTGTCCTCGAAGTAGCGCTCTCCCCAGTCCCAGTCCACGCTGGCTGCCAGCGCGCCGAAGCTGCCGTCCGGTTTGGCGCGCTTGCCGGTGCGCTCCCAGCCTTTGCCGGGATCCCTGTCGGGGTTTTTCAGCGGGTGATTGTTGTCGTAATAGGGATCGTAGGGCTGGTCATCTGTATAACCCTCCGGCGTGGTTTTTTCGGGATCGTAGCGCAGGCCCGGGCCGCTTTCCTCCCCGGACTCGCCATTCCCGGTTTGTTTGTAGCCAGCGTAGCCGGACGAGCGATCGAGTTGTGGCTTTGCCTCTTTGGTAGCGACTTCTGCCGCTGCACTCATCAGCGCCGCCGACACTGCGAGCGAGATGAAAATCTGCGCGCTACCGCACTTCATCAATGCTCCACAACGTGTTGCGCGGCGGTGCAAATGCCGGCGCGTGCTGCACTTCGATGCGTACGCTGCTATCGATGCGCCGCGGAATGCCGAGCCGGAGAACCCCCTGGCCCGTCTGCCATTCAACGTTGCGGATGAGTCGATTGCTGTTCACCGCAGTACGATAGTCCGCATCGAATTCCCCCGTCTCGAAGGTCGCCGCCGGGGCGCCCTCGCGGCGCAGCAGTACATCGCGCATCTGTTCAAAGGTTTGCTGCGCGGTCTGCGGCGCACCGTCGTCGGCGAAATCAACGACCAGCGCGACTTTGTCCACGATGCCAGCACGGTGCGTGATGGCAACGCGCTGGCGTTGGGTGACGGAAGCCAGTAGCGGCAGTTCATAGATGATCACTTCCCCCTGGCGCGAGGGAGCCGGCGCGCCGCTGGCGGCCATTTTTGCCAGCACCGCGTCCACTGACTGGCCGGGCGACAGGCGTGTCAGCACGCCGGCATCGAGCGGCATTGGGCCGTCCAGGCTGGCGGCGGGTGACAAGCGGGAGGGCGCGGCCGCGAGTGCTGAACTGGTGGCAGGACGATCAAAATACCAGGTCCAGTAGACGGAGACGCGGCTCGCCTGGGTGTCCTCGGCGGCGTTCGGCTCGCGGTCGTACCAGTTGGCGTCGATACCCAGCTCGTGGCGAGCAAAGGCATAGTGATAATGCAGGGACGCCGCCTGGGTGCTCACGCTCTGGGCGGTTGCCGCATCGCGGTTCTGGTCGAGGTAGTTGTAGCTGGCGCGAAAACTGTGTGCGGCGCTCGACAGGTTGATCGCGATGGTCGGCGACCAGTCGTCACCCTGCGATGGGCCTGCGTCGATATCGCGGTAGCTGATACCGGGGCTGATGGCGCCAGAGAATGCCCCCCAGCGGATCTGCCGATTCAGGGTGGCATCGAGCTCCAGTGTGTCCTCGTCGGCATCGGTCAGGACGGCGTCGTCGGTTGATCGCCAGGCGGCGCGGAGATCCAGGGAAGTCTGCTGGCCAAAGGGCAGGTTGGCGCTGGCGTCGATGACGTCGGTGTCTCGGTCTATGCTGTTGAACGCGTCCTCGACCTCTTCGCGGAACACTCGCACACGCCCGGTAACAGTACCCGTATCGAGCGCGAACAGATTGCCGGTGAGATCGAGGCCGTAGATGTCCGTGTCGAGCTGGTTCACCGAGTCCCAGCGATCCTCGTAGGCCTGCACCCTGCCGCGCAGGCTCACCCCGCGCTGGAACTGCCAGCCGAGGTGACCCTCGTAGGAGCGGCGATCATTGAACACCACACTGCCGCGGGGACGAAAATCGTAACCGTACTCCTCGTAGCGCAGTCGATAACTCAGTTGCCGGTAGGCCTGGCCGATGAGTTGTGCATAGATGCCGCTGTCGTCACGGTCCTGCCCATCCTCGGGATCGAAGTCGCCGGCGTGGTCGCCGTCGAAATAGGCGTACTCGGCCTCCAGGTTGATGTTGTGGCTGCCGAGGGTGACGTTCGTTTCACCCGCCAGGCTGGAGACCCACTGGCTCTGGTCCAGCGTGCCGGCGTCGGCGGCTTCCAGGTCGTTGTACACCAGGTTGAAACTCAGGCTCCCGAGCGCGCCCTGTTCAACAAGCCAGGATGCCCCGGAACTATTGTCGGCGCTCCAGTCCCAGTCGTTCCACTGGACCTGGTTGGCACCGGAAAAAAACAACAGCGAATGCCGGGCGCCGCCAACCTCCGGGCGCGGCTGCAGCTCAAACTGGGCGCCCTTCAGCGAGCGCTGAAACGTTCTGTAACTGAGATACGAAAACGTGTCGCCGCCCTCAAGGCGCAGCGGCATCGGGCCGCTGCCGTCCTCATAATACAGGTTCACGCGCTCTGCCTGCAGGCCATCGTCGGGGAAACGGTAGTCTGAATCGTTTACCAGCCCCATGAGCTGCCCACGGAAGGTTCTGTAGGGCGAATAACGACGCGTTGTGTTGAGGTTGAACTCGTTGAAGGCTTGCGTGCCATCGAACGCGTAGGGGCTCGCGGTGTCATCGCCGCTGATGTTGTAGTACTCGACGCGCGCGGTATTGCTGCCGGTTATCTCCCAGGCGTCTGCGTCTGCAGCGTGCGCGGCGCCCGCCGGCAGCGCCATGCCCGCGATCAGCGCGCTACAGACAGCCCGGCTCACGCATCACCCCCGGGGATCGGCTCACGAAACTTGAGGATGTACTCGGTGGTGCCCGGCAGCGTTACCAGGCCAGAGGCCGGGTCATTGTATTCGAGCTGTGTGCGCACCGTGACCGATACGCGGCTGACACGAACCAGCTCGCCGGTGGTCTCCTCCCGCTCCTGAAACTGCTGCAGCGTTTGTACGCCCTGCACCGAGAGTATGCGCACCAGGGCATCCCTCGGCACGAGGGTATCCAGCACGTCCTCGAGCCGGCTGGCGTCATAAAAATCCTTGTTCAGATAAGCCTGCATTTGCGGTGTGGACCACTGCCGCATGATCTGCTCTACCGCCTCGTTGACCAGGCGTTGATCCACGGGCACGAACTGCTCAACCGTAGTGGCGCCGTCGGGTGGCAGCGATGCGGCGCGTATCTCGTTGAGCGTACGAAACTCGCGCGCTGAACTCGTGCTGGCGAACAGCACGAGGGCGAGGGCTGCCCAGAGCGCCGGAGGGATCCGGGAGCGCAGCCTGCCGGCTGATGCGGGAACACGCAGGGCGGGATAGGTAGGCATGGCACTTCCCTCAGTTCTGCAGCGTGAGATTGACGGAGATGGTCTGGCTGCCCGCGCCGGCGCCGCCCGGCGCTTCTCCACGCACGCTCAGGCTGGCGCTGAGGAGGCGCGATTCTCCGGGTGGGGGCGCTGCACCAAAACCGCTGCAGGTGAATCGGGTGACTACCGTCAATTGCCCGCCCGCCCTCAGCGACCCCGAGGATTGCGCCGGCTGGCCACCTGTGGTGACGAGGGCGAGCCAGGCGGGCGCGCCGCCGAGCGTGTAATCGAGCGGGCTGCCGCCGGCATTGGCGAGCGTGAAGCGTCCCAGTTCCTGCGGGCAGTCGCCCGGGCCTATCACGTGGGTAGCTGCGATGCTGGTATCTCCGGTAACGACCAGCAGCGGCGGCTGTACAGGGGGTTCCACGGGGGGTTCTACAGGAGGTTCCACCGGCGGCTCGACAGGTGGGTTTACCGGCGGGTTAACGGGCGGGTCAACCGGTGGCGGTTGGGAAGGGCCTCCCGGGTTGAGCAAATCGTTGCTGAAAGCTCGTTGCAGTGCGCGTGGGTCGAAGGGGTTGAAGCCGAACAGGGTGATGGTGCGTTCCAGGCTCCAGGCGCTGTCGCCGGTCTGTGACCATCCGCGCTCCGGCCAGCCGTTTTCGCAGGGTAGAAGACCGCAGCCGCGCGCCTCGGGCGATCCGTCCGCTGCCTCCGAGGCCGCAACGGGTGACGACGAAGTCAGCGGCAGTGCGGCAGACAAAAGCAATGACACACTGTAACAGGCTGATAAAAAGTAACTCGGGCGCATGGGAAGACTCCTTTTCCACATCGCGTGTTACGTTGTTATTCGACAGCGTCAGTTGCCTCTAATATAACGACTGAATCGATGCAAGTCACCCGTGAATCGGGTCACCTTTGCATCGGACTGCGGCAGGCGCTCAAGACAGCCTGTCAGGCGACTGTCTTTGCTTCCCGATCACAGCGACAGCGTGGATGGCTGGAAGGCTTCAGTGCAACCCACGCCCTGCAAGGGAAAAACAGCTATAGTTAGGCGCAGGCTTCTCAACCTGCACAGCCAACCGGAGATAAAAACATGTATGACACAGTCATTCGCGGCGGCACCGTCGTCGATGGTAGCGGCGCCCCCGGCACCCAGCAGGATGTGGCGATAACCGGCGATCGCATCGCTGCAGTGGGTAAGGATCTGGGTCCCGGCAAACACGAGATCGACGCCAGCGGCCTGCTGGTGACCCCCGGCTGGGTAGACATCCACACCCACTACGACGGCCAGGTGAGCTGGGATCCGCTGCTCAGCCCGTCGAGCTGGAACGGTGTGACCACCGTGGTCATGGGTAACTGCGGCGTGGGCTTTGCCCCTGTCGTGCCCGGCAGGGAAGACTACCTCATCCAGCTCATGGAAGGAGTGGAGGACATCCCGGGCGCTGCGCTGGCCGAAGGCATCAAGTGGGACTGGGAAACCTTCCCGCAATACCTCGATGCGATAGAGCGCATTCCGCACGCCATCGACTTCGCCGCGCAGGTGCCCCACGGTGCGGTACGCACCTACGTGATGGGAGAGCGCGGCGCCAACAATGAGAAGGCCAGCCCCGAGGAAGTGGCGGCGATGGCGGCTATCGTGCGCGAGGGCCTGGAGGCGGGCGCGTTGGGTTTTTCCACCACGCGCACCATCCTGCATCGCGCGAAAGATGGCGAACTGGCGCCGGGTACCACCGCAGACAGGGAAGAGGTGATCGGTATCGGTCGCGTACTCGGGGAAGTGGGCCACGGCGTGTTAGAGGTGGCCAGTGATCTCGCGCCGGAAGAGGAGGAGCTTTCCTGGATGCGCCAGATCGGCCGCGAGACGGGTCGCCCCGTTACATTTGCCTGCCTGCAGAACAACGACGACCCGGATCAGTGGCAGCGGCTGCTGGCGGCGGTGGATGCAGACCGGGCCGAGGGCGGCACCCTCACGCCGCAGGTGGCGCAGCGGCCTGCCGGGGTGCTGTTCAGTCTCGAAAGCTCCGGGCACCCCTTCATCCTGCACGCCGCCTACCAGGAACTGGCGCTGCTGCCTTTGCCTGAGCGCGTGGCGGCCCTGCGTGACCCCGCCGTGCGCAGCGCGATTCTCGACAACCCGCCGGATCTCAGCGGTATACCCGAGGTGTTCACGAAAACACTCACCAACTGGCGCAACATGTTCCCGCTGGGCGACCCCATCGATTACGAGCCGACGCCCGAGCGCAGCCTGCACGCGCTGGCCAAGCAGCAGGGTTGCAGCCCGGAGGCGCTGGCCTACGACACACTGCTCGAGCGCGAGGGTAAAGGCATGCTGTACATGCCGCTGCTCGGCTACTCCAACGGCGATTTCGAGGCGCTGCGGGCGATGATGCAGCACCCGCATGCGGTGTTCGGTTTGTCGGACGGCGGCGCGCACTGCGGTCTCATCTGCGATGCCAGCATGCCCAGTTATCTTCTCACGCACTGGTCGCGCGATCGCTCGCGCGGCCCGCGCCTGCCACTGGAGCAACTGGTACACAACCAGACGCGACGCACCGCGGCGTTCTACGGCCTGGAAGATCGCGGCCTGCTGGCGCCGGGCATGAAAGCCGATGTGAATGTGATCGACTACGAAGGCCTGACTATTCATGCGCCTGAGATGGTGTACGACCTGCCCGCCGCCGCACGACGGCTGGTGCAACGGGTAGACGGCTATCGCTTCACTCTGTGCAGCGGGGAGCTTATCTTCCAGGACGGCCGTGAAACCGGCGCGCGCCCCGGTCGCCTGATACGGGGCCCGCAAGCAATGCAGTCAATGGGGTCAGAGCAATTGATCGGCGCCGATGGCGTCCTTGCAGGAGCAGAAAACTAAGCGCCCACCTGATCTGCTTCGGCCTGTTGCGGGTCGAAGCGCAATTCAAAGCGGGTAGGGTTCCTGGCTGTCACTTCCAGTTCTGCCTCGAGCTGAGATACCAGGCCCTCCATCAAGCGCAGGCCCAGCGTTTTACCATCGCCGGGAATAGCCCCCGGGGGCAGGCCGATACCGGTGTCTGTCACCGTGAGCACAGCGCTGTTGTCATCCTCAACCTTGAGCGCCACGGTCAGGGTGCCGCTGCGGTTGTCCGGGAAGGCGTGTTTCAGGGCATTGGACACCAGTTCGTTGACGATCAGGCCCAGCGGCAGGCTGCGATTCATCGATAAAAACAGCGGGTCGATGTCGAGTTGGAGGTCGATTCTGCCGCGGTCCACGCCATAGGATTGCACCAGGTTCTGCGTTAGCGATGTGATGAAATCGCCAGTATCGATCTGGCTGAAATCCTGGGACTGATACAGAATCTGGTGGATCAATGAAATGGTCTTGACGCGGTTCTGGCTGTCCATCAGGGCTGCCCGCGCCTGCTCTCCCACCACCTGGTCCATCTGCATGCCTATCAGGCTGTCGATAACCTGCAGGTTGTTCTTTACCCGATGATGAATTTCCGCCAGCAGCGTCTCCTTCGCCTGCAGGGCCGATCTGAGAAACGCCTCCTGCTGTTTGCGTTCGGTAATGTCGACAACCGATGCGAGGATCATCACGCCTGTCGCGGTTTGCAGCGGGTTGAGCCCTATTTCCACCGGGAACTCGTCGCCCCGTTTGTTCAATGCGTACAGGTCCCGGCCCTGCCCCATCGCTCTGGACACCGGTTGCGAAGTGTAGTTCTTACGCACTTGCGGGTGGTGCCCGCGGAATCGCTCTGGCACCAGCATGTCGACGTTGGCGCCTATCAATTCCTCGCGGCTGTAGCCGAACATGGTTTCGATCATGGAGTTGACCAGGGTGATCGTCCCGTTTTTGTCTGTCATCACCATCCCGTTGGGAGCGGCCTCCACCGCCAGGTGCACCATCTCTTGCGAACGCTGGCGCTCGGTGATGTCCACAATGGTCGCGAAGACGAAAACACGCTCGCCGATGTTTATCGGATTGAGGCCGATCTCCACCGGAATTTCACTGCCGCTTTTGTGCAGGCCGTACAGGTCCCGTCCGTGGCCCATGGCGCGGGCCTGTGGCGACTCCAGGTAACTGGAGCGAAGCTGCGGGTGGGCCTCCGAGAAACGCGCGGGTACCAGCCGCTCGATAGGCTGGCCAAGCAGTTCATTGCGCTCGTAGCCAAACAGGATTTCAACGCTGGAATTCGCCAGCACGATGTTGCCGCTGTCATCAACGATCACCATGCCATTGGGTGCGGCCTCTATGGCGAAGTGCATGAGTTCATCATCGCCCAGCAGGTTGGAATGGCTTTCTCTCGGCATGCTTTTCTCGTGCTTGGCAGCGGGCCGGTTGCTGCCCCTAGTGGCCGGGTTGATCGTGTCGGGGCAGCAGATCGAACAGCTCGTCCGCCGGCAGCGGAACGCTGAACAAATAGCCTTGTAGTTCGTCGCACCCCGCAGTACGGATGAAGTCCGCCTGCTCAGGCGTCTCGATGCCCTCGGCAATCACCCGCAGGCCGAGCTCATGCCCGAGCACGATAATCGCGGTGACGATGGCGCAGTCGTTGCGCTCATCGGGTATGTCCCTGACGAAGGACTGGTCAATCTTCAGGCGATGAATGGGCAGTAGTTTCAACGAGCTCATGCAGGAATACCCGGTGCCGAAGTCGTCGATGGAAATGTACACGCCCAGCGATTCCGCGCGGCGCAGTGCCGAGACGCTGGCCTCTGAGTTTTGCAGCGAGGATTCGGTAACTTCCAGCTCAAGGAACTCACCGGGCATGCGGTGTGTCTTCAAGGCATTGGCGACAGTGCCCACAAACCCCGGATCCCTGAGTTGCCTGGCCGAGACATTCACCGCAATGCGCATCCGCTTTGCGCCGGCGTCCACCCAGCAGCGGTATTGCCTGCAGGCTTCGTCAATGACCCAATCGCCGATATCGACGATCAGGTTGCTTTCTTCCGCCATGGGGATCACCTCGGTAGCGGAAAGTAATCCGGCCTCGGGGTGTTGCCAGCGAATCAAGGCTTCGACGCCGATGATCGACTGCTCATCCGCGCTGTACTGGGGCTGGTAATGCAGCACGAACTCGCGCTTGTCCAGCGCCTGGCGCAATTCCTGTTCCCGATTGAGGTAGTGCGCCACATGGCGTGTCATTTGCGGTTGATAGAAAGCGGAGCAGGCTCGCCCCCGGCTTTTTGCCGAGTACATAGCGGTGTCTGCCATCCGCACCAGATCGTCCCGGTCGCTGGAGTCCGTTGGATAGATGCTGATGCCGACGCTGCAACTGGGTGTAAAGCGCGTGTTGCCGAGCTGCAGGGGCTGGTGCGCGGCGTCGATGATTTTTCGCGCCAGTACCTGTAGATCTTCCCTGGTATTGAATACGTCCACAATGACAATGAATTCGTCGCCGCCAATCCTGCACAGGGTGTCCGAGTTGCGCAACACCGGACGCAACCGGTCTGCTATCGCGTGCAGCATCTGATCTCCAACCTGGTGCCCCAGGGTATCGTTCACGCGTTTGAAGTGATCGAGATCGATAAATAGAAGCGCCAGTTGTTGCTCTGTTCGCGCGGCGTGCGCGAGCGCCATATTCAGGCGATCCATGAACAGATGGCGATTGGGTAGCCCGGTGAGTGCGTCGTAGTAGGCGATGCGCGCCAGATCTGCCTGGGCGCTGCGCATCTCGGAGATGTCGGAAATCATGATCACGTACTGCCACTGGGTCTTGCTCGGGCGCGTGATCCGCGAGATGTTGACGAGGGCGTGGAAAAGCTCGTGATTCTGTCGATAGGAGCAGATTTCGCTGCGCCAGTTCTCCCCCCGCTCCAGCGCATCCAGCATGTCTTTTTGCGTTTCCCGGCCGAGGTCTGCCGCGGAAAGCAGTGCCAGCGGCCGACCCTGTACGTCGGCCTCGCTCAGCCCGGTAATCCGGTAGAATGCCGCGTTGGCGCTGGCAACCGCCAGGTGTTCATCCGTGATGACAATGGCTTCCGAACTGGTGTTGAATACCAGCGCGGCCTGTCTCAACTCCAGTTCGGTCAGTTTGCGCTCGGTGATGTCCTGAATCACGCCCACCGCCTCGCGGGAATCCTCTTTCCCGTAGGTGCCGGCGACACCATAGAGAACATAGAAACGCTGCCCGGCTAGCGCATCGGCAATCTCGAATTCCACCTCGATGCTGTCTTTGCTCCGGGTTTGCAAAGCGTTGATTGCCAGATCGACGCGGACCCTGTCTGCAGCCACGATTAACGGGCGGAACTCTTCCCAGCTCGAAACGTGGGTCAGCTCCGGATTGGGAAGATTGGCCAGCACAATGTGGCTGCCAGTCTCCTCGCTGGCTTCCCAGGTACCCATGTTGGCGGCGTCGATTGCCAGCTTCAGGTGGGTTTCCCGGCGCTGTAGCTCCCGATCCCACTTGGAACGTTCGAGGGATATGCTGATTACGGCGTACAGATCGCGCTCGGAGAAGGGCTTGAGGAGATAGCCATACGGGAGTGCCTTGGTAGCGCGACCCATGGTGGCTTCTTCCGAATAGGCGGTGATGAAAATAACCGGTACATGATACGTCTGGTTGACGATGTTGGCGATGTCAATACCGTCCATGGAGCCGCCGAGATGAATGTCCATCAGGATAATATCCGGCAGGTCGGTCTCCAGCAGCGCCATGGCTTTCTTTGCGCTGGGCGCCATACCCGTGACGCGGTAGCCGAGTTTCTCCAGCCTGCGCTTGATGTCCATGGCGACAATGCTTTCGTCTTCGACGATCAGGATCTTGTTGGGTAGGGCTGTGCTCATGGTGTCTCCATGGCCGGCGAGTGAGAACCGGAGTCCATGCATGTACCCGTGTATTAACCCGGTGGCGGAGCGCGTGTCAAACGAATAAATGCCGCTTGACATCAGTTTGCGATGTGCTTAGGCAGTTTTTCGTTGACGCGCGCCTGCAGGTCAGCCGGTAAATCGGGGGGTCGGGGTTTCGGGGCCGGAATCGGGTGGCGTCAGCGAAAAATCCCCGAGATCCGAATACGCCTTGCCGAACGCGGCCCGCGCGGACAGGCGGGTGACATACTCTTTGAATCGGTCGTCCCGGCAGAGTCCGTAGGCTCTTGCCCAGAGCACGTTCTGCCCCATCACGCAGTCCGCCGCCGAGAAGCTGTCGCCGCAGATATAGGCGCTTGCGGCCAGCCGGCCGAGGAGTTGTGGTTCTACCTCTGTGCGCATCTTGTGCTCGTAGCGTGCGATGGTTCGCGGGTCGCTGTCGTTGCCGAGCAGGTGGGTATGCAGGCGAATCTGCCACAACATCATGTCCATCCACGAGGCGCCGAAGTGCAGCATCTGCAGATAGTCTGCCCGGGCTGCTGAGAACTCGCCGGGCGGCGGCGCCAGCCCCCGTTCCGGGAACATATCAGCGAGCAGTGAGACCATCGCGCCGCTCTCCAGCATGCTCACGGATTCGCCGTTTTCCAGCGCTATTTCCAGTGCGGGCACATTGTGGTTCGGGTTCAACTGCAGGTAGCGTTCGCTGTATTGCTCGCCAGCATACAGTTGCACTACCTCAATATCGAAATCGTCGTCCAGCAACTCGTGCAGCAGCCAGCGAACGCGCGCGCTGCGGGTGGCGGGGTAGTGATACAATTTGAAGCGCTTGACAGTCATGGCTGGTTTCCACTGTGCATGCAAAGCTTGTTGGGCTGGATAAAAATAGCAGGTTGCGACGCCCGCAGCGATAGCGGGCCGCTGACGGTAATCCAGCGCGGTACAGTGGCGACGCCAATATGGCAACCGGAGGCGGGCATGGGAGATGAACACTGGATGCGCCTTGCGCTCGAGCTAGCCGATGGCGCAGCGGCTGCGGGCGAGGTGCCGGTCGGGGCGGTGGTGGTGCGCGATGGCGAGCTTCTGGGCGGTGGGTGCAACCGTGTGATCAGCGCCTGCGATCCGAGCGCGCACGCCGAGATCGATGCATTGCGCATAGCCGCTCGCCAGACGTCCAACTATCGCCTGCCGGGAACAACCCTGTATGTAACGCTGGAGCCGTGCACCATGTGCGTGGGCGCGCTGGTGCATGCGCGGGTAGCGCGCCTGGTATTCGCGGCGCGCGAACCAAAGGCTGGCATGGTGTGCAGCAACGGCGCGCTACTGCAGCAGCCACACTACAATCATCGTGTGCAATGGGAGGAAGGGGTGCTGGCCGAGGAAAGCACAGCGCGGCTGCAGGCTTTTTTCCGCGCGCGTCGCCAGAGCGGCTAGCGGCGGCCCCTACAGCATCTTCAGGCTCAGCTTCTGCAGTACCTCCGGCAGATAATCCTCCGGACGCAGCGGAGGCAGGGCGTGATTTTCGGGGATTTCCTGCCACTGCAGAACACTGTAGTAGTGACGAATGTTCTGCACATAGGTCACGGCCTCGTTGCCGCGCGCGTAGCCGTGGCGCACCGTGTTATAGAAATTCTTCTTCTCCAGCAGCGGCAAGCGCTGCATTACGTCCGCCCACAGGTGTGGGTCGCCGCCCTGCCGGTCTGTGAGCACGCGAGCGTCTTCCAGGTGACCCATGCCGATGTTGTAGGCTGCCAGCGCCATCCACGTGCGATCGGGCTCGTAGATATCAGACGGCAGGCGGCGCTTGATGTTTTTCAGGTAGCGCGCGCCGCCGCGCAGGCTCTGGTCAGGATCCAGGCGATTCACCACGCCCATTTCACGCGCCGTGGGCAGTGTCAGCATCATCATGCCGCGCACGCCGGTGGGTGATTCGGCGCGCGGATTCCAGTGCGATTCCTGATAGGCCATCGCTGCCAGCAGATGCCAGTCTACCTGGTACTCCTCCGCCACTTCCTGGATGAGATTGCGATACGGCGGCAGGGCGCTGTGCATATTGCGCATGAACGTGTGTGAGCCCATGCGCGAGACACTTTCCGCGTGGCCGAAGTGAATGTCGCGCAGGCGCGCGAGGGTGCCGTCCTGTTGCAGGGTTTGCAGCAGTGTATTGATGCGCGCCAGCAGCCGCCGGTTGTCGCTCCCGGGCTGCAGGTACCAGACCATGTGCTCTTCCGGCCCCAGGCTGAAGGCGACCCGCAAGCGCGGGAACAAACCCTGTTGCACCGCAAACTCGCCGGAACCGATCAGCGCCAGATCGGCGGAGCCTTCGCGTACGCGGTGCAGTAGCTGCATGGTGCCGGCCTCCGGAATTTCCTCCCATTCGAGTTCGGGCAAGCGGGTTGCACGCAGTTGCTGCAGTGCTTCGGCGTGGCTGGAATCGGCCAGGGTGACAATTCTTCTGCCGGACAGGTCGCCGATGCCGCGCGGACGTCGCTTGCCTGCCCGGTAGACGATTTGCGTGACCAGCGAGTCGTAGGGAGCCGTATGTGGGTAGCGCGCAGCGCGCCGTTCGGTGAGTGTGAGTCCGGCCGCCGCGAGGTCGGCATCACCGCGCCGCAGACGTTCGAAAATACCCCCGAGGCTGAAAGCGGGCGTCATGTTCAGTGTCACGCCCAGTTCGTCTGCCAGCAGGCCCGCCAGTGCGAATTCGAAACCCGTGGGCCCGGATTTATCCTGATAGAAAGTCGTCGGGCTGTTGCGGCTGACCACCAGCAGTTCGCCGCGCGCCAGGATTCGGTCGAGCGAATCCTGGCGCGCGCAACTGCCGAGCAGGGTCAGCAGCGCGAGCAGGAGCATGGCGGTACGGCAGGGCATGCACCCATTGTAGCGGCGCTTGCCGGTGCGACACAGTCAGAATTGCAGGCATGCGCGGAGCAATTTCGGCTAACGGGCGCAGGTACAAATACAGTACAATGTCGCCCCTCTCGATACCTCCCTTCTGGAGCTGTGTGCAGCATGTTGATCCTGCGTGGTAGTCCAGCTTTGTCCGCTTTTCGCATGGACAAAATGGCGCAAAAGTTGTCCCGGATACATCCCGCCATCCAACTGCTGCACACCGAATACCTGCACTTCGCCAGCCTCGGCGCGCCGCTTGCGCCGCGGCAGGCGGAAATTCTAGATAGCCTGCTGCATTACGGCCCCCGAGACGGCCGGGGCCTGGCGGACATCCCCCCCGGTGCAACACTCCTGCTGGTGGTACCGCGCCCCGGGACGATTTCGCCCTGGTCCAGCAAGGCAACGGATATCGCGCACAATTGTGGCCTGAACGATGTAGAGCGCCTGGAGCGCGGCATCGCCTGGTATATCGAGCTACCGGCAGCGCTTGCGCCCGCGCAGCGTGCTGAAGTCGCCGCCCTGGTGCACGATCGCATGACAGAAACGGTGCTGGAAGACGCCGAACAGGCGAGCTGCCTGTTTGTTCAGGCCGAACCCCGGCCGCACGCGCTCATCGATGTGCTCGGCGGTGGGCGCGATGCGCTGCTGGCGGCAGACAAACACCTCGGCCTGGCCCTGGCCACCGATGAGATCGACTACCTCGCGGATAGCTTTGAGCGCCTGGGACGCAATCCGAGTGACGTCGAGCTGATGATGTTTGCCCAGGCCAACTCGGAACACTGCCGCCACAAGATCTTCAATGCCGACTGGGTGATTGACGGCGAAGAGCAGTCGCACTCGCTGTTCGCGATGATCCGCAACACGCATGCGTGTGGCGGCGAGAACGTGTTATCGGCTTATTCCGACAACGCAGCCGTGATCCGGGGGCAGTATGCCGCGAGGTTTTTCCCGCAGGCGGAGACCACCGAGTACGTTTTTAACGACGAGTTCGTGCATTTACTGATGAAAGTGGAAACCCACAACCACCCCACGGCGATTGCGCCATTTTCCGGCGCGGGCACCGGTGCCGGCGGCGAGATTCGCGACGAGGGCGCGGTGGGCAGGGGGTCAAAGCCGAAGGTGGGCCTCACCGGATTTTCCGTGTCCAATCTGCATATCCCGGGTTTCTCCCAGCCCTGGGAAGCAGATTACGGCAAGCCCGGACGGATCGTCAGCGCGCTGGATATCATGCTGGAAGGCCCGATTGGCGGCGCGGCCTTCAACAACGAGTTCGGGCGCCCCAACCTGTGCGGCTACTTCCGCAGCTTTCAGCTCGCGGCACCGGGTTTTGCCGGCGAAGAGGTACGCGGCTATCACAAGCCCATCATGCTCGCCGGCGGCTACGGCAATATTCGTGAAGAGCATGTCGACAAGGGTGATTTCAGCGCCGGTGCCCGGCTGATCGTGCTGGGTGGCCCGGCGATGCTGATCGGCCTGGGCGGCGGTGCGGCGTCTTCCATGGCCAGCGGTGAAAGTCATGAAGATCTCGATTTTGCCTCCGTGCAACGCCAGAACCCGGAAATCGAACGCCGCTGTCAGGAGGTGATCGACCGTTGCTGGCAGTTGGGGGCCGCCAACCCCATCGCTTTTATTCACGATGTGGGAGCCGGGGGGCTGTCCAATGCGCTGCCCGAGCTGGTAAAAGACGGTGGCCGCGGGGGGCGATTCGAGCTGCGCGAGGTGCCCAGCGATGAGCCCGGCATGTCACCGCTGGAGATCTGGTGCAACGAATCGCAGGAACGCTATGTGCTGGCCGTTGAACCCCGGGATCTCGAGCGTTTCCGGGCCATTTGCGAGCGTGAGCGCTGCCCGTACGCGGTGGTGGGTGAGGCCACGGCAGAGCCACACCTCACTTTGGATGACCGGCATTTCGACTCGCACCCGGTGGACTTGCCGATGTCGGTGCTGTTTGGCAAGCCGCCGCGCATGCGGCGTGAAATTGCACGCCAGCCGTCTGCGCACGCCACGCTGGAATTGCCGTTGGGTGTTGCCGAGGCGCTGGAGAGGGTGTTGCAGATACCCTCCGTCGCGGCCAAGGGGTTCCTCATCACAATTGGCGACCGCACGGTGACGGGCATGGTCACGCGCGACCAGATGGTCGGCCCGTGGCAGGTGCCCGTGGCCGACTGCGCGGTGACCACCGTCAGCTACCGGGGCCACGCGGGGGAGGCCATGGCCATTGGCGAACGCACACCGCTGGCGCTGGTCAGCGGGCCGGCCTCGGGGCGCATGGCGGTGGCCGAGGCAATTACCAATATTGCCGCCGCCGCTATTGGCGATATCCGCAATATCAAGCTCTCCGCCAACTGGATGTGCGCGGCGGGTTACGGCCGCGAGGATGAAATCCTGTACGACACGGTGCGCGCTGTGGGCATGGAGTTCTGTCCGGCGCTCGGCCTGACCATTCCTGTGGGCAAGGATTCCATGTCCATGCGCACCACCTGGCGTGAAGACGGCGCGGACAAGGCGGTGACGGCGCCCCTGTCGCTGATTGTCTCTGCCTTCGCCCCGGTAACGGATGTGCGCCAGAGCGTAACGCCGCAGCTGCAGCCGGAAGCCGATTCCGTGCTGGTACTGGTGGACCTGGGGCGCGGCGCCAACCGGCTGGGCGGCTCGGCACTGGCGCAGGCCTGGGGGCAGCTGGGCGACAGCGTTGCGGATATTCACGACCCGGATGACCTGCGCGGCCTGTTCGAGCTGGTGCAGGCGTGCCTGGCAGACGGTGAATTGCTGGCCTACCACGATCGCTCGGATGGCGGATTGCTGGTGACGCTGCTGGAAATGGCGTTCGCCGGCCACTGCGGGCTGCACGTCGATATCAGCGATCTGCCGGGAGACGCACTCGCGGCGCTGTTCTGCGAAGAGGCGGGTGCGGTGCTGCAGGTCTCGCGCAGTCACTTCGCGCAACTGCGTGAGCGCGCGCAGGCGGTGGGCCTGTCCGGGTGTATCTACGAGCTTGGCGGCCCCGCCGATGACGACGCTATTTTGATCCGCTGCAGGGGCGCCGATCTGCTGCACAGCTCCCGTGCGCCGTTGCAGCAACTGTGGTCGCGCACCAGTTTCGAGATGCAGGCGTTGCGCGATAATCCGGAGTGCGCGCAGGAGGAGTACGAACGCTGCCTCGACGATGATCCCGGCCTGTCCGCCGGGCTCACCTTTGAGCCCAGTGAGGACGTCGCGGCGCCCTACATCGCCACCGGCGTCCGCCCGAAGGTGGCGATCCTGCGCGAGCAGGGTGTGAACGGGCATGTGGAGATGGCGGCGGCCTTCCATGCGGCAGGCTTTGCGCCATTCGATGTGCACATGAGTGATCTGCATGCGGGGCGCGCGAAGCTCGCGGATTTTCGCGGCCTGGTGGCCTGCGGCGGATTTTCCTATGGCGACGTACTCGGTGCCGGCGAGGGCTGGGCGAAGAACATTCTGTTTAATTCAGCGCTGCGCGATGGCTTTCAGGCGTTCTTCGAGCGCGACGACAGCTTTACGCTGGGTATCTGCAACGGCTGCCAGATGGTGTCGGCACTGAAGGAGCTGATTCCGGGCGCGGGCCACTGGCCGCGTTTCGTGCGCAATCGTTCGGAACAGTTTGAAGCGCGGCTGGCGCTGGTGCGGATCGAGACAAATCCCTCGGTGCTGCTCGAGGGCATGGCCGGCTCACACCTGCCCATCGCCGTTGCGCACGGTGAGGGGCGCGCCGAGTTCGTCGACGACGCGGCGCTGGATGCCTGTGGGGACAGCGGCCAGATTGCACTGCGCTACCTGGAAAATGATCTCACCGTGGCGCAGCGCTATCCCGCCAATCCGAATGGCAGCCCGCGGGGTATAGCCGGCCTGACCAGTGACGATGGCCGGGCAACCATCATGATGCCGCACCCGGAAAGGGTGTTTCGCACGGTGCAGCATTCCTGGGCTCCCCCGGGATGGGGTGAAGACGGCGGCTGGTTGCGCCTGTTTCGCAACGCCCGCCGCTGGCTGGCCTGAGCGCGCTACTTTATACTGTCGCACTTTTAACCACGGGTTCTGCCCCGAAGAGGTCCGTTAGAGCGTTTTATGCTGAATAAATACCCTTTGTGGAAGTACCTGCTCGTGTTGGGCGTAATCCTGCTCGGAGCGTTTTATGCGGCGCCTAACCTGTACGCGCCGGATCCGGCGCTGCAGATCACCGGCGCCAGCAGCGCGCAGATGATCGATGAGTCCACGCTGCAGCGTGCCCTCGGCGCCCTCGAGGAAAAAGACATCGCGCATTTCGGTGAGGTCATAGATGAGGACGGACGCAACGCGCTGATTCGCCTGCAAAATGCCGATGCGCAACTGGTTGCCCAGGCCGCCGTTTCCCGAGTGCTGGGAGACGGCTTCATCGTGGCCTTGAACCTCGCGCCCACAACCCCCGACTGGCTCAGCGACCTGGGCGGTCAGCCGATGAAGCTGGGTCTCGACCTTAGCGGCGGTGTGCACTTCAAGCTGGAGGTGGACGTGGATGCCGCCGTCGAGCGCCGCCAGGAGTTTTATGTCAACGATACCAGACGCGCCCTGCGGGAAGCGCGAATTCGCGGCTATGTTGCACAGGACGACACCGGCAGGCTGGAAGCGAAATTCAATACCGAGGAGCAGCGCGAGGAGGCGCGCGCCCTGATCGCCGATAAATATCCCGAGCTGATACTCGATCGTGTGGATACCGCCGAGAGCTGGAACCTGTACGCCAGTATGTCGGATCAGACGCGACAGGAAATCGCCGATTATTCGGTGAGCCAGAATCTCACGACCCTGCGCAACCGGGTGAACGAACTGGGTGTATCGGAGCCTCTGGTACAGCGTCAGGGCCAGAACCGGATCGTGGTCGAGCTCCCGGGTATTCAGGATACCGCCGAGGCCAAGCGTATTCTGGGCAAGGTCGCCAACCTGGAGTTTCGACTGGTGGCGCGAACCGACGCGCCGCCATCGGAAAAGCAGCGGTTTGAGTATCGCGCGCCGGAGCGGGCGGGTACCAGCGAGTGGCTGGAGCGCAATGTGATCATCACCGGTGAGCGGGTGAATAACGCCCAGGCGAGCTTCGACCAGAACGGCCAGCCCAATGTAAACATCAGCCTCGACAGCGAGGGCGGCACCATGATGAATCGGGCCACACGCAACAATATCAAGCGGCGCATGGGCGTGCTGTTTATCGAGCGGAAGTACCGTACCCGCTACGAAACAGGCGAGGACGGCGCCGAGGTTGCGGTGAAGATTCCCTACGATGAAAAAAAGCTGCTCACCGCCCCGGTGATTCAGTCTGCGCTAAGTGCGCAGTTCCAGATTACCGGCCTGGACAGCCCGCACGAGGCGGCGGAACTTGCGCTGATGCTGCGTGCCGGCGCGCTCGCCGCACCGGTTAACTTTGTGGAGGAGCGAACGGTGGGCCCGTCGCTGGGTGCCGAGAATATTCGCCTCGGGGTGCGCTCGGTACAGATTGGCCTGGCGCTGGTCGCCCTGTTCATGGTGCTCTACTACCGGGTATTTGGCGTCGCGGCGGTAATCGCGCTGAGTTGTAACCTCGTGCTACTGATATCGGTGATGTCGGTGCTCGGCGCCACGCTGACGCTACCCGGTATTGCGGGTATCGTGCTCACGGTCGGCATGGCGGTGGATGCGAATGTGCTGATCTTCTCGCGCATACGCGAGGAGCTGCAAGGGGGTATCTCGCCGCAGATGGCGATCCATTCCGGCTTTGAACGCGCGGTGTCCACCATTCTTGACGCCAACCTGACCACGCTCATCGTCGCCCTCATCCTTTACGCGGTGGGCACGGGGCCGATCAAGGGCTTCGCGGTGACGTTGTCGGTAGGCATTGTTACATCAATGTTTACCGCGATCATGGGAACGCGGGCGATCGTTAATCTGGTATATGGTGGCCGGCGCCTGCGCAAGCTGTCCATCGGCGGCAAGCAGGTGGCGGCATGAACGCACGGAGTGAGGAAAGTACGCCGATGCAGAGCATAAACTTCATGGGCCAGCGCAAACTGGCTGCGGTGTTTTCGCTGCTGCTGTTGCTCGCCACTATAGCCTCGCTCGCCACACAGCAACTGAACTGGGGCCTGGATTTCACCGGCGGCACCCTGGTGGAGGTGCATTATAGCGACACGGCAAATCTCAGCGAGATTCGCCAGACCCTGGATGCCAACGGCTATGCGGGTGCTATCGTGGTCAGTTTCGGCAGTGATCAGGACGTGCTGATTCGCCTGGCCAAAGGCTATTCCGATTCCGAGGGCGCGCAGCTTCTGGCGACGCTGCAGGATACCTACACGGCGGGCTCGGTAGAGTTGCGGCGTATCGAATTCGTGGGGCCGCAGGTGGGGGAAGAACTGCGCGAGCAGGGAGGCCTGGCCATGTTGCTGGCCCTCGGCCTGGTCATGCTCTATATAGGCTTCCGTTTCCAGTTCAAGTTCGCGGTTGCCGCGGTCGTGGCGCTGGTGCACGACGTGCTGATCACCCTCGGGTTTTTCTCCATTACCGGCATGGAGTTCGATCTCACCGTGCTGGCCGCGCTGCTGGCGGTAATCGGTTATTCCCTGAATGACACCATCGTGGTGGCGGACCGCATTCGCGAGAATTTCCGCAAGATCCGCCGCGAGGAACCGCACGAGGTGATTAATATTTCCCTGACCCAGACACTGGGGCGCACGTTGGTGACCTCATTGACCACGCTGCTGGTGCTGATGGCGCTCGGCCTGTTCGGCGGCGAGATCATTCGCGGTTTTGCCATCGCTCTGGTGGTAGGCGTTGTCATCGGTACCTATTCTTCTGTTTATGTGGCTTCCAACATGCTATTGCTGATGGGTGTGAACAAGGAAGACCTGATGGTGCCCGTGAAAGAGGGTGCGGAGCAGGAAGAACTCGCGCCCTGATGCCATGCTGTTATAATCGCGCGCCTCACCACGACCTGCCTGGACTCCCCTCATGGAACCGATGATCAATATCGCACTGCGCGCCGCCCGCAAGGCCGGTGAGTTTATCGTGCGCGCATCCGACGATCTGGATCGTTTCGAGGTGAAGGCCAAGGGCGTCAACAATTTTGTTACCGAAGTCGATATCAAGGCCGAGCAGGACATTATCTACCATCTGCACAAGGCCTTTCCCGATCACGCTATCCTTGCCGAGGAAAGCGGCCTCACGGGCAGTAGCGATGCCGAGTACTGCTGGGTGATAGACCCGCTGGACGGCACCACGAACTTTATTCGCGGCATTCCGCACTACGCGGTTTCCATCGCCTGCCTGCACCGGGGGAAACTGGAACACGCCGTGATCGTCGACCCGGTGCGGCGGGAGGAATTCACCGCCTCCCGCGGACGTGGCGCGCAGTGCAACGGGCGTCGCATGCGGGTGAGCAAACTCGAGGGCCTGGATGGTGCATTGCTGGGCACGGGCATTCCCTTCAAGAACCATTGTGACGAACTACTCGGCCCCTACTCGGAATCAGTGCGGTTACTGGCGGGACAGTGCGCGGGTATCCGCCGCGCCGGCGCGGCGGCGCTGGATCTGGCCTACGTGGCCGCCGGTCGCCTGGACGCCTTCTGGGAAGTCGGGCTGGCTCGCTGGGACATGGCCGCGGGTGCGCTACTGATACGCGAAGCGGGCGGCCTGGTGGCCGATACCGACGCCTCGGACAACTACCTGGACTCCGGGAACATCGTCTGTGGCAACCCCAAGTGTTTCAAAGCGGTACTGCAGGTCGTCAAACCGTTGCTGGGTTAGCGTGCAGCGCCGCGGCGCGTCTGGACATCATCCCTCATGAACTTCGACAATATTCGCATCATTCTCGTCAACACCAGCCATCCCGGCAATATCGGCGGTGTGGCCCGGGCCATGAAGAATATGGGCCTGCAGCGCCTCTATCTGGTGGAGCCCCGGCAGTTTCCCGATGCGCAAGCCGAGTGGCGCGCGGCCTCGGCGACCGACGTGCTCGAGCAGGCCGTGGTCACCGCCACGCTGGCGGAGGCCATCGCCGATTGTCAGTTTGTGGTGGGCACCAGTGCCCGCGAGCGCCGCATTCCGTGGCCGTTGCTGGATGCCCGGCAGTGTGCTGAACGCGCAGCGCTGGCGTCTGCGGATGAACAGGTTGCCATATTGTTCGGACGGGAAGACCGGGGCCTGACGAACGATGAACTGCAGCTTTGCAACCTGCATCTGAACATCCCGACTTCGGCGGAGTACAGCTCGCTCAACCTGGCGATGGCGGTGCAGATTGTGTGCTACGAGCTGCGCATGGCCGGCGAAAGCCGCGCGGCCCGGGCGCCGGCGGATAGCGAGTGGGACGCACCGTTTGCGACGCATGAAAACATGGAACGCTTTTACGCCCATCTCGAGCAGACGCTCGCGGCGCTCGAGTTTCTCGACCCCAAAGCGCCGCGGCAGCTCATGGCGCGCCTGCGGCGTCTCTATGGGCGGGTGCGACTGGATGAAATGGAGTTGAATATTCTGCGTGGCATACTGAGCGAAACGGACAAGTGGATTGCCCGGGCACCTCGCGACGATGATGCTGTCTAAGCGGCAAGCGACGGTGAACGGCTCGCACTGCGGAGCATGAAAGAGATGCACAAACCGGTATACCTCGACTATCTGGCAACCACGCCTGTGGACCCGCGCGTCGCCGACAAGATGGCGGCTTGCCTGACGCTGGAGGGCAATTTCGGCAATCCCGCGTCGCGCTCCCACCTGTTTGGCTGGCAGGCGGAACAGGCGGTGGAGAATGCCCGCCGACAACTGGCTGATCTGCTGCATGCCGATCCGCGCGAAATTGTGTGGACCTCCGGCGCCACCGAGTCAGACAACCTGGCGATCAAGGGTGTTGCCCAGCAGTACCGCGAGCGGGGCAGGCATATCGTAACCAGCCGCATCGAACACAAGGCGGTACTCGACAGTTGTGCGCAACTCGAGCAGGAAGGCTATGAGGTCACCTACCTGGATCCAGACAGGCACGGCGTCGTGAGCGCAGAGTCGGTCGCGGGTGCGCTGCGGTCAGACACCCTGTTAGTCAGCATCATGCACGCGAACAATGAAATCGGCACGCTCAATCCGATTGCCGAGATTGGTGAGATCACGCGCGCCGCAGGCGTATTGCTGCATGTGGATGCCGCCCAGAGCGCGGGCAAGATTCCGCTTGATCTCGGCGCGCTGAAGGTCGATCTGCTGTCGGTTTCGGCGCACAAAATGTACGGTCCCAAAGGCGTCGGCGCGCTGTTTGTGCGGCGCCAGCCGCGGGTGCGGCTGGTGGCGCAGATGCACGGTGGTGGCCATGAGCGCGGCATGCGCGCCGGTACACTGGCAACCCACCAGATCGTGGGGATGGGTGAGGCGGCCGAGATTGCAGCCAGCGAAATGCCGGTGGAGTCGGAGCGCCTGAGGGGCCTGCGCGAACGTTTCTGGGAGGGCGTGCGGGACATTCCCGCCCTGCAGATCAACGGGCATCCCACGCTGCGCCTGCCCGGCGCCCTGAACCTCAGCGTCGCCGGCGTCGAGGGCGAAGCACTGATGCTGTCGCTCAACGGGCTCGCCGTCTCCAGCGGTTCGGCCTGCACATCGGCCAGCCTTGAGCCCTCCTATGTGCTGCGCGCACTGGGGCTGGAGAGCGGGCTCGCACACAGTTCCCTGCGTTTCAGTTTCGGGCGTTTCACGCGCGAGCAGGATGTGGACGCGGCGATTGCACAGTTCCGCGGCGCGGTACTCAGGTTGCGCGAAGCGTCACCGCAGTGGGAGCGCGCGGGGGCCGGTCTTGAAACGCCAGGGGCTTGAGCGCCCCGTTTTGTGGCGACATCCGCCACGCCTCAAATAAGCCACTGATTTCAAAGAAAAAGAATTAGGGCTGCAAAGCGGATTCAAGGTGAAACCGGGGAGCAAACTCCGTATAATTGCGCGCTCATCAGATACCCAGTCCGGAGATTAAGCATGGCCGTTGAACGCACTTTGTCCATTATCAAGCCCGATGCGGTTGCCAAGAATATTGTTGGCAAGATCTATTCGCGGTTTGAGAACAATGGCCTGCGGATTGTCGCCGCAAAAATGTTGCGTCTGAGTGACAGCGTCGCTGGCGGTTTTTACGCCGAGCATGCGGGGCGTCCGTTCTATCCCGCGCTGATTGAATTCATGACCTCCGGGCCGGTCGTTGTGCAGGTGCTCGAGGGCGAAGACGCCATAGCCATGAACCGCGAGCTGATGGGGGCGACGAATCCGCAGGAGGCGGCCGAAGGCACCATTCGCGCGGATTTTGCTTCCTCGATAGACGCCAACGCGGTTCACGGTTCAGATTCGCCAGAGTCCGCCGCGCGCGAGATTGCCTACTTTTTTGCCGCCAGCGATCTCTGCGACCGCTAGCGTCGAACCGGGGTACCCACAGTCGTGACAGCATCCACCGACATTCAGGAGCCCACCCGCGCAGCCGCGAGCCCGCGCGTGAACCTGCTGGGGATGACCCGTGCGCAGCTGGAAGAGTTCTTCGTCGGTCTGGACGAGAAACCTTTTCGCGCCCAGCAGGTGCTGAAGTGGATTCACCACGCCGGCATTACGGATATTGGCGAGATGACAAACCTCGGCCGGGCGTTGCGCGCAAAGCTTGAGCACATCGCCGAGGTGCGGCCGCCGGAAATTGTCAGTCAGCGGGATTCCGAAGACGGCACCCGCAAGTGGGCCATCCGCGTGGACGGTGGTGGCCTTGTGGAGACAGTGCTGATTCCCTCCGGCGAACGCGCCACCCTGTGCGTATCCTCCCAGGTGGGTTGCAGCCTTGATTGCAGTTTCTGCTCTACTGGCAAACAGGGCTTTGAGCGCGACCTCACGGCCGCGGAAATCATTGGTCAGGTGTGGCTGGCGATCAAATCCTACGATGCGTTCCAGCCCGGGAAAGGGCGTATTGTCACCAACGTGGTGATGATGGGCATGGGCGAGCCGCTGCTCAATTTCGACAACGTTGTCAGCGCGATGGATCTCATGCTCGAGGATCTCGCCTATGGTCTGTCCAAGCGGCGGGTCACGCTGAGCACCTCGGGCGTGGTGCCCGCGCTGGACCGTCTGGCAAAAGTCAGCGAGGTGTCGCTGGCGGTGTCACTGCATGCGCCCAACGACACGTTGCGCAATGAACTGGTGCCCATCAACCGCAAGTACCCCATCGCCGTGCTGCTGGAGAGCTGTCGCAATTACATGGCGGCACAGAGTGATCGCAATCGCGTGGTGACGATAGAGTACACGCTGATTGCCGGGGTGAATGACCAGGTGCAGCATGCGGGGGAGCTCGCCCGGCTGTTGCGCGATTTTCCCTGTAAAATCAACCTCATCCCGTTCAACCCGTTTGGTCAGTCAGATTATCGCCGGCCCAGTGGCAACGCAGTCTCGCGCTTCTGGCAAGTGCTGGTGGATGCGGGCTATATTGTGACGGTGAGGACCACGCGCGGCGATGATATTGACGCCGCCTGTGGCCAGTTGGTGGGGCAGGTGGTAGACAGAACACAACGCAGTGCACGTTACCGGGCGGCGCAGGACACTCAGTTGATTGAGGTGGGCTAACAGGTGCAGACAAAACGCGCAGAGAGTTTTTCGACGGGAATGATCGCAGCGCTGCTGGCAACGCTGGTTCTGCTTGGCGGCTGCGTATCCACAACCGAGCGCGTATTTACCGAAGAGGCCTCGCCGAAGAAAGCGCTGGAAACGCGCGTCTCCCTCGCGCGCCGCTATATTTCCGATGGTAACTGGGAAGATGCGAAGCGCAATCTCGAACTGGCCCGGGAAATCGACCCCGGCAGCGCCGATGTCCACGAGGCATTTGGCCTCCTCTACCAGCGCACGGGCGAGCTGGAACTGGCCGAAGAATCTTTCGAGAGCAGTATTTCGCTCGACCGCAACTGTTCGCGTTGCCGCAATAATTATGCCGCCTTTCTGTACAGCCAGGAGCGTTACGCGGAGGCCGAAAAACAACTTGAGCGGGTAGTGAAAGACTCGTTGTATTCAGGTCGTCCACTGGCATTTGTCAATCTCGGTCTGTGCCGCCGGCAATTGCTCGACGCCCAGGGCGCGGAAGAGGCTTTCGTGCGCGCGCTGTCAATGGATCGCAGCAATCGAATCGCTTTGCTGGAGCTGGCACAAATCCGCTTTGAGGCGGGCGATGTCGCTAGGGCGAACGAGTACTACACCCGCTATCGCAGCCTGGTGCGCAAACAATCCGCCGCTGGCCTGTGGCTGGGCATCCGGTTGGCGCGAAAGACGGGCGATCAGGACGCTGAAGCCAGCTACCAGCTGGCACTCGGCAGTTTGTACCCGGATTCGGCCGAATTTCGGGCCTACCAGCGGATCGAGCAAAGTGAATGATCAGGCCCTGCGACAACTCGATGCCTTCACCACCCCGGGCACGCTGCTGCGCCGGGCACGCGAGGCGCACGGTCTGAGTGAGCGAGAGGCGGCCGACCGGCTGAACCTGATGCCGGATTATGTCGCCATACTGGAGCGCGACGAGTATCAGGCGCTCAGGAGTCCGGCCTTTGCGCGTGGTTACGTGCGCTCCTACGGACGCATGCTGGGTCTCGACGAGCTGCAGCTCATGCAGTTGTTCGATGCCGTGTCGGCCGGTGCTGATCCGGCGCAGCCCCGGCGAATTGAAACACGACCCCTGCAGTTGCAGCGCACCGGGTTGGGTGTTGTCATCGGCTTGACGGTGCTCTTGCTGCTGGTGTTGGCCCTCTGGTGGTGGCGGGGCGCACCCGGGGATGCGAGGGCCGCGGCGCAGGCAATTACACCGGATGAATCGATCGCGTTGGTGCGCCTTCGAGGTGAGGTATGAAAACAGAGTCTCCGATACAACGGCGGAAGTCCCGCCAGATTTTTGTTGGCAATGTGCCGGTAGGTGGCGATGCACCTATCAGCGTGCAGAGCATGACGAACACAAATACCTGTGACGTCGATGCGACAGTTGCCCAGGTGCAGGCCATCGCAGACGCGGGTGCCGATATCGTGCGCGTGTCTGTGCCCAGCATGGATGCGGCGGAAGCATTCCGCAATATCCGTGCGCGCGTGAGTGTACCGCTGGTGGCGGATATTCATTTTGATCACCGGATTGCGCTCAAGGTGGCGGAGTACGGTGTTGACTGCCTGCGCATCAATCCCGGTAATATCGGTCGCAATGACAAGGTGCGTGCAGTAATCGACAGTGCGCGCGACAAGGGTATTCCGCTGCGTATCGGCGTGAACGCCGGTTCGCTTGGCAAGGATCTACAGCGCAAGTACGGTGAGCCCACCGCGGCGGCCCTGGTGGAGTCCGCGATGCGACACGTGGATATTCTCGATAAATTTAATTATCCCGATTTCAAGGTGAGCGTGAAGGCATCGGGTGTCTTCATGGCGGTAGAAGCCTATCGCCTGCTGGCGAAGGAAATCGAGCAGCCCCTGCACCTTGGCATCACCGAAGCGGGCGGGCTGCGCGGAGGCACGGTGAAGTCGGCCGTCGGCCTCGGCATGCTGCTGATGGATGGTATTGGCGACACGCTGCGCGTCTCACTCGCGGCCGATCCGGTGGAAGAAGTGAAGGTCGGTTTTGATATTCTCAAAAGTCTCAATTTGCGGGCCAACGGCATCAACTTTATCGCCTGCCCCAGTTGCTCACGCCAGAATTTTGATGTGATCGCAACCATGAATACGCTGGAGCAACGCCTCGAGGATGTGCGCACGCCGATGGACGTGGCGGTGATTGGTTGTATCGTCAATGGCCCGGGTGAGGCGCGCGAGGCCGATGTCGGCCTCACCGGGGCCAGCCCCAACAACCTGATTTACGTGGCGGGAGAACCGGATCACAAAGTAGGCAACGACAACTTTGTCGATCACCTGGAGCAGGTTATTCGCGAACGGGCCGCGGTGCTGGAAAAAGCCCGGGCCGAGGCAGAAGCGCAATTGATCGCGCGATCGCGTACCTGACATGTATCTGTTGCCGGAGACAACGTGAGCGATATCAGGGCGATTCGGGGAATGCATGATCTTCTCCCCGAAGACACGGCTTGCTGGCAGTATCTTGAGGCGTGTGTCGCCCGCGTGCTGGGCGCCTACGGCTATGGCGAGATCCGTCTCCCGGTGGTGGAGAAAACAGCGCTGTTCAGACGCTCGATCGGCGAGGTGACAGATATCGTCGAGAAGGAAATGTACAGCTTCGAGGATCGCAACGGCGACAGCATGACGCTGCGGCCGGAGGGCACCGCCGGGTGTGTCCGCGCCGCACTGCAGCACAACCTGCTCGGCGTGCCGCGCCGCTTCTGGTACGGCGGGCCCATGTTTCGCTACGAGCGGCCGCAGAAGGGTCGTCAGCGGCAGTTTCATCAGATCGGTGTTGAGGCTTTCGGCGTTGCGACACCGGATATCGATGCCGAGTTGATACTGATCACCGCCAGGCTGTGGCGTGAACTGGGTATCGACAGCGGTCTGCAACTGCAACTCAACACAATCGGCAGCGTCCCGGCGAGAGCGCGTTTTCGCGAGGCGCTGACAGCCTTTCTTCGCGACCACCTCGACGCCCTGGATGAAGACAGCCGCCGTCGCCTCGACACTAATCCGATGCGTATACTCGACAGCAAGAATCCGGACACGCAGCGTCTCCTCGACGACGCTCCTTCGCTCGGCGCCTACCTCGACGATGAATCACAGGCCGATTTCGCGCGTCTTTGTGAACTGCTGGATACAGTGGGCGTGCCCTATGTTGTCAATCGGCGGCTGGTTCGCGGTCTCGATTACTACAACAAGACAGTCTTCGAGTGGGTAACGGATCGTCTGGGTGCCCAGGGTACGGTGTGTGCGGGCGGTCGCTACGATGGCCTGGTGGAACAACTCGGCGGCAGGGCGACGCCTGCCGTGGGCTTCGCCATGGGTATGGAGCGTCTGATTCTCCTGCTGGATGAATTTGGGCGCAGCCCCGCGCAGGCCCAGCCGGATGTCTATGTGCTGGCCGTGGGCGATGCCGCCGAACGCGCAGCATTGGTGGCCACGGAACAACTGCGACAGCAACACCCCGGCTTGTGTATCCTGCAGCACCTCGGCGCCGGCAGTTTCAGAAGCCAGATGAAGAAGGCCGACAAGAGTGGCGCGCGGGTGGCGTTGATCTGGGGTGAGGATGAAGCGACCGCAAGCACGGTCACGATCAAGGCACTGCGCGATGGCGAGCCATCGCAGCAGCAGACGCTGCCGCTGTCGGAGTTGGCACAGACACTCACGGCAATGCTGGCGTAACTGAGAACAGGAAAAGGGAATCGACTACGTGGAAGCATTTCGCGACGAAAATGAACAGATTGAAGCACTGCGCCGCTGGTGGAGTGAAAACGGACGGGCCACGGTTATCGGTATCGTGCTTGCCCTCGGATTGGGGTTCGGCTGGCAGGGCTGGCAGAAATACAATCGCGATCAGGCGGATGCCGCCTCAAATGTCTACCAGGCCATGATTGAACGTCTCGCCTCGCCGGAGAACACTGCTGGGGCAACGGCTACCGAACTCGCGCAACGGCTCAAGAGTGATTACGGCAGCACGACCTATGCACAGTTCGCTGCATTGCATCTTGCCGCAGAGGCGGTCAACGCGGGCGAGCTTGCGGATGCACAGGCGCAGTTGCGCTGGGTACTGGGCAAGGCGCCGCGTGGCAGTGATATGGCGGAAATTGCCCAGCTGCGCCTTGCGCGGGTGCTGGCTGCCGCTGGCGAACCTGTACAGGCCCTGGCAATTCTTGAAGAGGCGCCCACCAATCCCTACCGGGCCGCCTACGCGGTGGCGCGCGGCGATGTGCTGCTGTCACAGGGGCGCACGGATGAAGCGCGCCAGGCCTACAACGCTGCACAGGCCTTGCTGACGCAGGAGCAGCTGGGCGTGGATGTACCGTCGCTGAATATCAAGTTGCAGTCACTGACGCCGGTGCCGGCGCGGTCGCTGTCTGACGAATCGGCCCCGGCAGCCGCTGCGCCGGAGACGGACGAAGCCAATGGCGCTGACAGCGTCGATTCCACGTCTGCCGAAGAGGAGGGTTGAGCATGAACATTCCCTCTCTGCGTTTGGTTTTCCCGCTGGTACTTGTGTTGGGCGCCACGGGTTGCAGCACGATATCGGGCTGGTTTGAAGACGATGAGGAAGACCCCAAGGCGCCCGTGGAACTCACGGAAATTGAGGAGCAGGTCCGGATCGACAAACTGTGGTCCGTATCTGTGGGGGACGGGCAGGGGAGCGGACTGTACAAGATACGCCCGGCGATGCGCGGCGACACGCTGTATGCAGCGGCGGCTGACGGCAGTGTGCGCGCCATCAACCGGGAAAGTGGCAAGGTATTGTGGAAAGAGGAACTCGACACCCCGCTATCGGGTGGCGTAGGGCTGTATGAAAATGCCCTGTTCCTCGGCAGCGGCGAGGGCGCGGTGCTGAAACTGGACGCCGGCAACGGTGAACTCTTGTGGTCCCGCCAGTTGCAGGGTGAGGTGCTGGCTGCGCCACAGAGCGACGGCACGGTGGTGGTGGCGCAGACCTACGACGGCAAACTGCAGGGGCTGGATTTCACCAGCGGCGAGATCCTCTGGACATATGACAGCGATGTGCCGGTACTCACCGTGCGCGGCACCGGTACCCCGATTTTGAGAGACGGCGTTGTCTATGCGGGCTTCGCCAACGGCCGTGTGATGGCGCTGGATGCCGGCAGCGGTGACGTGGTCTGGGAGGTGCGGGTGGCAATCGCCCAGGGGCGCTCGGAAATCGACCGTATTGTCGACGTGGACGGCTCCATGGAACTCACTGGCAGCGAATTGTATGCCGCCAGTTACCAGGGGCGGCTGGTAGCGATCGATGTGCGCGAGGGCAGAAAGCTCTGGCAACAGGACGTGTCATCCTTCTCCGGTGTGGCGACCGGTTTTGGCAATGTCTATGTCGCCGACGAAGACGGCACCGTGTACGCCTATCTGCGCACGGGCGCGGGTATCCGCTGGAGTCAGGGTGCGCTCGGTTATCGTGGCCTGTCGCGCCCCACGCCGGTCAGCAGTTATGTGGCCGTGGCGGATTTCGAGGGTTATGTGCACATACTGTCACAGGTGGACGGCGAAATTGTCGGGCGGGTCAAGGTCGACGGTGACGGCGCCCGGGCGGACATGTTGAGCGATGGCAATACGCTCTATGTATTCGGCAACAGCGGCAAACTGGTGGCCTACGAGGTCACGTCGCGGGACTGATTCATGCTGCCTGTGATAGCCCTGGTAGGGCGCCCCAACGTCGGTAAATCGACGCTTTTTAATCAGCTCACGCGCAGCCGCGATGCCATTGTGGCGAATTTTCCCGGCCTCACACGCGATCGCAAATACGGCGAAGCGCGCATTGGCAGTCGCCCCTGCATGGTCATCGACACCGGGGGTATCACTGGCGATGAATCGGGTGTCGACACCTCCATGGCGGAGCAATCCCGAACCGCCATAGAAGAGGCGGATCTTGTCCTGCTGATGGTCGACGCGCGGGAGGGCCTCAATGCCATCGACCAGTTGCTGGCGCAACAACTGCGCCAGCGGAACAAGGCCTTTCACCTGGTGGTGAATAAAATCGACGGGCTCTCGGCGGATGTGGCCACCGGCGAGTTCTACGCGCTCGGAGGGGAGTCGCTGCATGCCATTGCCGCCAGCCAGGGGCGCGGCGTGCGGCAGATGATCGATAGTATTCTCGCGCAGTTTCCCGCCGAGCCCGAAGCTGACGCTACCGCTCTCGAGCAACCAGACAGCACCCGTGTCGCCATTGTTGGGCGCCCGAACGTGGGCAAGTCAACGCTGGTGAATCGGCTGTTGGGTGAAGACCGGGTGGTGGTGTTTGATCAGCCCGGCACAACGCGCGACAGTATCTATATTGATTTCGAGCGGGATGAGCGCCGCTACACACTGATCGACACCGCCGGTGTTCGCCGGCGCAAGAACGTCAGGCTTAGCGTGGAGAAGTTCTCCATCGTGAAAACGCTCAAGGCAATTGACGACGCGCACGTGGTGTTGCTGGTAATGGATGCGCACGAGGGCATTGTCGACCAGGATATGCACCTGCTCGGGCAGTGCATTGATGCCGGTCGCGCGCTGGTGCTGGCCGTGAACAAGTGGGATGGTATCGAACCCCACCAGCGCGACCATATCAAGCGTGAACTTGATCGCCGCCTGCGCTTTGCGGACTATGCGGACACCCACTACATTTCCGCGCTGCACGGTACCGGTGTGGGCCACCTGTACAAATCAATCGATGCCGGTTTTGCATCGGCAACGCGGAAGTTAAGCACTAACGAGCTGACGCGAATTCTCGAAGGCGCCGTGTTCGACCATGCGCCCCCGATGGTGAACGGCAGGCGTATCAAACTGCGCTATGCCCACGCCGGCGGGCAGAACCCACCTATCATCGTGATTCACGGCAATCAGACCGACAGTGTGCCGAACTCCTATCAGCGCTATCTGGAGAAGGTCTACCGGCGCGAGCTGAAACTGGTGGGCACGCCGGTGCGCATTGAATTTCGCACCGGCGACAATCCCTTTGCGGGCAGACGCAATGAATTGACGGATCGTCAGGTACAGCGCAAGCGCCGGCTGATGGCACACGTAAAAAAAGGCGGCAAGCGCGGGAAGGCCTAGCGTGACAGGACCTGCTGAAAAACCCGACCTGGATTCGCGACGCAACATAGAAATTTTCGTCGATGCCTTTTACGCGCGCTTGCTGAAGGATGATCGGCTGGCCCCGATTTTTCTCGACGTCGCCGCTATTGACCTCGACCAGCACCTGCCGCATATCAAGGATTACTGGTGCAAGCTGTTGCTCGGCGACCAGACCTATCAGCGTCACACCATGAACATTCATCGCCGCCTGCACGCGAGGCGCCCATTAACCGCGCCGGATTTCGAGCGCTGGCTGGCGCATTTTCATGCGAGTGTCGACGCCGGGTTCAGTGGCCCGAATGCCGAGCGCGCCAAACGCATCGCCACATCGATTGCAAGCAACATGCAGGCGAGCCTGAAACCCTGAACAGAGCTGGCGGGCCCGGCAAAAGGCCGGCCAGCTCCGGGTGTTACAGGATCTTTGCGGGCGTTAGAAGTTGTAGCGCAGGTCCACGCCGTAGGTGAGCGGGTCCTGCACGTTGGTCTTGAAGGCGCCCAGCGTGTCGGCCGCGAAACCGTCTGGATTCTCCGCATATTCCTTGTCGAGCAGGTTCTTGCCCCACAGGGCGATTTCAAAGTCGTCCCCGGCGTTGCTCCAGGCGATGCGCGCGTTCAACAGTTCCCTGTCCTGGAAGTACCAGGGGCCCTCGGTAAAGATGACTTCTCCAGTGTCGTCCTCGGGATCATTGAAAATGTAGTCGACGTGCACCAGCAGATAGCCCACCGGGATAGCGGGTGTCCAGTCGAGGCTCAGTGTGTAATCGGTTTGGTTTTTCAGGTTTTCCTTGACGCCTCCGGCAGGCTCGCCCTGTGCATCGAAGAAGGCATCCTGCACGCGTTCGGTATCGCGCCAGGTGGTGAGGCCCGTGAGTCGCAACGATTCGAGAATCTGCCACTGTGCGAGCAGCTCCCAGCCCTGTGTCTCCTCGTCTGAACTCACCACCCGCGGCTGGGCGGTGGGATCGTCCGGGCTGTCTTTCACGTCTTCCGAGCCCTGGCGATTGTCCAACTCATGGTAAAAGGCCGCTGCCTCTATGCGCACCGTGTCGGCGAAGAAGTCACCTTTCAGGCCGAGTTCGATACTGGTCATGTCTTCCGGGTCGAAGGGTCCGGCAACGACGGCGCTGAAGGTCTGGCCGTCAAAGCCGCCGGATTTATAGCCGGTGGCATAAGACAGGTAGGTCATGGCGCTATCCATGAAGTCCCATTCGATAACCGCACGGCCGGTGGTTTTACTCCAGTCCTGGTCGTCTTCAAAGCGCATGAAGAAATCCGCTTCATCGACACCGGTCACTGACGGGTCGTAAGCGACGCGCGCGGGGGCGAAGGGCCAGCCCGCGATGGTGTTGTCGAAGGTCTGCCAGGAGTACTCCTTGTCGTCATAGCTGTAGCGCAGGCCACCGATCAGGCGCACAGTATCGGTAAGCTGGTAGGTGACGTCGGTAAACACGCCCCAGTTCACGAACTCGCCTTCATTATCCAGGGTTTCGGTGAAGTAGGTGCCGGCAAAAGAGGGCGGCAGTACCGCGACGCCATCGTTGCCCACCAGTGAGCCTGCGAGTTGGGACACATTGAGCCAGAACGCCTCGCCTTCATTGCCGAAAAAATCCCAGGCGTGGTTGTCCGGGCTGGCAGGAATGCCAACCTCCGGCAGCAGTTCCAGGCTCAGGAACTGCATGTAGGAATCTGCCAGCAGGCCGATATCGGTGCGCTGGTACACCTGCTCGGAGCTGTAGTTGCCGCCGACGATTATGTCAAAACGGTCGTTGACGAAATTGAAGCGCGCCTCCGTATAGAAAATGTCCGACTCCTCGATATTATTGGTGTCGAGGTAGCGGCGCGGATCGGCGGTGCCGTCTTCATCCTGCTTGTTGAAGGTTTCCCAGTCGCGATAACTGACGATGCCGAACAGTGACATCTGTTCGTTGATGTCGTGATCCACCTGCAGGGAGACGCCATACATGTCGCGTCTTTCATCGCGGTCCAGCACATCGTTCTCAACATTGCGGTTGAAGGGGTCGGTGCTCAGGGCGTATTTGCTCACGCCGATGGAATAGCTGGTGTTTTCGTGCCGGTCCTCGATATCGCCCGCGAGTTTGATGCGCGTGTCATCCGAGAGATCGTACTGTATGGCCAAACGCCCGAAGCTGTAGTTCTGCTTGCGTAGATCGTCGCCGATACCCTCGTTGTCGAAAATCGGCCCGCGGTAATGATCGAGCACGCTGGCGCGGATGGCCAGACGCTCGTTGACCGGAATATTGACCATACCCTCGAGGTTGATCAGCCCGAAATTGCCGACCCGTGCGCGGGCAAAGGCGTCAAAAGCTTCGAGATCGGGCGCATTGGGGATCATGTTGACCACACCCACGGTGGCGTTGCGACCGTAGAGAGTGCCCTGCGGCCCCTTGAGCACCTCGACTCGCGCGATATCCACAAAGGGGATGCTGGTGACTGCCCGCGGCAGGTAGGCATTGTCGTAGAAGGTGGCCACCGACGGATCCTGCCCGCTGGAAATGTTCGGGCTTTCAACTCCGCGGATTTCGACGCCGAGTTGCGTCGATTGGTTGGATGTGACCGCGCCGAAGCGTACGCCGGGCATGAAATCGTCAATGTCGGAAATGTCCAGCGCACCGGTGTTGACGATGTCTTGCGCGCTGAAAGTATTTACCGCGATGGGCACTGACATCCGGCTCTCTTCACGCTTCTGCGCGGTGACCAGAACCTCTTCCAGGACCAGTTGATAACGGCTCTGGCTGGTGGAATCGGCGCCGTCCTGTCCGAGTGCTGCGGCTCCTGGCAGGCAGAGCAGGGCGGAGATGGCGCATACCAGGGGACGACGTGACAGGTGGCCGGGCACCTGCAAAAGCGGTGAAGACTGCATAGTGGATTCTCTCGCGTGTTGGATTTTTATACTGCTGCATAGGCTACAGTTAGTGAATCCTTTATAACAGTATGAGTGGCGCAAATAAACAGTAGTTATAAGTAGCTTATTGTGTTTAAATTCTGCGCCACCGGCCTGTTCGTGAACCATTGTGCGCTTGACTCCGAGGAAGAGAACCATGAAAAATTCGCTCTGCGCGGCGCTCGGGTGTCTGCTGCTGTGGCTCGGGATGGGAGCGTCTCAGGCGCTGGCGGATGCAGCGGCGCTGTATCAGCCCTGTGCCGTCTGTCATGGTGCTGCAGGTGAGGGGAATGTCGCGTTGCAGGCTCCGGCCCTGGCGGGACAGTCTGCCACCTATCTACAGCGCCAGTTGCAGCATTTCAAAGAGGGCATTCGGGGCGCCGATCCGGCCGATCAGCCCGGCGCGCAAATGCGGGCCATGTCGGCCACAGTGAGGGAGGCTGATATCGCCGTTCTTGCCGAATATCTGGCAGCGCTGCCTCCGCCGACCGTCACCCCGGCTGCGGACGCCGATCTGCGCAACGGCAATAACTACTACCAGGCAAACTGCGGCGCCTGCCACGGCAGCAGAGCCGAGGGTAACCCGGCGCTGCACGCTCCGGCACTCGCCTGGCTGGACGCCAGCTATCTGCGACGGCAGTTCGAGAATTTCCAGCGCGGCCTGCGCGGAACGCATCCAGAGGATAAATATGGCCGGCAGATGAAGATGATGGCCAACACATTGCCGGACGACAAAACCCTCGCCGATGTGATTGCTTTCATGCAATCGCTGGCGCCAGCCGGACCCTGAGCGCATGTCGCAGTGGGCTCATCGCGTGTTGTTAGTGCTGGCGCTGGTGTTGCTCCCGGTACTCATCGCCCGGGCGGCGGCAAATGCCGAGGCGCCCGCTGCCGAGGCCTTCAGGCTCGCCTCTACGTGTCCCCCGAGTTTTGAGCAGACCAGTAGCGGCGCCTGTCGGCTGCGCACGCTGTACGAACAGTATCGCTCTGTGCAGGGGAAGGGTCTGGGAGGCACCCGTACCGCATTGCCTGCCCACCGCGATGGATTCACGCCACAGCAGATTGATCTCGGGCGCTATCTGTTTTTCGACCCTCTGCTGTCTGCTGACGGCTCGATTTCCTGCGCCTCCTGCCACCAGCCCGACAAGGGCTTCAGCGACGGCCTGCCGCGTTCGATTGGTGTTGGCGGCGCGGAGGTGGCGCGCGCCGCGCCCTCGCTCTGGAATGTAGCGTTCCTCAAGCATTTTTTCTGGGATTCCCGCTCCACCACCCTTGAAGACCAGGTGCTGGGGCCGCTGTATGCGCCGGATGAAATGGCCAATACGCCCGACAACCTGCTCACTGCACTGAATGCGAACGCGAATTATCGCAACCTGTTTCAGCAGGCGTTCGGCCCCCGGCCGGAAGGTCGGATTGCGCTGGACGAGGTGTATCTGGCGCTCACCGCGTTTCAAAGCTCATTGATCTCCCTCAACAGCCGTTACGACCGCTACGCGCACGGCTACCACGCCGCGCTGACCCAGCCTGAAATTGAGGGGCTGAATATCTTTCGCTCCTTCGTGGCGCGCTGCGCCGAATGTCATACTCCACCGCTTTTCACCAATCAGCAGGTGGCCGTGATCGGCGCCCCGGAGCCCGAGGGGCGGCCTTTTGATGTTGGCGCGGCGCAAACCTTCGCCGCCGAAAAACTCACGGGTGGATTCAAGGTGCCTACGCTACGCAATATCGATCTCACGGCGCCCTATATGCATTCCGGCCTGTTTGATAATCTCCGCGATGCCGCAGATTTTTACAACAAGGGCAGGGGGCATGCCGTGCCGGAGGGCATGAACCTGCAATTGCACTGGCATATAAGCTCGCCGGATCTGACAGATTACGAAGTCGACCGGCTGGTAGACTTCATGCGCACGCTGACTGATGAAAGCCTGAAACCGCGGGTGCCCGAGCGTGTGCCCTCCGGGCTGACGCCGCTGGCACGCGGCGCCTCCTCGCAACTCACAAAAACAACATTCCAACCGGGAGATCCATCATGAAGGGAACAACAATTATCAGCCTGATACTGGTGGCCGCCGCATTTGTGGGCGGTGTACTCATCGGCAAGGATGGGAAAGACACGCCGGTAATCACCGCCAGCAACAGTGATGCTGTGTACTCTGGCGGGTTCAGCGCCGAGGACAACACCCTGTCGCTGGACGGTAGCCGCAAATCCGTGGCCGGGCCGCCCATGACCGATATCGTCGCGGTAGTGGAAGACGGCGAGTCCATACAGGCTGCGGTGCGCAGTGCCGTAGCGGGCACCACCATTCAGGTAATGCCGGGTACCTACCATGAGACGGTGTATATCGACAAAGACGGTATCCGGCTTATCGGGGTTATCGACAAGGGTCGCCGCGCCACGCTCGACGGCGAGGGCAAACTGAACGACGCGATTCTGTTCTCCGGCAACAATATTGTCGTCGAGAACTTCAAGATTACCCGTTACAAGGGCAATGGCATCATGAGCCAGGCCGGGAACAACTGGGAGATTCGCAACAACCTGATTGTCGACACGGGCGTGTATGGCATTTTTCCGCAGCTCGGCCAGAACGGCGTGGTCGAACACAATGTGGTCTCCGGTATTGAAGACGCGGCCATTTACGTGGGCATGAGCGACAATGTCCACGTAGCCTATAACGATGTTTTCGAGAGCGTCGCCGGTATCGAGATCGAGAACAGCCGGCACGCCGTCGTCGAGGCGAACCGCGTGTTCAACAACACCGGTGGAATTCTGGCGTTTATCACGCCGGGCCTGCCGATCAAGACCACCTTCGACGTGATCATCCGCAACAACTTTGTGCTGTCCAACAACCACCCCAATTTCGCCGCGCCCGGCTCTACCGTGTCGGGCATACCTGCCGGTACCGGCATCCTGGTGATGGCGGCGGACGACGTGGTGATCGAGGGCAATATCATCCGTGACAACAAGGTGGCCGGCATCCTGATCACGGATCATGCGAATGCCGCGAATGTCACCATCGACCCCGAATCCGACCCGCACTCCGACCGGATCAAGATTCTCAACAACACCATGCTGGGCAATGGCTACGACACCATCCCCGAGATCAAGGCCTTGATGCTGACCGAACTCAAGACGGGCAACCCGGATATCGTGCGGGTCGGCCCCACTGACGATAGCTGTATCATCAACCGGCACCGCTACATCACCGTGGGTGTGAATGATTTTGCTGAATGCGACTTCAGCAATACCCTGAAAACCGCGAACTACCTGTTGCCGCCGGTGCCCGCGCGCGTGATTCAGCCGGAAGAGCGCGGCAAGATCGCCTATCTGGGCGTTTGCGCGGGTTGCCATACCTATACCGGCCGTATGATCGGACCCCCCGTGCAGGTGATCCAGGCCCTGTACATGGATAACCCCGAGGGGCTCGCCGAGTACATTGCCAACCCGGTGAAGAAGCGCGAAGACTACCCCGAGATGCCGCCGCAGGATTACCTGGATGAAGAGACGCGACTGGCAGTCGCGGAGTACATGCTGCAGGTTTCCCGCTAGAGTCCGGCCAGGGCGTCGAGACGCAGCTCGGTATCCAGCAGCAGGGCCGGGCGGCCCTCGAGGAGCTGGTCACCGTAGTTGAGCGACAGGGTCAGTGCATCGCGCAGGAACCAGGAGAGGGTGCCCCTGCGCAGTAGCGCACGCTCCCCGGAGTCCGACAGCGCGGTGTGGTGAAGGCTGAAATCCAGCAGGTAGCGGGCCGAGGGGCGCCAGCGCACGCCAGCCCCCAGTTGTGTGCGCAAGCGCTGATTGTCCTGTGCGCTGTTGGCGAGACTGCTCGCAAAAGTATGCCGGGTGACAACGCCCGACATCTGCAGTTGCACCTCGGGCAGTAAGCGGTAGTGAGTTTGCATCCGTAGCGTTTCCCGATTCTCCAGCAGGCGGAAATCGTCGCCGAGATCACTGCGGTAAATATCCGTCGTTGTGTAGGCGCTTTGCCAGTTAAGGCTGTCCGCGGGAAGCGTGTCGCGCAGGCTGATGGAGTAGCCCTGTTGCAGATGTTCCGAGGCGTCTTCGTGGGGCTTTTGCAGCAGCAGGTGGTAGCTCATGTCCATCGTGGCCAGATCCATCACCTGACGAGAGAAACCGGGCCGGAAACTGTGGTCGTAGGCCCCCGATACATGCCTGAAAACGCTGTCCGCGCGCATCCGGCTGTGCACCCTGAAAACTTCGTCAATCACTTCGCTGCGTGCAGATGCCACAAGGCGTTGCGCCGTGTGGTCATCGTGGGCAGTGAAGTCTTCGGTCACGGCCACTTCCAGATCGTAATCCACTTCCATGTTCACAAGCGGGTTGCGGACACTCAGCGCCAGGCCTGATATCAGCAGGTTGTCCGTTGGTGGCTCGGCGTCTTTCGCGAATACGCCGGCATCGAGCATCAGATTCAGCCGCGTGCCAGCCCCGGCGCTGTTTGCAACGAGTGTCAGCGCAGTCAGTAGCAGTGAAGAAACCAGGCGTGGCCCAATGCGCATGGTAGCGGCTATCCAGGATGGTTGATTCCGGCCGAGTATAGAACCCTATAGCACCAATCTCAATAAATTCATCCGCTTAAGGAGATATTTTCAGGTGTTTTATGAGACAACCGGCCGCGCCCGCGAGAGGTCGGCTGTCGGTTGATGGCAAAGTGGTGTTTCCCCGGGGACGTTGCTACTGTTGGCCGCTGAACAACAGGCGGGGAAAGCAACATGGGGCAACTTGAACACAAGGTGGCCGTGGTCACGGGCGCGGCGCGCGGGCTGGGCCGCGCGTACGCGGTGGCCATGGCAAAGGAGGGCGCTTCGGTGCTGGTGTGCGATGTCAACGATTGCACGCACACCGTCGCGGAGATTGCCGGCGCCGGGGGACG
Organism: uncultured Halieaceae bacterium; assembly: GCA_963976655.1. Classification (GTDB taxonomy): domain Bacteria; phylum Pseudomonadota; class Gammaproteobacteria; order Pseudomonadales; family Halieaceae; genus Marimicrobium. The sequence continues at coordinate 229,741 of CAXBLB010000005.1, forward strand.
TGCCGCTGCCGCGACAGTTGACGTGACCGCCATGTCGAGCTGTCGCGAGATGGCGGAACGGGCGCTCTCGGAGTTCGGCCGTATCGACATCCTGGTGAATAACGCGGCGCTCTACGGTGGCCTGAAAGGCGCGCGTTTTGAACAACTCGAGGAAGCGCAGTGGGACGCGGTAATGCAGGTGAATGTAAAAGGCGTCTGGCAGGCAAGCAAGGCGGTGGTGGAGCCAATGCGTGCGGCCGGCGGTGGCTCCATAATCAATATTGCATCGCTCGCTGCGGTTTATGGTTTGCCCTACGGCCTGGACTATGTGGCATCCAAAGCCGCCGTGATCGGTATGACACGGGGTATGGCACGGGAACTGGGCGATGCGCTGATTCGCGTGAATGCGGTGGCACCATCGGCGGTGATGACCGAAGGTACGGAAGAGTTTTTTGGCGAGAAACTGGAAAAGGCCAAGGGTGTGATAGCAGCGGGACAGGTGATCAAGCGCAATCTGCAACCCGAAGATCTCACGGGCACCATCATTTATCTCGCCTCCGATGCGAGCGCGTTTGTGACCGGTCAAACGCACATGGTGGATGGCGGTTCATGGTTTTTGTAACGGGCGGACCGGGGGCGCTGCGCGATGAGTATTGAAGTCACCTATCCGGAAATTCGCGCGGCGGTGGCAGACCTGTGCGCACGCTTTCCTGGCGAATACTGGAGAGACCTCGACAAAACGCACGCTTACCCCGGCGAGTTTGTGCGCGCCCTGAGCGAGGCGGGCTATCTGTCGGTGCTGATCCCCGAGGAATACGGCGGCAGTGGCCTGCCTCTTGGCGCGGCCTGCGCGGTACTGGAGGAGGTACATCGCAGCGGCTGTAACGGGGCTGCCTGCCATGCGCAGATGTACACCATGGGCACGCTGCTGCGCCATGGTAGCGACACGCAGAAGCAGCAGTATCTTCCCGCCATTGCCTCGGGAGAACTGCGCCTGCAGGCCTTCGCCGTCACCGAGCCCGACAGCGGCACGGATACGTCGCGCATTGGCACGCGTGCCGTGCGCGATGGAGATGATTACGTGATCAACGGGCAGAAAGTCTTCATTTCGCGCACGCAGCATTCAGATCTGATGGTGTTGCTGGCGCGCACTGCGCCACGCGACGCGGGCGTGAAGCACACCGAAGGCATGTCCGTTTTTCTGGTGGACATGCGCGCGGCGCTCGACAACGGGCTCACAATCACGCCGCTGGAAATGATGATGAACCACGCGACCACCGCGTTGTATTTTGACGACCTGCGGGTGCCGGCGGCAAACCTGATTGGCGAAGAGGGGGCGGGTTTTCGTTGCATTCTCGACGGGCTCAACGCCGAGCGCATCCTGATCGCCGCGGAGTGTATTGGCGATGCCCGCTGGTTCACCGCGAAATCCGCGCAGTACGCGAGCGAGCGACACGTATTTGACCGGCCCATCGGGCAGAATCAGGGGGTCCAGTTTCCCATTGCCCGCGCGCACATCCAGACGCAGGCGGCGGCTCTCATGGTGCGGGAGGCAGCCGCGCTGTACGACGCTGGCAAACCGGCGGGGGCAGAAGCCAATATGGCCAAGCTGCTTGCATCGGAAGCCTCCTGGGCAGCGGCCGATACCTGTGTGCAGACGCATGGCGGCTACGGTTTCAGTACCGACTGGGATATCGAACGCAAGTTTCGTGAGACGCGTCTTTACCAGGTGGCGCCGATTTCCACCAACCTCATACTCGCGCACATCGCCACGCGCGAACTGCAGCTGCCACGGTCCTTCTGATGAGCCCGCCGCTTGCAGGGCTGTTGGTGGTGGCGCTGGAGCAGGCCGTTGCCGCGCCCTATGTCAGTTCACGCCTTGCCGATGCCGGTGCGCGGGTGATCAAGATCGAACGCCCGGAGGGCGACTTTGCGCGCGGTTACGATCAGGTTGCGAAGGGCGAGAGCGCCTACTTCGTGTGGCTGAACCGGGGGAAGGAAAGCGTTTGCCTGGATATCAAGCATCGCGCAGACGCCGCGCTGTTGGCGCGCATGCTCGCGCAGGCGGATGTCTTCATCCAGAACCTAGCGCCGGGAGCGGCCGCGCGAGCGGGATTTGATTCAAAAGCGCTGCGCGAACGCCATCCCCGTCTTGTCACCGTGGATATTTCCGGCTATGGCGACGAGGGGCCCTACAGGGACAGAAAGGCCTACGATCTGCTGTTGCAGTGCGAAACCGGCCTGGCATCCATTACCGGAGCGCCGTCGGAGCCGGGTCGGGTAGGCGTGTCGGTGTGCGACATCGCCTGTGGCATGTATGCCCATACGGCGGTGTTGGAGAGTTTGCTGCAGCGGGAACGCAGCGGACAAGGGCAGGGCATCAGTGTATCGCTGTTCGATGCGCTCGCCGACTGGATGAGCGTTCCGCTGTTGCACCAGCAGTATGGCGGCGCGGGACCGCGGCGGGTGGGTCTGAATCATCCGTCCATTGCGCCTTACGGCGCTTACGCCTGTGCGGCAGACGAAATGATCGTGATCGCAATCCAGAATGAGAGAGAATGGTTGAACTTCTGCGCTCAGGTGCTCGAGCGGGAGGCGCTGGCGACCGATGCGCGGTTCGCCGATAACACGGCGCGCTGCGCCAACCGGCAGGCACTCGACGGCTGCATAGAGGAGGTGTTTTCACGCCTGGAGCGCAGCCGGCTCGCGCAGCGGCTGCAGGATGCGCAGATCGCGTTTGGTGCGCTCAACACACTGGCAGATTTGCAACACCATGCGCAGCTCAGACGCCAGGCTGTCGCCACGCCGTCCGGCCCGATAGAGCTGGTGGCGCCGCCGGCTCGCCTGAGCGGAGGCGGCAGGTCGTTCGGGGCCGTACCTGCGACCGGTGAGCATTCAGCGGCGCTGCGGGCGGAGTTCGGCGATGCCTGATTTGCGCGAAAATTACGCAGCATGTTCTCTCGCATGAGTGCGCGGCGCGCAACCGCCTGGGATGACTGGCTGGGTCGCCAGCGTGTCGTTGAGGATGTGATAACCGGGGGGGCGGTGAATGCGCTCGCTGCCACGCTGGATATTCCGCGCGCACCGGCGCAGCGCGGGGAACCTCTGCCCTGTTGCTGGCACTGGCTGTATTTTCAGCAGCCGGCTCCGGCATCGCGTCTGGGCGCGGACGGGCATGCACTGCGGGGGGACTTTCTGCCGCCCGTGAACTTGCCCCGGCGAATGTGGGCGGGCGGGCGATTGCAGTTTTATCGCCCGCTGCGGATCGGTGATTCGCTGCGCCGCGAGTCGACCATTGCGGACATTGCCTGCAAGCGGGGTGCGAGTGGCGAACTGGTTTTCGTGAGATTGGATCACCGCATTCTTTGTGGTGAGGAGCTGGTGCTTGAAGAGCAACAGGATCTGGTTTTTCGTGAGGCACCGCGCGGTGGTACATCGCAGAAGCACCAGCGCTCGCCGCAACCGACGCCGCAGTGGAGCCGCAGCCTGCAGCCCGATCCGGTGTTGCTGTTCCGTTATTCTGCGCTCACGTTCAATGCGCACCGTATCCACTACGATCGGGATTACGCAGTTGAACAGGAGGGTTATGCCGGTCTCGTTGTACAGGGCCCGCTCGCAGCGACACTTCTGCTGCAACAGTTGCAGAGCGAGCTACCCCTGGTGCGGGTACAGCGCTTTGAGTTTCGCAGTCTCAGGCCGCTGCTCGACAATGCCCCGCTGACCCTGCAGGGCAGGCGAGAGAACGACGCAGTTGAGCTCTGGGTGCTGGATCATCAGGGTGACCTGGCCATGCAGGCCCATGTGCAGGTCAGTGAGCAGCGCTGATATCCTGCACACTGCGTGGTGTCTTTGGGGCGGGCGGTGGGAATTATCAGTCGCCGATGGTAATAATACCGGTGTCGCACCGGGTATTGCGCACTGTTTGGGTGATTTACATTGCCATGCGCGGTCGATAGAGTGCTGGACTCCGCAGATTTAACGGTCGCTAACTATAAAGTTCATGATGCGTTTCAGATTTCCTTCCCGACCCATTGCCACAGCCCTGCTCGCGCTGGGAGCCGTCGCCGGCTGTAGCGTGGTGGAGCCCGTACCTGCAGGGCCCGATCCGCATCAGCAGACGGTGCTGGCGCTTATGGATGAGTGCCTGGCACAGCAGGCGCGAACCACGGCGCAGCTGCAGACGCAGAGCACGCAATTGCAGGAGCAGCAGGAACAGCTCAAGACGCTTTCACTGCAGCTCACCGAAGCGGCTGAACGGCCGGCATCTGCTCCACAACCTGCCGCTCCCGCGCCGGTATGCATGGCGCCACCGGAGGAACCGGGCAAGTTGGTGGTCGGTCAGATGGAAAAGGTCTGGCTGCCGAATATGGAGATCGAACTGCAGGCGCGCATCGATACCGGTGCGGAGACTTCTTCCCTGGATGCGCGCAATATTGAGTTGTTTGAGCGCAACAGCAGCCGCTGGGTACGTTTCGAGATCAGCCATCCGGTGACGGGCGAGACGCTGCAACTGGAGCGCAAGCTGAAGCGCCGTGTGCTGATCGTGCAGTCCAATAGTCCGGAACCGGAACGCCGGCCGGTAGTCAAGCTCTCGGTTACCATCGGACATATCAACCAGACTGCCGAATTTACTTTGAGTGACCGCAGTCATCTCGATTACCAGCTCCTGGTAGGCCGCAATATCCTGCAGGATGTGATGGTAGTGGATGTGAGCAAGAAGAACGTAGCGCCCTATGTGGCAGAGCCGGTAGCAGGCGTCGCCGAGCGGGACGATCGGTGAACCGCAAGCTCCCTTTCTACACAGTGCTGGTTCTGCTGGCCCTGGCCGGCATCCTCACCGCCGTTCTGCGCTATTTCGCAACGGGCGTACCCTTCCTGCCCGGTCAGGAACGGCTCGTCTGGCTGGTGGAAGCGCGTATCGATTTCACCGCCACCGGCGGCCCGGTAACCGCCAGTCTCAGCCTGCCGGATGAACAGCTTCCCGGTTTCAAACTGATTGAAGAACAGGCCGCTTCACCGGGCTACGGTTTTGCGATTCTGCGTGAGGAGGGTGGCCGGCGCGCCCAGTGGACGCGGCGTACGGCCGAGGGCACGCAGTCGCTGTACTACAGCGCGCAACTGGTGGAAACGAACGATCGCAGTGTGCCGGGCCTCGATCCTTCAGTGATTGATTACCCCGTGGTATGGGATGACGCCACCGAAATCGCCGCCCAGGGCGTGCTTCTTCGCGCCACCGAATTGTCCAGTAATCCTGAGAGCCTCGCGCGTGAGCTGATCCGCCTGCTGAACAATCCGGGCGCAGACCAGAACACGGCGCTACTGTTATCTGCCGATATCAATCGCGCCGAGCTATTCATGATTCTGCTGGGCCGCGCAGGCATTCCCACGCATTCGGTGATGGGCCTTTATCTCGAGGACGCCCGCCGACGGCAGGAACTCACACCGATGGTGGATGTTTACTCCGACGGTGAGTGGGTGTTGTTCAATCCCCAGACCGGGGACACCGGTGTGCCGCCGAATCTGCTGCTTTGGCATCGTGGCGGCGTGTCCGTGCTGGATGTGACAGGCGGTCGCGGATCACGGGTCAGCTTCAGCATGATTCGCCAGACAGTGCCCGCCAGTCAGCTAGCCCAGGCGAGTGATGCCGACAGTGTTTTTGCGGCGATCGGCGTGCATCGCCTGCCGATTGAAGAGCAGAGCATGTTCAAGCTGCTATTGCTGTTGCCGCTCGGCGCGGTCGTTGTGGTATTCATGCGCATCATAGTAGGCCTGAAAACGGCGGGAACGTTTATGCCGGTGCTGATCTCCCTGGCGTTTCTGCAAACCTCGCTGCTGCCCGGCCTGATCAGTTTTGTTTCGGTGGTGGCTATCGGCCTGGTACTGCGGAGCTACCTGTCCCGGCTCAACCTGTTGATGGTCTCACGGCTGGCCACGCTGATCATCCTGGTGATTTTCCTCATCTCCGTACTCAGCGTAATCGGCTACCAGATGGGATACAGCACCGGCATGACGATCACCTTCTTCCCGATGATTATTATTGCCTGGACGATCGAGCGCATGTCCATCCTGTGGGAAGAAGAGGGGCCGGTCGAGGTGCTGGCCCAGGGGGGCGGCAGCCTGCTGGTGGCGGTGATTGCCTATCTGCTGATGCAATCCGCGCTGTTGAAGCATCTGACTTTCAATTTCCCCGAGCTGAATCTGGTGCTGTTGGCGCTGATTCTCGCGATGGGGCAGTACACCGGTTACAAATTGACAGAGCTTCGGCGCTTCCGGGCCATGGATGACTTGATGTGACAGCCCACTGGATAAGTGTCAGGCAGTTGCGCCAGTTCGGCATGCTGGGCATGAACTGCCGCAATGTCGACTTTATCAATCGTTACAACAGACGTTCGCTCTATCCGCTGGTCGACGACAAACTGAAGACCAAACTGCTGGCGCAGGAGTACGGGGTTCCCATGCCCGGCCTGCAGTTCGTGGTGCGTGAGCAGCATGAGATCAGCCACATCGAGCGACAGTTGGTCAACAGCGACAGTTTTGTGCTCAAGCCGTCCAAGGGTTCAGGCGGCAAAGGTATTCTGGTGGTGATCGGTCGCGAGGGTGACGATTACATCAAGAGCTCCGGGGCGCGCATCGGGATTGCCGATATTCGCCGTCATATGAGCAATATTCTCGCCGGCCTCTATTCGCTCGGCGGCGCCTCCGACGTGGTGATCATCGAGGATCTGATTGCGTTCGACGACATTTTCGCGGGCTACTCGCATGAGGGCGTACCGGATATTCGGATAGTCGTTTTTCGGGGCTATCCCGTGATGGCGATGCTGCGACTGGCAACGCATGCCTCGGACGGCAAGGCCAATCTGCACCAGGGAGCGGTGGGTGTCGGACTCGCGCTGGACAACGGGCGCTGCCTGCACGCAGTGCAATTCGGTCGCCCGGTTGCGGTGCACCCGGATACCGGGTTGACCCTGAGTGAAATTCGCGTACCCGTTTGGCGAGAGATGCTGGTGCTCGCAGCCAAATGCCACGATATGACGGGCCTGGGTTACATCGGTACGGACCTGGTGCTGGACAAGCACCTCGGTCCGCAGCTACTGGAACTCAATGCGCGCCCCGGCCTGGCGATACAGATTGCCAACGGGCGAGGCCTGCTGCCGCGCCTGCGCCACACGGAAAAGCTGCCCGACAGCCGGCAGTGGCCGGCAGACCAGCGTGTGGACTACGTGATGCGGCATTTTCGCGACTCGGACGAACCGGTAAGCTGAGTCGCAGCCCCAGCCCCTAGAAATGCACACCTTTCATGAGCGACGCCAGGGCAACCTGCTCGCTGGATACCTCAACGTTTTCCGGTGTTTGATCGCCGCGTGCCGCGGCAGAATCGCCGAACATGCGGAACACCACATTCATGATGATTTCCGATAGTTTGGGCGCAATCGCGTTGATCACCTGCAGGGAAATACCGAGCTGTGTGGCGATACGCTTGGGTTTCTTGATCACCGCTTCCATGACCATGTCGCCGGCTTCCTCCGGGCTCAATACCGGCATGGAATTGTAGACAGTGGTAGCGGCAATCATCGGCGTGCGCACCAGCGGCATGTTGATGGTGGTAAAGCGCACGTTGAGATCGGAGTACTCCACGGCCGCGGCGCGTGTCCAGGCGTCGAGAGCCGACTTCGAGGCCACGTAGGCGGAAAAGCGCGGACTCGGGCCAAGTGTCGCGATTGAAGAGATGTTGATCACATGCCCCTGCCTGCGCTGCGTCATTACCGGCAGCAACCCCATGGTGAGTCGAATCGCGCCGAAGTAGTTGATCTGCATGGTGCGCTCGAAATCGTGGAAGCGATCGTAGGAGAGTTCCAGCGAGCGCCGGATGGAGCGCCCCGCATTGTTGATCAGAATGTCCACATGCCCATGGTTTTGCAGCACTTCGGCGACCAGTCGGTCGCAGTCGTGCATGTCGGAGGCGTCCGCCTGGTAGATCGTCGCCACGCCGCCCAGCTCGGCAATCTCGGCGGCGGTCTCCTGCAATTTGTCGAGGCTGCGCGCCACCAGTAGCACATGCGCGCCTGCCTCCGCGAGGCGCAGGGCAGAGGTTCTACCGATGCCGGAAGACGCGCCGGTAATCAGCACCAGTTTGTCGGCCACATTGCCTTCCAATGAGTGGTCGAGGAACAGGTCCGGGTCGAGATGGCGTTCCCAGTAGTCCCAGATCACCGGCGCGTAATCACGCAACCTGGGGCAGTGTATGCCGGAGCCCTGCAGTGCGCGTTCCGTGTCGCGGTTGTCGTAGCGCGTGGGGTAGTTGAGAAACATCGTGACGGAGTCGGGCAGCCCCATGTCGGCCAGCATCAGACGGATAATGCGTTTTACCGGCGGCAGGCCTATCAGGGTATCGCGCACCACGCGCGGCAGGAAGCCGAACATGCGCGTATCGAGGCGCATGCTGAAGCGTGGGGTATGTCCGGCCTCGGCGAACACATTGATGAGACTGCCCATGCTGTAGTGCTCGGGGTCCGTGAGGTGGAAGCAGCGCCCCTCAAGGTTGTCCTTGTGCATTATGTGGTCCATGGCATCTACCACGTAATCAACCGGCACCACATTGAACTTGCCGCCTTCGATGCCGATGAGCGGAAACCAGGGAGGCAGCAAGGCACGAATTTTCTGCAGGCTTTTAAAAAAGTAATACACGCCATCAATCTTGTCGATTTCGCCGGTTTTGGAGTCTCCGACAACCATGGCGGGACGGTATACTCGCCAGGGCACCTGACATTCGTAGCGCACGATACCTTCGGAATCGTGCTTGGTCGAAAAGTAGGGATGGCTGAGGTTCTCGGCCTCCTCGAACATGTCTTCCCGGAAGACGCCCGGGTAGAGCCCGCCGGCCGCGATGGAACTGACGTGTTCAAAAGAACCCGCCTCCAGCTCCGCTGCCAGTTGAATGGCACTTCGCGTGCCTTCGATATTGGTGGCGGTCTGCACCTCGGCGGAAGCGGCAATGTCATAGATGGCGGCGAAATGGCAGAAATAGCGGATATTTCCCCGCAGTTTCTTGCGGGTCGCCTCCTCGACACCCAGCATCGGCTGGGTGAGGTCTCCCTCCACCGCGATCAGGCGGTCGCCGGCCTCGCCCATGCGCTCGCGCAGTTCTTCAAAGCGATGCAGCGAGGCCGCGCGGGTCAGCACGTAGATATCGCCTTCGCGGCTACGCAGCCTGTCAATGAAGTTGCGCCCGATGAAGCCGGTACCGCCGGTGATAAAGTAGGCCATTGTGGTTCTCCCGCGAAAAATTATTGGTATGCATTCAAGTCTAGACTATGCGGGCTGGTGCGGCACGGTGCAAGCAACCCGGGGACGGAGCGCCCCGTCGAGGGCGCCCTGGCCACGGGTTAAACTCCTGTACCGGAGCCTCGTGCGCGACCGCTGGAGGTGGGCAAAGTGGCCGCTCTGGTGCACAATCGCGGGCGTTTATTCGCCGTGGATAGTGCGTGCAAGACAAGTTGCCTGCATTGCCAGCGGTGGCCTCAACCGAAGACCCGCGGAGTTGGAAAATGCCCAGTTTGAAACAAGAGTTCGATGCCGCGATTGCGCAGCTTACCGCACCCGGCGCACCCTATGAACTCGAGACAGGCAGCGCCGGAGAGCGCCATTACCGCCATGCTCCAGCCAATCTGGTTGAGGCGTTGGCTGTTGGTCGGGAGCACGGGGAGCGCGAGTTTCTCGTTTATGAAGATGAGCGACGCAGTTTTGCCCAGCTCTTTGCAGAAGCCGACTCGATAGCCGCAGCGCTACAGGTGGAAGGTATCGAAAAGGGTGACCGCGTGGCCATCGCCATGCGCAATTATCCCGAGTGGATGACAGCCTACCTGGCGATCGTGATGATTGGAGCCGTTGTCGTGCCGGTCAATAGCTGGGGCCAGCCGGCCGATATCGCACACGCGGTCGAAGACTCCGGAGCGCGTTGCGTTTTCCTCGACCAGCAGCGCTACGATGGCGTGGCAGAGCGCTTTGCCGAGCGCGGCATCCGCATGCTGATAGCGCGCCCCGCAACCGCTGACCACCCGCACTCCCTGGAGGCCTTTGTTGCCGGCTATGCCGCGGAGACCCCGCGGCCGGTGGCAATCGACGGTGATGACCTCGCGATGATCATGTACACCTCGGGCACCAGCGGCAAGCCCAAGGGAGCGGCATCTACCCATCGCGCGTTGAGTCAGGCGATCTTCAATATGGAGTGTGCGGCGGTTGCGGCGGCCATGACCAATGGCGAGCTGATCACCGCCATGCTGGAACAGGGCTTCGAACCGACCTCGCTGCTTGCGGTTCCGCTGTTTCACGTCAGCGGCTGTCACGCCCAGTTCTTCGTCAACCTGCGTGGCGGGCGACGCATTGTCATGATGTACAAGTGGGACGTTGAGCGCGCCCTGGATTACATCGAGCGTGAGCGCATCACCGGAATTTCTGCCGCGCCCTCAATGGTGCTCGATTTGCTCGAAGCGCCGGGTTTCGCCGAGCGAGACACCAGCAGTCTGTTTTCTCTGGGAGTCGGTGGCGCGGCGACGCCGCCGCGCGTTGCCCAGTTGGTGAGCGAAAAGCTGCCGCAGAATTTTTCCGGCACCGGGTGGGGCATGACCGAAACCAACGCACAGGGCGCCTCCTACACCGGCCGCGCCTTCAGCGAAAAGAGAGGGGCGGCGGGCTTCCCGCACCCGGTGGTGGATTTCCGCATCTGCGATGAGCAGGGCGAAGAATTGCCCCCGCTGGAGATCGGAGAAATCTGGGTTCGCAGTCCTGCCAACATTCGCGAGTACTGGAACAGGCCGGAAGCCAACGCCACTGACTTGCGCGATGGCTGGCTGAAAACCGGCGATATCGGCTATCTGGATGCCGAAGGCTTTTTGTTTCTGGCAGACCGCGCCAAGGACATGATCATTCGCGGTGGAGAAAATATCTATCCCATCGAGATCGAAAACGAGTTGCTGGAACACCCTGCAGTGCGCGAAGTGGCGGCTATCGGGCTGCCGGACGAGCGCCTGGGGGAGTCGGTGCTCGCCGTGGTGCATTTGCACGCGGGCCAGAGCGTTGCCGAACAGGCGTTGCTCGATTTCGCCCGGGAGCGGCTCGCCGCCTACAAAGTACCTGCCGGGATACACTTCAGCGAGCAGCCTTTGCCGCGCAATGCCACCAACAAGGTGCTCAAGCGTGAGCTGAAAGAGCGTCTGCTGCGGGAGGCCTGAGCGGGAGGCCAATCCGGCGCAGTCGCGCTCTCCCGCCGGTGGCGCCCGATTCACCGCGCAAATAGTAAAAATCGTATCTATTGATTTCAGTTATAGAACTCAGATCCCTACACTAGGTCCATCTGGCCCTGGTGGTAGCAACGCATCCTCCAGCGGGCCGTACGACAGCATTGCCAATAGGATCGAGGGTCACATCATGTCTACTTACCAGCAAGAGATCGCCGAACTGTCCAGCCTGTGCGAGAGCAATGGCAGCGCCTGGAACAGCATCAATCCCGAATCCGCCGCTCGCATGCGTCTGCAAAACCGCTTCCAGACCGGGCTGGATATCGCCCGTTACACGGCGGCAATCATGCGCAGGGATATGGCCGAGTACGACGCGGACAACAGCCAGTACACCCAGAGCCTCGGTTGCTGGCACGGGTTTATCGGCCAGCAGAAGCTCATTGCCATCAAGAAGCATTTTGGCGATACCAGCAAGCGCTATCTGTACCTGTCCGGCTGGATGATCGCCGCACTGCGCTCCGAGTTCGGCCCGCTGCCCGACCAGTCGATGCATGAAAAAACGGCGGTACCCGGTTTGATCGAGGAACTGTATACCTTCCTGCGACAGGCCGATGCGCGGGAACTGGGTGGCCTGTTCCAGGAACTGGATGCCGCGCGTGAAGTCGGCGACCAGGTGGCGGAGAAGGCCGTGCTCAACAGTATCGAGAACTTCCAGACCCACGTCGTGCCGATTATCGCCGACATCGACGCGGGCTTCGGCAACGCCGAGGCAACCTACCTGCTGTCGAAAAAGATGATTGAAGCGGGCGCCTGTGCGATCCAGATAGAAAACCAGGTGTCGGATGAGAAGCAGTGTGGACACCAGGACGGGAAGGTTACCGTGCCGCACGAGGAGTTTCTGGCCAAGATTCGCGCCGTGCGTTACGCCTTCCTGGAACTTGGCGTCGAGGATGGCGTGATCGTTGCGCGCACCGATTCCCTGGGTGCGGGCCTGACCAAACAGATTGCGGTGACGCACGAGCCGGGCGACCTGGGCGATCAGTACAACGCATTCCTCGATTGCGAGGAAGTGGATGTCGCCAGCATGAACAATGGCGATGTGGTGCTGAATCGCGGTGGCAAACTGCTGCGCCCGAAGCGCTTGCCCTCGAATCTGTTTCAGTTCCGTCAGGGTTCAGGCGAAGACCGCTGCGTACTCGATTGCATAACCTCATTGCAACAGGGCGCTGACCTGTTGTGGATTGAAACCGAGAAGCCGCATGTTGGCCAGATCGGCAAGATGGTGAGGCGCATTCGCGAAGTCATTCCAAATGCCAAGCTGGTCTACAACAACAGCCCTTCATTCAACTGGACGCTCAACTTCCGCCAGCAGGTGTTTGATGCCTGGGTTGAAGCGGGTAAGGATGTGTCGGGCTACGAGCGCGATAAACTGATGAGTGCCGATTACGACGCCTCTGAACTGGCGACTGAAGCTGATGATCGCATTCGGACCTTCCAGGCGGATGCGTCGCGGGAAGCGGGTGTCTTCCACCATCTGATTACATTGCCTACCTACCATACGGCGGCGCTCTCCACTGACAATCTGGCCAGGGATTACTTTGGTGATCAGGGCATGCTGGGTTACGTGGCCGGCGTGCAGCGCAAGGAAATACGCCAGGGCATTGCCTGCGTCAGGCACCAGAACATGGCGGGCTCCGATCTGGGGGACGATCACAAGGAGTACTTCGCCGGTGAGGCCGCGCTGAAAGCCGGTGGCAAGGACAACACGATGAACCAGTTCGGTTGACGCATGCATGACGCCGGGTGCTCCGGGCATCTGCAGCAGGGCGGGATTTCCCGCCCTTTTTTGTGCCCGCGTTTTGTCATCGGCGGTATGCTAATCTGCAATTTGCGATCAATCATCACGGCAGGAGCTCGGCTATGCGTTGGGACGATATCGACAAGCAGGTCTGCTCGGTGGCGCGCGCGCTGTCGGTCGTTGGCGAGCGCTGGACGATGCTTATCATGCGCGACGCATTTCTCGGGACGCGTCGCTTCGATCAGTTCCAGAAGAACCTGGGCATCACGCGACACCGCCTTTCGGAGCGGCTCGGCAAGCTGGTGGAGCACGGTGTTCTGGTCAAGGTCCCCTATTGCGATCGACCGCTGCGCTACGAGTATCGTTTGACCCGCAAGGGCCTTGCCCTGTACCCCGTTCTCATGAGCCTGGCGCGCTGGGGCGACGAGTGGATGGATCAGGGCAGGGGTGCACCGCTGGAATATGTGCACCAGCGCTGTGGCGGGCAATCGCGTCCGACCCTCACCTGCAGTGAATGCGGGGAGCCGCTGCGCCCGGAAGAGGTGCGTCCGCAACTGGGGCCGGCGTTACTGGAGGTGGCCGCGCGCCTGGATGATGCCGAGCGACCCGATGATATCCCACCCCTGCTGCGCTTATCCATGTAGCCCTGGCGCGCGGATTCCCGGCCTCCCCGGGCCGGCGTGCACGCCGCGCGCCATCTGGTTGTCGGGGCGCGCCCGTCCGCTGCAAGTCACCTGCCTGTTTTGTATGAAATAATAACAATTTGACTCTGCCACGCAGCCCTTGGGACGCGATAAACTCCCGTCACAACAAAAAAGACAGGCAGCAAAAACACCTCAAAAAAACAAGGGAGCACCCGCAATGCAATTTAAAAAATCCCTGATGGCCGCATCGGTTTTAGTCGCCGTGCCTGTTGTCAGCTATGCACAACTCGAAGAAGTGGTAGTTACAGCGTCCAAGCGCAGCGAATCGCTGCAGGATGTACCCATGGCGATCACGGCAATTTCAGCCGAGCAGATTACGCGTCTGGGCGCATCCGACTTTGCAGATCTGGCGACCACCGTGCCGTCTCTCTCTCTGCGCTCGTCAGGACCGGGCCGGACCAAGCTGAATATCCGCGGCATTTCCGCGGCCACCGGCGTCGCCCCCACGGTGAGTTTCTATATCGACGAAATGCCGATCCAGATCATTTCCTCGGGTTCGTCCACCTCTTTCCAGCAGGCCAATCTCGATCCCAAACTGTATGACCTCGAGCGCATCGAAGTATTGCGCGGCCCGCAGGGAACACTCTACGGCTCCAGTTCAATGGGCGGTACCGTGCGCCTGATCACTCGCCAGCCGGCGGTGGGTGAAAACGAAGGCAGCATCAACTTTGATCTGTCGAATACAGAAAAAGGTGGTGTGAACTACATTGCCAACGGCATGGCCAACCTGGCCACCGGCGACAACAGCGCCCTGCGTGCGATTGTTTCCTACACGGATCGCGATGGCTATTACGATCGCGTCGACCGCGAAACTGGCGAGACCTTCGACGAGAATGTCAACACGGAGCAAACGACCGCAGTGCGGCTTACCTACCGCTATGAGTTCGAGAACGCTTACATCCAGCCATCCGTGTTCTATCAGGATCTGGAAATGGACGGCAAACCGAACTACTACGGCCCGGACGACGAGTTTGAGCAGCCGGCACTGTTTGATGCGCCTGAGCCCTATGAAGACCAGTTCACCATGGGCAACCTGACCTACGGGCACAGTCTCAGTGGCGTGGATCTGTTGGCCAGTCTCTCCTACATAGAGCGCGATACGGACAACACCGAAGACATTACCGACGCCACCAATAACCTGTTCGCGGAAGACGTTGGTCCGGCGCTTATGCCGGTGTTTGCAGACGAATCGGTAGACCTCGAAGATACCACCTTCGAGGCGCGGATCAACTCGAACAACAACGAGCGACTGCACTGGTTGGGTGGGATTTACTACAAGGATTCAGAGGCGGACGCCGGCTATCGCATGCAGCGTGGTTTTGATCCTGCCATTAATCCTGCTGGCCTGGCGAATACACAGGACAAGCGCACTTACGAAGAGTACGCGGTTTTCTCCGAAGTGACCTGGGAGTTCCTGGAAAGCTTTTCGCTAACGCTGGGCGGGCGTTATCTGGATTACACCTACGAGCAGTTCAAGGAAGACTGGGGGCTTGCCTTCAGTGGCGGGCCGCGTGATACCGCCAACCAGCTCGACCTGTCCATCAGCGATCAGGAAGTGCAGGGCAAACTGACAGGTACCTGGCACTACACTGAAGACAGCCAGCTCTACGCCACGGTATCCAACGGCACGCGCCCGGGCGGCGGCAACCGCACGGTACCGCGCAGCACCAATCCGGCCGATACCATTGCATTTGCCTGCAACCAGGATCTCAATGAGCTGGGCATTGCGGGCACGCCCGACAGTTTCGAGGGCGACGAGGTAATTAACTACGAGTTTGGCTGGAAGGCGACGCTCTCGGATGCGGTGCGTTTTAATGGCGCCATCTACCACATGCAGTGGGATGACATTCAGCAGGTGGTCACCACCAGCGGTACCTGCGGCGTGAACTTCACCACCAACATTGGTGAGGCAGAAACCCAGGGCGCCGAGCTCGAGTTGCTGGCCGCTGTTACCGAGAACTTTACGGTGAGCCTGGCAGCCGGGTATACCGAGGCCGAGTTTCAGGACGACGTGCCGCAGGCAGGCATTGAGTCCGGTGACCAGCTTGCCGATGTGCCCGAGTGGACAGCCAACGTCACGCTGGATTACGTGATTCCGGTCGATACCGGCGAGTTCTTCATGGTCGCCAACTACAACTACGTTGACGAAACCCTGGAGCTGGCTGGCGAGGCGGGTGACGATCTTACCGACAACGGCATTATCTCGGGTAACCGCAAGCCGGACTACGACATTCTCAACCTGCGCGTGGGCTTCACCAGCGCGGATAACTGGGAGTGGTTGGTGTACGTGGACAACGTGACGGACGAAGAGGCCATCTATAGCTACAGCGATGCGCTGGCCTTCAACCTGACGTCCTACGACCGCACGGTCCGCAATCGTCCGCGCACCTTCGGCACGTCTTTCACCTACAACTTCTGAGTGTTGGGCGCGGGCTTGCCCGCGCTGATTCGAACAGGCCCGGAGCGTGCGCTCCGGGCCTTTTTTGTGGGCTTATTTTGCCGCTGCCAGCGCCTGCTCGATATCCGCGAGAATGTCGTCCACGTGCTCAATGCCGATAGAGAGCCGCACCATCTCTTCGCTGACTCCCGCCGATGCGAGTTCCTCCGGGTTGAGCTGACGGTGTGTGGTGCTCGCCGGGTGACAGGCCAGTGACTTTGCATCGCCGATATTCACCAGCCGCAGAATCAATTGCAGCGCGTCGATAAACTTCGTGCCCGCTTCAATGCCTCCTTCGATGCCAAAGCTGAGAATGCCCGCGGCGCGCCCCCCGCAGATTTTTTTGCAGGTATCGTGATAGGGGCTGTCTTTCAGGCTTGCGTAGTTGACCCATTTTACCTGCGGATGCTGCTGCAGATACTTCGCGACCTTTTTGGCATTCTTGCAGTGCTGCTTCATCCGCAGACTGAGTGTTTCCAGGCCCTGCATGATCAGGAACGCGCTGTGTGGCGAAAGGGCCGAGCCGGTATTGCGCAGTGGCACCACGCGACAGCGGCCGATGTAGGCCGCTTCGCCCATGGCTTCGGTGTACACCACTCCGTGGTAGGAAGGGTCCGGCGTACTCATGATGGAGAAGCGGTCGGGGTGGGCCGCCCAGTCGAACTTGCCGGAATCGACAATTGCTCCACCGATAGTCGTGCCGTGTCCGCCGATATACTTGGTGAGTGAATGCACCGCGATGTCAGCGCCGAAATCAAACACGCGGCAGAGTATGGGGGTGGCGACAGTATTGTCGACGATCAGCGGCACGCCCGCGGCGTGGGCGATATCGGCCCACGCCTGGATGTCGACAATGTTGCCGGCGGGGTTGCCGATGGATTCGCAGAACAGCGCGCGAGTATTCCCGTCGATCAGGGATTTTACCCGGTCGAATTCATCGCCCGCTGCAAAGCGTACTTCGATGCCCTGGCGGGGGAAGGTGTGGGCGAACAGGTTGTAGGTGCCGCCGTAGAGCTGGGAGGTACTGACGATATTGCAGCCGACTTCGGCGATGGCCTCGATCGAATAGCGGATTGCCGCCATACCGGAGCTGACCGCCAGCGCGCCGACGCCGCCTTCCAGCTCCGCCAGGCGTTGCTCCAGCACCGCGTTGGTGGGGTTCATGATCCGGCTGTAGATATTGCCCGGTACGGCCAGGTTGAACAAATCGGCGCCATGTTGCGTGTTGTCGAAAGTGAACGAAGTGGTCTGGTAGATCGGCGTGGTGGCGGCATTGGTGGCGGGGTCGCCGCTAAATCCGGCGTGCAGCGCAATGGTTTCGGGCTTCATGGCGTATTCCTTGTCTACTGATGGGGTAGCGGTGGTCGAGGGCAGAGCTTAACAAAGTCATGGCGGCTGGCAAGGACGAGCGCGCCGCTTTATCCATGCGCGGCTGACTGTTTAGCTGACATGGTCCGGCGCAGTGTATCGAGTTGCCTGCAGAGGGCACGTGCACCGCTGGTCACTCGCGCCGTAGGGCGCTGAATGAGGTCGGGGTCAACGAAGAACAAACCATTGTTGCGCACGGCAGCCAGTGAAGGGAAGCGCCGCCAGTCATCCAGCCACTCCGGACGCGCCAGGCCCATGCCGGAGGCGACTATGGCATCCGGATTCGCCAGCAGGACTGATTCGACGCTGACACGCGGCGCGAGCGCGGGTGAGCTGGCGAAAATATTCCTGCCGCCGCAGAGCGTGATGAGCTCGGAGATCAGGTGCTCGCCGTTGACCGTTTGCAGCGGTTCGTTCCAGATCTGGTAGAACACACTGAGTGATTGTTGCTCACTGTACTGGCTTCGCAGTTTGTCGAGTTCTGCCTGAATGTGGGTCGCCTGCAGTTCACTGACCGCTTGCGTGCCGGCAAGTTGACCCAGCCTGCGTATGCTTTCCGGTATATCTGCCAGCGCCCGCAATTCGCTCACGTACACCGGGATGGCCAGCCGTTCGAGCCTGGCCAGCGTCTGCATCCCGTTCCCCGAGCCCCACATCAGCACCAGATCAGGGTTCAGTGCCACGATCTCTTCGAAGCTGAAAGCGTTGTAAGAGCCCACAATGGGGATCTGTCCTGCCGCTTCCGGGAAATTACTGTAGCTCACCACGCCAACGAGTTTGTCTCCCGCGCCGGCAGTGAATACGTTTTCAACGATGTGCGGGGCGAGGGCGACGATGCGTTCGGCCGGTGCGGGAAGTTCAACACTCCGCCCGGCAAAATCCATCACGCGCAGGGCATGTGCGTTGGGTGCCAGCAGGCAGGCGAGCAGAAGCGCCGGTACAAGCCTGCCTGTGTCGAGCAAGCCTTTGATCATCCGCGTAGCCTGTAGCCGGGCGTGATTACGGGAAAACCGCCCAGGGGATGGGTGGCAATCTCAACCTCAATGCGGAACACCTTGAGCAACAGCGCCTGGGTCAGCACTTCCAGTGGTGTGCCCAGCGCAATCTGTCGACCGCCATCAAGTATCAGCATGCGGTCTGCCGCCCGTGCCGCGAGATTCAGTTCGTGGATGACCAGGATCACAGCACAACCGCGATCGGCAAGCGCCTGCACCCCCTCGAGAATCTGTTGCTGATGCGCCAGATCGAGCGCTGAAGTCGGTTCATCCAGCAATAGCAGCTTGCCCGCCAGCGAGCCCCCGGCTTCCACCTGGCTGAATATCCGGGCCAGCTGCGTGCGTTGCTTTTCGCCACCGGAGAGCTGCGTGTAGAGGCGCTCACGCAGTGACAGTGTATCGGTGAGGCGCATGGCCTGCGCGGCAATCGCCGAATCCGCTCTCGCACCGGTTGCATGCGGTATGCGCCCCAGCAACACGACTTCCTCGACGGTATAGGGAAAGTTCAGCAGCGACATCTGGGGCAGGTACGCCAGCGTCCTGGCCAGTGCCCCGGAGCTCCAGTCGGCAAGGGCCTTACGATTGAGCATGATGCTGCCGGCGTCTGCCTGAATATCGCCGGCAACCAGGTGTAGCAGGCTGGACTTGCCGGCGCCGTTCGGTCCGGCCACGGCCAGAATCTGCCCGGGAGCCAGGGCGAAGGAAATCGCCTCCAGTACGCGGCGGCCCCAGGGCGAAGCCCCCGCGTCCTGCAGGTAGAGAGTGCTGTCGTCCGGATGTCCGGCCGCATTCGCCGTGTTCACGTTTGCATACCGTAGTGGTGTCGATTGCGCAGCAGGGAGATAAAGAAGGGCACGCCGATCACTGCGGTGATGATACCCACCGGCAACTCGGTGGGCGCCACCAGCACGCGGGCGAAAATGTCTGCAGTCACGAGTAGCAACGCACCGGCCAGTGCGCTGCACGGCAACAGGTAACGGTGGTCAGGCCCTGCCAGCATGCGCACCATATGCGGTACGACAAGGCCAACGAAGGCGATTGTGCCGACCATGGCAACCGACGTGCCAACGCCAACAGCAACCCAGGAAATAAGGGCGATTTTCACCCGCGCTACCGGGATGCCCAGGTGGCGAGCCTCGGATTCTCCCAGCAACAGGGCGTTCAGCGCGCTGGCGTAACGCGGTAGAGCCAGCCACAGCGCGGCACTGACCGAGGTGGCAATCAGCAGTCGCGGGTAACTGGCGCCATCCAGCCCGCCCATTTTCCACAGGCTGATGCGGCGCAGCATTTCGTTGTCGGCAAAAAATTCCAGCAGACTGCCCAGTGCTCCCGCGAGTGCCGTAATCGCGATGCCAGCCAGCAGCATGGTGGCCACCGATGTACCGTTGGCGGAGGTGGCCAGGCGATACACGAACAATACCGCCACTACGCCCCCGGCGAAGGCGCCCGCCGATACCAGTGTCAAACCGGTGTAGCCGTTGAGCAGCGTGCCGCCAGTGACGATAACCAGGGCCGCGCCGAGGGACGCACCCGCGGTCACGCCAATCAGGGATGGATCCGCCAGGGGGTTGCGAAACAGGCCCTGTGTGGCGGCGCCGGTCATCGCCAGCGTGGCCCCCATCACCGCGGCGAGCAGCACTCTGGGCAGCCTGATCTGGTTGATGATCAGGTCGGTCTGGTTGGCAGGGGAGGCTGTGAACGGTGAGGCCAGTGCCTGCAATACACGCTCAAGTGGAATGGCTACTGCGCCGCTGGCAAGTCCCGCCAGCAGTATCGGCGGCAGTGCCAGGCCCAGTAGTGCCAGCAGCGTGATCGCTCGCCGCTCGCGTTGCGAACGGGCGGAAAAATTAATAATCCACGCCCTTGCGTGCTTTGATACCGGCATTGAACGCATGCTTGATTTCACGCACCTCGGAGACAGTGTCCATCACCGCCTTGAGTTGCGCGCCGCCTCCGCGTCCCGTCACCACCACGCTTTGTTCCGGCGGCCGCTTGACCAGGGCCGAGATGATCTCGGCTTCCGGCAGGTAGTCGAAGGCAATCATGTAAGTGAGTTCATCCAGAACCACCAGGTCGAAGCTGGCGTCTTCCAGCATGCGCTTTGCCTCGCGCCAGGTGGATTGTGCGGCCTCGATGTCGCCGCTGCGGTCCTGGGTGTCCCAGGTGAAGCCGGTGCCCATCTGGTGGAAGTCCACTTCCGGGCACTTGTCGCGCACGTAAATTTCCTCCCCCGAAAGCTGCTCACCCTTGATGAACTGGACCACGCCTACTTTGTATCCGTAGCCCAGCGCACGCATGACCATGCCAAAGGCGGAACTGGATTTGCCCTTGCCATTGCCGGTGAGCAGTATCGCGACGCCGCGTTCGGTACTCGCCGCCTCGATATTGGCATCGACGCTGGCTTTCTGCTTCTCCATCGCCGCCTTGTGTTTGGCGTCTTTGCGGCTATCGCTCACTGCGGTCTCCTTCTGGCGTTGGCCTTAAAATGCATACTTGAGTCCAATGTAGCCTGCGGCACCCGCAGTATTGTAGGTCGGAACCTCGGCATAGTCTTCATCGGTGGCATTTTCCACGCGGCCGTAGAGCTCCAGCCCGTCGAGCACGGCAAAGCGGGCGGACAGGTTCAACAGCTCGTAGTCGTCAAGCACAGTGCCGTCCACGTCGATGGCATCGCGCGACAGACGCGCGTGTGCGCCAAGGAGAAGTCTGTCATTCAACAGGCTCCAGTTCAGCCCCAGGTTGGCCATGTGCTCGGCGCGTCTGGGACGCTGTTCGCCGTTGATATCCTGGGAATCGGTGTAGCTGTAGTTCCCATTCAGCGACAGCCCTGGTCCCACGGGCCAGTCTGCAGACAGTTCGATACCTGTGGATTCGGTGTCCCCGGTCTTCTGCAAATAGCCGAAGGAATCGAAATCGTAGAATATTTCATCGCTGATCGATTGCTCGAAGTAGGTGAGCGCCAGATGAAGCCCGTCCTCGCCCAGCCAGCTCAGCGCAACATCGTAGCCTTTACTTTCTTCCTCTGAGAGCTCGAAACCCTGCGCAGGAGGCCCGGTGAATTCGCTCGCATTGGTTGCGATCTCGTACAGGCTGGGCGCACGAAAACCGGTGCCGTAGGTGGCGCGCAGCTTGATTTCGCCCGCGTCCACTGGAATGAGATACGCTCCACTCAGGCGATAGGTGCCGTGGGAGCCGAAATCGTCATTCTCGTCGTAGCGCGTGCCGGCGGTGACAAAAAAGCGATCAGCGAATCCGCCCTGGTATTCCGCGAAATAACCTGTCTGATCGCGGTTTGTGTCGAGAAACCCGTCGTCGATATATTCGTTGATGGTCTCCAGACCGTAGACAAATTTGAGGGCATCGCTGCCGTCGAAACTCCCGACATAGCCGCCGCGCTCGATCTCCCCGTCGAGCTTGAAGCTGAACTGGCCGTCGGAATAAAAATTGCGCTTGATCTCACTGTCGCTGAAGAACACTTCGTGGCTGAAGCGATCGCCGGTGTAGTTCATGCCCGTGCGCCAGGCCTGCTGCTGAAAGTCATCCGCGCAATCATTGGAGGTGTTGAAGTCGGCGCCAAAGCAACCGTCGTATTCGTGGTCGCTTTCCACATCCCGCGCAACCAGCGACAGGCGCAGCTTGTCCGTGGCGTTCCAGCCGAAGCGCCCGTGCAGCGTTGTATTGTCGTAGCCGTCATCGTCGCGCAGGTCGGTATCGTCCTTCCTGGCATTGAAGCCATCGGTTTCAAAGTCCGCAGCAGACAAGCTGAAATCCAGTGTGCCATTGCCGCCATTGACGGCGCCTGCGAACTGCCGTGTGCCGAAGCGACCCCCTTCGGCCGACACGTCGCCGGATACACCCTCCGTGGGTGCCGCAGTCGTGATATTCACTACGCCGCCCGCGTCTGCGCCATAGATAAGACCTTGCGGGCCACGCAGTATCTCCACGCGGGCGATGCCACTCGATAGCAGTTGTTCAACGCGTGCGGTCGTCTGCGGCGACGAGCTGTCGGAGATATCCATGCCGTCCAGGAAGAACCGCGTACGGTAGTTTTCCTCGCCGCGAATACGCAGAGAGGTAACCCCTCCCGTACCACCCTGATTGGAGACGCCGATGCCGGGCTGGGTTCTGAGAATGTCGACCAGCGAGTTGTAGCCCAGACGCTCTATCTCCTGGGCGGTGACCACCGAGACGGAAGTGCCCACCCGCCGCAGCGGCATGGGAATACCGGAAGACGTTACGATCACTTCCTCCAGCGCGTGATGGTTAATCATGGGGTCAGAGTCATTGGTATTGGCAAGCTGCGCGGCCTGGGCCTGCAGCGTGGCCGCTGACAGCGCGCACAGGGCCAGATAGGTACAGTATTTCATTGTTGAGTCCTCAATTGCCTGAAAGTGGCGACTGAGGGAGGGGATCGGGGAACGCAATGCAGAGCATTGAGCAACCTTGTTCTGAAGCCCTCCGCTCCATCGTTGCATCTTTCCAGGCAGGTATCGGGCTAACAGAGTGACTCTGCATACCGTTGCGGGGGCAGCGGTGGACTCAGGCCTGCAGGCAGACCATTACCACACTTCCCATTTAACCTGCCCAGCGGGGATACATTTGACCGCGGCAGGCACCTGGAATGGAACGGACTGTAGTGAGCTGCGGAGGGCTTGTCAAATGGATTAGACTGGTTGCCCACAACCTGCGAGGAAAACAGTGCGTGCAGATTTCGCCGCAAACACAGGCTCGAATTACCCAACTGCTCGGTCGCACGCCGCGTGGGCTGGAGGAGGTGGCTGTAGCGCGTGCAGACGGTGAGCCCGTGGTCATTCGCGTGGCTTCGCTGGTCGACGACAAGCCATTTCCTACCCTGTTCTGGCTGGTGGACCCAGGCATTGCCTATCGCATCGATCAGGCGGAAGCGGCTGGCACCATTCTCGAATTGCAGGCCCGTGTGGATGCTGATGTCGAGTTGCAGCAGGCGATGCGCGCTGATCACCGCGCCCATATCCGGCTGCGTGATAGCTATATCAGTGCGGATTTGCGGCGGCGAATAGAGCGGCTGGGCTTTGGCCCGGTGCTCGCGACGCGGGGCATCGGCGGCATAGCCGATTTCCAGCGAATTCGCTGCCTGCATACCTGGTATGCCGCGCATCTGGTAGTGCCGAACACCATCGGGCGGTTGCTGAACGCACACTGGAACACAGCCCGGCCGGAGGCGCCCGCGAAGACCGATTAGAAGTCCCGGGTAACCGGCGCTGCACAGCGTGGCGGCGAGAATGCTCGCCGTCGAGCGCAGACTTCAGTCCGCATGGAAGCGTAGCGATATGCTATAGTTGCGCGCTTTTCCCGGCGCCGATATCGACGCCAGAAGCTGATGCCTGGATGGATGGAGTAATGACGGCGCCAACGGATGATCTGCGCATTGCGCGCACCAACGAACTGATTTCCCCCGAGCAACTGGTGCGTGAAATCCCCCTCACTGCTGCAGCCGCGGAAACCGTGTTTGCTGCACGTGAAGCCATTCACAATATACTCAACCACAAGCACGATCGCCTGCTGGTGGTCGTCGGTCCCTGTTCCATTCACGATCCGGAGGCGGCGCTGGAGTATGCCGCGCTGCTGCGCGACGTGGCAGCCGAACTACAGGATGACCTGTGCATCATCATGCGCGTGTACTTCGAAAAGCCGCGCACCACGGTAGGCTGGAAGGGCCTGATCAATGACCCTGATCTCGACAATACCTTCGACATCAACAAGGGTTTGCATCTCGCACGCAAGCTACTTCTGGATCTCGCCGCAATGGGTTTGCCGGCAGGCACAGAGTATCTCGATCTCATCAGCCCGCAGTACCTGGCCGACATCGTCGCCTGGGGCGCCATCGGTGCGCGCACTACGGAAAGCCAGACTCATCGCGAATTGGCCTCGGGCCTCTCCTGCCCGGTAGGATTCAAGAATGCCACCAATGGCGATATCCAGGTGGCTGTGGATGCAATCCGTTCCGCGTCGCAGCCGCACCACTTCCTGTCGGTGACGAAGCAGGGGCACTCTGCGATATTCCAGACCACGGGTAACGATGATTGCCACATCATCCTGCGCGGTGGGCTGCATCCCAATTACGACATGTTCTCGGTGGAAGACGCTGCGGCCCTGTTGCACAGGGCCGGTCTGCCCGCGCGGGTGATGATCGATGCGAGTCACGCCAACAGTCGCAAGACGCCGGCGCGGCAGATAGACGTGACCAGCGATATCGCCACGCAGATTGCGCGTGGAAATCACGACATATTCGGTGTGATGCTCGAAAGTAACCTGGTGGAAGGGCGACAGAACGTGGTGCCCGGTGAGCCGCTGGTGTATGGCCAGAGCATCACGGACGCGTGCGTAGGCTGGGACCACACGCGGGTACTGCTACACGAGCTCGCCAGTGCGGTGCGAATGCGTCGCGGCAACGCCCCCGCCCGGTAACGCGCTCTGGGCCGCCGCCGCGGTGGCCTGTCAATCTGAACCAATGCCGAGCCCTGCGCGCGCGCCGCTGGCGTGCCGTGGTTGATCACGCTACCTTTGTGGCTGTCCAGTTATTCGAATCAAATTAATTGCGAGGGCAAATCTATGCATCTGGGATTTACTTCCATGAACACCGTGGACGATCCGGCGCCGGACGTGCTGGCGAAGACACTGGAGGAGGCGGGTTTCGAATCCCTGTGGTACGGCGAGCACAGTCATATACCTGTTGCGCGCCAAACTCCGTATCCGCCTGGCGGGGAGCTTCCGGAGCCCTACAAAAAGATGATGGATCCCTATGTGTCCTTGATGGCCGCTGCGGCCGCGACGAGCCGGCTGAAACTGGGAACCGGCATCGCGTTGTTGATGGAGCGGGAACTGTTTTCCCAGGCCAAGACTATCGCCACGCTCGATCGGCTGTCCGGCGGCCGCGTCATCATCGGCTGTGGCGTGGGCTGGAATCAGGAAGAGTTTGAGAACGTCACCCGGCTTCCCTGGGCGCGACGCTATCTGGCGCTGAAGGAGACGGTACTGGCGCAGCGCACCTTGCTCACCGATCCGGAACCCGAGTTCCACGGTGAACTGATCGATTTCGACCCGGTATGGTTTGAGCCCAAGGCGACAAAACCCGGCGGCCCCCCCATCAGCTTCGGCGCAATGGGGCCGCTGGGTGTGAAACACGCGGCTGAGTGGGCCGACGGCTGGATGCCGGTGGATGTGGTGATGCCGGATGTTAAGCAGGGCGTGGAGGATTTTTACGCCAGGGTGCGCAGCGCCGGTCGCGACCCGTCGGAGGTGGAAATCACGCTGGTGGTGATGGCGCCGGTCACGGCGGACTTGCTCAAGTCATACCGTGATATCGGCATTCACCGCTGCAATATCGGTGTGGGTATGGAGAACTGGGACAAGCCCGAGATCGTCATGCCGATGATCGAGGAATACGCGAAGCTGATTCCCGAGTTATAGGCCACGAAAAAAGGGCGGCCTCTCTGAAGAGGCCGCCCTGATCGGCTGTTGCGCTTCACATCCTAGAAGTTATAACGCGCGGTCGCGCCGACTGTGCGCGGACGCAGGATGTTGGTCTGCGTGTAGGAACCATCGCTGATGGCGAGGTCGTACTGGTCGGGCCCCTGTTGGCGCAGCACGGCATCCTCGTCGGTCACGTTTTTCGCCCACAGGGACACATCCCAGCGCGCGTCATTGCTGCGCCAGCCGGCGAACAGATCCAGGGTTTCATAGGATTCGAAGTCAGCGGCAACGTTGCCCGTGCCGGCGGAGGCATCGGTATTCAGCCTGTCGTCGGTGTACTTGAACAGGCCGCGCAGGTACAGCTCTGTGGCCTCCAGCGGAATCACGTACTCGGAGTTGAGTGATACCGACCATTCGGGTTCGCCGCCGAGCGCCTCGCCATCGATATCACAGCTTCCGAGCACTTCCCCCGGTTGCCGATCATTGCAGGGCTGGCTCGCGCCATCGTACTCGGCTTTGTTATAGGACAGCGCGCCGCCGGCGTTCCAGTTTTCAGTCACTAGAATCTGGCCCTCCAGTTCGACGCCCCAGACCACGGCGTCACCGTTGAATACGAGACCGCCGGGCAGATCCTGCGGTGCGCCGCCATCATCCAGCACGGATACGCCGCGTACAAAGCCCTGGTAACCGTCGAACAGCTGGTAATAAAGCGCGCCGTTGAGCGTGGCGCGACCGTCCAGTGGTCGACTCTTGAAGCCCACTTCAAAGGCGTCGCTTTCTTCGGCGTCGTAGAACAGGTCCTGCTCGCCATTCGGCAGTAGCTGGATATTCGGCGAGGGAATAATCGAGGTGCCGCCCGGACGGTAGCCGCGGTTGTAGGAAGCGTAGAGCGACAAATCATCCAGCATTTCCCAGCGCAGGGTCAGCGAACCGGTCACGGCGTCGTCTCCCGCGCGCGCGTCATTGATCCCGTTGATGGGGAAGCTGGCGCGGAAGCCGTCTTCCACCACATCGGCAATCCCTTCCAAGGCCGGCGGCAGGTAGTTAAGCCCGCCGAAAAACACATCGGCACGACGGAAAAAATCGTAGTCCGTGTAGCGCAGGCCGGCTTCCAGCGTGAGGGATTCGCTGAGATAGAACTGGTTGAATGTGAATACGGCGAAGTTGTTTGCATACACCGGCAACACGCCATTGGTGAAAAAGCCGATCGACTGCTCAAGGTTTACGGAGTTGGCGTCAAACGCGGTGTCGGTGTTCTGGTCGATGTAATACAGGCCCACCATGTAATCCCAGAAGTCGTTGTCATTGGAGGCGACGCGTAGTTCGTAGCTCCAGCTTTCCACTTCCGTATCGGTGCTCTGGAAAGTTGGTGCATCAATGCTGCCACCGGCGGTCAGGGGAACGGAGTTGGCACGGTCGTTCTCGGTTTGCGATTCCTTGTCGGAATTCTGGTACCCGATGATGCCGGTTACGTCGAGGTCCATCACGGCCCAGTTGAAAATCAGGTTGACGATATCGAATTCAAAGTCGGTTTTATCGTCGCTCGGGCCGAGGGCTTTGGCATCATCCGGCGACAGGCTCGGTCGCTGGCCGAGTGCATCCATACCGGTCATTGCCTTCGGATCGTCCTGCTGCTGGTCGAGGTACTGGTAAATGAGCTCGGCACTGAAGCTGTCGCTGGCGTTCCACACGCTGCTGATTCTGCCGGATTTGGCCTGCAGTTCCTGACTGTCAAAACCGGTGGTGAGGTTGCTGATATCGGGCCCGGCCGTGGTGTCGTACACGCCCGCCACGCGCAGGCCCAGTGTACCCTCAATGAGTGGCATGCCGTAGGCGGCCTGGGTGTTCAGACCCGAGTTGTCGTCAGCAGACAGTGCTACATAGCCGCTGGCCGAATCGGTGCTCGCGCGCTCGGTGATGATATTGATTGCGCCGGCGGGTGAGGTACGCCCCTGCAGGGTACCCTGCGGGCCGCGCAGCACTTCCACGCGCTGCAGGTCATAGAGCTGCGTGAAGGCCACGTCCGGACGCACGATGGCATCGTTCCAGTATACGTCAACGGCCTGCGAGGCACCGGATTCCGGGTCCACGCTGATACCGCGCAGTGAAATTTCGCTGTTACGCGAATTGGGGCTCGCCAGCGTCAGACCTGCGGTCTGCTGCTGGAGCTCATTGAAGCTGAAGGCGCTGAAACGGTTGATATCTTCACCGCTGACAACGTTCACCGTGGCTGAAATATCCTGCACGCTCTCGGCGCGCTTCTGGGCGGTGACGATGACCTCTTCCAGCACCAGCTGGGCACTGGCGGGCATTGCCGCTACAGCCAGTGCCGCGGCGATTGCGGTTTTGCGAAGTTCAGGGAGTCTGCTTGCGTGGGTTGTCATGCTATATATCCTGTTCTGCTTTTCAATTGCGGCCAGCGATCAGCGTTGGATCGTGGGCCAGTGATTTCCCGGGCGACCGCCCTCTATGCGGCATTCAGTGTGCGTCGGGTTGCCCGGTCTTCTGCATTCTATATGCATCCTTTCTTTAGAAAGTGTCGGCATTCTAGACGAAGGGGAGTTGCAGCGCGAACTGTGCTAACGTTCCGTTTGCCGCGCGCTGAACCTGGAGAAAAACCGCATGTCATGCCTGTACCGTCTGCCCGCAATCGGGTTGCTGGTTGCACTGTACGCCTGGTCTTTGAGCCCGCAGGGCCTTGCAGACACCACCACGGGGAATGCACAGCCGGAAGTCAGCGCGCAATCCCCGGAGGTCGCCAGCACCGGGCAGGCCGAGTCGCTACGGGAGCTTCTGGCGGCGCTGGAAGCGGGCGTCGCCGACGTCGAAGCGCTGCACTCGCAGGTGGAAGCCGCCCCGGAGATGGACCGCGAAGCGCTGCGTTTTCGCCGCGACGAACGCAGTTTTCAGCTGCTCAAGCGCCTGGATGAACTGGCACTGCTGGTTGCCCAGTTGCCGGTCGACGATCCTTTCAAACAGCATGTTACCCGGCTGCTCGCGAATCAGTACGCGGGGCTGGGCGATATCCTGTTTGCCCGAATCCTTGAAATCAGCGAGCGCATTGCACGCTTTTCCGAGGAGGCGGAGTCGCTCGACGGGGCGCAGAAGGTGGCGTTGCAGGCCTATATCTACGGCCTGAAGGAACTGCGGCTGAAATCCTATGCGGGCGCGGCAAATCTCATCCAGAGTCGCCGCGCGCTGGGCCTTGCGGCAGACGACTTGAGCAACACCCTGCGCGAAGAACTTCAGCTGCGTGCAGAGATACTTGCAGGCCGGCTGGAGTTTCATGCCGTGGCACTCGAGGAGATCCAGTCGCGGCTGAAGGATGACGCGGCTAACGCCGATCTCGTTGACGCTGCTCAGCGCTTTGCCGTCACACATACCGAGGATGTGAATCGTCTGAAATCGATAGTTGATCTCATGGAGTCGCTCGGATACGACAGCGCGCCCTACAAGAGCGTTGTGCTGCAACAGGGTGGAAACTTCTCGGTCCGGGATTTTGAGAGCGATATCGTTTTGCAGGTTCTGCGCGAGAGTTGGGTATCTTTGCAAGCCTGGATGGCGCAAAACGGCCCCGACCTGCTGTTCAACCTGGTGGTTTTTATCCTCGTGCTGCTGGTTTTCAGGTTTCTGTCGCGCGTTACAAAGCAGGCGGTCATGCTTGGCTGTGAACGCTCCGGTGCCCAGATGTCGGTACTGCTGAAGGACGTTCTGGCGTCGGTCTCTGGCGGGGCGGTTATGGTCCTGGGTTTACTGATGGCCCTGTCACAGATCGGAATCTCACTCGGCCCGATGCTGGCGGGTCTCGGGGTCGCGGGCTTTATTATCGGCTTCGCATTGCAGGACACTCTCGGCAACTTTGCCGCGGGCGGCATGATACTGCTCTACCGCCCCTATGACGTGGACGATTTTATCGAGGTTGCAGGCGCCTCCGGACTGGTGAAGAAAATGAGCCTGGTGTCCACCACGATCACCACCTTTGATAACCAGACGCTGGTTGTGCCCAACAGCAAAATCTGGGGCGATGTGATCAAGAACGTAACGGCGCAGACTGTGCGCAGGGTCGACATGGTGTTTGGTATCAGCTACAGCGACGATGTTGCCCTGGCGGAGAAAGTGTTGCGGGATATCGTGCAGGCACATGAACTGGTGCTGGAAGAGCCCGAGACAGTGATCCGCCTGCATACGCTGGGCGATTCGTCGGTGAATTTTATCGTCAGGCCCTGGGTCAGGACGGCGGATTACTGGGCTGTCTACTGGGATATCACCCGCGCGGTGAAACTGCGCTTTGACGAGGAGGGCATCACCATTCCTTTCCCGCAGCGGGAAGTGCATTATGTACAGGAGAAAGCCTGAGCAAAGCGCAATCCCGGTCAATTATAAAAATCTGGCAGGAGGCCGAAAATGCCACAGAATCCAGAAGCGCGAGCAGCACAATACTGGAAACGCAATGTCGCGCTGATGCTGCGGCTGTTGCTGGTGTGGTTTGTTGTCAGCTACGGCTGCGGCATCCTGCTGTTTGATTTTCTCAACCAGTTCCGCATTGGTGGCTACAAGCTCGGCTTCTGGTTTGCGCAGCAGGGTTCCATCTATGTTTTTGTACTGCTCATTTTCTACTACGCGAGAAGAATGGCAGCGCTCGATGCCGAGTTTCATGTAGAAGACGAGTAGCCCGTCGCATGGAACTGCAAACACTTACCTATATCGTCGTTGGGCTCACTTTCGCGCTCTATGTGGGCATAGCGATCTGGGCGCGCGCCGGCACCACCAGTGAATTCTATGTGGCTGGAGGTGGCGTTGGCCCGGTGAAAAACGGCATGGCGACCGCCGCCGACTGGATGTCCGCCGCGTCGTTCATCAGCATGGCCGGGCTGATCGCCTTCATGGGCTACGGTGGCAGCGTATTCCTGATGGGCTGGACAGGCGGCTACGTGCTGCTGGCCATGCTGCTGGCGCCCTACCTGCGCAAGTACGGTAAGTTCACCGTACCGGAATTTATCGGCGATCGGTATTATTCGCGCGCCGCGCGCGCGGTGGCGGTGTTCTGCCTGATCATCTGTTCGGTCACCTACGTCATCGGCCAGATGAAAGGGGTGGGCGTTGCCTTCTCGCGATTTCTCGAAGTGGACTACGCGACCGGCCTGTATGTGGGCATGGTGATCGTGTTCTTCTACGCGGTGGTCGGTGGTATGAAGGGCATCACCTACACCCAGATCGCGCAGTACTGCGTGCTGATTACCGCCTACACCATTCCCGCGATATTCATCAGCCTGCAGCTCACCGGTAACCCGCTCCCGCAGCTCGGGCTCGGCAGCACCCTTGTTGGCAGCGATACCTATCTGCTCGACAAGCTGGATCAGGTAGTCACCGATCTGGGTTTCCGCGAATACACCACAAATGTGCGTTTGAGCGGCCTGAACATGTTCGCCTTTACCCTGTCACTGATGATCGGCACCGCCGGGCTGCCGCACGTCATCATCCGCTTTTTTACCGTACCGCGCGTGCGCGATGCGCGCAGTTCGGCCGGTTGGGCACTGCTGTTCATCGCCATTCTGTATACCACCGCGCCGGCCGTTGCCGGCATGGCCCGGCTCAACTTCATGCAAACCCTGGCGCCGGAATCGGGACAACACCTGGCAGTCGACGAGCGCCCGCAATGGTTTCGCAACTGGGAGAAAACCGGCCTGCTGGCCTTTGAAGACAAGAACAGCGACGGACGCATCCAGTACAGCGCCGATGAGGCGAGCAATGAAATGACACGGGTAGACCAGGACATCATGGTTCTGGCCAACCCGGAGATCGCCCGGCTTCCCAACTGGGTGATCGCGCTGGTGGCCGCCGGCGGCCTTGCGGCCGCGCTGTCCACCGCCGCCGGCCTGTTGCTCGCCATCGCTTCCGCGATTTCCCACGATCTGCTCAAGGGCATGCTCGCGCCGCGTATCAGCGAGAAACAGGAATTGCTGGCCAGCCGCGTTGCCATGGGGCTGGCCATACTCGGTGCGGGCTACCTCGGCCTCAATCCGCCCGGGTTTGCCGCAGGCACCGTGGCGCTCGCCTTCGGGTTGGCGGCATCGTCGCTGTTCCCGGCTCTCATGATGGGCATCTTTTCCTTCAGAGTGAACCGGGAGGGTGCGATTGCCGGTATGCTTTGCGGGATCGGGGTAACGCTGTTCTACGTGTTTCAGCACAAAGGGTTCATGTTTATCCCCGGCACGGCATTCCTTGGCGATATGCCGCCGAACTGGTTTTTGGGCATAGAGCCCAACGCCTTCGGCGCGGTCGGCGCGCTGGTGAACTTCTGCGCGGCTTTTATCGTCTCCCGGCTGACTGCCGCGCCGCCGGTGGCCGTGCGTGAACTCGTAGAGCGGATTCGCTTGCCCGATCACGCACCTGCGGCGCATGATCTGGAACTGGTGATCCACGACGAGCCGCCCGCCGGGTAGACGGGAGGCGCGGGCGGAGGAGGAGAATTATGGCGCTGGCGCATGCCATCATGACCGCGCTGATCGATGACGATATGTCGGGCTTTGAACTGGCCAGGGCTTTTGAAACATCCCTGGGTTTTTTCTGGCAGGCCTCGCATCAGCAGATTTACCAGGAGTTGCACAAGCTGGCGGAAAAACGCTGGCTGAATCGTCGCGAAGTAAACCAGCGCGGCAAGCCGAATAAAATCGTCTACGGCCTGACCCAGGCGGGCCGTAAGGCACTGGATGCGTGGGTGTATGAAAGTACGCGCACGCAGGCAGCGAAAGATGAACTGCTCATCAAGCTGTATAACCTCAGCGTGGATAACGCCGCGCACCTGGCACTTGAAATCGCCGAGCGCCGCGAGCAGATGATGCGCAGGCTGTACCTGTACGAAAAAATCCGGCTGGCACACTACACAGATCCCGCATCCCTGCCGGTACGGCGGCGAGGGGTGTATCTCGCCCTGCGTTCGGGCATTTCCCAGGGTGAGCAATTTCTGGCCTGGTGCGATGAGGCACTGGGGCTGCTTGGGGGTGTAGAGAGCGCCTGAGAGGCCGTTTTTCAATCGCGCATGCACCCTGTCGACACCGGTGCAGCAGTATGTCCGCTGCAGTGCCGTTTAGCCCTTTCTGTGGGGGCCAGGTGCTGGCAGCGTTTTTCTGTAGAAATCTCCACTTTTCCTTGGCTTCCCGCTTGCCGTCAGCGCTAGAGTAGGGCTGAGAGCACGCTGTGAGCGTGGCACCGGGGGAAACGATGAAATTATTTGTAGTAATGTTGCTGCTCATTCCGCAGTTGGCCGCAGCGAAAGTGTATATGTGCGTGGACGCTGAAACCGGCAACACCAGTTTTACCGACACGGCCTGTAATCAGGCAACCATTGTCGAAGAAGTGCGGGTAGACGCAATAAATCTTGGTTCGGGTGAGCGTTACAAAAAGGAGCCCCGCCAGAAAACCTGGAACAGCGAGCGCGAGGAACGTAAATCCGGCAAGGATTACAATGCCGAATACCGCTCACTCTATGACAACAGCGCAACAGCCACGCGCGACTAGGCACGGCTTGCGCTTTTAGCGCGCCGGAAGCTCAGCGGTTGGCGAGGAAAATCGTCATCAGGCCGCCGCCAATCACCAGCACGCTGCCGGCGGCCGACCAGATGTCCGGCATCTGGTTCCAGAACAGCCATCCCCAGAACGCCGCCAGCACTACAGCGAAATAGTTGATCGGAGCGATCAGCGCCGTAGGCGCCATGCCGTAGGCCCGGGTATACAGCTCGAGTGTCCAGTAGATTGCCGTGCCGATGTAGAGCATGGCGAGCCATCCCAATGGAGGAATGTTCGCGAAATCGTCGATGCTGAAAGGCGCCACGCAGGCCAGCGACAGCACCACATAGTAGAACAGAATGCGCGAAGTCGGCTCGGTGCGCGCGAGCTTGCGCGTGGCCACCATCGAAATGGCGAGCGTAACGGCAGACGCCAGCCCCCCGGCATGCCACAGGCTCAAGCCATCGGGGCTGGGCCGCAGTATGATCGCGATGCCACAAAAGCCCGTAACCAGTGGTAGCCAGGCAGCCGGTGGAATCCTCTCCCGCAGCCACACAGCCAGCACCAGCGGTACCACTAGCGGCGCACTCTGGCGCAGCAGCATCGCATCTACCAGCGGAATGTGCTGCAGCGAGGCATAAAACAGATAGAACCCGAGCACGCCGGCCACGCCGCGCACAAAATGCAGGCCGATATGGTCGCTGCGCAGGTTGCCGGCGCCGGCGCGCAGGATACGCGGCAGGCAAAGCACCGTGCATATAAGGTATTGCACGGTGACGATGGCCGCGGTGCTGGCCATTTCAGAGGCGAACTTCGTGGCTGCCACCGCGGTGCTTGCCAGGGTGATCATCAACAGCGAGAGCAGGATGGCCTTGCGCGCGTTCTGGCTGTCTGTGTTCATGGCTCGCACATCTGAAAGACGTGCAGTATAAAGCAGCTTGCAGGCCGGCTGCAGCATTGCTCCGCTTGCAACGGTATCGGGGGGCACGAGCCTCCGCCCGGACCGTCGTGGCGTTAGTCGCGGCCCTTGGGCATAATGCCGGCTCGGAATCGGGCACGGGCGGCTGGCGCACAACTGCATGTATCACCAATACTTCGGGCTCACGGAAGCACCCTTCTCCATCGCGGTGAATCCACGCTACCTGTTCATGAGCGCACGCCACCGCGACGCGCTGGCGCACTTGCTGTATGGCGTGGGCGCGGGCGGGGGCTTCATACTGCTCACTGGCGAGGTTGGCACGGGCAAAACCACCATCAACCGCTGCCTGCTTGAGCAACTGCCCCAGAACACCGACATTGCGATCATCCTGAACCCGGCGCTGAACGCCCTGGAACTGCTGGCCAGTGTCTGTGACGAGTTCGGCATCGACTATCCGCAGGGCCCGCAGGATCGGCCCACCCTGAAAACGCTCACGGACAGGCTGCACCAGTTCCTGCTGGCCAATCACCAGCGCGGCCGCAAAACGGTGCTGCTGATCGATGAGGCCCAGCATCTGGATTTCGAGGTGCTGGAGCAGATTCGCCTGCTGACCAACCTGGAAACCAACAGCGAAAAACTGCTGCAGATCATCCTGATCGGACAGCCCGAACTGGCGCAGATGCTGGCGCGTCCCGAGTTGCGGCAGCTCAACCAGCGCATTACCGCGCGCTACAACCTGCAACCGCTCAACCTGGAAGAAACCGGGGCCTATATTCAGCATCGCCTGCAGGTTGCCGGTATGAGCCCGGAGCGCGAGATTTTCCCGCCCGCCGTGGTCAAGGGCATCTATCAGGCAACCCGCGGTATTCCCCGTCTCATCAACGTGCTGTGTGACCGCATACTGTTGGGTGCCTATGGCCGCAACCAGAGTCGTGCCGATCGCGCCATGCTGGAGTTGGCTGTGAAGGAAGTGCTGGGGGAGGAGCCAGGCGCGAGCGGACACTGGCGCTGGGGTGCGGCGATCGCCACTGGCCTGATGTTGGTCGCGGCGCTGGTGGCGGGTGGCTGGCTGTTGCTCGGCCCGGGTGAGCCTGCTGCCGTGCAGCACACTGCAAGTGAAACGGCGGGTCCATCGGCAATGCAGGCCCCGACGCCTGCGGTCACCGCAGCGCCGACCGCGGCCGCTGCGCCGGAGCCCGCAGTTACCCAGCCCTCCAATCCGGCTGCGGCCGTTCCTGGCAGCCGCCTGGCGGAAACGGCTGCTGCGGGCCGCGCAACGTCTGTCGGCAGCGCGCTGCTGGCTCCGGGGGAAGGCATGCGTGTTCTCTGGTCGCTGGTTGCACCCGCGTCCATGCCTGAAGTGCCCTGCCCGCGAGGCCCCAGTGAAGGCCTGCTGTGCGCCGAGGGAGAGGCGGGCACCTGGGATGAGTTGAGCCGCTTTAACCGGCCTCTGGTGCTTTCGCTGGTGACGCCCGAGCGCTTTTCGGCCGAGGTGCTGTTGCTCGGCATGCAGGATCAGTGGGCCTGGCTGTATGCCCCCGGGGGAACAATGCGCCTGCAACTCGCCGATCTCGCACCGCTGTGGACGGGCAGCTACCGCTACCTGTGGCGTCCCCCGGCCGGTTTCAATGCGCCGCTTGCCCGGGGTGACAGCGGTGTGGCGGTCGCCTCGGTAGCGCAACTGTTTGCCCGCCTGGATGGGCAACCCAAAGCGCTCACAGACAACCGCTTCAATACCGCGCTTGAAGACCGCGTGCGTCTGTTTCAGCGGCGACAGGGCCTCACGCAGGACGGCGTGGTAGGCGCGCGCACGCTCTTGAAACTGAATGAGGAACTGGGTATCGATATCACCGCAGCCGAGGCGCGGCGGCGCCTTGCACAAACCGACAACGCGGGTGCGCCCTGATGGGCTCCCAGCACAGGGCACAATTGCCAGAGGCCGAACGATGTCGCTGATTCTCGACGCACTCAACCGCTCACGGCGCGAAGACGAGGCGGTGCCCGGTCTGGACACGTACCATCCTGTGGCGAGCAAGCGGCGCACGCCTGGCCGCTATATGCCCTGGGTTGCGCTGGCCGTGGCTCTGCTGATAATCGCCTGGCTGTTGCTCGACCGCGATCGGGCCCCGGTACCCGCCGCCAGCGCGCCGATGAGTGAGGTTGCCGAAAACCTCAGCAGTGCGCTGAGCTCAGTGAAGGGGCAGTTGCAGGCGAATGCGGAGCAGCAATCGACGGCATCCGCCACGCCCCCCGCCGCGACGGAAGCCGCCACCACACCCATCTCTACCGGGCCCGCCGCCGAACCCGCGTCGCAGGCCCCGAGTGCGCAGCTACCCCCGCAAGTAGCCGCGCAAGGGTCCCCGCAGTCGGTAGCGGCAAGCGCGGCGACAGAGCCCGTGGCGCAGCCGGCAGACGAGCCTCCCGGCGATTCTGTTGACACTGCGGCGCAAGCGGCCAGCGAGCCGGCGGCCGAATCTGCCAGCGAATCTGCCACCGACCCGGCCGTGGCGGCGCTCTACCAGCGGGCGCCCGACGCGGCCGGCCAGGCGGAACCCGCCGTTGAAGCCGCCAAAAAGGAGGCCCGTCAGCCAGAGCCTGCCGCAATGGCTGCCCGGGATGAGGAGGAACCTGTTGATCTCGAGCGTTTGCTGGTCCAGGCCCGGGATGAGGTTGAAAACGCGCAACTTGTTGAGCATCCTGCACCCTTCCTCGCGGCGCTCTCGCAGCAGACCAAGAATGACATCCCCACGATCTACTATCAGCGGCACGATTATGCGGATAGCGCCGCGCGCTCAAGCGTTGTACTCAACAACAAGACACTGCGCGTGGGCGGCAGCCCCGTATCGGGTATGCGCGTTGAGGAAATACTCCCCGATTCAGTGATCCTCTCCTACCGCGGCACCCAGTTCCGGCTGCGCGCCCTGAACAGCTGGATCAATCTCTGAGGCCACCCCGGTGCCCTCGGGTTGCGCCTGCAGCCCGAGGTAATCGCGCATGATGGCGAACAGGTCGGGTTGGCGCACGAACGCTGCGACGCGCCCCTGCCCCTCGGCATTGCTGTACAGCGGCACCGCCGCGCCGGTGTGCTCCTCTATCTCGAAATTGGTGGTGGCGTAATTCACCGTCATGTGGCTGCCTTCCGGCGTGATGATGCGCGCGAGCTTGCCCGGCGGATAGATGGGTATGGGGTAGGCGGAAAAAAGGCTCTCGTAGGGAATCAGTTGCGCCGCCTGGGTGTGATCGGCAGTCACCAGTATCAGGGTTCGCGGATGCGCGCGAGCGAAATCGAGGGCGCTGGCCAGTGCTTCATCGAGCTGCTGCAGCTCGCCGATCGAGCCACAGGGCTTGCGTTCATGCGATTGCTTGTCGATGGAGGCCGACTCGACCATCAGAAAGAAGCCCCGGGTGTTATCGGCGGCCAATTGTTTCAGCGCGGTATCGGTCATCGTTTGCAGGCTGGGTACATCCGCCGCGCTCGGATTCGGCTCGCAGCTCATCGGTTCCGGCAGGGAAACGGAACCCAGGTAGCGGTGCAGGCGGTTCAGCAGGCTGGGCCTGGCTTCCTCGGCCTGCCGTCCATTTTCACCCTGCAGGCGCACGGGCAGGGTGCTCTCGGCAAACAGGCCCAGCAGGCGTTCGCCCGGCGTTGCGCTCGCCAGTTCCGCCGCGCTGTGCACTACGCGGAAGCCGTGTTCACGCGCGAGCGCCGCGACGCTCTGGTCGCTGTTTTCAGCGTTCGGCGTGAAGTGCTGCCTGCCTCCGCCGAGCACCACGTCCAGCGGCGACTCCGCAATCTGCTCGGAGATGGAACCTCTGCCGCCACGCGCCTTGAGATGTTGTGAGCAGTCACCCAGTGGAATGTCACGGTAGCGTACATCGACCATGCGTTGCGGGTTTTCACACAGGCGAAAGTTGATCTGCGCGACAAATGCCGCAGGCGTCGCATCGGTGACGCTGGCCGTCGTTACGATGCCCGTGCGCAGCCCGGCGGCCTTCGCCAGCATGGCAATACTGGCAAGCGGCGCGTCCGAACCCGCGGCAGTGCCGATGCGGCCCCGGCTGGTTATCGCGCCGGTGGCCATGCTGGTCGCCGTGTTGGCCGAGTCGGCCACGTAGACCGGCTTGCCGTTCAGTGCATTTTCCGTGGTCAGCACCTGTGCCGAGGAGCGCAACGCCAGGGTGTCGAGTACCAGGTTGCCGGTGGCGCCGTGCAGATAGTTGCGCGCAATGGCGATCTGCTGTTCGTCCATGCCGTCGCCGATAATAAGAATTACCTGCCGCGCCTCGCCATCGGCGGGATCCGCAGGCTGCGCTGCGCCATTCAGGCTGAGCAGGGCGAGTGTGAAGGCAAGGAGTGCGTGGAGTCTCTGGTGCATTGCAGCTATTCCGGGTCAGGATGGCATGGGTGCGGTGCGCGGACGCGCCGTGTCCCCTCAAAGTGGTTAACCTTTGCACCACTCTGTGGCACGATGCGCGATTCCCCGCAGGCAGACGGGGTTATTCCAGACGCCCGAGAGTACGCCAGATCAGAATAATCGGGCCAGACAAACCGCAGAGGAATCCCAATGAAGATGATGACTGCAATCGTTAAGCCGTTCAAGCTTGATGACGTTCGCGATGCTCTACAGCAGATTGGCATTACTGGCATGACCGTGGAGGAGGTCAAGGGCTATGGTCGCCAGAAGGGCCATACCGAACTGTATCGCGGCGCCGAGTATGTGGTGGAGTTTCAGCCCAAGGTGAAGATCCAGATTGCGATCAGCGACGAGCAGGTGGAACCGGCGATCGAGGCAATCTGCAAGGTCGCGAGCACCGGCAAGATCGGCGACGGCAAGATCTTTGTCTCCCCGCTGGAGCAGAGTATCCGTATTCGTACAGGCGAAACCGGCGAGGAGGCGCTCTAACCGTGACCAATCGAAAAAGAATAACAACGCAACTCATTGCCCTGTTGGGCGCAGCGCTGGCCTCCGCCGGCGCTCAGGCACAGGAACTCAGCGGTGCGGACACCGCCTGGATTCTCACCTCCACGGCCCTGGTATTGTTCATGACGATTCCGGGTCTCTCGCTGTTCTACGCAGGTCTGGTGCGCTCCAAGAACGTGCTGTCTGTGTTGATGCAGTGTTTCGCACTGACCTGTCTGATGTCACTGCTCTGGTTCGTCGCCGGTTACAGCATCGCCTTTGGCAGTGACGGTGTGGAGCAGGGGCCGCTGATCGGTGATTTCGGCAACCTGTTTTTTGCCGGTATCACTATGGATACGCTCAACGGCAGTATTCCGGCGAGCCTGTTCGCGGTGTTCCAGATGACCTTCGCCATCATTACACCCGCGCTTATCGTGGGTGCCTTTGCCGAGCGCATGCGCTTTTCCGCCATGCTGGTTTTCAGTGCCATCTGGATGCTGGTTGTCTACGCGCCGGTCTGCCACTGGGTCTGGGGCGGCGGCTGGCTGGGCGACATGGGCCTGCAGGATTTCGCAGGTGGCACGGTGGTGCACGTGACCGCGGGCGTGGCGGCGATCGTCGCCGCGATGGTGATGGGTCCGCGGCGTGGCTTCGGCTCGGTGCCCATGCCACCGCATAACCTCACGCTCACGGTTGCCGGTGCCGGCATGCTCTGGGTCGGCTGGTTTGGCTTCAACGCCGGCTCCGCGGTTGCGGCCGACGGCAGTGCCGCCATGGCCATGCTGGTCACGCACCTGTCCGCCTCCTGCGGCGCGCTCGCGTGGATGGTGATGGAGTGGCTGCGTCACGGCAAACCTTCAATGCTGGGGATGGTGACCGGCATGGTGGCGGGGCTGGGCACCATTACCCCGGCCTCCGGTTCGGTGGGTCCGGCGGGCGCCGTGGTGATCGGCCTCAGTGCCGGCGTGATCTGCTACTTCGCCACCAACTACCTCAAGAACGCGCTGAAGATCGATGACAGTCTCGACGTGTTTCCCGTGCACGGCGTGGGCGGCATTCTGGGTACCCTGCTGGCGGGCGTGTTCTGCTCCACGCAGCTCGGCCTGTTCAGCGGCAACGGCTTCTCCGACGGCATCAACAGCATCGGCGGGCAGCTCACGGTGCAGGCCACTGGCGTACTGGCGACTTTTGCCTATACCGCGGTAGTCACCTGGGTGATTCTGAAGCTGGTGGATGCGATGGTCGGATTGCGGGTCAACGACGAGGAAGAGACCATGGGCCTCGACCTGGTGCTGCACGACGAGCGCGGGTACGATCTGTAAACCTGTGTACAGCGATGCAAGGGCCACGCTGTGGCCCTTTTTTATCGCGACTGTATATCTTTGCCGAGAACAATATAACCGGGCATGATTTTCGCCATCACGGGGCCCTGGCAGCTGGGTTCTCGCTGAGCGTCCTTGGGGGCGGTCAACCAGACGCGAACCGCGGCCGCCCTACGCCAGCAAGGCCTGTCATACACAGTGACCACCCGAGCCCTGCCAACCCGAGGGCCAGTAGCCCCGCGCTCGATGGAGCAGCTACGGCGCTCCACTCGATATCCCACGCCGCATAGGTATCGGCGCCAAACTCGATCCAAATGGAATGGGACAGATCAAACGTAATCGAGCTCGAGGTAAACGTTAAATCCGAGTCGGTGAGGTTTCTGGTGCCGAAAGTATCGAAATTTGACACTCCGATAATCTCTCGCGGCAATCCCACCCAATCCAGGTCAGAGAAGGTGATAGTGTCTCCCGCTGAAAAGCCCAGGCCCAGCACAACCGTTGGGGTTAATCGTATGCTGCTGGCGTCTATGTCCACATCGAACAGCTCTGACGTGCCTTGCTGCATAATGGTGAACTCAGGCCCCGGGCCCACCACCGCCGTAGCAGAAAGGCCGCAGGTCGTTGGGTAAAAATTTTCCACGGAACACGACACCGTGTCGCCAATCAGGCTGGCCTGAACCAGGTTGCTGCCCGAAAAGGCCGATCCGATCAGTAATGTAGTAACTGCGACTCTTTTTAGCGTCATGATGGAGTATTCCCGGCGATCAATGCCTGATGTAAAGCGAATGGTCGAAAACGATCTCCGCATCCTCGTCGGCTTCAATAATGGTAACCAGGGTATGCCCCGAAGCACTGTGGAAGACGAAGCGGCCCCGCGCGGCATAGGGCGTCCCGTTCATCTCGTACTCGGGTAGCACAATACGCCTGATGAAGGCGAGGTTATCGCTGTCGAACAGGTCCAGGTAGGCGCGCTGGTCCGGGTCGTAGACCCAGGGCTCGTCGTAGACCACCGCGATGTGGT
Organism: uncultured Halieaceae bacterium; assembly: GCA_963976655.1. Taxonomy (GTDB): domain Bacteria; phylum Pseudomonadota; class Gammaproteobacteria; order Pseudomonadales; family Halieaceae; genus Marimicrobium. The sequence continues at coordinate 271,377 of CAXBLB010000005.1, forward strand.
CGGGGCCATGAGACAGGCTGGCGACGTCGTCCGCGACGGCCATGGAGCCATTGAAATTCATGTCTCCCGGCGCATCCGGGAGCCCCTTGAAGAGATTGCCGCAGGGTGTGTAGAGGCGCAGGCCGTCGGGAGAGATCCATACATTGCCGCACATATCGAAGTCGCCGTGATACGGCGAATCGCGCAGGAAGTCGAACGTTCCCGCGGTAATGTCATACAACTCGACGTCCGCATACGTGGCGTAGATATAGCGATCCGAGGGATGCAGGTCCCCGAGGGTGCCGCCTTTGTACCGGTCGTTGCTGCGCATTTCAACGCCGGTTTGCAGGTTGATCCATCTCAGGTAATCGGAGTTGTTGCCCGCCGGGGGAAAGAAGTAGATGTGTCCGTTGCCCGAGAGCACGAGGTCGCCGAAGGGCACCGACACCTGGTAGGTACGCAGGATTGACCCGGTCACCAGGTCGACCAGACTGATCTGGTCGGTGCCCGGGTGACCGACAGCGGCCGTCAGGCCATCGGGGGCCACCGATACGTGCCCCGTTTGTGACGGCAGCGCCGTCGTGTGAAACAGGCCGGCAGCCAGATCGTACTGGACGAGACGGAATGGCGCCGGCGTGATCATCACCAGCCGGTCCAGCGCCGTCGAATATTCGGCGTCCTGTACGAAGAAACTCAGGGGTATGGTCTGTCTGTCCGCGGGGTTTTCCGCGACGATGGTGATTTCCGTTGCATGGCTCGGCAGCGCGCCGTCGTGCACGACCAGGCTGATCACATAGGTGCCCTCAAGGTCTGGCGTGATCGTCGTCTGCGCGTCCCCGGCCGAGACGATGTAGGCGGCGCTGCCGGCGGGCGCCTCCAGCAATGACCAGTGATAGGTCAGGGACGACTTCTCCGGGTCCAGGCTCGGGCTGCCATCCAGCGCCACGATTTCGCCCATGTCGACGAAACCTGCGGCGGCGGCCAGGGCGGTCGGTCTCACGTTCACCCCATTCGATTCCTCGAAGGGGTAGGCAATGCCGTAGTCCAGCGCCAGGCCGCTGCCTTCCTCAACCTGTCCGACGACGAGATGCGAACCACTGGACGTGTGGAAAACGAACCGTCCCCGGACCTGGAATTCCTCTCCGTCGACCGTGAGTTTGGGAAGGTAGCGTTTGGCGTTCAGCGGATAGGGCGCCTCGCCGAAAACCCGCACGCTGTCCGCCAGCCACTCCAGGGCAAGTATCTCGTCACCGCTGAAGCTCATGTGCCGCATGCGTTGGGAGCCAATCTGCCCCACGTGCGTCATATCCGTTGCCGGATCCTCCGAGGATCTGAAAACCTGGCCACAGGCGGTGAAGATGCGCTGGCCGTCGCCGGGAATCCACAGGTCGCCGCAAATGGGATAGTCCCCGTGGTAGGGAGAGTCGTCGACGAAGACTGCGTTGCCACCACGGATGTCATACTTCTCGAAATCAGACGGCGACAGTCCATTGTTCGCACCGTAGATGTATTCCCCGGATGGGTGCAGGGCCATGCGTGTGGAATCGTAGACACTCGCGCCACTGTGCAGGGTTTCCATGCCGGACCACAGGTTGACCGTGCGAATACGCGTCCACTGGTCCTCCAGCGGCATGACGTACACATGGCCATTGGGAGCGAGTTCGATATCGAAGACGTTGGCCGATACGTCGTAACGCGCGACAACTTCGCGAGTTTGCAGGTCGATATAGGATAAGGCGCCGCTATGGCCGACGACCGCGTGCAGCCCATTGGCGCCGACCGAGAGCGCCGTGCCCGGCTGGTCCAGTTGCACGAATTGCGTCTCGTGGCCTGCGACATCGTATACATAAAGCCGGCTGTCTTCCCCAAGCAGAAGCAGGATGTCCGATGCGCGGAGGTAGGCCGCGTCCACGACGCGGTAGCCGAGCGTTTCGAAGGCATAGTGGGGTTCAAAGTGGGCGATCAGTGGCGGCGCCGCATCGCCCCAATGCGCATCCACGATGGCGGCGGGTATGTCAAACACACAATAGATGTTATCGAGCTGGCAATTGTTCCAGCCGGCGAAGTCCCAGCCGAGCGCCGGCACGGCGGTGTAGGTTTCGCGGTAGTCGCGCGCCACGTAGTTGGGGCAGGCCTCGCTGTCCGGGTCGGTATGGCTCGAATACACCGCCCAGGTACAATCGCGCTCGCCTGAGGCAGAGATAATATCCCCTTTGCCGATGATCTGCAGTGGGTGTGAGCAGGCCGAGGCGAGCAGCGCCAGGCAAAGCGGAAGCATACGCATGAGGTGCGTCCCTGGACTGGTCGAGTCCCGAAGTTATTTTTCTTTAATCAGCAGCTTAGCATATCGTGAGTAGCCGCGCGCCCCGCCCGCCGCCCGAAGGGCGCTCAGCTCAAGCCTCGCCTTTCCTCCACCCACTTCGTAAACGCCACAGCGTCGAGCGGCCTGGAATAGTAGTAGCCCTGTGCATGCGGGCACCCGACCTCCCGCAGAAATTCACTTTGTTCGAAAGTCTCGACACCCTCCGCCATGATGTCCATCTCCATTGATTTTCCGAAATCAACGATCACTTTAACAACGGCACTCGCATCCATGCTGTGCGGTACATCCTGTATGAAGCTCTTGTCAATCTTCAACCGTTGGGCCGGAATCTGTCGCAAATAGGCAAGGCTGGAATAACCCGTGCCAAAATCGTCGATTGCCAGGCGTACCCCGAGCTTGCGCAATTGTTTTAGTTTCGCCAGCGTTTTTTCCGTTGAGGTCATGAGCAGGGTCTCAGTGAGCTCCAGTTCGAGGAGGCCCTGCTCCACTCGCGTTTCATGCAGTACTTCTTTCACGGTCTCGATAAACCCGTCCTGCTGGAACTGCAACGCGGAAACGTTGACGGATATCGGGAGAGCCGCGATTCCGGTATCCGCCCAGAGCCGCATCTGCCGACAGGCCTCGGCCAGTACCCATCGTCCGATATCCACGATCTGTCCGCTGTCTTCGGCTATGGGTATGAATTGATCCGGTGGTACCTGACCAAAGCGGGGATGGCGCCAACGCAGCAGCGCCTCCATGCCAACCAGATGCCCTGTAGCGACTGCCAGTTGCGGTTGAAATACCAGGTAGAGCTCCTCCCGCTCCCTTGCAAACCGCAATTCATTCTGCATGTCGAGGTAGGCTTCTGCGTCCCGGGCCATTTCCTCGGAGTAAAAATGAAAGCCGTCCTGCCCGCCTTGTTTCGCGACCAGCATCGCTGCGTCCGCCATTTGGGTCAGCTCCGACACACTATTGCCATTCTCAGGGTAAACGGCGACACCAATGCTTGCGGTCACAATATGTTGATGCGTGCCAAGCTGAATCGGCTCTGCAATGACCTCATTAATCTTCCCGGCGATGATCGCGGCGTTATCCACGGAGTGTAACTCCGTCAGCAGTATGACAAACTCATCCCCGCCAACCCGGCAGACCGTATCGGTGTTGCGCAAAAGTTTTACGATGCGGTCCGCTGTCGCCTTCAGGAGGTCATCCCCGACTTTATGGCCCAGGGTATCGTTGATCAACTTGAAACCGTCCAGGTCGACGAAGAGGACTGCCACATGGCGATTGCTGCGCTCTGCCTGCGCAATAGCATATTCTGTGCGGTTCTCGAAAACCACGCGGTTGGGTAGATCCGTCAGGAGGTCGTGGCTGGCGATGTGCCGGATTTGCTCTTCGTACTCTTTATACGTCGTGATGTCGCGTGTTATGGCGATGGTGTAATGGTCGTTAGTGGCGTCGTCCGTGACACTTGTAAGGGCGAGCCACGCGGGAAAGATATCCCCGCTGCGCCGGGTGTTCCAGATTTCTCCCTGCCATTTGCCGTGGTATCGGAGTTCGTTGGTAATCGTCGCGTTAAATGCCTCGTTGTGCTCCCGCGATCTCAACATATCCGGCGACTGGCCGATCAGCTCGCTTTCCGAATAGCCCATCATCTCGCAGAAGGCCGGATTGACCAGGGTGATTTCATTGTCCTGATTTGCGATGTAGAGGCCTTCGTGGGTCGACTCGATGATCCTGGCATTTTGCAGCAGCCGCGCCTGCGCCTCTTCGCGCTCCTCGCGCACGGCCAGCATGTCCAGGCTATAGGCGAGGTCGGCGGCCAACTCCTCCAACAGCGCTACCAGGTCGTCTGCAAAGAATTCCGACTTTTCGTTGAAAAACAGCAGTACGCCCCATACCTCGCCCGCACGGCGTAAAGGGCATGCCAATACCGACTTGAGCCCCAGCTCTCTTGCGTTGTCGTACCAGGCAGGCGGCACATCGATGTGGTCCATATCCTGCTCCGCCGAAATCGAGCCGCTGCCTAGCGCGTGGCTGATAACGCACTGGCTCTCCAGGGGGTCATCAACGGTAGCGAAACTAATGG
>CAXBLB010000006.1:0-203228 GCA_963976655.1 uncultured Halieaceae bacterium
TGGTCGGTGTGAGAGGATTCGAACCTCCGACCCCTTCCTCCCGAAGGAAGTGCGCTACCAGGCTGCGCTACACACCGAAAACTGAAGGCGCGCCAATATACCAAAAGGGCGCCCCACAACCAAGATTCCGGCCTCAGTAAACGCCGGCCCAGCGCGCCAGGAACTGGCTGAAAATACTGAGCACCGTTACCACGCCAATCAGCAGCACCATCATCAGCCCGGGCCGGAAGGGCTTGCGCTCCACCGAGTTCACGCCGCGGCGGATGAATTCATCCACGCGTTGCTGGTCTTCGGGTTTCAGCCGGTTCTGGTAGCTGCGGTCGGTCTTGTCTGGCTGTTGCTCTGTCTGTTTGTCTGGCTGTTGCTCTGTCTGTTTGTCTGGCTGTTCGTCTGTCATAAAAAGTCGTTCAATTCATTACAAAAAAAGGAGGAGAACACCAGGTATTCTCCCCCTATCAAGCTGGAAAGTCACCTGACTTTCCGAGCAGCAAACATGTCCGGGCAAACAGCTCAGGAGAGCTGGAACAGCTCTTCCGGCATGTCCATCAGGCCTGCGGCGCCGGCCATGATCGTGGCTTTCAGCGTTGCGGTGCGCGGCAGCAGGCGCTGGTAGTAGAAGCGCGCTGTCATCACTTTGGCCGCATAGAACGAGGTGTCGCCGTCGGCCGCCACAATTTTCTGCTGCGAGACAATCGCCATGCGCGCCCAGAAGTAGGCCAGCGTGATGTAGCCGCTGTACATCAGGTAATCCACGGCGGCGGCGCCCGCTTCGTCCGGGTTTTCCATGGCTGCTTCACCAATCTTCATGGAGAGTTCCAGCCATTCGTCCTTGGCGGCTTTCAGCGGCTCGATGAACTCGGCATGTTCCGCATCGGCATGCGCCGCGCAGAATTCATCGATGATGCTGGTAAAGCCCAGCAGCAGTTTGCCGCCGCTGCCCAGCACCTTGCGGCCGATGAGGTCCAGCGCCTGAATGCCGGTGGTGCCCTCGTAGAGCGTGCCGATGCGCGCATCGCGCACAATCTGCTCCATGCCCCACTCCCTGATGAAGCCGTGGCCGCCGAACACCTGCACCCCGAGGTTGGCAGATTCAAAACCGGCTTCGGTGGCGAAGGCCTTGCCGATGGGGGTGAGCAGCGCCATCAGGTCGTCCGCCTGCTTCGATTGCTCTTCGTCGCCGTGGAACATCACGTCGCCGAGCTGCGCGAGGTAGTAGATAAACGCGCGGCAGCCCTCGGCGAAGGCTTTCTGCGTGAGCAGCATGCGGCGCACATCCGGGTGCACAATAATGGGGTCGGCCGGGCCGTCGGGGTTCTTCGGGCCGGTGAGTGAACGCATGGCCAGCCGCTCTTTGGCGTAGGCCAGGGCGCCCTGGTACGAGAGCTCGGCGTGGGCCAGGCCCTGGATCGCGGTGCCAACCCGGGCGATGTTCATGAAGGTGAACATGGCGTTCAGGCCACGGTTGGGCTCACCGAGAAGAAAGCCGCGCGCGCCATCAAAATTCAGCACACAGGTGGCGTTGCCGTGAATGCCCATCTTCTCCTCGATGGACGCGCAGTGCACCGCGTTGCGCTCTCCCACGCCGCCGTCGTCGTTCACGTTGAACTTGGGCACGATGAACAGCGAGATGCCCGCGGTGCCTTCCGGCGCATCCGGCAGGCGCGCCAGCACGATGTGCACGATGTTCTCAGACATGTCGTGCTCACCGGCGCTGATGAAGATCTTGGTGCCGGTAATGGCGTAGCTGCCGTCCGCCTGGGGCTCGGCCTTGCTGCGCAGCAGACCCAGGTCGGAGCCGCAGTGGGATTCGGTGAGGCACATGGTGCCCGTCCATTCACCGGAAATCAGCTTCGGCAGGTACAGCTGCTTCTGGGTGTCGTCGCCGTGCGCCTCCAGGGTGTGCACCGCGCCGTGGCTCAGGCCGGGGTACATCAGCCACGACCAGTTTGCCGTGCCCGCCAGCTCGTTCATCATAATGCCGAGCAGGTTCGGCATGCCCTGGCCGCCGTATTCGGTTTCCGCGCTGAGCGCGGGCCAGCCGTTCTCCACGTACTGGCGGTAGGCATCGGCGAAGCCTTCAGGCGTTTTCACGCCCTCCTCGCTCCACGTGCAGCCCTCTTCGTCGCCACTTTGATACAGCGGCGCGAGCACGTTTTCGGCAAAGCGCGCGCCCTCTTCAACAATGGCGTTCATCAGGTCTTCGGTGGCTTCCTCGCAGCCGGGAAGGCTCTGGTAGAGCTTTTCGGCTTCAAGTACTTCGTTGATCACGAACTGGATGTCGCGAACGGGCGCCCGAAACTGTGGCATGGTGGTGTCCTCACGGCTGGGAAAAATGCCCGCGCCGCACCGCGTTGGGCGGGAGCGGCTCGGGCTATGTTTGCACTGCTCACATTCTGACTATAATTACGCCGAAATCAAGGGCCTGGATCGCATTTTCGTAGATTTGGGGAAAGCACGGCAGGGCGCGTTTGGCCGCCTCGCGTGGGGCAATATCGCCGCCCTCAGGCGTCCAGAAGCGGCCGAATCTCTAGATAGTTCGCGGCCTCTGCGGCGTCCCACGGGCTCAGGCGCGGCACCACGCCGAGCAGCGGGGCGGGCAGCAGGCGGCGCAATGTGTCCAGGTTCTCATCGAAGCAGCTCATCTGCTCGCCGCTGGTGTTGGCCACCCAACCCGCAAGCCTCAGCCCGTCGTGGCGCACGGCTTCCGCCGTGAGCAGCGCGTGGTTGATACACCCCAGCCGCATGCCCACCACCAGCAACACCGGCAACTGCAGTTCGCGGGCGAGATCCGCCAGCGTCTCGCGGGGATTCACCGGCACGCGCCAGCCGCCCGCGCCCTCCACCAGGTTGAACTGCGCGCCCGCCGTGAGCACGCCGCGGCAGAGTCCCGCCAGGCGCGCCACCTGTAGCTGCCTGCCCTCGTGTTGGGCGGCGAGGTGCGGCGCAATGGCCTCCTGCAATGCCACCGGGTTCACCTGGGGGTAACCCAGTTCCAGCGTCATCGCCTGCATGAGCGCCAGCGCATCCTCGTTCTGCCCCTGGGCATCACAGCCCGCCGCCACCGGTTTGATCGCCGCGGTGCGCAGGCCCTGCCCCGCGGCCGCGTGCAACAGCGCGCAGCTCACCGCCGTCTTGCCCACTTCGGTGTCGGTGCCGGTGACAAAATACGCGTTGCTCATAGCTTCTCCACGCTGCCGAAAACTACCTCATAAGTGGCCGGCAACACGCCGTTAACCCGCTGCTGTTCGTAGGCCCTGAGCATACCCTGCAACGCACTGCGCCCGGCCAGGCCCGCAGGCCGCCCGGGGTTCATATTGTGCGCACCGAGCGCCTTGAGTTCATCCAGCAGATCGCGCACCCGCGGGTAGCTGAGCTGGTAGTCGCGGCATGCCATGCGCAGCGCCAGGCCGCGCGCCGAGTCCGCCGCGGCCTGCACCTCTGCCAGCGGCGCGAAGTGGTTCACGTGTGGGTGATTGTCCACTTCCGCCCAGGCGGCGCGCAGCTCCCGCAGCGTGTCGGGGCCAAGCGTAGTGAATACACACACACCGCCGGGAGCAAGTACTCGCTGAGCCTCGGCGAAGAACAGATCCAGCCGGTCGCACCATTGCAGGGTCAGGCTGGAGAACAGCACGTCTACGGAGCCCGCCGCCAGCGGCAACGCTTCGGCATCGCCGGCCACCCAATCCAGCTCGCCGGCATGCTGCGCGCGCGCGTGCTTCAGCATGCCCAGCGCCAGGTCGACGCCGAGGTAGCTGGCGCCCGGGAAGCGCTCGCGCAGCGCGCTGGCGAAGAAGCCCGTACCGCAACCCAGGTCCACGATATGCTCAGGGTCAGCCTTGGTGTTATCGATACTTTCGAGTAAGTGAATGCCTACTTTCTGCTGCAGGTGCGCCACCGAATCGTAGCGCCCGGCGGCGCGGCTGAAGGAGTCCGCCACCGCCCGCCGGGGGATGCCGGCGGGGCGCGCAACAGGCGCCTCGCGCAGTCCGTTCGTGGTCACAAAATCCGCCATGAGCGCGGCGATGGTTTCGGGTTCCGCCAGCGGTGCGAGATGCCCCACATCTTCCAGCACATGCACTTGCGCGGCGTCTCCCGGCGGCAGAATACGGCGCATTGCGCCCGCCACCGCGCCCGGCACCAGCGCGTCCTGCGCCGCGAGCAGGTGCCATTGGGGCACGGCAAGGCGCGCCAGCATCTGGCGCTGGTCCAGTTGCGCGAGCCACTGCAGCCCGCTGTGCAATGTGTTCTCGGCTTCTTCGCCTGCCTGCGTGGCCGCCGCTGGCGGCAGCAGGCCGCGCAGCAGGCGCAGGAGTGGCCCGCGCTGCCGGCAGCCCAGCACCTGCAGCGCGCAAAAGCGCGCGAGCGCAATCTCCGGTGTGTGGGCAACGTCTGCCTTGAATTGTGCGAAGGTGTCGGCCGGCATGCCCGGCCAGCCGTCCTGCGCCACGAAACAGGGGTTGCTGCACAGCGTGATCACGCCAGCCACCCGCTCTGGCGCACGCGCCGCCAGCGCCACCGCCAACTGGCCGCCGAGTGAGAAGCCCACGTACACGGCCCGCCGGGGGGCAACGGCCAGAATGCCGTCGAGCGTCTCCTCGATACCGGGTGGCTGCGCCGTGGCGAGGCCGGGCGCGCAGCCGGGAATATCCACCAGCGTCAGGTCGGCCCAGGGGCGCAGGGCGGGAATCAGCGCGCGCCAGATCTGCCGGTTGCAGCCCCAGCCATGCAGCAACACGAACGACTGCTGTGCCGCGCCGGTGGCCGGCAGGTATTCAACCGTCACCTTGACCTTCGCGTCGGCCTGCACCTCAACGTTCGCCTCGGCCTGCATTGCGACCTTCACATCCATCTCAGTGCTGCCGCCAACTGTCTGCCAGCAGCGCCAGCAGGTGGTCCACCTGCGCTTCTGTGTGCGCCGCGCTGAGGGTGATGCGCAGGCGCGAGGTGCCCGCCGGCACCGTGGGCGGGCGAATGGCACTGATCAGGCAGCCGCTCTCCGCGAGGCGCTCACTGAGCGCCACCGCGCGCCGTGCCTCGCCCACCAGCAGCGGCTGAATCGCACTGTGGGATGCCAGCAGGGGCAGGTCGAGCTGGGCCGCGCCGGCGCGGAAGCGGGCCACCAGTTCAGCCAGCCGCCCGCGTCGCCAGGGCTCGGCCTGCAGCAGCGTGAGCGCTTCCAGGCTCGCCGCGGCGACGGCGGGCGGCAACGCCGTGGTGTAGATGTAGTTGCGCGAAAACTGCAGCAGGCTGTCTATCAACAGTTGCGAGCCCGCGACGAAGGCGCCCGCGGTACCCAGGGCCTTGCCCAGCGTGGCCATCAGTATCGGTACGTCGTCGGCGCCGAGCCCCGCCTCTTCCGTGCTGCCGGCGCCGCGCTCGCCGAGCACACCGAAACCGTGGGCGTCATCCACCATCAGCCACGCATCGTGGGCGGCGCACAATTGCGCCAGCTCACCCAGCGGGGCGCTGTCGCCGTCCATGCTGAACACGCCGTCCACCACCACCAGGCTGGCGCCATCGCTGTCGGTGCCACTCGCCGCCGCGAGTTTGCGCGCCAGCGCTGCCGGGTCGTTATGGGCGAAACGCGCGAACCGCGCGCCACTGTACAGGCCACCGTCCAGCAGCGAGGCATGGTTCAATCGATCTTCATATACCCTGTCGCCCCGGCGCAGCAACGCGGTGAGTACGCCGGTATTCGCCATGTAGCCGCTGGAATACAGCAGCGCCCGTTCGCGCCCGGTGAAGGCCGCCAGCGCCTCTTCCAGCGCATGGTGCGGCGTGCTGTGGCCGCACACGAGGTGCGAGGCGCCGCTGCCCACGCCGTATTCCTGCGCCGCCGCGCGAAACCGCGCCACCACCTGCGGATGCGCCGCGAGGCCCAGGTAATCGTTGCTGCAGAAATTCAGGTACTCGCACTCGCGCCCGCCCAGGCGGATGACCGGCCCCTGGGCGGATTCCAGCGTCAGCCGCTGGCGCATCAGCCCATCGGCCTCGCGCTCGCGCAATGCGTGCGCGAGTCGTTCGGCGAATCCGCCCATGGCTAAAGCCGGCCGCGAAGCGGGGCCGGGCTAGTGCGCTGCCGCGTCGTAGAAACGCGGGTCCGGGGTGGCGGGCGCCTCACTGAGTGTGTGTTCCTCCGGCTGAATGCCCAGGCGCGTGAACAGCGCCATATCCGCGTTGGCTTCCGGGTTCGGTGTGGTCAGCAGTTTCTCGCCGTAGAATATCGAGTTGGCGCCCGCGAAGTAGGCCAGCGCGTGCATTTGCTCGTTCATGGCTTCGCGCCCTGCAGAGAGCCGCACGTGAGACGCGGGCATCAGAATCCGCGCCACGGCGATGGTGCGAATAAACTCGAAGGGATCGAGATCTTCCTCCCCGGCCAGCGGCGTACCCTCCACTCGCACCAGCATGTTGATCGGCACGCTTTCCGGGTGCTGTGGCAGGTTGGCGAGCTGTTCCAGCAGGCCCGCGCGGTCGCCGCGCTCCTCGCCCATGCCCACGATCCCGCCGCTACAGATCTTCATGCCCGAGCGTCGCACATGCTCCAGCGTTTCCAGCCGATCCTGATAGGTGCGGGTGGTGATGATGTCACCGTAGTACTCCGGCGAGGTGTCCAGGTTGTGGTTGTAGTAATCCAGCCCCGCCCCGGCCAGTTCCTCCGCTTGACTGTCGCTGAGCATGCCGAGCGTCATGCAGGTTTCCAGACCGAGCGCCTTCACGCCCTTCACCATGGCCACCACCTGCGGCATGTCGCGGTCTTTCGGCGAGCGCCAGGCGGCGCCCATGCAGAACCGCGTGGCGCCCGAGGCGGCGGCGGCCCGGGCCTGCTCCAGCACCTCGTTCACCGCCATCAACTGTTCCACTTCGAGGCCGGTGTCGTAGCGCGTGCTCTGCGGACAGTACGCGCAGTCTTCCGGGCAGGCGCCGGTTTTGATGGAAAGCAATGTGCTCACCTGCACGCGGTTTGGGTCAAAATACTCACGATGCACGCTGTGCGCACGGAACAGCAGGTCGTTGAAGGGCAGCGCGAACAGGCCCTCGATTTCAGCGCGCGTCCAGTCGTGGCGCAGGTCGTCCGCCGGCTTGTTCATGGGTGTGACGTGATAGACAGCACGCTCTTCAGACATAACAGGTTCCGCCGGGCAAAAGGAATGGATGGCAGCGGCTAATGATACGGCGGCCGGACATCCTGTCAACCGGAGGAGGTAATTATGGTTAACAGCCTGGGCAGGCTACTCGCTGACGCCTTCTTCCCACAGCGCTGTGCACTCTGCGGCCTGCGCAGCGACAGCCCCCTGCCAATGTGCGCGGGCTGCCGCGCGGACCTCGTGCGCAATGCTCACGCCTGCCGGCGCTGCGCCATTTCGCTGCCCGCGCCAATGCCGGGCGCCCGCTCTTCGCTAGCGGCGGGCGGCGCCATCTGCGGCGCCTGCCTGACACACCCGCCGCCCTTTGCACAAGCCATCGCACCCTGGATCTACGACGAACACATGGCCCATATCATCCAGCGCTGGAAGTACCAGAGTGAGCGCTGGCTTACCCCGCTCCTCTCTGACCTGTGGCATCGGGGAGCCACCCACAGCCACAACATTGACCTGATGGTACCCGCGCCCATGCACTGGCAGCGGCGCTGGCGGCGCGGCTATAACCAGGCGGAGCTGCTGGCGAGGCAGCTACAGAGGCAGCGTGGGAGCCCTGTGCAGGCCGCGGTGCACCCCACTCTCGTGCGCCGCAATCGCGCCACCCGGCCGCAGTCCGGCATGGGCGCCGGCGAGCGCAAGGCGAACCTGCGCGGCGCCTTTACAGTGCTGGGGCCGTGTGACAATCTGCGCATCGCCATCGTCGACGACGTGCTCACCACGGGCGCGACCGCCGCGGCGATTGCCCATGAACTTGCCGCCGCCGGGGCTGCGCATATAGAAGTGTGGTGTCTGGCGCGCACGCCGGCGCCCGCCGGTTGACCGCCAGCTTGCAGGAACTGTCATGCGTTTTATTGCCGCTGTGCTGTGCTCGATATGTCTGCCCGTGCTGGCGGCGGAACCGCTGCGGGTGGCGGTGGCGGCGAATTTCAAACCGGTTCTGCAGCGCCTGAGTGAGGATTTCACCCAGCGCACCGGTATCGAGGTGCGCCTGAGCAGCGCTTCCAGCGGGGTGCTGGCCACCCAGATTCTGCATGGCGCGCCCTACGATGTGTTTTTCTCCGCCGATCGCGAACGTCCCGAAGCGCTCATCGCCGGCGGTATCGCCGAGGCCGCCGCCGCGTTCTGCTACGCCAGCGGCCGGCTGGTTCTGGTGGGCGGCGAATTGGCAGACCTCGCGCGCGCCGATGTGAGCGTCGCCATCGCCAACCCCGCCACCGCGCCCTACGGGGAAGCGGCCCTGGATGTGCTCGCGCGCGAGGCCTACCTGCCCGGCGCGGCACGCACCCTGGTGCGCGGCAACAACGTGGCCCAGGCCTACCAGATCTGGCACAGCGGCGCGGCCGATCTCGCGCTGATTCCGCTCGCGCTGGCGCCCGCGGAGCCGGTACCCATACCGGCGAGCTGGCACCGGCCGCTGCAACAGTTCGCGCTGGTGCTCGGCGAGGGTGACAGCCTGCAGCGCTATCTGAAGTGGATCAGAAGTGCTACCGTGCGCTCCCAGATTATTCACGCCGGCTACGACCCTTGCCCCTGAACAGCGCCGAACTCGATGCGATCTACCTGACCGTCGCGCTCGCCTCGGTAACCACGCTGATCCTGCTGCTGCTGGGCACGCCCCTGGCCTGGTGGCTCTCGCGGCGCCACGGCAGTTCCACCGCGCTGATCGAGGCGCTGGTCGCACTGCCGCTGATTCTTCCGCCCACCGTGCTCGGCTTCTACCTGCTGCTGATGTTCGCGCCGGATACCGCGCTGGGGCGCGCCTGGGAAGCGCTCACGGGCGAACGCCTGGCCTTCAGTTTCAGCGCCCTGGTGATAGGGTCGGTCATCTACTCGATGCCCTTCGTGGTGCAACCGCTGCAGGGCGCTTTCCAGCGCATTCCGGGTGGTCTGCTGGACGCGGCCGCCACGCTGGGCGCCAGCCGCTTCGACCAGTTCCGCTCGATCGTGCTGCCGCTCAGCGCGCGCAGTTTCGTCACCGCCGCGAGCCTCGGCTTCGCGCATACCGTGGGTGAATTCGGCGTGGTGCTGATGATCGGCGGCAACATACCGGGCGAGACGCAGGTGCTGTCCATCGCCCTGTACGATCATGTCGAGTCGCTGCAGTTCGCCGAAGCGCATCGGCTGGCCGGCGCCCTGGTGGTGTTCTCCCTGCTGCTGCTGTTTTTCCTCTATCGCCGCGAAGGTCCGCGCGTCTGGCGGTTGCAGGCATGAACGCGCTGAGCCTGGATATTCAGTGCGCGGGCGAGCAGGGTTTCACGCTGCAAGTGCAATGCGACATTCCCACGGATCGCGTAACCGCTATCTGCGGGCCTTCCGGCAGCGGCAAAACGACACTGCTCGACTGCATCGCGGGGCTGCGCGATGCGGGCGACAACGCGCGCATCGCTTTCAACGGTGAACACTGGCAGGCGGCGGGGCAAAAGCTGCCGCCCTGGCAACGCCAGATCGGCTACGTATTCAGCGATGCGCGTTTGTTCCCGCACCTCGATGTGCTGGGCAACCTGCGTTATGCGCTGACGCGCCGGGACAACCGGCAGGGCCCGGAGATGGCGGACGTCATCGCCTGGCTGGAACTGGAAGCGCTGCTTGCACAGCGCTCTGACACGCTCTCGGCGGGGCAACAGCAACGCGTGGCGATCGGCCGCGCGCTGCTCACCGCGCCGCGGCTGTTGCTGCTCGATGAGCCGCTGGCCAACCTCGACGACGCCGCGAGCCGGCACTGCCTGCGCTGTCTGCAGCGGCTGGCAGCGGAACTTGAGCTACCCATTCTCTACGTGAGCCACGCGCTGGAAGAGCTTACCCAGCTCGCCGACGATCTGCTCCTGCTCGAGGGTGGCCGCGTGGTGGAACACGGCCCGCTGCTGCAACTTTGCAGCCGCCTCGATACCCGCCTGGCGCAGGACGAACGCGCCGCGGCCATAGTCCGTGCTACCGTGCTCGGTCACGATGAAAACTTCGAACTCACCGAACTGTCGGTGGAAGGACAAACCCTGTATGTCAACCAGCTTCCCCACCCGCCGGGCACCGTGCGCCGTGTGCGCATTCCGGCGAGGGATGTCAGCCTCTGCCGGCACAGGCCCAAAGAGAGCAGCATATTGAATATTCTGCCGGTTACCGTCAGCGAACTGCAGCGCACGCAGGGCGCGCATACCCTGGTGCGCCTGGCATTGGGCTCACAGTTTTTGCTCGGCCGGATTACGCGCAAGTCTGCCGTCGGCCTGCAACTTGCGCCCGGCGACCAGCTCTTCGCGCAGATCAAGAGTGCCGGGCTGCTGATGGAGGCGAACGACCCACAATGAACGAGCATCCCTATGACAGGCTGAACCCGGACAGAGTGATCGCGGCCGTCGAGTCGTGCGGGTATCTCAGCGATGCCCGCCTGCTGGCACTGAACAGTTACGAAAACCGCGTGTACCAGGTGGGTATCGAAGACGCCGAACCGCTCATCGCCAAGTTCTACCGCCCCGGGCGCTGGAGCGATGCGCAGATTCTCGAGGAACACGCCTTCAGCCACGAACTGGTTGATGCCGACCTTTCGGTGGTCGCGCCCATAACCGACAGCAGCGGCGAAAGCCTGCATCACTTCGAGGGCTTCCGCTTCGCCCTGTTCCGTCGGCGCGGCGGCTATCCGCCGGAGCTATCCAATCTCGACAACCTGCTGGTGCTGGGCAGGACCGTGGGGCGTATCCACGCGGTGGGCAAGGCCGCCACATTCAGCGAACGCGAGAGCCTGAGCGTCGAGCGCATGCTGGTGCAGAGCCGGGCGTTCCTGCTCGAGGGTTTTATTCCGCGCGATCTCATTGCCGCCTATGAATCGCTCACCACCGACCTGGTAGCGACCGTCGGCGCCCTCTACGGCGAGGTGGGCGCCGATGAACTGCAGCGTGTGCACGGCGACTGCCACGTAGGCAATATTCTCTGGCGCGACAACACCGCACATTTCGTGGACCTGGACGACTGCTGCATGGCGCCGGCCATTCAGGACCTGTGGATGTTTCTCAGCGGCGACCGCAGCGAACGCCAACTGCAACTGTCGGAGCTGGCAGAGGGTTACAACGAGTTCAGCGATTTCGATCCGCGCCAGTTGCGCTGGGTTGAATCGCTTCGCACCATGCGCCTGATGCACTACGCCGCGTGGCTCGCCCGCCGCTGGTCTGACCCCGCTTTCCCGCGCAGCTTCACCTGGTTCAATACCGATCGCTACTGGGCAGACCACATCCTGGAGTTGCGCGAACAGCTCTCGGCCCTGCAGGAACCACCGCTGGAACTGTTCTGAGCGCCGGCCGGCGGCTCAGCGCGCCTTGCGTGAGGGCGGATACAGCACCGACCACAGCCAGCGCAGCGTGCCGTTATCCTTGAGTACTTCGCGGTCGACTGCATCCATGAACTGCTCCATCCCCGCCGGATCGCTGAAATAGTCCATGCGCGTACGGAATGTTCGTTCCGGGTCCAGCTCCTTCACCACCTTGGCCGGGTTGCCGGCCACCACGCTATTGGCGGGCACGTCGTGCGTGACCACGGCGCGGGCGGCGACGATGCTGTTGTCACCGATGGTCACGCCTTTCAATACCAGGGAGTTGTCTCCCAGCCATACGTTGTCGCCGATATGCACCGGCGCGGGTTCCGGGCGCTCCATGCGATCGTAAATCTGGTGCCAGTCGGAGTCGGTTATGTAGGCGCCGTTTGCCAGCATCACACCGTTGCCCAGCACAATCTCATCGCTCGCGCTGATGCGCGCGCCAGGGCTCATCAGGCAGCAATCGCCAAGTTCGATACGCCCCTCGCCGGCGTTGCGGCCCCACACTCCCAACTCCACGCGATTGCCGGGTTCGCCGATGGCGGTGAAACAGCGCCCGATACGGACATTATTGCCGGAGATATGCACGTACCACGGCTTCATCAACATGTGATGCGGCCCCAGGCTCTCGCATTCAGGCGCTATGAAATATTCCGAGTACCAGTGCCGGAAAGCCATGTAGCATTTTTTCACCCAGTAGGGGCGCAGATCATCGCGCATGCGGTTGCCCTGTTGTGGAATTGCCCATTATCGAACGCTATGATCGCAGCGGCCGTGATCAACATCAAATAGCGGCGTGATTCACTGCAACGGAGGCGTGCGGCAGGTGCAGGCAACTTCTCGACGCGTGAGCTCCAATCAGGCGGGGCTGCATCCACGCCTGGCAGAGCTGGTGCGTAAACACCTCGCGCATGCCTACCGGCCACCGGTGTCGCCGCACAATCTAGACGCCTACGCGCGGCTGCGCAGGGGCATGCACGCACAACAACGCCCCCTGGTGCTGGATTCATTCTGCGGCACCGGGCACAGCACCGAAACCCTGGCCAGGCGGCACCCGGGCCATTTTGTGGTGGGCGTGGACAAATCATCCCACCGGCTCGCGAGGGGCCCGCAGCCAGACGCCCGGAGCAACTACCTGCTGCTGCGGGCAGATTGCGAGGCCATCTGGCAACTACTGGCGGCAGACGCGCAAACCCTTGATCACCACTACCTGCTGTATCCCAACCCCTGGCCGAAGTCCGCGCATCTCAAGCGGCGCGTACACGGGCATCCGGCCTTTGCAGCGCTGCTCGCGCTCGGCGGTGCGCTGGAATTGCGCTCGAACTGGCAGCTCTACGTGGAGGAGTTCCGTGCAGCCCTGGCACTGGCGGGGAGGCCCGCGGCGCGTGTGCAGCAGCTCCCCCCCGAGGTGGTGCCGCTGAGCCGCTTCGAGCAGAAATACCGGGACAGCGGCCACCCGTTGTGGTGTTTGCAGGCCAGCCTCGCGCCGTGACGCGAACCGGCGAATACGCTACAGTTCCGGCTCGCAAGCGAGGTATACCCATGTCCAGTAACAGTCCGGACCCGTTCTGGCAACAGATTCGGGAGGAGGCCAGCCTACACGCCAGCGAGGAGCCCATTCTCGCCAGCTTCCTGCACGCCACCATTCTCAACCATGCGCAGCTCGAGATGGCGCTCAGTTTTCACCTGGCGAGCCAGCTCGACAGCCCAACCGCGTCGTCCCTGCTGCTGCGCGAGGTGATGCTCGAGGCGATGAACAGTGATGCCGGCATTCGCGCGGCGGTGCGCGACGACCTGCGCGCAGTGAAAGAACGCGACTCCGCCTGCCATGAGCTCTACATTCCGTTTCTCTATTTCAAGGGCTTCCACGCACTGCAGACACAGCGTGTGGCGCACTGGCTGTGGCAGAACGGGCGCGAGCCACTGGCGCTGTTCTTCCAGAATCGCATGTCGGTGGAATTCAGCGTCGACATCCACCCCGCGGCGCGCATGGGCCACGGCATCATGCTCGACCACGCGACCGGCCTGGTGATTGGCGAAACCGCTGTCGTGGGCAACAACGTTTCCATCCTGCAATCCGTGACGCTCGGCGGCACCGGCAAGGATGAAGGTGACCGCCACCCGAAGATAGGCAACGGCGTACTGATCAGCGCGGGGGCGAAAATCCTGGGCAATATCCGCGTTGGCGAGGGCGCCAAGGTAGGTGCGGGCAGCGTGGTGCTGGAAGATGTGCCGCCCCACACGACGGTGGCCGGCGTACCCGCGAAGGTGGTGGGCCGGCCCTCAAGCGACCAGCCCGCACTGGATATGGATCACGGCTTCACCTGCGCGGATGCCGCCGAGGCGGCGCGCCGGGAAGCGGGCTGAGCAACCGGGCTGCCAGCCCCGGGGAGCGTCAATTCTGCTGATGGTACCGGGGTGACAGCTCGAGCACCGCATCGACAAAGGCAGTGACGTGCTCCGGGTTCACCCCCGGCGTGATACCGTGGCCCAGGTTGAACACGTGCCCGCTGCCCTCGCCGTAACCCGCCAGAATACTGTCTACCTCGTGCCTGATGCGCTCCGGCGAGGCGTACAGCATCGTGGGATCCATATTGCCCTGCAGCGCCACACGCTCGCCCACCCGCTCGCGGGCAGAGGCGATATCGGTGGTCCAGTCGATGCCCACGGCCTGTACACCGGTATCGGCGATGGCTTCCAGCCACTGGCCGCCGCCCTTGGTGAACAGAATCACCGGCACCTCGCGGCCATCTGCCTCACGCGGTAGCTGTTTCACGATGCGTTGCATGTACTGCAAGGAAAATTCACGGTAGCCGGCCGCGCTCAGCGCGCCACCCCAGGTATCGAAAATCTGCAGCGCCTGGGCGCCCGCGCGCACCTGCGCACTCAGGTAGTCCGCCACGGCATCGGCCAGTAATTCAAGCAGCGCATGCATCAGCGCGGGCTGGTCGTAGGCCATGCGTTTGACGTTCACGAAATCGCGTGAGGAACCGCCTTCCACCATGTAGGTGGCCAGCGTCCACGGGCTGCCGGAAAAACCGATCAGCGGCACGGAACCCGCGAGCTCCCGGCGGATTGTGCGCACCGCATTCATCACATAGCCCAGATCGTCGTCCGCGCGGATGCTGTTGAGCGCCGCGAGATCCGCTTCCGTGCGCACCGTCTTGCGAAACTTCGGTCCTTCGCCCTCTGCAAAATACAGCCCCAGCCCCAGGGCGTCGGGCACGGTGAGAATATCCGAGAAGAGGATCGCGGCATCCATGGGATAGCGGCGCAGGGGCTGCAGGGTAACTTCGCAGGCAAGCTCGGCATTCATGCACAGATCGAGAAAGGAGCCGGCCTGTTCGCGGGTGGCCCGGTACTCGGGCAGGTAGCGTCCCGCCTGGCGCATCATCCATATGGGCGTGCGATCAACCGGCTGGCGCAGCAGTGCGCGCAGCAGGCGGTCATTTTTGAGTTCTGTCATGAGGGCCGTTATACGCCTAGATAATCCAGTATGCCCTCGGCGGCCTGGCGACCTTCCCAGATCGCGGTGACCACGAGATCGGCGCCGCGCACCATGTCGCCGCCGGCAAACACTTTGGGGTTGGTGGTCTGGAACGGGTGCGGCTGGAACTCCTCCGCTACCACGCCATTCCAGTCGTTGGTTTCCACACTGATATCGGCAAACCACTCAGGCGGGTTCGGCTGGAAGCCAAACGCGATAATCACGGCATCCGCCTCCAGCACTTCTTCGCTGCCGGGAATGGGCTCCGGACGACGCCGACCGTCGGTATCGGGTTCGCCCAGTTCCGTGCGTATCATTTTCACGCCACAGGCCTGGCCGAAATACTCCACCACTTCTATCGGCTGGATGTTGTACATGAACTGCACACCTTCCTCGCGCGCGTTTTTCACTTCCTTGCGCGAGCCGGGCATATTTTCGGCATCGCGCCGGTAGGCGCAGATAACGTGTTCGGCCTGCTGGCGCACGGCGGTGCGCACGCAATCCATGGCGGTGTCACCGCCACCGAGCACAACCACGCGCTTGCCCTTGAGATTGATGTAGTCCTGCGGATCCTGTTCCCAGCCCTGATTGTGATTGACGTTACCGATCAGGTACGGCAACGCCTTGTAAACGCCGGGCAGGTTCTCGCCGGGGAAGTTGCCACGCATGGGCGCGTACGTTCCCATGCCGAGGAATACCGCATCGTATTCGGCCATGAGTTCATCGATGCCGACGTCCTTGCCCACCTCGGTATTCAGGCGAAACTCGATCCCCATGCCCTCAAAAATTTCGCGGCGACGGAACATCACGGATTTTTCCAGCTTGAATTCCGGTATGCCGAATGTCAGCAGGCCGCCGATCTCCGGGTAGCGGTCGAACACCACCGCCTTGACGCCGTTGCGGGTGAGCACGTCGGCACAGCCGAGCCCGGCAGGGCCCGCGCCAATGATCGCCACCTTCTTGCCGGTTGGCACCACGCCGGACATGTCCGGGCGCCAGCCCATGGCAAGCGCGGTATCGGTGATGTACTTCTCGGAGGCGCCAATGGTGACAGCGCCAAAACCGTCATTCAACGTGCAGGCACCTTCGCAGAGACGATCCTGCGGGCAAACACGGCCGCATACTTCGGGCAGCGTATTGGTCTGGTGACTCAGCTCCGCCGCCTCAAACAGGTTGCCCTCGGCAACCAGCTTCAGCCAGTTGGGAATAAAATTGTGTACCGGACATTTCCATTCGCAGTAGGGATTGCCGCACTCGATGCAGCGATACGACTGATCCACAACCTGCTCTTCGGTAAACTCTTTGTAGACTTCAACGTACTGCCGCTTGCGCGTGCGCAACGAGTATCTGTCAGGATCGCCCCGAGGGACGTCCATAAACTGAAAATGGTTTGTTTCCCGTTTGCTCATATCACTTTCCTGGCCGGAGCACCTAGTCGGTGTTGCGCAGCCGCGACAACAGGCGGTCGAGATCGGCCGCCTTCGGTTTTACCAGCCAGAACCTGCCGATATAGTCTTCAAAACGATCCAGCAGATACTGCCCCCACTGTGATCCGGTTTCGTTCACAAATTCGACCATGATACTGCGCAGATGGTTTCTGTATGGCTCCATGTATTCGGGGTTCACCCGGTGGATCTCCACCAGTTCGCTGTTGTACTTGTCGATGAAACGCCGGTCTTCATCCAGCACATAGGCGAAGCCGCCGGTCATGCCCGCGCCAAAATTCACGCCTGTGGGGCCCAGCACGGTCACGGTACCGCCCGTCATGTATTCACAGCAGTGATCGCCAGCGCCTTCCACAACCGCGTGACAGCCGCTGTTGCGTACCGCGAAGCGCTCACCCGCTATGCCGGCGGCAAACAGCCGCCCACCGGTGGCGCCGTACAGGCAGGTGTTGCCGATAATCGGCGTTTCATTGGAAGCATAGCTGCTGTCGGCTGGGGGATACACCACCAGTTTGCCGCCGGCCATGCCCTTGCCCACGTAATCGTTGGAATCTCCCTCGAGATACATGTGCAGGCCGCCCGCGTTCCATACACCGAAACTCTGGCCTGCCGTACCTGTCAGGCGCAGTACGATGGGTGTGGCCTCCATCGCGGTGTTGCCGTAGCGGCGCGCGATTTCACCCGACAGGCGCGCACCGATAGAGCGGTCGCAGTTGGTTACCGCGAACTCGAATTCGCCGCCCGACTGCGTTTCAATGGCCTCGAGACAGGTGGCGACCATGTATTCGGCTTTCTCGCCCTTGTCGAAGGGTGCGTTGGTGGCAACCTGGCAGTACTCCGGCTGTCCCGCGAAGGCCGAATCCTTGTACAGGATCGGGCTGAGATCCAGCCGCGCCTGCTTCTCGGTGGTGCCCGGCAGCCGCTGCAGCAGGTCGGTACGCCCGATCAGCGACTGCAGATCGGGCACGCCGAGGCGCGCCAGCCATTCGCGGGTTTCCATCGCTACAAAGGTGAAGAAATTAACGGCCATCTCAACGGTGCCATTGAAATGGTCATCGCGCAGGGCCTGGTTCTGGGTGGCAACACCCGTTGCGCAGTTGTTCAGGTGACAGATGCGCAGGTACTTGCAGCCCAGCGCAACCATCGGCGCGGTGCCGAAACCAAAGCTTTCCGCGCCGAGAATCGCAGCCTTGATAACATCCAGCCCGGTTTTCATGCCACCGTCCGCCTGCAGGCGGATATTGCCGCGCAGGCCGTTGCCCCGCAGTGTCTGCTGCACTTCGGCAAGGCCCAGTTCAAAGGGTGAACCGGCGTAGCGGATGGAGGTGAGCGGGCTTGCCGCGGTACCGCCGTCGTAGCCGGAGATGGTGATGAGATCGGCGTAGGCCTTGGCCACACCCGCGGCAATCGTTCCCACACCCGGTTCGGATACCAGCTTGACCGACACGAGAGCCTGCGGATTCACCTGTTTGAGGTCAAAAATGAGCTGCGCGAGATCTTCAATCGAGTAAATGTCGTGGTGCGGCGGCGGCGAAATCAGCGTCACGCCGGGTACGGAATAACGCAGGCGGGCAATGAGTTCGTTCACCTTGCCGCCGGGGAGCTGGCCGCCCTCGCCGGGCTTCGCGCCCTGGGCGATCTTGATCTGCAGCACCTCGGCGTTCACCAGGTAATGCGGAGTGACGCCAAACCGGCCGGATGCAATCTGTTTGATCTTTGACATTCGCTCGGTGCCGAAGCGCTCCGGATCTTCCCCGCCTTCACCCGAGTTGGAACGCGCGCCGATACGATTCATTGCCGTGGCCAGGGCCTGGTGCGCTTCCGGGCTGAGCGCGCCCAGCGACATACCCGCCGAATCAAAGCGCGGCAGAATGCTTTCTACGGGCTCGATGGAGTCCAGCGGCAGTGGCTCATCGGCCTCCACGGGGCGCAGCAGATCGCGCAGTGTCGCCACCGGACGTTCGTTTACCAGCGCGGCATAGCGACGATAGTCGGCGAAATCGCCACTGGTGACCGCCTGTTGCAGGCTCATCACCACATCGGGGTTGAAGGCGTGATATTCCTGGCCGTGCACATACTTCAGCAGGCCGCCCTGGTCCATGTTCTTGCGCCGCGACCAGGCGCGCGCCGAAAGCACCTTGATATCCTGCTCCAGCTCGGCGAAGCCCGCCCCTTCTATGCGCGAAGCGACACCACAAAACGCCAGATCCACAACCTCCCGCGCCAGGCCGACCGCCTCGAAGAGCTGCGCCCCGCGATAGGAGCTGACGGCC
Organism: uncultured Halieaceae bacterium; assembly: GCA_963976655.1. Taxonomy (GTDB): domain Bacteria; phylum Pseudomonadota; class Gammaproteobacteria; order Pseudomonadales; family Halieaceae; genus Marimicrobium. Next base: position 18,642 of record CAXBLB010000006.1, read on the forward strand.
GATATGCCCATTTTGGACATGATCTTGAGCAGGCCCTTGTTAATGCCCTTGCGGTAGTTCTTGTAGCAGGCGCTGGGCTCACCGAGCACCTCGCCGGTATGGATGAGATCTTCCAGAATACTGTAGGCGAGATAGGGGTAGATCGCCGTCGCGCCAAAGCCGAGCAAACAGGCCACCTGGTGCGGATCGCGGGCGCTCGCGGTTTCCACCACGATATTGGCGTCGATGCGCAGGCCCTCGCGAATCAGATGGTGATGCACCGCGCCGGTTGCGAGCAGACTGTGTACCGGAAGCGCGTCCGTGGCGATATTGCGATCGGAAAGCACCAGAATGGTGGCGCCTGAGCGCACAGCCTCCGCCGCGGCATTGGCGATATCCTGCACCGCCTGGCGCAGGTCTTTCTGCTCCGGGTGGTATGCGCAGTCAAGCCTGGCGACCACGAAGCCCGGCCGATCGAGCTGCAACAGGGTGTTGAACTTGCTCTGCGACAGCACGGGCGAGGCGAGACTCACGCGCTCCGCGTGCTCCGGACCCTCGGCGAAAATATTTTTCTCGCCGCCGAGATCCGTCTCCAGAGACATCACAATGGTCTCGCGCAACGGGTCGATAGGCGGGTTGGTCACCTGCGCGAATTTCTGGCGGAAGTAGTCGTACAGCGCCCGCTCCTTGCGCGACAGCACCGCCATCGGCGTGTCGTCACCCATCGAGCCAACGGCTTCATTGCCTGTCTCGGCCAGCGGACGCAGCACCTGGTCGCGCTCTTCAAAACTCACCTGGAACATCTTCATGTAGGTGTCGAGTTGCTGCGGCTCTATGCCGGCGGCCAGCTCTCCCGCAAAGGTGCCTTCGATGCGCTGGGCCCGCTCGCGCAACCACTGCTTGTAGGGCTGCCTGGATTTCAGACGGTTGTCGATATCCGCTGTTTGCAGCAGTTCACCGGTTTCGGTGTCCACCATCAGGATCTGCCCGGGACCCACTCGCCCCTTGGCGATAACGTCGGCATTGCGGTATCCGTGCGTGCCGATTTCGGACGCCAGGGTAATAAAGCCGTCGCGCGTCCTGACCCAGCGGGCCGGGCGCAGGCCATTGCGATCAAGCAGGCAAACCGCGTAGCGGCCGTCGGTCAGCACCAGGCCCGCCGGTCCGTCCCAGGGCTCCATGTGCATGGAATGGTATTCGTAGAACGCGCGCAGGTCGGGATCCATGGAATCCATGTTCTGCCAGGCGGGCGGCACCAGCATACGCAGCGCGCGGGGCATATCGATGCCCCCGGCCAGCATGACATCCAGCATGTTATCCAGGCTGGAGGAATCCGAGCCCGTGCGATTCACCAGCGGCGCGATGTCGCGGATGTTGGGCATACGCTCGGTTTCAAAGCGCGCGGTACGCGCCTCTGCCCAGTTGCGGTTGCCTTCAATGGTGTTGATCTCGCCATTGTGCGCGAGCATGCGAAACGGCTGCGCGAGAGGCCAGCGTGGCATGGTGTTGGTGGAGAAGCGCTGGTGAAACACGCAGATCGCGGTTTCCAGCCGTGGATCGTCGAGGTCCCGGTAGAAACGCGGCAGGTCCACCGGCATAACCAGGCCTTTGTAGGCGATCACCCGACCGGACAGACTGCAGATGTAGAATTCCGCGTCGTCCTGGTTTGCCATCTCCGCCCGGCGACGCGCGATAAACAACCGCGTGGTCAGATCCACTTCGGACAGCTCGGGGGCATCCACGAATACCTGCTCGATACGCGGCAGGGTGGCGAGCGCAATCTCGCCGCAGACGGTCTGATCGGTGGGTACCACGCGCCAGCCAAGCACTTTCAGGCCCTGATCGGTCAACGCCTGCTCGGTACCCGCACGCGCACTGGCCGCTTTGTCGGGATCGTTGCTGAGAAAGATCTGGCCGACGCCGTAGGTCGAGGACAATTCCGCATCAAAGCACTCGCGCGCCAGCGTGTGCATGAACTGGTGCGGCATCTGCATCAGCAGCCCGCTTCCATCGCCTGTCTTGCCGTCGGCGGCAATCGCCCCACGGTGCGTCATGCAGGTGAGCGATTCAATGGCGGTTTGCAGCAGGCGATGACTTGCTTCACCGGAGGTGTGCGCAATCAACCCGAATCCGCAATTGTCACGAACGTCTTCAGGTCTGTATAGGCCCGCTCTCATACAAAGTCCAAAGTTATGCAGAAAATCAATAAGTTACGGTGGAACACCCGGCGCCGAGGCGGCCCTCGGGCGAAAAGGGAGCCTATTTTACACAGTTGCCTATAGCGGGACAAACACGCCGTTGCGGCGCCAGTCAGCGCCCACTCAGCAGCTTGCGCAACTCGTCGGCATCGACGTCATCCACCACACCGGCCTCGCCAATTGCATGCAGCAACACCAGCCGCAGACCGCCATCGAGCACCTTTTTGTCGCGCCCCATCAGATCGATAAATTCCTCTGTGTGCAGACCTTCGGGTGGCTCCAGGGGCAGGTGCAGATCGCGCAGCAGCTCGCGCAGTGCGCTCTCCTCCTCCTGCGCAATCCATCCGCGCGACGCCGATAATTGCACTGCCAGCAGCATCCCCGCCGCCACGGCTTCGCCATGCAACCACGCGCCGTAACCCTGCGACGTCTCAATCGCATGGCCGAAGGTGTGTCCGAGGTTGAGAATGGCGCGCAGGCCTCCCTCTCTCTCGTCCGCCGCTACCACCGCCGCCTTGATCGCGCAGCTGCGTTCAATCGCCTCAGCCAGCGCCGCCTCATCGCGAGCCAACAGTTTCGGCACGTGCGTTTGCAACCAGCGATAGAAGGGCTCGTCGGCAATCAGGCCGTATTTCACTACCTCAGCCAGACCCGCCGCGAACTCTCTGGCAGGCAGCGTTTGCAAGGTGTCGATATCGATCAGCACCGCCTGGGGCTGGTAGAACGCGCCGATCATGTTCTTGCCCAGGGGGTGGTTGACGGCTGTCTTTCCGCCCACAGAGGAATCCACCTGCGCAAGCAGCGTGGTCGGTATCTGGACAAAGCGCACACCGCGCTGGTAACAGGACGCCGCGAAGCCGGTGATGTCGCCCACCACCCCGCCCCCAAGTGCGATGAACGTGGTGCTGCGGTTATGGCGGTCGGCCATGACCCGGTCGAGAATGTCACTCAGCGTCGCGAGCGTCTTGAATTGCTCACCGTCAGGCAATATCACTTCCGTCACCTGTCGCCGCTCGCCCAGCAATGTCCGTACCTTGTCGAGGTAAAGCGGCGCAACGGTGTCGTTACTGACAATCACCACCTGATTGCCGGCAAGCTGCGGCTCCAGCAGGTCGGGCTCGGCGAGCAGGTCGCGGCCAATGAAAATAGGGTAGCGTCGCTCGCCGAGCTCCACGTGCAACGTGTGCATTAAACGTGACACAGACGATCCTCGGTGTGTGGAAAGCGGGCCATGATAGCCTTTCGGGCCCGCTATTGCCCATGCTCAGGCGAGCTGACCCACCAGTCGTTGCGCCACCGTGCGCGGGCTGCACTCATCGGTGGCAATGATGTGGTCGGCTATTTCCCGGTAGAGCGGGTCCCGCACCGCCATCAGTTCCGTCAACACTTCCCGGGGATCTGCGTTGCGCAGCAGGGGTCGGCGGCGATCGCGGCGGGTGCGTCGCACCTGCTCGTCAACGGTAGCATAGAGGTATATCACAAATCCCCGGGAAGACAGTGCCCGCCGGTTTTCCGGGCGCAACACCGCTCCACCACCGGTGGCGAGCACAATATCGTCCCACTCGGTCATTTCTTCTACCACCTGCTGCTCCCGCTCGCGAAAGCCCTCCTCGCCTTCCACATCGAATATCCAGGGAATATCCGCTCCGGTGCGTTTCTCTATTTCGGTGTCGGTGTCGAAGAAGCGCAGCTTCAGCTGATCAGCGAGATACTTGCCAATGGTTGTTTTGCCGGCCCCCATGGGGCCGACAAGGAATACTCTGTGCAGGGGAACCATGTCGAATCGACAGGCCCTAGTCGAGGAGCGTGTCCGCCAAAATGCGCGGCGTGATGAAAATCAGCGTTTCGGTTTTTTCCCGGCTATTGGATTCGTTGCGGAAAAATGCGCCAACGTAGGGAATGTCGCCAAAAAACGGCACCTTGTTCACCGACTCAATGTCCTCGGTGCGGAAGATGCCGCCCAGCACCACCGTTTCGCCGTTACCTACCAGCACCTGGGTGTCGATCTCGGTAGTGTTAATGGTAGGTATCTGGGCGCCGAACTCACCCTGCACCAGTTCCCCGATGGAGTCCTGGTTGATCTTCAGGTCCAGCATAATGCGGTCGTCCGGGGTTATGTTCGGAGTCACATCCAGTTGCAGCACAGCCTCCTTGAAGGACACCGTTGTGGCGCCACTGGCCGAGGACTCCTGATAGGGAATCTCGGAGCCGGATTTAATCAGGGCGGACTGCTTGTCACCGGTAATCACCTTCGGCTGCGAAACGACTTCACCCCGACCTTCCGATTCCAGCGCGGACAGCTCGGCGGTGAGCAACAGGTCATTGCTGGTAAAGCCGACTGCAAAGCCGCTGGTGGAGGCGACTCCGAGATCCACCAGCAGGGCGCCGGGGAACTCGACCGAGGCGGGAGACCCGCTGATGACGGAGTTGTTCAGCCCCAACACATTGTCTGTATTGCCAGACACCGAGAGAATATTGTCGCCCGCATCGAGGTAGCCGCCACCCCACTGAATGCCGAGGTTTTCGGTTGCGTCAGACTGGGCAATCACGATCCGTGCCTCGATCATCACCTGGCGTACCGGAATATCCACCAGTTCAATCAGATCGCGGATCGCCGCGAGTTTGATTGCCGTGTCGGTAATGATCAGGGAGTTGGTGCGCTTGTCGACCACGACGGAGCCGCGATCGGAAACCAGCCTGCCACCTTCCTCGGCACCGGCCTTGAACAGGCTCACCACTTCGGCGGCACTGGCATAACGGATGCGCACAAATTCCGACTGCAACGGCGCGAGCTCGGCTATCTGTTTGTTGGCTTCTATCTGCTGACGCTCGCGCTCGGCGATTTCAGCCGCAGGCGCCACCATCAACACGTTGCCCACCTGGCGCTTGTCCAGGCCTTTGGTCTTCAATACCAGCTCCAGCGCCTGGTCCCAGGGCACATTCTGCAGACGCAGGGTGATGCGGCCGGATACCGTATCACTGGCGACGAGGTTGAGTTCGGTAAAGTCCGCGATGAGCTGCAATACCGCGCGAACTTCGATGTCCTGGAAGTTCAGCGAAATACGATCGCCTACATAGGTAAATTCGTTCTTGCGAATCTCCGCCTCTTTCTTGGAAAGCGGCTTGACGCTCAACACATACTCATTGTTTGTCTGATAGGCGAGGTAATCAAACTCACCGACGGTTTTCAGCCGCAAGCTCGCGCCGCGTTCACCGGTATTCACCTCCACACTCACAACAGGGGTCGCAAAGTCTGTGACGTCATAGCGTCGCAGCAATCGCTCTTCCACCGTGGTATCGAGAAACTCGACTTTCACATCGCCCGCTTCGCTGAATACGTTGACGTCAACTGACGGATCGGTCAGTTGCAGGGTCAACCGGCCCTCGCCCTCTTTTGTACGCTGGAATTGCAGATCGGTGATCACCGAATCCACCTGGGTGACCGGCTCCACCGCCGTGGCGACAGTGTGCGGATCGGTTGAGTCCTTGAGGTAGTCAGCACCTTCCTGACCGACCACCAGGTACATGTTGTTGCCCTCCACGCGGGTTTCGAAGGGCACGAGTTTCACCAGATTCACCACCAACCGCGTACGATCGCCAGATTGCAGCACAGCCGCCTTGGTCGCATTACCGTAGGGCAGCGAAAAGCGCTTGCGTTCCAGATTGCTGGTAGCTCCCGGGAAGTCGACCGCGATGCGCGCCGGCTTCTCTATCGAGTAGGTTTTCATCTCTGGCGGTGGCTCGTTGAATTCCAGGCGCACTTCGAACTTGCTGCCCGGGCGGGAGCTGAATTCAATGTCCTGTACCGTCGGGGCAGCCTGCGCCAAACCCGACAACACGCTTAACGCCAGCGCAGCTGCCGCGCCACGTAACGAGATTCCCAAGTTTTTCTTTGCTTTCCCCACGGCCTTCGTCCCCAGATTCTGATTTTTAACTTGATTCGGCTTTACCCAACGAGCCGCCAGCTACATACCGCTGAGCTTTATCGTTCTTGGGCGCTCGACCCATCCGTCATCCGTGCCGTCACTCACTATCTCCACCACCGCGAGGTACGTGTCCGTCATGTCCACGATTTTCCCGTGATGGCGCCCCAGATAATTGCCGATCCTGACGCGGTGCACGCCGCCATCCGGATCCTTGATCAGTGACCAACTGGTGTTGCCCCGATCCAGCGTACCGACCATGCTGAGCGAATCAAATGTGAACTGCTCAAGAAATTCCTTGGACCGGGATTCGTCCGGCTTGATAGCACTAACGGCCTGCAGCTGCGCGATTTCGCGCACTTCTATCGGCCGCTCAAACGGACTGCGCAAGGTGGTTGCACTGTAGGAAAACGCCTCATAGGCCTTGAAGGTCGGAATCGGTGTAATAATGCCGCCCGGTTTTGCACGCTTTTCTTCCATGAACGCATCGAGATCGCTGAAGTCTCGCGTGGAACACGCGGAAAGCAGCGCCGCGCAGCACAGACATACAAATAAAGTTCGAGGAAAACGGGTCATTGTCAGGCTTCCTCGTCGTCCTTGTAACGATAGGTCTTGGCGACTATGTCCATCTCCAGCCTGTTGGCATTTTTGCTTTGCATGGAAATTTTAAAGTCGTGCAGGGTCACAATACGCGGAAGACTGGCCATTCCACTGATGAACGCCCCCAGATCGTGGTAGGAACCTATCGCCGAGATGGACATGGGCAATTCTACATAGAACTCCCGGGCCTTCTCCTTGTTCAGGTTGATCGATTTGATTTCCAGGCCGTTCAACAAACCCTTGTTGGTTATATCTTCAAGCAGCCCGGGCACTTCTGTATCGCTGGGAAGCTGGCTGACCAGCGCGCCGAAGGATTCTTCCATTTCCATCATTTGCCGCCGGTAGGCATCCAGGTTCGCCGCCTTGAACGCCTTGTCCTCAAAATCCTTTTTCAGCTTCGTCTCGCGGGTCTCTTCCTTCGCCAGCGTCTCCTGCAGCCCCTGAATGTGGTAGTAGTAGCCACCCACCAGCAGTGCGATCAAAAGAAAAACCCAGATGATGACCTTCACCGCTATGGGCCATGACCCTACGTTGTCAAAATCGAGGTCGCTGACGTCGAAGTCGCGCAGCGAACGCACTATCTCTTCAAATGTCATGCTCTAACCCTCTTCCGACTCGTCTGAAGCCGGCGCCTTCACCTTTACGGTGAGCTTGAATGTAGTGGCCTGATCACCGTAGGCGGGCGCGGCCTTGACGCCATCCAGATTGGGGCTGGCCAGCCAGTCGGAAGCATCCAGACTGCGCATCAGGCTCGATACCCGGTTGTTGGATTCGGCAATGCCGTTGATGGTAATGCTGTTGTTCTTTGTGCTGAGCGTCTGGTAGAACACGCCGTCCGGTACTGTGCGCACAAGTTGATCCAGTACGCGCACGATGATGGGACGGTTGCCCTGCAATTCCTGGATAACCCGCATACGGTCGAGCAGCTGGTCACGGCGTTTTTGCAGCTCGCTGATTTCCGACACCATTTTATCGAGTTCCTTGATATTGCCTTCAAGATACTCATTGCGCGATTGCTGGTAGTCGATCTGGGTGTTGACCACGCGATCCGCCAACAGCAGCAGGCCTGCGCCGAGGGCGAGCACCAGCAACACGGTGGCTATGAACTCTTTCTTGAGTTCCTGTCGACGTTCCTCCCGCCAGGGCAGTAAATTGATTTGCGCCATCAGTCGAAGCTCCGTAGTGCGAGCCCGCAGGCGATCATCATTGCCGGCGCATCGCTACTCAAAGCGACCGCATTAACCCTGGATGAAACAGACATGTTGGCAAACGGATTTGCCACTACCGTCGGCGTGCCCAGCTTTTCCTGAACCAGTTCTTCAAGGCCGTCCATCGAAGCGACGCCACCGGCGAGAATTATCTGATCCACATCGTTGTACTGGCTGGACGAAAAGAAAAACTGCAGCGAGCGAGCCACCTGCTGCACAACGGCATCCTTGAACGGATCGAGAACCTCGGGCTCGTAATCGTCCGGCAGACCGCCCTGCTTCTTGGCCAGGCCGGCTTCTTCCAGCGGCAGACCGTAACGGCGCATGATTTCATCGGTGAGTTGTTTGCCGCCGAACAGCTGCTCTCGGGTATAGATCGTCTGGCCGTTGTTCAGCACGCTCAGCGTGGTCATCGTTGCACCGATATCAACCACGGCAACGGTGCTCTGGTTATTCAGATCAAGTTGACTCTGCAGCAGGAAGAAGGCCCGCTCCATGGCGTAGGCCTCAACATCCATGATTCTAGGGGTGAGCTCGGCAGACTCTATGGCCTCAACCCGCGTATCAATTGTCTCACGTCGGCAGGCCGCGAGCAGCACTTCCACCTGCCCCTCGCGTTCCGGTGAAGGCCCCTGGACTTCAAAATCGATCGCGACCTCTTCCAGCGGATATGGGATGTATTGATCCGCTTCGAGGGTAAGCTGCATTTCCATGTCGTCGTCGCTGAGTCCCTCCGGCATGTCAATCATCTTGGTGATGACGGACGAACCGGCAACCGCAGCAGCAACAGTTTTGAGTTTCGTGCGAGACTGCGCCACGACCGTACGGATAGCATTCGCCACGCCGTCCACATCGTTGACGTTCTTCTCAATCACGGCGTCCTGAGGCAACGAAGTGACCGCGTAGCTTTCCACGCGATACTGTCCCTGTGTGTGACTCAGCTCGAGCAACTTCACCGTTGTCGAACTGACATCAATCCCCAGAACTGGCGCCCCCTTTCTTTTACCTATTAGCCCCAGCAAAATTTTTCCCTATCTGTATCACCAACTTAGGATATTTTTATGCCCCGATACATGAATCACAGATATACCACAGGTGAAAATATATCCAAACACAAAAAAGGCTTATAATTACCAAACCCACGGCATCATGTTTCTTCAAACCTGGCTTTGGCCACTGTTTTCCCGAGAATAAATGACTTTTCTGAAATTTCTGTTGCGCCTTTGCACACTCGCCTTACTCGGCGGTGCGTGGCTTATCGCGGGTGTCTACCTCTACCTCAGTCCCAACCTGCCGGACGCCGCAACACTGCGCGATGTGAAGCTGCAAACGCCGATGCGCGTATTCACCCGCGAGGGCGAGTTGATTGGTCAGTTCGGAGAACAGAAACGCGCGCCGCTGCCCTTCGAAGCCATTCCCGAGCAGTTCGTGAACGCGCTGCTGGCGGCCGAGGATGACAGTTTCTTCCGGCACGGCGGCATCGATTTCATGGGTCTCGCCCGGGCCGTCTCTGAACTGCTGCTAACCGGCGAGAAAGGGTCCGGTGGCAGCACATTGACCATGCAGGTGGCGCGCAACTATTTCCTCAGCCTCGAACGCACCTTCATGCGCAAGTTCAACGAGATACTGCTGGCAGTGGAGATCGAACGCGCTCTCGACAAACGCGAGATCTTTGAACTGTATTTCAATCGCGTGTTTCTCGGGCATCGCGCCTACGGTTTCGAGGCGGCTTCACAGGTGTACTACGGCAAGAGCATCAGCGAGTTGACGCTGGCACAGCACGCCATGCTGGCCGGCATTCCCAAAGCGCCCTCACGCAACAACCCGGTCAGCGGCCCACAGGCCGGCCAGGAGCGTCGCGACTGGATTCTGGGCCGGATGCTGTCGCTGGGCTACATCGATACCGCCGCCTACCAGGCGGCGATCGAGGCGCCCGTGACCGCACGCCACCACGGTGCGCAGATTGCATTCGCAGCGCACTATGCCGCGGAGATGGCGCGCCAGGAGATGCTCAGCCGTTACGGCATGGCTGCATATACCAACGGCTATGATGTCTACACCACTATCGACAGCCGCCTGCAACAGGTTGCACGCCGGGCTGTCATCACCGGGCTGCTGACCTACGACGCGCGTCACGGCTACCGGGGGCCGGAACGCCGCCTGCCGCTGGCACGGGTGGGCGCAGATCCGACCACCGCCTGGCGCAACGCGCTTGAGGAAACCGCCGTTATAGCGGATCTTCAGCCAGCCATTGTCACGGCGCTCAACAACGAGGAAGCGCTGGCGACTCTGCTTCTCGGTGACGGCAGCTCCGTACAGCTGCCATTTGCCAACGGCGTGGACAAGGCGCGGCGCTATCGCACGGAGAATTACACCGGGCCCGCACCCAAAAATATTGCCGAGGTACTCGACGTGGGCGACCTGATCAGGGTGCGCCAGGACGAGGCCGGAGAATGGCAGCTGTCACAGGTGCCGGCTGCACAGGCGGCGCTGGTATCACTCGATCCCGGGAATGGCGCCATTCGCAGCATTGTCGGCGGAATGGGCTTCGAATCCAGCAAATTCAACCGGGCGACCCAGGCGCAACGCCAGCCCGGCTCGAGTTTCAAGCCCTTTGTCTACGGCGCTGCGCTGGAGGCCGGGTTGACCGCCGCCACTATCGTCAACGATGCGCCCGTGGTGCTGGAAGACAGTTCGCTCGAGGATGTCTGGCGCCCGGAGAATGACGGCGGCAAGTTTTACGGGCCGACTCGTCTGCGCTGGGCTCTCACCAAATCACGCAACCTGGTCTCCATCCGCGTATTGCAGCAGATCGGCGTGCGCAATCTCATCGATTATGCCCAACAGCTGGGTCTGGACATGTCAGACGTAGAGCCAAACCTGTCGCTTGCGCTGGGGACGCTTTCCATGACACCCCTGGAGCTGGCGAGCGCCTACGCAGTGCTGGCCAATGGTGGCTATCGTGTCGAGCCATACCTTATTCAGCGAATAGAAGACATCGGCGGAGAGGTGCTGTTCGAAGCGCGCCCACTCACCGTATGTGCCCGCTGCCAGGTGGCGTCCTCCGCGCCGACGGAAGAATTCAGCATGGAGGATATTCTCGCGGGTGCTGCTGACGGGCCGGTTCCGGCGCCGCGGGTTATGGAAGAGCGCGTGAATTTCATTCTCAACAGCATGCTGAGGGATGTCATTCGCCGCGGCACGGGCACCAAGGCACTGGTGCTGGAGCGCGCCGACATCGCCGGCAAGACAGGTACTACGAACGGGCCGATGGACGCGTGGTTTTCGGGCTACAACCGTGACGTGGTGACTTCGACCTGGGTCGGCTTCGACAACTACACGCCACTGGGCAGGCGCGAGTTCGGGGGAACCGCCGCATTGCCAATCTGGATCGAATACATGCGCGAAGCGCTCAAAGGTATACCGGAACAGGAACCTCCACTGCCACCCGGCGTGGTCACCGTGCGTATCGACCCGGATACCGGCCTGCTCGCCGCACCCGGGCAGAGCAATGCGATTTTCGAGTTTTTCCGCGAGGAGCATGTGCCGGCGCGCAATCCCGACGGCGACCCGATGCAACCGGATGGTAGCGGCGCCCAGGATCTACTCAAGGATATATTCTGAGGTCTCGCCCGCCTGCTACAGCGTCGGGTGATAGTTCTCGGGAAGTGGCATGCGCGCAACGCCGGTATCTACAGCTGCCCGCGCCACCGCCGGCGCGATGTGCGCCAGTAGTCGCCCGTCTACCGGCTTGGGAATAATGTAATCCGGGCCAAATTCCAGACGTTCCAGACCGCAGGCAGTCAGCACTTCCTGCGGCACGGGTTCACGCGCCAGTTCACTCAGGGCGCGCACCGCCGCCACTTTCATTGCCTCGTTAATGCACGAGGCTCGCACATCGAGCGCACCGCGAAAGATAAACGGGAAGCCCAGTACGTTGTTTACCTGGTTGGGATAGTCAGAACGACCGGTGGCAATGATTGAATCGTCGCGGGTGGCGAGCGCCAGTTCGGGGCTGATCTCGGGGTCCGGGTTGGAACAGGCAAACACCACGGGCCGCGCGGCCATCGACCGCAGCATATCCGCGCTCAGCAGGTCGGCGCCGGAGAGACCGATGAACACGTCTGCACCCTTGATTGCATCGGTGAGTGTGCGCTTATCGGTATGGTTCGCAAAGCCCTGCTTATAGGCGTTAATGCCTTCGCGTCCGTCGTAGATCACGCCGCGACGATCGAGCATGAATATGTGCTCACGACGAGCGCCCAGGCTCACCAACAACTGCATGCAGGCAATCGCTGCCGAGCCCGCGCCCAGACAGGTGATAACGGCGTCTTCAAGACGCTTGCCCTGAATCTCCAGCGCGTTGATCAGCCCGGCTGCAGTGACAATTGCCGTGCCGTGTTGATCATCATGGAAAATTGGAATATCGCAACGCTCTGCGAGGGCTACTTCTATCTCGAAGCACTCGGGCGCCTTGATGTCCTCGAGGTTGATGCCGCCGAACGTTGTGGCGATGCGGGCAACCGTATCGATAAACTCCTGGGGATCTTCCGTATCCACCTCGATATCTATCGCATTGATCCCGGCAAAACGTTTGAACAACAGCGCCTTGCCCTCCATCACCGGCTTGCTCGCAAGCGCGCCGAGATTGCCAAGGCCGAGCACTGCGGTGCCGTTGGTGATAACGCCGACCAGGTTGCCCTTGCCGGTGTAGCGATACGCTTCAGCGGGATCCCGGGCTATCTCACGGCACGGTTCCGCCACTCCCGGGCTGTAGGCCAGCGAAAGGTCCCACTGGGTTTCCGCCGGTTTGGTCAGCTCGATGCTGATTTTCCCCGGCCGGGGCTCGGCATGGTAAGCGAGTGCCTGCTGTCTGAGATCTTTAACCATGAATCTATCTGTTGTATACGGCACGCCACCGTAAAAAGGTCACCGAGCATATAGAAAAGGGGTAACCGGAACAAGGCGCAAAACCCCCGTCGGCGGGAGGCTGCGTCTCCGGCGCATCATTGCTGAAACCTGTATGCCAGAAAGCAGAAACGCCAGCTCCCGGGAGGGAGGCTGGCGTTTCGAGAGCGCCGCAAAAAATTTGCAGCAACATGGCTCTCAGCGCGAGGATCCGCGGTTGCCGAAGCGCTTGTTGAAACGGTCTACCCGGCCACCGCTGTCGACCACCTTTTGCTTGCCGGTGAAAAACGGATGACACTCGGAACACACGTCTACGTGAAAATCTTCGCACAGCGTGGAGCGCGTCTGAATATTGTTGCCGCAACTGCATTTCGCGGTAACGGTCTCGTACTTGGGATGAATTTCTGCTTTCATTGCCACTCTCCTGTTAATCGGCGCCGCCAACCGGGCCATGCCGGATACCGCGCCTGATGTCGAGCTGGACCCTGCGGATCGCACGGCCAAAAAAATAGGCGGGCATCTTACCAGACGGCCCGCCATAAGCAAGGGTCCCGGGGCTTTTGCTACAATGCACGTTTTTCAAGGTCACTAGCGGCGCAATGTCCATACTTCGCCTGGCGATACCCTCACCCCTGCGCCGACTGTTCGACTACCTGCCACCGGCGTCGCTGGATGCGGCGGGCATCGCCGCGCTGCAACCCGGCCAGCGCCTGCGGGTGCCGTTCGGTACGCGCGAGGTGACCGGCTATCTGCTCGGGGTATTCGCCGAAAGTGAGGCGCCCGCGACCAGCCTGAAGCGGGCAACCGAACTTCTCGACAGTGAACCCCTGATTGACGCGACGCTCCTGTCGCTCGCCGGGTGGGCGGCCGAGTACTATCACCACCCCCCCGGCGAAGTGTATCCAGCCCTGTTCCCGAAACGTCTTCGCGAGGGCAGGCCGCATGAACCGGCGGGGGAACCCGGCTGGCAACTGAGTGCCCGTGGCAAGGGTCTGCCTCCGGGCGCGCTTGCGCGCTCCCCGAAACAGTCGAGCGCGCTGGATTTCCTGCATGCAGCAACTGCGGCGACCACCGCCACGCTCACCACTGCAGGTATCAGCCCGGGGATACTGCGGACATTGCACAGCAAAGGGCTGATAGAGCCCTGCAAGCTCGCCACGCAAACACCCGGGCCACCGCACTGCCACCCGGGCCATGAGCTCAACGCCGAGCAGGCCTCCGCGGTACAGGCGCTGCTGGCGGCGCAACGGGGCTTCAGTTGCCACCTCATCGAAGGGGTGACCGGTAGCGGCAAAACCGAGGTCTATCTACAACTGATTGCCGCCTGCCTGCAGCGCGGCCGGCAGGCCCTGGTACTCATTCCGGAAATTGGCCTCACACCGCAGACGCTGGAACGCTTTGCGGCGCGTTTTAGCTGCAAGATCGTGGTGCTGCATTCCGGACTCTCCGAAACCCAGCGCTATCGCGCCTGGGAGGCCGCTCGCGACGGCAGCGCCAGTATTGTGATCGGCACACGGTCTGCGGTGTTCACCCCGCTGGACAGTCCCGGACTGATCGTGGTCGACGAGGAACACGATGCGTCCTACAAGCAGCAGGATGGCTTCCGCTACAACGCCCGCGATATTGCCGTCAAACGCGGCCAGCTGAGCGACTGTCCGGTATTGCTCGGCAGCGCAACACCCTCACTGGAGAGCCTGCACAATGCGCTTGCCGGGCGCTATCGGCAGCACCGGCTGCTGCAGCGCGCGGCAGATGCTGAACTGCCCTCAATCGAAGTGCTCGATGTGCGCAAACGCCCCCTCCGTGGAGGGCTCAGCGAGCCATTGATCACCGCCGTGCAGGAATGTCTTGCACGCAAGCAACAGGCACTATTGTTCCTGAACCGCCGCGGGTATGCGCCTACCCTGCTGTGCCATGACTGCGGGTGGGTCGCCGGGTGCTCCGCCTGCGATGCACGCCTGACGGTACACCGCGGCAAGCGCCTGTTGCGCTGCCATCACTGTGGCGCCGGCAATCCACTGCTGCGGGCCTGCCCGCAATGTCACAGCCGGCAACTGGTGACCACAGGCCTCGGCACCGAACAGGTAGAGAGTACGTTGCGCGAGCATTTCCCCGCGAGCCGTGTTTTGCGCGTCGACAGCGATTCGATGCAGGGACGCGAAGCGATGGCCGCACTGGTTGAAGACATCAACCGCGGTGAGCCCTGCATCCTGCTGGGTACGCAGATGCTGACCAAGGGCCACCATTTTCCCGCCGTTTCACTGGTGGGCGTCATCGATGCCGACGCGCTGTTGTTCAGCGCCGATTTCCGCGGTGAGGAGCGCATGGCACAGCTATTGACGCAAGTCTCCGGGCGCGCGGGACGCGCCGGCGCAGCGGGGCGGGTGATATTGCAATCGCACTATCCCGACCATCCGGGGCTGCAGTCCATGCTCCACTCAAGCTACGCGGAACAGGCACTTGTAATGCTGCAGCAGCGCCGCGAAAGCGGCATGCCGCCAGTCGGGCAGATGCTGATTCTGCGCACCGACTGTGCCGACGCCAGCCTGGGCGAGGACTTTCTGGCGGCTCTGCGCTCGGCGAGCGAGGCGGCACTGGGCCGCGGAACGAGCCTGATCGGGCCGCTGCCCTCGCCCATGCAAAGGCGCGCCGGACGCTTTCGCTGCCAACTGCTGGCAATCGCCCACAACCGCGCAGCGGCGCAGGCGGCGGCGGATGTCCTGGTGGCGCAGGCCGAACAGCTCCCCGCCAGAAGAGGCTTGCGCTGGAGCATCGACATCGATCCCCAGGATCTCTTTTGATGCGCACGGCAGGCAACTGCCGCCCGGCCAGCAGGCCGGGCGCGCTGGCCATAGCGGCCCGGAACGAGGATAATAGCCGCCCGCGCCGCATGCTGCCCGGTTCACTCAACCCATAACACCCGAGCGCGCGTCACGGCTTGTGATCGCGCCACCTAGCTGAGCCTCCAGATACTCATGAAGGAACAACTTTCGCTGCTGATCCACCGATCCCTGGACGCGCTGGTGGCGGATGGCACGCTGCCGGCCGCCCTCGAACCAGCGGTTCAGATTGATCGCACGCGTGACAAGAGCCATGGCGATCTCGCCAGCAATATCGCGCTCACACTCGCCAAACAGGCCGGCATGCCGCCGCGAGCGCTCGCCGAACTGATCTGCCAGAAGCTGCCCGAGGACCCCCTCATCGACCGCACGGAGATCGCCGGTCCGGGCTTTATCAACTTTTTCCTGGCGGCTGAAAGCAGCCAGGCGGTCGTGCGGCGCATTCTCGAGTCGGGCGAGGCGTTTGGCCGCTGCGCGGTTGGAGCGGGGCGCAGGGTGCAGGTCGAGTTTGTGTCCGCCAACCCGACCGGGCCGCTGCACGTGGGTCACGGCCGTGGCGCCGCCGTGGGGGACAGTCTCTGCCGCCTGCTGGCCGCCACGGGCTGGGATGTATCCAGTGAGTTCTACTACAACGATGCGGGGGCCCAGATCGACAATCTGGCGCTCTCGGTGCAGGCCAGATGCAATGGCATCGCACCGGAGGAAGACGGCTGGCCGGAAGACGGCTACCGGGGCGAATACATTGTCGAACTCGCGCAGGCGTATCTCAATTGCGCTAGCGTGGAGGCCGCCGATCAGCATGTAGTGGCAGCGGGCGATGCCGCAGATCTGGACGATATTCGCCGCTTCGCGGTGGCCTACCTGCGGCGCGAGCAGGATCTTGATCTGCAGGCCTTTGCAGTGCGCTTCGACAGGTACTTTCTCGAATCTGCACTGTACCGCGAGGGCGAGGTAGAGAAGACAGTCCAGCGACTCATCGACAATGGCCACTGCTATGAACACGATGGCGCACTGTGGCTGCGCACCACCGACTTTGGCGACGACAAGGATCGCGTGATGCGCAAAAGCGACGGTGGGTACACCTATTTCCTGCCGGATGTGGCCTACCACCTGAACAAGTGGCAGCGCGGCTTTGAGCGCGTCATCAACGAACAGGGCGCCGATCACCACAGCACTGTGACGCGTGTGAGAGCCGGGCTACAGGCTCTGGATGCGGGTATACCCGAGGGCTGGCCAGACTACGTGCTGCACCAGATGGTTACGGTGATGCGCGATGGCGCCGAGCTGAAGCTGTCCAAGCGGGCCGGCAGCTACCTCACACTGCGCGACCTGATCGAAGAAGTGGGCCGCGATGCGACGCGCTATTTTCTCGTGGCTCGCGCGCCCAGTTCACAGCTGACCTTCGATATCGACCTCGCGCTGTCGCAAAGCAATGACAACCCCGTGTACTACATACAGTACGCGCATGCCCGCGCCTGCAGCGTGATGCGCAAGCTGGCGGAGCAGGGTCTCGACTGGCAGGCCGGGGAGGCACTGGAGAGCCTGGATCAGTTGCGCGACGAGCATGAACTGGCCCTGCTCAAGCGCCTCGATCGCTACCCGGAGGTGGTGCTCGGTGCCGCCCGCGACTGCGAGCCACATACGCTTGCCAACTACCTGCGTGAACTGGCCGGTGATTTCCATACCTGGTACAACGCGCAGAAAATGCTGGTTGACGAAAAGCCCCTGCGCGACGCGCGTCTGGCACTTTGTTCGGCGGTGCGCCAGGTGATCGCCAACGGCCTGGATCTGCTCGGCGTGTCTGCGCCACGGGAAATGTAAGCCATGGCTCGCGACTACGCCAAGTCAGGCAGCAAAGGCAAACAGCGCAACACCCGCGGGCACAAGCCGGCGCCCCGGTCAGCGTCCGGGTCAGGCTGGCGGCTGTATATCGCCGGTGTGCTGAGCGGCGTGTTTCTCAGTTTTATGGTGTACCTCACAAGCTTGCAGCCGCAGGCAACGGGGGAGGCCGAAAACCCGCCGCAAGCAGCGGCGGAGAATACACCTCCGAAACCGCGTTTCGATTTCTACACATTGCTGCCGGAGCAGACGATCGAGGTCGACGTTGAGGCCCCTGAGGTTGAGCCCGCGCGCGATCTCGGCAGCCCGGCTGCTGTCAGCGACCGCTACGTACTGCAGGCGGGCTCATTCCGCCAGCGCGAAGACGCCGACCGCCGACGCGCGCAGCTACTGCTGCTGGGCCTCGAGCCCTCGGTACAGGAGAGCAACGGGGACAGCGGCCGCTGGTTCCGTGTCTACCTCGGCCCCTATGACTCACGTGCCGAGGTGAACAGGGCGCGCGGGCTCACCGCTGCGCAGGACATAGACACTCTGCTGTTGAAGCGCGGCCAGCCATGAAATCCATTTACCGGGCTTGAATCTGCACCGCAGACACCCCATATCACGCTGACGGCGTGAGCAAAACGGGCCACGGCGGCGCGAGGAAGGCAGCATATGGAACAGTTTCGGGGCACCACCATTCTCTCCGTACGTCGCGGCAACAGCGTTGTAATCGGCGGCGATGGCCAGGTATCCATGGGCAATACCGTCATGAAAGGCAACGCGCGCAAGGTACGGCGCCTGTATCGCGAGCGCGTGCTTGCAGGGTTTGCCGGCGGCACCGCGGATGCGTTCACCCTGTTCGAGCTGTTCGAGGCGCAACTGGACAAACACCAGGGTCACCTGGTGCGCGCCGCAGTGGAACTCGCCAAGGCCTGGCGTACCGAGCGCGCCCTGCGGCGCCTCGAAGCGCTGCTGGCCGTGGCAGACAAGGACACCTCGTTGATCATTACCGGCAACGGCGACGTCATCGAACCGGAAGACAACCTGATCGCGATCGGCTCAGGCGGCCCCTTCGCCCAGGCGGCCGCGCGCGCACTACTGGACAATACTGAACTGGAGGCGCGCAGCATTGTCGAGAAAGGCCTCGGCATCGCGGGTGATATCTGTATCTACACCAACCACAACCGCACCATCGAGCAACTGGATTTTTAGGCCACCGCATGTCTGACATGACCCCCCGTGAGATCGTCCACGAACTGGATCGCCATATCATCGGCCAGAGCGACGCCAAGCGCGCCGTGGCGATCGCGTTGCGCAACCGCTGGCGCCGCATGCAGCTCGCTGACGAACTGCGCGCCGAGATCACACCCAAGAATATCCTGATGATCGGCCCGACGGGGGTCGGCAAAACAGAGATTGCGCGCCGCCTGGCAAAACTGGCGAACGCGCCGTTTGTAAAGGTAGAGGCCACCAAATTCACCGAGGTGGGCTACGTGGGCCGGGATGTGGAGTCGATCATTCGCGACCTCGCCGATGTCGCGGTCAAAATGTACCGGGAACAGGAAATGGCGCGGGTGCGTTTTCGTGCGGAAGAAGCCGCGGAAGAGCGCATCCTCGATATTCTGCTGCCCGCGGCCCGCGACGGCGAGGCCGCCAGGGATGGCGGTACCCGTCAGCTACTGCGCAAGAAGCTGCGCGAGGGCGAGCTTGATGACAAAGAGATCGATGTCGACATCGCGGCGCAGTCCATGGGCATGGAGATCATGGCGCCACCCGGCATGGAGGAGATGACCAACCAGCTGCAGAGCATGTTCTCCAACCTGTCAAAGCAGCAACACAAAACACGCAAGATGCCCGTCAAGGCCGCTTTCGAAGCGCTGTGTGACGAAGAAGCGGCGAAGATGGTGAACGAGGAGGACCTCAAGCAACGCGCACTCGAGGCGGCGGAAGAAACCGGCATCGTGTTTATAGACGAGCTCGACAAGGTCGCCAAGCGCAGCGAAGCGGCTGGCGCGGATGTCTCGCGTGAAGGCGTGCAACGCGATTTGCTGCCGCTGATCGAAGGCTCCACGGTGAGCACCCGGCACGGTACGCTCAAGACCGACCATATTCTGTTCATCGCCTCCGGCGCCTTCCACCTGGCAAAGCCCTCCGACCTCATCCCTGAACTGCAGGGGCGGCTGCCCATTCGCGTGGAGCTGTCGGCGCTGACCCCGGAAGATTTCGAGCGCATTCTCACGGAGCCCAACGCCTCGCTCACAGAGCAGTACCAGGCGCTGCTCGCAACCGAGGGGCTCGAGCTCAGCTTCTCCGAGGATGGCATCAGGCACATCGCGGAAACCGCCTGGCGGGTGAATGAAAAAACCGAGAATATCGGGGCGCGGCGCCTGCACACGGTGATGGAACGTCTGCTGGAGGAAGTCTCCTTTGACGCGGCGGACGCGGGCCTGCAACACAATAGCCTGGTAGTGGACGCCGAGTACGTCGATCGACAACTGGGCGAGCTGAGCGCCGACGACGACCTGTCGCGCTTTATTCTCTAGATGGCCGGCCAGCCAGTACCCAGCGAAATCAAGCTGCACCGGCGTTCCCGGGAACTGGAGCTTTGCTACGCAAACGGCGAAAGCTATCGCCTGAGTGGCGAGTATTTAAGGGTTCATTCGCCCTCTGCCGAGGTGATGGGTCATGGCCCTGGCGAAGAAGTGCTGCAATCCGGCAAGCTGAATGTTGGCATTAGCGACATCCGGCCTGTGGGCCACTACGCGGTGCAACTGGTTTTTGATGATGGCCACGACACCGGTCTCTACTCCTGGGAATATCTGTACGACCTGTGCACTACCTATGAGCAGCGCTGGGAACGCTATATCGAGCGCCTCACCGCTGCGGGCGCAACGCGCGATCCGCAGGCGCAGGTGTTGAAACTGGGCGACTGAGCAGGGTTTTAGCGGGCAAAGGGGCGGCGTTTCGGGAAGCCTGAAAGCCATGCGGCAACCGGCTATAATGCGCCTCCACTCACCCCTACCGGTAACGGCGCCATGAGCGACAAGGAAACGACTGACTTCGGTTACCGCAAGGTCGAGAAGCAGGACAAGGCAGGCCTGGTGGCCGGTGTTTTTGACTCGGTGGCCGCGCGCTACGACCTCATGAACGATCTCATGTCCGGCGGTGTCCACCGCCTGTGGAAGCGCTTCACCATTGAACTCAGCGCCGTGCGCAAGGGCCACGCGGTTCTCGATATCGCCGGCGGCACCGGCGACCTCGCCGCACAGTTTGCCGAGATCGTTGGCCCACAGGGGCGCATAGTACTCGCTGACATCAACGACTCGATGTTGCGCGTCGGCAGGGACAAGCTGCTCGACAACGGCCGCCTGGGAAACATCGAATTTGTGCAGGCGGACGCCCAGCACCTGCCGTTTCCCAACGACAGCTTCGACTGCATCAGCATCGCCTTCGGCCTGCGCAATGTCACCGACAAGGATCTCGCCCTGCGCTCCATGCTGCGCGTACTGAAGCCTGGTGGCCGACTACTGGTGCTTGAGTTCTCGAAGCCACGCAGCGCCCTGCTGAGCAGGCTCTACGATGCCTATTCATTCAACGTACTGCCGCGCATCGGGCGCATCGTCGCCAATGACGGCGACAGCTACCAGTACCTCGCCGAGTCCATTCGCATGCACCCCGATCAGGAGACGCTCAAGGAGATGCTTGAGGACGCGGGTTTCAGCCAGTGTGAATACTACGATCTCAGCGGCGGTATCGTCGCCCTGCACAGGGGCGTAAAGATCTGAGATGTCCGCAGCCGTTGATCCCACTGTGCACACCGCGGCGCTGGCGGCCCTGGAGGCGGCCCTGAATCGCGCGCTGAGGCTGACGCCGCGGGGCGGCGCTGAGCTGGCACCTTTTGAAGGCAAGGTGTTTGCCCTGCACTGCAGTGCGCCGCAGGTGGACGTTTACCTGCACCCGCGAAACGCTGGTATCCGTCTCACCGGCATTTACGAAGGTCCGGTGACCACAAGCATTCACGGGAGCGCCGCGGATTTTTCGGCACTGGCCAACGCCAGTGACCCAGCAGCCGCCCTGATAAACGGCAACATAGAGCTGGAAGGTGACAGCGCGCCGCTGATCGACCTGCAAAAGCTTCTCGCTTCGCTGGAACTCGACTGGGAGGCGCCCCTGGTCGACACGCTGGGAGACGTAGCGGGGCATCAACTGGCCGAGATGCTGCGGCATACTTTTGCCTGGAGCAGACGCGCCGGTTCCAGCCTGGCGCGCCAGCTGGAGGAGTTCATTCACGAGGAGGCGCGCCTGAGTCCGCCACACCTGGAAGTGGAGGACTTCTTCACTGAAGTGCGCGAACTCGGACAGCGCGTGGATCGGTTGCAGTCGCGTACCGAACGTCTGCGTCGCCAACTCGACAAGCTGCGGGGCTGAAGCGTGTCGCGTAGCCTGCGCCTGTTCAACATCCTGCGAGTGGCCGGCCATTACCGGCTGGATGAGCTGATCGATCCGCGGCAGCTCGGCGCACCCGCCAGGCTGGCCCTGAAATACCTGCCGCGGTGTTTCGGTGGCCCGCCAGACCTACCGCGCGGCGTTCGCCTGCGGCGCGCCCTGGAGGAATTGGGGCCGGTTTTTATCAAGTTCGGGCAGATGCTCTCGACCCGCCGCGACCTGCTGCCAGCGGATATCGCCGACGAGCTCGCGCGCCTGCAGGATGCGGTGCCCCCGTTCCCGCAGGAACAGTCCGTGAGGCTCATTGAAAGCGCGCTCGGCAAATCGGTAGACGAACTGTTTGCCAGCTTCGAGCCCCGGCCAATGGCCTCAGCCTCTGTCGCGCAGGTACACAGCGCGACCCTGCACAGCGGCGAACAAGCGGTAGTGAAGGTATTGCGCCCGGACATTGAGCCGACCATTCGCCAGGACATCGCGCTCATGTACACATTGGCGCGGCTGGTGGCACGGCATGTACCCGAGGGGCGTCGCCTGCGGCCGCTGGAAGTGGTCGCAGACTATGAACAGGTCATTCTCGACGAGCTGGATCTCGGCCGGGAAGCCGCCAATGCAAGCCAGTTGCGGCGCAACTTCAAGGACAGCAATCTGGTCTACATCCCCGAGGTGTACTGGAACTACAGCACGCGCAGCGTCCTCACCATGGAGCGTATCAGCGGTATTCCGGTGACCGACGTGGCTGCGCTGCGCGCCCGCGGCACCGACCTCAAGCTGCTGGGTGAACGCGGCGTGGAAATCTTCTTCACCCAGGTGTTTCGCGACAATTTTTTCCACGCCGATATGCATCCGGGCAACATCTTTGTGGACGCCTCCGATCCCGAAGACCCGAGCTATATCGCTGTCGACTGCGCCATCGTGGGCAGCCTCTCGGAAGACGACCAGTATTATCTCGCCCGCAATCTGCTCGGCGTGTTCCGCCAGGACTACCGTGAGGTTGCGCGCCTGCACGTAGAATGTGGCTGGGTGCCGGCAAGCACACGCGTGCAGGACTTCGAGGCCGCCATGCGCGCGGTTTGCGAGCCGGTTTTCGAACGACCCATCAGCGAAATATCCTTCGGCCAGCTACTCATCTACCTGTTTCAGACGGCGAGCCGCTTTGACATGGAAGTTCAGCCCTCGCTGGTGCTCCTGCAAAAGACGCTGCTGAACATAGAGGGCCTGGGGCGTCAGCTCTATCCCGATCTCAACCTCTGGGACACCGCCCAGCCGTTCCTGGAAAAATGGCTGCAGGAGCGGTACTCGCCGCAGTCCGTGTTCCGCCGCCTGCAACGCCAGGCGCCTTCGTTGCTGGAACAGTTACCGTACCTGCCCGAGCGCATGCTGGAAAACCTGCACGGCTCGCGCGCAGCACCACCCACGGCGGTCGCCGAGAGCCCTCTGCTCAAGGCAGAGCGCCTGCGGCGCGAGCGCGGCGCGCTGCGACGCCGTTGCATCGGCGTACTGGTGCTGCTGGCGGGGGCCGCGTCGGCTGTTCCGGGAAGCTGGCAACAACTGGCGGCAGTGCCCCTGCACAGCTGGCTGCTGGTGGCACTCGGCGCAGGCCTGCTCTGGCCCCGTCGCTCCTGAGCAGGGCCTGAGCGTATCTCCCGCCAGCCCGCCTGTGCCATAATGCCCGTCTATCGGGAATTTCATCATGACGCATCCCCAAAGCATCATTGCGGACATCGCTTTCAACGCCCAGGGCCTGGTGCCGGCAATCGCGCAAGACTGGTCGAGCGGCGAAGTGCTCATGCTGGCGTGGATGAACCGCGATGCACTGGCGCTCACCCTGAGCGAAGGGCGTGCGGTTTACTGGTCGCGCTCGCGCCAGGCACTGTGGCGCAAGGGCGAGGCATCGGGCAACGTGCAAATACTGCGTGAATTGCGCCTGGACTGCGACGGCGACACGGTATTGATGAAAGTCGAGCAACAGGGCGGAATCGCCTGTCACACCGGCCGCAGGCGCTGCTTCTACCGCGTCTTCCGGGATGGCGAATGGCAGGTCACCGACGAAGTGCTGAAAACTCCCGAAACAATTTACGGGAACACGCAATGAGCGAGATACTGCAACAACTGTCTGTCACGCTAAAGGCCAGACGAACGGCGGGTCCTGAAGAATCCTACGTTGCCAGCCTGCATCATCGCGGGCTGAACAAGATTCTGGAAAAACTCGGCGAAGAGGCGACCGAGGTCGTGCTCGCCGCCAAGGACGTCGAACACGGCGGCGACCGACAGGCTCTGGTCGGTGAAGTTGCCGACCTCTGGTTTCACAGTATGGTGATGTTGTCGCATCTGGATCTGGATGCGGCCGACGTACTCGATTGCCTGGCTGATCGCTTTGGCGTTTCCGGGCACACCGAAAAAGCATCGCGTCGTCCTGAGCAGGATTGAAGCGGTAACACTCAGCACAGGCTGAAAGGAGAAGGACATGGGAATCGGCGGCATCAGTATATGGCAGCTTCTGATCATTCTTGCCATCGTTATCATGCTGTTTGGCACCAAGCGCCTGCGCACGCTCGGCAGCGATCTCGGCAGCGCCGTGAAGGGCTTTCGCAAGAGCATGTCGGATGACAATAATCCGCAGGCCACAGACGAGCCCGACCAGCCCGACGCCAGGGATGCCGATGAGGCCCGGGACAAGTAGCCGCTGAATGTTCGATATCGGATTTGCCGAACTCATCATCATCGGGGTGGTCGCCCTGCTGGTGATCGGGCCGGAGCGCCTGCCGGAGGCTGTCCGCACGGCCAGCTTTTACCTCAACCGACTGCGCCGCGGTTTCAACGAAATCAAACAGGAAGTACAACAAGAGCTGCGCAACGATGCTGTTATGAGGGATTTGCGCGAAACCGGCGAGCACCTCAAACGCGAAACCCAGGGCCTTAAAGACTCATTCGAGACAACATCCGGCACCCGGAGCAGCCCCGACAGCGCGCCGACAACCGCCTCCACGCCCACCTCCCCCGCGGCAGATTCATCCGCGCAAACCTCCGCGCCCCCACAGCAGCCCGGGCAGCAGGCAGCGGACAAGAAAGCGCCATGAACGAGGAAAACTACAGCGACCAGCCGATGCCGCTGGTGGCACACCTGACTGAGTTGCGCGACAAGCTGTTGCGTGCAGTACTGGCGGTGCTGGTAGTGTTCCTGATGCTGTTTCCGTTCGCCAACGAAATCTACGCCATGGTCTCGGAGCCGTTGCGCGCCATCCTGCCGGAGGGCGCCAGCATGATCGCCACCGAGGTCGCCTCACCCTTTTTCACGCCGTTCAAGCTCACGCTGGTTGCCGCCGTTTTTTTTGTCATGCCGTATGTGCTGTACCTGGTGTGGAGCTTTATCGCCCCGGGCATGTACCGGCACGAGAAGCGCCTGGCGATTCCTTTGCTGGTGTCGAGTGTGCTGTTGTTCTATGCCGGCGCCGCGTTCGCCTATTTCGTGGTTTTCCCGTTGATCTTCGCCTTCTTCACCAGCGTCGGGCCGGAAGACATCACAATCATGACCGACATCAACAGCTATCTGGATTTTGTGCTGAAGCTGTTCTTCGCCTTTGGTATCGCCTTCGAGATTCCCATCGCCGCACTGCTGCTGATCTGGGCGGGCATCACCACGCCCGAGGCGCTTGCCAGTAAACGCCCCTACATCATTGTTGGCTGCTTTGTGTTCGGCATGCTGCTGACACCGCCCGATATCATCTCGCAGTCGCTGTTGGCCATCCCGATGTGGTTGCTGTTTGAGCTCGGCGTGTATTTCGGCAAGATCACCCAGCGTCACGTGAGGTCCACGCCCTAGCGTTTGGCAAGCATGCCGCCGTCTGCCACCAGCGTGATCCCCGTGGTGAAACTCTCGCTCGCCAGATAGAACACCGGGTTCAGTATCTCTTCAGTTTCGGCGACACGAGGGATCAGCGCGGCCTCAACCATGCCCTGCGCATAGCCGGGAATGGAGGCAATTGCGCCATCAGTGAGATCCGAGTGGTAACTTCCGGGCGCCAGCGCATTCACCCGGATACCGAGCGCGGCCCACTCCTGCGCCATGACTTCCGTCAGGGCTTTCAGACCCGCCTTGGTGGCAGCGTAAATACCGGAATAGGCCGGCGTGCACAGCGCCGCCACCGAGAGCACGTTGATCACACAACCCCCGCCGTGCTCACCCATGCGCGGGGCAAGCCGGGACGCCAGGTACCAGGGGCCCTTGAGATTAACATCCACCATTTTATCGAAGGCCGCGGGATCGACATCGCTCAGGGGTCCGAACGCCACATTGATGCCGGCATTGTTCACCAGAATATCCACCCGCCCGTAGGCGGCATAGGCGGCCTCGATCAACGCATCCAGATCGGTGATGCTACCGGTGTGAGCGGCATGCGCGATCGCTTTCCCGCCGGCGGCTTCAATTTCGGCCACCACGGCTTCGCAGGTGGGCAGTTTGCGACTGCTCACCACGACCCGGGCGCCCTCGGCGGCAAAGCCCATGGACATCGCCCTCCCCAGCCCGCGGCTGCCCCCGGTTACGATAACCACTTTATCCTGGAATCTGTCTGTCATCTCGTTATGTCTCCCCGGGTCACCGCCCAATATCAATCACTACGCCAAAGCCCTAAACTAGCATGATGCCAATTACACTCCACCTCGCCGGAATATGAATGCCTCGCTGGTAAACTCTATTGAGCCAGCAGGCACCGACGCGCGCCCGGTCGCGCCGGCACGCGCTCAAGCCGCGCGCGCATGAGCAGTCGCGGCAGCAAACGCGGCCTCGGCTCGCTGCGCCCCGTTTTCGACTTTCTCATGCACTACAAGTTGCGCCTGGCGGGCGCCAGTTGCGCACTGCTGTTTACGGCTGCCGCAACCCTGTCGCTCGGTCGCGGTTTGCAGGTGCTGATTGACCAGGGTTTTGGCGGCGGCACACAGGAGGATCTGCGCGCCGCCATCGGCCTGCTGATGATCATTGCGGCCGCCATGGCGGTTGGCACCTTCGTGCGTTTCTACCTGGTGTCCTGGCTCGGTGAGCGGGTCAGCGCCGATATCCGCAAAGCGGTGTTCGACAACATAGTGCGCCTCGACCCGGGATTTTTCGAAACCAATCGTAGCCTGGAAATCATGTCGCGCCTCACCGCCGACACCACCCTCTTGCAAACCATTATCGGCTCCTCGTTCAGCATGGCGCTACGCAGCAGTCTTACCACATGCGGCGCCTTGATCCTCATGTTCATTACCAATCTGAAACTCAGCCTGATCATTGCCATGGGCGTGCCACTGATTCTGTTGCCGATACTCATTTTTGGCCGACGCGTGCGCAAACTCTCCAGCCAGAGCCAGGACAGCATCGCCAGCGTGGGCAGCTACGCCGGCGAGGTGATCCAGCATATTCGCGTTGTGCAGAGCTATACCCGCGAGCAGTTTGAAACAAAGGCCTTTGCGCGCGAGGTGGAAGCTGCTTTCGACATTGCCCGAAAACGCATCCGGCAACGCTCGTTCCTCATTTGCGGCGCCATCCTGCTGCTGTTCGCGGGCATGTCGGGGATGCTCTGGGAGGGCGGGCAGGACGTCATCAGCGGGCACATGTCGGGCGGCGAACTGGGGGCCTTCGTGTTTTACGCCATCATGGTGGGTTCCGGTTTCGCCACGCTGTCGGAAGTCTGGGGCGATCTGTTGCGCGCCGCGGGCGCCGCAGACCGACTGGTGGAACTGATCAATACCCGGAGTCCGATCACCGATCCGGGCAACGGCGCGGTTGCCAGCGTCGACAACCGGCCCGATATCCACATGGAAAAGGTGAGCTTCGCCTATCCCACGCGGCCCAGCCAGCCGGCACTCAGGGATTTTTCGCTACATATCGAGGCGGGCAAGAGCCTGGCCCTGGTCGGCCCCTCCGGCGCCGGCAAATCGACCGTGTTCGAACTACTGCTGCGCTTCTACGACCCACAATCTGGCCGCATACTGCTCGATGGACGCGACATCCGCACCCTGGGCCTGCAGCAGTTGCGGGAGCACATCGCACTGGTACCACAGCAACCCGTGCTGTTCACAGGTGACGTGCGCTACAACATTGCCTACGGCAAGCTGGACGCCAGCGATGCAGAAATTGAAGCCGCGGCCCGCTCAGCCCATGCCCACGCGTTTATCAGCGCCCTGCCGCAGGGGTATCGCAGTCATCTCGGGGAACAGGGCGTGCGCCTGTCGGGCGGCCAGCGCCAGCGTATCGCTCTGGCCCGCGCCATTCTCAACGATCCAAAACTGCTGTTGCTGGATGAGGCGACCAGTGCGCTGGACACGGAGAGCGAGTACCAGGTGCAGCTCGCGTTGCAGGAACTCATGCGCGACCGCACCACAGTGATCATCGCCCACCGGCTGTCGACCATCCTGCACGCCGACAACATCGCCGTGCTCGATCATGGCGAGCTCATTGCCACCGGGACGCACGAATCGTTGCTACTCAGTTGTCCACTCTACGCGCGCCTGGCAAGCCTGCAGTTTCGGGAGCCCGGTATCAGCGGCGAGGAGCGTTCCGATCAAGTAGTCGAACCCGATCGCGTCGATCACGGTTGACCCGGTTGAGATCGTCCAGCGTATTGCGCGAAATTCGCAGTACGTCGCCGAGCAAATGGAAGGAGACGCGGGTGTTATTGGCGGCGATACGCCAGGGCGCCCGCAGGGGCGTATCCATCAGTATCTCGCCAGACTCACTGAGCGCTTCACGCAGATGGTCGCCAGTGGTATCCAGCGCGGATTCGTATGCGATGGACAGTACGTCGAGTGACTCCATCAGCGCTTCGATACCGATCCACTCGACCATGGTGCCGCGCTCTACCGATCGCCTGACCCCGCGTTTCAGCTTGCGCGCCATATTGCGAAACTCGCGCGTAACTTTCGGACCAAACACCGGGCTGGAGACAGCCGCAAGCTGATCATCGGCGGCCAGTTCACGCCAGTCCCGCAAACTGAGGCCACTCTCAATCTGCGGGAAAACCAGCTTCTCTTCGAGATTCATGTGTACGTGAATATGCTCGACATATTCCCTACCGCTTTTGACAATCGCTTTGCCGTCTATCTCACCGGCACGCCAGCGTGTGATATCCGCGAGCAGTTTGCGGCCGCGCCTGGCTGATTCGTCATGGTCGCGCTGCAAGGTGTCTACATCGTCCCTGGCACCGGCATCGCGCTCCGCCAGGCGGGCGTAGATCATGTCCTCGCGCGGATGGTGAAAGCGATCCGGCCAGTTGACCATGTAATCCATGATTTCGTACACCACATGGGTGTCCACCGGCTCGCCCGCTTCAATGGCACGCAATTGCTCCTGGAACAGTTGCATTACCGCGGCCATGTGGCGATGTTCCGCCCGCAGCGCTTTCATCAGAGGCTGTTCCGCGCCGTCACGCGGCGCTCGGGATTTCTGCACCCCGGTGCCTGTCCTGCCACCGGTGGTGCGCCCTTTGGTTGCTGTTTTGCCAGTTGCGACCATGCTGTATCTCCTCGGCGTTGTCTGCCGGGTCTACGCCAATAGCTCCAGTATACGCGGATGCAACGCCCAACTCACGATGGATCAGCCAGCTCGTCAGGCAACACCGCAGGGCCATAGCCCGCGATAAACTCAGGCGGTAGCCGGCGCGGCCTGCCGGAACTGAGCGCCACGCAGGCGAACTGCATGGACGCTCGCAGCACGGTGACGCCATCGCCCAGACGGATAGCCTGGAAGCGGCGGCGCATAGTCAGCCGCTTGTCCCAGCTGACGATCCACGTGCCTACCACGATGTCCTCACCTGCCCGGGAGGCCTGCAGGTACGCATATTCGCTGTGCGTGATGACCATGGCTCTATCCAGCGCCCGATACTGTTCAAGATCCAGTCCCAGCGCTACCGAGTGCGCCCACGCCGCCTGTTCGCACCAGTTCACGTACACCGCGTTGTTGGTATGGTTGAGCCCGTCCATATCTTCCGCTCGCACCCGCGTCTGCAGTATGTGCGGTTGCGGGTAGTCCCACAGGCTCGACAGATCCTTCATGCCCGGCCTGCCAACGGCGCGTGAATATCCGTTTCCACCGGCTTGATCGCGAAGTTCAGGTAGCCGTAGGTGATCGCGATCACCGGACACAGCAGGTTGAAAAAGGCATAAGGCGCGTAACTGAAGGTCGCGACGCCAAGGGTGGCCGCCATATAGGCGCCACAGGTGTTCCAGGGAATCAAGGCAGAGCTGAGCGTGGCGGAATCTTCCAGGGTCCGCGACAGGTTCAACCGCGAGAGGCCGCGTCGCTCATATTCATCGCGGTACATCCTGCCCGGCAGTGCAACGGCTATGAACTGGTCTCCCGCCATCACGTTGGTGCCGATGCAGGTAAATACCGTGGCGCCAATCAGGGAGCCCGTGCTGTTCACGCCCCGCAGCACCAGCTGGAGCAAATACGCCAGAATGCCGGTGCGTTCCAGCACACCACCGAAGCCCAGCGCGCAGAGAATCAGCCATACAGTGTTGAGCATGCTGCTCATGCCACCCTTGCTGAGCAACGCATCGAGGAAGGCGTTGCCGCTGTTTGAGGTGTAGCCATCGAACAGGCTGATCCAGACCCCCTGCAGCAGGGCCAGGCCGCGGCCCACCTCACCCGTGCCGCCCGCCAGCGCCAGAACCCTGTCGGGCTGGAACAGCAGGGCAAACACGCCGCCCACCAGCGCGCTCAATATGATGGCGGGATAAGCGGGAAAGCGCTTGTACACCAGCGCCAGCATCAGCAGCAGCGGCAGCAACAAATGCGGCCCGATGTTGAACTGCGCGCTGAGTGCCTGTTGCAGTTCGCTGATCTCGCCGGGGGTGGCGGCATCGGCGCTACCGATGAACAGGAAAATCAGCAGAGTCAGCAGAATGCTGGGCACCGTTGTCCACAGCATGTGGCGAATATGGTCGAATAGATCCACACCCGTCGCGGCGGCGGCGAGATTGGTGGTGTCGGACAGGGGCGACAGTTTGTCGCCAAAATAGGCGCCGGAAATAATGGCGCCGGCTGTCACCGCGGGCGACAGCTCGAAACTGCCGGCAATGCCCATCAGCCCGATGCCCAGCGTGCCCGCCACCGTCCAGGAACTGCCGATGCTGATGGCTACAATGGCGCATATGGCTGTGCAGGCGGCGTAGAACACTGCCGGGTTGAGAATCTGTAGCCCGTAGTAAATCATCGCCGGCACGGTGCCGGCGAGAATCCAGGTGCCGATCAGCATGCCCACCGCGAGCAGTATCAGAATGGGTGCAAGGCCGACGCCGATGCCGTCGATGATGCCATTTTGCACTTCCCGCCAGGGTATCCCGATACGCCGGCCCACCAGGGCAGCGACACACGAGGCGAGCACCAGCGCGATCTGGTTGGCCCCAAAGGATGAGTCGGCACCGAACAGGTACACAGAGAAGGCGAGCAGCACGACCAGGAAAACAACCGGCGTGAGGGCGAGTAGCGGGCTCAGCTCAGACGGTGGGCGGGGGGAAGTCAAAACGCGCTGGCTCGTTGATAGTGTGTCCACCGGAATACGTGAACCGACTGGCGGGCGCCAGCAAAAAATCCGGACGCAACGTCAACAGGTCGGCTATGTTGAGCCGCAGAATGCCCTAAATTCCGGCGCCGGTACAGCGCACGCGTCGGAAAAACGTACAGGTTGGCGCAGCGGGGCTTGCGCGTTCTGCGCGTTACCGTAGCATGCCAGACACCATGACAAGCGACACGCGCGTCGACCTGACGCCCCACTATTATCACGATAACTTCGAACGCATGCTGCAGGTGGTGGAGGCGCGCTACGCAGATCTGCTCAGTGTTGAAGAACAGGAAGTACTGGCACGCATCCGGCGGCTTCCGTTGAATGCGCGCTGTCTGTATATCCGCCTGGTGTCGCGCAGTGGGCCATGGTTTCGCGAGAGTAAACTCGATTACAGTGAGATCACAGAAACCGGCGAGGCACTGGATGCCTTGCTGGCAGACGGCCTGGCACTCGAGGCGGCGCAACTGGACATTGCGGAAGCTGCGCGGATTTTCACCCACGCCGAGTTGCAAGCGGCCTGTGCCGGGCGGTTGCCCGCTGGCAGATTTGCCCGCAAGCCAGACCTGCTCGACGCGATCGAACAGCATCTGGGGGACGCCAACACCAATGCGCTGCTCACATATCTCGCCGCCATCGATACGCAGCGAATCGTCAGCCCCTTGCATACCGGGCTCATCGAGCGCCTCTTGTTGCTGTTTTTTGGCAATCGCCGCCAGACGCTGACGGAATTCGTGCTGGATGAACTCGGCGTGACCCGCTACTGGCCCTACCCTATGGATTCCACGCAACGGCTGTTTCCGAACCGGCGCGCACTCGACGAATATCTCGCCTGCGCCGAGGTGGGTGATCAGCATCGGCAGGCCATGGCCGCCAAACAGTGCGAGGCCCTGCCGGAACTTGCCGCCCAGGCGCTGGCAACTGAGC
Source organism: uncultured Halieaceae bacterium (assembly GCA_963976655.1). Taxonomy (GTDB): domain Bacteria; phylum Pseudomonadota; class Gammaproteobacteria; order Pseudomonadales; family Halieaceae; genus Marimicrobium. The sequence continues at coordinate 51,031 of CAXBLB010000006.1, forward strand.
CCCGGAGCGTGGCCGCACGGGCGCGCTGGGAACGCCTGTGCAACAGCCTCGCGCGCGATCTCGAACGCAGTGGCGAGCTGTCGCTGGCCGCCGGACTCTACCAGCGCAGCGGACGGCATCCGTCAAGAGAACGGCGCGCTCGCATACTCGAGCGCCAGGGCGATTGGCGGGCCGCGAGCACGCTCTGCCACAGCATGCTCGCCGACCCCTGGTGCGAGGCCGAGCAAACGGCCGCCGCGCGCATTTTGCCGCGTGTTGAGCGCAAACTCGGCCGCGCGCCCCGCAGGTGCAGCCGCGATCACTTTGCGCAGCTTGAGCTGGCTCTGCCGGTGGGCGAACAGGCGGTTGAGCGGCGGGTGGCGGAGCATCTCGGGAACAACTGGCAGAGCGTTCACTATGTGGAGAACAGCCTGATGAACGCGCTGTTCGGGCTGGCCTTCTGGGAAGTCATTTTCGCGCCGCTGGAGGGCGTATTTCACAATCCGTATCAGGCGGGCCCCAGCGATATGTACGAAACCACCTTCCGCCACCGACGCGCCTCGCTGATCGCGGCGCGCATGCAAGAGCTGCGCGAAGGCGATTTGCAAGCGCTGCTGCTCGATGCCTGGGATCGCTACAATTCGTTTCAGTGTCGCTGGGTGGATTGGCGCCGAATCGACTGCGAACTGGTGGCGACGGCTGCGCACTGCATACCGCGCGCGCACCTGCTGGCGATTTTCGAGCGGCTGCTGTTCGACCCGCGGGAGAACCGCTGTGGCTTCCCGGACCTGATCGCTTTTGGCAATACACCGGGGGACTACTGCCTGATTGAAGTGAAGGGCCCGGGAGATGCGCTGCAGGACAGCCAGAAGCGCTGGCTGCGCTTCTTCGCCACACAAGGTGTGCCGGCGAAGGTGGCCTGGGTGAGCTGGCGCGATGCTTGAGCTGTCTGTGCCGATCACGCAACTGGCGCGTTTCTGCCATCGGCGCGGCGACATTGATCACCGTTTCACACCCTCACCGAGCGGCCCGGAGGGCATCGCGGGCCATCAACGCCTCTACCGCAAACGCCCCGCCAGCTACCAGCGGGAGTACGCGGTGGAGTATGTAGAGGAATCCGCCGATCTGCGCCTGACAGTGCGCGGACGCGCAGACGGCTACGACCCGGAGACAGGTGTGGTCGAGGAAATTAAAACCTGCCGCGTGCCGCCTTCCAGCATACCGCCCGATGTCATGGCGCTGCACCTCGCCCAGGGCAGGCTGTACGCGGCAATCATCGCCGCCACCACTCAGCTGCAGTCACTGACGGTGCGTGTCACCTGGCTGAATATCGATAGCGACGAGGAACATAGCCAGGACACCCACTTCGACGCCGCAAGCCTGCGTGAATTCCTGCTCGCCACGCTGGGCGCTTTCAGCGGCTGGCTGACAGCTCTGGCGCGACGGCGCGAGGCCCGCGATGCCAGTCTCGCCGCGCTGAAATTCCCCTACGGAGGGTTTCGCAGCGGCCAGCGGGAACTCGCGGAACTCACCTATAAATGTATCGATCAGGGCGGACAACTGCTGCTGGAAGCGCCGACCGGCATCGGCAAAACGGCGGCCGTGCTGTACCCGGCACTCAAGGCGCTGGCGCGTGGCAAACACGAGCGGGTGGTATTTGCCACCGCCAAAACCATCGGCAGGCGCGCAGCCCAGGAGACGCTGGCACATTTCAGGGAGGCGGGCTACAGCGGCAGCGCGCTGAGCCTCACTGCAAAGGACAGCATCTGTTTGTCACCGGGCCGCGCCTGCCACGGCGAAGACTGCCCCTATGCCAGAGGCTATTACGACAAGCTGCCCGCCGCACTGGAAGCGGCGCTCGCCGCGCCTGCGCTGGATCGCGAGACACTGGAATCGCTCGCCGGGCAGTTTGAGGTATGCCCCTATGAACTGGCGCAAGACATGCTGCCCTGGATGGATGTAGTCATCGCCGACCTGAACTACGTGTACAGCTTGCATGCATCGCTGGCCGGTACAGGGGAGACGGACGCCCAACGCACGACCATTCTGCTCGACGAGGCTCACAACCTGCCGGAGCGCGCCCGCGGCATGTACAGCGGCCACCTCCACAAAGCGCTGGTGATGCGCGCCAGGCGGGCCGCCGGCGGGGAACTCAAGCGCCGGCTCGAGCGCATCAACCGCTGCCTGCTCGCACTACAGCGCCAGCCGTGGCTGGAATCCCAGTGGCACAGCGAGACCCGGCTTCCCGAGCCCCTGATGGCCAGCCTGCGCGATTTCACCGCCCACGTTGCCAGCGAGCAGGCGCGCGAGCCGGCACTGCTGGAGCGGATTCCACCCCTCAGGGATCTGTTCTTCCAGGCACTGCAATGCTTGCGAGTGGCCGAGCAGTGGGGCGAGGATTACCGCCTGCAACTGACTTGCGGCTCTGCGCCGCAAAGCCTTGTGGTGACTTTCAACTGCCTCGACCCCGCTCGCCTGCTCGCTGCAAGGCAGGCGCGGGCGCACGCCGTGACGGCTTTTTCCGCAACGCTGTCACCGCTTGCCTGGATGCGCGGGCGTATCGGCCTCGCGCAGGATGCCGTGTGCAAGCGCGCGTCATCCCCGTTTCAGGCTCAGCAACTGCGCGTACAACTGGCCACGCATATCGATACACGCTTCAGTGAGCGCGAGCGCACGCTGGAGCAACTGGCCGCGCTACTCGTGGAGTGGCTCGCGGCCCGGCCCGGCAACTGCATTATCTACTTTCCCTCCTACCGCTACCTCGCCGACTGCCTGGCACTGCTGGCGCAGCGAAATCTCGCGCGCTCTGTCTGGACACAGCAGCGCGAGGGGGATGACAAGCAACGCCAGGAGCTGCTGGCATGGCTCGCGGAGCGCCGGGATGTCGCGGCATTCTGCATACTGGGAGGCGTATTCGGCGAAGGCGTGGATCTGCCCGGTGACCAGCTCACCAGCGTTGTGATCGTCGGCGTCGGCATGCCGCAGGTGAATCGCGAGACCCGCGAGCTGCAGGCATGGTACCAGCGGGAAACCGGCGCCGGTTTTGACCACGCGTTTCTCTTCCCCGGCATGCAGAAGGTCGACCAGGCACTGGGGCGGGTAGTGCGGCGCAGTGAGGACTGCGGCAGCGCGCTGCTGATCGATATGCGCTACGCCCGCGATGAGTATCGAAAGCTGCTCCCACCCTGGTGGGAGTATCACCCCTGGACGGCAGCGTCGTCCGGCGAGTAATGGCGGCGGTCTAATTAATTGGGCCGGCGGATGCTTGTTGCTCCGCCTGAACCCGTCAGATTAGCCAGCTTCCCGCGCTCTGCGGTAGTGTTTGCGGCCCGCGCGATGCCGCGCCGGGATTCAGCAGCTGAATATCGGGCATTATTCCAGCCGCCTGCCGCCTGTGCTACAGTCGGCGGCTGCTCTGCACACCGCCAACTTAACACGGTCGCTACAGCGGCTAAACAGCCGGCCCGTAGAGGCCCGTCGAAGAGCGTCTGCACTCTCTGCACAGCCCTCGACAACAATGGTTTTAGGGAGATTACACCGCATGCGTATCGCCATTCCCAGAGAAACACACCCGGGAGAAAACCGGATTCCGATCATACCTGCCGACGCCAAGAAACTGGTGCGCCTCGGCGCCGACCTCGTGGTAGAGGCCGGCATGGGCGCCGGCGCCGGGTTCACCGATGAGGAGTACAGCGAGGCCGGCGCTACCGTCAGCAGCGACCGCGACGCCCTGTTCGCCGAAGCCGACGTGTTGCTGCGTCTACGCAAGCCGCAACTGGAAGATATTGGCAAAATGAAGCGCGGCGCGGTGCACATCAGCTATCTCGACCCGTTCAATGAACACGGCCTGGTCAATGCATTCAAGGAGGCGGGCGTCACGGCGATCAGCATGGAGATGATCCCGCGCACAACCCGCAGCCAGAAAATGGACGCGCTCAGCTCGCAGGCCAACCTCGCCGGCTACGTGATGGTCATGCAGGCCGCCACCCATCTGCCGCGCATATTTCCCATGATGATGACACCGGCCGGCACGCTCAAGCCCGCCAACGTATTTGTGATCGGCGCCGGGGTGGCGGGCCTCCAGGCCATCGCTACTGCCAAGCGTCTGGGCGCCAAGGTCACCGCATTCGACACACGGCCGGTGGTTGCGGAGCAGGTGCAGTCGCTGGGCGCCAAGTTTCTCGAAATAGACCTGGGCGAAACTGGCGAGACCGCCGGCGGCTACGCCAAGGAACTCACGCCGGAGCAGGTCGAAAAGCAGCGCCAGGCGCAGAAAGATGTGATTGCGAAATCCGATGTGGTTATCACCACCGCACAGGTCTTTGGCCGCAAGCCCCCGGTGCTGGTGACCAAAGACATGATTGAAGGCATGGCGCCCGGCTCCGTTATCGTCGACATGGCGGCGGAAACCGGCGGCAACGTTGAAGGCTCGGTGCCCAATGAAGTGGTGCAGATCGGCGGCGTGAGCATCATCGGCAAGGGCAACCTCGCCGGCGAGGTGGCGCGCGATGCCAGCCAGATGTATTCCTCTAACCTGTTCAATCTGGTGGAAGACAACTGGAATGAAGAGAGCAAGCAGTTCGTGGTCGATTTTGAACACGATATCCTGCCGGGCTGCATCATCACCCACGGCGGTGAGGTGACCAACGAAACCATCAAGAACGTCCTGCAAGGGGGTGCCTGACATGATACCGGCCGAAGTATTCCTTACCTTTATTCTCATGCTGTCGATTTTTCTCGGCTTTGAGCTCATCAACAAGGTACCGGCAACGCTGCACACACCGCTGATGTCCGGCGCCAACGCAATCTCGGGCATTACCGTGGTGGGCGCCATCAGCCTCGCGGGCACCGGTCAACAGGACCTGGCCAACTGGCTGGGGGCCGGTGCGGTTGCACTGGCGTCGATCAACGTCGTGGGCGGTTATCTCGTCACCGACCGCATGCTCGCGATGTTCAAGAAGAAGAAGGGGGCTTAAGGCGACATGGAAACGCTCATTCAATTTGCCTATGTGGCCTCTGCGGCCCTGTTCATTTTTGGCCTGAAGCAGCTCGGCTCACCCGCAACCGCCAGGCGCGGGAACATGGTCTCGTCCATCGGCATGCTGGTGGCGATCGTTGCCGCCCTGCTGGACCAGGGCATCGTGGAGTACCAGTGGATTCTTATCGGCTTCGCTGTGGGCGGCGCAATCGGCGCGGCGGCGGCACGTCTGGTACAGATGACTGCAATGCCGGAAATGGTCGCGCTGTTCAACGGCTTCGGCGGCATGGCCAGCCTGCTGGTGGGCTGGGCGGCACTGGCGCCCGGCGCCGGCACATTCACTCTCGTCACTATTGTGCTGTCCATCCTCATTGGCGGCCTGACTTTCACCGGCTCGCTGGTAGCCTACGGCAAGCTGAGTGAAAAAATCGGCTCCGGCGCGGTGCTGTTCAGTGGCCAGCAGATAGTCAACAGCTTCATCGTGCTCGGCATTCTCGCCAGCGCCGTGATGTTCTGCCTGGACCCGAGCAACATGACCTGGCTGTTCGCAGTGATCGCGCTGTCGCTGGTGTTCGGTGTGATGGCGGTCATCCCCATCGGCGGCGCCGACATGCCGGTGGTAATCTCGCTGCTGAACTCCTACTCGGGCCTCGCGGCCTGCGCAGCCGGTTTCGCCGTAGACAACAACATCCTGATCGTGGCCGGCGCACTGGTTGGCGCATCGGGCATCATCCTCACGCAGATCATGTGCAAGGCAATGAACCGCTCGCTATCCAATGTGCTGTTTTCCGGCTTCGGCAGCGCCAAGCAGGAAACCACCACGGTCGAGGGCGAGATCAAGCCCATTACGGTGGAAGACGCCTTCTACGTGCTAGAGGCGGCAACCAGCGTTGCCATCGTACCCGGCTACGGTATGGCGGTGGCCCAGGCACAGCACGTGGTGAAGGAACTGATGGAGCTACTGGAGAAAAACGGCGCCGAGGTCAATTTCGGTATCCACCCGGTAGCGGGACGCATGCCCGGGCACATGAACGTGCTGCTTGCCGAGGCCGACGTGCCCTACGATCAGCTGCTGGAAATGGACGACATCAACCCGCGCATGGAAACCGTGGACGTTGCCATCGTGATCGGTGCCAATGACGTGGTAAACCCCGCGGCACGAGAGGTTGAGTCCTCGCCGATCTACGGCATGCCGGTGATCAACGTTGACAGCGCGCGCACCGTCTTTGTACTCAAGCGCTCCATGGCCTCCGGCTTCGCCGGCATCGAGAACCCGCTGTTCTACAAGGACAATACGCGCATGCTGTTCGGCGACGCCAAGGAATCCATTGCCGGACTGATACGCGAGTTCAGCTAAGCCTGACACGCAACGACAAAGCCGGCTGACAAGCCGGCTTTTTTTTGCCGTACCGGTTCAACTGGACGCCCAGTCAAAGGCCAGCACCTCGCGAATATCCGCACTGCCAACGGCGAGCATCAGCAGCCGGTCGACGCCCAGCGCCACCCCGCTGCAGTCTGGCAGACCGTATTCCAGCGCTGCCAGAAGCTGTTCGTCAACCGCGCGCACCGGCTGACCACGTTCACTGCGGCGGGCGTTATCCGCTTCGAATCGCCGCCGCTGTTCAGCGGCATCGGCGAGTTCGCAATAGCCGTTGGCAAGCTCGAGACCGTCCACATACAGCTCGAATCGCTGGCCCACTTCAACATCCCCGGCAGGTACATTGCGCGCCAGTGCCGCCTGCGATGCCGGGTAGTCAAACACGCAACACATACCCCGGCCCGCCAGGCGCGGCTCGATCACATGGCTCATGAGGAGGTCGAGCCACATATCGCGGTCACCGTCTAAATTGCCGGTGTCGACGTGCTCAGCTGCCACTGACGCCAGCGTCGTGGCTGTTGCCGTCATGGGGTCAACGCCCAATTCGGCGACAAACAGTTCGCGGTAGGCATACTTATGCAGCGGCCGCTCGCCGATGCAGTGCACCACCAGCCCGGCGACCTCGGCCATGAGCTGGTGATGGTCAAAGCCCGGGCGATACCACTCGAGCAGCGTGAACTCCGGATTGTGGCGCGCACCCGCTTCGCCATCCCGGAACGCCTTGCAGATCTGAAACACCGGTTCGCCGAACATCGCCAGCACGCGTTTCATCGCATATTCGGGAGAGGTCTGCAGAAAGCGCGGCGCGCAGACGGAGACGCCGCGCTCCACCAGCAGCGGTTCCAGAGCCGGGTCAGTGACGCTACTGGAGCACAGCAGTGGCGTGTCAATTTCCAACACACCACGGGTGGCGAAAAACTCGCGTATCGTCGCCAGCAACTGCGCGCGGCGCTGCAATATCTGCAGCTTTGCAGTCGGCCGCCAGCTCATGCGGAAACGGGCGGGGAGAGAGAATTCAGGATTTGCTGGCGCGGCTCTGGTACTCACCGGAGCGGGTGTCCACGCGAACCACTTCTCCCTGGCTGATGAACAACGGCACTTTCACCACCGCGCCCGTGCTCAGCTTGGCCGGCTTGTTGCCGCCGCTGGCGGTATCGCCCTTGAGACCCGGGTCGGTCTCCACAATTTCGAGCTCGACAAAGTTCGGTGGCGCAACCGCCAGGGGCGTGCCGTTGTAGAGCGTGACCTCGCACCGCTCCTGCTCCTTGATCCACAGATACGAATCACCCACGGCGGCCGCGTCGGCCTGAAACTGCTCGAAAGTGTCCGGCTCCATGAAGTACCAGAACTCCCCGTCGTTGTAGAGGTACTCCATGGTGCGATCCATGACGTCCGCAGCCTCCAGGGATTCTCCGGACTTGAAGGTTCGCTCCCATACGCGGCCGGTCTTGAGATTGCGCAGTTTGACGCGGTTGAAGGCCTGGCCCTTGCCGGGCTTGACGAACTCGTTGTCGAGAATGCTGCAGGGGTCGCCCTCCAGCATGACCTTCAGACCGGGGCGGAATTCATTGGTGGAGTAGGTTGCCATGATGCGCTCTTGGGTAGTCCCTGAAAAATGACGCCCATGATAACGCACGGGGCCTGGCAATGGCAGACGCCCGCTAGTGGCCACCACCACAATTGAGCTATTCTAGGCTTCGGGCAGCGTCACCACGACAGCGACAGCAGGAGCCTGACAGCATGGCAGGTGAAGCGAAAATCCGGTTGACCATTCCCCGTCAGGACCGCGAGGCGTTCAGCCTGTTCCGGCTCAACGCGGTGGCCGCACGCGAGTGGGCCCTGCAGCTTCCCGTCACGCGTATCCAGTCTGCCGCGCAACAACTGGCGGATGCCCTCATCGAACTGAACCGCTGCAGGATCCCTCCCGAGACACGTTTCGCTATACTGGAGACGCTGCGGCCGAATGTCGATGCCGTTGTCTCCAGCCTCAGCAAACGCTATCTCAGTCAGCCGCTGGTCATGCCAGACGGGCCGCGCCAGATGGCCGAACTGGGCAACAGCCTGCTGTCGACAACCGGCACTGGCTACACCATCGTGGCCATTGAGGCCATCAGGCAGCGGGACTCATTGCGTGAGATGAATGCCGCCCGCCTCACCTGCGAGTCAATACACCGGGCATTGCTGCACTATAGTCGCGGCGTTCTCCAGACGTTCCAGCTCTACAGGCCCCTGCATATGCAGGGCTGGCAGGTGCTGCACCAGCTCTTCGCACTGGCCGAGAGCCAGCAGTTGAGCGAGTTGCCGGTACCCGAGCCGCTATGGGGCGCAAACACGATCCGGGGAGCCTACCTGCAGAGCGTGCTGCTCGGATGCTGCAAGCTGAACCAGTTGCGCCAAGCTGATATGGCGCTGGTATTCAAGGCGCTGCGCGATTGGGCTCCACTGGTAAAGCTGTACCCCCCGGGCAGCGACGGCGGCCTGTTTGTGGTGGACATAAACAGCGACCTGCCGCCGCTCTACAGTGCACTGCATACGCGAACAGAAGCCAGTCACAGCCGCTATATCAACACCGCACAACTTGTTGAACAGCTCTACCGCCTAAAAGCCACGGCAGCCGCGCAGGAACCTCGCAGCCAGACAGACACCGCGCTATCGCCACAGCTGATCGACCACCTGATTACCTCACTGGGCAACATGAGTATGCGCAATTTCACGCGCACACCTGCCAGCACCCCACTGCGCGTTTGCCTCGGTCTTAGCGCCACTCACTATCACGTGGCCGGGGGGCGCAGTTTCGATGCGTTGCTGGCCGGCAGCAAACACCTCGCCAGCGCCACCGCGGTTGAGGACAGGAACCCGTTCCTGCCGCCCCCCGGGCCGGAGGATAACTGGCCGCAGGGAAATTCCGCGGCGGATCGGCCGCGCGACAAATGGTCGTCGGAAAAGCCTCCCCACCAGCGGATTGAGTACGACCTCAACGTGGATGCCAGCACACGCCCCGGCCATTTCGAGGAAGTCGATATCTCCCTGCCACAACATGAGCGCTACCCTGTTTTCAGCGTGGCGCTGGCGGATGCAAGCCCCGGCGGCTACTGCCTGCAATGGACGGAAGAACTGCCGGCGGATATTCGCACCGGGGATATCGTCGGACTCAAGGAGCAGCACAGCCGCGAGTGGGTGATTGCGGTTATTCGCTGGCTGAGCAGGCTGGAGAGCTCGCGTACACTCATTGGTCTGGAGCTGCTCAGCCCGGGAGCGCTGCCTTTTGGCGCCATGATTCACCAGCCGGACGGCAGCAAGACACCACCGATGCGCGCCCTGCTGCTACCGGAGATCAAACTCGTAGGCCAGCCCGATACGCTGCTCACGCCACAAGCCAGTTTCCGCGAGCGGCAGCGGGTAACGCTGATCAACGGCAGCGAATCGTACACCGTGCAGCTACTCACCCAGGTGGCGGCATCACCCGGGTTTGCCCGGTTTGAGTTCCGCTATGTGAAGGAGCTGGGCGATGTGCTTGCCGCGGAGCATCAGCATATACTGGATTCGCCCTACGATTCCGTGTGGAGCAAAATCTAGTGCGCAACACTGCAACGCCCGGGTAGTGCCAACGCCTTAAATGTGTCCCTGATAGCGATCTGAAAAACCCAGCAGGTAGAGAATGGCGTCCAGGCCCAGCGTGGAGATGGATTGCTCGGCAGACTGCTTCACCAGCGGCTTGGCCCTGAAAGCGATGCCGAGCCCGGCGATACTCAGCATGGGCAGATCGTTGGCGCCATCACCCACGGCAATAACCTGCTGCAGGTCTATACCCTGCTCGACCGCCAACTGCTGCAGCAGTTCCGCCTTGCGCGCTCCATCGACAATCGCACCCTTGATCTGGCCGGAAACCGCGCCGTCAACAATATCCAGCTCATTGGCATAGATGTAATCGATACCCAGACGCTGCTGCAGATGGCGTGCGAAGTAGGTGAAGCCGCCCGACAGAATGGCGGTTTTATAGCCCAGCTTGCGCAGCGTCGCGATGAGGTGCTCCGCGCCCTCGGTGATGCTCAATTCACCCGCAACCTGTGCCAGAGCGCTTTCCGGCAGGCCTTCGAGGAGCGCGACGCGCGCGCGAAAACTCTCGCTGAAGTCCAGTTCACCGCGCATGGTGCGCTCGGTAATCGCGCTCACCCGGTCGCCCACGCCGGCGAGCCGGGCCAACTCGTCTATCACCTCCGCTTCAATCAGGGTGGAATCCATGTCAAATGCGACCAGCCGCCGGTTGCGACGGTACATATTGTCTTCCTGAAAGGCGAGATCCACCTCCAGGGCGCCGGCGACTTCCAGCAGTTCACGACGAAAGGCCGCCGCGTCAGACAGGGTGCCGCGCGCGGAGAATTCGACACAGGCCTTGCTCTGGGCCGGTAGCTTGCCAATGGGTATGCGCCCGGACAGACGGTTGATACCGTCGATGTTGAGGCCATGATCGGACACGACAGCCGTCACCCGGGCAAGTTGATCGGAAGTAATCTTGCGCGCCAGCAGTGTGACGATATAGCGCGCCCGACCGTGACCTTCCACCCACTGACTGTAGCTCTGGGGCGTTACACTGCTGACGCGCAGGCGCAGATCCCTGTCGCGCGTAAACTCCGCAATGGCAGCGCTCAGCTGTTTTTCATCACAGCTTTCGGGGAGTTCGGCAAGAATGCCGAGGGACAGCGTGGCGTGAATCACCGATTGGCCGATGTCCAGAATATTGGCCTGCTTCTGCGAAAGAATTCCTGTTACGCCGGCGGTAACCCCGGCCTGATCCTGACCGGAGATTGTTATCAACAGAATGTGATTCACGCGGAGCGCTCCGGATTCAATCAGGCCGCCATTCTACTGATCGCACGCGATGCTGCAAAGCGCGTCACGGCAGCCGCGGAATTGCTCCGGCATGCGCATACACGCCTGAATCTCTGGTTTATACTGCAGCGCACCCAACGCCATTAAAGCTTCCAATGCTGTGAAAAGCCGTCTGCGCAATACCAGTCTGGGCCAGCAACTGGCCGTCCTCGCTGCGCTGCTTTGTCTGCTTGTCAGCCTCGCGCTGGTGACACTTGCCGCCATCTCCAACAGACACATGCAGGCGCAACTGCGCGACGAGTATGGCTCCGCACTGGCACAACTCATCGCGCGCAGCGTCAGTACCGCGATGGAAAGCGGTGATCTACTCAGTGTATCGGCGTCTCTGCAACGTTTTGTCGCCATCTCCGCGGCAGACCAGGTCCTCCTCACGGGTGTGGACGGCAAAGAGCTGGGTCAGGCCGGCAGCGCGCCTTCCAGCCATGGTCAGCACTACAGCGCTGAGGTGTACATTGACCAGGATGTGGCCGGCCGCGTGAGCCTGGCCGTGCATGACGAGGAGGCGCGCGCAGCGGAGCGGCGATTCATACTCAGCCTGCTCGGCCTGGCTGTTTTGCTCAGTCTCAGCGCCTACGGAGCGGCCCGTCACTTCGGCCAGCGCCTCGGCAGGCAGCTGCGCGGCCTGGCGAACGACATTGCGCTGGCCGACGACGAACCCAATGCCCGGCCTGTGAATGAAATGGCGGCGCTGGCAGGGGAGATCGCGGCACTGCCAATGGACCTGCTGCGCACACGCGCGGAACCCGGGCCACAGGACGAGAACTACCAGACCACCGCCGTGCTCTACCTGCATCTCACCAGCTTGTCCGGATACGTTGATACGCTGGATGAAAGCTCACTGCAACGCTACACCAACCAGCTGCACCAGGTGGTCTACGCGGCATCCGGCTTCTACGGCGGTGACCTCCAGGTAGCCCGCCAATTCGGGCTCGCGGTGTACTTCAGTGGCCAGAGCAAGGCCGGAAGCGCGGCCTTTCGCGCGGCGTCCTGTGCGTGGCTGGTGCGTGCCGTGTGCCGCGAACTGGAGCAACAGATGTCACTCTCCATGAATATCGCCATGGCGATCTCCCAGAGCGAACTGGGAGCCGGCGATGCGGGGGATATCTACCCGGGACTCTACATGCAGCACACCCTGGATGAGCTTGCCCTGGTGTGCGCCAGCAAACCGCCAGAGCTACTGCTCTCGCCCGGGGCCTGTGAAGACATGGATATCGCCAGCCGCCTGCAGGTGAGGCCAACGGATGTCGGCAACTACGCGCTGATCGAGGAGTTTGCGGGAACCTACCAGGATCTTCTGGAGCGACAGCTGCGCCTGATCATGAAACGCCTCACCGACCCCTCAGTAAGCATGCGTCACGCCTAGCCCCGTGGGTCGCCCGCACCGACCGCCAACCCGCCTCACAGGCGCTATCCGGTTGAGACAGGCTTGCGCTCCACCTCAATGCGATCCACTTTCTGGAAACCGCGCGGAAGTTTGTTGCCGCGCCGACCGCGCTCACCCCGGTAATGCGCCAGGTCTTCGCCCTTGAGCCGGATGTGGCGCTTGCCGGAATACACAATCAGTGCGTCAGCGGGCGCCAGTACCTCGATCGCCACCACGAATTCTTCCCTGCTCAGTACGCGCGCCGATGGAATGCTCATGAGTTTATTGCCCTTGCCGCGTGGCAGCTGTGGTAACTCCGCCAGCGGGAAGAGCAGCATCCGCCCTTCATTGGACACCGCGACCACCCAGGCCTCCTCCACCGAGGCGGGAATGCCAGCCGGCTGCATCACCCGCGCGCCCCTGGGCAGCTTGAGCGCCGCCTTGCCCGCGCGATTCTTCGTTTGCAGGTCTTCCAGGCGCGCTACAAAACCGTAGCCCGCATCCGAGGCCAGCAGATACAGCGCGTCGTCCGCGCCGATCATCACACCTTCGAAGGTCGCACCCGAGGGCGGGTTGATACGCCCGGTGAGCGGCTCGCCCTGGCCGCGTGCCGAGGGCAGGTTGTGCGAGGAAATGGTGTAGGCGCGCCCGGTGGAATCGAGTATCACCGTGGGCTGGTTGCTGCGCCCGAACGCCGACATCTTGAAGCTATCGCCCGATTTGTAACTCAGCCCGTGGGGATCTATCTCGTGGCCCTTGGCTGCGCGTATCCAGCCTTTCTCCGACATCACCACCGTGATCGGATCGGCGCTCATCAGCTCGAGTTCGCTGAATGCCCGCGCTTCGTCGCCTTCTACCAGCGGCGCACGGCGCGCATCGCCGTACTTTTCGGCCACCGCCTTCATTTCGTTTTTCATCAGCGTTTTCATGCGCGCCGCGCTGCCCAGCGTCTGCTCCAGCGTGTCACGCTCGCTGTTGAGTTCATCCTGTTCCGCGCGAATATTCATCTCCTCAAGCTTCGCGAGGTTGCGCAATTTCAACTCCAGAATCGCCTCCGCCTGGACATCCGTGAGCTCAAAGCGCTGCATCAGGGCGGGCTTGGGTTTGTCTTCGGTGCGGATGATGTGAATGACTTCATCGATATTGAGATAGGCGATCAGATAGCCATGCAGCACGTGCAGACGTTTCTCGACACGCTCCAGGCGATACGCCAGGCGCCGGCGAACCGTCTCGGTACGGAATTTCAGCCATTCGCCGAGAATGCCGTCGAGCCCCTTTACCCCCGGGCGTCCGTCGATACCGATCATGTTGAGATTCACGCGATAGCTGCGCTCGAGATCGGTGGTGGCAAACAGGTGGCTCATGAGGGATTCGAGATCAACCCGATTGGAGCGCGGCACGATCACCAGGCGCGTGGGGTTCTCGTGATCCGACTCGTCGCGCAGATCCGCTACCATGGGCAGCTTGCGCGCCTGCATCTGCTGCGCGATCTGCTCCAGCACACGCGAGCCCGATACCTGGTACGGCAGCGCGTTAATCACGATATCGCCGTGCTCCTGCTCCCAGACGGCACGCAGGCGCAAGCCGCCGCGGCCACTCCGGTACATGGCGACAATTTCCTCGCGCGGCGTGATGATCTGTGCCTCGGTCGGAAAATCCGGCGCCAGCACATGTTCGCAAAGTTCTTCAACCGACGTCTTTGGCTTTTCCAGTAGCAGGATTGCCGCCTCCACGACTTCGCGCAGGTTGTGCGGCGGTATATCCGTCGCCATGCCCACGGCGATACCGGTGGTGCCGTTGAGCAGTACGTTCGGCACTTGCGCCGGCAGCACCAGTGGCTCATCCATTGTGCCATCGAAGTTGGGAATCCAGTCCGCCGTGCCCTGTCCGAGCTCGCCCAGCAAAACCTCCGCATAGGCCGTCAGGCGTGACTCCGTGTAGCGCATGGCTGCGAATGACTTGGGATCATCCGGTGAGCCCCAGTTACCCTGGCCATCCACCAGCGGATATCGATAGCTGAAATCCTGCGCCATCAGCACCATGGCCTCATAGGCGGCACTGTCGCCGTGCGGATGAAATTTACCGATCACATCGCCCACGGTGCGCGCGGACTTCTTGTACTTGGCGGAGGCTTTCAGGCCCAGTTCACTCATCGCATACACGATGCGGCGCTGCACCGGCTTCAGGCCGTCACCCACATGCGGTAGCGCGCGATCGAGGATCACGTACATGGAGTAATCGAGGTACGCCTTCTCGGCGTATTCCTTCAGGGATATCTGTTCGGTGCCGTCGGCATCCAGTTCAAAGGTTTCAGACATTGTTGTGAGCCTGTGCTGCGCTGTGTGTGGCCTGGTTTAACGTTGGGTGTGCCTGCGGAATCAGCCGGTGCGGCGTGTGCCTCGCAGGCCGACGAGCTGCTCGTTCAGGTTGACGATGGAGTTGGCCATATCCACCAGCAGGCTGTGAATCGTTGCCGGATTACTCTTGATAAGCTCGGTAAACTGCTCCTTGGGGACTTTAACCACCGAGCAGGCGGTTTTGGCGCGCACCGTGGCACTGCGATCGGCGTGCGTCAGCGCCGCCATCGCACCAAAAATCTCGCCTTCGCCGATGCGGCCCACGCTCACATCGTCCACCAGCACTTCCGCCACGCCCGCAGACATATTGAACACAAAGTCCGCCCTGTCACCCTGGCGAATGATGATGTCACCGGGTTCGTACTCTTCGAATCCCGGCGTTGCCGTAACGTCTTCGGGCGCATTTGCGGCGGTGATGCGCAGCGTCATGCCGGCGTAGGTTATCAGCAGGCGCGTCCACAGGCGTATGCCCTGCGGTTCGTCGAACACGCGTTGCATGAAATCCAGCGCGGGGTAGGCGTCGAGGCGAGCGCCGGATTCACTGGCGTAGAAAACAGCGATCTGCTCGTCGCCCGTGCCGGTGATATCAGGCAGCAGAATGTCCCCGGCTTCCAGGGTATACACGGTTTTGCCCTGGTAGCGCGCACTGATCAGACCGCTGCGCACCACGTAGAACTGCTGGCCGTCGAAACCACGAAAATTGCCCGCGGACGTGGGCTCCACCTCCAGGGCAATTGCGGGCATGCCCACCACCTCTAACAGAGCCGCAACCAGCTCTCTGAACTGTTCACCCAGGGTGGCGAAATCGACTTCGTCAGTATTGGCCAGCATAGTTGCCACTCCGTTTGGGTCGCCGCCAATCACCCCGGCGCATGCTCATGCACAGGGCTTTTGCCACGGGCGCGACTCGGCCTATAGTAGCAACTTCAGACCCGGCGGAGAACGCCGGTCCGGATTATTGTAGAGGCCCCCTATGGCATTGCAGTGGAGTACTCCCGGCTTCGAAGAACTCAGCCTGAATGTGCTTTACGCGGTATTGCGCCTGCGCCAGCAGGTGTTTGTGATTGAACAGCAATGCATCTACCCCGATCTGGACAACAAGGACCAGATCGCCCGGCATATGCTGTGTTTTGACAACACTGAGTTGATCGCCTATCAGCGCTGCCTGCCGCCCGGCGCAAGCTACCCGGAGAGCGCTCTGGGACGCGTGATAGTCGCGCGCGCACACCGCGGCCACGCGCTGGGTCGCGAATTGGTCATGCGCGGAATCGCCTTCAACCGGCAGCACTGGCCGCACGCTGAAATCTGTATCAGCGCACAGGCGCATCTGCAGACGTTCTATAGCTCAATGGGGTTCGTTGCCGAGGGCGAGGAGTATCTGGAGGACGACATGCCCCATCGCAAAATGCGCTACCCGGTCGACCGCAGCGCTAGCTCTCCAGCAGAAAGGTAACAGGGCCATCATTCACCAGGCTCACCTGCATATCGGCGCCAAAAACCCCCGCCTCGACTCGCGGGTGCCTGGCTCGCAGTTCCGCCAGCAGATAGTCAAACAGGGGTTCTGCCTCGCCGGGCGGCATTGCCGCAGAGAAGCCGGGCCTGAGCCCCTTGCGCGTATCCGCTGACAGGGTGAACTGGGATACCAGCAGCACGCCACCGGCAACATCCACCACGCTGCGGTTCATGCGTCCCGCCTCGTCGCTGAACACGCGATACGCCAGCAACTTCTCGAGCATGCGCCGGGCACTCCCGGTGTCATCCTCGCGATCCAGCCCCAGCAGAACCAGCAGCCCCTGCCCGATGGCTGCGACGCGTTCGCCGTCTATTTCCACACTGGCGGTTGCCACCCGCTGTATCACCGCTCGCATGCCCTGGACGCCTACTCGCGCGAGGCGCGCTTGCGCTCGTGCTCCTTGAGGAGTTTCTTGCGCAGGCGGATGCTCAGCGGCGTGACTTCCACCAGTTCGTCGTCTTCGATGAATTCCAGTGCCTGTTCCAGGGAATGCTTCACATAGGGCGTCAGGGTAAGCGCCTCGTCGGTGCCCGAGGCGCGCACGTTGGTGAGCTGCTTGGCCTTGGTGGGGTTCACCGGCAGGTCATTGCCGCGACTGTGCAAGCCAACGATCTGACCTTCGTATACCTCCGTATTCGGGCCAACGAACAGCCGCCCACGATCCTGCAGGTTGTACAGCGCGTAAGCCAGGGTTTTGCCGTTCACCATCGAAACCAGCACACCATTGCTGCGATGCATGCTCTCGGCGTTCTTTACCGGCCCGTAGTGATCGAACACGTGCGTCAGAATGCCCGAGCCGGAGGTCATGGTGAGAAACTGCGAGCGGAAGCCGATCAGACCGCGTGCGGGAATGATGAACTCCAGGCGCACGCGCCCCTTGCCGTCCGGGACCATATTTTCCAGCTCGCCGCGGCGCCGGCCGATTTCTTCCATTACCGAACCCTGATGTTGCTCTTCGCAGTCCACCAGGAGCTGTTCGTAGGGCTCGTGAATCTCGCCGTCCACTTCCTTGCGGATAACCTCGGGCCGGGAAACACCCAGTTCGAAGCCCTCGCGACGCATGCCTTCTATGAGCACCGACAGGTGCAACTCCCCGCGCCCGGACACCCGGAACTTGTCGGGGGTGTCTCCGGGTTCCACCCGCAGCGCCACGTTGTGAATCAATTCCCGCTCCAGGCGTTCCTTGAGATTGCGCGACGTCACGTACTTGCCCTCCTTGCCGGAGAAGGGCGAATCGTTCACCTGGAAGGTCATGCTCACGGTCGGCTCGTCCACCGACAGCGGCGGCATGGCCTCCGGGGCCTCCGGGTCGCACAACGTATCGGAGATATTCAGGCCCTCGATGCCAGTCACGCAGACGATATCCCCGGCCTCGGAATTCGCCACCTCCACGCGCTCGAGGCCGAGATAGCCCATCACCTGCAATACCCGACCCTTGCGCTTGTTGCCATCACTGGAAACCACCACCACCGGCGTATTGGGCACCAGACGGCCACGGGTGATGCGCCCGACACCAATAACACCCACGTACCTGGAGTAATCCAGAGCGGATATCTGCATCTGCAGCGGGCCATCCGCGTTCACCGCGGGCGCCGGCACGTGAGTGACCACCGTGTCGAACAGCGCCTGCATGTCATCGCCCATCGCCGCGTGGTCCAGCCCGGCAATCCCCTCGATCGCCGAGGTGAAGACGATGGGGAAATCCAGCTGTTGATCTGTGGCGCCGAGCCGGTCGAAAAGATCAAATACCTGATCCACCACCCAGTCGGGGCGCGCGCCCGGGCGATCAATTTTGTTGATTACCACAATCGGATTCAGGCCGCGCTCAAACGCCTTGGAGGTCACGAAACGGGTCTGCGGCATGGGGCCGTCCACGGCATCTACCAGCAGCAACACGGAATCCACCATCGACAGCACGCGCTCCACCTCGCCACCGAAGTCGGCGTGGCCGGGGGTATCGACAATATTGATACGGTAGCCATTCCACTGGATCGCGGTGTTCTTGGCGAGAATGGTAATGCCGCGCTCCCGCTCCTGATCGTTGGAATCCATGATGCGCTCGGCGCCCTCTGAACGACGATCGAGAGTGCCTGACTGGTGCAGAAGACAGTCAACGAGAGTGGTCTTGCCATGATCGACGTGTGCGATGATGGCGATGTTGCGAAGTTTATCTATCAAGGGAATGCTCTACTTTTGCGGTATCTGGTGAATGGCAGCGTGAGGGGCCGGAGCCGAAAGCGGCGCGGATTGTACTCCAAGCGCGTGAGAAACACCCCCTCTGGCAATGTGATTATGGCCACTCTTCGCCAACCGCGTGGCTAAGCCGGGGGCTGTCGGACTGCGGCTGCCCGTCCGGGACTGCCCGTCCGGGACTGCCCGTCAGGGACTTGACAAGCCGACGCGTAACCGCCATAACCCACAACGCCCGACGGGGGCGATGATTTCACAGACGCTCTCCCAACGGCGTGCAGGTCGGTAAAGCCGGCGACACGCGATCATCCGCACCATTTTGTTGCGGTAACGCGCTATTATGGTGCTCGACGCACAGGTTCCGCACAAACTGTTGCGCAAACTCGCTACTTTTCAGTGAGTTAGCGCTAGCACCCTTTTGGCACAGCTCTTGCTTCCAGCACATGCAGTTTAGCGAGACTGGTTCAAATGTTCGGGCAGCCCGCCATGCCTGGTGCCAGAGAGCGACAACGCGGGCCAGCGAGTCTGGCTGATTTTTACTTACGGAGGACACACGATGTCAAAGAAAACCCGGGACCTCATCAAGGAAAGCGAAGCGCGCTGGGTAGACCTGCGCTTTACCGATACCAGAGGCAAGGAACAGCATGTCACCATTCCGACCGGCGAGGTGAAAGACAGCTTTTTTGAAGACGGCAAGATGTTCGACGGCTCGTCCATTTCGGGCTGGAAGGGTATCAACGAATCCGACATGATCCTCATGCCTGATGACAGCACAGCGGTGCTCGATCCCTTCACGGACGAACCCACGGTCATTCTGCGCTGCGACATCGTCGAGCCCTCCACGATGCAGGGCTACGACCGCGATCCGCGCTCGGTGGCGCTGCGCGCCGAGGAGTATCTGAAATCAACCGGCATCGGCGACACCGCCTTCTTTGGCCCGGAACCCGAGTTCTTCGTGTTTGACGATATCAAGTGGCACGCCGATATCAGTGGCGCCGGCTACACCATCTCCTCGGACGAGGCGGCCTGGGCGTCCAATCTTCCCTTTGAAGAAGGCAACACCGGCCACCGTCCGCGCGTCAAAGGCGGCTACTTCCCGGTTCCGCCGGTTGACAGCCTGCACGATATCCGCGCCGCCATGTGCAACGCGATGGAACAGATGGGCCTGCCCATCGAAGTGCATCACCACGAAGTCGGCACCGCGGGACAGTGCGAAATAGGCATCAAGTTCAACACCCTGATCTGCAAGGCCGACGAGGTGCAAATCCTCAAGTACTGCGTGCACAACGTGGCTCACGCCTACGGCAAAACCGCCACCTTCATGCCCAAGCCCCTGGTGGGCGACAACGGTTCCGGGATGCACGTGCACCAGTCCATTTCCAAGGGCGGCGAGAACATTTTCGCCGGCGACGGCTACAGCGGCCTGTCGGAAACAGCCCTGTTCTACATCGGCGGCATCATCAAGCACGCGCGGGCGCTGAACGCGTTCACCAACGCGTCCACCAACAGCTACAAGCGCCTGGTTCCGGGCTTTGAAGCGCCGGTGATGCTGGCCTACTCGGCCCGCAACCGCTCGGCTTCAATACGTATTCCCTACGAGCCGAGCCCGAAGGGCAAGCGCGTGGAAGTGCGCTTTCCGGATCCCTCCGCGAATCCGTACCTGTCTTTCGCTGCCATGCTGATGGCGGGCCTGGACGGCATCAAGAACAAGATCCACCCCGGCGATCCCGCCGACAAGGATCTCTACGATCTGCCGCCCGAGGAAGGCAAAGCCATCCCGACTGTTGCCTCGAGCCTGACCATGGCGCTGGAAGCACTGGATGCAGACCGCTCCTTCCTTACCGAAGGCGGCGTGTTCAGCGACGACATGATCGATGCCTACATCGAACTGAAGAAGGCCGAAGTGCAGCGTCTGGACATGACCACGCATCCGGTTGAGTTCGACATGTACTACTCTGTCTAGAACGCAGCAGCACCTCTGCAAAGGCCCGCAAACGCGGGCCTTTTTTTTGCTTTCAGGCGCAGCCACGCGGGTGTTCCCGGTTTTTCGGTTTTTCTGCTAACGTATAAACGAAACGTACGCCCGGGAGGGCAGGTCGATGTCGCGTGGATTTTTTGCAGAATGTTCCAAAGCGGGTGTTGCGGTGCTGCTGGCGGCGCTGCTGACGCCCTCTACAGGCCTGGCCGAGACAACCATCTACCGCACTACCGACGCCGAGGGCAATGTGGTTTTCACCGATGCGCCGCCCGCCACGTCCAGCAACCAGAGCGAACGCGTCGAGATACAACCAACCAATACCACACCGCCGCCACCCGAAGTCGAACGGGTGATGCAACCGGCGGAGCCAAAAAAAGCCACGACCAAATGGGAAGTGGGCATCACCTCCCCCGCCAACGAGACGACCATTCCCATGGGCCCGGGCAATTTTTCCGTTGGCGCCGAGGTAAAGCCGGCGCTCGGCGCGGGACAGCAGCTGCAACTGATGCTTGACGGCTCACCGCAAGGCGAGCCGCGCCAGACGGGTAGCTGGGATCTCACCAATGTATTCAGGGGCGAGCACAAGCTGACGGTCAGGGTGGTAAACGATTCGGGAAAAACCCTCGCCACCTCCGAGCCGGTGACGGTGTATGTCATGCGGCCCATACAGACTCGCGTTCCCGGTATCTGAGCTTCACTGGACATACCACACCATATGCACCATAATGGTGCATATGCCGTTTAAATACAGCTTCACATTGCACCATCCATCCTGCCAGCAGGCGCTGACTACTCTCGCAATTATCAGGTGCAAGCACTTACTTACTTCCCATGCACCGAATGCAGGCATGCGGCGTGTTTTCCTCCATGAGTTACTACGCTGGCCCCATTTTTGCTATGGCTAGTGACCAGGGGCAGATCGCAGGCCGCAGTCGGGCCACAGGGGTGAGCCTCCGCGGGCCCGGGGTTCAGCGCGGGAACAGGATGAAACAGGATCAGGTCATTCTCGACAATCTCAGTACGGGCATCATTGCGCTCGACGACAGGCTTCGCGTGACCGCGTTGAACGCCGCGGGACAGGCGATGCTGGAGACCTCCGAAGCCCGCTGCATCGGACAAAGCGTTGACAGCCTGGTCCTCCAACCTGGCGAATGGATCGAGATGCTGGAGCAGGCGCTGGCCAACAACAGTCCGCATGCCAGTCGCAGCATGCCGCTGATTCTGCATTCCGGTCAGGAGATTCATGTAGACGCCATCATGACACCGGTGAACGACCATCGCGGCGCATTCTGCCTGGTGGTGGAACTGCTACCCGTGGACCGGCTGTTGCGAATCACCCGGGAAGAGAGCCTGCTGCATTCACACGAAACCACGCAGGCTGTCGTTCGCGGCCTCGCGCACGAGATCAAGAACCCGCTCGGAGGCGTTCGCGGCGCGGCGCAGTTGTTGGCGCGGGAGCTGCCGGACGAAAGCCTGACGGAATACACCAATATCATTATTCGCGAAGCGGACCGGTTGCGCGATCTCGTAGACCGCCTGCTGGGGCCGAATCGACAGCTCGAACGCGCGCCAATGAATATCCACGAGGTGCTCGAGGACGTGCGCAAACTGATCGCTGTGGAATCCGGCAACCGGGCACGCATTGTGCGCGACTACGATCCCAGCCTGCCGATGCTCTCGGGAGACAAGAGCCAGCTTGTGCAGGCGGTGCTCAACATCATGCGTAACGCCCTGCAAGCCGCGGAAAACCCGGACAACTGCGTGATTACGCTGCGCACGCGTCCACGGCGACAGTTCACCATGGGCGCGCGCCCGCATCGACTGGTGTGCCGGATAGACATCACAGACAACGGGCCAGGAATTCCCGAACACATGCTGCCCGTGATATTCGCTCCCATGGTTACCGGTCGCGCAGACGGTACGGGCCTGGGCCTGTCAATCGCACAATCGATCGTCAACCGCCATGGCGGCATCATCAATTGTGACAGCAGCGCCGGCGAAACCACTTTTTCAATTTACCTGCCAATGGAATCAGAACATGCAGAGGGACGCTAAAGTCTGGGTAGCAGACGACGACAGCTCGATCCGCTGGGTACTCGAACGCGCGCTGAGTCAGGCCGGCATTGCCAACGAAAGCTTTGCAGACGCCGACGAGTTGCTCAGCAACATCGCACGCGAACAGCCCGACGTGATCATCAGCGATATTCGCATGCCGGGCACCGATGGACTCGCCCTGCTTACACGCATCGGTGAACAGTTCCCGGAACTGCCGGTTATCATCACTACGGCGCATTCCGATCTGGACAGCGCGGTCGCCTCCTACCAGCAGGGTGCTTTTGAATACCTGCCGAAGCCCTTCGATCTGGATGAGGTGGTCGCGATAACCCAGCGGGCTATTGCGCACTCGCGCGAGCGGCGCGGTGCGCAACCGGAAGCCGCCGCGCTGCCGCAAACCGAAATCATCGGCGAAGCCCCGGCGATGCAGGAAGTGTTCCGCGCCATCGGCCGCCTCGCGCACAGCAATATCACAGTGCTGATCAATGGCGAATCCGGCACCGGCAAGGAGCTGGTAGCCCGGGCATTGCACCGCCACAGCCCGCGGGCCAGCCAGCCATTCATCGCCCTGAACATGGCTGCCATTCCCAAGGATCTGATGGAGTCTGAACTGTTCGGGCATGAAAAAGGCGCCTTTACCGGCGCCAACAGCCGCCGCGAGGGACGCTTCGAACAGGCGGACGGCGGTACGCTGTTTCTCGATGAGATCGGCGATATGCCCCCGGACACGCAAACCCGGCTGCTCAGGGTGCTCGCAGACGGTGAATTCTATCGGGTGGGCGGCGCCGTGCCGGTCAAGGTGGACGTGCGCATCATTGCAGCGACTCATCAGAATCTCGAGGGCCTGGTACAGCGCGGTAACTTTCGCGAGGACCTGTTCCACCGCCTGAATGTCATTCGCATCCATATCCCCAAGCTGGCGCAGCGCAGGGAAGACATCCCCCGCCTTATGCAGTATTTCTTCCAGCAGGCGGCGCAGGAGCTGGGCGGGGAAACCAAGGTGCTGCTGCCGGAAACCGAAACATTTCTCACCAACCTCGAGTGGCCCGGCAACGTGCGTCAATTACAAAACTGCTGCCGCTGGATTACAGTGATGGCATCCGGCCGCGAGGTACACCTCTCCGACCTGCCGCCAGAGCTGGGCACGAGCAGCGCCGGCCCCGCCGAGCAGGAACAGACCGACTGGCGCGACATGCTGCATAGCTGGGCCCGCAATGAGCTCATTCTCGGGCGGCAGCGCATCCTGCAGGAGGCGGTGCCAGCCTTTGAAAAAGTCATGATCGACGTGGCGCTGAAACATACGCACGGGCGCAAACGCGACGCGGCCGAGCTGCTGGGCTGGGGACGCAATACGCTAACGCGCAAAATGAAGGATCTGGAGCTCTAGTAGCGAGCTTGCTGCGCGTGTTTCGTATTGTCCTGTATCAGCCGGAAATCCCGCCCAATACCGGCAACATCATCCGCCTGTGCGCCAACACCGGCTGCTCGCTGCATCTTATTGAGCCACTCGGCTTCGATATGGATGATCGCCGGATGCGTCGCGCCGGGCTTGACTACCGCGAGTTTGCCGCCGTGCATGTGCACAGTGATTTGCAGGCGTTCATCAACAGCGAGGGGCATCCGCGCCTGCTCGCCGTTACCACGCGCGGCAGCGCGCCCTACCACAGGGTTAGCTATCGCGCCGGCGATGCACTGCTATTCGGGCCGGAAACGCGGGGCTTACCCGCAGAGGTGTTGCAGGCACTGCCGCCAGAGCAGCGCATGCGAATTCCAATGCTGCCCGGGAGCCGCAGTCTCAACCTGAGCAATGCGGCAGCGCTTGTGGCCTATGAGGGACTCAGGCAGCTCGGCTTTCCCGGCCTGGCCTGAAGCAGCCACGCCGCCGGGGGCGAGTGCTAGTGCGTGGCCTGCTCGTCGTCCGCGGGGGCCGCTTCCGCCTTCTGCTTCGCCTGCTGCTGCGCTTGCTGGAAGAGCGCATCGAAATTTACCGGCGCCAACATGACGGCGGGAAAACCGCCCTTCACAACCAGGTTGTCGATAGCTTCCCGCGCGTAGGGAAAGAGTATATTCGGCGCGGCCGTGCCCAGTATCCGCCGCAGATCATCGCCCTCAAAGCCCCTGAGCAGAAACACGCCCGCCTGATGCACTTCGCACAGGAAGGCCGTTTTCTCCTGCACCTTGGCGGTAATGGTGATCACCAGCACCACCTCGAAGTTGCCCTCTTCGTCAACTTTGTCGCTGCGCGTATTCAACTCGACGTTGACCTGGGGTTGCCACTGTTCGCGGAAAACCCCCGGTGACATGGGCGATTCAAAGGAGAGATCCTTGGTATAAATACGCTGCACGGCAAACTGCTGCTGGGATTGTTGCTGGTTTCCTGCTTGTTCTTCGGCCATTTAGCCGTCCTCCGATAGAGTCGTCATAAAGTCGATGGGATGTTCAGGCCAGAAGGGCATCCAGTTGCCCCCGGCGCTCCAGGTCGTACAGCTCGTCGCAACCGCCAACGTGGCGTTCACCGATCCATATCTGCGGGACCGTACGACGGCCACTGCGCTCCGTCATCTCGCGTCGCCGCTGCGGCTCGGCATCCACGGCAATCTCCTGAAAGTCGATGCCCTTTGCAGTCAACAGTTGCTTTGCGCGCACGCAATAGGGGCAGAAACGCGTGGTATACAGCGTAACTTCGGCGCTCATCGATTCACGGTCGGCAACTGCAGGTTGCCCCATTCCATCATGCCGCCTGTCATTTTGTAGACTTGCTCGAAATTCGCCGCTTTCAGCTGCTTGCCGGCGGTACCCGCCTGCTGGCCCATTTTGCATACCAGCACGATCGGTTTTCCCTTGTGCTTTTCGAGTTCAGTCATGCGTTCAGGCAATTTCGCGGCGGGGATATTGATAGCGCCGGAGATGTGGCCCTGTTTGTAATCGGATGCATCGCGCAAATCGAGAAACAGGCCGTCCTCGCGGTTGACCAGCGTAACGGCCTGCTGCGGGCTCAGGGAGGGGCCGCCCTTGCGCGTCTCATGTGTAAACAGCATGACTGCAACCACCAGCAACGCGGCAACCAGAATCCACTGTTGCGCCATAAATTCGAGAAACAAAGCCATGCTATTGCCTGGAGGTACCTGTCTGCTGCGGTCAGAATTGCCGGGGCGCGGCACCGGGGCCTTTGGCCAGCGGAGTCCCGCCCGCGTGAAAGGGCGGCAGTATACAGGGTCTGTGGAAACGCAACCAGCCTGCGCGGCCCGACCTACGCGGCCCGACCTGCGCGGCCCGACCTGCGCGGCCCGACCTGCAGCGGGCGCACATCCAGCAATGGCCGCACGCTCAAAACTGATATGCTTGTTAATATACAGTTAGCCTAAAATAATTCTCCGTCCACCCGGACGGACCATCTCGTACCTGGAGATCATCATGCTGAAATCTATCTGCCCCACAATCGCGCTCTCCCTTCTTGTTAGCTGGCCCGTGCAGGCCGACCTGAGTTACGCCCAGCGCGTGACCGTGGAAGCCTCCGGTGGCATGTCCATGTTCGCATCGAAGGGCACGGTGCTGACGCAGATAGCGGGTGACAAGGCGCGCATCGAGAACGATATACAGCTCAGTTCGAGCCTTGCGAGGGCGTTCGCCGGCAGCGGCAAATCCGCGGCCATTGTGCGCCTGGACAAAAACCTGCTGTGGAACCTGGAGGTCGACAAACAGCAATATTCCGAACAGAGCATGGCGGAACTGCGAGCGCAGCGAGAACAGGCCATGCAGGCAATGCAGTCGCAGCCCGGCGGAGCGGGTCTGCCGGTTTCTGCGCAGGGCTGCCAGTGGGGCGACAGCGAGATCGAATTCGAACGCCCAGGCGACAAAGAAAAGATCGCCGGTATCAAGGCCAGCAAGAACATCGTGCGCATGCACCAGTCCTGCCGCGATGCCCAGACAGGCAATACCTGCGAGATGACCTGGGTGATGGAAAGCTGGCTCGCGCGGAATGTACCCGGGCAGAGGGAAGCCGACGATTTCCGTTCTGCCTGGGCCCGGGCCCTCGGTATCAACGAGGCAATACCCGCGCTCGACGGCCCGGCCGCCGGCCTGCTGCACATGTTTGCCAATAACTGGGAAGAGGTGGCCGGGGAGCTGGAAGCGATGCGCGGGTACCCGCTGCGCACCATCCTGGAAATGGAGATCGGCGGCGAACAATGCAAAACAGCAGCCGGCACCGCCATCGCCATGGATGAGATGTGGTCCGACGCATCCACCGCTGCCTACAATGCGGCGCTTTCGCGCAGCGGTAGCGAGGCCAGTAGCGCCATCGGCAGCGCCGCAGCGGATTCCCTCGGCAACAGCGTGGCAGGCTCGATCGGGGGCGCCGCAGTAGGCGCGGCCACCAGCGAGCTTATCGGCGGACTCACCGGCATGTTCAAAAAGAAGAAGGAAGCGCCGAAGCCACAACCGGCCAGCGCCTCACCGCGCGTCAGCGTGTTCAAGATCTCCAGTGAAATCACCAGCTGGAATGACAACAGTATCCCGAAGGAGCGTTTCCAGGAGCCCGCACAATGGACCAGGCTGTAGGGTTCAAGGACGCCTGAACGCCACCGGCAAGCCTGCAACAGGGCAGCACCGCACCGGCTGAACCAGACCCCGCGACGGCCGGCCGGCGGATGCGCGCCAACCGCATACGGGGTAGAATTGCGCGCTCTGAATGCCGTCCCTTCCCGGGTGATTTACTGGACCATCTATGAGTGAAAATAAACGTACGCCAACCCTCCTGATCATCCTCGATGGATGGGGCTACCGGGAAGAAACCCGCGACAATGCCATCGCCGGCGGGAACACGCCGGTGTGGGACAGGCTTTGGCGGGAGGCGCCGCATACACTCATTTCCGCCTCGGGCGGCGACGTCGGCTTACCCGGCGGCCAGATGGGCAATTCCGAGGTGGGCCACATGAGCCTGGGCGCGGGACGCGTGATTTACCAGAACATCTCCCGCATCGACAAGGCGATAGAGGACGGCAGCTTCAACCGCAACCCGGCCTACACACAGGCCATCGACAGCGCCGTTCAGGCAGGCGGCGATGTGCACGTGTTCGGCCTGCTATCTAACGGCGGCGTGCACAGCCACGAAGATCATATATTCGCCGCGATACGCCTGGCCGCGAGCCATGGCGCCCGCGTTTACCTGCACGCCTTTCTCGATGGACGCGACACGCTGCCGCGCAGCGCCGGGGCGTCTTTGCAACGCGCAGATGAACTGTTTGCCGAGCTGGGCTGCGGGCGCACCGCGAGCCTCTGTGGCCGCTACTACGCGATGGATCGCGACAATCGCTGGGAGCGTATTGCAATCGCCTATGAACTGCTGACAGAAGGCAAGGCGGAGCACACCGCGCCCGATGCTGCCTCGGGCCTCGAAGCCGCGTACGCGCGCGATGAAAGCGATGAGTTCGTGCTGCCCACAGTGCTCTGCGGCGAAGGTGAGGAGCCGGCAATCGTCGGCGACAACGATGCGGTGATTTTCATGAACTTCCGCTCGGATCGAGCGCGCCAGCTCACCCGCGCTTTCGTCGCACCGGACTTCGACGGCTTCCAGCGCGCGGCTGTGCCGCAACTGGCCGCTTTTGTCATGACCACAGAGTATGCCGACGATATTCCCGCCAGTTGCGCCTTCGCGCCGGAGAGCCTGGACAACGTGCTGGGCGACTATCTGGCACAGCGCGGCATGACACAGTTGCGTATCGCCGAAACGGAGAAGTACGCGCATGTGACGTTCTTTTTCAGCGGTGGCCAGGAAGCGCTGTTTCCCGGCGAGGAGCGCATGTTGGTAGCCTCGCCAAAGGTCGCCACCTATGACCTCAAGCCCGAGATGAGCGCGGGGGAAGTCACCGACAAACTGGTGGCGGCCATCCGCTCTGGCGACTACGACTTCATCGTCTGCAATTACGCCAACGGCGACATGGTAGGCCACACCGGGGTGTACAGCGCCGCGGTTAAAGCCGTGGAAGCGCTCGACGAGTGCCTCGGTCGCGTGGTGGACGCGCTGGAGGAAGTGGGTGGCCAGGCACTGATCACCGCCGACCACGGCAACTGTGAGCAGATGCTGGATTACGCGTCAGGCCAGCATCATACACAGCACACCACTGAACTGGTGCCACTGGTGTACGTGGGGCCAAAACCACTGCAGCTCGACAGCGCAGGCGGTATTCTCGCCGATGTGGCGCCCACCCTGCTCGGACTCATGGGTCTGCCGCAGCCCGGCGAGATGTCCGGCAAGAACCTGCTTACCGACCCCGCCTGAGAATCGCCGCGGTGACAACCGTACCAGCAACATCGGAACGGGTTGGTCGCTCGCGCATGGTCCGGAGCCTGCTGCTGATGCTGATGCTCGGGATGCCGGTAGCCGGCTTTGCGCAATCCGAGGAGGAACAGACCCGCGCTGCGCTCGACAAGCTGGACAAAGACATCCAGCGCATCAACCGGGAAATATCCAGCGCCAGCAGCAGGCGCAGCAAACTGCAGGAGCAGTTGAAAGCCGCTGAGATCGAACTTGGCCGAATGCAGCGCGACCTGGCCGCCAACCGCAGCGCAATCGCAGACAACGAGAAAGAACTGGCCAGGCTGGAAAGCGAGCGCAAACAACTGGAAGACGCGCGCGACACCCAGCAGGCGCGCATCGCCCGGGAGCTCAAGGGCGCCTGGCAGATGGGCGCTCAGAGCCAACTGAAGCTGTTGCTGAATCAGGAAGACCCGCACACACTGGCGCGCGTCATGGCCTACTACCGCTATCTGTTCGAGGCGCGCAGCGAACTGCTGGCTGAATATCGCGGTACGCTCGAAGAACTGGCCGGCGTGCAACAGCAGATAGACGCCTCCACAGTGGCGCTGGCGGAACGCGAAGCCGAACTCAAGTCCCAGCAGCAAGC
This sequence comes from uncultured Halieaceae bacterium, assembly GCA_963976655.1. GTDB lineage: Bacteria > Pseudomonadota > Gammaproteobacteria > Pseudomonadales > Halieaceae > Marimicrobium. The sequence continues at coordinate 80,617 of CAXBLB010000006.1, forward strand.
AGTGATGAACGCCCAGGGTGAACGCCAACTGGCTGTGCTCGACCTGAGCGAGAGCATCGATAGCAACGCCGAGCAGCTGAAAGAGAAAGAAGCCGACCGCCAGAAGCTCGAAAGCCTGCTCGCGGCAATAGAAGAAGCCGTGGTGAACCTGCGGGTTCCGGAAGATTTCCAGCCCTTCAGCAAGGTGCGCGGGAAGATGCCCTGGCCGGTAGCGGGAAAACCCAGCAACCGCTTCGGCAATCCGCGCAATGAGGGCAAAATGCGCTGGCAGGGGGTGGCTATCCCGGCCGAGGAAGGCGCCACGGTGCGCGCAATCCATCATGGCCGCGTGGTGTATGCCGACTGGCTGCGCGGTTCCGGCCTGTTGTTGATTATCGATCACGGCGACGGCTACATGAGCCTCTACGCGCACAATCAATCGCTGCTGAAAGACGTGGGCGAATGGGTGACCGCCGGCACCGCCATCAGCACCGTTGGCAATAGCGGCGGGCAGGATCGATTCGCCCTCTACTTCGAGGTGCGTCACCAGGGCAAACCGGTGGACCCGGCCGCCTGGTGCCAGGCCTGATGTTCGCGTTTGGCACTGGCCCTTCCGAATAGGGTAAACTGGCTCTTCTGTATCAAGAGGAGCCGGCTCCGGCTGTCATTATGTGTTTCCTTCCCACGCCACTGCGCAAGCTGGCCGCCTGCATGGCCCTGTTCGCGCTGGGCAATCTTCAGGCTCAGGCTGCCGTTGAAGAGCACGGCGCACTGCCGCTGGACGAGTTGCGCACCTTCGCCGATGTTTTTCACCAGATCCGTATTGGCTATGTAGACGAGATCGACGACAGCAAGCTGCTGGAGTACGCGATTCAGGGCATGCTGATGAGCCTGGACCCGCATTCCGCGTACCTTACCGATGATGCGTTTCGCAACCTGCAAACCAGCACCAGTGGAGAATTCTCCGGCCTCGGGCTGGAAGTCGGCATGGAGGATGGCTATGTCACGATCGTCTCCCCCATCGACGGCTCGCCCGCCGCGGAGGCTGGCCTGCAGAGCGGTGATGTGATTCTCAAGCTGGGCAAGCTCACCGTGAAGGGCATGGGGCTCGGCGAGGCTGTAGAGCAAATGCGCGGGCCGAAGGGCAGCGAGATCACGCTGACCATCGGACGCCCCGGCGAGAGCCAACCCTTCGACGTGACGCTGGTGCGCGATGTGATCAAGCTCGCGAGTGTGCGCCAACGCTGGCTGGAACCGGGTTACGGCTATATACGCGTGGCACAGTTTCAGAACAGCACCGGGGCCGATGTCAGTCAGGCACTGGAAACACTCATGGCCGAGCAGAAACTGAAAGGCCTGGTGCTGGATTTACGCAACAACCCGGGCGGCATACTGCGCGCCTCGGTAGATGTGGCCAGCCTGTTCATGGACGGTGGCAATGTGGTGTACACACAAGGGCGCGTTGAAAACGCCGACATGCGCTACGACGCCGACCCGGGGGACGCCAGCAATGGCGTACCACTGATCGTGCTGATCAACAGTGGCTCGGCGAGCGCCTCGGAAATTGTAGCGGGAGCCCTGCAGGATCACGGTCGCGCCGTGGTAATGGGCACCGCCAGTTTCGGCAAGGGCTCGGTGCAAACCATTCTGCCGATTTCCGAAACACGCGCCGTAAAACTCACCACCGCCCTGTATTTCACCCCCAACGGCCGCTCCATACAGGCCGAGGGCATCAATCCGGATATTCTGGTTGAGCGCGCCACAGTAACCGCGTTTCAGGGTCGGCCGCAGATCAAGGAAGCTGATCTGACGCGGCATCTCAACAACGCCGGCGGCAATGGCGATGCAAAAGCCAAACCGGTGGCGAGCAAGCTGTTCAGCAGTGACAATCAACTGTATGAAGCGCTCACACTGCTCAAGGGCCTGAACGTACTGGGGATGCGTGAACAGAATAAGAAACCCGGAGCCGGCGGCGAATCCTGAGCTTCGCAACCTGCGGGCCATCAGGCCGCTGGCTGCCCTTGGCGCCCTGCTTCTCGCCCTGGCGGCCGGCGCTACAGAACTTCCACACAGCACCGCGTGCACCGCACCGCCGCTGCCGGAACAGAACGGCGGCCGGCTCGTTATCATCATCGACGACATGGGCAACAACCTTCGCCGCGGGCTGAGCGCGCTGGAACTACCCGGCAGGCTTACCTACGCGGTGATCCCCTTTACACCCTTTGCCACAACGCTCGCCGACGCCGCGGTTGCGGGCGGCAAGGAAGTCATGCTGCATGCACCCATGAGCACAGTGGAAGACATGCCGCTGGAGCGCGGCGCGCTCACCAGCAATCTATCGCGCGAGGTGTTTCGCCAGGCGCTGCGGGATGCCCTGTCGTCCCTGCCACAGGCGCGTGGGCTGAATAATCACATGGGCTCCGAACTCACACAGCAGCGCCGGCAGATGGCCTGGCTGATGCAGGAACTGCGCACGCATGATTTGTATTTCGTTGATTCGCGCACCTCGGATAAAACCGTGGCCGCCACGGTGGCGGCAGAGTTCAACGTGCCGCACCTGTCCCGGCAGGTATTTTTGGACAACGAACGCACGCTGGAGGCGATAGACGCGCGCTTCAGGGAGGTGCTTGCGCTTATTGATGAAACCGGCTTCGCCGTGGCCATCGGCCACCCCTATCCGGAGACCATCGCCTACCTGCGCGCGGCACTGCCGCTACTGGCACAGACCGGCATCGAACTGGCTTATGTCTCGGATATGGTCGCGCGCATCCAGCCAGCAAGCGCCTGCCCGCAGACACCGGGAACAAACGCCGACGCGGTTGCCGGCTAGAGGCGCACTTCGATACCGCGGCTTGCCATGTAGGCTTTCGCCTGCGGCACGGTGTACTCGGCGAAGTGAAAAATACTGGCGGCGAGCACAGCATCCGCGCCGCCAAGCGTAATGCCCTCAACCAGGTGGTCGAGGTTGCCCACACCGCCGGAGGCGATCACGGGAATTTCCACCGCATCGGTGATTGCACGGGTTACGCCAAGCTCAAAACCGTTCTTTGTACCATCCCGGTCCATACTGGTGAGCAGTATTTCTCCCGCGCCCAGCGCGGCCATTTTCCGCGCCCACTCAACGGCATCGATGCCGGTAGGCTTGCGTCCGCCGTGGGTAAAGATCTCCCAGCGCGGTGCGCCGTTCACGTCGGCCACGCGCTTGGCGTCTATCGCCACCACGATGCACTGCGAGCCAAAACGCTCGGCGGATTCGCGCACCAGGTCCGGGTTGTGAATGGCGGCGGTATTGATGCTCACTTTATCCGCGCCGGCGTTGAGCATGCTGCGGATATCGTTGATGGAGCGGATGCCCCCGCCCACCGTGAGCGGAATGAACACGTGCTCGGCGATCTGCTCCACCGTGTGCACGGTAGTGTCGCGGCCCTCGTGGCTGGCAGTGATATCCAGAAAGCAGACTTCATCGGCGCCCTGCTCGTTGTAACGCATGGCGATTTCCACCGGGTCGCCGGCATCGCGAATGCCGACAAAGTTCACGCCTTTCACCACGCGGCCGTTGTCGACATCCAGGCAGGGAATGATGCGTTTGGCGAGGCCCATCTCAGGCGGCCAGTTCGTCGCAGACGCGCTGCGCCTCGGCCACATCCAGCGTGCCTTCATAGATGGCGCGGCCGGTAATCGCGCCGACAATGCCGTGGTGCGCTTCGCGCGCGAGTGCGTGAATATCGTCCATGTTGGTGATGCCGCCGGAGGCGATCACGGGAAGGCTGGAGGCGTTCGCCATGGCCACCGTGGCCTGAACGTTAACGCCCTGCATCATGCCATCGCGGGCGATGTCGGTGTAAACGATGGCGGAGACGCCGTCGCTTTCGAAACGCCGCGCGAGATCGGTGGCCTGTACCGTTGACACCTCCGCCCAGCCGTCGGTGGCCACCAGGCCGTCTTTTGCATCCAGGCCGACAATCACCTTGCCGGGGAAAGCGGCGCAGGCTTCCTGCACAAATTCAGGCTCTTTCACCGCCTTGGTGCCGATGATGACGAAACTCACGCCGGCCTTCACATAGTGCTCGATGGTTTCCAGGCTGCGAATACCGCCACCGATCTGTACCGGCAGATCAGGGTAGGCGCGCGCGATGGCGGCCACCACTTCGCCGTTCACCGGCTCGCCCGCAAAGGCGCCGTTCAGGTCCACCAGGTGCAGCCGGCGACAGCCCGCCTCCACCCAGCGCGCCGCCATGGCCACCGGATCATCGGAGAACACGGTGCTGTCTTCCATCAGCCCCTGGCGCAGGCGCACGCACTGGCCGTCTTTCAAGTCGATGGCGGGAATTATCAACATTGGCCGTTCCAGTTCAGAAAGTTGTGTAACAGGGTGAGTCCGGCGCTGGCGCTCTTCTCCGGGTGAAACTGCGCTGCGAATAAATTATCGCGCGCCAGCGCTGCATCGAAGCTCACGCCGTAATCCACGCTGCCGGCCACCAGGCTGCGATCTTGCGCCTGCACGTAATAGCTGTGCACGAAGTAAAAGCGCGTGCCGTTTTCAATTCCGGCCCAGAGCGGGTGCGGTTTCACCTGGTTCACTTCGTTCCAGCCCATGTGCGGCACCTTCAGGCGCTCGCCGTCGGCGCCGGTGAGCGGATTGCCGAAGTAACGTACGTCGCCGGGAATGACATCGAGACAATCTACACCGCCGTTTTCCTCGGAATGCGTCATCAAAGCCTGCAGGCCCACGCAAATGGCCAGCACCGGCACCCGCTCCTCCAGAAGCGCCTGTTTGAGCAGCTCGTCGCAGTGCAGCCGGCGAATCTCGGCCATGCAATCGCGAATGGCACCCACGCCCGGAAACACAACCCGATCGGCGCGGCTGATTTCCACTGCGTCGCAGGTGACCACGACTTTCTCCGCGCCCGCGTGCGCCAGCGCGCTGGCCACGGAGTGCAGGTTTCCCATGCCGTAATCGATAACGGCGACAACACCACTCATAACGGATTCCCGGCTCTACAGCACGCCCTTGGTGGAAGGCGTAACCCCCGCCATGCGCGGATCGGGCGTGAGCGCCATGCGCAGCGCCCGGCCGAAAGCCTTGAACACGGTCTCCGCCTGGTGGTGCGAGTTATCGCCGCGCAGGTTGTCCACGTGCAGGGTGACCAGTGCGTGGTTCACAAAGCCCTGGAAAAACTCGAAGAACAGGTCTACGTCGAAGCCGCCCACGCTGGCGCGCGTGAAGGGCACGTGAAACTCCAGCCCCGGGCGGCCGGAAAAATCCACCACAACCCTTGAGAGCGCTTCATCCAGCGGCACATAGGCATGGCCGTAGCGGGCGATGCCCTTCTTGTCGCCCACCGCTTTTGCGAAAGCCTGCCCCAGGGTGATGCCGATGTCTTCCACCGTGTGGTGATCGTCGATGTGCAGATCGCCCTTGGCGGCGACATTGAGATCGATCATGCCGTGGCGCGCCACCTGGTCCAGCATATGCTCGAGAAACGGCACCCCGGTGGCAAAATCTGCCTGCCCGGTGCCATCCAGGTTCACCGCAACGGTGATCTGTGTTTCCAGCGTGTCTCGCGTCAGCGTGGCCTTGCGCTCAGCCATGGGGCTCTCCCGGTGCTCGGGCGGTGCCCGAAAAGGCGGCCATTATAGAGGAAGACCGGCTTGAATTCATGGAATGGGTAGCTGGAAAAGACACGCTGTCTGGGATCGAAGTTGAAACCTGAAAGCGCCGCCTCGCCGGCTGACGCGCGAGCTGCCACTTTAGGCTTCGCCATTCCCGCCCACGCCTCTATCCTTTACACTGCCCGGCCACACCAAACCAGCCGCCATGCCCGCTTCCGCAAAACAATTCTCCCGCAAAGTACTGACGTGGTTCGACAGCCACGGCCGCCACGACCTGCCCTGGCAGCGCGACACCACGCCATACCGCGTGTGGGTCTCGGAGATCATGCTGCAGCAGACCCAGGTTAAAACCGTGATTCCCTATTTTGAGCGCTTCATGGCGGCCTTCCCCGATGTGCAGGCGCTGGCGCAGGCGCCCGAGGACAGCGTGCTGCACCTGTGGACGGGGCTCGGCTACTACGCCCGCGCGCGCAACCTGCACCGGGCGGCGAAGCAAGTGATGGCAGAACACGACGGCGAGTTCCCGCGCACACTGGAGGGCCTCCTCGCCCTGCCCGGCATCGGCCGATCCACAGCCGGGGCAATTTTGAGCATCGCCTGTGGTGAGCGCGCGAGTATTCTCGACGGCAACGTGAAACGCGTGCTGGCGCGCTATCACCGCGTGGCCGGCTGGCCGGGAGAGACCGCCGTGCACCGGCAGCTATGGGACATTGCAGAGCGCTACACGCCAACCCGGTGCTGCGCAGATTACACGCAGGCCATGATGGACCTCGGCGCTACCGTGTGTACGCGCACCCGGCCGGCCTGCGACGTATGCCCACTCAACCAGGGCTGCGAAGCGCGAGCCGCCGGTAACCCGCAAGACTACCCGGGGAAAAAGCCGCGCAAAGCCCTGCCGGTGAAGTCCACCTGTTTTCTCATAGCGCGCAACCGAAACGGTGAAATATGGCTGGAAAAGCGCCCGGGCAGCGGCATCTGGGGCGGCTTGTGGTGCTTTCCCGAGGTGGCCTCCGCGAGTGCCGGACAGGCGGCGTGTATAGACCTATGGAGCCAGCCTGCAGAGAGCCTCGAGGAATGGCCACCCTTTCGCCACACCTTCAGCCACTACCACCTGGATATCACGCCAGTGCTGGCGAGCATCGACGCCGCCCCGGCAAGCATCATGGAAGCCTCCCGGCAGCTCTGGTATAACGTGAAGCAGGCGCCGCAAATCGGCCTCGCCGCGCCGGTGGCGGCCCTGCTGGAGAAGCTAGCCCGCGATGGGCAACAGGAGTAACGCGATGTCACGCACGGTATTCTGCAAGAAGTATCAGCAAGAGCTGGAAGGACTCGCCGCGCCCCCCTACCCCGGCCCGAAAGGCCAGGACATTTACGAGAACGTATCCCGCCAGGCCTGGGAAGACTGGCAGGCGCACCAGACCATGCTGATCAATGAAAAGCACCTGAGCCTGGCAGACCCGGAAGCACGCAAGTATCTACAGGAGGAAATGGACAAGTTCCTGGCCGGGGAGGACTACGACCAGGCGGAGGGCTACGTGCCGCCTGCGGAGTGAGGCTGCGCGGCCCAGCCCGGCCTGCGCGGCCCGACCCGACCTACGCGGCCCGACCTTGACTAGAATCACGCGGGCAGGTTTAATACGCCGCTCTTGCACTCATGCAACGATTCTCGACTACGCCCAGATAGCTCAGTCGGTAGAGCAGGGGATTGAAAATCCCCGTGTCGGCAGTTCGATTCTGTCTCTGGGCACCATCCAAATTCCTCACGGCCGGGCATCCCAAAACCTGTATGTCTCGAAATATTGGGGTACGGTCAATTTCTCTTCAGCTTCTCGTTTCGTTAACCGCTCTCTCGAATTCTCTGAACCCTTCCACCTGTCTTTCTGCTTCATGCCACCGCTCCAGATCCTGCCAATCAACGGGCTGCTCACGAGCAACAGCAATGGCCTGGCGTAGATTCTGCTCGTCGCGAAAATAGTAATATCCCGCAAGTCGATCCTTCACACAGTCCGTCGGACTTAGAAGGCGTAAGGTTCCGTGTTCGGTTGCGTAGGCGTCGACCTTCTGGTCCAGGATGTGCTCATCGCCCACCATCAGCGGACCCGGTGGAAATTCCAGAGCCAGGTTGGTATCGGGATGTTCAAAATACCTGGGGCTACCGACACTCCGCTTGAAGCCGAGCTCTTCAAGGGCGAGAGCAATATCCTTATTCGAGTGCAAGCCCAGCGCAATGAAATCCAGATCCAGCGAGGCGAACTCATTCCGCGTCCAGACTGAAACGCAGGTGCCTCCAGTCAGGACGGCACTAATCCCCGCAATCATAAGTGTCTCGCATACCAGTGCGCCGAGTTCCGCGGGATCCATATCCCGGGAAATCATTTGAGTGGTTTACCCTTGCGGCGCGGACGACAGCGTTTTAGCCGTATTTCATCCCGGATTTCTTCGGGATACATCGAGAGAGCTTTTTCAAGTAAAGCCTGAAGTTCCTGCCTGAAGGCGAATCTGGGGTTAAATTCATACACCCTGGTTCGCCCTACTTCCTGGGACACCAGCAAGCCATCCCGCTCCATGCGATCCAACTGTTTGTGAACCGCGGGCGGATTAAGGTCAAAGATTTTTGCGATCTCGCGCGCGTACGCCTTGCCCCGGCCGGCAATAACTATCAACACGCGCTCTGCCCCGGTTGAGCCCAATACTGCTTCCAGCATGGCGGGAGCCCCATATAAACGATCAGTTAACATATGTTAAGCAATAGTTAATATATGTCAACTAATCGGATATATCCCTGTCGGTAGCAAATAGAGCTGTCTGGTTTCTATAACATATGAGTTGTCCGCTTTTGCTTGGCCCGGGGGATCCGGGTGTCTATAGGGTGCGATCAGACATATGCGAATGATGTTAGTCACTTTCACACTCTACATCATGCATGAATCTGACTAAGTAGTGTCGAGCGCCCGTTTGTCATCTCCCCACCCAACCCCCACGAAACCCAGACAGGCCTATCCACAGCCATCTGGGTATACTGGAGGTCTGTAGCCCGGGTCAGAAAGGGTTGGGAGTTCTGGTTCAGTTGCAGGTGGAAACCAACAGAGGTGGCCATGGCGCGGTCTGGGATAACACAACAACAAGCAGCAGAGCCTTCGCACCGGGAAAAGATTCGGCCCACAGTCAGGCAGATTGTAGTTACCTACATCGTGTGCGGCCTGCTGTGGATACTCTTCTCCGACGCGATTCTTGCCATTCTGGTGCAGGATCCGGCAATGCTGGTTCAGATCAGCCTGTACAAAGGCTTCGCGTTTGTTGGCCTCACCGCGCTGGTACTCTACCTGGTGACGCGACGCTCCTTCATAGCCGTGGAGGTGGGCGTCTCACGTCTGCAGGCCCACAAACGCGAGATTGAGCGCTTCAACCGCCTGTACCAGGCTTTCAGCCGCATCAATCACGAAGTTCTCACCGCAGCCGACAAGAATCAGCTTTTCTCCCGTATCTGCCAGCTACTGGTTGAGCAGGGTGGATTCCAGATGGCGTGGGTCGGTGCGCTAAACGACGACCCGTGTTCACTGCAACCCGTGGCAGCTTTCGGAGAGGGGGTGGACGCTGTGATCCGCGATCTCGCGAATAGATCGGAGGTTCACACCGGCAGCATTGGCTGGCCACAGGTGGTCGATGGGGCCGCGCCAATGATCTGCAACGACTTTTCCTCCAGCGACAACATGCGCGATTGGCTTGAGCTCGCCGAGCAGCACGGCTTGCGGTCACGCGCCGCACTGGCGCTGAAGGAGCGCGGAGAGGTGGTCGCCGTCCTTAGCGTCTATGCCAGCGAGGTGGATTTCTTCCGCGACAATGAGGTTTCCTTGCTGCAGGAAGTGGTGGTGGATGTTTCGCTCGCCCTGGACAGGTTCGTATTTGCACAGGAGCGCGAGCAGGCCGAGTTGATTGCCGCGCGCGAGCTTTCGTTTTCGCAGGCAATGATGGATAGCATGCCGGGCGTCTTTTACTTCTACGATGAAAGGGGCCAGTTTCTGCGCTGGAATCGCAATTTCGAAACTGTATCCGGCTACCGCGGGGATGAAGTCGCGCATATGCATCCTTTGGATTTCTTTGCCGCCGAAGAGCAGGATCTGCTGCAACAGGGCATTGCCCGGGCACTAGACACGGGAGAGGCCACTGTGGAGGCTGAATTCCTGTCACGGGACGGGCGCAAAACCCCTTATTTCTTTACCGGCCGTGGCATTGATTTTGATGGCGCGCGTTGCCTGATAGGCGTGGGTATCGATATCACCGAGCGCAAGCGCGCCGAAGATGCGTTGCGTGAGCTGAACGACACCCTCGAGCATCGGGTCGCCGAGCGCACCGGGGAGCTGGCGCAAGCAGTGGAACGCGCCGAAGCCGCGGATCGAATCAAGTCCGCATTCCTCGCCACCATGTCCCATGAGCTGCGCACTCCGCTCAATTCTATTCTTGGCTTCAGCGGCATCATCCTGCAGGAGCTGGCTGGCCCGCTGAATGAGGAACAGAACCGCCAACTGAAAATGGTGCAGGCCAGTGCGCGGCATCTGCTCGAGCTGATCAACGATGTGCTGGATCTGTCGAAGATCGAGGCCGGTCAGCTCGAAGTCCAGGCGGAAGCCTTCGATCTGGGAGAATCTGTAGAGCGGGTCGCCGCCTCTATCATGCCGCAGGCCGACAAAAAAGGCTTGCGTCTTGAGGTGCAAGCCGAACCGCCATTGCCGGCGATGGTGGGTGACAGGCGGCGGGTGGAACAGATTCTTCTGAATTTGCTCAACAACGCGATCAAGTTCACCGATAGCGGTGAAGTTAGCCTTGTGGTGGAGGCAATAGAGGATTATTTTTCACCTATAAGTCAGGAGCGCTGCCGCGCGGTGTGCCTGCGTGTTCGCGATACGGGAATAGGAATCCGCAAGGAAGATCTATCCCGGCTGTTCCTGCCCTTCAGCCAGCTGGATTCCGGCCTTACGCGGCAGCACGACGGCACCGGGCTGGGCTTGATGATTTGCCGGCGCCTGGTTGATCTCATGGGCGGGGAGATCACAGCTCGCAGCGAGGGGGCGACAAAAGGCAGTGAGTTCAGTGTCGTTTTACCCACCACTATTCAGGTGCCGCGTTGAATAAAACTGTTCTACTGATAGAGGATAACGAGCAGAATCGCTACCTGGCGAGGTATCTACTCGAGCGCAGTGGCTTCACCGTGGCATCGGCCGCCGACGGCCTCAGCGGCATAAAGCTGGCCCAAACCCTGATGCCCGACCTGATCCTGCTGGATATCCAGCTTCCCACCATGGACGGGCATGCGGTTGCCAGGCAGCTGAGTTCGGATCAAACACTGCAACGTATACCCATCGTCGCGGTTACCTCCTATGCCATGGCGGGCGATCGGGAGCGGTGTCTGGAAGCCGGTTGTAATGGCTATATCGAGAAGCCGATAAACCCGGATACGTTTATCGAGGAAATCAGCGCCTACCTGCTTGCGCCCACTTCCAGCCCGGGCTCCGCGTGAAGCGCATCCTCATCGTCGACGATATCGAAGATAACCTGTACTACCTGCAGGCTCTGCTCTCGGGCCATGGTTACGAGGTTGAGGTTGCCCGGCACGGGGCCGAGGCATTAACCATTGCCCGCCAGGCCCCACCGGATCTGGTGGTGTCAGATCTCCTGATGCCAGTCATGGATGGCTACACGCTGCTGCGACACTGGAAGTACGACAAACAGCTGCGGCACATCCCCTTTGTGGTCTATACGGCAACCTACACCGAACCCGAGGATGAAAAACTTGCCCTGAGCCTGGGGGCAGACGGTTTTATCCTCAAGCCCTCGGAGCCGGAATACTTCATGGCCCGGCTACTGGAAGTGGCCTCCGGCAACGTCAGGCCCAGTTCCTCCGCACCGGCACAGCCCAGCGAAGACATGGAATCGCTGCTTAAAACCTACAGCGAAACGCTCATCCGCAAGCTCGAAGACAAGATGCTGCAGCTGGAGGAGGCCAACCGCGAACTGCAGCGTGATATCGCCCGGCGTCAGCAGGCCGAAGACAAACTGGAGCGCCTGGCGTTTTACGATCCCCTCACAAGCCTGCCCAACCGCCGCCTGATGGAAGACCGCCTGGAACACAGCCTGGCCTCCAGCGCCCGCCAGGGTCTGTTTGGCGCACTGTTGTTCATCGACCTGGACCACTTCAAGGACCTGAACGACAGCAAGGGCCACAATGTAGGCGATGAGTTACTGGTGTCGGTGGCGAAACAGCTCACGGGCTGCGTACGTGAAGGCGATACGGTAGCGCGGTTCGGCGGTGATGAATTTGTGGTAATCCTCGAATCGCTGGACGGGGAGCTGGAGCAGTCGGCCACCCGGGCGGAGCTCGTTGCCGAGAAGATTCTGGACGAAGTACCCTCTGCCTGCCTGCGGGAAGCGGAGGACTATCGAGGCACCGCGAGTATCGGCATCAGCATGTTTCATGGTCGCGGCGTCTCCGCGGAGGAGCTGATTCGACGGGCGGATACCGCCATGTATCAGGCCAAGCGGGGCGGACGCAATACGGTATATTTCTACGACCCCGGTATGCAGGCGGCGCTGGAAGTTCGCTTGCAACTTGAGCGCGGAATGCGGCAGGCGCTGCAGCAGGATGAATTCGTCCTCTATTTCCAGCCTCAGGTCAATGAGAGCGGCGGGCTGGTGGGTGCGGAGGCGCTACTGCGCTGGATATCTCCCTCCCGCGGCCTGGTCTCACCCACCGAGTTCATCCCGTTGGCCGAAAACACCGGCTTAATTACCCCGATCGGCATCTGGGTCATGCGCCAGGCCTGTACCCAGCTCAAGGCCTGGGAGCGCGAGCCCGCCACTGCTGAACTGGAGCTGGCGGTGAATGTCAGCCCGAAGCAGTTCCACATGCCAGACTTTGTCGCCCAGGTGCTGAAGGTCGTGCAGCAGAGCAAGATCAACCCCTCCCGGCTCAAGCTGGAACTGACCGAAGGGCTGATCATGGATGATATCGATTCGACCATTAGCAAGATGAATGCATTGCGCCAGGCGGGCCTGCGGTTTTCCATAGACGATTTCGGCACCGGCTATTCCTCGCTGGCCTATCTTACCCGCCTGCCGCTGCAACAACTCAAGATCGACCAGTCCTTTGTCCACAATATGACGTTGAGACCGGAGAATGCGGCGATTGTACAAACCATCATCGGCATGGCCAGGAACCTGCACATGGAAGTGATCGCCGAGGGGGTAGAGACCGAGGAGCAGTACGAGTTTCTGAAGTTGCAGGGTTGCGTATTTTTCCAGGGCTACTACTTCGGCAAGCCGGTGCCGATAGCGGATTTCACAGTCAAGCACAGGGGGCAGCAACAATGAGTGCCGACGATCTGACCGACGAAGAACTGCGTGCGCCAGGTCTTCTGTCTGTGATCGGGGATCTTTTTCAGCGCCGGATCGTACTTGCGGCAGAGCCTTCCTGAATACAACGCCATGGCCTGTCCCATACGCTCACGCATTCTGATCCCGGGCCTCTTGGCGCTGTGCCTGTTGCTCCTGTCTCCACCGGGCTTTGCGCAGGACGCCAGACCCTATCTGATCGGCCGCGGCATGGCGGATGTTACCGGGCCCGCGGTGGGCGTGCAGTTCTGGGGCTTCGGCCGCGCCGATCAGACAGGCGAAGGCCTGCATACCCGCCTGCGTTCGCGCGCGTTCATTATTGCCGAGGCGGCTGACCCCGCATCGAGGCTGGTGTACGTGAGCGCAGACCTGGGCAGTATCGACCACCACATCACCCTGGAGGTGGTTGAAAACATTCGCGGCCAACTCGGCGACGAGTACCATCTCGGCAACGTCATCATCACGGCCACGCATACCCACTCGGGGCCCGGCGGCTACTGGCATTCACGCAGTGCCACCGGCCTCGACGGCGGCCTCTATCCGCAACATTTCGAAGCTATTGTGCGCGGCATTACCGAGTCTGTTGTCGCGGCGCACAACGATCTTGAGCCCGGCAACATTCTTATCAACAGCGGCCGCCTTGATAACGCCGGAGTGAATCGCTCGGCGATTGCCTACCGGGAGAACCCGGCCGGTGAGCGTGCACGCTATAGCAGCAACACCAACACAGAGATGCTGCTGCTGAAATTTGTGCACGGCTCCGGCGCGATCGGCATGCTGAACTGGTATGCGCTGCATCCCACGGCGATGAACTTCCACAACCGTCTTATATCGGGCGATCACAAGGGCTACGCCGCGCTGCAAATGGAGCTGGCGCGCGGCAACCCGCAGGGCGCCGCAGATGGCTTTGTCGCCGCCTTCGCCCAGTCGGACCCGGGAGACGTTACTCCCAATACCAACCTCGACAACACCGGCCCCGGCGCCACCGATGTCGAAACCACGCGCATCATGGGCGAGCGCCAGTTGGCCGCGGCAGAGCGGCTTTTTGCCGACGCGAGTGAAGCCCTGCACGGACCCATCGAATCGCACCAGATCTATGTGGACTTGAGCGATTTCACCGTGAGCGATGCATTTACCGGCAGCGGTGAACAACGCACCTGCCCCTCCGCCTACGGCTACTCCTTTGCCGGCGGTTCCACCGAGGACGGCGGTGCACACTTCCTGTTCCGCGAGGGCATGACCGAGCAACAGGCCTGGCGCGACTGGCTCATACGTTTCGTTACCGGCGCGCCGAAGTGGACGCAGGCGGTGCGCGAATGCCAGGCGCCCAAACCCATCCTGTTCGAAACCGGCAGCGGCGACCCGCCGCTGCAGTCGCAGGTGCACCCGGTGAGCATCGCGCGTATCGGGCAACTGGTAATCCTCGCCTTGCCCGCAGAAGTCACTACCATGGCCGGGCGGCGCCTGCGCGCGAGCGTGCAGCGCGAGTTGGGGAGCTGGGCACAACACGTGGTGCTCGCCGGTTACGCGAATGGCTACAGCGGTTACATCACAACGCCCGAGGAGTACATGCTGCAACAGTACGAAGCGGCGCACACGTTGCACGGCCGCTGGACCCTGCCGGCCTACCAGCAGGTGGGCAGTGCGCTGGCGCGCTCGCTGGAGCATGGCGCGGAATTGCCCGCTAGCAGTAGCTACGATGACTGGCGCGGCAAATCCACCGGCAAGCCACTGCCTGTCGGCACCACGAGTTCAGCGCCCACAGGCTCCGGCTTCGGCGCTGCGCTGCCAATGGAGAAAAGCCTGTATCAACCCGGCGATGTCGTGGTGGCGGAGTTCATCTCCACCAACCCCACGGCGCACTTTCCCGCAGCAACCGCCTTTCTCACGGTAGAGCACAACACCGGCAGCGGCTGGCAGGCAGTTGCCACGGAAGCCAACTGGAGTACGCGAATACGCTGGCGGGAGGAAAAAGCGGCCTACATCGCCAGCACCAGCTGGCACATTCCCGCCGACGCGGCAGGCGGTGAATACCGCATTACACATGCCGGGTTCGGCCCGCTGGGCGAAGCCTTCACCGGCGCCTCGCAAACATTCCGCGTGCAGCGCAACTAGCGGCCTCACTCAGGCTGTCTCGATGTATTTGCGCCAGCCCCCCAGCACGGTGATCTCGGTGGCGCCCTCAAGCCCGTAAGGCTCACACAGGAAGCCGCTCAGCCAACGGCCATCTTCGAGTTCGAGCTTGCCGATACCGAGCGGCGCGGGAATGCCGGCAACAAAGCTGCCGAACTCCGCGGCAGGCACAGACCACACCTCTACCTCGATCATGCCGCCGCCACTGCTGTCGCGCACCAGCCCGGGACGCCGGGGCGGGCCACCGCCCAGGGCGTACAGGCGATAGTGGGGGCTGGTGTGTGTTGCCAGTTGCAGGCGGCCGCCGCGCTCACGCAGTTGCCAGTTGAGCGGCATGCCATCCAGATGCGCGCCACACACCGCAACCTCGATATGCGCGTGAAGAGCCGCAGCCTGCGGATCGGGCACCGCGACCGATCTGCCCAGTGCGCCAACCGGGTGATCCATACTGGCCTGCCAGTGCTCGGCGCAGCCCAGCAGCGCCTGATCACACATCGCCGGCCCCACCAGGGTGACACCAAAAGGCTGTCCCTCGCTATTGAAACCGGCGGGCACGGCAACGCCGCAGAGGTCCAGCAGATTCATGAAATTGGTATAGCGCCCCATGTTGGCGTTCAACACTACTGGCTCTGCCAGCAATTCAGCGATGCTGTAAATGGTGGGTGCGGTCGGCAGGATGAGCGCGTCCAGTTCTGCAAACATCTGTGCCGCTGCGGCGCGGAACGCCTGCATGCGGTACTCCGCTTGCCACTGGTCCACCGCGCCAATGGCCCTCGCCGGTTCGACAATGCCGCGCACCACCGGGTCCATCGCGTCCGCGTGTTCTTCGATGAACTCCCTCAGGGCGGCATAACGTTCGGCAACCCATGGCCCTTCATACAGCAGCTTCGCGGCTGCCAGCAGCGGGGCGATATCCACTTCGGTCAATTGCGCGCCGAGATCTTCCCAGCGTGCCAAAGTCTCTGCGTACAGCGCTGCATTGGCGGAGTTGCCATAAAACTCCCGCTGCTCCGCCCGTGGTACGCCAAAGCGCAGCGGCGCCCCGGGCATGCCAGCGCCGCGTGGCGTATTCGCAAAAGGGTTCTGCCGAGCATACGGATCGCCGGGGTCGCGCACCGCCAGCACTTCAAACACGCGGCGGGCGTCGATCGCCGTGAGTGCAAAAATGCTCGGGCAATCCAGCGAGCGGCAGGCGGGGAGCACGCCGCTCATGCCGAGCAGGCCACGGCTCGGCTTCAGCCCGTACAGGTTGTTCAGCATGGCGGGCACCCGCCCGGAGCCCGCGGTATCGGTGCCGAGACTGAAGCTCGCAAGGCCGAGGGCAACACCCACGGCCGAGCCGGAGCTGGAGCCGCCGGATATCCACTCGGGGTTGAGGCTGTTCCCGCACACGCCAAAATCCGGGGAGCGCGTGCCCACCAGCCCGGTCGCGAACTGGTCCATATTGGTTTTGCCCAGCGGAATCGCGCCGGCCGCAAGCAGGTGCTGCACAATGAAGGCGCTCTCGTGCGGCACATGGGCAAACTGCCTGCAGCCTGCCGTGGTGGCAATACCCGCGAGATCGATATTGTCCTTTATCAGAAACGGTATGCCATACAGGGGTAGCTCCGTCGCAGCGTGCTCCGACAGTGCACTCAGGTACAGCTCGATCTGTGCGCGCTCAAGACGCGTGATGAAAATATTGTGATCGAGATACGCCTCGGCGCGGGCCAGCAGCGTATCGATCACCTCGGCGGGTGAAAATTCGCCGGCCCGGTAGCCGCGCTGCAGCGTTGCGATATCCGGCACCAGTTGTTCAAGATTCATGCCGCTGGCTCCAGATACACCAGCGCCTGCCCGGGCTGCACATTCGCGCCGACCACTGCAGACAGATGCCGCACCGTGCCGGCCACCGGCGCTTTTACTTCAATCTCCATTTTCATGGATTCCAGAATCAGCAGGCAATCGCCCGCGCCAACCTGCTGCGCGTCTTCCACCGTCACCTGCCAGATACTGCCCGACACCGGGCATTCAACCCGGCGGTAGTGAGCGGGCACGGCAATCTCCGCTGGCGGCGGCGCCTCTTCCTTCACTTCAAAATGGAACTGCCCCTGCTGTTTCCAGTTCTCCAGTTCCGTTGCAAAGGCCGCCTCGCGCTGCGTCTGGAACGACTGGATACCAGCACGGTTGTCGTGCAGAAACCGGTCGTAGGCATCGAGGTCGAACTCGGTCTGTTCTATCTGTAACTGGTAGTCGCCGGTGAGAAAATCCGCGCGAATCTGTTCCAGTTCATCGCCGTCCACCTCGTGGAACCTGAGCTGATCGAAAAAGCGCAGCAGCCAGGGCTGGCTAAAATCCGGCGTGGCGCGATAGCGGTTCCACATCTGCAGCGTGCGGCCCACAAACTGGTAACCGCCCGGCCCTTCCATGCCATAAATGCACAGGTAGGAACCGCCGATACCCACCGAATTTTCCGCCGTCCAGGTGCGTGCCGGATTGTACTTGGTGGTTACCAGACGGTGCCGCGGGTCCAGCGGCGTGGCAACCGGCGCGCCGAGATACACATCGCCGAGGCCCATCACCAGGTAACTGGCATCGAACACCGTGCGGCGCACCGCTTGAAGCGAGTCGAGACCGTTGATACGGCGGATGAACTCGATGTTGGAGGGATACCAGGGTGCGTCCGCGCGCACACTCTGGTTGTATTTCTCTACCGCCAACTGGCACTGGGGGTCGTCCCAGGACAAAGGCAGGTGAATGATGCGCGAGGCAACCGGCTCGGCGGGCCGCTCGGCGACATCGCGCGCGCGTTCGACCAGCGCTGCCATGAGCTTTGGGCCGCTCACCTCGGTGGGGGAGTAGTGAATCTGCAGACTGCGGATGCCCGGGGTGAGCTCGAGCAGGCCGGCGAGCGGTTCGCTCTGCAATGACAGCATCAAACGGTGCGCATGGAAGCGCAGACGGATGTCGAGCACCGGCGGACCGAACTCCACCAGCAACCAGGCATCGCCACTGCGGCGCACCGTAATCGCGATGCCGGCCGATTCAAAGCGGTGAATTTCCGGTTGGGGTTGTACCACGTGCGTCTCAGTGCGCGGCGGCTGAAGTTGCAGGCTTTGCACCTCGAGGTTCTGCGCCTCGAGCGCGGCCACGGCAGTATCCAGTTCCACCGCTGCAAAACGCACCCGGTCGCCGGCCGCCAGCTGCCCCAGCTTCCACAGGTCGGCGGCAATCACCGTAGCGGGGCATACAAAGCCGCCCAGCGAGGGGCCGTCCGGGCCGAGAATCACCGGCATGTCGCCGGTGAAATCCACGGTGCCGATGGCATAGGCATTGTCGTGAATGTTGGAGGGATGCATGCCCGCCTCACCGCCATCGCTGCGCGCCCATTCCGGCCGGGGGCCCACCAGGCGCACGCCGGTGCGGCTGGAATTGTAGTGCACGCGCCACTCGGCGCTGTAGAAGCGATCGAGATAGGCCTGGGTGAAATACTCGGTGGTGCCCTGGGGGCCGGGAATCACCCGCAGCGTCCAGTCGCCCGTGCCTGCCAGCAGCTCGGGCGGCAGCAATTTTGTATCCAGGCGTGACGGCGGGGTCTCAGCGGTGGCAGGGCCGGGCTCACACAGGCGCAATACGTCGCCGGCGCGCAGGGCCCGGCCGGCGTGGCCGCCAAACTTCCCGAGCGTGAAGGTCGCGCGTGAACCGAGGTAGGCCGGGCAATCGATGCCACCCGCGATCAGCAGATAGGCCCTCGCGCTGCCGCCCTGCACACTGCCCAGCGTGAGCGTCTGCCCCGCGCGCGCGGTGCAGGCAACCCAGGGCGTGAGCGGCTCGCCCTCGAGTTGCGCTTCAATGCGCGCGCCGGTGAGCACGATGCGGGTGTCTGCACGAAACTGCAGCTCCGGGCCCTGCAGCGTGATTTCCAGCCCCGCTGCTTCTTCGGGGTTGCCCAGCAGGCGGTTGCCGAGCCTGAAGCTGAGACTGTCAAAGGGGCCGGATGGCGGTACGCCCACATTCCAGTAGCCAACACGTCCGGGATAGTCCTGCAGTGTGGTAAGCGTGCCGCCCGAGCGCACATCCACTGCGGTGGAAACTACCGGCAGGCTCTTGAGTGTGCTGGTGAGACAGCGCCCCGCCTGCACCTCATCCATCGCCACCAGCGCGCCCAGGTAGTGCAGATTCGATTCGATACCGCTGAGGCGCGTGGCTTCCAGTGCGCGCGCGAGCGTGGCGAGGCTCCCGGCGCGGTCGGCGCCATGCGCAATTACCTTTGCCAGCATCGGGTCGAACAGGCCGCTCACTTCCACGCCGCTTTCAATCCAGCTGTCGATGCGCAGCGTTTTTCTGTCGGAGGTGGGGAAATCAACGTCGGTAAGCAGGCCCGCCACGGGCTGGAAATCACGGTAAGGGTCTTCGGCATAGATGCGCGCCTGAATGGCGTGTCCCGCTGGCTTCAGCCCGGCAGCGAGCTGCGCAAGGGGCGGTAGCGTACCGGCGCCCAGCTCCACCATCCAGCGCACGATATCCACCGACCACACCGCCTCGGTCACTCCGTGTTCCACCTGCAGCCGCGCGTTCACCTCCAGGAAATAGAAATTCTGCGTGCTGGACTCGAGGATGAATTCCACGGTCCCGGCGCTGCGGTAATTCACTGCCGAGAGCAGGCGCACGGCGGTGGCGTGAAGCTGTTCACGGATGCTGTCATCCAGGTTCGGCGCGGGCGTCTCCTCCAGTACTTTCTGGTTGCGCCGCTGCGCCGAGCAGTCGCGCTCGCCCAGCGCGATCGCGGTACCTTTGCCATCGCCAAACACCTGCACCTCGATGTGGCGTGCCTGCTGCAGAAACTTTTCCACGATCAGCACACTGCTGCCGAAGTTGTTCTCGCTGATCTGCTTTACCGAATCCCAGGCCTTACGCAGGGCCGTCTCGTCGTGGCAGATGGCCATGCCGATGCCTCCGCCTCCCGCCGAGCTTTTCAGCATTACCGGAAAGCCGATGTCCAGTGCGGCCTGTGTCGCCTGCTCCAGCGTGTCGACCACATCGCTGCCCGGCAGCAGGGGAACGCCATTCTGCGCAGCCAGCTCGCGCGCCCGGTGTTTCAGGCCGAAGGCTTCCATCTGTTGCGGCGCTGGCCCCAGAAATACCAGCCCGCGCTCTTCGCACAGGCTCGCAAAGGCTGCATTCTCGCTGAGAAACCCGTAGCCCGGATGCACGGCCCAGGCGCCGGACTGCGTGGCGATTTCCAGCAACAGGTTCTGGTTGAGATAAGTCTCGTGCACGCTGCCATTACCCAGGGAAAAGCGCTGGGTTGCTTCACGCACATGCCGCGACTGGGCATCCGCCTGGTGATACACCACCACCGGCTCCATACCCATCTCGCGCAGCGTGCGCGCTATGCGCACGGCAATCGCCCCGCGGTTGGCGATCAGTACTCGCGCAGGCATGTTGCTACCGGGCATTCCACACCAGCACTTCTATCGGCGTCGGGTTGAAACCGCTGCAGGGATTATTCAGTTGCGGGCAATTGCTGATCAGCACCAGTACATCCATGCGCGCCACCATTTCAACATATTTACCCGGGCCCGAGAGGCCGTCGGCAAACTCCAGGCCACCCTCGGGAGAGATGGGCACATTCATGAAAAAATTGATGTTGTGGGTGATATCGCGCTTGCTGAGGCCGAAAGCAGGGTGCCGCGCGATGGCATTCATCCAGTTGTCGCGGCAGGAATGCATGCACTTGCGATCGTGTGCATAACGCACGGTGTTGGATTCACCGGCGCAGGCGCCGGCGAGGGTGTCGTGACGGCCGCAGGTATCGGCCACAATCTCCAGCATGGGATTGCCGCGCGTACTCAGCAGCACGCTGCCGGTAGACAGGTACACATTGCCCTGTTCGCGCACGGTATCGACAGCGCTGTAGCGCTCAGCAGTATCCTGTGCGCAGTAGAACAGCGTATCGACCGCTTCATTGCCCTCGATATCCACCAGGCGCAGCGTATCGCCGCGCGCCACTGGCGCCAGCCAATAATCTCCCGCTGGCACCACCTTGCGCAGGCTTGCATCGCTGGCCTGCCGCTTACTCTCCGCTAGCATGTCAGTGCCACCCCTGCTGATGGTAAAGATCGTTGTTTTCAAACCCGCGTCGATTCTCCTCGCAGGCATTCAGGCAAACATCGTCTGCGGCAACCGGCGCAGCGCTACTGATCTCGAGCGCTACCGGCGCCTCGGGATACTCCCGCGACGGGTTGAGCGGGTGCGGACAAGTATGCAGCAGCACCAGCGTATCCATTTCAAAACGCAGCAGCACGGCGGCGCCAGCATGGCTGTGGCCACTCATGTAGGCCAGGTTCCCCGCGTCATCGACTCTGACCCCACTGAAAAAATTGAGGTTGGCGCAGAGGTCGCGCTCGCCCAGGCCGTGCTTGGCCATTTCCACGCGGAACGCGTGTTCGCCGCTGATGGTCCAGTCGTTCAATGATTGCTGAAAGGACCGCACCGCGTATTGCTCCTCGAGCTGGCGGTCGCTGAGGTTGCCGCACACTGTGTCGTGCCAGCCGAGGTCGTCCTCAATGATCGAGCAGAAGATGCGCCCCATGTCTGAATAGAGACAGTTGCCGCGAGTGAGACGAAAAGTGTGCTGGCACTTGAGCGTATCGGGCGCGTTGTAGCGCTCGAGCTTGTCGAGGGGGTTGTACAGCAGCATGCCGACGTTGGCGCCACCGGTCACGTCAACCAGGCGCAGTTGCGAACCCTTGCGCAACAGAAAGGACCAGTGCGCGCCGGATGCAATCTGCTCACGATAGCCAAGCGGCGTGCTGGTTTTGTCTGTGCCCATGAAAACGCACCCGGTTTAAGTACAAAGAGCTTCTATTGTCGGCTCACTACCCAGGCATTAACATTAGTTTTTCATGAAGCCGACATCAGCCGCAGGCAAAGTGTCGCCGAACAGGAAACTCCCTCCCCATGCAAAAGTCCCCATGCTAGGCAAGCTCCAGGACGCCGATATCAAGCTGCTGCGCATGTTTCGCACGATCGTGCGCTGTGGCGGCTTCACGCCGGCACAGGCCGAGCTGAATATCAGCCAGTCTGCCATCAGCACCCAGATGGCGCAGCTGGAGAGTCGCCTGGACTGCCGGCTGTGTGAACGCGGCCGCGGCACTTTTGAACTGACGGAAGAAGGCAAGGCGGTGATCGAAGCCAGCGACAAGCTGTTCGCCGCACTTGAGGATTTCCGCACGGAAGTCGCCGGCGCGAAAGGCAGGCTCGGCGGAGAGCTCCGGCTGGGCCTGATCGACACCACGGTGACTCATTCCAACCCCGGCATCCGCGACGGCCTCAGCCGTTTCTGCGAGGCTGCGCCAGATGCGAGCATCGCCATTTATGTGGGCAATGCGCTGGAGCTTGAACAACAGCTCCTCGACAACAGGCTGCATGTCGCGATCGGAATTTTCCACAACCAGCCGGACACTCTCTCCTTTGCCACGTTGATGGAGGAACGCCAGCGGCTGTACTGCGGTACGCACCACGCACTGTTCGACAATCACGCAAGCGTCCGGCCGGATGAGATCGCTCGCATGCCCTACGTGAGCTGGGGCTATGCCGAGCGGGAATCGCCCGCCAACCCTGCCATGCAGTTCAATGAGAAGGCCCAGGCGCAACATATTGAAGGCGTCGCCTACCTGATCCTCACCGGGCATTACATAGGTTTTCTGCCGGACCACTACGCTGACTACTGGGTGCAGCAGGGCCAGATGCTGGCACTGCTGCCCGAGCATTTTTGCAGAAGCTCCACATTGAGTGTGGCCTGTCGCAAATCGGCACCGCGCTCAAAACTCACTGACTGCTTTCTTGGACAGCTCGGGCCGGGCTATCAGCCGGACGCCGAAGTGAGTGCCCGGCCGGCTACACCGCGCTAAAAATCCACCTGCACACAGGCGCCCGGGTTCACCGGGTTGCAGCGGGATTCGCCGCCACCGGGAAGTTGCACCTGGTAGTCGCTGAAATCCGGGTCGGGCACCGGGTAGTCGGTGCTGATGAAATGTGCCCCGCTGTTCAAGGCGGCCTCGCGCCGGGTGGTGTCGCCGCTGCGCGCCTGCTCGGTGTCTGCATCTGCGCGGGTGCGCACCATGTAGCCCTGTTGTACCAGCATCTCAATTTCGCCGGGGTTTGACAGCGGGTTATTGCGCTTCATGAAAGCCGCCTCCGGTGTTCCGGGCGGCGAATCGGTAAACAGCACCCGCCCTTCGAGCGAGGTATGTCCTTCGACATACAGCTCGCGCTTTTCGCCGCCGTTGTCCAGCGCGAACATGACGCGGCCGCGCACTTCCGAAATCGGCGGCCAGCCGCGCGTCAGAACAGCCAGCTCCAGGGTCACGTCATCGCCGCGCACGTCGTCCGGCAAAATGAGCCGGGAATCATCAAACACACTGCGGATTTCAGCGTCGATCAGATCCAGTGCTTCGCGCCCAAACGGCTCAGGCACGGAAAAACCGAGGTTCAGCGGATCGGGAATCGCCTCGTCCTTGGCTTCCACCAACACCATGATGGGCAGGTGCTGCGGGTTGGCATCCGACCAGGCCTTGACCTCCTGCAGGCAGCTCACAAAGGTGAAACAGGTGGTGTCGTAGTCTATTTCCTGAACGTGCAGCACTTTCAGGCCCGGCTCATCCAGCGCGGGGATTCCCGATGCCGGGTCTTCACCGAACAAAGCCAGTGCCTTGCGGCTGGAGTACAGACCGCCATCCGGATCGTGAAAAACATCCAGCTCAATCTGCCGGATGCCTTGCGAGGAAAACTGCTGCGTCAGCGGCACGTGGGAATACTGCAAGGTGGGTGCCACGTCCGGTATAAACGCGAGCAGCAGCTCGAAAATGTCTGCTCTGGGCTCGATATGGTAGCTGTTGTGCGTGCCCAGAAACTGCAGCTGATTGAGCAGCACAGGCTCCATGGGCGGTAGCGAGGGAGTGTCGGAAGAATCGGAGCAAGCGCCCAGCATGAGCGTGGCCAGCACCGCGGCGCGCAGGGCCTGCTGTCGCATGACTGTTTTCATGGTTATTGCCTTTTTCAGGTATTGTTGCAGGAACGTTAGCGACAGTTTAGCAGTCAGCCGCTACCGTTGGGCAACGCGAACAGACGTACCCTGCGCATTTCAATCCAGTCCGGTTGGGTGGCGGGATCATACTGCCCGCTCACACCCAGGTGGGTTGGTGCCGCAAGACTCAGGTAACGCAGCGGCTCCCGCGCCTGAAAAACACCCGTGAGCGTGTGCCAGCGACCATCGCGCTCGGGATGCAGCTCGATGACGTCCCGCTCTTCTTCCCCCCCCCAGGCGAAGCGTACACGGCCTGGCGTGGCCACGCGCAACTCAATCTGTACGGCGTAGTGCCCCGCGGGATGCTCCTTCAACCGCGGCGCACGCACCTGGGGATAGATGCCGTCGGCACTCAGGCGCAATGCGCCCCGGCTCATGGAGGTCTTCACGCTCTGCACTTCGCGCCAGCGCGAGGCGCGCGCCGCCTGTTGCCATTCCTGCACAAGAACGGCCCTGCCGGGCAACCCCGGTAACTGTAGAGGCGGCGTATAGGCCGGGTCGTAAAAGGGATTGACGGTAGGGACCACCACGCCGGTATCACTCAGCCAGGCATCCAGCAGGGCCTCAAGAGCCGTTGCAATCGCCGGATTCGCAGCAACGACATTCTGTCGCTCCCCCGGGTCGGCGCTGAGATCATATAATTCGAGTGGCTTCTGGAATGGCTTCACCAATCGCCACTCGCGCTGGCGCACGGCGGCAACCGGCTGGAATACTTCGCCCTTAGCTGTCAGACCGCTGGTCACGTTGTACCAGAAGTGTGGACGCTCGCGGAGGCCGGGCATCGGCTCGCCCCGCAGCACAGGCACAAGGCTCACGCCATCTACCGCCTGCGCAGCGGGCGCGGCAACGGAAGCAAGCTCGAGAATGGTGGGATAGAAATCGATCAGGTTCACAGGCTCCGGAGAATCGGTGCCTGTGGTCACCCCCGGCCAGTAGATCAGCAACGGCACCCGCACGCCGCCTTCGTAGATCAGACCTTTCTCGCCGCGCAGCGGCGCCATCGAGGTGACCGGCAAGGAGCCATACAACTCCACCCCGCCATTGTCCGAAGTGACCAGAATCACGGTGTGGCGCGCCAGGTCGAGCGCCTCGAGGTGCCTGAGGATGCGCGCAATGCCCTGGTCCACTACATCGATCATCGCGGCGTAGGTGGGGTTCAGCGCGGGATCACCCAGCTTTTGCTTCTTCTTGCGATACTTCTCTACAACATGCTCGGGAGCCTGGATCGGGGTATGTGGCGCGTAGTGCGACAGTTGCAGGTAGAACGGTTGGTGGCGCTGCTGACGGATGAACGCGATGGCCTGCTCCGTCAGCCTGTCGGTAAGATACTCGCCCGGTGGCGCGGTCACGTCGCCCGGCAGGCCGGCGTAGGGCGCAAAATAACTCTCCACGGCCCCCACGCGCTGCGCGCCGCCAAAACTATGAGCGAAACCCTCGCTTTCGGGCGTGGTGTCGCCCCCGGTATCACCAAAATGCCACTTGCCGATATGCGCCGTGACGTAACCCGCCGCCGCCAGCGCCTCCGGCAAGCTGGTGAACTCGGGGCGGCCACTGGTCCAGGCTGCTGCGCCCGCCGCCACATACGGCGGCGCTCCTCGGGGAGCATCCGGATTGGCAAACTCTGCGCGGCGCGCCCAGGCAGTACGCGCCGGCCACTGACCGCTGATGAGACTCTGCCGGGTTGGCGAGCAGAAGGGGTGCGTGGCATAGGCAGTGGAAAAGCGCATGCTGCGGGCAGCCAGCGCGTCGAGGTTTGGCGTTTCTATGTAATGGTTGCCGCTGAAACCGGTATCGCGCCAGCCGGCATCGTCGAGCAGTATCAGGATGACGTTGGGCGGGCGCGTCTCGGCCAGGGCCCCGGGAGCGTCCGGCGAGGACCAGCCCGGCACCGCAAGGCCCAGCAGCATGCACAGACCAATCAGGTAATGCGGGAGCGAGCGCAGCCACGGCCCTGTCGCATAACTACCCGACTTGACCGGGAAGCCATTTCCGCCCTCCACTGCACTACGCATCGCCTGCTTATCTCTGAGACGGCCGCGGCCGTGGCTGAATTTTCCGGCGGCAATACTGCCACACTCCCGGGGCGCTGCGAAGGGACATCGGTGGCCCGACCAATCAGTCCCGGTTATCATGCGCCGCAGCGCCTTCAATGCGGTGATGCAACCCGGCGCGACAAATGGCAAGAGCGGACCGTCCCGATGGCGGGAAGATTCGGCAATCCAGCGCATGAGCAGCGACTACAACATTTCCTATTCGTTCAGCATTGGCGGTACCGGGCCGGCTACGCCCCCCGTGGACGACCAGCTCTACGCCTTCGGCGACTGCGAGGAATGCAATCTGGGCAACGGCGCTGTGTTGCTGGTCAGCCGCACGCAAGCGGCGCAGGCGGTGGTGTCGCGGGACGTGGCCATCGCACTCGATCACTGCCGCGAATTTCGCAGCCTGCAGGCGCACGCGCAGTATCTCGCCGGCTATATGCCGGAACTGGGGGGCGATGCGGCGGGCGTGCGCAGCGTACTGGAGCACGTGCGCGACAGCGGGCTGTTCGAATCCGCAGCCACTTACGCCACCGCGCTCGGTTCACCCGCTGGCAGCGACTCCCCCCCGCCCTCTCGCGTGTTCATCATTAGCTGTGACAGGCCTCAGGCGGTGGAGCGGCTGCTGGATTCGATGCTCGCCGGAGCCGAGCTCACCCGCCACGAAGCGCTCTTTCTGATCGATGACTCCCGCGATTCGGCCTCGGCGGCGCGCAACCGCGAGCTGGTGGAGAGCTTCAACCTGAAAAGCCCGCGCGATATGCATTATTTCGGCCTGCCGGAGCGCGAGGCACTGGTGTCCACCCTTGCGGCACGGTTGCCACAACACGCGCAGTCGCTGCATTTCCTGCTGGATCGTTCGCGCTGGGCCGGGCACGCCACCTATGGCCTCGCGCGCACCCTGTGCCTGTTGCTCTCGGTTGGAAAACGCGCGCTGGTGATGGACGACGACATCCTTTGCCGCGGTTTCGACGCTCCCTACCGCAGGCGGGGACTCAGCTTCCGTGAAGATATCTGCGAAGTGGATTTTTATCCTTCGGCGAACAGCTGGAGCCAGCAACTGCAGGCGCGGGAGGAAGACCCCCTGCGCAGCCATTTGCAGTGCCTGGGGCTCGGCGTGGGCGAAGCCCTGCAACGGC
Organism: uncultured Halieaceae bacterium; assembly: GCA_963976655.1. Taxonomy (GTDB): domain Bacteria; phylum Pseudomonadota; class Gammaproteobacteria; order Pseudomonadales; family Halieaceae; genus Marimicrobium. The sequence goes on from CAXBLB010000006.1 coordinate 107,973, forward strand.
TGGACTTGCATGCGCTCGCCGCCACAGATCTGGACACCAGCCAGGAGAAGATCCTGCGCGGCCTCAGTGCAGCGAGCCCGGTGTTGATTACGCAGAACGGCACCCTTGGCGACCCGGGTACGGGAGACACCTCATGGGCGTACAACCTCAGCGGGGATTCGCTCGCACGCCTGCTGGCGGAACCCGGCAGCGTTGCCGAAAAACTTGCCACGCGACAGTACTGGATGGGCTGGTCACAGGCCACATTCGCCCGGCGCGCCAACATGTCGCAGCTCACCGGCCTCGATAACAGCGCCCTGTTGCCGCCCTACTTCCCCGCCTGGCGCGGCGAAGACATGCTGTTTGGCGCACTGACCCACTACCTGCACCCGGATTCAGTGGTGCTGAACTACCCCTTTGCCGTGCCGCATCTGCCGTTGCAGGAGCGCACTGGAAATACCTCGGGCGATCCGGCGGCGGCCAACGGCGTATCGCTCATCGATGGCTATCTGGCGCAGCAGTTGCCACAGCATGCAGGTTCCACCCCCGAAAGCAGGCTCGAATCGCTGGTGCTGCTATTTCGCGACGCCGCGCAAAGCTCCGACCTTCGCCTCGCGGGCGCCTACCGCAGCACGCTTGGCGGCGCACAGGCTGATTCGCTGCGCCAGTTGGGGGATGCCCTGCGCGGCGCTGGCAATAAGCACGCCGAATGGCGCGCGATACTGGAAGAGCGGCAGCGCAAGTACCTGGCTGCTATCGGTCGCAATGCGGTGCCGGTCAGGCTCGCCGGCGTGCCGCCAGACACCAGCGAGGAGCAGCTCTGGCAGCAGTTCCGATCACTGGCCGCAGGCTTTGCCGATGCGCTTGCCGCCTGGCCGGAAATCCGCCGCGCGGCCGCCGAGGCAGACCCGCAGAGTACGCAGACAACCGCGGCATGAGCCTGGTCTTCCTGGTGAATTTCGCCGTCATCGGCCTGACTGTTTCGCTACATTACGAATGCCTGCGCCAGATCACCCTGCTGCTACCCAGACTGCGCGTGCGCCATCGTACGCGGATCGTCCTCGGCGTGTTCCTCGCGCTCACGGCACACGCGCTGCAAGTGTGGATTTTCGCAACCGCGTTCTACCTGATGCACCACGCCGAGGCCTGGGGGTACCTGACGGGCAATTTCGATGGCAGCCTGCTGGACAGCGCCTATTATTCCTTCACCACCTATACCACGCTGGGCACCGGAGACATCGAACCGCATGGCGATCTGCGCTTTCTCGCGGGCCTGGAATCACTCACCGGCCTGGTGCTGATTACCTGGACAGCGTCGTTCCTTTATCTGGAGATGACCCGCTACTGGGACGAGGGTTGAACATAGCGTACCCGCGTGCGGCTATAGCAGGCTGACGCGGCCGGCGCCCTTACCGGCGTCGGCAACGCGCCTGCCGATCACCACTGCATCGCCATAACCTGCACTGCGCAAGGCCGCGCAGAGTGCGTGCGCGTGTTGCTCGGGAAGCGAAATGAGCAGCCCGCCACTGGTTTGCGGGTCGAACAGGATCTGCGCCAGCTGCAAATCAACACCCGCCGCTATCTTCAATTGATCGCCGGCGCCGGCCACATTCGCCGCGTGCATGCTGCTCGCAGTGCCGGCATGCAGCAGAGCCGCCACGCCGGGCAGCAGGGGCAACTGCGACAGGCGCAGCTCCGCCGCACCGCCGGCGCCAAGCATTTCCAGCAGATGGCCCAACAGGCCGAAACCGGTGATATCGGTACAGGCACTGGCGGAATGCTGCAGCGCCAGGGCGGCGGCCGGGCCATTCGAGTTCAGCATCGCCCTGATCGCGGCGTCGACATCGCGCCCATCGGCACACAGTTGCATGTGCGCGGCAAATACCACGCCCGTACCCAGGGCTTTGGTCAATACCAGCGCGTCTCCGGCAGCACCGCCGGTTTTTCCGAGTACACGGCCGTTCGCATCCAGCGGCGTGCCGTTCACGGCAAATCCCAGGCTCAACTCGGTGCCCTGCATACTGTGGCCGCCCGCCAGGCGACAATCCGCGGCCTGGAATTCGTGTAGCGCGCCTGCGAGCAGCTGGTAGAGATCCCGCTCGAGCATATCCTCGCTGGCAAAGGGCAGTGTTAGTGCAGCGAGCGCCGACAGCGGACGCGCGCCACAGGCATACAGATCGCTCAGTGCATGCAGCGCGGCAATGCGCCCCATCAGCCAGGGGTCGGCGACAATCTGGCGCAACACATCCAGACTCTGCAGCAATGTGTCCCCCGGGTGCGGCGGCACCCGCACGGCGTCTTCGACCTCGCCAACACAGTGTTGCGGATACTGCGCGGCCAAGGCGCCCAGCGCGCGGGCAAGCGGGCTGGCGCCCACCTTGGCGCCGCAGCCGCCGCAGGGTGCCTGGCCGGCCGGCGACAATTCCGGCAGACGCTGTGCGGGCTTTTCCGACATGCGCGCGGGCAGATCGCCAAAACGCGCCATGAAATTGCGATCAATACGGTCTTTCCAGCGCCATACCCACCTGCCCGTGGCGCTCCACGGGCCCCTGTCCGCCGTTGCGCTCTGAGTGCCCAGCGAAAGCAGTGACAGAAACCGCCGCTGTGGGCGATGCTCGCGCAACGGCCTGCCAAGCAACGCGGCGCGCAGGTTATATGCCAGAACCGGTGCCTGCCGCACGGCGAACACACCGGCTTTGGGCCGTGGGTGGTTCACCTGGGTGGCGATGTCGCCGGCGGCGAATATACGTTCATCGTCGAGCGACTGCAGCGTGTCGCGCACCGCCACAAAGCCAGTACTGTCCGTTGCCAGGCCGCTGGCTGCAATCCAACCGGCCGGCGCCGCGCCCGTACACCAGAACAGCGCATCAAAGGCAGCCTGCGAGCCACCCTCGAGGGACAACTGACCGGCCTCCACCGCGCTGACCCGCGCATTCACATGCACGCTGACGCCGGCCCGCGCGAGTGCACGCATTACGGCGCGTTGCGAACGGCGGTTATAGCCCGCGAGGATTGCGGGCGCGCCGCACCAGAGATCGAATACCACCGCCTTGCCCGCGAGCCGATGCGCCATGGACAGCGCCAGCTCCACACCGCCGGCGCCACCGCCGACGATGCCGATGCGGTACTTCGCTGCCGCGCTGTGCGCAGGCTGTGCCTCGATTTCCCGCCAGCGCTGCCAGAAACCGGCAACCGGCTTCACCGGCACCACGTATTGCGCCGCGCCGGGCACGCTGGCGAGCTCCGGCTGACAGCCGATATCGATTCCAAGGAGGTCGTAGCGCAAGGCCGGGCGCCCGGCCAGTGTCAGGCGCCGCGTGCGGGGGTCGAGAGCGGTCACCTCGCCGGCAATGAAGCGCACCCCCGCCCACTGACTCAGGCGCGCCAGGTCGATATGCGCATCTTCGAAGCTGTAGTGGCCGGCCACGAGGCCCGGCAACATGCCGGAATAGGGCGTATGTGAGGCGGGCGATACCAGCGTGATGCGCACACCCTCAATCGGATGCATGGCCAGCATACGCAGCGCGAGCGCGTGACTGTGCCCGCCGCCAACGAGCACCAGGTCGCGGCGCAGCTCAGTGCTTGCCAGCATGCGCCGCGCGCTCCCGCGCCCATTCGATTACCGCACCGCGATCACCACTGAACAGGTGCGTACCGCTGCGCTGCGCCAGCTGGTAGTCGTACATCGGGTCGTAGTATTCCTTGAGCAGGAACGCGATCCAGTCGCGGTGCGCGGCGGGATCACCCGTGCGCCACTGGTCTTCAAAGGCGCGTTCCAGCAGTGCGCGAACCCCGGCGAGACGCACACCGCCCAGGCGTTTGCCGATACGCGCCAGATCAGCCAGCAGTTTTTCGCGATGCAGTTGCGGCCCGTCTTCGGCATACAGCAGCAGGTAACGCCGCCCGAGATCAAGCACGTAATCTTCCAGCACCACATCCACCCGCTGCTCAAACCGCTGCTCCACCACGAGCAATGGCGCCCTGGCCATGACCGCGCGCAGCCCCTCGGGCAAAGACAAACGGCCGATCAGGCGGCCTTCGTCCTCGAGAAATATCGGTGCGCGAGCCGTCGCAAGCAGCCGCAACAGCTCGATACTCAGGCTGTTTTCGAAGTCGATCTGACTCGGCTGGGGCGTCGGCAACCGCCCAAAGGTCGAACCGCGATGATTGGCGAGACCCTCGAGATCAACCGCGCGCGCAAGGCGCTCAATGACCCGGGTCTTGCCGCTGCCAGTGCGGCCGCTTACCAGCACAAAATCGGCACATCGCAGGGAATTGTCGAGCTCCTGCAGCAGGAACCGGCGCAGCGCCTTGTAGCCACCGGCAACCCGCGGATACTCAACGCCCTCGGCCTGCAGCCACGCCTGCACGGTGGCCGAGCGCAGCCCCCCGCGCCAGCAGTACAGACACCCCGAAGGGTAGCGCCGGGCGAAGCTTAGCCACCGCTGCAGGCGCCGCGCACGCAGCTCACCCGCCACCAGCGAATGCCCGAGCGCGATGGCAGCCTGTTGTCCTTTCTGTTTGTAGCAGATACCAACCTGCGCGCGTTCGTCATCACTCATCAGCGGCAAGCTGATGGCAGCGGGAAATGCGCCGCGCGCAAATTCCACGGGCGCCCGCAGGTCGATCATCGGAGTGGGTTGCAGAAACAGCGCGCGATAATCCTGAATTTCGCGGCCCGCATGCATGCGGTTGGCTACTGCGCCTCGCCGCCGAACAGGGCGAGCACGCGCTCCTGCAAGGCGCTGATGGCATCCGACATCAGGGCGAAATCGGCATCCAGGCGCGCCGCCTGGTCGGCCTCGGGAATTTCTTCATTTTCTTTCATCAGCGCATCCGCAAAGCGCAGCCGCCGCAGGCACAGGTCTTCCGCGAGCAGCAGAGACACCCGCTCATCCCACCCGAGCGCAATGCGCGCCACCTGTTTACCGGCATGCAGGTGAGTTTCCACCTCTTCACTGCTCAAATCAACGCCGCGACAGCGCACCACGCCGCCTTCTTCGCCCGGCTCGCGCAGTTCACATTCAGTACCCAGTTCAAAATCCTGCGGCAGATTGTTGTGCACCAGCCAGCTTGTCATACTCGCCGCGGGCGCGTCGTTCACCTGTGGGAGCAATACGGGGAAGCTGCCGATGCAGTCACGCAGCAGGTTCAGCAGTTCCTCGGCGCGCGAGGCGCTGGCGCTGTCGACGAATATCCACCTGGCGCGCACATCGATGTAAGCGTAGATATAGGTGGAGCGGCTGAAAGCGCGCGGCAGGCAATCCTGGACGATCTCGTCTTTCATGCCGAGCCGTTCCTTGCGATAAACTTTGCGCGCCTGCTCCTGCTCTATCGCGGCAACTTTTTCCTCGAGCTGCTCGCGCACCACGCTGGATGGCAGCAGCTTCTCCTCGCGACGGGCCCTCAGCAGCATGCGCCCGCCAGCGGCGTGCACCAACGGCGCACTTTCATCGCCAACCGGTGGAACCCAGCCCAGCGACAGCGCCTGTGATTTGGCGCAGGGCGCGAACACGCGTGCGGCGAGTTGCTCACCGAGTTTTTCGGGCGACAGATCGAACGGCGCACTCAGGCGATAGGCGCGAATATTCTTGAACCACATGAAAAGCTGTGCCTCCGGCAAAGCGGCGCATTGTACCCCAGCCGTGTGCCCAGAAACCGCCAACACGTACAACAATTTAACCCGGCGTGCGGCGGGCGACGTTGTAAGCGCGTGGCTAAAGGGCTTTAATCCTGAGTCCCCCGATGAAAGCCGGGGCGCCACCGCTGGGCGCCCCACCACAGAGGTAAGCAGTATGCCGGAACAGGATAAAACCACACCCTGCAAACCACGCAGGGCGAGCACCATCACGCAATGGGACAGGGAAACCGATGTTGCCATTGTCGGCTTTGGCGGCGCCGGCGGCTGCGCGGCCATCGAGGCAGCGGATGCGGGTGCCGAAGTGATCATCTTTGAACTGGCCAGCGCCAGTGGCGGCTCCACGGCCATGTCCTCGGCGGAAATCTACATGGGCGGCAATGGCGGTACCCGCGTGCAAAAGGCCTGCGGCTTTGAAGACAGCACCGAAGACATGATCACCTATATGATGATGGCGGCCGGCCCGCAGGCGGATGAAGAGAAAATCCGCAATTACTGCGAACACAGCGTGGAACATTTCAACTGGCTGGTAGGCATTGGCGTGCCCTTCAACGACAGCTTCCACCAGGAACGCGCCATCATGTGTCTCACTGATGACGGCCTGCTGTATACGGGCAGCGAGAAGGCCTACCCGTTTGCACAACAGGCGAAGCCCTGCCCGCGCGGCCACAATCTGTATATCAAGGGCGACAACGGCGGCCCGCTGTTCATGAAGATCGTCACCGAGAACGTGGAACAGCGCCCGGCGATCAGCGTGGAGTATGAAACCCGCGCCCTTACCCTGATCGAAGACGACGAGGGAGCCATCGTCGGGCTGGTGGTGCGGCAAAACCAGCAGGAACTCAATGTGCGTGCTCGGCGCGGCGTGCTGCTCTGCGCCGGCGGTTTCGTCATGAACGACGAGATGGTACAGAAGTATGCGCCCAAGCTGACCGTGGGCACGCAGGCGATCGGCAACCCAGGAGACACCGGCACCGGTATCATGATGGGCATGGCCGTAGGCGGCGCCGCGATCAACATGCACGAGGGTTTTATCAGTCTGCCCTACTATCCGCCGGCCAGCATGACCCGCGGGATTCTGGTCAACGACAAGGGGCAGCGCTTCATCAACGAAGATGTGTACCACGGGCGCCTGGGCGAGATGGCCCTGCGCCAGCAGTCTGACCGACTGTACTTCGTGCTCACTGTAGAGCAGTACGGCGACTACGAGAAAATGAACTTCCTCGGCGCCGAAATTGCTGGTACCGGCGAGAGCGTGGCGGAACTCGAGGAAGAGATTGGCCTGCGCAAGGGCACCCTGCAGCAGACGATTGCGCTGTACAACGAGGATTGCACCCGGGGCGAGGACACCCAGTACCACAAGGCCGCCGAGTGGCTGGAACCGCTGGAGCCACCGCTGGTGGCGCTCGATGTAACGCCGGGCCGCGGCGTGTTTGTGCCCTACTTCACCCTCGGCGGCCTCGACACCCTGCCCACCGGCGAAGTGCTCAACCCCCAGCGCGACATCATTCCCGGCCTGTACGCCGCCGGGCGCACCGCCTGCGGCGTGGTGCGCCGTGCCGAAGGCTATTCCAGCGGTATGTCCGTGGGCGATGCCACCTTCTCCGGCAGGCTCGCGGGCAGGCAGGCTGCCGCCCGCACCGCCGGCTGAACGGGTGGTGCGGGTTTGCCCGCCCGTTGCGGCGAACCTGCTAGTATCAACAGGCGAGGTCAACCGGATGCGTTGCATCCGGTTTGCAATTCCACGGCAATAAACATCGGGGTTTTGACCCATGAAATATCTGCATACCATGGTGCGCGCGAGCAATCTCGAGGAAACCCTGGATTTCTACTGCGACAAGCTGGGGCTGGTGGAAGTGAACCGGCACGACAGCGAGGGCGGGCGTTTTACACTGGTTTTTCTCGCCGCGCCCGAGGATGTCGAGAGCGCCCGGGAGGGCAAGAGTCCGCTGCTGGAGATCACCTGGAACTGGGACCCGGAGGAGTACGCGGGCGGGCGCAATTTCGGTCATCTCGCCTATCGCGTGAATGACATCTACGCCCTCTGCCAGAAGCTGATGGACGCGGGAGTGATCATCAACCGTCCGCCGCGCGATGGTCACATGGCCTTCGTGCGCTCTCCCGACGGCATTTCCATCGAGCTGCTGCAGGCGGGCGAGGCGCTCCCGCCGCAAGAGCCCTGGGCCTCGATGGAAAACACGGGTAGCTGGTAGCGTTCGCGCGCTACTTCTGGTTGAGGAAGTTGATTATCCAGCGCGCGACGCGCTCGCTCTCGGGCTCAATCGCAAGCGATTGCATGCCTTCCCGGTAAGTTTCCTCGCCGAGCATCTCGCGCCTGAACTGCATGACCTCGCGGGAGTAGCCGCTGACAAACTCCGGATGGCCCTGGAACGTGAGGATGTGATCGCCGATCTGGGTCACCGCATACTCACAGAAATCGCTGCCGGCAAGCACCGTGCTGCCCGGCGCAACGTCCACAACCTGGTCCTGATGGCTGACCAGCACCGACACCGCGGCATTGCCGCCGTCGTGCCAGGCGGGCGCACTGTGGAAGCGGTGCGTGTGCACGCCCGCGCCCCAACCCTTGGGTGATTTGGCGGTTCGTCCGCCCAGGGCGTGCGCCACCAACTGGTGGCCGAAACAGATGCCCACCAGTTTTTTACGCCGCGCGTGGAGTTCGCGCACGAACTCCATGAGGCGTTTGATCCACTCTGCTTCGTCGTAGACGCTGGCTTTGCTGCCGGTGATCAGATAGGCATCCACCGCATCGATATCGGCGGGATACTCACCGTGCTCTACGTCGTAGATAACAAATTCAAGGTTTGGGTCCACCGCGCTCAGCAGTCGGCGGAACATGTCCGGGTACTGACCATACTCGCTGGCCAACTCGGGACGCACCGTGTCGGTTCTGAGAATGCCCAGTTTCATTGCAACTACCACGTCTATTCCGCCCTCGGGCGGACCATCATAGGTAGGGCCGCCAGTGCTGTCCATAGGCAGCCCGGGCTAGTACCATGGTCTCCCCGCCTGTACATACGGACACATCCACACGTGCTTCGCGCCTGCTTGCTACTGCTATCCCTGTTGCTGCCCGCCGCGGCGACACAGGCATTTGTGGGTTCAGAAAACTGCGCCGGCTGCCACGCTGCCGAGCATGCGAAATGGCGCGGTTCGCATCACGATCTGGCGATGCAACTGCCCACGCCCGAGACGGTGCTGGGCAACTTCAACGATGCCGAGTTCAGCTACAACGGCATCACCACGCGCTTCTATCTCGATGGCGACAGGTACATGGTGCGCACCGATGGCGAGGACGGCAAGCTCAGCGATTTCGAAGTCGCCTGGGTGTTCGGCGTGTATCCATTGCAGCAGTACCTGTTGCCCCTGTCGCGCGGCCGCCTGCAGGCGCTGAGCATCGCCTGGGACGCGCGCCCGCAGGCGGAGGGAGGGCAGCGCTGGTACCACCTGTATCCGCAGGAAGCCATCGATCACAGCGACCCGTTGCACTGGACGGGACCCTACCAGAACTGGAACACACGCTGCGCCGAGTGCCACAGCACTGACCTGCAGAAAGACTACGACGCGACGACACGCAGCTTCGACACACGTTTTGCCGAGGTGGACGTGGGCTGCGAGGCCTGCCACGGTCCCGGTGAAAGGCATCTGGACCTTGTCCGCAGCGGCAAGCTTGCGGGGGCCGCGCACGCTGGCTTTCCGCTGGACCTTGCCCAGCGCGGCAAGTGGGCGCTGCCGGAAGGCGGCCACATCGCACAGCGCAGCGCGCCGCTGGATTCCGATGTACAGATCGATACCTGCGGGCGCTGCCATGCCAGGCGCGGTACGCTGGGCGATTACCACTACGGCGCCGACCTGCTCGACACGCACCGCCTCGCCGTGCTGGAGACGCCGCTGTACCACCCGGACGGGCAGATTCGCGAGGAGGTGTACGTCTACGGCTCCTTCGTGCAAAGCAAGATGCACCAGCAGGGCGTGGTATGCAGCAATTGCCACGAGCCGCACAGCCTGCAACTCCACGCGCCGGGCAATGACGTATGTGCCCAGTGCCATCTGCCCGCGCGCTACGACACGCCCGCACACCATCATCACCCGGCGGACTCAAGTGGCGCCGCCTGCGCCAACTGCCACATGCCGGAAACCACCTACATGGGTGTGGACCCGCGCCGCGACCACAGCATGCGCGTGCCCCGGCCCGACCTGAGCGTGGTAATGGGCACACCCAATGCCTGCAACCAGTGCCATACCGACCGCGACAGTACCTGGGCACTCGATGCGCTGCGCGATTGGGGCGTACAGTTTCGCGATACCGGCACACACCCCGGGCGCGCGTTCCATCAGCTCGCGCAGGGCGACAGCCGCGCGGTACCGCGCATCGCCGCACTGGCTAACGACACGGGCGCCGCACCCATCTGGCGGGCCACCGCCATGGAAGCGCTCGGGCGAGCGGGTGGCCGCGAAGCACTGCAAACCGCGACAACCCTGATCTACCATGATGATCCGCTGATCCGCGCGAGCACCGTGCGCGCTCTGGAGTTTCTGCCATTGCAGCAGCGCTTCCAGTTACTGATGCCTCTGGTAGACGACCCGGTAACCAGCGTACGCCTGGACGTGGCCGCATCCCTCGCCGCGGTACCGCTGGCGCAGATCCCCACAGACCAGGCGCCCAGACTGCAAGCATTGTTCGATGAATATCTTGCGGTTGCACGCCGGCATGCCGATATGCCGGAAGCACAGATGCAGGTGGGCATTTTTCTTGCCGCGCGCGGCGACGCGGCGGGAGCGGAAGCGGCCTATCGCGAAGCACTGTTCCTGAATAAGCAGATGATTCCCGCCTACATCAATCTGGCGGATTTACTGCGCAGCGAAGCGCGCGACGATGAGGCGCGCCAGCTACTGCTCAAGGCGCTCGAAGTGCTGCCCGACCACGGCCCGACACTGCACGTGCTGGGTTTGCTGGAAACGCGCAGCGGCAACTCCGAGGAGGCCCTGCGTTATCTCGGCGAGGCCGCTGCGCTGGAAAGCGGCGATACACGGCACCGCTTCGTGTATGCGATCGCCCTGCATGATCTGGGCGATCCGGCGCAGGCGATCAAGGAGCTGCAGGCACTGTTGCGCAGCGCGCCGCAAAATACCGATGTACTGCTGGCGCTGGCGAACTACAGTGCGGAGCTGGGTTTAAGTGAGCAGGCCGCGCGCTATGCACGCACGCTGGTGAAACTTTCGCCCGGCAACCAGGCATACCGCCAACTCTACGAACGCCTGTCTGCCAGCGGTGGTTGAACAGCTCCCCGCCAGTCGCGCGATTGGCCCGCCGGGGCGAACACCAGATGCAGGCTAACGGGAACAGCCCCGCTGATGCTTTTCAGACCGGCGATTTCCACAAGTGCCGCGACGCTGTCCAGATCTATATCGACGTGCACCGCGCCCTCGGCGCTGACAAAGCCCACCAGCGATCCGAAACCGTGCAACTCGCCGCGATAACCGTTCATAATGTAGATAAAGTTAACCGAGGAACGCTTATTCACCAGATCCCACTGGGAGCGCCAAACCCAGGACATTTTTTTGCAAAGTTTTCAGCACATCGCTCCACGCAAACCGAACCCAGACACATTGTAATCTAGATCCGCTGCGAGCTACCGGTATCCCAGCTATAGCGCACCCTACCGAACAACGCCGGCCCCACTCATTATTCAGATTCCGTTGCAGTAGCGCGCCGTGCTATGCTCGCTACACCGCAGCCTGCCCAGGCCAAGCAAATACTGCCACGAGACTATCGCAAGGCTTACGCATTGGATACCGACTACCGAGCCACTCTAGAACGCCTTCGTACACAGCCACCCAACGATTACATCGACAGCCAGTTCAACCGTTGTCCCGCCAACATCAGCCAGCATCTGGACCTCGCCCGGCACCCGGTCGGTAGCGTGATCGATTTTGGCTGTGGTCAAGGCATCAAGGCACTATCGATGGCATTGCGCTACCCGCAGCTGGCCGTGGTCGGCATCGATATCACGCGGGCGTTTGATAGACTCGAGGACTTCTCGCGGCGAGTGCTAGGCATTGAGCAATTGCCCCCGAACCTCGGCTTCCAACAGATTCAGCCGGGCCAGTCACTGGCCAGCGTCACCCGGGCCGACTTTATCTACAGCTGGTCCGTACTGGAACACGTGGCTCCGACGCTGTTGGCCGACATCATCGCAGATTTCTATGAGTCACTGAATCCGCGAGGCCTGGTGTTCACACAAATCGCGCCGCTGTACTTCTCCCCCTTCGGTTCACACCTGCGGGAATTCGCCGACCAGCCCTGGGCGCACCTGACCCTCCCGCTGGAAGATTTGAGGCTGCAGGTGCATGCCGATGACAGGCCCGACCTGTCGGAAGAGGAAAGGAACAGGCGCCGCTGGATGTACACCCGGTTTGAAGCGCTCAACAAAATCACCGCCGCCGAGATCAACGAGTATTTTGCCCGTGCCGGCTTCAAGTGCCAAAACAAAATCCTCAAGCGCGTATCTCTGCGCCCATCCAAAGCGTTGCTCAATACCTACAACCGGGAAGCGCTGCTCACTAACGAGCTTTTTCTGCTATCCGAGAAGAAGTAGCTACACGCTGCAGAACCCGATGTACGGCCGGCCAACGTACCGGGGTTGGCACAGCTCAGAGAGACTTTAGACAAAGCGCACTGTAGTCCGGTCAGCCTGCGGGCGCGCTAAACCGCCACCTCGGCGAGATCGCCTTTCTTCTCCAGCCAGGCCTTGCGATCGGGGGCGCGTTTCTTGGCCAGCAACATATCGAGCATGTTGTTGGTGCCGTCGCCCGCATCCAGCTTCAGACGCACCAGCCGCCTGGTATCCGGATCCATGGTCGTCTCGCGCAGCTGTATCGGGTTCATTTCGCCAAGGCCCTTGAAGCGCTGCACGTTGACCTTGCCCTTCATCTTTTCCGCCGCGATACGATCCAGTACGCCCTGCTTCTCGCCCTCATCCAGCGCGTAGAACACTTCCTTACCCACATCGATGCGGTACAGCGGCGGCATGGCGACGTATACGTGCCCCGCGGCCACCAGCGGACGGAAATGGCGCACAAACAGGGCGCAGATCAGCGTGGCGATATGCAGGCCGTCGGAATCCGCATCGGCGAGAATGCAGATTTTGTGATAGCGCAGGCCCGAGAGATCGTCGCTCGCCGGGTCGATACCCATCGCCACCGAGATGTTGTGCACCTCCTGGGAGGCGAGAATTTCCTGAGAATCCACCTCCCAGGTATTTAGGATTTTGCCGCGCAGGGGCAGGATGGCCTGGTACTCGCGGCTGCGCGCCTGTTTGGCGGAGCCGCCGGCGGAATCGCCCTCCACCAGAAACAATTCACCGCGGGCGGGGTCTTCGCCAGAGCAGTCAGCCAGCTTGCCGGGCAGCGCCGGCCCCGCCGTGACTTTTTTGCGCGTGACCTTTTTCGCCAGCCGCATGCGGCTCTGGGCATTATTGATGCACAGCTCCGCAAGTTTTTCGGCCTCACCCGTGTGCTGGTTCAGCCAGAGGCTGAAAGCGTCCTTGGCCACGCCTGAAACAAATGCCGCCGCTTCGCGCGATGACAGCCGCTCCTTGGTCTGGCCGGAAAATTGCGGATCGGAGAGCTTCGAAGACAACACATAGCAGCAGCGATCCCAGATATCCTCCGCCGTGAGCTTCACCCCACGCGGCAGCAGGTTGCGCAGCTCGCAAAAGTCGCGCATCGCCTCGAGCAGGCCGCTGCGCATGCCGTTTACATGCGTCCCGCCCTGCGTGGTGGGTATCAGGTTGACATAGGATTCCGCCACCACCTCGCCGCCTTCAGGCAACCACTGCAGGGCCCAGTCCACGCCTTCATGATTTCCGCTGAAGCTGCCGACGAAGGGCTGCTCGGGAATAACCGGATAATCGATGGTGGCATCGGCCAGATAATCTGCCAGGCCGTCCTGGTAGAACCACTCGGCGGACTCGTCTTTTTTCTTCTCATCGGTGTACTTCACGCGCAGGCCCGGACACAGCACCGCCTTGGCGCGCAGCAGGTGCTTGAGCCGCACCACGGAGAAATTGACCGAATCGAAATAGCGCGGATCGGGGAGGAAAGTCAGTGAGGTGCCCGAGTTGCGCTTGCCGCAGGTGTCTATCACCTCGAGATCCGAAGCCTTTTCGCCGCCCTTGAAGGTCATGCGATAGACCTGGCCATCACGCCGGATGACAATCTCCAGCAGGCTGGAGAGCGCATTCACCACCGACACGCCCACGCCGTGCAGGCCGCCGCTGAACTGGTAGTTCTTGTCGGAGAATTTGCCGCCGGCGTGCAACGTGCCGAGAATCACTTCGACGCCGGGTTTGCCCTGCTCCGGATGGATGTCCACCGGCATGCCGCGGCCGTCATCCACCACGGTCACCGAGCCGTTGCTGTGCAGTGTTACCTCAATCTGGCTGGCGTGTCCGGCGAGCGCCTCGTCGACGCTGTTGTCGATCACTTCCTGAGCGAGGTGGTTGGGCCGGCTGGTGTCGGTGTACATGCCCGGGCGCTTGCGCACAGGCTCCAGCCCCGTGAGGACTTCGATGTCTTCGGCGGTATATTTGCTCATGCTTACCTGGTTTTTTCAGTGCCCCGGAGGCGCATTGTACATCGCGGCCGGCGGTTGGCGAGCTATTCGTAACCGCTCGATGCCAGATTGACGTTGAACTTCACGTTGCGCACGCGCGACACACCGGTATCGATGCGACCGTCCGCGTGCAGTTCGAGCCAGCGGTAGCCGGGAGGCTGGTCATCGGCTTTGAAAGCTTCGCTGCCCGGCGCAAACTGCACGCAGGTGGAGGGCGAAGCCAGCAGCCGCAGACCCTGGTAGGTGGTGTCCACTTCCTGGTGAATATGCCCCCAGAGCACGCCACGCACGCCCGAATAGTTTTTCAGCACCGCGAAAAACGCGTCTGCATCGGCCACCTTCTGCTCGTCGAGCCAGGCGCTGCCGATCGGCACCGGCTGGTGATGCAGACACACCAGCGTATACAGCCCGTCAAGCGCGGCGCTTGCCAGTGCCTGATCGAGGCGTGCAAGTTCGCCAGAGCCAAGCCTGCCACCGACCTCACCGGGAACCTGCGAATCGAGCATGAGCATCTGCCAGACCCCCGCTCGAATCTCGTGACTCATACGCGCCGGATCGCCGACGGCCCCTGCCATTACCGGGCGGGCATCGTGATTGCCGGGCAGCCAGAAACCCGGGCAGGGAATCTGTGCAAAATATTCCCGAAGTCGCAGATAGGCAGCTTCGGCACCATTATTGGCGAGATCGCCAGTACCCAGCACCAGGTCGGGCACGGCTCTCTCGCGCAGCAGTTGCTGAATAACGCACTGCAATGAGTGATCGGTATCCATGCCCAGCAGGCAGCCACCGCGCTCATGACACAGGTGTGTGTCAGTCAGTTGCACCACGTGCACGACATCGCCCGGTACCGGGACGTGCTGAATGATGTGTTCGATTGAATGCATACTCGGCTGAACCCGGCACGCGGCGCTCAGGCGTCCGCGACAGGCGTTGTCACGTCCACGGGTGTGCGGCCATTGTGCAGACAGTGCTCCAGCCAGTCGGCGAGAAAACGGTTCTGCTGGAATTTTTCATCCTGCTGATACATTTTCGTATTCGGATAAGTGTAGCGTGCGGCAACCCTGCGATGCGACTGAAACATACCCACCTCCAGCATCCTTGCATCGTGGTATGCGCGTACCTCAATGCGCAGGCGTCCCAGCCAGCGCGACGAGGCATGCGCCTGATGCAGATGAAAGATCGTCGTATAGCGGCAACGCTCGACAACCTCCAGGCACACCTGGGCGCTGCCTACGAAGAGCTCCCGCCGATTGCGCGTTTCGTAGTCTGGAAACAGACGCAGCAGGCGTGCGTAGTTGGCATCACACATCGCATGCAAGGTTTTCAGATCCAGCTTGAACGATTTTCTCCTGGGTAACTGCACTGCCATTCCCGCGATAATTTTTTGTTACGTGGTTGTCATTCCGCGACCAGATTAGATGTTGGAGCCGCGTGAATCGAGCTCTAAGATGGCACAATCACAAACTAACTTCACCCTTTACATGGCAGTTTAATCACATGCACAGGTGTTCATAGGCTGCTAAACTGCGCGCTCCGGAACGCCATGAGATCTCTGGGGATTATTGCATGAAAAGCTCGCTTGTCGCGCTCACGACGCTGGCACTTTCTCTCACTTCCTACGCTTTACACGCCGATTCGCTGCGCGATATCTACGAGCTGGCGCTGGAGAACGATGCCCAGCTCAAGGCCGAACAGGCGGTGTACCTCGCGCGGCGCGAAACAGAAGTGCTCAGCCGCTCGCAGTTACTGCCACAGGTTACCGGCAGCTATTCCTTCCAGAACAGCGATACGGACACCACGGGCCCGAGGCCAAATTTCGACACGGGCGAATTTGTTCTTATCGACACCTTTGAAAACCGCGACGCAGATACCGAGGGTTATCGTGTTTCTCTCTCCCAGGCGTTGTTCGACCTGCCCGCCTGGTTCAGCTTTCAATCGGGCAGGGAAGTGACCCGGGAAGCGGAAGCAACCTTCGCCGCCAACCAGCAGAACCTTATCGTGCGCGTCGTTGAGGCCTACCTGGGCGTGTTGCGCGCGCAGGATAATCTGGAGGCCTCCGAGGCTACCGAACGGGCCTTTGCACGCCAGCTTGAACAGACTCAGCAACGCTTTGAGGTAGGTCTTATCGCCATTACCGACGTTTATGAGGCCCAGGCGGCGCACGATCTCGCAGAGGTGAACCGCATCGTCGACGAGAACAATGTCTCCGTAGCCCTGGAGCGGCTCTCCATACTGACCGGCCAGCAACACGACAACCTCTTTGTACTTGGTGAAGACTTTAAAATCACCCCTCCGGAGCCGCTCGACCGCGCCGCCTGGGTGGACTTCTCCCTCGAAAACAACTTTCAGTTGCAGGCTGCCCGCCACCGCGAGGAAGCCGCGCGTCAGACCGCCAAAGCCAACAAACTCGAGCACGCACCCACGATTACCGGCGGCTATGAGTACTCAGACTTTGAAACCAGCGGGGAACTGACAGTGAGGCCGCCTACCGGCTTCGATGTACCGCCGGACACAGACCGTGAAGAAGAGATGTGGCAGATTACGCTCAGCATGCCGCTGTTTACCGGCGGCGCCATCAGCGCCGAGCGACGCAGGGCAGCCCAGGAGTTCAATGCAGCCCGCGAGGAACGCATCAACCTGACCCGCAACACCGTCACCAACACGCGTTCGCTGCATATGACCGTGGTGAGCGACGTATCGCGGGTGGCGGCGCGCAAGCAAAGCATCGTGTCTTCGCGCAGCGCACTGGATGCCACCCAGGCGGGCTACGAGGTGGGCACCCGCAACGTGGTGGATGTGCTGAATGCGCAAAACACGCTGTTCAGCGCCCTGCGTGACTACGCCAACACCCGCTATGACTACATTCTCAACCTGATGCGTTTGAAGGAACAATCCGGCCTGCTGAGCCCGGAAGATGTCTACACTCTCAATTCGCTGCTGGTGGCACCGCCGCCGCCCACCGCTACCGGCACACCCTGAGCCACTGGTGCGGCGCTGATTGCCCGGCGCCTCAGGCCTCTTCGCGCAGTACTTCACGCACAATCGTACACACGGCCTCGCCGGCGCCGCGCTGCGCGGCCAGCACACGTTGCCCGGCCTGAGCCATGACAGCTCTGCGCGCCGGTTCCTGCAGGAGCTGCACAACGGCCGCGCCCAGCTGCACTGAGCTGTTCACCGTGATCAGCGCACCCGCCTGCGCGAGTTGCGTATTTACCTCGGTGAAATTCCGCGTGTGCGGGCCACAGATAACCGGCACGCCCCAGGCCACCGCTTCGAGCGGATTCTGGCCGCCGTGCTCAACCAGACTGCCGCCGATGAAAGCGACCGTCGCGAGGCCGCTCAGCAGTCGCAATTCACCCAGTGTGTCCACCAACAGCAGGTGGTCATGCGCCCCCAGAGGGCGCGATTCGCTGCGCCGGCAAACCCCCAGGCCCAGTGCGGCGCAGCGCGAGCGCACATCGGAGCAGCGCCGCAGGTGGCGCGGCGCAAACAGCAAAATGGCGTGGGGCAGCGTCCGGCGCACAAGGCGATAGGCCTCCAGCACGGGCTCTTCCTCGCCCGGATGGGTACTCGCCGCCAACACCACGGGCCGGTCACCCAGATTCAGGGCCGCTCGCAGGCTGTCCCTCTCGGCCCGCAGCGCATCGTCCACGAAAGTATCAAACTTCAACGAACCGCTAATCACCAGCGCAGAGGGCGGCAGCCCCAGAGCCAGGAACCGCTCGCCATCGACCCGCGACTGGCAGGCTACCCGGTCGAGTTTTGTCAGCATGCTGCCGGTCAGCGTCGCAACCCGGCCGTAGCGCCGTGCAGAGCGCGCGGAAAGCCTTGCGTTAGCAAGTATCAGCTTACAGCCGGAGGCTTTGGAGTAGTGAAGCAGGTTTGGCCACAGCTCCGTTTCAACAAGAATCAGCAAGGCTGGTTGAAGGCGCCGCAGGAAGCGCTGTACCGCCCCGGGCAAATCGAAAGGCAGATAGGCGTGAGCCACCTTCGAGCCAAATATCTCGCGCACGCGCGCTGATCCGGCGGGCGTGGTCGTAGTAATCATTACGCGTCGCCGCGGGTATTCGCCCAGCAATTGCCAGACCACGGGAGTGACCGCGTGCACCTCACCCACCGATACCGCATGTATCCAGATGACACCTTGCGTGCTGGCCGGTTGCGCCGGTATAAAGCCGAACCGCTCACCCAACCTGTAGCGATAGGCGGGCTCACGCACACTGCGCAGCGCCAGGCGTAAGAGCACCACAGGCAAGAGAATATACAGCAATGCGCTGTACCATTGACGCATGGCGAACTCCACGGCGGGGTGCGGCCAGCATATCGGCAGTGGCTGCTGCCTGCCAGCGGGCGCATACACATTGCCCCGCTCTGGACGCGCCTATTACACTGCGAGCATGCACACAGCGAGTCTCTGACAATCCACCCATGAGCGCCCCAGGACTGCACATAGATATCGCTATCATCGGCGGCGGCGTGGCGGGCCTCTGGCTGTTGAACCGGCTGCGCAATCGGGGTTATAGCGTTGTGCTGCTTGAAGCGACGGCACTCGGCGGCGGCCAGTCCATGCACTCGCAGGGCATCATACACGGCGGCGTCAAATATG
Organism: uncultured Halieaceae bacterium; assembly: GCA_963976655.1. Taxonomy (GTDB): domain Bacteria; phylum Pseudomonadota; class Gammaproteobacteria; order Pseudomonadales; family Halieaceae; genus Marimicrobium. The sequence continues at coordinate 126,831 of CAXBLB010000006.1, forward strand.
GCCTCGATGGCAGCGGTGGCCTGGCCACCGCCGCCCTCGCCGCAATGCCAGGCGCATGGCGGGAGTGCCTGGCGGGCACTGGCGAGGTCGATCTGCGCCATTGCAAGGTGATGAGCGAGCACATGTTGCTCTGCCCCGGCACGCATCTTCCGGCCCGCATGGCCGGCGCGTTTGCCGCGAACATGCTGGCGTCGCTGGTGTCGCGCCTCGACCCGGGCGACTACCCCGAGTTGCTGGGCTCACCCGATTTCCGCGGCCCGGTCTACCGCCTGCACGAACCGGTGCTGGACCTGCCGTCTCTCATTGCCGCGCTCGCCCGCCCGCACGCGGATGCCATCCGGCTGGTCGACTGGCGACAGGCGCGCCTGTGCGCAAGCGAGGGCCGCGCGCATATCGAGTTCGCCGGCTGCACCCTGAAGCCGCAACTGCTGCTGCTGACGGCCGGTACCGGCAACGCGCAACTCATGCAGGTTCTCGGCGCCCGGAGGCCCGCCATGCAACGCAAACCACTGCAACAGGTACTGCTTCGACAGGCGCGGCTCACACCCCTTTTCGCACATTTTCTGAACACAGGATCAACACCCCGCCTCAGCATTAGCAGTCATCGCAGGCACGATGGCGAGCTGGTGTGGTACCTCGGCGGTGAACTGGCTACCACCGGTGCCGCAAGCTCAACCAGTGCACTGATCGCCCAGGCGCGGCGCGAATTGCACGAAGTACTGCCGTGGCTCGACCTCGGCGGTGCCGAGTGGGCCACTTTGCATGTCGATCGCGCCGAGGCGGAACCGCGCAGGCTGGGCCGACCGGGGGGCGCATACCTCGGCGCTGTAGAGGGCGTTAGCAACGCGCTGGTGGCCTGGCCGATCAAGCTGGCCCTGTGTCCGGAGCTCGGACAGCGGGTGGAAAAAAGCCTGGTAGAGCGTGCGGTGCTGCCGCGCCATACGCAGGATCTGTCGCCGTTGCCGCACATGGGCTCGCCGCCCATGGCGACACCCTGCTGGGATGATCAGCGTACATGGGCTGGATGAGATCGCTGGGTAGCACTGGCCTGAAGGTCAGTGCGCTGGGGTTGGGCACCGTGAAACTCGGCAGGAACCGGGCGCTGCGCTACCCGCAAAGCTTCGAACTGCCCGACGATGGCAGCGCCAGGGCCCTGCTCGAATGCGCTCGCGAGCAGGGCATCAACCTGCTCGACACCGCGCCCGCCTACGGGCGCAGCGAAACGCGACTGGGCAAACTGCTGAAGGGGCAGCGGCAACACTGGCTTATATGCAGCAAAGTCGGTGAGACCTTCGATGAACGGGGGTCGCGCTTTGACTTCTCGCCAGAGCACACGCGTGCCTCGGTACACTCAAGCCTGAAGCGCCTGGCCACCGATGTCATCGATATCGTCCTGGTGCACTCCGACGGCAACGACCTCGATATCATCGAGCGGCACGGCACGCTGGAGGCGCTGGCAGGGCTCAAGCGAGAGGGCCTGCTGCGGGCCTACGGTATCTCGACCAAAACGCTCGAGGGCGGGCTGCGCGCCGCGGCCTGTTGCGATGTTGTAATGCTCACGCTGAACCTCGAGACGCGCGCCGAAGCGGCAGTTGCCGACGCCTGCGACCGGCTGGGCACCGGCGTGCTGGTAAAGAAACCCCTGGCGAGCGGTCACCTGCCAGCGGGTGGAGAGCAGCGCTTCGTGCGTGACAGCATGCGGCTGGTACTCGGTCAGCGCGGCGTCAGCGCAGCCGTGACCGGCACTCTGTCGCCGCAACACCTGCGAAGCAATGTTCAGGCGGCAAGGGAGTTTGCCGATTAGTCAGTCTTCACTCTTGTCTTGAATTCTGTCGAGCATAGCGCTCGTTGACGCATCCCCGACGCGCTCGGCAATACGCACTTCGCCGCCGTAGGCCTCCACGATCCGCCAGCCCACAATATCTTCCTTGCGCGTGTAATCGCCGCCCTTGACCAGCACCTCGGGCCTGAGTGCCCGCAACAGCGCTTCGGGGGTGTCTTCATCGAAGGGCAGCACCCAGTCCACGGCTGCCAGGCCGGCCAGCACCGCCATGCGCCTGTCCAGCGGGTTGAGAGGACGACCGGGACCCTTCAGTCGCCGCAACGAAGCGTCGCTGTTGACCGCAACCACCAGGCAGTCACCCATGTTGCGCGCCTGCTCGAGATAGCTGACATGGCCCGCGTGCAGCAGATCGAAACAACCGTTGCTAAAAACCACGCGCGCGCCCTTCGCGCGCACCTCGGCAAGGGCCACCTGCAATTGCTCGAGCGACACCACCCCGCGCTCCGGATGCGGCGCGGCCCCGAGCGCCTGACGCAGCTCCGGCGCGCTGATGGATACCGCACCCAGTCTTCCAACTACCAGCCCCGCGGCAATATTCGCCAGCATCACGGCGTCGCGCATAGCCCCGCCCGCCGCCAGTGCCGCCGCCAATACCCCGATGACCGTGTCGCCCGCGCCGGTCACGTCGAACACCTCCCGCTCCCGCGCTGGCAGGTGCATTGCGTCGCCGTCTGCCAGCACCAGCGTCATACCGCGCTCCGCGCGTGTCACCAGCAAGGCGTCCAGCTCGAGATCGGAGATCAGGCCGCGCGCCCGCTTGATCAGTTCAGCTTCCGTGTCGCAGTGACCCACAACGGCTTCAAACTCCCGCAGATTGGGCGTTAGCAGGGTCGCTCCGCGATAGCGCATGAAATCCGGGCCCTTTGGGTCGACCAGCACGGGTATCCCCAGCGACCGGGCCGCGCCAATGAGCGGCTGCGGATTGTGCAGCACGCCTTTGGCGTAATCCGAGAGCACCAGCGCCGTGCAGTCTGCCAGCTGATCGACCGGAGTGGCGCCGGGCTGGAGGCCGGTGTCCGGCGCGTGGGGATGTTCGAAGTCGAGCCGCAAAAGCTGTTGGTTGCGGGCGATCACGCGCAGTTTAACGGTGGTGGTGTAGCCCGACAGGCGCTCGATAAAACACTGTATGCCCGCCGCCTGCAGCATCGACTCTAGAGTCTCCGCATCGCTATCGTCACCGGCGGCCCCCGCGAGGCGCACTTTCGCACCCAGCGCCGCGATCGTGAGCGCGACGTTGCCGGCCCCGCCCGGGCGGTCGCGAATTCCCTCAACTTTCACTACGGGCACTGGCGCCTCTGGCGAAATTCGCGAGACCCCGCCTTCACAGTAGCGGTCGAGCATGATATCCCCGACCACCAGCACACGGGCCTGGTCGAAGCGCGGCAGTAGCGGTTGCATGGCGTTCCTGAAAGATCAGCCCCGCCCACGGGGCCCGCGGGCGGTGTATAGCATAGCATGGGTGATGCGCCGCGAACCCGGGTAACGCCTTGTCAGCCCCCGCCAAAACCGCTAAGTTGCCCTGCCGTTCGCGACTCACCGATTACCGCTATTGGAGCTTCCCGCACATGCTTCCAGACCTGCCGGCAGGCCTTGATCAGATCAAGGGATTTCTCGCGCAAGATGAAGCCGAGGCGCTGTATGCACAGGCGCTGACAGCCTGCGCACTGGGACCCGTGCTGGAAATTGGCAGTTATTGCGGGAAATCGACGATCTATCTCGGTCTGGCCTGTCGCGAAACAGGCAGCACAGTGTTTGCGCTGGATCACCACCGCGGTTCGGAGGAGCACCAGCAGGGCGAATTTTTCCACGATCCCGAGCTGTTCGATGCCGCGCAGGGCCAGCTGGACACTTTCAGGGAATTTCGCCGCAACATTGCCGGGGCCGGGCTGAACAATGTAGTGGTGCCGGTGGTGGCCAGCTCGGAGACCGCATCACGCCACTGGCAGACGCCGCTGGGCATGTTGTTTATCGACGGCGGGCACAGCCTTGAAGCGGCACTCACCGACTACCGTTGCTGGGAGCCCCATCTGTTGCGCGGCGGTGTACTGGCGATTCACGACGTGTTCGAGGATGCCCACGCCGGTGGACAGGCGCCCTACGCCATTTATCGCATGGCGCGGGCATCGGGACTGTTCGGGGAGATAGGCCGCGTTAACAGCCTGGCGTTACTGCAACGTCTCTGAGGGGCGCTGTTAATCGACCCTGGCGCGCAGCGCGCGATCGTCCGCCGCATCAGCGCCGAGCAGGCGCACACTGCAAAACAGTTTTGCCGCGCGGGTGTGTTCGGTCAAGGCATCGGCCGCCAACAGAATTGCACCCGCCGTCCAGGTGGGCTTCTCGTCGGGCCACAGCAGGTCTTCCACCATCTGGTAACCCGTCCAGTAAGCGCCATCGCTGGAGCGCCACTGTTGCAACCAGCTATAAACCTCCACCGCGCGGGCATGGTCGCCGGCGGCGAGCAAAGCCATCACCAGCTCACAGGATTCGGCCACGGTCACCCAGGGCTCATCGCTGACACAGCGACAGCCGAGGCCGCGCTCCACGAACTCGCTCCAGCGCGAAGCAATGCGGGCCCGCGCCTCCGCTCCGGTGAACACGCCGGTGAGCACCGGGTAGAACCAATCCATCGAGTAGCGGGATTTGCTTTCCCAGGTGCGATCAAAACGCTCGGGCTTGCTGCGCAGGGCGGTGCCGAGCCGCTTGCGCGCCTGCAGCCACCCGGGCCTGGATTCGCCCAGCGCGTAGGCGATGTTGTGCGCGCACTCCAGGCTCTTGTAGATCGAACTGCAACCGGTGACGAGGGCATCACGCTTGGGCTTGCCCTCACCGTCAACCGCCCAGTGAATCTCGCCGTGCTCGGTTTGCAGCGCCAGTACAAAGCCAATGGCAGCGTCCACCGTGGGCCACATGGCGCGCAGAAATTCCCTGTCTTCGGAAATCAGGTAGTGGTGCCACACCCCTGTCGCAACATAGGCCACGAAGTTGGTCTCGCGCCTGTTCCGGTTATCAACTTCCTCGCCCCGGTAAGAGGCCCACCAGCTACCGTCTTTCAACTGCAGATCAGCGAGCCAGCGGTAAGCCCGGTGCGCGGCGTCGGTTTCGCCCGCGATAGATAGCCCCATCGCCGATTCCACATGATCCCAGGGATCGGTGTAGCCGCCATCAAACCATGGGATCTCGCCACTTTCACGCTGGCAGTCCAGTACGAAACGTACCGTGGGACGCAGGAATTCCTCGGGGTAAAGCCCCCGGCTTAAGTAGAGCCCGCTCATAATGCCGATTCCTTGCGGAAATACATCACGACACTCTTGCCCATAATCGGGTTCATGCTTTTCTCCAGTGTCCGGGTAAGCGCCGGATTCTCCAACAGGTCCCACACCAGCAGGCGGTGATACTGCCTGACCAGCCAGTTGCTATCCTGGCTTTTCCAGAACAGGCATTTCAGCCACCAGAAGGGTGCATGCAGCGCATGCGCCCAGTGGCGATAATAGTGTTCAAAGCCCAGGTGCTCGATTTCATTGCGCAGCGCCCTGCCATTGAAAATGCGCAAGTGGCCGCCTGGCACTTTGTAGTAGGCATCAGACAGCCACCAGCAGATTCTCTCCGGCCAGCGGCGCGGCACGCTGGCGCAAAACAGCCCGCCCGGCTTCAGCACGCGCTCTATCTCCCGCAACGCACCGGCGTAGTCGGGTATGTGCTCGAGCACTTCACTGCAGATCACCTTGTCGAAGGTATCGTCTGCAAACGGCAGGTGCAGCGCATTCGCCGATGCCAGGCCGAAGCCCTTGGCGGCGTTTTCCGGTTCCGCGAACTCTTTGAACTTTTCGCGCGTGGTCTGCAGATCGTGCAGCGAAAGATCGACCCCCACTGCGTGCACATCGGCATGATAGTAAGCGGAGATGACATGGCGGCCCTCGCCGCAACCGAGATCCAGCAGCACATCTCCCGGCTGCAGCGGGAAATGCTCGAAATCAACCGTCTGCATCGGCCAGTACCTGACGATAATAGGCGGTCATCTGGGTGGCGCAGACCTGCCAGGAAAAATGTTTCTGAATGCGCAGCTTGGCACGCTCACCGAGATCGCGGCGCCTCTGTGGGTCGCGCAGCAGGCCATCTATCGCAACAACCATCGCATCGACATCTTTAGCGGGAACCAGTATGCCCGCATCGCCGACTACTTCCGGCAATGCGCCACCATCCGAGGACACGACAGGCACACCACAGGCCATGGCCTCACCCGCTGGCAGGCCAAAACCTTCATACACGGACGGGCAGATGGCGATGGTCGCCTCTGCGTAGTAACGCACCATCTCTTCGGTACTGATACCGTTGACAAAGCGCACGCGTGTGGCAATACCCAGCTCGCGCACGAGCTTCTCGGTGGCGCCACCGGGGTTGGGCTTGCTGACCAGCAGCAGTTCGAGATCGGGATGACTTTCAAGCAGTCGCGCGTAGGCCCGCAGCAGATAGCTCAGTCCCTTCAGCGGCGCATCCGCCGAACAGGTTGCCATCAGCCGGTTGCTGCGGCGCTGAATATCCGGCATCGGCCGGAACTCCTCGGTGCAGATGCCATTGTGCACGAGGCTGATGCTCGACGGCTGCAGGCCGAAATCACGCGCGATGTCCGAGCGCGAACAATCCGAGACGGTGACAATATTGTGCAGGCGCTTGACCACCTTCATCTGCATATTGAGAAAGGAATGCCAGCGACGGATCAGCAGGCGCTCTCTCCAGCCACTGGCAGCGCCGAGCGCAATGCGCAAATCACTGGTGATCGGGTGGTGAATGGTGGTCACCAGCGGCAGGCCCATATCCTGAATTTGCAACATGCCCCAGCTCAGGCTCTGGTTATCATGAATCAGGTCGTAGTTGTGGCCGTGTTCGCGCAGGTACTTCACCGCACGACGGCCAAAGGCGTAGGGCTCGGCAAAACCGCCGGTAAGCTTGCTCAGCCACTCGACGATATTACTGTAGGACTTCAGGTGATGCAGCCGCAGAGACAACAGGCCATGCTGGAACAGGTCGAGACTGGGAAGTTCAATCAGGCGGACTCGCGGATCGAGATGCGGGTAGGGAGGGCCGGAAATAACATCCACCGAGTGCCCCGCATCCACCAGCGCCTTGCTCAGAAACCGCAGATAAACCCCCTGGCCACCGCCGAAGGGCTGGCTGCGGTATCCGAGCAGCGCGATCCTGAGAGGGCGCTTCGTCGCGTCTTCGGGAGCGACTGGAGGAGAGACCGCAGTAGCGCCTGCCGGGACGCGTGAGGCCGCGACGGCGCGCGGCTGCAAGTCTGCCTGCACTGTGCCAAGATGCCTGATAGCGGCGTCCTCTCGTAAATTCAGGGCGGATGAACACACCGGGCCGGGTTATCCGTGCGCGGAGCCAACGAAGCTACCACTGCGAGCAATCGAAAAAACCCGCAGCAAAAGGGGCTAGATTTTAATCAGCCGGTGGTCAAAAATCCACCCCGCTGGAGCGTGGCTTGAACGGGCTCGCGGTCGCCAGCGGCACGGTTATCTCGCTATAATCGGTCGCCCCTACTACCAGGAAAGATAAAAATGCCAATAAAACCCTACAAGGGACTCATTCTCGCGGGCGGCTCGGGCACACGATTGCATCCCTTGACGAGCACGGTCAGCAAACAGCTCATGCCGGTCTACGACAAACCGATGATCTACTATCCACTGGCAACGCTGATGCTCGCAGGCATTCGCGACATTCTGGTGATCACCACGCCGCGCGACCAGGCCGCATTCAGCGAACTGTTGGGCGACGGGTCGAACTGGGGAATCAACATCCAGTATACAGTGCAGGCCAGCCCCGACGGTCTCGCACAGGCTTTTATTCTTGGCGAGGAGTTCATCGGCAATTCTCCATCCAGCCTGGTGTTGGGCGACAATATTTTCTACGGTGGCGGGTTTACCCAGCGGCTGGCCAGCGCTGCGAGCCGTGACAGCGGCGCTTCGGTGTTCGCCTATTACGTGCAGGATCCGGAACGCTACGGTGTTGTCAGTTTCGACAAGCACGGCGTCGCCGAGGACATCGAGGAGAAGCCTTCGCGCCCGAAGTCACACTATGCAGTCACCGGGCTGTATTTTTACGACAATGACGTGGTGGATATCGCCAAAAATGTAAAACCCTCTCACCGCGGCGAGCTGGAGATAACCGACGTCAACAAGGCCTACCTGGAACGCGGCGACCTGAAAGTCGAAGTCATGAGCCGCGGCACGGCATGGCTGGATACCGGCACCCACAACTCCCTTCTGGACGCCGCCAATTTTATTCGCGTGGTGGAGGAACGTCAGGGATTGAAGATTGCCTGCCCCGAGGAAGTGGCCTACCGCATGGGCTATATTGACGCCGGGGAGTTGCTGGCGCTCGCGCAGCCGCTGGAAAAAAGCGGCTACGGTGTCTACCTGAAAAATCTGCTCAATGATGAAGGCATGGTATTCGCATGAACGTCGTCGACACGCCTCTGCAGGACGTATTTGTCATCGAACCCAACGTGTTTGGCGATGAGCGCGGGTTCTTTCTCGAGAGCTGGAACGCCGCTACCTTTGCCGATGCGGGTTTCGATATGCACTTCGTGCAGGACAACCACAGTCGCTCCGCACGCGGCATACTGCGCGGCATGCACTGCCAGATGGAGCATACCCAGGGCAAGCTGGTGCGCGTGACCGCCGGGGAAGTGTTCGACGCGGCGGTAGATCTGCGGGCGAGCTCACCCAGCTTCGGCAAGTGGTTTGGCGTTCTGTTGAGCGCAAGCAATCACCGCATGCTCTGGGTGCCGCCGGGCTTCGCGCACGGCTTCTACGTCACCAGCGAATACGCCGATTTCCAGTACAAGTGCACGGATATCTACCACCCGCAGAGCGAAATAAGCCTGGCCTGGGATGATCCGAGCGTGGGCATCGAGTGGCCTCTGCCCGACGGGGAACTACCGCGATTGTCAGCCAAGGACAGCGCTGGACTGAGCTGGGCAGAGACACCCAAGTTTCCCTGACAGCGGCTGAACAGCCGCTACATTATTTTGGCAGCAGCGGACGCCACCACGCTTCGTTAGCGAGATACCAGTCCAGTGAGCGTTGCAGGCCGGTTTCAAAAGTCTCCTGCGGTGCGTAGCCCAGCTCCCGCGTAATTTTGCTGGCGTCGATGGCATAGCGCCAGTCGTGCCCGGCCCGGTCTTCTACAAACGTGATGAGGTCGCGAGCACTGCCACCGCCGGCGCCGGGCGCATCGGGGAAATGCCCGGCGAGCGTCTCATCGCGACGGAAGCGTTCGTCCATCTGGTCACACAACAGGTGCACAATATCGAGATTGTTCCACTCGTTATTGCCACCGATGTTGTAGGTCTCCCCCACTACGCCGCGCTCCAGCACCAACTCAATTCCACGGCAGTGGTCTTCCACATACAGCCAGTCGCGAATATTGCTGCCGTCGCCGTACACCGGCAGTGGGCGCCCGCGCAGGATATTGGTCAGGCAAAGGGGAATCAGTTTTTCCGGATAATGGTAGGGGCCGTAATTATTGGAACAGTTGCTGGTGGATACCTGCAGGCCGTAGGTGTGGTGATAGGCACGCACCAGATGATCCGAGGCCGCCTTGCTGGCCGAATAAGGTGAATTCGGCTCGTATTTCTGCTCTTCGTGGAAGCCCGGCGCTTCCTTGCTGAGAGAACCGTAGACCTCATCGGTAGACACATGATGAAAGCGGTGCGGCTTGTCGCCTCCACTGCCCAGCCAGTACTCCCGGGCCGCTTTGAGCAGTGAATGCGTACCCATTACATTGGTTTCAATGAATGCGTCGGGGCCGGTGATGGAACGATCGACGTGACTCTCGGCGGCAAAGTGGACCAGCGTGTCGACCGCATGTTCGCGCAGCGTTTCCAGCACCGTCGCATAATCGCAGATATCCGCATGCACGAAACTGAAATTGCTGTTGTCCATCAGCCCTGCCAGGTTCGCACGATTCCCGGCATAGGTGAGCGCGTCGTAGGCGACAACCCGGTCATCGGGATGATGCCGCATCCAGTAGTGCACAAAATTTGCGCCGATAAAGCCCGCCGCGCCAGTGACCAACAGGTTTCTAGACATCTTCCAGCTCCTTCAAATCTGACAACATAGCACGCAGCTGCCGGCGCCAGTGCGTGCCTTCCAGTTCGAGCGCGCTCCAGCTCGCAGACTTGTCCAGCACACTGTAGGAAGGCCGACGGGCCGGCGTGGGATATTCGGCGGTGGGTATGGGCCGCACACTGACAGCCTTGTGCAGCAAACCACCGGCAAGGCCCTCCTCACAGATGGCAACCGCAAAATCATACCAGCTACACACACCCGCATCGCTCCAGTGATAAACCCCGGACAGGCCCGGCCGCGCCGTGGCGGCCCACAGCGCGGCGGCGAGACCATTCGCCCAGGTGGGCGTGCCCACCTGGTCAGCCACCACCGACAGCGCATCCCGCTCTCCCATCAGGCGCAGCATCGTCTTCACGAAATTGTTGCCGAACGCGGAATACACCCACCCTGTGCGCATAATCAGGGCGCCGGGCAAGGCCGCCATCACTGCCTGCTCCCCCGCAAGCTTGCTGCGCCCGTACTCGCCGAGCGGCGCGGGCTCAACATCGGGCGTGTAGGGCACGGAGGCGGTACCATCAAAAACGAAATCCGTGGATACATGTAGCAGGCGTATGTTGCTCCGGGCACAGGCCTGGGCAAGGTTTCCCGGCCCCTCGGCGTTACCGCGCCGTGCGGCCTCGGGTTCTGTTTCCGCCTTGTCTACCGCAGTGTAGGCCGCCGCGTTGATAACCTGTGAGGGCGCGAACTTCGCCAGACAGGCGTCTACCGCTGCCCGGTCCGCGATATCCAGTTGCGCACGCGTAACCGACTCACAGACAACACCCGTGGGTGCAGTGCGAACCAGTTCCCTGCCGAGCTGGCCGCCCGCACCCACCACCAGAATTCTATCCGCCAAAAACCTGCTCCCAGCCCTGTTTCAGTCAATGTCCGCCATGTGTCACCGGCAAATTGGCGCCGTGCAACGCTACTCAAAAAAACGCCCAACATCATATACCACGCCCACGGCACTGACTATTACAGCGATTCCGGCCTTGACCTTCAGGCGCTGACTGGCCCTAAACTATCAGGCGGCGCACGCAATGCGGCAAGGGCATGCGCACAACACGAGCGGGAGCAAGCGCCATCATCACGGATGCTGACAGAACTGAGCTGCAGGCACTGGCCGGGCAGCTCGCAGCCGGTTATCAGCCCGCCGGGTGGCAGCCGGTTGCAAGTTCTCCCCATACGCGGGTCGCCCGCAACGACGAGCGGCAACTGTATTACAAGGAGTTCCTCTCACGTAGCCCCGCGGAGAGCCTGAAAGCGCGGCTGCGCGGCAGCCGGGCCGACCGGGCACGCCGCAACGCGGATGCGCTGTTGCTGGCGGGCATTGAGGCGCCGCGGAGCGTGCACTGGGGCACCTTGCCCGGCGGTACGCAATATTTGTTCAGCGCGAGCGTCCCGGGTCAGCGCCTCGATCACTGGCTCAGGGATGCCGCTGCGGCACCGACGGCCGCAAACAGGGATGCGCGCCGGGCACTGCTCGCCGCGCTTGGCGCCTTTATCGGACGCATTCACGCGGCAGGCTTCATTCACGGAGATCTGCGACCGGGCAATGTGCTGGTTGATCAGCGCGGCGACTTCTTCCAGTTCGCCCTGCTGGACAACGAACGCAACCGGCGAAAATCGCCGCCGCCGGGGCGCATGCTGCTGCGCAACCTGATGCAGCTCAACATGCTGCCCGCAAACGTATTGTGCCGCACCGATCGCATGCGGTTTTTCAGGGCATGGCGCAGCCACCTGCTGGAATACTCGACGCCGGAATTAAAGCTGCTGGCGGCCGAGGCCTACCGCTGGTCTGTACGACGCATGGCGACACCCGCAACGCGGCTGAGCGCGCAGCCCGGCCCGCCGACCGACCCGCAGTAATCTGCGGGCAGGCTATAGCAGGGGTTGCGGTTCGACTCCATAACGCTGCAGGTGGCGACCCCGGAGTTTGCGCAGATGTGGCTGCATCAAGCGCAGCAGCGACTCCCTGTCTGCGGCACTCCTGTGCAGATAACTGTCGAGGAACTCCTCCAGCATTGCCTTGGGCACGCCGGCTTCCTCGGCACTGATGACAAAGCGCGCGAGGTCGCGCGCACGCCGGGAAGCCCGATTCAGGCGCGGCTTGCGCGCGCCATCGAGATCCACCAGAAAGCAACGCTCCTCGCTCCAGAGCAGGTTGTTCCACTTGCAGTCGCCATGCGTGAAGCCCGCCGCATGCAAATCGGCAATGGTTTCCCCGGCGCCGCGCATCATCAGATTGAGGGTTTCGCGTCCCGGATTCGCATTCCAGAGCTGGCAGTAATCGCCGCCCTCCGACATGCTCTCGCTGAGCACCAGAGCGCCTTCGGCGACCAGCACACAGGTGAGGGGTCTCGGCACAAGCACGCCGCGGGCGGCCAACACGAGACCGGTTCTATAGGCGCGCAGTGGCTTGCCGGTGCGCGCGAGCAACAACAACTTCCTTAGCAACGAAGGGCGCCGGTACAGCTTGAGAAAACAATGCCGGTCCCTGATCTGGAGGTAGCCCACCAGCCGCGCCGGCTCGTCCTTCACCACGTGTGTATGGCGCCGCATCCAGGGGACAATGCCGAGTGGCGGACGTTTCACGGCGTCAGCCAGTCGCCTGCCCCAGCGCTTGCCGTCAATCACCAGCACTTTATTTCTCATTATGACTCCCGTTCCCCCCGTCGTGATCGCGGGGGTTCAACGCCGTGTGTTTTAACATAGAGCCGGTTGGCTTTCTTCTGCACCCGCCTCCACATACTGCGGTTTCGTCCCAGGGCCTGACGCAAGCCATCCGCAGAGTATTGGCGCAGGAACCGCAGCAGATCGCGCTCGGTGAGGCCACAGTCCATGGCCGAGAAGTATAGCGCAGCCAGGTCCTTTACGCGCCAGCGCTGTGGCAGTGGTGCGCGCCGGCGCGCGCGATGCAGATCGATCAGGTAAAAGGCCGGGCGCGGGCGGTCCAGCCTCGCGGGGTCGACATGCAGGTGACACAGATAGAAATCCCTGTGCTGCCACTCAGCACCATGCATACGCCGCGCGATGTCCGCTACCGCGTGGAGTACGCTCAGGCGCAGCGCGAAAGGCGGTGGCTGCGAGCGCCATTGCACACACAGCTGCTCCAGACTGAGGGTATCGGTGAGATCATCGGTGAGAATCATCGATCGCCTTGTGGCGGGCGCTTCATCGCTGCATGCGTAGGCGGCCACGCCGGGCGTGGCGATACCCGCAGCCGCCAGTGACCGCAACGCCCTGAATTCACTGCTCGCATCGAGCACCGGTCGCTGCCCGCGCGCGAGATTTTTAAGAATCTCGCGTCGGCCCACGCCGCTGTGCAGTTTGAGAAAGAACGTCCGTCCCTCAAGCTGCACACGCAGGGTTTTGCGACCCTCACGCTGGCGATAAACAGCCTCTGCCGGGGCAGCACGCGCCACCTGTTCCGCCCAGGCCAGCAACTCCTCTGCGCCTTCGCATCCGGCGAGCGCACCGGCGGCGAGTTCCGCTCGCCGGAAGCTCTCAGGCATCCGCTGCGTGCTCCCGAGACAATAACTGTTCTATCCACTGCGCGGCCACGCCGGGCATGCTGTAGAGATCGAGACGCTGGGAATAGCGCCGCGCATTCTCGCGACAATCCGCGCGGAACACGCCATCCAGCATGCGCAGCAGCGCCCGGTTCAGCGCCGCCTGCTGAAACGGCTCCTCCAGCACAAAGCCCGCGTGCGCACTCACAATATGTGGCGCATGCCCACAGGCGGCTGTGGCCACCACCGGTAAACCGAGCGCAAGAGCTTCCAGCAACACCGCGGCACCGGCGTCGCTACGCGCCGGATGTACCAGCAGGTCAGCGGCCTGCATCAACGCGACTACATCGTCTCGCCCACCGAGAAACTCGACCGAGCGGGCGATACCGAGTCGCGCCGCCAGACGCCGGTAGCGACGCGGCTTGCCACTGCCGACCACCAGCAGGCGCGCACGCACGGAAGGTTGTTCCGCCAGCGTGTTCGCGAGCGCAATGATTGCCCGGTCCAGGCCCTTTGTGGCAAATGCGGAAGCCAGGAAAAGCAGTGCGAGTTCACCCTCCCTGAACGCCAGGGCAGTGCGCAGCGCCGCTCGCTCACGAGCCGGGTGCGGCGGGGCAACACGATCGGCGCAAATTCCCGGCGGCAGCAGGTGCAGGCGCTCTTCAGGCGTACGGTAACTGAGGTTATAGGCAGCACGCTGCGCCCTGGCGATGCAGAAAACATGGGTATCACTCGCCGGGTCGAACACCGCACGCTCGGCGCCGGCGTAGTGGCGAAAACGCGCCGAGTGACGCTGCCACCAGCCAGGACGATCAGCGACACGCGCCAGATAGCAGCCATCGCCGGCAAAGTAGACATCCAGACCCGGCATCTTCAGGAAACCGATCACACCCTGCACCGGGTCGCGCAACAGATCAGCCCTTACCCGCGCTTGAAAATGTGCTTCGCGCCGGTGGTTGGTGATCCCCCGCGCTGGCAGGCAGCGCAGGTCCACCTGCGCCGGCACCGGGCCGCTCCATTGCGTGCAGTACACCCGGCAGACGTGTCCGCGCGCCCGGAGTGCCTCGAGAATCGCGGAAAAATCCCGCTGCAAGCCGCCGAAGGGAAAGTAGCGATAGATGACCAGGGCCAGGCGCATGTGTCAGTCTGCTCGCGAACGCAGTTCGCGCAGCGCCTGCCAGACATCCGCGGGAAATATACCGCGCATAGCGGAACCCTCCGCGGGTGAAAGGTGAACCTGCCCTCCGCCGAGGGTACCTATCAGGGACGGCCGGGTGGGACCGTACAGCGAGACCGTCGGCACGTCCAATGCAGCGCACAGGTGCCCGAGACCGGTGTCCACCGCCACCACCGCCTGCGCGTTGCGCAGGCACAGCGCCAATTCCGAGAGCGTCAGTCGCGGCAGCACCTGTACCGCCATCGGGGGGAAGGCCGCGGCCAGACGCCGCGCGCGCGCAAGTTCTTCCGCACTGCCCCAGGGAAGCAGCACCGGCTGTTCCGCTGACACGGCCAGGCCGATCAACTCCCGCCAGCTCGACTCCGGCCAGCATTTCCCGCTTCGGGCGGTGCCGTGCAGGCAAACCAGGCCGGCCGGCGGCACCGCACCCCGGCTGGTGAAACCCGCAGGGATCGCACCCTGGAGGTTGTCTCCCTGCACACTGTGACCCCGCAAAAACAGGCCGCGCAAACCGTAATCCTGCGCGGATTCCGGCAACGAGTAGTGGAGCGCCTGGGCAAACAGCCTGCGCAGTCGATCCACGGCGTGCAAATCGCGCGGCACGGCAACACGGTGTTGATACACCACACCCGCCAACGGCTCCCGCAGCGAACGCCAATCCAGGCCGTAGCGCGGACCCCGGGTTCGACGCATGATACAGGCGCTTTTCAGCAGGCCCTGCGCATCGATCACGGCGTCGTAATGCAAACCGCCGGCGGCGCGCATCACCGCGCGCCATTCAGGGCCTGCAACACTGTGCAGGGGGCGCCTGCGCCAGCGCCGCAGGGCAACCGGAATCACTCGATCCACCGCCGGATGCCAGGCGGGCACCTCGGCGAAGGCCTCTTCCACCAGCCAGTCAAAGCGGATGCCGGGAAGGCGTGATGCGGCGTCGGTCAATGCCGGTAGCGTGTGAATGATGTCGCCCAGGGAGGACATCTTGAGCACCATCACTCTCACGCGAGGGTCTGCGCAAATGGCGGCGCACCAGCAAGCGCCGCGTCGAGCCGGGCGATCACCGCCTCAGCGGGAGTATCGCGCATGCAGCGATGGTGCCCCAGCGGACAAACGCTCTGATGACAGGGCGCGCACGCTATGTCGGGGCTCACTACCACCGCGCGTGCCGAGAGCGGCGGCGTGAACTCCGGCGAGGTGGGGCCATAGATACCCAGTACAGTGCGCCCGAGGGCTGCGGCAACATGCATGAGCCCGGAATCATTACTGACTACGGCGCTAGACCGGGAAAGTAGCAGTACCGCTTCATCCAGCGTGGTGCGCCCGGCGAGGTTCAGACAGCGGCCTGCATCTGCGCAGCCCCGCGCAATACCAGCACAGTCCGCAGCGTCACTGGAGGAGCCCAGCAACACAACGCGCCATCCGCGATCGAGGTAGCAGCGCGCCACCTCGCTGAAATAGGCCGCGGGCCAACGTTTCGCTGTACCGGATGCCGCGCCGGGACACAGTGCCAGCAACGGCTGGCCGGTATCGAGCTCAAACCGGAGGGCGGCGCCGCGCGCTTCAGCCGCGTCGACTGTCAGCCGGGGTTCGGGCAGCAGCGGCGGCAGTGCTGCATCCGCCGGCAGACCCAGCGCGAGGAATCGCTGCGCCATCATGGGCAGGGCCTGTTCATCCAGCCTGCGCAGGTCGTTCAGCAGGCCGTAACGCATTTCACCACGCCAGCCCGTGCGCCGTGCTATGCCGGCGTACCAGGGCACAAGTGCCGATTTCCAGGAGTTGGGCAGAACAATGGCCTGGCCATAGCCACGCTCGCGCAGGCTGAGGCCCAGGCGCCGACGCGTGCCAAAGTTCCATTCGCCGTGGGCCAGGGGCATGGGAATGAGTGTGCGCACCTCCGGCATGCGCCCCAGCAGCGGCGCGCTCCAGGCGGGCGCGAGCACATCAATGGCCGATCCGGGCCGGCTCGCCGCAAGCTGTCGGTAAAGCACCTGCGACATCACCATGTCCCCCACCCAGGCGGGACCAATCGCGAGAATGTCGCCGTCCGGCTCAGTCACTCCGAACAGCGGTCATTATCGCCCGCGAACGCCTTCGCGGAACTCTCAGGCAACCGGCTCCAGCCATTCGCTGTTCTCGCTGCGATTGCCGCGCACGGTGTCGAAATACATCGCCTGCAGCTTTTCGGTGATCGGGCCGCGGCTGCCGCTGCCGATCGCGCGCCCGTCCAGCTCGCGAATGGGCACTACCTCAGCGGCGGTACCCGTAAAAAACGCCTCGTCGGCGATGTATACCTCGTCGCGCGTGATGCGTTTCTCTGACACGCTCAAACCGATCTCGGCGGCCAGCGCAAAAATGGTGTTGCGCGTGATACCGTCGAGGCAGGATGTAAGTTCCGGCGTGTAGATGCGACCGTCGCGTACAATAAACACGTTCTCGCCGCTGCCCTCGGCCACGTAGCCCTCGTTGTCCAGCATCAGGGCTTCCTCGGCGCCACAGTCGAGCGCTTCGCGCAGCGCCAGCATCGAGTTGATGTAGTTGCCGTTGGCCTTGGCCTTGCACATCGAGATATTCACATGATGTCGCGTGAACGACGAGGTGCGCACCTTGATGCCGCGATCGCGGGCCTCGGGATCCATATAGGACGGCCACGACCAGGCGGCGATCATCACATGCGAACGCAGATTATCGGCGCGCAGGCCCATACCCTCGGAGCCATAGAAACACATGGGGCGCAGATAACCCTCCTGCAAACCGTTCTCACGTACCACGTCTTTCTGCGCCTGATTCAGCGTGTCCTTATCGTAGGGCATGGACATGGCGAGAATATGCGCCGAACGAAACAGGCGATCAGTGTGTTCCCTGAGACGAAAAATGCAGGTGCCACGATTCGGCGTGTGATAGGCACGCACGCCCTCAAACACCCCGAGGCCATAGTGGAAAGTATGGGTGAGCACGTGCACGCGCGCCTCGCGCCAGGGCACCATCTCGCCATCCATCCAGATAACACCATCGCGATCCGCCAGTGTCATGACCTTACTCCTGTCTTACTCACTCTGTGTATCCTTCTCATAGGGCGCAAACAGTTCCCGCCACTTTTTTATGACCGCAGCACGTGCGTCCACGAATTCATCAGCCTGAACAATATCGGGCTGATGCTGCAAAGAGAGTTGATGCGCTGCGGAACGGTAGGCCAGGTAGGCCTCCCGAAGGGCATCGCAATCGCGCTGCTCAAACAAACCTTCCCGACAGAGGGTCTCGAGAATGCGCACATTGTCAGACCAGCGCGCCAATTCAGGCTCGCGATGCGACCACGCCAAAACCGCATATTGCACCATAAATTCGATATCGACGATACCTCCGGCGCCCTGTTTCAGGTGAAATTCCCCTTCTGGCGAAGCATGTTCCGGGAGCAGGTGCTTGCGCATGCGGTCGCGCATCTCAACCACCTCCCGCGCCAGCGCGTCTGCTTCGCGCGGCTGGCAGAGTACGTCGCGCCGCACCGCGTCCACGCGCTCGGCCACCGCCACATCACCCGCCACGAATCGCGCCCGCACCAGCGCCTGGTGTTCCCAGGTCCAGGCGGATTCAAGCTGATAGGTGCTGAAGCCGTCCACGCTGATCACCAGCATGCCGGACTCACCCGAAGGCCGCAGCCGCAGATCAACTTCATACAGCTGACCCATTGTCATGCGCGCCTGCATGATGTGAATCATGCGTTGTGCGAGGCGCGTGTAAAACACCGCGTTGTCGATGCTGCGCTCACCGTCGGTCACGCCGGATTTCGCAGAATCGCAGATAAACACCAGATCGAGATCCGAAGTGTAGCCGAGTTCGATACCACCGAGCTTGCCATAGGCGTACACCGCGAAACCCGGTCCGGCTGTGGTACGGGCGGGTTCGCCGTGTTTACGCGTGAGATCCGCCCAGGCTACCGCGAGAACCTGTTCGAGGATCACCTCGGCGATGAGCGTCAACTTGTCACTCACCTGCATCAGGGGCAGGCGCCCAACCAGCTCGCTGGCGGCCACGCGCAGCACATGCGAGGCCTTGAAGTACCGCAATGCATCCATCTGCGCTTCGAGGTCGTCAATCGCCAGCCGCGCCACCTGCTGGCGCAGCTCCTCCTGCAACAGGGCTTTGTCGGGGGCCGTGTAGAGGCTTGCGCGATCGAGCAATTCATCCAGCAACACCGGGTTGCGCGCCATCTGCTCGGCGATCCAGGGACTGGCGCCACACAGAGTGACCAGCTCGACCAGCGCGGGCTGGTTCTCCATCAACAAGACCAGATAGGCACTGCGGCGCACCACCGCCAGAACCAGCGGCAGTACCCGCTCGAGGCACAGATCGGGGTCCCTCGCTTCAGCGCAGGCACCGAGCAGCAGCGGCATGAACTGCTCCAGGCGCTCACGGCCTGCTACCTGCAGGGTCATCACGCGGCCGTTCTCGCGCAAGGCATCGAGGATTGCCAGGCTGGCTTGAGGGTCGCGGAAACCCAGCCGGGCAAGCGCTTCGGCGTCCAGAGCCTCATCCCAGGGTGGCGCAGCCTGCGGCGCATCGGATTCTTCCTCCGCGGGTGCGATCAGCCCGGCGAAATGTCCGGCAACCCGCGTGCGGTGCGCATCCAGCCGCGCTATGAAATCCTCCCAGTGCTCGCACCCCATCACCGTTGCCAGTGCCTGCCGTGGGCGGTCTTCAAGCGGCAACTCCTGGGTCTGCTTGTCCTGGTAAGCCTGAATCGCGTGTTCGCAATCGCGCAGGAAAAGGTACGCGGCGCCGAGCTCTGCCACTACCGAAGCCGGCAAAATGCCGAGCGTCTCGCATTCGTGTAAAACGACCAGTAGCTCGCGCTGCTGCAGGCCGAGGTCACGACCACCGCGAATGAGCTGAAAACACTGGGCGATGAACTCCACCTCGCGGATGCCGCCATGCCCCAGTTTGACGTTGTGCTCAAGCCCGCGCCTGCGCACCTCGGCAGAGATCATCCGCTTCATGCCACGCAGGCTCTCAATCACGCCGTAGTCCACGTACTTGCGATAGACGAAGGGGCGCAGCATGGCCATGAGTTCCCGCGCCGCCCTGGCACTGCCGGTGACCGGCCTGGCCTTGATCAGCGCGTAGCGTTCCCAGTCCCTGCCCTGGTCCTGGTAGTAGGCCTCCAGCGCATTGAAACTATGCACCAGCGCACCACTTTCACCGTAGGGACGCAGACGCATATCCACGCGAAACACAAAACCATCGGCGGTTAGTTGATCGAGCGCAGTGATCAGGGCGCGGCCTACGCGGGTGAAAAACTCCTCATTGCTCAGGGAGCGCTCCCCGCCACGGGTCTCGCCCGCCGCCGGAAATACAAACACCAGATCGATATCCGAGGAGACATTCAGCTCGCGCGCGCCCAGCTTGCCCATGGCGAGCACGATGAGTTGCTGGCGCTCGCCAGTCTCGCGGCTGCAGGGTTCGCCAAAGCGCGGCTCGAGCTCTGCCTGCACCTGCTCCAGCGCTTCGGCGATGGCGGCCTCGGCGAGCAGCGAGGTATCACGTACCGTTTCCAGTGTGTCTGCCAGGCGGCAGAGATCGCGCCAGACGATGCGCAGCATGTGCCACTGACGAAAACGCCGCAGACCCGGCAGCAGGTCTTCGCCCTGCGCGTTGAGTCGTTGCCTGAGATCATCCAGAAAAAAGTTCTCTGGCAGCGATGCGTGCAACTTTCCACTTTCCAGCAACTGCAGCAATAGCTCGCCGCGAGAGCGCAGCTGGTCGACCACAAACGCGCTACAGGCGAGCACGCGCGCCAACTCCGCCTGCACGCCCGCAACCTCAACGGCGGCCTCGAGCTGCTCCGCGAGAGGTTCGCCTGCTCGCTCAAGTATATGCTGCCAGGCGAGCTGCGCTTCGGCGGCCAGAGAGCCGGGAAGTTGTGAAACGTCCAGTGGCATCCGTACTTTCAGCTATCCAGAGGCGGCGCCACGCGCATCACCTCTTCGATGGTTGTCTCGCCACGCGCCACGCGCTGGGCACCGCTCAGCCGCAGGGTCTGCATGCCCTCGCGCATGGCCGCTGCGCGCAACTCGGCGGTATCGATCTGCGGCCGGATCAGGGCCTGCACGGCCGGGCTGTTCACCAGCACCTCGTAGATACCCTGGCGGCCTACATAGCCGGTATTGCGACAGGCCCGACACCCCACTGGCCGGGCCAACTGCGCGAGAGCCTGCATGTCAAAGGGATGGATGAGCTGCTGCCACGCATCCAGGTCGACCGCGTCGAAAGTTTTGCACTGGGGACACAGAATTCGCACCAGACGCTGCGACATGATGCCGCGCACCGTGGCTCTGACCAGGTAGGCCGGCACGCCCAGCTCGAGCAAGCGCGATATCGACCCGGGAGAATCGTTGGTGTGCAGGGTGGATAACACCAGGTGGCCGGTGAGCGCTGCCTGGGTTGCCATGTTGGCTGTTTCCAGGTCGCGAATCTCTCCCACCATGATGATGTCGGGATCCTGGCGCATCAGTGCGCGCACGCCCGACGAAAAGTCGAGCTTGATGGCATGGTTCACCTGCATCTGGTTGAACGCGCCCTCCACCATCTCGATGGGATCTTCAATTGTGCACACATTCACCTCCGGCTGCGCAAGCTGCCGCAAGGTGGAATACAGGGTGGTGGTTTTGCCCGAGCCCGTGGGGCCGGTAACCAGCACGATACCGTTGCCGTTTGAGGTCATCCTGTGCCAGTTCGCGAGATCGGCATCATTCAGCCCGAGTTCCTCGAAGCTGCGCTGCAGGAGATCCGGATCAAAAATCCGCATCACCAGTTTTTCACCAAAAGCCGTGGGCAGCGTGGCCAGGCGCAGCTCCACTTCATTCCCCTGGGGGCCGCGAGTCTTCAGGCGGCCATCCTGCGGCCTGCGCTTTTCCGCGAGATCCATGCGCCCGAGAATCTTGATGCGCGAGGAGACCGCGGCGCCTACCTGCGCGGGCAACTGGTAGACCGAATGCAGCACTCCATCAATACGGAAACGCACATTCGACACCTCGCGCCGCGGCTCAATGTGAATATCACTGGCGCGCTGATCGAAGGCGTACTGCAGGAGCCAGTCAACAATATTGACGATATGCTGATCGTTCGCATCGGGCTCCTGGGTGGAGCCCAGTTGCAGCATCTGCTCCAGGTTACCCAACTCGACGCCGCCGCCCAGGCGATCGCTCGCACCAGCGCCGCGAACCGAATGCGCCATGCCGTAAAAATCTGCCGTGTGTCGGGCGAGCTCGCGCGGATCTGCCAGCACCCGCCGAACGGGTTTGCGCAGAGTATGCTCGAGATTGCTCTCCCAGCCGCGTATGTACGGCTCGCTGCTGGCAATTACCACTTCGTCGCGGTGCACCTCCACAGCGAGTATGCGATGCCGTTCGGCGAACGCCCGCGACATGACTTCGGCCACCGCGGGCACGTCGATGCGCAACGGGTCTATTTCATACACCGCCTGACCGGTGCGCTCGCCAAGCCAGCCCAGCAAGGCATCCATATCAAGCACCACCCCCGGATGCGAGGCATGCTCCAGGCGCTGCTCTGCCAGATAGACCAGGGGATGCACACGAATGGCGACAGAGTGGTTGACCCGCGCCATGTCGCGCTCGCCGATCATGCCATCCTCAAACAGCTCGCATGCGAGCGCCGCCAGACTCAGCCTATGTTCCCTGTTGCGTTCATTGATGCGAGTCGTCATGTGTACAGACAGCCTTTCTGGAGCGTTTTCCGGCGCGTGCGTCATGCTATCACAGGGTCCGGCGGACACGCTTGGCGATGAGCCCGAGGTTGACTAGACTGGGACATGTGCGGGCAAACCGCCCCACCCAGGCCAAGCGGAGCAAGCATGCCCTCTTCCCACCAGCTCATCATCGACCAGTTGCAACAACTGGTGGGCTCTCCCTCAGTGAGCTCAACCGACCCGAAATGGGACCAGGGCAATCGGGGCGTTATCGAACTGCTTGCAAGCTGGCTTGCAGACCTGGGTTTCACCACGGAAATTCTTGCGGTTAACAGCGACGGCAGCAAGGCCAACCTCATCGCCACACTCGGGAGTGGCCCGAGCGGGCTGGTGCTGGCGGGACACACCGACACCGTGCCCTTCGACGAGGGGCGTTGGCAGTCAGACCCGCTGCAGCTGACGGAGCGCGAAAACCGCCTGTTTGGCCTCGGCAGCACCGACATGAAGGGCTTTTTCCCGCTGGTGTTGGCGGCAGCCCGCGGGATTGGCACAACGCGGCTGCGCCAGCCCCTGATCATTCTGGCGACGGCCGACGAAGAGAGCTCGATGGACGGCGCGCGCAGTCTTGCCCAGGCGGGCCGGCCGCTGGGCCGTGCCGCGATCATCGGCGAGCCGACCTCGCTGCTGCCGATGCGCATGCACAAGGGCATCATGATGGAGGCGGTATGCATCACCGGTCGCGCCGGTCACTCGTCCAACCCGGCACTCGGCAACAGCGCGCTGGACGCGATGCACAGTGTGATGGGCGAGCTGATGGCGTTTCGCGCGGAACTGGCGGAGCGCTACCGCAGCGACTTCTTCAAGGTTGCCTACCCGACGCTTAACCTGGGCTGCATACATGGCGGCGACAGCCCCAACCGCATCTGTGGGCAAGCCGAGCTGCATTTCGATTTGCGCATGACGCCCGCGGGCAACAACGCCACGGTGCGCGCCGAGTTGCAGCAACGCCTGGAGGCCATAGGACAACGACAGGGTCTGCTGGTGGAGCTGCGCGAGCTGATCCCCGACGTCGAGCCGTTCGAAGAGCCCGCCCAGAGCGAGCTGGTGCAACTCGCCGAAAAGCTCACCGGGCACACTGCCGCCGCCGTGGATTTCGCCACCGAGGCACCCTTCATGCAGCAGCTCGGCATGCAAACGATCGTCATGGGCCCGGGCTCCATTGATCGGGCACACCAGCCGGACGAGTACCTGGAGCTGGACCAGATCAGGCCCTGCATCGCCCTGCTGGAGCAATGTATCCGGCATTACTGCCTGTGAGGAGGCCGGGCAGCGCTCTGCGTATGTTAAATATTGCCTTGGTGCCGGGTTCGCGCTTTCGGTACTCTTGCGCGGTTTACTCCTGAACGCAGCCTGGACAGCATCGTGACGACATCGGGTCGGGAACACATACGCTGGTTTCGCAATACCGCACCCTACATCAATGCACACCGGGGCAAGACCTTTGTGCTGATGCTGGGGGGCGCCGTTGCGCAACATCAGAATCTGCCACATCTGATTCACGACGTGGCACTCCTGCACAGCCTGGGTGTTCGCCTGGTGCTGGTGCATGGCGCTCGCGAACAGATAGACCAGCGTCTGGCGCGGGCCGGCATCGAGGGTCTTTTCCACGGTAGCGTGCGCATCACTGACGCCGAGACGCTGGAACACGCCAAGGATGCAGCCGGTGCGCTGCGCGCGCAGATCGAGGCACTGCTGTCGATGGGGCTGCCCAACTCCCCCATGCAGGGCTCCCGCATGCGGGTGTGCTCGGGCAACTTCGTCACAGCCAAACCCATCGGCGTGCTCGATGGGGTTGATCACCAGCACACGGGAGCCGTTCGTCGTATTGACGCCGAGGGTATCCGTGCACAGCTCGCCGCCGGCTCAATCGTGTTGCAGTCGCCGCTCGGCTACTCACCCACCGGCGAGATTTTCAATCTCTCTCTGGAAGATGTCGCCGTGCACTGCGCGGCCGCTATCGGCGCAGACAAACTGCTGCTGCTCAGCAGCGGCGAAGGTATCCTCAACGCCGCTGGCGAACTTGTGCGCCAGTGTGCGGTCGGCGAAATCGGTGCGCTGGATATCCCGGATGCTGAGCAACATGCGCTGTTGGACGCTGCCCGTAAAGCCTGCCTGCGCGGCGTGCCACGCGCCCACATCATCAGCTATGCCGAAGACTGCGCCCTGCTGGAAGAACTGTTTACCTATGACGGCAGTGGTACGCTGGTAGCCAGTGACGACTACGAACAGTCGCGGGTGGCGCGCATCGACGATGTCGGCGGTATCCTGGAATTGATTGAACCGCTGGAACGCGACGGCGTACTGGTGAAGCGTTCGCGCGAGTTGCTGGAAACCGAGATCGGCCTGTTTCGCCTGCTCGACCGCGATGGGCGCATCATTGCCTGCGCGGCTCTGTATCCTTTTCCCGAAGAAGGCTGCGGCGAGATTGCCTGCATCGTGTCGCACCCGGATTACCGCGGGGGCAAGCGCGGTCAACGCCTGCTGGCGATGCTGGAGCAGGAAGCCCTGCGTCAGGGACTCGACCGGGTGTTCGTGCTCACCACGCAGACCGCCCACTGGTTCATAGAACAGGGTTTTATCGAGACTTCCCGCGAAGCACTGCCGGAGCGGCGGCAGGCGCTGTACAACCTGCAGCGCAACTCAAAGGTGTTTTTCAAGCCGCTCCAGGGCTGAGAAGCGCTCGCAAGGCGGTTTCAGCCGTCCACCCGGATCTCAGGGAGTAGCGGCGCACCTGCCAGCTCCGTGCTGCATTGCGCCTCGAACTCGCCTGCGCCCTGGGCCGCCAGTTTGGTGAAATCTTCCCGGAAACCTGCAAAGCGCTTGCGCAGGGAGACATCCTGTTGCTCCGTTCGCGTGTTCAGTACTTGCGCGGTGAGTTCCTGGAGCAGGAAAATATTATAGGCGAGCTTCTCGCGGTACTCCGCGGACACGCTTTCGTCACGCGTGGCGACCAGGTCACGCACGCCCTGCTGCCATCCGGGTTTACGCTCCAGCAACACTGCAAGGCGCTGCAGAAACAGCGCCCGCTCCGAGAGCCACACGCCATCGGCGCGCTTGAGTTCACGACTGCCCGCCCGCAACAAATTGCGCTGGGGCTTTTGCAACCGTCCGAGATAATCCTCGGCCGTGTCGAGCATGGCGTCGTAGCTGTCGTCGTAAAACTCGTCATCGCTGCGCGAGAGGTACTCCTCTTCAAGTTCCCGGTGGCGCTCCTCTAGCTCGGCGAGAAAATGCGCCACCTGCTCATCGGAAAGCTGCGCCCCCAAATCAAGTAATCGCTCAAGCCCGCGCGCTTCAATGCGAAACCACGCCGATTCAAACTCGCGCACCACGGCCCCGATGTCGTCCCCGCCGAGCGTGCGACTCTCCAGTGCTGCCTCTACATTCTCCAGCAACACTACATAGCACGGCAACTCCCGGGAGCGATGCCAATCCAGCAACGGTACGAGCAACTGATCGAGGTAATCTTTCTGCTCCCCGTTCAGATCCGCATAACCCTGGATATACCAGGGCAGGAGAAAATCCAGACGATTGTAGACAAAGGCAGTCCGCGAGCAGCCCACGAGCAGTACACACAGGCAGAGCAACAGACAGGTTTTTTTCGCGATGGCCACGCTAGCGCCAGACGGGAAGGGTGTGCGTATGCGAAGCGATGACCACTGGCTCGGTCGTTGCCACCTCAACCCGGTTGCGTCCGTTTGATTTCGCAAGATAGAGTGCGGCATCCGCTAGCTTGAACCAGTGTTCCACACTGGTCGCACAGCTCACATCGCAGATGCCTATACTGAGCGTAATGCTACCCTCCGGAAGAATTCTCGCCCTCTCCACTTCACGCCGCAGTTTGTTCGCAACACGTTCCGCAACAGCCGCGTTCGCCTCGCTCAGCAGCAGGACAAATTCCTCTCCGCCGAATCGGCACAGGGTATCGGCCGCGCGTACCCGTTGACGGATCATACGCACAAGTTCCTGTAATGCCCTGTCGCCCACCGAATGCCCAAACTTGTCGTTGATGCGCTTGAAGTAATCGATATCGATGAGCAGCAGAGACTCGTGGCGCTCGTAGCGAGCCCAGTCTTCCAGACTTTTTGCTGCCCGCTGTTCCAGGTAGCGCCGATTGTAGGCCCCGGTCAGGGGATCGGTTATTGCCATGTCTCGCAGGCGTTTGGCCTGTTGGGTGAGGGAGAAAGCCAGCCATGTGCTTACCAGCCAGGCCAACCCCAGTGAGAACGGAATCACAAATGCAGCGATCGGTTGCATTCTCTCGAGCACCAGCGAAAAAATCAGCAGCTGGGTGCCCAGGCAAATTGAGATGGAGAAACGCCAGCGCACCAGTATCGGCGCCGACACCAGCAGGGGATAAAGAAAATACAGTGCGAAATCCTGCCCGACGTATACAGCGGCAAGCGACAGGCCAATACTGCCCACCAAAAATACCGCCGGTGATAACAGTGCCTCACGCCCGAGGCTCAACAGGATGATATCGACCAGTAGCGGCAGCCCAAGCGCCGCCACGGCGCTCACCAGCAGCATCTCGTCTGCGTAGTACATGTAGACGATCACAGGCAGGAAAACGGCGGCGAACAGAATCAGCACGTAACGATAGGCGCTACGCCAGCGCTGGTCACGCCAGTCGCGCCGTACCTCCCCGTCACCCCGGGATTTCAGAAACAGCATTTCCCCGGCGAAAGCTTCTGTGAAGTGCCCCTTCACCTGTCGCCAGATACCGTCATCCGCTGCTGCGCGCTTGCTTTTCATCGCCGAACGCCCCCGCCACCGAAATGGCAGCCCTAACCCCGCTCAAGGCACAATACCGGCGTACAATACCCTAGCGGAGTGTTGCTGGCTATCCCGCCCGCTCACCGCGACGCCGGGCTGCCGCCCGAACAAGGCCTGCGGGCTCAGGCCGCGGCGTCTTCCACCTCTGGGTCAGCGCTGTTGATTGCGCCGAGAATGCCATCCAGCGAGGCCTGAATGATATCGTGGCTGCGCCCGACACCGCAGAAGCGATCGCCCTCAATGTTGAGCTGGATGTAACACACAGCCTCCGCATCGGCACTCTGGCTGAGGGCGTGTTCACTGTATTCCACCAACACGATCTGCTTGCCGGTAAAACGCTGCATGGCGTCCACGAAGGAGGCCACTACTCCATTGCCGCTGCCGCTCAGGGCCTGCGTGTGGCTACCCTGCACGAGTTCGGCCTGCAACTTGTCTACCCCGCCCTCACGGCTAACCTGATAATTGCCCAGTTGCCAGCGCCCGTTGTCAGCCAGATAGGTCTGTTCGAACAGGCGGAAGATCTCATTGGAACTCACCTCGGACTCTCGCTCCTCCGCATAGGCCTGCACGGTAGCGCTGAAATCAATCTGCAGCCAGCGAGGCAGTTCGAGGCCGTGGTCTCTGTGCAGCACATAGGCGATGCCGCCCTTGCCCGACTGACTGTTGATGCGGATCACTTCCTGATAGGAGCGACCTATGTCGGCGGGATCGATCGGCAGGTAGGCGACTTCCCAGGGTTGGGCGCCATCACGCCTGGCAAGGCATTTCTTGATCGCATCCTGATGGCTGCCCGAAAAGGCTGTGAACACCAGCTCTCCAGCGTAGGGATGACGCGGATGCACCGGCAATTGCGTACATTCGCGGCTGGTTTGCAATATCTCATCCATCTGGCCGAGCTGCAGTTGCGGATCCACCCCCTGGCTGTACAGATTCATCGCCATGGTGATGATGTCCATATTGCCAGTGCGCTCACCGTTACCAAACAGCGTTCCCTCAACGCGATCAGCGCCGGCAAGCAAGCCGAGCTCAGATGCCGCCACGGCACAGCCTCTGTCATTGTGCGTGTGCAGCGAAATCATCAGGCTCTCACGATTGGCCACATGATCGCAGAACCATTCGATCTGATCGGCATAGACGTTGGGAGTACTCATCTCAACGGTCGCGGGCAGGTTAATGATCACCGGGCGCTCCGGCGTAGGTTGCCAGACTGCCGTTACTGCGTCACACACCTCAACCGCAAAATCGAGTTCGGTACCGGTGAAACTCTCCGGCGAATACTCAAACACCCACTCGGTGTCGGGATAGCGCGCCGCGCAGTCCTGTACCAGGCGTGCGCCGTTCACTGCGATATCGACAATGCCCTTGCGGTCGAGACCAAACACCTGCTCACGCTGCACTGTGGAGGTGGAGTTGTAGACATGCACAATGGCGCGATGCGCGCCCCTGAGCGCCTCGAAGGTTTTTTCTATCAGGTCGGGGCGGGCCTGGGTCAGCACCTGAATCGTGACATCCTGAGGAATGCGATCGTTCTCGATCAGCTCGCGCACAAACTCATAGTCGTGACTGGACGCCGAAGGAAAACCCACTTCAATCTCCTTGAAGCCGATTTTCACCAGCTGATCCCAGAGCAGCGACTTCTGGCGCGCGGTCATCGGCTCTATCAGCGCCTGATTGCCATCACGCAAATCAACACTGCACCAGCGTGGTGCCTGCGTAATCGACTGATCCGGCCAACGCCGCGAAGGCATGGGAACAGATTTGAATGCCGCGTATTTTCTGTAGTCGAAGCTGCTCATTTTAAATCATCCAAGTACCGGTTTATCGGGGGCTGCTCATGGTCGCGGTATGCGGTGCCTTCGTGAGGCGGTTGCCAGGCGCCTGCAGACGGGTAAACCTGCAGGGCAAGCCACAACGCATGAGAACTCAGCCGAACATAAGTATACGACCTCCTTTTTAGGCAGTGTGTGCAAAGATTTCACTTATTTCCCTGAATTGCGCAATTAGTAGCTAATTATTATATCATTATTGCGTATATACTCTATTTTGTATTCATATCGCGCTATCGGAGGGAAAGCTGATGAAGCTCGACCGGATCGACCGCCGGATTCTCGCAGCCATGCAGGACAACGCCCGGATAAGCAATCTGGAGCTCGCGGAGACGGTGGGACTTTCGCCAACGCCATGCTCGCGCCGCGTAAAACGGCTGGAGGAATCGGGAATCATACAGCGCCATGTCACCCTGCTGGACCAGGCCAGACTGGGCCTGAAACTTACCGCGTTTATCGGTATCAGCATGGATCGCCACACCCCCGATCGTTTCGAGACCTTTGAAGCTGAAGTGAGCACCTATCCCGAGGTCATGTCCTGCTCGGTGGTCACAGGCCAGGCCTCCGACTATCTGTTGCGGGCGGTAGTGCCCGACATGACTTATTACGAGCGTTTTCTGCTCGGCCGGTTAACGCGCATTCCCGGCGTCAGCGGGGTGCATTCCAGCTTCGAGCTGCGCCAGGTGTTGCAGCGCACCACGCTACCGCTGGACCACATCAGTGACAGCACCTGGCTGGACTGAATCCCGCTATACACCAGAAGCGTCAATTTTGCTGGCCACTCCGGCGCTTGCCCGGTCCAGGTGGCTGACGCACTATGAGCGCCCACACCTCACCCGCAATTCACGGAGTCACTATGATCGACATGGCAGGCAAGGTAGCACTGGTCACCGGCGGAGCCAGCGGCATGGGGCGTATCGCCGCTCGCCGTCTCGCCGCGCAGGGCGCCAGGGTCGCGATTTTTGATGTCAACGAACAGGCGCTGGCCGAGACGGCGGCCGAAGTGGAGGCGATCACTGCGTATCGCTGCGACATCTCGGATCTCGCCGACGTTGACGCAAAAGTGGCCGAAGCCACCGCTGCGCTGGGCCCCATCGACCTGTTGGTGCACGCCGCGGCACTCATGCCCAGCCACAAACTCGCTGAACATACCCACGCAGACATGGAGCGATTGTTCCGCATCAATTATTTCGGCACAACCTACATCGTGCGCAGCGTACTGCCGGCCATGACCGCGCGCGGCAGTGGTCGAATCATCGTTTTCGGCTCGATCGCCGGTATCGCACTGGTGCCCAAGATGGGCGCCTATTGCGCCACCAAGGCGGCGGTGAATGCCTACATGGAGGTGCTCCAGAACGAGATACGGGCTTCCGGCGTGCGCGCGCATCTCGTCTGTCCGCCGGCGGTGAACACACCGCTGGTTGACCAAACGATCGCAACCGACACGCCCGGCAGCATTCTGCAGGCGAAACAAAGCGGCCGCCTCGCCGATCCTGAAAAAATGATCGACGCCATAGAGAAAGGCGTGCGCAAGGATCGCGATATCATCTATCCCGGCGAGGCCCGGCTGCTCTACCTCTGGCGGGCGCTTTTCCCCAGGCTGTGGTGGAAAACCGTCATGAATTTCGAGAAGTAATCCGCGGCGTTTACTTTACCTTGACGGAAGCCATGGGCTAGCATCGCTCGCCCATGGCTTCCCGGCTCCTTCATCCTGAATCCCCCTGGCTGCTCGCTCTGCTGGCGGCGCTGGTTGCGCTCGGCCCGCTGAGTGTCGACATGTATCTGCCCGCCATGCCACTCATGATGCTGGCGCTAGAGACAGATATCAGCCATATGCATCTCACGCTGAGCACCTATCTCACAGGCTTCGCCCTGTTTCACCTGGTGTGTGGCCCGCTGGCGGACCGCATCGGGCGCAAGCCGGTACTGATCGGTGGCACCGGGCTATTTGTTGTCGCCTGCATTGGCTGCGCACTGTCGACCACGGTCGAGGAATTGATGGCATATCGCTTCGTACAGGGTATCGGTGCCTGTGTGGGCCCGACGCTGGCGCGCGCCGTGGCGCGTGATGTCTTCGGACCCACGCGCGCGGCGCGAGCACTCTCCCTGATCGCCATGTTGATGGCTCTGGCGCCGGCGGTTGCACCCACCCTCGGCAGCATCCTGCTACTCTGGCTGCCATGGCCCGTGGTTTTCCTGTTTCTTGCAGGTTACGGCGCAAGCATGATTGTTCTGATCCAGGTTTTTCTCGCCGAGTCACTGCCGGTGCGCCAGAGCCTGCACCCGCTGGTCATTGCACGCAACTATGCGGAACTCGTTCGCGACCGCCTGTTTGTTGCCGCCACGCTGGGCAGCGGCATGGTATATGCGGGCCTGCTCACCTACCTGTCTTCATCCAGTTTCGTTTACATCGACATGCTGGGCGTGCCAATGCAGTATTTCGGCTTCATATTCCTGACTTCCGTGGCGGGCTACATGCTGGGCAGCGCGACCAGTGCTCGACTCACACGACACCTGGTGCCGGAACAAACCGTGCTGCTTGGCAGCCTGCTGACCACTGGCTCCAGCGGGCTGATGCTGCTGGGCGGCCTGGCCCTGCCAGGCAACGTTTTCGCGCTGGTGCTGCCGATGATCTTCTACGCAACCGGCATGGGACTGGTGCTGCCGAACGCGATGGCGATCGCCCTGCGGCCCTTTCCACACATCGCCGGCACGGCATCGGCACTGCTGGGCTTTATCCAGATGGGCCTGTCGGCGGGCGCCACCGCGCTCGTGGGCGTATTTCTCAGGGACTCCCCCGAGCCAATGCTCTACGGCATGTTCGGCATCAGCGCCCTGGCACTGTTGCTCTGCCTGCACGTGCATCGCCATCGCCAGGCCATAAACCACTGACCGGGCGGCGTAGCCTGTGGCATACTTTTCTTGATAACACTGGAGTTCAACGCGTGCACACTGCGAAAGACGTCACACAGCTGATTGGCAACACGCCGCTGCTGCACCTGAAACAGGTCTCGGAACAAACCGGTTGCACCATTCTGGGCAAGGCAGAGTTCATGAATCCGGGCGGCTCCGTGAAGGACCGAACCGCGCTGGGCATTATTCGTGCGGCGGAGCGCGCCGGGGAGCTACACCCCGGAGGTCGTATTGTTGAAGGCACCGCCGGCAATACCGGTATCGGTCTGACGCTGCTGGCAAACGCGCTGGGCTACAAAAGCACCGTGGTGATGCCGACCACGCAGAGCAAGGAAAAAATAGATACGCTGGAACTACTCGGCGCCGACCTGCGGCTGGTACCGGCAACCAGCTACTCCGACCCAAACCACTATATTCACACCGCGGAGCGGCTCGCGCAGGAGTTGGCGGGCAAAGACCCCAACGGGGCCATCTGGGCACGACAGTTCGATAATCTGGCAAACATGGACATTCACGCGCGCACCACGGGCGTCGAAATATGGGAACAAACCGACGGCAAGGTGGATGGGTTTATTTGCGCGGCCGGCACTGGCGGCACCATTGCCGGCGTTTCCACAACCCTGAAGGAGCGCAACCCGGGCGTTGCCATCGGCATCGCCGACCCGGCCGGGGCCGTGCTTTATGAATATTTCAGCCACGGGCGGCTGGAAACTTCACCCGGCGGTTCGATCATAGAAGGTGTGGGCATCAACCACATCACCGGCAACGTGGCGCAGGCGCAAGTGGACCATGCCTGGTGCATCCACGACGATGAAGCGCTGCCCTACATCTTCGATCTTTTGCAGTATGAGGGCCTGTGCCTTGGCGGGACTTCGGGGATCAACATCGCGGGCGCGGTGCGCCTGGCCAGAGAGCTTGGGCCGGGGCACACCATCGTGACCATACTGTGCGATTACGGCAACCGCTACCAGAGCAAGTTATTTAACCCGGGATTCCTCGAAAACAAGGGCCTTCCGGTGCCGTCATGGCTGGCCATCTAAGGCTGGCCAGCAGCTACCGCCAAGGCCTTATTGTTCCGCGGCTGCGGCGCGCGCTGAGCGCTCCTTCGCCACCAGAAAATCCGCAACCTTCAGCATGTCTGCCTGACTGCCCGCCTTGTTGGCGGTGATCAGGTACTTGCCCTCCACCATCATGGACGGTGTGCCGGTGAGCCCGGCGCCCTTGGCCGCAGCAACCGACTGGCGTACCTGGCTGCTGACACCGAACGAAGTAAAGGCCTTGTTGAAGTCTTCTTCGCTGACGCCGTTGGCGGTGAACACAGCGGCAATTTCCGCTTGCGAAGCGAGCGGCTTGCGATCTACATGCATCGCCTGAAAGATTGCCGGGTGCAGAGTCTCGGTAACACCCAGCGCATCGGCGGCAAAAAACGCGCGTGCATGCAGTTCCATATCCTCCCGCCATACTGCCGGTATATAGCGGAACGCCACATCGGCGGGTAAATCCTGTTTCCAGCGATCTACCATCGATTCAAAGGTGAAACAGTGCCCACAGCCGTACCAGAAAAACTCAGCCACCTCGAACTTGTCGCGAGCGGTTGTTTTGGCTACCGGGCGCTCGATCACATCATAGTGCTGGCCCGCGAGATAGTCTGGCTGCTCAGCTTCCTGCGCCGAGCAGGAAAGGGCAAAAAGCGCGAGGGTGAGTGGAAGCAGGACTTGTCTGAGCATGGTGTTCTCCAATAGACGTTTTGTGCGATATGAGACAGCATCGCGTGCGTCTGGTTCTTTGCGTGTTAAAAACGGCCGCGCAGGAGCGCCCGGCGAAGGGCGCCCTCAGTCACTCCGGTGCGCCATCGTTATTGCAGGCCGGCCACGTAGCTCGCCACGGCATCAATCTCCCTGTCACTCATGCCGAAGGCGGTCTGGCGCATGATTCTGGCATCGCCGTCGTTAGTGCGCCCGGCGGGATCCTCATGGCCTTTTCGATATGCGCGCAACTGATCCGCCACATACTGCGCATGCTGGCCGGATAACGCCGGATAGCCGGCCGGGGCGTTGCCGCTGCCCGAGGGAGAGTGGCAGGCCATGCAGGCTGGCACACCGCGCTCGGCGACCCCACTTCGATAGACCTTCTTGCCCAGCGCCAGCAATTCCGGGTCTGTCTGACCGAGGCTTTTGCTCTGCGCGGCATAATACGCGGCGATATCGGCCAATTCCTGGTCGGATTTGTCATCGACCTGCCCGACCATTGAGGGCACCGATCGCATGCCATCACGAATGTCGCGCATTTGCTTGTAGAGGTACTTTTCCCCCTGCCCGGCAAGCTTGGGAAACGGCGCGGCCCCGTTGCCATCCGGCCCGTGACAGGCTGAACATGAGGCGCTCAGTGCTTCGCCGGCTTCAGGGTCGCCAGCAGGTTTGGGTTCAGCGGCTAACACGCCCGTGGCCCACCCGAGGGAGAGGCCGAGCAGCAATACTACTTTGTTCATGTCTAATCCAGTTAGTCGGTGGGGTACCGGCCTATTCGGCCGGCGAGGCCATATAATCGATCAGGGCCCGGTACTCTTCATCGGTACAGGTTGCGCACAACCCTGTGGGAGGCATTGCGTTCATGCCTTTCTTGACTGATTCCACCAGGGCGTCCATACCTTTGGCGAGACGCGGCTCCCAGGCGGCGACATCGCCTGTTTTGGGAGCGCCCGCGGCGCCCGACAAGTGACAGGCCATGCAGGAACTCTGGTACTTTTCCGGAGCGTCTGCCGCCCAGGCAGCAGCGGAGAGACTCAGTAAAAACGCGACAACAACCTTTCTCATAATAACTCCAACCTCGGTGTCGGGCCTGTAGCGCAACAGGCTTGCTTCTAACAGCGAAAAAAGCTGTGGCATTATATACACTGTTACCCACAGCGACAAAGGCGACGACACATCATGACCAATCCGCTAGAGGTCGCCGCTCCGGCACCGCCCAACTACCGCGGGGCCAGGTTTCAGACCAGCGCGGCAAAATTGTCGCAATGCCCTCCCGATGAGGGCTGGGAAGTGGCCTTCGCCGGCCGTTCCAATTCCGGAAAATCGAGTGCTATCAATAGCTTGACTGGCAACCGGAAGCTCGCGAAAACTTCGCGCACGCCCGGGCGAACCCGTCTTATCAATTTTTTTGAGCTCTCCGACAGCCAGCGTCTGGTAGACCTGCCCGGCTACGGCTTTGCCAAGGTACCACTGGCGGTCAAGCGGGAATGGACCCGGCAACTGGAAAACTATCTACAACATCGCGAGAGCCTGCGTGGCCTGATCCTGCTGATGGATGTGCGTCACCCCCTGCAGCCTTTCGACCAGCAGATGCTGCAGTGGGCCCTGGCCGCCACAATGCCGGTTCATATACTGTTGACCAAGGCCGACAAACTGAATCGTGGTCCCGCCAGCCAGGCATTGCTCGGCGCCCGCAAAGAACTCGCGCCCTGGGGCGACCTGGTCAGCGCGCAACTTTTTTCCGCGCTCAAACACCAGGGTCACGCAGAGCTGACCAAGGTACTGGATGCCTGGCTGAGCGATGTCAGCGTGTATGAAGAGGATGCCTGAGAGGCTCCGGGCTGCAAGCGAGCTCAGTGAGCTTCGTCCCAGTTGTTCCCGGAGCCGGCCTCTACCAGCAAGGGCACCGCGAGCTCCGCCGCGGCTGACATCAGGCTACAGATACGCTCGCTGACCGCGGCCACTTCGCTCTCGGCCACCTCAAATACCAGTTCGTCGTGCACCTGCATGATCATGTGCGCATCCACGTCGGATGTCGCCAGCCAGGCATCCACCGCGAGCATCGCCAGCTTGATGATGTCGGCCGCGGTTCCCTGCATCGGCGCGTTGATTGCGGTGCGCTCTGCCGCCTGTGCGCGCATTTTGTTGCGTGCATTGATCTCTGGCAGATAGAGCCTGCGTCCGAACAGGGTTTGCACATATCCCTGCTCTCGCGCCAGCGCCCGCGTGCGGTCCATGTACTCGGCAACGCCGGGGTAGCGCTCAAAATAGCGCTCGATATACTGCTGTGCTTCGTGTCTTCCCAAATGCAGTTGCTTCGCCAGCCCAAACGCCGACATCCCGTAGATCAGGCCGAAGTTGATCGCTTTCGCCTTGCGCCGCTGTTCGCCCGACACCGCATCGACGCCAATATCGAATACTTCGGCGGCGGTGGCACGATGCACGTCCTGGCCCTCGCGGAATGCGTGCAGCAGGCCCTCATCCCCGGACAGATGGGCCATGATGCGCAATTCGATCTGCGAGTAGTCGGCGGCTACAATGCGATAGCCCTCCGGCGCAATAAACGCCTGGCGTATGCGCCTGCCCTCTTCTGTCCGGATCGGGATATTCTGCAGATTGGGTTCTGAGGATGACAACCTGCCGGTGGCAGTAACCGCCTGATGGTAGGAAGTATGCACTCTGCCCGTCTCGGCGTTGATCATCCCGGGCAGTTTATCGGTGTAGGTGGATTTCAGCTTGCTGAGGCTCCGGTGTTCCAGCAGCAATTGCGGCAGGGGGTAATCCAGCGCCAGTTCCGCGAGCACCTCTTCCGCGGTTGAAGGCGCGCCCTTGGGGGTTTTCCTGATCACGGGCAGCTTTAGCTCATCGAAGAGTATTTCACCGAGCTGTTTTGGCGACCCCAGATTAAAAGCCCTGCCGGCCAATTGGTGTACTTCGCCTTCCAGTTCTTCCAGGCGCTTCCCGAGTTCGGCGCTCTGTTTGTCCAGGCGCTCGCGCGACAGCAGCGCGCCACGACGTTCAATGCGCGAAAGCAATGGTACGAGGGGTACTTCTATGTCCGTTAGAACGTTGGCAAGGCCGGCCTCCTGCTCGAGCCGTGGCCACAGAACGTGGTGCAGTCGCAGCGTGACGTCGGCGTCCTCGGCGGCGTAGGGCCCTGCCTGTTCCAGCTCAATCTCATTAAAGCTGCGCTGTTTGGCCCCCTTTCCGGCAATGTCCTCAAAATGGATGGTGCTCTGTCCGAGATACTTCAGCGCCAGACTATCCATGTCGTGCCGCGATGCTGTGGAGTTCAGCACATAGGACTCCAGCATCGTGTCGTAACGAATGCCGCGCAATTCGATCCCGTGATTGGCCAGCACACTCGCGTCGTATTTCAGGTTCTGGCCCACTTTGTCGCGCGCCGGGTCCTCCAGCAGCGGTTTCAGGCGTGCCAGCACCGCCTCCCGATTCAACTGTTCTGGTGCATCGGGGTAATCGTGAGCGAGCGGCACGTAGGCCGCGCGTCCCGGTTCGACTGCAAAGGACACACCCACGATGCGCGCCCGCATATAGTTGAGGCTGGTGGTTTCAGTATCAAAAGCGAACAACTCTGCGGATTCCAGCTCCTCGATCCACTCGTCCAGGGCGGCCTGCGTCAGCACGAGGTCATAACTCCCGGCGAGCATGGCGGCCTCGGCGGGACTATCGCCCTCCGCCAGCAGTTCATCGAGCCACCCGCGAAATTCCAGCCTGGTGAACCAGTCAATCAGCGCCTGGGTATCCGCCTCACCATTGGCGAGATCGCCGACTCCCAGCGACAGCGGCACATCGGTTTTGATCGTTGCGAGGGCTTGTGACAGGAAAGCGTTGTCCCGCTCGGCGGCCAGCTTCACGCCCAGCTTTTTGGCGCCCCGCAGCGGCAGCTCGGCCACGCGATCCAGATCCGCATAGATTTCATCGAGGC
The DNA here is from genome assembly GCA_963976655.1 of uncultured Halieaceae bacterium. Classification (GTDB taxonomy): domain Bacteria; phylum Pseudomonadota; class Gammaproteobacteria; order Pseudomonadales; family Halieaceae; genus Marimicrobium. The sequence goes on from CAXBLB010000006.1 coordinate 164,442, forward strand.
CGCCAAGGCCCTGCAGCAGGCCGAGCGCGGTTTTCTCACCCACCCCGGGCACACCGGGAATGTTGTCCACCTTGTCTCCCATCAGCGCCAACAGATCGATGATCCTGTGTGGCGGAATGCCAAACTTCTCCTGCACGCCCTGCTCATCCAGCACGGTTTCGGTCATGGTGTTGACCAGTGTGATGTTGTCGTCAACCAGTTGCGCCATATCCTTGTCGCCGGTGGAAATAACCACCGTCCTGCCCTGCTTGCTCGCGAGCGCAGCCAGCGTGCCGATGACATCGTCTGCCTCCACCCCCGGCTCGCATACGAATGGCAGACCCATGGCTTTGACGATTTCATGGATCGGCTCGATCTGTTCGCGCAGCTCCGCGGGCATCGACGGCCGATGCGCCTTGTAGGCTGCGAACAGCTCATCGCGGAAGGTTTTGCCACTGGCGTCAAACACCACGGCAACGGGGCTTTCAGGGAAGTCGGCCACCAGCTTGCGCAACATGCTGATCACGCCTCGCACGGCCCCGGTATTCAGACCGCTGGAGGTCGTGAGCATCGGCAGGGCGTGAAAGGCCCGATATACATAGGAGGAGCCATCAACCAGGACGATGGGTACGGATTTTTCAGGCATACGGTACGGATCCTCGGGTGTGCAGCGCGGCCGCATCAGAGGCGCTAGGCCCGGGCCGCCGGTGAATTAAAGCCCATCCGGCAGACGGGTGCAAAGAAGCGCGGTCAATGATTCAGTTGCAACCGACCACGACGGAGAATCCTGGCAAAGTGTTACTTTTTGGCATTTTCGTTACTGCGCAACAGAACATGGCCAGCAATATCTGAAAATCTGGAGATTTCTTAGATTTTTCCTGTCCTGAGAGGCGCTTATAGCCTTAAAGTCTAAACCGTTGCACTTAATCGGGCGTATAAATGAGTGCAATCTACCCAATAAGTGTTACTGTAGTAACGCAAAGGGTAACAAATGGTAGGAGACCAACCCATGAACGTTCGAGTTATAGCAAGTCTGTTGCTGATGGGCATAGCCTTTTCAGGGCATGCCGATGAAGCGATAACATTGAAGCCGTCAGCCGCCACACACAACAGTACGGTTGCGGAGTCCCTGGACGCAGGCAGAAAAACCACGAAGGCAGTTGCGGTCCAATTTGGAACCAACGTCACCGAGGCAGTAATGGTGGATGTCAGTGCACGGGTCGCAGATGACCTGGAAGCGCGCATGACACGTGCGCTGGAAGTTCAGCAGGTGCCGGCGGTCAAAAGGCACCACGCCGATCCGCTGATAGTAAGCAGACACTAACGCTAATTTGCCTTTAGTGATTGCTTTCCCAGTTTCGCCTTACAGCGCGATAGGTTCTCAGCATCTCGGCCTGGACCAGCGGTGTCTTGAAGAAGCCGTGGTAATCACCTCGTGGATTAATTAGTGCCACATTGGCACCATGGTCCACGAGATAATTTTCCGTCTGCCCCGGGACTTTGCGGAAGGGTGTATTCAACGCCGTCGCAAACCGGTGTAAATCAAGGAAGTCGCCGGTCACGCCGATAAATTCCGGATTGAAGAACGGCACATACTCCGCCAGCTTCGCGACCGTATCTCGGGCAGGATCCACTGTAACCATCACCACTTGGGTGTTGTCCCGCTCGCTTGCGTCCAAAGCGCCCACGAACTCATTCAACAACGCCATCGTAGTGGGGCAGATATCCGGGCAAAACGTGAAGCCGAAAAACACCAGGCTCCACTGACCTTCCAGGCTCGAGCGCACGAACGGCTCGCCGTGATGGTCGGTGAGCCGCAGTTCCTCGAATCGTCGTGGTGTTTCCAGCAGGTAGAAGCCATTCGCTTTCAGTTCGGCTTCGGTCATGCCGCGCGGCAAGCCCTGGCGATAGACAAAGCCCGCGACCAGCACCAGCATGAATACCAGCAGCAGGGCCACGGTGCGGCGTATGTTGGCAGCCTGGGTCACAGCAGTTTCACCGGAAAGAGGTAGTGATCGACCAGCATAATGATAAACAAAGCCATCAGATAAATAATGGAGTATTTAAAAGTTTGCATGGGCGCATCCGGGTTTTTGTCGCGCAACAGCTCAATGGCCCAATACAGAAATCCGGCACCGAGCACCACTGCGCCGAGCAGATACAGCGGACCACTCATGCGTGTGGCGTAAGGCAGCAACGTGATCAACACCATGAGAATGGTGTACAGCAGAATGTGCAGCTTGGTAAAGGCGACGCCGTGCGTAACAGGCAACATGGGGATTTCCACGGCGGCGTATTCCTCGCGGCGGTGAATTGCCAGGGCCCAGAAATGTGGTGGCGTCCAGGCAAAAATGATCAACACCAGAAGCAGCGCGTGGCCGTGGATTTCACCGGTTACAGCCGTCCAGCCCAACAGGGGAGGGGCCGCGCCGGCAAGCCCGCCGATAACAATATTCTGCGGCGTGGCGCGCTTCAGGAACATGGTATAGATGAACGCGTAGCCCAACAGCGATGCCAGGGTAAGCCACGCGGTCAGCGCATTGATCCAGATAAACAGAATCGCCATGCCGGCACCGCCGAGAAGGGCGGCGAAGAGCGCAGCCTGCCAGTTGCCCACGCGCCCGCGAGCGATGGGGCGGTTGCGGGTACGCGCCATCTGCAGATCGACTCGCTGGTCTACCAGATGATTCACGGTGGCGGCAGCGCCCGCGCACAGGGCAATACCCAGATTGCCAAGCAGCAGGACTTCCAGCGGCACCATGCCCGGGACCGCCATGAACATCCCTATCACCGAGGTGAGGATCATCAGGAGCACAACGTTGGGTTTTGTCAGCTCCTTGTAATCCCGCCACGATACCGTTTCAGTTTGCTGCATCTAGGTCACGCGCCCTTAGCTGCTGGAATTTTTCAGCAGGAACTTCAGATCGCTGATAACATCCTTGTAGGACACTTCCGCATCGTATGACATCATTATCCACCCTCTTGGGTCTACGAGATACCAGGTGTCCGGGTCTGCGATCCATTCGGGAAACAGCCGCTCCGCGGCGCCGGGTTCAATGCGCACGACCTGTGTGCCCCGGTGCTCTGTGTCGAGCAACTCGCTTAACGAATCTGGCACCGCAGCTTCGTCACTAAGAGAGACTACCGCCAGCTCCGCACCGGCAAGCGGCGTTTCACTCACGTACATCCGCCGCAGACGATTGAAATCCTTGCCCATCCCGAGATGAATCTGACGGGTAAGATACAGGTTCCGCTCGCAGAAGGTAGCACACGTCGGCCCACCGGGAATCAACATGGTCCAGCGAGCCGGGGTGTGCTCGGCATAGGAGTAGGGCACAGCCGACTGAGTCATTAGCGTCTCGGCGTCTATCTGGCGCGGTGGTTGCACCAACTCTCCGCTGTTCGCCGTACCCAGCGCCGCGACCAGATCCAGGTCACCGCGCACGACGAAGTACCACAACCAGGTTGCCGCCAGAATCATAATCAGGGGTATTCCCGCGATCAGCAGGAGGACCATCCGGTTATTGTTCTGTGAATTTTCCATTGTCATTTATCCTGTCAATCGAAGCGCTAATCGAGCCCACCAGCTCGCCGAAAGCTGCGCGCGAGCCAGAACAGCGCAAGTACGCCGGCCATGCTGAACCACTGCACCGCATAACCGGTGTGTTTCGCCGGACTTTGATTAACCACCTGCCAGTCGGTAACCAGCGCGCCCGGGCTGTCGGCGTCCAGACGCAGCGGGTGAGGGTAGAGTTGCGACTCGGGCACACCCAGCGCGGCGGCGAGCACATCCGATTCCAGCGCCTGAACCTGCTTTGGCCAGCCGGCTTCGACCTGTTGTTCACCCAGCAGGAAAGGCTTGTCTGGCGCCACATAGAGATAGCCTCGCAAGCTGACCGACCCCTCCACCTCCGGCACCCGGGGCCGCGACAGACGCGCGGGATCAGCGGGAACCCAGCCACGATTAACCAGAAACAGGCGGCCGCTTTGCGTCTCCCGGAATACCGCCACAACCTCGTTGCCGAATTGTCCCTCGCGCATGCGGTTGTCCAGCAGGAAGTATTGGCCGTCGGCAAAGGTCCCCTCGAGCGCAAGCGGCAGGTAGGCGAGCTCCGCAAGCGAGAGCCCGTTCAGACCGGCCATGGATGACGGCGCACGCGCCTGCTTGGCTGCAAAATCAGCCGCCAGCGCGGCTTTTTCATCCGCCCTGGCGAGCTGCCAGAAACCCAGACCCGTCATCAGTGGCACCATCACCAGGCTGAACAGCGTGATACGCCACTCAGGCCGAAATGTCAGGGATCTGTTCATGGGCTGTCCGACATGCCGTTTGCGCTGGCGGGCCAGCGGGCGACCACTGGTTTATACTGATTGCCTGTGTAAAAGGAGTCATCCATTGCTCAAAGCCGCGATCATAATTCTCATGCTTGCTCTTGTCGCCAGCCTCGCCAGCGGGTTTTACTACCTGATGGTGGACCAGGGCGATAAAACCAGGCGGCGCACGTTCCACTCCCTCGGCGTGCGACTTACGCTGGCGCTCATGCTGGCAGGCCTGATTGTGTATGGTGTTGCGACAGGGCAACTGGGCCACAGAAACCCCTGGGACGCGGGGCCACGCCCGCCAGTGCCGCAGGAGCAGTAGGCTTCCGCCTGCCTGCCCCCGGGTGCATTGGTTGCCGCCTAGAGGATATAGACGAACAGAAACAGGAAGACCCAGACCACATCGACGAAGTGCCAGTACCAGCTGGAAGCCTCAAAGCCGAAGTGGTCTTCCGCCGTGAAATGCCCGCCGCGCACCGAGCGCAGCAACTGGATAAGCAGCATTGTCATGCCCATGAATACATGGAAGCCGTGGAAGCCGGTAAGCATGAAGAATGTTGAGCCGTAGATACCGGAATTCAACGTCAGCCCGAAATGCGCATAGGCCTCGTAGTACTCATAAACCTGCACCGCGAGGAAGATCATCCCAAGCAGCACGGTCAACGTCAGCCAGAGGTTGAACTTCTTCTTGTCGCCGTTCAAAAGGCCGAGGTGGGCGATATGCACGGTGACACTGGAAGACAGCAGAATCAGAGTGTTCCAGAGGGGAAGCCAGGTGAACCACGACTGCACCTCACTGACATCCATGGTTTTCTCGGCACTGACGAAGGTGCCATTGTTGGCTATCAGTTGCGCCCCGGCACCGCCCACGGCCTCCTGGGGCGTTTGCGCCATGGGCCAGGAGAATTCGAAGCCCTGCCACAGGATCTGGTTGGCCGCGCCGCTGCCTTCACCAGCCAGCCAGGGGCCGGCGAGCATGCGCACGTAAAACAGCGCGCCGAAGAACGCCCCGAAAAACATGACTTCAGAGAAGATGAACCAGAACATGCCCAGCACATAGGATTTCTTCAACTGTGGGCTGTTCATCCCGGCTATATTTTCGCGAATTGCCGTGCGAAACCAGACGAACAGCGTACCCATGAAGAAAAACAGCCCGCAAAGAAAAATCGACCAGGAGCTGGTAGCTTCGTTCGGGTCACCGAAGGTCATGTCATTCATGATGCTGGCGGCACCAAAAATGCTCAACAGGAGGCCAATTGTTGCGCAAACGGCCATCTTGCTGCTTTCGGGTACATAGTACTTTTCGTACTCAGAGGAAGCCGGGCTACTCATGTTATTTCTCCGTCATAATTGCGCGCCTCCAGTAAGGCGCACTTCAGCGAGCGGCTACCGCCGACCCCGCCATCTCGGTTACATCAAAAATTGTGTAGGACAGGGTAATCGTCTGGATATCTGCAGGCAGATCCTGGTCCACGATAAACTGCAGGGGCATCTCTGCGGAGCTGTCGCCATCAAGCGGTTGCTGATTGAAGCAAAAACACTCGGTTTTGTGGAAATACTCCGCGGCGCGCGCGGGCGATACGCTCGGGATCGCCTGAGCCACCATGGGATCCGGCAAAGGATTCCGGGCGTAGAACAGCGTGTCGTTCACCGCGCCCGGATTGACCTTCATCACGTTGGCTGTAGGGCGGAATTCCCAGGGCATGCCGTGATTATTCGTCGCCACAAACTGAATGGTCACCACGCGGCTCTCATCAACCTGCGCGGAGACTGAAGTATACGCCGTGGCGGACGTTTTGCCGTTGATTCCCAGTACATCGCAGAGCACATCGTAGAGCGGCACCATCACCACGAATACGAATGCGAACATGGCAACCGAAACCGTGACCAGCTTGATCAGGGTGTCGATTATCGGGTTGGCGCTGACACGTAGCACGGACAATATGCTCCTCAGGAGTGCGCGTGCGCCGGGTCTATCTTCGGCGGCGTTTCAAACGTGTGATAGGGCGCCGGTGTCGGCAACGTCCACTCCAGCCCTTCGGCGCCGTCCCACACCTTCTCATCGCTCACCGGCTTGCCGGAGACGATGGTCGCAATCACGTTGTACAGGAACAGGATCTGCGAAGCCCCGTAGATGAAGGCGCCGATGCTGGACATCATATTGAAGTCGGCAAACTGCAGCGCATAATCCGGAATCCTGCGCGGCATACCTGCGAGGCCCACAAAGTGCTGCGGGAAAAAGGCGAGGTTGAAGCCGATGAAGGATATCCAGAAATGGGTTTTGCCCATGGCCTCGTTGTACATTTTTCCACACCACTTGGGCAGCCAGAAATACACTGCCGCGCTCATGGAAAATACAGCGCCGGCCACCATCACATAGTGAAAGTGGGCAACTACAAAGTAGGAGTCGTGATACTGGAAATCCGCCGGAGCAATTGCCAGCATCAGCCCGGTAAAGCCGCCGATGGTGAACAGTACCAGAAAGCCGATGGCAAACAGCATGGGCGTCTCGAAGCTGAGAGCACCACGCCACATGGTCGTCACCCAGTTGAATACCTTCACGCCCGTGGGCACGGCGATCAACATGGTCGCATACATGAAGAACAGCTCGCCCGCGATCGGCATGCCGACGGTGTACATGTGATGCGCCCAAACGATGAATGACAGGAACGCGATCGCTGCAGTTGCATACACCATGGAGTCGTAGCCGAACAGCGGCTTGCGTGAAAAGGCCGGAATGATCTGCGATACCACGCCGAAGGCCGGGAGGATAATGATGTACACCTCCGGGTGGCCGAAGAACCAGAAAATATGCTGGAACAAGACCGGATCACCACCACCGGCGGCGGAGAAGAAACTGGTGCCGAAGTGCACGTCCATCAACATCATGGTCACGGCCCCCGCCAGCACCGGCATCACCGCTACCAGCAGAAATGCCGTGATCAGCCAGGTCCACACGAACAACGGCATTTTCATGTAGGTCATGCCGGGTGCGCGCATGTTCATCACGGTCGCAATGATGTTGATCGAACCCATAATGGATGACAGGCCGAGAACATGAATACAGAAGATGAAAAAAGTGACGGATGGGGGCGCGTAGGTCGTCGACAGGGGAGCGTAGAACGTCCAGCCAAAGGCCGGTGCGCCGCCCTCCATGAACAGGGTGGAGGCGAGCAGCAGGAAAGCCGGTGGCAAAATCCAGAAGCTCCAGTTGTTCATGCGCGGCAGCGCCATGTCCGGCGCACCGATCATCATCGGAATCAACCAGTTCGCCAGACCGACGAAGGCGGGCATGATGGCACCAAACACCATCACCAGACCGTGCATGGTCGTCATCTGGTTAAAGAAGGCGGGCTCCACCAGCTGCATGCCGGGCTGGAACAATTCCGCCCGGATGACCATGGCGAAGAATCCACCGAGCAGAAACATGGAAAACGAGAACCACAGGTACATGGTTCCGATGTCTTTATGGTTTGTGGTAAAGAACCACCGTGAAAGGCCCTTGGCTGGACCGTGATGATGATCGCCCATCGTTAAAACCTCCAGTTAGCCTTTCTTGTGGTTGTAGACATCGATCGGCTGGACCATATCGCCCATGTTGTTGCCGAACGCATTGCGCTGATAGGTAATCACAGCGGCCATATCCACGTCGTTCAACTGCCCACCGAATGCCTGCATCGCCGTACCCGGTACGCCGTTGATGCCGATATCAAGATGTGCGTCTATTTCACCCGTCGCGACCTGGCTGCCGGCGATCGCCGTGCCCACACCGCCCTCACCATTGGCGCCATGGCAGGCCAGGCAGCTGCGCGCGTACACTTCCTTACCGCGCTGCATCAACTCGTCCATGCTGAACGTCTGCGCCATAAGATCTTTGATCTCCGCGGCCTCGGCCTGTTTGGTGTCGAACCACTCGCTGTATTCGTCTTCAGACACCACGTTCACGACAATCGGCATGAAGCCATGGTCCTTGCCACAGAGCTCGGCGCATTGCCCGCGGTAGATGCCTTCTACATCGGTGCGCGCCCACGTTTCATTGATGAAACCCGGGATCGCGTCCTTCTTCACTGCCAGTTCCGGCACCCACCAGGAATGGATCACGTCGTTGGCCGTCACCAGAAAGCGCACTTTTTTACCCACCGGCAGTACCAGTGGCTGGTCGACTTCCAGCAGGTAGTGCTCGCCCTTGTCGGCAGAGTTATATATCTCGCTCTGGTCAGTGCGCAGATTACTGAAAAAGCTGATGTTCTCGCCATTTTCACTGATGTATTCGTACTTCCACTTCCACTGATAGCCGGTGACAAGGATATCGAGATCCGCATCTTCGGTGTCATACAGGTCGAGCAGGGTAGAGGTCGCGGGGAAAGCCATGCCTATCAGGATAATAAAAGGCACAACGGTCCACAAAATCTCTACTTTGGTGCTCTCGTGGAAGGTGGCCGGCGTCACGCCCCTGGATTTGCGATGATAGATGATGGAATAGAACATCACCCCGAAAACGCCTGCCCCGATCACGACGCAGATCCAGAATATCAGCATGTGCAGGTTGTAGATTTCCCGACCCAGTTCGGTCACGCCCGGCGACATGTTCACCTGGCTGGCCTCGCCGCCGGCGGCGAAGGCTGCCGCGCTCAAAAGCATTAGCACAGGACCAGACGCGAGCCTCAACAGCCGCTTCGCTTTAAAACACATATCCCATGTCTCCATTTAGTAGAACTTTTTATACCAAACCGGACCCTCAAACGGCCCCAAATTGGTCGTCACAGTGCGCCTGTGGAGTGCCTTCCCACGCTTTCCATACCTGAGAGCACGACGGCAGTGGGCGCCTGGAGTGCGGAAATTTCCCTGCAGAATGGCGTTTTCAGGCAGTGCGACAAAAGGTCGCACCGCGAGCGCGCGCGAATTATAGCGGAACTGCCGCCCAAAAACATATGCCCTGGCCCACATCGGGAATGATTGAAGTGCCGCCTCGCCAACCCGCATATTGTGCCGTAGCACAACCCCTGGCGCAAAAATTAGACTTGCCGGCGGTTAAGGCTTTTCCTTCGCCTGGGGGTTCACCAGGGTGACGGGCTCAGCCGGCGTGTCGGGGCGCCGGGCTGCCGCGCGACTCACCCGTGTACCCAGCTCCTGTGCAGCTGGATTGGCGGGGCGCGCCTCCCGGAATCCGCAGCTCACACATAAGCGCACATCCGCATCCGGATCAACGGCGATTTTGTCCATGGCGCTACAGCGCGGACAGACAGCCCCGGCAATAAACCGCCGGTTTGATGGCTTGGGCATCGCAGCACTCCCACTGCCTGCGTTGGCAACTTTAATTCCCCGGCGCTATTGTAGCAGTCTGAAACCGCTCGAGGGGCAGCACATGCGCCAATATACCCCAACCAGTCTCCGCAGCTTCAACGGAAAATCCCCGCAGCTGGGGGCCCGCGTGCTGATCGACCCCAGTGCGGTGGTGCTGGGTGATGTTGTGCTGGGTGACGATGTGTCGATCTGGCCACAGGTCGCAGTGCGCGGCGACATGCACAGTATTCGGGTCGGCGCACGCACCAGCGTGCAGGATGGCTGCGTGCTGCATATCACTCACGCCGGACCTTTCAACCCGGATGGCTGGCCGCTGATCATCGGGGATGAAGTCACTATCGGCCACAATGCCACACTGCACGGTTGTCGTATCGGCGACCGGGTGCTGGTGGGCATGGGCGCCGTGGTGATGGACGGCGCCATCGTGGAAGATTCAGTTGTTATCGCGGCCGGCGCACTGGTCACTCCGGGAAAGCGCCTGCGCTCGGGTTATCTTTACGCGGGCAGCCCCGCGAGAGAGATGCGCGAGCTGAAAGACTCTGAGCTGGAGTACTTCGCCTACAGTGCAGACAACTACGTCAAGCTGAAAGATCAGCACATCGCCGCACTTCAGACGCTTCAGAAATAGTTGTTTTTCAGGCGGCTTCCATCGCCGCTCGCAGCTGATGAATCACCGGGCGTGTTTCCGGTCGCACGCCGCGCCAGATAAAAAACGATTCCGCAGCCTGCTCCACCAGCATGCCGAGGCCATCCGCCACCGCCCACGCGGCCTCCCGCGCACCCCAGCGCATAAACGGCGTGGGCTCGGCGCCGTACACCATGTCGTAGCAGCAGCTGCGCTCCGTGATCAGGTTGCTCGACAGATCCGGCATACTGTCCGTCAGGCCGGTACTTGTGGCATTGATGAGAATATCGAAGCTGCGATCACCCACCAGCTCATAGGCGCCGCCCTCTACAGGTCCGATCTCACTGAACTGGCTGGCGAGGGCGGCTGCCCGCTCCGGCGTGCGATTCACGATAAGCAACTCAACCGGGCGCTCGCGCAATAGAGGCTCGACGACGCCACGAGCGGCGCCGCCAGCACCCAGCAACAGAATACGCCGGCCCTGCAGGCTCCAGCCGAGATTGCAGATCATATCGCGTACAAGGCCAACACCATCGGTATTGTCGCCATGAACTTCGCCAGCGCCGCGCCGCGTTAGTGTATTCACCGCGCCGGCGCGACGCGCTCGCTCACTGACAACCTTGGCAAACTCGAACGCCCGCTGCTTAAAGGGTATCGTAACATTCAGGCCCGCACCGCCGCCGGCAAAAAAATCGCTCGCGGCACGTTCAAAATCGTCCAGTTCGATGCGCACCGCCCGATACTGCATCGTCTGACCGCACTGTTGCGCGAACAGGGAGTGAATCGCGGGCGATTTACTCTGCTTGATGGGATTGCCGAAGACAGCGTATCTATCCTGGTTGCTCATTGCGCGGCATCTCCGTGTTCGGCCTCAGCCAGCCAGTCACGGTCCTTGAGGTAGTAATCAGTTAACGCAGCTTCGGGACTGCCCGGCTCCGCCGCAAAATCGTACTCCCAGCGCACCAGCGGCGGCAGTGACATCAGAATCGCTTCTGTGCGCCCCCCGGATTGCAGGCCGAACAGCGTGCCACGGTCATAAACGAGATTAAACTCCACGTAGCGCCCGCGCCGGTAGAGCTGAAACTGCCGTTCGCGTTCGCCGTAGGGACGCTCCTTATTCCCGGCCACTATAGGACGGTATGCCGGCAGGTAGGAATCTCCCACCGCGCGCAAAAAGGCAAAAGAGGTCTCAAAATCCCAGTGATTGAGATCGTCGAAGAACAGGCCTCCGATACCGCGGGGTTCCTCGCGATGCCTGAGGAAGAAGTACTCGTCACACCAGCGCTTGTAGCGCGGGTACACATCTTCCCCAAAAGGCGCACAGGCATCACGCGCCACGCGATGCCACGCCACGCAATCATCTCGATCAGCATAATAAGGTGTTAGATCATAGCCACCGCCAAACCACCAGACCGGTTCGCGACCCGGTGCTTCGGCCACGAAAAAGCGCACATTGGCGTGTGACGTTGGCACATAGGGGTTGTGTGGATGGATCACCAGAGACACGCCCATGGCCTGAAACGAGCGACCCGCCAGCTCCGGGCGCGAAGCGCTGGCGGAGGGTGGTAGGCTGCCCCCATGTACGTGTGAAAAATTGACCCCGCCCTTCTCGATCACGGCGCCCTGACTGAGCACCCGGCTGCGACCGCCGCCACCCTCCTGGCGTTGCCACTCATCCGTTATGAACTCAGCGCGCCCGTCTTCGTCGGCCAGGGCGCGGCAAATATCGTCCTGCAGGGACAGAAGGTAGCTTTTGACTGCATCGATATCCATGCATCTCTTTCCCGGTGACAACCGGGGCGCCATTATACTGACCGCTACCGGCCTAGGCCCGAATAATTTCGCCGCTGGCCAAATCTCGGATTGCGGAGGGCCTGTCCCTGCCGCCGAGCCTTCCCGGGAGCAGGTAATCCAATTGTGCCCCGAAATAGTGCCGGACACGCAAGCCGGTAAGCGCGGGGGCCAGGCCACCCGGGTTTGCCGAGGTGGAAATCACCGGCCCGCGGAACGCAGCGCACAGGGCGGCCATGCCGGGATGATCGCTGACACGCACGGCAACACTGGCATGTTCACCGCTGACCCACGGCGGAACGCGGCCAGAATGCGGCACCAGAAAAGTCTCCGGGCCCGGCCAGCTGTCACGCAACCTGGCGCGCTGGCTTTCAGGAAGGTCATGCAGCAAAAATTCCAGTTGCGACTCAGACGCCGCCAGCAGTATCAGACCCTTGGCGAGCGGCCGGCGCTTAAGCCACAGCAGGCGCTCGACCGCCGCGTAATCAAAGGGATCACAACTCAAACCCCACACCGCCTCTGTGGGACAGGCGATAACACCGCCGTTGCGCAGCACCCGCGCGGCGATGGCGAGATGCAACCTGCCGGGGGGTGGCAGCAGTGCCGACTTTCGCTGCCCGATTGCCTCACCTGCCGCTCTTTGCACGCACCTGGTCCCCTTGCACAGCGTTCGATTTGCTCTCTTGACCTGCGACCGGGAATGTAAAGCACCCGTGGCCGGGCTGGCAAGTTTGCCGCACGGACGTAGCGCCTTCACGCCCGTGGCGGACAACGGCTGGCTGCCTACAGCCCTCTAGCAGCGGATATATCCGCCGGAGACCCGCGCCACCTGACCGCCCAGCTCAAGCGCAGACAACTGGTCCAGGACGGCCGACACAGGCTGGCCGCTGTCGGCCACCAGCCGATCGAGACTGACAACCTCGTATCCCAGAAACTGCAAAAGCGCCAGTGCGCCCGCAGGCACCGCCACTGTGTGAAGGGGGCGGGGCGCGGATGAGGATTCGGTGTGAAAGCGGAACAGCGGGCCCAGTTCTTCGAGAATATCGTCTACCGACTCGACCATCTTGGCGCCATCACGCAGCAATTGCAGGCAGCCACGGCCACCATCATGCAGGGCGGACCAGGGCAGGGCGAAAACTTCGCGGCCCTGTTCAAGCGCGGCGCGCGCCGTGATCAGAGAGCCGCTACCGGGCGTCGCCTCGACTACCAGCACACCGAGGGAAAGCCCACTGATAATGCGATTGCGCTGCGGGAAGTGTTCTCGCCGGGGTGGCGTACCGGGAGGAAACTCGGTAACCAGACAGCCCGTTTGCATCAGCTGCGACGCCAGCGGGAGATGACGCCGCGGATAGACTGTCTCAACGCCAGTGGCCATCACGGCCACGCTCGCGCCGCCGGCCTCCAGCGCACCCCGATGTGCGGCTCCGTCGACACCCAGCGCCAGCCCGGAGCACACCCCCAGGCCGGCCGCTGACAGCTCGGCCGCCAACCGCGAAGCCAGGCTGAGTCCCGCGGAACTGGCTCGCCGGCTACCGACGATAGCCATCTGCGGTTGCAGCAACGCGTCAGGCCTGCCGCGAACGTAGAGCACGTCCGGAGGATCGTGAATCTCGGATAACAGCGGCGGGTATGCGTCCTCGCCACGCTGTATCAGCGCACCGGCGTCTTGCGCCGGAGAATTGACAACATCCATACATCATCCTTGACGTCGGTCTGTCGCTGGGTAAACCGCCCCATTCCGGAGGCGGGCCGGGAATTACGGATTCTTGACTTTGTCCATCACCTTCAATGGGTGGCTGGCCTTGAGAATAACCGCGTAGCTGGCCTTCTCAAATGCCTCAAATATCATGGCCAGGCCCGCGCGCTTGTCCGGGAGCCTGACGTTACTCTCAGCCACCTGGTCAAATACCAGGGGGCCGGTCTGGTAAACCGCCAGCACGTGACCAACGGCAAGGCCGTCACGCTTTCCCCGGTTCAGCACCACGATGCTCATTTGCCCGATTTGCGTCAGCCCGCCGTCGACCGCGATCATATACGCGTCTTCAAGCTGCACCTCTGGAGCGCGCGGCTGAAACGTCGCATCCAGCACCCTCTCCTGCAGTGGCAGCAGGCGATCACCGAGACGCACCTCCTCGTTGATACGGGTAATTTCCAGTTCGGTCACCGGGTCGGTATTACTGCTCAGGAGACGCGCATTGCCGATATCATTCGCCTGGTAGCCCAATAGTTCTTCCGTGATGGGATCCGAGTAGGAGCGACCAGCACGGTAGATGGCGTAGGTACGCTCACCGTCGGGAAACGGGCCGCGACCATACACCCGGTCGCCCGGGCCGCTGATCAAATGCTGCTGATCGCCGGCGACCACATAGGCGGAATTATTGAATTCACTCGCATCCACCACACGGTGCCGCATCAGCCAGGGGCCTATTTCGTCCAGCGGAATGATTGGTATTGCGAGATCAAGCGGCCTCACGCGCATGTTCGGGGTCAATTTTACATCGCGCCCGCGGCGCAGGCGCAGACGCGGCTGCCCATCCACCCAGACCAGGTAGAGCTCGTCGCCGGGATATATCAGATGGGGGTTGTCGATCTGCGGATTGACATCCCACAGTTCGGGCCACAGCCAGGGCTCAGTGAGATACATGCCGGAGATGCCCCACAGGGTATCGCCTTTCTGGACGACGTAGGTTTCCGGAACGTCGTCGTTGAGTTCCACTGCCGAGTGGGCGCTCCAACTGAAGAGCAGACCCAATACCAGCAGGCAGACCGAAAGTGACCTTGTTTTCATTGTTCGCGTCCCTGTAGAAGCCCCATTATATTTGACGCACCGGCGGCCCAGGAGACCGACAGCAGCGGCGTGCCGCCCTTCGAAGCTGACGAATGAACGACCGCGTAGCAACTTGCGATTCCTACCTGCGGCCCGGCTCCCCGCTTGCCGCAAGCCATGCCTGGACAATGTTCCGGGGAGGGCGCTAGGCACCCCATAATCACAAGTTGTATACTCACCACAGTTTGCTGCCGCCAATTAACGCTGGCAAGCCAAATGTTATTAATTCACGCAGCCAATTCCGGCCAAGCCCGGTCAGCAATCCGGACCCGCAACAGCATGGCAATACTGGACATTCTGGAATTTCCCGATCCCCGATTACGCACCGTAGCCGAACCGGTTGAGGTGTTCGATGAGGCGCTTGGATCGCTGGTCAGCGATCTCCTGGCCACCATGTATGCCGCACCGGGAATCGGCCTGGCCGCAACCCAGGTCAATGTGCACAAACGCTTGCTGGTCATGGACGTGTCGGACGATCGCTCGCAACCGCTGGTGTTCATCAATCCAGTGGTCGAAATTCTGGATCCGGAGCTGGGGGAGTACGACGAGGGCTGTCTGTCCGTGCCCGGCTTTTATGAAACCGTGCAGCGTCCACAACGCATTGCCGTCACCGCGCTGGATACCCAGGGCCGCGAGACCAGAAGCGAGCTGGATGGCCTTGCAGCCGTATGCGTGCAGCACGAAATCGACCATCTCGATGGCAAGCTGTTTGTCGATTATCTGTCCCCACTGAAGCGCCAGCGAATCCGTAAGAAGCTGGAGAAAGACCAGCGACGTCGCGCCTGAACGCTGTGCCAGACTCGCCACTGAGGCTCCTGTTTGCTGGCACGCCGGAATTCGCTGCCCAGCATCTAAAAGCCATAATTGATAGTAAGCACCAACTTATCGCGGTGTACACCCAGCCCGACAGGCCGGCCGGTCGCGGCCGCAGCCTGCAGGCCAGCCCGGTAAAGCAAACCGCGGAGGCGGCAGGCATTCCCGTCTTCCAGCCCGCTACGCTCAAGGATGCGGGAGCCCAGCAAACGCTGGCGGACCTGCGGGCGGACCTGATGGTGGTGGTGGCCTATGGGCTGATCCTGCCGCAGGCAGTGCTCGATTCCCCCACCTACGGTTGCGTGAACGTACACGCATCGCTGCTTCCGCGGTGGCGCGGGGCGGCGCCCATCCAGCGGGCAATCGAGGCGGGCGATGCCACCACGGGAATCACCATCATGCAAATGGATGCCGGTCTGGATACCGGCGACATGCTCGCCACCGCAAGCTGTGCGGTGGACGGCCATACCAGCGCCAGCCTGCATGCCGAGCTCGCGAACCTGGGGCCGCCCCTGTTGCTGGAAGTGCTGGAAAAACTGCCGCAGTATCAGGCGGGGCGGCAGCCACAGGACGACCGGGCCGCCACCTACGCGCACAAGATAGAGAAACACGAGGGGCTGATAGACTGGCACCGACCGGCTGACGAGCTGGCTCGCAGAATACGCGCCTTCAATCCTTTCCCCGGCGCCCATAGCTTTCTGGGCGCTACAAGAATCAAGCTCTGGGAGGCGTCAGTCATCGAGGGCGCAGCCGCCGGTGGCCAGCCGCCGGGCACCATCGTTCACAACACGCACGGGGGCATTGCAGTAGCGTGCGCCGACGGCTTGTTGTCGATAGCCTGCCTGCAACTTCCGGGCGGCAAGCGCCTGGACGCGCGCGAGCTACTGCATGCCCGGGGCGAACAGTTTGCCCCCGGAGTCCGCCTTGGCGCATCGCCTGCGGTAGATGCCCGGTGACGACAAGCGTCCGGGCCACCGCCGCGCGGGTGGTTGCGGCGATACTGCAGGGGCAGTCTCTCAACAGCGCGCTGCCAGACGGGCTCGCGGCAGTGGCCCCCACAGATCGCAGCCTGTTGCAACAGCTCTGCTACGGCACGTTGCGTGATGCGCCGCGCCTGCAGATCCTGCTTGCACAGCTTCTGGACAAGCCGCTGAAGGCCCGCGACCTGGATATACAGGGCCTGCTACTGGTAGGTCTGTACCAACTGGAAGGCTCCCGCGTACCGGACCATGCGGCGGTTGCCACGTCTGTGGAGGCCACCCGTGAGCTGCACAAACCCTGGGCCCGGGGTCTCACCAACGCAGTGCTGCGTCGCTTTCTGCGCGAGCGCCACAATCTAGTGACTGCGCTGGATGAGCAGCAAGCGAGCGCTCACTCTGAATGGCTGTTCAAACGCCTGAAGCGGCAATGGCCACACGCGTATGCGGGGATAATCGCAGCCAACAATCACCAGCCACCAATGACGCTGCGCGTGAATGCCCAGCGCGTCTCGCGCGCCGTCTATCTCGAGCGGCTGGCCGATGCCGGAATTAATGCAAGAGCCGGCAGCCTGGCACCACAGGCGGTGTATCTTGAGACCGGCACCGATGTCCAGACCCTGCCCGGCTTTGCCGGCGGAGACGTGAGCGTACAGGATGAGGCGCCCCAGCTTGCGGCTCTGCTACTGCAAGCGCAGCCCGGCGAGCGCATTCTCGATGCGTGTGCCGCTCCCGGCGGGAAAACCTGCCATATTCTGGAGCTGCAACCGGCCCTCCAGACTCTGGTGGCCATGGACATCGATGCCGCGCGCCTGGCCCGCGTCGGTGAAAATCTCAAGCGGCTTGGTCTGAATGCCGAGTGCGTGGCGGGAGACGGCGCCCGGCCTCCGGCGAGTCTCGGCGAGACCTTTTTTGATCGTATTCTGGTGGACGCGCCATGCTCCGCCAGTGGCGTCATTCGCCGCCACCCCGATATCAAACTGCTGCGCCGGGAGGCCGATCTGTCCGCACTCGAGCGTCGGCAGGGCAGTATCCTGCAGGGTCTCTGGCCGCTGCTGCGACCCGGGGGCGTTCTGCTGTATGTGACCTGTTCCGTACTGTGCGAAGAGAATAGCCAGGTCGTTGACGCCTTTCTCGCAGGCAACCCCGACGCCAGCTCAGAGCCGTTCGCTGTGAGCTGGGGAGAACCGCTTGCACACGGGCGGCAGCTTCTTCCCGCGATCGCTGGCGCCGATGGCATGTTCTACGCCGCGCTGCGCAAGGCCGCGTGATACTTTGCATAATTTCGCGCCGCCGGCTGTTACAATCTTCACGATTTTTTACTTCACACTGGCGCAGTCGGTTTTGTCGCCTGGACACCAGAGCGAGTTCCTCGAGTCATGAAAATCATCATCCTCGGTGCTGGACAGGTTGGCGGCACCCTCGCTGAGCACCTCGCCGACGAGCAGAACGACATCACCGTGGTTGACATCGACGGCGACAAGCTGCGCGCATTGCAGGATCGCCTCGATATCGGCACGGTCACCGGTGGCGCATCCCACCCGAATATTCTCGAAAGAGCCGGCGCACGCGATGCCGACATGCTGATCGCCGTGACCAACAGCGACGAGATCAACATGATGGCCTGCCAGGTGGCGCATACGCTGTACGGCACCACCAAGAAAATTTCCCGGGTACGTTCTCCCAGCTACCTGAAGGAGCAGGAGAAGCTGTTCAACCGGGAAAACATACCGGTGGATGTCATCATCGGGCCGGAGCAACTGGTAACCCAGGCCATCGAGCGACTGATTTCCAATCCCGGTGCGCTGCAGGTGCTGGATTTTGCCGAGGGTCGCGTACAGCTCGTGGCTGTCAGGGCAATTTACGGCGGCCCCATCGTGGGCCAGGAGCTGCGCACCATTCGCAACCACATGCCCGACGTGGACACGCGTGTGGCCGCTATCTTCCGGCAGAATCGGCCCATCATTCCGGAGGGTACGACGGTGGTGGAGGCGGGCGACGAAGTCTTCTTCATTGCTGCGAAAAAGGACATTCGCGCCGTCATGGCAGAGTTGCGCAAACTCGACAAACCCTACAAGCGGGTGATGATCGCCGGCGGCGGCAATATCGGTGCTACGCTCGCACAGAATATCGAGCGTCAGTATCAGGTGAAAATCATCGAGCGCTCCTATCCCCGTTGCCGCCAATTGTCGGAGCGTCTGAAACATACCATCGTCCTCAACGGCAGTGCCTCGGAACCGCAACTGCTGAGTGCCGAGAACATCGAATCCACAGACGTATTCTGCGCACTCACCGAGAACGATGAATCCAATATCATGATGTCCATGCTGGCCAAGCGCATGGGTGCGAAAAAAGTCATCACGCTGGTGGCAAACCCCGCGTACGCCGATCTGGTGGGTGACGAAATCGACATCTCGATCTCGCCCCAGCAGATAACCATTGGCAGCCTGTTGACACATGTGCGGCGCGGCGACATCAACAATGTGCATTCGCTGCGGCGCGGCGCGGCGGAGGCACTGGAAGTGATCGCGCACGGCGACACACATTCTTCCAAGGTGGTGGGGCGCAGCCTGGCGGAACTGCATCTCCCGGAAGGTGCGAATATCGGCGCCGTCGTGCGTGGGGAAGAAGTGTTGATTGCCCACGGAAACGTGGTGATCAAGGAGAACGATCACATCATTGTATTTCTTGTCGACCGCAGCAAGATCACTGCGGTAGAGAAACTGTTCGCCGTTGGTATCGGGTTCTTCTCCTAGGCCGCCGCATGCATTTTTCCGTCATATTGCGCATTCTGGGCTTTCTGCTGATGCTCTTCTCCAGCGCCATGCTGATTCCACTGTTGCTGGCGCTGCTCGCGGAAGATCAGACAGTTCGGAGCTTCCTCTGGGCCCTGTGCCTCACGTTTTTCGCCGGCCTGGCCCTGTGGCTTCCGGTGAAGGACGCGCAGGAAGAACTGCGCATCCGCGACGGGTTCTTGATCACTTCGCTCTTCTGGACAGTACTGGGGCTGTTCGGCGCTCTGCCCTTCGCGCTGACGCCATCCCTGGACATGACGATCACCGAAGCCATTTTTGAATCTGTATCCGGCCTCACAACGACCGGCGCTACAGTGATGACGGGGCTGGACCAGGCGCCCGCCTCCATATTGTTCTATCGCCATTTTCTGCAATGGCTGGGGGGCATAGGCATCATCGTCATCGCGGTGGCAATACTGCCAATGCTCGGCATTGGCGGCATGCAGCTCTACAAGGCGGAGTCGCCGGGGCCCTCGAAAGATACCAAACTTACCCCGCGCATTACGGAAACGGCCAAGGCACTGGCATCGGTGTATATCGCGCTCACCATTGCCTGTGCGGCCGCGTACTACATCGCGGGCATGTCGGCCTTCGATGCAGTGGGCCACGCGTTCTCGACGGTGGCGATCGGCGGCTTCTCTACCCACGATGCCAGTATCGGCTACTTTGAAAGCAATACCATCCTCGCCGTGTGCAGCGTTTTTATGGTGATATCGGCGATTAATTTCGGCCTACATTTCACGGCGTGGCGTCACCTCGCTTCACCCAACAGGCGCAACAGGGTTTTTACCGTCTATGGGCGCGATTCCGAGACGCAGTTTTTCCTGACCGTCTTGCTCATTGGCATCGCCATCACCTGCGCCTACCTAATCGCCACCGGTACACTGGATATCGGCAACGGCATCATGCACGGAATTTTCCAGACCATCTCCATTGCCACGACAACCGGCTTTGCCACGCAGGATTTTGCCTCCTGGCCCTCATTCCTGCCCATCATGCTGTTGATGCTGTCATTTATGGGCGGCTGTGTGGGATCCACCGGCGGCGGCATGAAAGCCATGCGCGTGATGCTTATTTACAAACAGGGCATCCGCGAACTGAAACAACTTGTTCACCCGCATGCCATCATTCCGCTGAAAGTGGGGCGCACGCGGGTAGAGGCTCCTGTTGTCAGCGCGGTATGGAGTTTCTTTGCGGTCTACACCACCTGCTTCATCGTCATCATGCTGCTGTTGATGGCCACGGGGATGGATTTCACTACCGCTTTCTCGGCAGTGGCGGCATCAATGAACAACCTGGGCCCGGGACTGGGCGAGGTCGCCGCGCACTACGGCAGTATCAGCGAGGTGGCCAAGGGTCTGCTGTGTTTCACCATGTTGCTCGGGCGACTGGAGGTATTCACGCTGCTGGTGCTGTTTACACCAATGTTCTGGCGGCTTTAATCTGTTCTGGCGTGGGATGGTCCCCGGTGCCGCGCAGCCTCACTTCCTGATCCCCCGGTGCTGGCGAATCATTTCATAGGCGGCCTGCACGTCCTGTGAGCGCTCCGTGGCCAGCTTCACCATGTCTTCCGGCACGCCCCTTGCAATCAGTTTATCAGGGTGGTTTTCGCTCATGCGCTTGCGGTATGCCCGCTTCAGTTCGCGGTCGTTCACACTGCTGGATACGCCGAGCGCCGCATAGGCATCATCGAGGCTCACCCGCGGGGGCTGTTGCGCGTTGCCGGCCCGGGAGTGGAAATGCTGCTGCCCGCGAGCCATCTGCAGCAGCACATCCAGTTGCACCACATTCAAGCCGAGCAGCTTGGTTATATGCCGCAGAGCAGCGTGCTCCGAAGGCTGCAGCGCTTCATCGGCATGCGCCAGCGAAATGAGAAATACCAGCAGCGTGCGTTTCAACTGGTTGCGCGGCCCGCAGGCCTGAACAAATCCGGCGATCGTGGACTCGGGAACAAACCCGGGTGCCGCGCCCTGTTTGAACAACTCAATGGCGCGTTTGCGCTGCGCGGCATTCAGGCCCATCTGATCAAAGACCTGCTCGGTATGGGCTATCTCGCTCTCGGAGACACGCCCATCAATCTTGGCCAGGTATCCCGATAACAGAAACGCGGTCTCGAAGAAGCTCTCGCGCACGGCTTGCAGGTTTTCCGCGGAGCCGAGGCCGAATTGCCTGGCCAGGGCACGGTCGAAGGCGTGGCCGAGCAAGCCGCCGATAATCAGCCCTGGAAAGCCACCTGTGAGCAGGCCGATAAGGCCGGCGATGATCTTGCCCAATACCATTTGCTGCCTCTGTTTCGCGCCGGCGACACTGATCTAAAGGTGGGAGGATTTGACGGCCCGACGCAACCAGCGCTGCGGGGACCTTCACTTTCAGGGAATCCGCATATTATGCCGCCAAAAGAGCCGCTATAATAGCCAGCTTTTTTGCACAGACGGGCGGACCCTTGGCACACACCGACACTGGCATTCTCACATTTCAGTCGCTTATCTTCCGGCTGCAGCAATTCTGGGCGGAACAGGGTTGTGTAATCCTGCAACCACTCGATATGGAAGTTGGCGCCGGTACATTCCACCCGGCTACCTTCCTGCGCGCGCTGGGCCCGGAAAACTGGAATGCCGCCTATGTGCAACCCTCGCGCAGACCAACCGATGGGCGCTACGGCGAGAATCCCAACCGATTGCAGCACTATTACCAGTTCCAGGTTGTCATGAAGCCATCTCCGGATAATTTCCAGGCGCTGTATCTCGAGTCCCTGAAGGCGCTTGGCATCGATTCCAGTGTGCACGATATCCGTTTCGTGGAGGACAACTGGGAGTCGCCCACGCTGGGCGCCTGGGGTCTGGGCTGGGAAGTGTGGCTGAATGGCATGGAAGTGACGCAGTTCACCTATTTCCAGCAGGCTGGAGGGCTCGAGTGCTATCCCGTCACGGGCGAAATCACCTATGGCATTGAGCGCATTGCCATGTATCTGCAGGGGATTGACAGCATCTATGATCTCGTCTGGTCTGAAGGCCCGGCAGGCGCCGTGACCTATGGTGACGTGTTTCACCAGAATGAAGTCGAAATGTCGCGCTACAATTTTGAAGAGGCGGACGTCGATTTCCTGTTCTCCTGTTTCGACCAGTTTGAAAAGGAATCGATGCGCCTGGTAGAGGCCGCTCTGCCGCTACCGGCCTACGAAATGGTTATAAAGGCTTCCCACGCATTTAACCTGCTGGACGCCCGGCACGCTATTTCGGTCACCGAGCGGCAACGCTTTATTCTCAGGGTGCGCAGCCTGGCTCGCGCGGTAGCGCAGGCCTATTTTGAAGCACGCGCGGCGAAGGGCTTCCCACTGGCCGAGGCAGCGCTGCGCGACGAAGTGCTGCAACGCCTGCAGGCGGAGGCAAGTTGAGCATGGATAGCGAACACTTGCTGATCGAGATCGGCACAGAAGAAATGCCGCCAAAGGCGCTGCGCGCACTGGGCGAGGCGTTTCGCGACGGCATCACAGCCGGACTCAAACAACACGAGCTTGCGCACGATAGCGTGCACTGGTTTGCAACCCCGCGCCGTCTGGCTGTTCTGGTTGAAGACCTCCAGTTGCACGCGCCCGAGAGAGTCATAGAAGCGCTAGGTCCGCCAGTGGATCGCGCCCGGGACAGCGCCGGCAGCTGGACGCCGGCGGCCATCGGGTTTGCCCGCAAGCAGGGCATGGAACCCGACGCGCTGCAGGTGATAGACACGCCCAAGGGCGCCAGGCTTGGCGTGCACAGGACGGAGGCAGGCGTCGCTGCCAGAGACTGCGTGCTCGATATAATACGTGCCAGCGTGCGCGACCTGCCCATTCCCAAGCGCATGCGCTGGGGCGCAAGTCGTGAGGAGTTCGTGCGACCCGTGCACTGGGTGGTCGTCATACTCGGTAGTGACTGCCTGGCGGGAGACGTGCTCGGCGTGCCTGTCGGCAAGGCCACGCGTGGCCACCGTTTTCACAGCCCGGACGCCATTGAGCTGAAACACGCTGAAGTTTATGAGCAGGCCTTGCAGGATGCCTTTGTCGTCGCTTCGTTTGACAAGCGGCGTACATTGGTCAGGTCGGCGGTGGAGGAGCAGGCCCGCGCCATCGGCGCGCAGGCGGTGATCGATGAGGCATTGCTGGACGAGGTCACCGGACTGGTTGAATGGCCCGTGGCGTTGACCGGCCGATTTGAAGAGCGCTTTCTCGCCGTACCCGCCGAAGCGCTGATCTCGTCGATGAAAGCGCACCAGAAATACTTTCATCTGACTGACCAGCGGGGACAACTGATGCCCCACTTCATTACTGTAGCCAATATCGAAAGCAGCGACCCGGCCAGGGTCATTGCAGGCAACGAGCGCGTGATCCGCCCTCGGCTGTCAGATGCCGCGTTTTTCTTCACAACCGACTGCGGGACGCCCCTGGCGAGCCGGATCGAATCCCTCAGGGGCATTGTATTCCAGCAAAAGCTCGGCACGCTGTACGACAAAACACAGCGGGTGGCGCGGCTCGCAGCCTGGATCGCCGGGCGCATGGGCACGCCGGCGGCGCTGGCCGAGCGCGCGGCACAGCTCAGCAAGACCGATCTGGCGACCGAAATGGTGCTGGAGTTTCCCGACATGCAGGGCATTGCCGGGTCGTATTACGCTGAAAACGATGGCGAGGACCCAGAGGTGGTTGCGGCGCTCGCGCAGCAGTACTGGCCACGTTTCTCCGGCGACCAGCTGCCCGACACAGCAACCGCACAGGCTGTGGGCCTGGCTGACCGCCTGGACACACTGGTGGGTATTTTCGGTATTGGGCAGCCACCCAGCGGCTCAAAGGATCCCTTCGCGCTGCGGCGCGCATCGCTGGCTGTTTTACGTATTGTGGTGGAAAGAGAGCTGGATCTCGATCTTGCCGACTGCCTGGCTGTCGCGGCGGAAAACTACTCCCCGGGGGTGCTGGCAGACAATACCCGCAGCGAAGTACTGCACTACATGCTTGAACGATTCAGGGCGTGGTATGAAGAAGACGCTATACCCCCCGAGGTGTTCAGGGCTGTAAGCTCACGCAACCTGAGTCGGCCGCTGGACATACACCGACGTGTGCTGGCGGTGCACGCTTTCACCAGACTTCCCGAGGCACAGGCGCTGGCGGCAGCCAACAAGCGTGTGTCTAACATTCTGGCGAAAACCGAGGCCCACCACAGCTTTGGTGAAGTAAGCACACACTTACTTGTAGAGGCCGCAGAAAAAGTACTCGCCGATCAGCTTGAGGTACTTAGCGCCAGTGTGGGACAGCGCCTGGAGCACGAAGAGTATGCGCTAGCTCTCAGTGAGCTGGCTGCCCTGCGTGAGCCCGTCGATGCTTTTTTCGATGACGTAATGGTCAACGACGAGAATGAGGATCTGCGCAATAATCGTCTCAACCTGCTCAAGAACCTGCGCGAACTGTTCCTCGAGGTGGCGGATATTTCCCTGCTCGCCGTGAGCAAATAGGCCCCGCCACAGTTCCACATAAAACCGGTGTGATAAGGCGACAGGTATCGGTGACCCTGTGCACGAGGCAGCTAAAGCCGAGCCGGGATTGCATTACACTGGCAGGCCTGTCGAGGGACGCGATATGAATATCGACACTGACACAATGCTGCTGGCTGCGGCCGCGCTCGCCGTGAGTATTGTCGTCGCGCTGATAGTCAGTGTGTGGCAGGGCGTCAAGGCCCGGCGCGCCCTCGCACGCACGCGCAAAGCACTGCATGCGTCACAGGCTGAGCTGGCGGCCGCACAACTCAACGTACACGGGCTTGCTGTGGAGCTGGACCAGGTCAGGGCCCAGATGGGTGACCGCCAGAATGACATCGGCGAGCTGCGGGAAAACCTGGCGCAACTACAGGGGCAACTGCAGAGTGCGCTGCGCAGCAACGCCGAGCTGGAGACCTCCCAGCGCGAGCGTGCAGGACAGCATCACGAACAGCTCAAACTGCTGAATGACGCGCGCGACAACCTGAAGAAAGAGTTCGAAAACCTGGCCAACCGGATCTTCGAAGACAAGGGTCGCCATTTTACCCACACCAGCAGGGCGTCCATGGAAGACATGTTAAAACCCTTCCGCGAGCAGATTGCAGGGTTCCAGCAGCGCATCAATGAAGTGCACACGGAGTCAGTAAAAGGCAATAGTGCGCTGGAAGCAGAGTTGCGCAAAGTACTCGAAGTGGGTCTGGAGATGAACGCTCAGGCGACCAATCTGACACTGGCATTGAAGGGTGACAAGAAAACCACCGGCAACTGGGGCGAGGCACAGCTCCAGCGCACTTTGGAGCTCGCTGGCCTGCAGGCCGGAGAACACTATGAAACCCAGGCAGCCTATCGCGATGAGCAGGGCAAACGCAGGGTGCCTGACTTTGTGATCAAGCTTCCGGACGGGAAAAATCTGGTCGTGGACAGCAAGGTATCGCTGGTTGACTATGATCGGGCCATAGCGGCAGACACGGACGAGGGCCGGCTTGAAGCGCTGAACGCCCACGCCATGGCAGTGCGCAGACACATAGACGACCTGGGCAGTAAAGACTACGCCAATCTACCCGATATCGGCAGCCCGGATTTCGTACTCATGTTCATGCCGGTTGAGCCAGCCTACATCGAAGCCATGAAGCACAATAAAGAGCTCTTTAACTACGGCTACCAGAAGGGCGTTATCATGGTTTCCCACACCACGCTGATGCCAATTCTGCGCACCGTTGCAAACCTGTGGATGATTGACCAGAGCAACCGGGAGGCCCGCGAAATCAGTGATCGCGCTGGCGACATTTACAATCAGGTGTGTCGCGTGGCTGAGCGCCTGGACCGCCTGGGAAATTCCATGCGCGCGGCACAGAATCACTACAATGACACGGTAACCAGCCTGGCGGGCAAACAGGGCTTATACGGCAAGGTCGATCGCTTTCAGCAACTCTCCGCAAAAACACGCGACAAACTGCCCGGCATCGAACCCATCCATGAAGATATCGAACAGGGCAGACTGGAAGCGATAACACGCGAGGCCGATAACCCTGCTAGCGGCGAATAGACCGCTCCCCACGATCACCTGAGTCCGAAACGCCTGCTAGAAAATAACGCTTTGTCCCAAACGGGGCGTCTCCGCTGCACTTTGCTGCTGCTGCCAGATTTTCTCCGACAGGATATCCATTGCTCTGGGCTCGCCATGCACGAGAACCACCCGGGGCCGGGAGTTGAAATTGCCGATCCAGGCGAGCAACTCGGATTGCCCCGCATGCGCGGAGAATCCGCCCAGCGTTTCAATACGCGCCTTCACTGCGAACTCGTCGTTGAACATACGGATTTGTTTCACTCCATCCACCAGCAATCTGCCCAGTGTACCCCGCGCCTGAAACCCGCAAAAAATAATCGTGTTGCGCTCGTTCCAGATCCGCTGTTTGAAATGATGTCTGATACGCCCACCCGTGCACATGCCGCTGCCGGCAATGATAATCGCGCCACGCTTGACCTTGTTTATGGCCATGGATTCTTCGGGCGTAACGGAAAGATTAAGTGAGGGCAGAAACGTCTCAAGAGTTTTTTTGCCCTCGGCCCGCAGGGCCCGCAATACATCCTCATCCA
Source organism: uncultured Halieaceae bacterium (assembly GCA_963976655.1). Taxonomy (GTDB): domain Bacteria; phylum Pseudomonadota; class Gammaproteobacteria; order Pseudomonadales; family Halieaceae; genus Marimicrobium. The sequence goes on from CAXBLB010000006.1 coordinate 191,463, forward strand.
GTTGCGCCAGCCAGCGGCTGTATACGGCGGTGACCTTGATCGCCATGGGGCTGTCGAGAAAAATTTGCCAGTTGTCGAGTTCGCCCTGCTGATAAAGGCTTCCCAGTTGAAACAATAATTCCTGCGTGCGACCAACGGCGAATGCGGGAATCATCACGTTTCCACCGTCCTGCCAGGTGTCGCGCAATACCTCTTTCAGTTCACCCAACGTATCGCCCATCATGCGGTGGTTGCGATCGCCATAAGTGCTTTCAACCAGAAGCAGTGAGGCATCTTCCAGTTCGGCTGGACTGCTCATGAGGGTAGAATCGGACTTACCCAGATCACCGGAGAAAACCAGGATTTTCTCCTTGCCTGTCTCGCGCATTCGCAGCTCAACTATTGCAGAGCCGAGGATGTGTGCGGCATCGTGGAACTTAAGCGTTGCCTCCTCGCCGATCTGCCTGGATTCTCCATACTCCTGCGGCTGACAGAGTTGCAACGTTCTGGCGACATCCTTCATGCTGTACCTGGCTTTGATTTTCTTTCTTCCACGCCGCGCGCGACGCAGGTTTTCCCTTTCAAGGTCGCGCTCATAGAGCGCTGCCGAGTCTTCCAGCATGATTTCCAGTAAATCGCGGGTGGCTGCAGTGCAGTAAATTGGCTTGCGAAAGCCCTCGTTGACCAGCCGGGGCAGCAGACCGGAGTGATCCAGGTGCGCATGCGACAGAATCACCGCGTCAATCGTCTCCGGGTCGAACGCGAAGTCTTCCTGGTGCAATCGCTCTACAGCATCGCCCCCCTGGTGCATGCCGCAATCGAGCAGCATGCTGCCCAAAGCTGGCGATTCGATCCGGTGACAGGAGCCGGTGACCTCCTGAGCGGCACCAAAAAAGGTCAGTGTGGCCATCCGCCCTCCAACAACGTGCTTGGACTAAACATCCAGGTTCGCAACCGAGAGTGCATTCTCCTCAATGAATTCGCGGCGCGGTTCTACATGATCGCCCATCAGCGTGGTGAAAATCTGGTCCGCGGAAATAGCATCGTCAATGGTTACCTTCAGCATCCGGCGCTCGGCTGGATCCATGGTGGTTTCCCAAAGTTGTTCAGGGTTCATCTCACCCAGACCCTTGTAGCGTTGAATGCTGTAACCCTTGCGGGCCTCCGCCATTAACCAGCTGAAGCCCTCGGCAAAACTGCGAGTGACAAGGGTCTTGTCGCCCCTCTGGAAATAGCCATCCTCGTCAATCAGGTTGTTAATGGTATTGCCGAGCGCCACCAACGAACGATACTCGCCGGAAGCAAAAAACTCATGATGATATTCCGTTTCCGTTTCGATGCCGTGAGCCAGAACCTTCACTACCGGGAAAAACAGCTGTCGCTCATGGTCACGACGCATTACCACAGAAAATAGGCCATAGGACGGGTCTACGGTTTGTAAGCGCTCACTTAATTGGTCACAGAAAGCCTGTACCAGATCAGCATCGCGCATTTCTTCTGGTGTCAGGGTTTCGCCATATACCATCTCCCAAAGCACGACCGGCGCATACAGACGGCAAAGGCGCTGGATTGTGGCATCTACCCCACGGTACTGGTTTACCAGGGCTTCCAGCGCACCACCCGATATTGCGGGCGCGTCCGGATTCACATACACCGATGCGCCGTCCAGGGCAGACTGTGTCAGGTACTGCAACAGCGAATCGTCATCTTTCAGGTAGTTGTGCTGCTTGCCCCGGGAGATCTTGTACAGCGGCGGCTGGGCAATGAAAACATGGCCGCGTTCAATTAATTCCGGCATCTGGCGGAAAAAGAACGTCAACAGCAGGGTTCTAATATGAGACCCATCCACGTCGGCATCGGTCATGATGATAATGCTGTGATAGCGCAACTTGTTCGCGTCAAACTCGTCTTTGCCTATTCCACATCCCAGCGCCGTTACTATCGTGCCTACCTCGGCTGAGCCGAGCATTTTGTCAAACCGCGCTTTTTCGACGTTAAGAATCTTGCCCTTGAGCGGGAGTATTGCCTGGTATTTGCGGTTACGACCCTGTTTCGCTGAGCCGCCGGCGGAATCGCCCTCCACAAGATATAGTTCAGACAGCGCGGGGTCCTTCTCCTGACAATCGGCCAGTTTGCCCGGCAGACCTGCGATGTCCAGCGCGCCCTTGCGCCGGGTCATTTCACGCGCTTTACGCGCGGCCTCGCGAGCCCGGGCGGCATCCAGCATTTTACCTACAACGGCTCTCGCTTCCGCGGGGTTCTCCAGCAAATAATCGTAGAACTGCGCATTAACAGCCTGCTCTACTGCTGTTTTTACTTCTGAAGACACCAGTTTGTCTTTCGTTTGAGAGGAAAATTTCGGGTCCGGGACCTTGACCGAAATAATCGCGGTGAGACCTTCACGCGCGTCGTCACCGGTGGTATTGACCTTGGCCTTTTTAGCCAGCCCTTCCTTCTCTATGTAGGAGTTGAGGCTGCGGGTGAGTGCGGCCCGAAAGCCAGCCAGGTGTGTGCCGCCGTCCCGCTGGGGAATATTATTGGTGTAACAGAAAATATTCTCCTGGAACGCGTCGTTCCACTGCATCGCAACCTCAACGCCAATACCATCCTCGGTGTCGAGCTGAAAGTGGAAAGCCTTGTTCACAGGCGTCTTGTTCAGGTTCAGGTAGTCAACGAAGGCTTTCAGACCGCCATCGTACTGGTACGTCTCCTCCTTGCCGCTGCGTTCGTCTTTCAAGTGAATGCATACGCCTGAATTCAGAAATGCCAGTTCGCGCAAACGCTTCGCGAGTTGCTCGAAGTGAAATTCGATGCTGGTAAAAGTCTGGGACGAGGGCTTGAAGCGCACGGTGGTTCCCGAGCTTTCCGTAGTACCAATCTCTGCCAGGGGCGCTTGCGGCACGCCATGCCGATAAATCTGCTCGTACATCCTGCGATCACGGCGGATCGTCAGTATCAACTCCTCGGAGAGGGCATTTACGACTGAAACACCCACGCCATGCAAACCCCCGGACACCTTGTAGGAGTTGTCGTCGAACTTGCCGCCCGCATGCAGGACCGTCATGATCACTTCGGCAGCGGAGACACCCTCCTCGTGCATTTCAGTGGGTATTCCACGACCGTCGTCGCTTACCGTGACCGATTCGTCGGGGTGAATAATAATATTTACCGCTGTGCAGTGGCCCGCCAGGGCCTCGTCTATGGAATTGTCGACCAGCTCAAACACCATGTGGTGCAAGCCTGTACCATCGTCGGTATCGCCGATGTACATTCCAGGACGCTTTCTCACGGCATCCAGGCCTTTCAGCACTTTGATGCTCGACGAGTCGTAATTGTGCTCTATGTCTTCGCTCATACACTGCGTCTCTTTGTTTTGGTGAGTCCGGTGGGTCCGGCTTTCACTCAACCTAAGGGTAAATAGGGCTTTATTTTGCCGTGTTCCACGTGGAACACGGCAAGCGCCTCGGATTCCGGCCAGACAGCCCTGAACAGATCCACTTCTACACAAGTCACAAAGACCTGCGCCTCAGTGGCTGCCAGCAACTCACAGACCCGCCTACAGTGGGTCCGGTCAAGCTCCGACGGGAGATCATCGATCAGATAAGTGCAATCCCCACCACCGAGTTCCGTCATCAACCGGCCCTGGGCCAGCTTCAGACCACATACCACCAGCTTTTGTTGTCCGCGAGAGAGCGTATCTGCCGCCAGGTGGCCATGCGACGTCACCCGAATATCCGCCCTCTGGGGGCCCGCATGGGTATAACCCTGTTCAATATCGGCAGCAGCTCCATGTTCCAGAGCCTGCTGGTAATCGGTTTTGCTGTCCCAGCCCTGGCGAAATCGCAACTCAAGACCGTCCAGCGAGGGGGCCAGGCTACTCATGGCCTGCTTGAAACAGGGCACCAGCCGATCAAAATATGCTTTTCTGTAATCGTTGACTGCGCTGCCTGCACTGGCCAGTTCCCGGGACCATACTGCGAGCTCCTGATCTGAGAGTTTATCATGCCGAAGCAGCATATTGCGCTGTTTAATACATCGCTGGAATCGTTGCCAGTGGGCAAAAAAAGCGTGTTCCACGTGGAACGCACCCCAGTCCAGATACTGTCGCCTGGCGGACGGGGGGCCGCATAACAGGTCAAAGCTGTCCGCATTTATAACCTGAAGGGGTAAATGGGCCGCCAGCTCCGCGACCGTTCGCACTGGCTTGCCGCCAATGCGTATGAGGGCTCCCCCAGACGTGCTCCGCTGTACCCCCAGGGACAGCGCCGCGCGACCGTGATGCTGCCTGCCAGCACCGAAAACGACGCAATCCTCCTCGCCATGGGAAATGAGGGGCTTGATTCCCGCGCCACGAAATGAGCGGGCCATGCCCAGCAGGTGTATCGACTCCAGTACAGAGGTCTTACCGCTGCCGTTCGGTCCAAAAAAAACGTTGACCTTCTGCAGCCCCTGCACATCAACTCCACGCAGGTTCCGCACTCGATCTATTCTGAGCTGGGTAAGGGCCACGCTGTGAGAAAAGCCGCCCGCAAAGGGCCTCTTTCGTTCTCCCGATTAACTGAGGTACCTTGCGTCGAGCGTCACATGCAGGGCTGCTACCGCAAGCCCGCGCTCGGGCCGCTCAGCGACCATTTTGATAGGGATTGACTCACTGTAATGCCCGGGAAGGTCCGCATGGCGAACCTCAGACCTGATACCGTCACAAGCGCATGGGCATGACAACATACTGTGAGTCGCCGTCTTCTTCGGATTCTTCGAGCAAAGCACTACTGTTAGGATCCGCCAGAGACAACTTGACCTTGTCTCCACTGAGCACACCGAGAACGTCGAGCAAATAGCTGACATTGAACCCGATCTCCAGCGATTCGCCGTTATATTCTACGGAAACGGTCTCTTCCGCCTCCTCCTGTTCCGGGTTATTTGCCAGAATATCGAGGGAGTTCGCCGACAATTTCAATCGGACGCCGCGGTATTTTTCATTCGATAGAATCGCCGTTCTGGCGAAGGCTTGGCGCAAATCCAGACGTGAGCCGAACAGAATCTTGTCCGGGCTGCGCGGCAATACGCGCTGGTAATCGGGAAACTTTCCATCGACCAGCTTGGAAGTAAAGGTGAAGTCGCTGGTCATGGCACGAATATGATTGCTACCGATGACTATCGCAATATCTTCATCTTCGTCCATGAGCAGCCTGGCCAGCTCCAGCACACCCTTGCGGGGGAGAATGACCTGAGCATCTCCGTCGCCCTTAACCTGCAATTTATCGGGGCAGGTACACATCGCCAGCCGGTGACCATCTGTGGCCACCACTCTCAGATGCTGGCCCTGCAGCTCCCAAAGCATCCCATTAAGATAGTAGCGCACGTCCTGCTGTGCCATGGCAAAAGCTGTACGCTCGATCAGACGCTTGAGCTGCCCCTGCTTGAGATTGAGCTGGTGTGTGCCGATACTGTCCTCGACATTGGGGAATTCCCGCGCCGGCAGGGTCGACAAGCTGAAACGGCTGCGACCCGACTTCACGGTAGCCTTGCCATCCGTGACAGCGAAATTTATATCGCTGCCTTCGGGCAACGATTTGCAAATATCCGTCAGCTTGCGGGCAGGTACCGTGACTTCACCGGGCTCGCCGGCTGCGGGCAGTTGTACCCTGCCGACAAGCTCCACCTCGAGGTCGGTGCCGGTAAGCGAAAGGCGATCCCCTTCGAGCACCATCAAGACATTGGCCAGCACCGGCAGGGTCTGGCGACGCTCTACTACGCCAGCCACCAAATTCAAGGACTTCAGGAGAGTATCCCGCGAGACACTGAACTTCATAAGGCTCTTATTCCTTCTGGTGTTTTTAAGAACACAACGGTTGTCGCCCAACAAACTTCCGGCGCGGCACTCTCATGTAGTCAGCGATCGTAGCAAGTTCTTGTAATCTTCGCGTATGTCGGAATTTGTTTCACGTAGTTCCTTGATTTTACGACATGCGTGAAGCACTGTCGTGTGATCCCGACCACCAAAACTCTCCCCGATTTCCGGCAGGCTGTGGTTGGTGAGCTCCTTCGACAGCGCCATTGCCATCTGTCGCGGCCGGGCAACAGACCGGCTGCGGCGGCGCGACATCATATCCGAGACTTTAATCTTGTAATACTCCGCCGCCGTGCGCTGGATATTTTCCATGCTCACCTGTCGATCCTGCAATGCCAACAGATCCTTGAGACTTTCCTTTATGATTTCTATATCGATGGACTTGCGGACGAAGCGGGCGCTAGCCATCACCCGTTTTAATGCACCCTCGAGTTCGCGCACGTTGGAGCGGATACGCTGTGCTATAAAGAAGGCCGAATCGGGCGGCAGATCAACACCCGCCTCTGCCGCTTTCTTCATCAGAATGGCTACACGTGTTTCCAGTTCCGGCGGTTCCACCGCAACGGTAAGGCCCCAGCCAAAACGTGACTTGAGACGCTCCTCCAGGCCATCAATTTCCTTGGGGTACCTGTCGCAGGTGAGGATCATCTGCTGTCCTCCCTCCAGCAACGCATTAAACGTATGAAAAAACTCTTCCTGGGAGCGATCCTTCTTGGCAAAAAACTGGATGTCGTCAATCAGCAATGCATCGACAGAACGATAATAACGCTTGAAGTCGGTAATGGCATTGAGCTGCAGAGCCTTTACCATATCGGCGACGAAGCGTTCCGAATGCAGATAAACAACTTTTGCCTCGGGGTTGCGCATTTTCAACGCATTGCCAACCGCCTGCATGAGATGGGTCTTTCCCAAACCCACCCCACCGTACAAAAACAGCGGGTTATAGGAGTCTCCAGGATTCTCCGCAACCTGTTGTGCAGCGGCGAGCGCGAGCTGGTTGGATTTACCTTCTACAAAACTATCGAATGTATGACTGTGTAATAGTCCGTCGCGGTGTTGCAACGACCCCTCCACCTCAACTTTGCGCAACTGCACATTCGCCGGCCGGGAAAACCTGGAGGGCACCGAACCATCGGTTCTGTTTGCAACCGCCTCTGGAGGCGGCGCAGATGGCGTCGCGTCGCTGGCTGGGGGGGAGGGAGCAACGCTGTCGTTGCGCATCGCAACCGCGCTATCGCCGCCAATTTCGAGACACAACTCTACCGAGCCGGCGGGATCAACATCGCGCAATAACTCGCGGATCCTCTCGGCATACTTTTCCGCCACGAAGTCCCGAATGAACCTGTTGGGCGCTCGTAGAGTCAGTGAAGAATGGCCACGACTCGCCTCCAGTGGGCGTATCCAGGTGCTAAACTGCTGGGAAGGGAGTTCGTCCCGCAGTTTGTCGATACATTGTTGCCACATGGTTTCGGGCAAAGAAACCCCCAGTGCACGGCTGGGCACCGCGCTGCTTAAATATTCAGAATTTAAATTTAGCTGCCGAACGCTATGGCTAAACGCTTTTATTCTATCGGCTGGGACAACCAACCGAAGCGCCAATCATACGCTGCAATCTGTTACTTATCCACAGTAAACCCAAAAAATTTAAAATATTTTTTTTATAATTAAAACAATAATTTAGCACAGTATCGCTGTGTTTTTTTGGTTTGCTTTGGGATTTCCGATGGAATCCCCCTGCCTGTGGATAAGATGTTAGTATCTTCTTGGGAACATGTGCGGCGATGGCGTTGAGGCGCGCCGACACTGGCCCCGGGCACAAGGGAGGGTTGGCCACTTGCAACCGCTTTCCCGTTCAGCAGTTCACCACCGATATCGACCGTTTCTCGGGGTACAGCGAGATGTCGCCAGTTGCCCGGCTCGGTAACACAAGATTCTTCACGGCGAGATTGAAATAACCTGCGGTTTTACATAGACTACCCCACCTTTTTTGGCGGGCCTCGTTTGTCGAGCCTCTCCCTTCTTCTTAAACACATTGCCTGGATCACAGCTATGAAAAGAACCTTTCAGCCCAGCGTTATCAAGCGCAAACGCACGCATGGATTCCGCGCACGCATGGCTACCAAGGGTGGACGCCGGGTGCTCAACCGGCGCCGAGCCCGGGGACGCAAAGTCCTGTCTGCGTAAAATCGTCTTGGCTGTCTGCATCGAGAGTGCAGCACTGGCGAGTGGACAGCGTTATCCCGGGTTTCGGTTTCGGTAAAGCCAGGCGTCTGCTCAACGCGTCGGATTACAGTCGTGTATTCGATACTCCTAGCGCAAGAGCTTCACACAAACACCTGCTTCTGCTGGCACGGCACAACGATCAGTCCAATCACCGACTTGGGCTGGTCATCGCAAAAAGACACGTTCGACACGCGGTGACCCGCAACAGAATCAAACGCGTCGCACGGGAGTTTTTTCGTCATCTGCCAGCCGACGATCTGACTCTCGATGTTGTCCTGCTGGCACGACCCGGCATGGGTGATTTGGATAATTCCGAGCTATCCTCTATATTGCAGCAGCAGTGGCAGAAATTGTGCCGACACGCCAGCAATGCCAACTCAAGCCACAGCAGAGATCCTTCCTGATGCGTCGCTTCACTATCTTCCTTATATCCTGCTACCAGGCGTGCCTGAGCCCGTTTCTGGGTCCAAATTGCCGCTTTTACCCAAGCTGCTCTGCCTACGCGCAGCAGGCGATAGCCAGTCACGGTGTTGTAAAAGGTAGCTGCCTTGCTCTTCGCCGCCTGTCAAAATGCCACCCCTGGCATGAGGGCGGGCTCGATCCGGTTCCGTCCTGTACCCACAACAAATAGACCACAGACCCCACTATGGATTTGCAACGAATTTTGCTGATAGGCGCTATCGCCATACTTTCCTTCATGCTTTTAACCGAGTGGGTGGCATTCAAGAACGCCAGAAACCTCGCCGTCGCGGAAAACCCGTCGCGACTGCTACCCGAAAATCCAGTGGCGGACCCATCCCCCGGTTTGCCCAGTGCCGACGACGCACCAGGCAGCAGCGACCTCCCCAGCGCGCCGGAGCCAATGGGTGATACTACGGCGCAGGTTGATACCACAGAGACACCCAATCGCATTGTTCGTGTCCGCACGGATGTCCTGCAGTTCGTCATCGACCTGACCGGCGGAGATATCATCGAGTTGTCATTGCCGCAGCATCTCGAACAACTGGACAACCCCGATGAACCCTTCGTATTGCTCGAACAGAATGAAAACCTTGTCTATATCGCCCGTAGCGGTTTGATCGGCACCGATGGCATAGACAAAAACGGCCGCGCTGAATTCAGCAGCAGTGCCGCAGAATACACATTGTCAGAAAACGCCGACACACTGGTAGTGGAACTGCCGTGGCAGCAATCTGACGGCGTCAAGGTTACCAAGCGCTTTACGCTTGACCGCGGCAGCTATCTTATCGACATCGATTACCTGGTTGAAAACAACAGCGACAGCCGATGGTCGTCAATTCTGTTCGGCCAGATCAAGCGTGAAAGCGGGCCACCCCCCACCCAGGAAACGTCTGCCATGGGCATGCAACCTTTTCTGGGGTTTGCAACGACCACCCCTGAGGATCGATTCCTGAAATTCCAGTTCGACGAGATCGCGGAAGATCCCTTCAAGGAGACTATGCCTGGCGGCTGGATCGCCATGGTGCAGCATTACTTTTTGAGCGCCTGGGTGCCTGCCCAGAACCAGACTCATACCTTTAGCGCGAGAACATCCAAAAACGGATTCAATCTCGCCGAGTTCACCAGCCCGCCTCTCGAGCTGGATCCGGGGAAATCAGGCCGTACCGGTGCCAGTTTCTATGCGGGGCCGAAAGACCAGTACACGCTCAAGGAGATTTCACCCTACCTCGATCTCACCGTGGATTACGGTTGGTTGTGGTGGATAGCGCAACCTCTGTTCTGGCTTCTGACAAAAATTCAGGCGATTGTCGGCAACTGGGGCGTGGCTATCATATTGCTGACTGTACTTATCAAATTGCTCTTTTATAGATTGTCCGCAGCCTCTTATCGTTCGATGGCCAATATGCGTCGTGTACAACCCAAAATGATGGACATACGTGAACAGTATGCCGACGACAAACAGAAACAATCCCAGGCCATGATGGACCTCTACCGCAAAGAAAAAATTAATCCGCTAGGGGGGTGCCTGCCAATTCTTGTTCAGATGCCGGTGTTCATCGGTCTGTACTGGATGCTCATGGAAAGTGTCGAACTGCGCCACGCTCCCTTCTTTCTCTGGATCGATGACCTTTCAGTCATGGATCCGTACTTCGTGCTGCCACTTCTGATGGGAGCCAGCATGTGGTTCATGCAAAAGCTCAACCCGCCGCCGCCGGATCCAATGCAGGCTAAAATCATGCAGTGGATGCCTATCGTTTTCACATTCTTCTTCCTCTGGTTCCCGGCCGGACTGGTACTGTACTGGCTGGTCAATAACCTGCTGTCGATAGCACAACAGTACGTAATCACACGACAGATTGAGAAGGCTCACGCTCCGGCCTGAAGGCAGGGATTTCCAGGACTGAATTCGGACTCCAGATGTCTGAAAGAACCACGATAGCCGCCGTGGCCACCCCTCCAGGACAGGGGGGGATCGGTATAGTTCGACTTTCGGGGCCGCGCGCAAACGACATTGGCAGAGCAATCACCGGCCTGAGCCTGCTTCCCCGATACGCTCACTATTGCCACTTTCGAGATGAATCCGGCGTTATCCTGGATAGCGGGCTGGCGCTGTTTTTCCCTGCACCGAACTCATTCACGGGGGAAGATGTTGTGGAATTGCAAGGGCACGGAGGCCCCGTTGTCCTCGATCTGCTACTGAACGCCTGCTGCAATCTGGGAGCACACCTTGCCAGCGCGGGCGAATTCTCCGAGCGCGCATTCTTTAACAACAAGCTTGATCTCACGCAGGCAGAAGCCATTGCCGACCTTATCTCAAGTTCAAGCAAACAGGCGGCTTTGAACGCCTCACGTACACTGCAAGGAGAATTCTCACGCAGAATCGAGGCACTGGTAAACGCGGTAACAGCATTGCGGGTGTTTATTGAGGCCGCTATTGATTTTCCTGAAGAAGAAATCGATTTTCTCGCCGATGCTCGCGTCGCCACCTTGCTGGATGAAGTCAAGGCACTGTTTTCGTCAGTTACCGCCCAAGCGCGCCAGGGCAGCCTGCTGTCAGAGGGAATGAAGATCGTTATTGTTGGCAGGCCAAACGCAGGCAAGTCCAGTCTGCTAAATGCGTTGTCAGGTCAAGACAGCGCCATCGTCACGGAAATAGAAGGCACAACCCGTGATCTGCTGCGTGAACATATCCAGATCGATGGCATGCCACTGCATATCGTAGATACTGCCGGACTGCGCTCCAGTACTGACCTCATCGAGCAGGAGGGTATCCGCAGGGCACAGAATGAAATGGCAACGGCGGACAGGATTCTACTGGTTGTCGACGGCTCTCTCGAAAACGTTGATAACGTGGATCCCTTCAGCCTGTTCGGCAAGAATCACGCCATGCGGCTTGAGGGTATTCCTGTCACTCTGGTGAATAACAAGTGTGATCTTTCAGCACAAGCAGCCTCTCTCGACGAGCGCAGAAATCCGAACGTTATCTCGCTATCGGCCAAAACCGGCGAAGGTATGTCATTACTGCGCGAGCACCTCAAAAGCTGTATGGGCTATGACTCTGGGGCCGAGGGCAATTTCAGCGCCAGACGGCGCCACCTCAGGGCGCTTGAACAGGCGCAATACTATCTGCTGTGCGGCGAACGTCAGCTTGAACAATCGGGGGCCGGGGAGTTGTTTGCGGAAGACCTGCGACAGTGCCAACAGTGTCTGGGGGAGATTACCGGAGAGTTCACCAGTGATGATCTGCTGGG